>CAXBLU010000021.1:0-2039 GCA_963976815.1 uncultured Pseudomonadales bacterium | reverse complement strand
TGGGAGAACATATCACATTATAAATAATGTTCGCTTACTTTTGTACTGATTAGTATCTCTGACCTCCCTTTTTAACCATCGGGAAACTGGACTACCAATAGGCAATGGACTTGGGACCATTGATACTGCATTCGTGCACTCGGAAGACGCACGAACAAGCTCTACAAAGGCGAGATACATTTGTTCACTTGCTTCCCAACTTCCCGCGACACTATTCCCATAAATTCTCACTAAAATGGCTTTGAGATCTGATCTTCCTTGATAATCCATTACCTATCCTCCAGATGAAATATTATTCAAAATCCACTCAAAATCATTAAGAGAACCTACATGACTAAGCAGGTATACATCATTATTAGCAACGATATAGGCAAAGTTGCTGTTATCTTTTTCAAATGATATGAATATTTCCGCTTCTTTTTTTGCAACAACTTTTGAATCACCAGCTTCAATACCAAAAGCTAGGCGACTAGACTTTAGCTTTTCATTTAAATCGTCATCATCGAAGTAAAATGAAGTATCATATATTCGCCTAAGAATATATGCAGCATCAAGGTCATCTCCATACCCACCAATATCAAATGAGGAAATATCACCCTGGACCGACAGGCTAGAACCGGCTTCATAAAACTGAAGTATTATGAGGTCATTTCTGAATATTAAATTCTTTACTGGTCTTGGTAGATCGATGCGCAGATCAGGAGACAAAATAACTTCCGAAAGTGAATGATTTTCCACCTCAGAATTTTCGCTCGGAGAACTAAATGCTGAACATGCAGTCAAAAAAAGCGAAACAAAAAATATTGTGAAGGCTTGGCGAGTTACTTTTACATTCATAGAAACACATTCCTTATGTTACACCTCCGTGATGGTAAACCAGACAATAGACGAGCCGCAAGCAGAGTAGATCTGGCCCGTTAACGCCCGCCATCACCGGTGACAGAACCGCAGCGAAGCGGAGGTTTTGGCATCCGGTGCATGGCCTGGTTACACCTCACTTTGGTCAGTGAAGCTGATTGAAAACTTCCGGGTGTTGCTCAGCAATGCGCAGAAGCGCAACGGCAGGCCCCTGCGGCTCACGACGACCCTGCTCCCAATCCTGAAGCGTTCGTACACTCACGCCCATAAGACCGGCAAATGCAGATTGCGACATGTTCAACTTCAGCCTGATCACTTTCGGCGGTGAAGGCTCTGACAGCTCATGGGTTCGTAAAGCCAATTTGCCCTTCTTGAACTGCTTGATTTCGTTAATACCATCAAGAATCTCTGTCCCAAGGTTCCTGTCACCCATTTTTGATTGCCTCCGCTATCTGCTTGAGCGTATGGCCAGGAATGCTGGCGCGCTCTGATTTACTGTACAGCGTGAGCATCCATATCTCGTGGTCAGACTTCTTCCAGTAATAAATTGCTCTGATGCCACCGCTCTTTCCGGAACCCGCTGGTGCCCATCGAACTTTACGAACGCCACCTGAGCCTTTGATTAAATCCCCGGCATCCGGCTTTTGCAAAAGGTAGGTTTGAAGCCCACGGTACTCCTCGTCCGTGAGGTAGTTCGGTAATAACTTGGTGAACGTTGAGGTTTCGATGAATAGCATTGCCTGAATATACGGCTATGCCGTATAAATTTCAAGGTTAGATCAGTGAGGTGTAACGCTGAAGCACAGCGGCGCCCTGACAAGGGCGTCCGGTGGCCGTAGGCCACGAACTGCTGCGACTGGTTAGATGCCGGAGCTGCCCGGCAATTTATTGCGGCACCCAATGCTGAATGCCTACTCCCGATACTTTGCACCAGCGCAACCCATGGCGCTAGGAACCAGAACACTGAACAAGCGGAAACAGCCCGATGTTTACGCCGGATGGCCCCGCGACCCAAACACCGAATTGGCCGCGAAAACCGTCGCCAAACCGAGGGCTGTGTTCTGCCCGAAGACAACTGACAGCCAGTGACCAAACACCAAACCCAAGAACGCCGGAGCCAGGCATTTAACGATATAGATAACCGTCCACCTCCCGCCAACTCTCAGGCACACCCGAACTAA
>CAXBLU010000020.1:0-8065 GCA_963976815.1 uncultured Pseudomonadales bacterium | reverse complement strand
CACTTAGCGTTTTGCGGCTAACACCCAATGCTTTAGCCGCCGCCGTGACAGAGAGGCCAAGGGGCTCAAGACAAAGCTCTCGCAGTACTTCACCCGGGTGCCAGAGAGTTCGTGCAAACGAAGGCCGGGTAAGTCCATATCTTTGGCATTCGCCGCTGCATCGCCTCAACTATTTTCCTACCAACACCTTTACCGTGTTGATCTGGGTGCACGAGTAGCTGATGGTAATACACTACCAAGCTACCGTCTGAAATTGGGTTACCGAGGCTAATGAGCTCGCCATTAATCCTCGTGGTTACCACTCTCTACCACGCTCAGAAGGTGCAAACTAACGATTGCAAGCGCGGCTACAGCGACATTCGTTGACACAGGGTTGAAGGCTGCCCCAAGCAGCATGGGCTGCATCAGAGCCACAAATGCCAGCAAGCCGATCATTGCAATCAATGTAACGACTATCGGCCATCGCTGGCGCCAAAATATCAAGACAACAGCCGACATGGTGATCTCTAGTACGCCACCGATAGTTGCCAACTGCAACGCACCAGCCGGTGAAAAGCCCGCTGCCATCCCCATAGCCAGTTCATCCTCATGCGGATAGAGCAGTTTCGGAATCAAGCCATGATAGAACCAAATAAAGGCGATAGCGCCACGGCAGACTGCATAGCTAAAAAATGGGCTACTCGCCCAGGAACCTCGAATCATGATCTTTATCCGGAATCATACAAACTTCATAGCGACCGAAAAGCTTGTAACGATTTAGTGCGATGCGGTCGTAAAGCCAGTCCCGAATGACTGAGGGGACAACCCAGCCAATACAGAAAAGTGGCCACGGCCATGGTAACCGAAGCATTACTCTGAAAAACGCTGAGGACTTCGTGTATATGTTGGGCCCTTCAGCAAGCAGCATGGTTTCGTATGAATCCGTTGGGAAACCATGCGATTCCAGAATGGCCTGGCCTTCAGGTGACTGAACAGTCGCCAACTTGAATCGACGCTTTCTATCAAACCTGATGAGGAACCGCGCCCACGCGGAACACAATCGGCACACTCCGTCGAACAGGACCACTCGATCCTCGGGGGCAATATTTGCTTCAGATTGCGATTGTTGTTTCATAACTGAGGTAACGTCTACTTTAAAGCGCCGGTGCCGAACACAGCGAAGTACCGGCTGGTTTGAACGGTTTTTTATATTTCACTCTGCTAAACGCGCCAGAGCATGCTCTTCCGCCAAGAATCTCTGGTTATGTGATCCTAGCTCACTCTGGCAGGACCTCGAACTCTGGCACGTCTCCAATCGCTTCGTCCCAAACCGCTCTGCTCGATGTAAAGATGTGCGCAGTTGGCAACACAGAGACTTCAGTGTCCAAACACCCTGCGGGAACAACGAGCAAACCTGCGACCTGAGTGTTTGGCAATGCCGAACCACACAACTTACAGAAGCTTTTGTTATGACGAGTGCCAGGGAGCGTAAAGGAAGTCACAGCATCTACACCCGACTGCCAGACCAATTTAGCTGACTGCGAGAATAAATTTGCCGCATGAGCGGATCCCGTATCTTTCTGGCAATACTCACAATGACACAGGTAAAAGCTGTCGAAGTCCCCATGGACCTCAAATTTCGCTGTGCCACACAGGCAGGAACCGACATGCTTAGTCATAGGATTCTCTTCTATGATCTGCAGGTGACGCGGCACATCAATGCCTCACTCAATCGATATATCAGCGTTCATCTGCAAGTGAGTTATTAGATACCTCGCTGAGATCGATTTTCTTTACATCTCGCAAATTCCTGAAGTCCTTAGACATAAGCCTTGCCAAGAATGAAAAAACCAACATCACTAACATTCCTAGGAAGCTGGTTACACTGTTATCTGAAAACAGTAGCTGAGTGGCCATCAGAAGACCAAGAAAGAAAATTATCGAAGCCGAGACTAAAGAGTATAAAGAGGCGAACTTCTCGAACCTAGATATCGACAGCTTTAGTCCGCCGTCAGAGGAGGGCTCCAAATACCTCGAGATTCCTTGCAATCTATCAAGAGAAACGTTACCCGATAAATAAAGTCGCATTAACGCTTTCGACTTTTTTGGTGATGACTTTATTCCAGAGACCACCCTAAATACCTCATTGTTTTTCAAGTCACTTAGAAAATCCCTATGAAGCCCAGACTCCTTGACTATCTCGGATAGATCAGCAATTCGCCTATATGATCTACGAATAATGTACTCCTCATAGAAGTCGTAAATGCTTTTGGCAACTTTCAGAGCTAGCCCAACAACCGACACCATCACTGCAAAGACTAAGGTGACGGAATGCTCTTTTAGTATGTCAGCGATCTCTATGCCCATAATTATTTACAACTCCCACCATCACCGATGACACAGCCACAGCGAAGCGGGGGTTCTGGCATCCGGTACATAGCTTGATGACACCTCATCTTGGTCAGTGAAGCTGATTAAAAACTTCCGGGTGTTGTTCAGCAATGCGCAAAAGAGCAACCGCTGGGCCTTGTGGCTCCCTGCGTCCTTGCTCCCAATCCTGAAGAGTTCGCACGCTCACTCCCATAAGACCTGCAAACGCTGATTGCGACATATTCAACTTCAGCCTAATCACTTTGGGCGGTGAGGGCTCAGAAAGCTCATGTGTTCGTAGAGCCAATTTGCCCTTCTTGAATTGCTTGATTTCATTGATACCGTCAAGAATCTCTGCTCCAAGGTTCCTGTCACCCATTTTTGATCGCCTCCGCTATCTGCTTGAGCGTATGGCCAGGAATGCTGGCGCGCTCTGATTTACTGTACAGCGTGAGCATCCATATCTCGTGGTCAGACTTCTTCCAGTAGTAAATGGCTCTGATACCACCGCTCTTTCCCGAACCCGCTGGTGCCCATCGAACTTTACGAACGCCACCCGAGCCTTTGATTAGATCCCCGGCATCCGGCTTCTGCAAAAGGTAGGTTTGAAGCCCACGGTATTCCTCGTCCGTGAGGTAGTTCGGCAATAGCTTGGTGAACGTTGAGGTTTCGATGAATAGCATTACCAGAATATACGGCTCTGCCGTATAAATCTCAAGATCGGAGCCGTAAAATGTAACGTAGCTTTCACACCGTACATTGATCGACTGAGAGCTTATCCATCACTTCTTGTCGAATGTTTGAGAGTTCCGGCGTTTTATCTACCAAGTTCCAATGATCTTCAATGCTCCAGTCCTTACAGGAAATCTTTTCACCGAAGTGGGTTTCAACCTCTATTCCGGCGGTATGGTAGCGCAAGAACGGCCGCTCAAGGTCATGCCCAGATTTTGTGAGGCCTAGGCGGCCAAACTTTTGATCTGAGGTTCTGGCAATTCGAGCTACTGGGAAGAATACTAACTCCTCAAAGGGAATTCCTGCCTCGTATAAGGACACCATTGCTGATACCGGAATAGCGTGTTCGCAGACTACTGGGATCTCAGGATTTAGACCCACTTCGCGATAGAGACAGCCGAATTTTCGAGAACCAGCCATACCCATGAAATCATGACACCCTCTCAACCTGCGATTGATTTCGTCTCGCTTTTCTCTGGGCCTGCGAAAAAAAGCAACCTTCTCAATTGTAAAAAGGTTCGCTTTGCAAAGCGCAATCTGCTCTGCAACCACATCCGCAGTTGTGGCGCCATGTTTGTTTCTTATACCAGGGATGGAAATCGTCATTTCATCGAACACCCGCCATAAACGGCCGCAAAAGCCGCTTCATAGTTACAACTGCGAAGTACATCGTGGTTTCACCATATACCCATACAAACACTTACAAACATGGTGACAGAGCACCAGTAAGGCTAATGCTCACCAAACAAAGACCTTCAAAACGCAAAGGATTGAGAAAACCACCACCAACCCAAGCCATCCACAGAACCTGGTAACTCCGACCGGAAACCGAACATTCAATTCCGGGAACAGAATTGCCCCAAAGGAGACCGCCGGGACAAACCCGAAAATATGGCCCAAATGAGTAGCCGTTATCCCCAGTTTGGGGGGAACGTACAAATAGATCGCCAGATAAATCACCATGAAAGCTGATGCATAGGCAACCTGCACCTCGTAGAAATCCTCACGATTCAAGACCAAGTACAGGACGATCAGTGCCGAGGCTACCGTGATTTCAATCACTCTCTATAAACCAGTAACGTTGTGGTGCTCATGAGAGCACTGTTCCCAGAAAAGCCAAACTTCTCATACAACCCTTGAGCATCACGGGTTTGCAATACCATTTGAGTGCCCTTGATGGCCGGATGCGCAACCAAACATTCCATAATCCACTGCCCCAGCCCCGCACCCCGAAACTCCGGCTCAACGACAATATCTGCTACCCAGGTAAACGTAGCGCTGTCGGTGACGGCTCGCCCGAAACCAATCTGCCTGGAACCACAGTAAAGACTGAAGCAAATGGAACCAGCAACCATACTGTCCACAATTTCTCTGGGACGGCGGCTCCCCCAATAGGTTGCGGCAAGCAAGCGGTGGACAACATCCAGTTGCACCCGGGATTTGTCGTCGGTGATAAGATATTCGTTCTTGCGCCACTCCATCGATGGCTACTCCCTGATTCAAAACGCCGAAATGGGGCTTTATCCCTTTCCTGCAGCACCGGCGGAACTACAGTTAGTTGACTGGTTAAGCTGCACTGCCCCCATAGCATGACCTTAGCACCTTGTGACGGTGCCGAAAGACGAACCGGTAAGCTGGCGCGAGAAGGTATGTCAGTAGGGGCACTCTGCATTGGAACTCAACAGTATCGGTAACCAGACAGTTTGCCCCACTACAATCAATATCCCTACAGTGATGCCACAACTTGTTGGTTAAAGAGTAGGACGTCTCCGCAAAACCCCGTTGACGATCCATGCTCTGGAAAAAGAACGTGTGCCTGTCGATCGGGATGATCCCAAAAAGCAGTATCCAGCTCGAAAAAAGCACTCGCCCCGTAGGCCACTCGAAGATCGGTCGGTTAGCCCATTGGGGAGACGCGGTCATGCGTATAAGAGGGCTCAGCTCCGAGTTTACTCCTCTCATGGTGAGAAGCTCGCTGACCTCATCTGGACTGATTTCAAGCTTGCTCGATACTTCGAATTTCACTCAGGTTTTCCGTGGACGTTAATGCGAAGCTCACCGATGGTTTTTACAGAACGGAGCGGCGTATCAGCCATCCATGTACAGCGAATTTTTACAGCCCATTCGCAGATTCCAGCCTTTCGATTATCGGAATATCACGAAAAGGCTTCTGGAAGTACGGTATCGACTCGAGATTTTTCTTCATGTCGTCAGGCAACTGAAGATACCTTTCCTTGAGCGCCCACGTTTCCTTTCCATACATCAGGGGTTTCACGCTGGAAATCAAATCCTCGACCTCAGCGTAGGCAGTAGATGCCTCTAGCATGCCGATTGTGTATGCCAAATCAGTCAGGTGGGGCTTTTGGCACTCATTCGCCATCGCCGCACTTCGGGTAATAAGAAAGACTCGCACTTCTTCATACTCGTACTGCCGGAGTAGATCGAAAACGTCTGAATCCGGCATGCCGTTTTCAGCAGCCTTTGAATCACACCTCACGATCGCCGCTTCCAATCGCTCTATATTTGACTCGATATACTGCTGAGAGATAGACGCATCCCCGGCCTGACATGATGCGGAAAGCCAACTTAAACACAGAACAATAGCTGCTTTACCCATTCTCATGGCTGACACCCCGCCTCGACTGCCCGCCAGAATTGAGTCTGTTCGTAGGACAAGCCAGCGCGTAAACGTTGCATCTGGGAGATGGTCACAATTCTCTTTTTGACAATCGGTGAAATGTGGGTCATTGCTTCTGCAAACTGAGCCCAATCCGTGGAGTGGATATTGTACGCAGCCTGTGCGGAGTTGTTGCCGAGGAAAATGGTGGTTAGAACACCTGCCGGCAACATGATTTCCAGCATATTCCCATTGCGCTGCGCATTTCGAATGGCTTCGATAGCTTCCAGATCTTCGGAGTCCAGCCGAAGTCCGGAAATGGTTGGACATTCCATGTGTCCTGCTCTCCTTTCCTTGAGTTCCGTACGACTGCCAAATGTTAACCCAAAGGTTGGCTAGGCTCAAAAGCCATGTTGTTTGCGGTATGCGCGCCCTTGGAATGGGATTAAAGGCTTAATAGCTGGTGACCCTGCCCCCGATGGAACGACCGGTTAGGTCGTGATCTAAGGCCACCTAAGAGCGCCCCTATATGTGTTTACTGTGAGTACCTGACAGCCCCACAAGGCTGAGGAGGAAGGCGTTCTCGCTCACGGTTTGGGTTGGCCGCTGGCGCGGCCAAAAAAATGACTATTGCCTATTGAATCCGAGAAGGCTCATATGTGTTAGATTTCAAAGTATCTAGTTGGTTCATTAGGATCGATTACCACGATCCTGTCCCAATCATGTTCAATTCGGACTTGATTGCGAAACATCTCTAGATCGTAGTCGTCAATTCCGAAGCCAACATAGTCTACGAGGGTAAGCCACCACTCTGGGTATCTACTTCTGACTTTGGAGACCTTTCTCAACTTTTCGGCAGCGCAGTAGCGAATATTCTTTTCCATCTCAGCTAAGACCAAACCGCCGGACTCTTCATCGCTACAACCTCCGATCAAAAACATTGTTGAGTGCCGGTTGCTTGCCGGAAAAATGTCGAGTTCAAAATCTCCATTCCGAAAAATAGTCCCTTTTTTTCTGAAGGGGATTCTCAGCAGATGACTGGAGAGCAGTTTTTATCTTTGGGCCAAGAGTTTTCCATGGAGCAACCGGGCGAGCAAAACGGAAAAAAACAAACCAACTTTGCCCAAACAATGGCGGACCGAGGCTTTTGGTAAGGTCATCAATTTTTCTCCAGAGTGGTATCTCTACCTCTTCAAGTCCCCTAAATTTCCCACCATCGAAGTGATTCTGGTTTAGACGTCGAACCTCCACAGCAATAGTGCCGCCCAGTAAGAAATCGGGCGGTACGTTACCGTCTGGTTCATAAGTAATGTCTTTAAAACCGCGGTGACGTAAGTGCCGTTCAACATATCTTTCAGTTGGATCCAAGTCGGCTCCTAGAAAATTAACGCCAGAATAAGCCGCCGTTTGGAGCGCCGGCGCAAAACGGTCGGCTTGATTCACTTGTTAAAAAATCAGGAAAATATGAATTTAAAAATAGCTGCTGTCAGAGCAACTATACTACCCACAGCAATCTTCGCTGCATGTTCTCTCCACCAAGGCGAGATTTCTGGCTCTGTCTTTTCTTTAACAAAGGCTCCCGATTCACGGATTAGTGAATATAGATCGCAGTCTGAAAAATGCTCTTCCGTCGAACTCTCGAATCGCCATTGTAGATCATCTTCTTCAGCCCCTCGCCTGGATAAATTTTCGTGAGCAATTCTCCTGTCTAAGCTATCTGTATAAAAGCTTAAATGAGAGCAGAAAAAGCCGAAGCGCTGGTAAGTCACCTCTGGACAGAAGTTTGAAATAAATGAAACTTGGTCATCAACTTTGAAGACCGAGGTCGCCTGCTCCTCAACCTTTGGCCACAAATCGGACTTGCTCCAATAGTTCAGCAACTGATTATCTTCTTCTGCGTTGAGCGACGTACCTCCAATATCGCCATGAAGGGATATGCTTTGGTAATAACGAGGGCACCTTTTTACAGAGGCATAAGGGCAGCGCGTCGGCAGGGATTTTGCCCCACTAATCTCTTTGTACCAGTCCTTACCAGGCACAACTGTCAATTTCTATTTTCCTTTTTAACAGCGTGTTATACGAACTCGTTCGCAAAACTCCGGGCGTATATCCAGCATTCGTATAATTCCACACACCTACCCGCACATAGTCCAAAAACTCAATATAGTTCATAAACTTAAACCATGCATCCAAAGTTCTGGAATCGGTGTTCTACGAATCAATGCCCGGAATGATCCATCCCATCCCCTTCCATCTTCATCTCCCCATCCAGCGGCGCAACCTTCAGTTCAACCTCCATGGTTTCCGCGCCATCAAAGCTCACCGTCAGCGGCACGCGCTCCCCTTCTTTCAACGGCCCATCCAGTT
>CAXBLU010000019.1:0-11103 GCA_963976815.1 uncultured Pseudomonadales bacterium | reverse complement strand
CCCCAGCAGCCCACTGACGGATACCCCAATATCTTGCATGTAAATATTACCTTCGATATGCGTGTTGCGGGCATTAATACCATATTCTCAGCGACTTATTGAAAATATTTCTTATACATTCTGGCCCGAGGCATCAGGCTTGAGCTTATGAATAAAGACACCGCGCATAAGTTAAACGTCACGCACTGTGCCTTTTAGTTCATGAGTTTTTGGGGTATCCGGATTAAGCGGTTGACGATCCTTTCTGCTCCATCAATACCTTAATCCCCCCAGAAGACTGATAGATCAACGCCGAAGTTATTCTCTGGCTCTGGGAGCCCCATGCTGTAGGTCATGGTGGCCTTGCCTAGGAATGGGGATTCCTTGTGGACTTCCCCCAATAAAATGGACACGCCCCATTTATCATAGGCTAGGAGTGTCTACTGCACCGGGGTAAGTCCAACTCTCAGTACAAGACAGCCAAAAACGATTTTGTGGACTGGCGTAGGTCCAATGTGCATCAGGAGGTGTCCATAGAGGATGCCTTGATCGCGATTACCATGCCATTAATCTGGCGAAATATAGTTCAGCGTGCAGATGATCTTCCTGACATCAGCGAAAGCGCGGTGTTCAGTTTGAGTCGAATCGTATTTCCTTATGTACGAGGCGTACCTTATCCGGGGGCAGCAGGCTATAAAAAGAACGGAACCGAAAAGATGGCTCCCTGCCTTGATAGCCGTATAGTTTGGCGATCCATGGACGGTCCGCAGGCACATAGTCAGAGTAAACCTCAGCCCCGGCGAGGCTCATGTCCAGGCGGGCGACAGCATCCGCCACAGAGATCCCCTCGTTCCGCAGTGTTTCGCGCGAAATGTGGTGGACATCGGATTCGGCGTAATGGACTTACCCCGGTGCAGTAGTGCATCAGATAGCCATCAACTTCTTCTTTTGGTCTCAGGCAAGTTTCACTAGTTACTCAGAGTTCAGACACCGGAATGCCTCTCCATCAATGTGCTCTCCCGATAGTTGCAACATCGGCTAATGCGATGTGTTGTTCGATAGGGACAGAGCCTCTAGCGAAACTCACGGCCGGCATGCTTGCTTCCTTATCCGATTGAACCATTACTTTTTCCTTCGATCTTCAACGCCAGACCGCCATCAGCATTGCAACCGCAATGCCAGGCAACGATCTAGAGTGGTTTTCATGAACCACACCACAATACGACGCGAGAACAGATCAACCATGACCTCCAGAGACAGCCTCGCTAGGCGCGGTGCAGAGTAAGAAACAGGGCGTAGTAAAACTATTGCCTTGTCTCTCCTCTCCTGACCGGACGTCCTCCTTCCAGCGCATCCAGCTCTCCGTCTAAAGTTGGCAAACGCTAGCGGCCTCACAGAAGCGAGAAGTCCATCCGCTCGTCGTCTTGCCAGTTATTGTAAGCTCCACTCTTGCCTTTATTTTAATTGTTGCTATGGTTGGGATTCAGGACACATTGAGAGCAGCCATGTTTTCACGAAAGTATCTCTTGACCACCTTCCATTAGTAAGCGAGCACGGCACGCTCTGTGCTCGCAACCATTAAAGTTACTGCAAAATAACATAAACGATCTCCTCCGTTGGACTAGCGCTATTAGGTACATCGCCTGAAAGCATAGTAGTAACTAATACTGAGGGGATTCAGGCCAAAGTTGCACAAGGCATTTTTCGGAACAACAACAATAAAAATAGATTAGGGAGGCTCCGCGACTGAGCCTCCCATTTTCTGCTCGTTTTCGAAAAATGCTCACCAAATAATTATTTGGAGGCTTTGATCTTCATGAACGTAATAATTTTTTTGTTTCGAAAATATTGTTTTGGATTAATAAAAAAACAGCAGGCTACTGACGCGTTACGTTTTTTTATTGACTCTAATTATTGGAACATCAACGAACCGCTGCCCCACCCACATGAGCTTTCAGAACTCTTGGATTTTAACGAAGACATAACGATGCATGGACTATGCCGCCTGATCGGCGCTGGCGTTATTTTTGAGGGCGAAGACGGACGCCTGTACATCAGGACGAGCACCGAAGACACACACTGATATTTTCTTAGTATTTCTATGTCTGCAACCGGAACCACTAGAACCTTATGAGCACACGTCACCTTCACTTGATTAAATAAATAAAGAAGGTAGCCTATTGGCAAACCCGAAACATACTAAAGGTGATCAGATTGCATGAATAAAATGCCGACCAGTTTTTATAAAGCGCCTATCGGCAGCGCTATTTATAACTGAGAGCATGAAAATGAGTAAGGAAAAACCGAAAAAACAGGCTAAAAAAACATTGAAAGAGAAAAGAAAAAATAAAAAACAAAAAAACGCCTGATTAGCAATAGGGGAAAGGGTCAACCTTTCCCCTTCAATAACGGTTTTTTCCGGTAATGTCATCTGCATTTACTTATCGAACTCTCACACCTTATATGAATTTATCATGTTTCTGATCAGAGGTTTTATGAACATTGATGTTGGTTTTCTTGTGTCTTTAGATACTTTGGGAATCATGAGAAGAAAGTGTCGTCGCCTGATAAAAGCGATTATTCTTGGAGAGAATGAAATGGCAACGATTGGAAGCTGGGTCACGATTATAGATTGTGCAGATTCCCAGCCTCATGAATTCCGGTTAGTGGAAGCTATTGGGCCAAGAGACGTCCATCCGAAAGACCTACCGATAGACTCATCTCTTGGACTCGCGCTGTTTGGCAGCAGGCCTGGCGACTACATAAAACTGAGCGTCGGCGGCGAGGAAAGTGGCATCGTCATTTTATCCATTAACAATGAAAAGTTGGAAGCGAACGCAAAAATGGCGACATTTGACGAATTTTAGCGTTCTAACGATTCAAGATTGCTTCGACTCAAATAACACCGAATGCCAACATCGCATCAGCCACCCTACAGAACCCTGTGGTGTTGGCACCAAACACATAATCTCCGGGCCTGCCATACTCTTCGGCCGTCTCGAAACAGGCTCGGTGGATTTCAATCATAATGTCTTTCAAGCGCTGTTCGCTGTAATCGAAGCTCCAGGAATCCCGAGAAGCGTTCTGCTGCATCTCCAGAGCGCTGGTTGCGACACCACCTGCATTGGCGGCTTTTGCCGGACCAAACAAGGTGCCAGCATCACGGAACAACTTCACCGCTTCTGGGGTGCACGGCATATTGGCACCTTCGGCGACAGCCATGGTGCCATTGCGAATCAACGCCATCGCGTCTGAGCCGGTCAGTTCGTTCTGAGTTGCGCACGGGAGGGCAACCTGACAGGGCAACGACCAAATGGACGCTCCCGCCACAAAATCACTGCCGTTCTGACGACGAGTTGCATAGTCGCTAATCCGACCACGTTCCGCTTCCTTGATCTGGCGAACCAAACCGACATCAATTCCGGCAGGGTCGTAGACGTAGCCCTCCGAGTCGGAGCAGGCGATAACCTTGCCACCGAACTGCTGAACCTTTTCCATCGCATAAATTGCGACGTTCCCGGAACCAGAGACCACCACCTCTTTGCCCTCCAGTTCCATTCCCTGAGCAGCCAGCATTTCCCGGACAAAATAAACGGTTCCGTATCCTGTCGCCTCCTTACGAACACGGGCTCCGCCCCAGCCCAACCCCTTCCCGGTCAACACACCGGATTCGTAGCGGTTGGTCAGGCGTTTGTATTGGCCGAACAGGAAGCCAATCTCTCTGGCTCCAACGCCTATATCGCCTGCTGGTACGTCGGTGTACTCACCAATATGTCGGTACAACTCGGTCATAAAGGACTGGCAAAACCGCATAATCTCATTGTCAGATCGTCCCTTGGGATCGAAATCCGAACCACCCTTACCCCCTCCGATTGGCATCCCGCTCAGAGAGTTTTTGAAGATCTGCTCGAAACCCAGGAATTTAACCACGCCCAGATTGACGGAGGGATGAAACCGCAAACCACCCTTAAACGGCCCAAGGGCCGAGTTGAACTCAACCCGAAAACCACGATTGATTTGCACCGTTCCTGAGTCATCCACCCAGGGAACCCGGAAAATGATCTGCCGCTCTGGTTCACAAATTCGCTCCAGCAGCTTTGCTTCCTTGTACTCCGGGTGCTTGGCGATTACCGGCGACAAAGACTCCAGAACTTCCAGAACAGCCTGGTGAAACTCTGGCTCCGCAGGGTTTCTCAGGACCACCTGCTCGTAAAGCGCTTCAAGGGTGTCTTTTTGATGCATGGGCCTTCCTTGTTTAGTTTACGTGAGTCACATGGATGATTTTCAGACTGAGCTTTTTCTTGCCGGCCAAAGGCCAATCAATACGATCACCTACTCGAAGCCCCAACAGGGCCGCACCTGCCGGAGCCAAGACGGATACATGCTCTTCATCTGCCTCTGGCTGTCTCGGATAAACGAGCCTGAGCTTATACTCGGCGTCGTTCCCCTCATTTTTAAAATGGACCAAAGAATTCATGGTCACGGTGCCAGCAGGAAGGTTTTCGGTCTCAACCAGAGTGGCCCTATCAAGCTCCTGCAAGAGCGCTTCAGCTGTCGCGTTGCCATTTGGCTGTTTTTCCAACATGGCAGATAAGCGATCAAAATCATGGTCTAAGACATAAATAGCTGGACGTTCGGACATACCGACTCCTCTAAGCCTGGAATGCAATATTCAATTGGTGTGCTTGTTCAGGGGGGCTCGCCGAACTCGGCGATTAGTACGACGAATTCAGCGGAAATAGTGAAAAGCGGCAAGACACAACGCCCCCTCGGACAACATAGTCCGATGAAATTTAAGGGGTGCAGTGTTGGGAAAATTCATAGGTTTCTTACCCAGGAAAATGTCTTTCTCAGTCCCACAATAACCCAAACCCAAAATTAAGCAAACGGGTCCACTTCACTCTTCAATTTCACCAGCGATCCCAAGCGGCTCGCCAGTTCGCTTTTTGAAATGGACAGCAACATCTTTTAACGCCGCAAAGACTGTCTTGCTGTGAAGTCACGATCAATGGCCAACCTTAGCAACAGCGTGTGGGCTGGGGGAGGGACAGTCCTTCGGGACCAACAGGCTGATCGTAATGTACGTTCGTATGAACGGCGCCATCGAGCAGCACGGCAGATAGCGGATAAGGAGGTTGTGCGTTCTGGCGCTCGGCTTCGGAGAAGTTTATCTGATCCATGGCGACAACGAATTCTATGCGGTTGGCGATGGCCCTTTTGTCGCGGATGTTGAGACTTATTCAGAGTCTCCTTAGCATTGTTATTTAGCCCCCAAGTTTATAGACCAGAATTCGATCCGGTTGCCTTCCGGATCATGAATATGAATGACTCTTGCTCCCCAAGAATGATCTTTTATAGGTGGAGGGGAAAGGCCCGCCTCATTCAAGTATATATGTACAGTTTCGATATCACCTACTTCGAGTGCAATGGTTACTCCTTTACCCTCATTGCTATCAATTGAGGCTCTTGATTCATCTGCAATGCTTAAACGACACGCCTCATTTAATTTGAACTCAACAAACCAATTAAGAGACATCCTTACCTCAAACCCGATTTTATTTTTATAAAAGTCGACACATTCCTTCCACTTTCTACAATAAAAGATCGTGTTGGCTGTTTTTATATGCATTTTGCATCCTGATCTTCGGTGTAACCATAGCGATTTTGCTTAGCGACGCCCTGACAAGGACGTCAGATGAAGATCGCGGGCTAGGCCGGAGCGACCGACTGGCCACCACTTCACTCTAATCAATAAAAACTGAGTAAGTATTGAAGCTCCACAGCAGATAATTACCTTCACTTACCAGTATTCCATTAAACGGAAGATCGTAACTTAACTCGATAAAATCTTGCCGGATTATTTCACGTATCGAATATGAGTCCACCCCAAGAGAATTCGCTCCGAGAGAACCCGATCCATACAGATCGTGTGTGAATCTATATAATCCTTTCATATAAAATAAAATGGGGATCGCAACAGATAACCTTATGCCATTCACAGCCGGCTTAATTTCGCCTAACATACTGTCGAAAATGGCCTGCCTTGACCACTTTTCTGCCTCCTCTTTCGTGGCCAAAAACCATGCAGCATCATTCACCATCAACCTTTCTGAAAAGAGCCCCCCATTCCAAAGAGTAAGCCCGCTTACTGAACCTATTACGCAGTTTTCCATGAATGAAAAATTTGCAATATACATATTAACTTCCACCTATGCTTCGATAATTTTAAAGCGCAGGCATTACAGGTTATTGGATCTATTATTCTGCGCTACGCGAGTTTTTGGCGAGCATATTCAATCTCCGCTCCATATTTCTCAGGGCATTTAATCTCAACACATAGAACAGTTTAACGCCGGCCGCCCATAGCGGTATCGAAATATGAGCGATGATCTGACCCATTATCGAAAACCTCGATGCCCAAGGATAGGCCATGAGCACTGAAGCAAAAACTCCTAAAACAGAAATACTTAAACCCCAGCTCGATACAATTAGAAGACGTTTCACTCTTACCTCCTCAACAATAAATCAGATTCAACCCATTATATTTAAAAAACAAGGAGCAGAAAGGTTTGTTCTCCACAGGAGATGATCTAGGTACATTCCGGATAACTTTTGGGAATAACATTGTGTATTTTTTAGGTTGGCGCCACTGATTTGGTTCTCTCTCGAAACACCAGTGGTGGTTGCCCGCGATGAGGATTTTGTGCGTATGATTTTCTGACGGCCAAACCAGGCATCAAGCTGCTCCAGTTCCTCCAAAGTGCCGCGTCCCATCGTATCTCCGGCGTGTATCACGCACCTCCCCATCAGGATAGACTTCGCCAGTAATAGTTTGTTAATGAATTTCCTTTCGCTTGGTGTCCACGTGCCCTTTCGATGAATGCGCGTTGGACAACTACAAACTGCATTTAGATCGTCAATTGAGCCGGAATGGGACAATCACTAACTGGGAGGACGGATAAAATCAGCAAGGAGCTCGACAACGGAATCCGCCATATGGGCGCAACGGGCGCCATCAAATGGATAGACTGTTTCAAACCCACCCTGGATACGCGACTCCAGTAACAACTTAAGATGTCGTCTTGCGCGGAACAGGCGTGTTTTGACGGTCATAACGGTAATGCCGAGGTCCAGCGCAATGTCGGCCAACGCCATCCCTTCTGCCTCTCTGAGAACAAACACAACCCGAAGATGACTCGGCAGTTCGGATACTGCTGCCTCTAACCATTCCCGGAACTGTGCAACGCCGTGCTCGTTTTCGGGGGAACGTTGTCTGCTGCCTGGAAACGCTATGACTGATGCTTCCTGATGAAATTCTTCCGAGACCGAGTCGTATTCTTCGGTAGGCTGACGTTTTCTCAATCGCATTCGGGCAACATTTAACGCGATTTTAGTGGCCCAGGTTGAAAGCTTGGCATCCCCACGAAACTCTGCAATGCGGGAAAAGGCAATGAGGTAGGTTTCCTGGACGATCTCCTCGGCTTCGGCATCGTTATCCATAATGCCTCGGGCGATACGAAACAGACGCGGATTAAGCCTTCTGATCACCTCCCTTACAGCCGTTTCATGCCCCTGTTTTGCCAGTCTTACAAGCTCGTCTTCAGAGGTTTGCAAGCCAATGGTGGGCTTGGGCGATAGGGAGTCGACAGAAGTTTTCATAACGAGACCTTGTCAGCTTTCATTAACAATATCGCGGATCGAAGGGAATTGAGTCGCTACATGTCCACTCACTCCGCCCGCACGCAGAGCGGAACTATCCCAATCCACCATTTCAGGCGTTCCAACGACGATCCGCCCAACCATAGCCGCCATTTCATGCGGCACGCAGTAATAGTCATAAACACCAGGAATCGTCAGCGTCAGACTGAATTTCTGGTTCGGAAGCAAATGGCCACTACCGAACGGTTTGGCAGCCTTTGGCATCCGCCGCACCCGATCAAAATACTCAGGGTGATACGCCGTCACCGTGTGAGAATTCCCAGGATCCTGATTGACGAAGGTAATTGTTGTGCCCGGATCTACCGCAATCCCCTTCGGATCAAACCAAACCCTTTCACCTCTGGGTGTACCTTGCATCTTGATAACAACCTGGCTTTCGCCAGCAGCCTCAGTCACACCACTACTCAGAAGTAATAGCGAGCCCGACAACTTCAGTAATCTACGCCTTGAACAGTTCATAGCCAGATACCCGGCGGGCAGTCCAATCGGTATTTGAGAAACGTCTTACTGATCAGATGCTCTTATTTCAAAAAGGTTACGCGACAAACGTACAAATATTTTGAATTCCTATGGTCATCAACGGCCTCTATTCGCAAAACAAGGGGCGTAAGTTTCAGCACCCAGGCTGAGCCAGGGTTGGTCTTGCATGCTTTTCCCGTTTTATTCAAACCCAAGTAAGCGTTCTGCCTGCGATCCCAACCCAGTTCAGCCGTGTTATGCCATAGGCCCTCCTTGTGCTCTCAGATAACCAAAAGGGAGACAACTCGTCGCCTATTTGGCCAACCGATCTTTGGCGCCCTTGTCGTGGAATAGCACGACGTGAGCATGCGGACTTTCCACGCCGGGATGCCCTGCGTTGTAGTAGATGTCAACAGCCGTCACTTCATGAGATCCGATCGCTAGGTCATCGTAAGCGACACCGTTCTTCAATTCCTCAAGGGGCGTCATGTAGACGGTAGCCGACAACTTTCCATCGTGGTCATAGCTCAAGAATGGACCAGCGGGCAAAGTGTCCGGATCAACAAAAAGTGTCCCCAGGCCCGGCAGAAATGCAGGCAGCGGCAACACCTCGCTCACCTGCACATACGGTCCCTCCGGCGGCATCTGGGCAACCTTGTCTTCGTCATGGGCCAACGCGCCTGCTGCCAGACTCATACCCAACAAACCGATCAGTAACTTTTTCATAGCCATTCCTCGTTTGTGATTAATTAATGTGGCAATGAACCAGATGCAGCTCTGACGAAAAGGTTTCAGGCTTTTTTGTCGGTAGTGTCATCACGGCAATGCATTAAAGTGCCACCCACCGTCCGAAAACTTTCGGTAACCTTTTCCAATTTCCCGCATCTGTCGCTTTAGCCAGCCCTGAATAATCGGGGTTTGGGTGTATTTACGTGCGCCGTTACCGGCCTAACGAAGGAAACGGGATATGAACAGCAATAAGAAACACCTACAGACAGTAGGCGCCCTGGTGGGGGCAATTTGCATCGCAACATTGGTTGGGTGCAGTGACGGAAGTTCGCCTCCTTTCGCTGTGCAAAGCGTCAGCCCGGCAGCCGAGGGTGAACTGATTCCAGTTGATACCCAGGTTGCGATCACCTTTAACCGCTCACTTGATAGCACTACTTTTTCGGCCGCCGAGGTTCGCCTTGAATGTGACGAATCCGAGGTAACGTTTGCCGATGTCAGCTTCCAGAACAACGCGAGGACCGTTTTTTTGACCCCGGATACTCTCCTTCCCGAGAACAAGGACTGCGAAGTACAGATCGCTGCGGAAGTAAAGGATGTGTCCAATAACACGCTTGGAAAGGTCTTTGGATGGACGTTTGGGACAACGGCACGCCCGGAAACTCTTGCGCTCGGAAAAGAGATATTCCGCTATGACACATTTGGAGATGAACGTTTCTGGACGGACGTGCTGGAAATGCACGATGTTATTCAGTCAGCCGTTGATCCGGTCACAGCCCTTTCTGTGGGACTAAAAGTAGATGCGGAAGCACTTCCTGAAGCTGTAGTTAATGGAATCGCACAGGGAACCATTAATCTGGAGTCACCTGCGACCACCGTTGCATTACTCAAGCTGGATGCGGTAGTCGGTGTCAAAGGCACCGTGGAGGAGGTAAACGACGTGGATACGCTCACCAGTGTCGGTGTGACCTGCGCGTTGTGCCATTCGACCGTGGACAATTCCTTTGCCCCGGGCATTGGCAAACGACTTGACGGATGGGCCAACCGTGACCTGAACCCGGGTGCCATTATCGCCTTGTCGCCTGCACTTACTCCCGCACAAAAAGACATCTACAACTCCTGGGGGCCAGGGATGTACGACGCCAGGTTCAATCAGGACGGTATCAGCAGTCCGCATGTCATCACGCCTGCGTTTGGTCTGAACGGTATCGAAAAGACAACATCAACCGGAGACGGCAACGATATCGCCTATTGGAACCGATACGTCGCTGTCACCCAGATGGGTGGGGAAGGTTCCTTTTACGAACCCAGAACCGGGGTTGATGTAACCAACGGCACAGAAGATCTTGTAACGGATAAGCTCCCGGCGCTACAGGCTTATCAACTGTCGCTGCTCTCGCCAGAACCTCCCGAAGGTTCATTTGATCCTACAGCAGCAGCCCGTGGAGAAGAGCTGTTCAATGGCCAGGCACAGTGCTCTTCCTGCCATAGCGGGCCCAAGTTCACAGACGCGAATAGTCGTTTGCATGATCCATCGGATGTTGTGAGTGAACCGGAGCCTGACGGAGCTCCGGGGTACGCATCTCGAAGTGCAACCAAGATGTACCGCACAGCTCCGCTGGAAGGCATCTGGCAACACCCGCCCTATTTCCATAACGGAATGGCTGCAACGCTTGCGGATGTCGTCACGCTCTACAACGACCGAAAAGCCCTTGGTCTCGATGAGGATCAACAGAGTGACCTCGTCGAATATTTGAAGTCGTTGTAATGACCTGAAAGCTGCTAGGCGGTTGGCTCTCTATAACCACAATGAATGGAGAACTGGGACAGTGTCTTGATCACTGCCCAGGCCTCACATCTCAATTTGGTGCCCCCCCCCCAAAAAAAACGTGACGCCAACGATGAAAGTACCCAATGATCAGATCACTAGCGGGCTTATTACATCTGTTTCTCCAAGACCAACTGAGCTTTATCGGTTTGTCGCACGCGGCACTAGCCGTCGGACCACTCTTGATTGTTCAGGCCCTAACCGGTCTCGCCATGATGTTGTCTACCCTCATTTCGGGCGTAAACGGCGAGCTCATTCTTGAGAACGCTGGGGGTTTCGGGGTTTTGTTGCCGATTTTCGACTGCTACCTCTGGTGACCTCGCGGAAGGGGGGGCTCTCCAGCTTTGTACCGAGGGAAGTCCAGCAAACGGGTGCAGCTTTGAACTATTCAG
>CAXBLU010000018.1:0-33688 GCA_963976815.1 uncultured Pseudomonadales bacterium | reverse complement strand
TTTGGTCACTCCGCTCGGACAAATCACCTGCGGCCCAAATGTGGATCACATTTGGTTCCTCGGCGATTTGCCGCTTAACAGGGTGTTATTCGTCTCGCTACTTTTGGGGATCGTCGTATGAATAGAATACGGAGCCTGCTCATAACTTGGATACTGATGTCCATCACGCTTGCCGCAAACTGCGAGACGAAGCGGACACAACAAATCGCAATCAATCTGGACGTCGTGGCGCTCGCTGAGCTCATCGCCGGTTGGGTCTCGGACGCAAGGCAACCTGAGGAAGTGAGGCCGTTCGTCGCTGCGCTAGTCGAAATTGCGGGTGCTAAGAGGTCGATTGCATCGAGACTTGAAGCGGTAGCGGCGGCTTCAACCCCGGGCGCAGAACGCGAACAGATATTGCAGCTCTCCCGTGAGATTGACGAACTCGCACGAAGATCCCGCAGACTTGCCTTCATGCCAAGAGACCTTGACCCAAACTGGGTCGCAGAGAACATTGAACTCGGTATGCTCAGCCACCAGTATACGAATGACAAGCGTGGACTCTTGTTGAGAATGAGTTCTGCGAGCTTCAAGATAGATCGGGAGAATGCAGCCGAGTTGGCGCTACAGTTGCGGCAACAAGCAGATCGGATTATTGGCCTAGCGCAAGAGATTGCAGAATCACTCCCGAATTCCGACGGATAACATGAAGTTGAAGCTGACCAAGGAACCTGGAACGCGGCTTGCCTGCGCAACCCGCGCGCCAGAACCGCTTGGCAGCTTAACTTGGTGTTATGCATAAAACCAATGAGTGAAGGATTTAGCTCTAAATTACTGGCGTGGAATTTCTTTTACGTCGTTTTGGCACTAGTTTCACTGCCAATAATTTTTGTCGTTATTTTTGCATTGATCTGGCCAGTGAACTCCTGCCAAGAAGATTCTGAGGCGGTCGCATATGCTCGATCTTTGTCCACTGAAAGGCTGTCTCAGCTCTACCGTGACATGGAGGAATACTCACATAGAGATGATATACCAATAGATGGGTATCATTTTGGAGACGAACGCTACGAGATGCCAGCGGAGTTCGCAGATTTAAATGTGGTGAAGATACGGCCTGACGATGGGAATATTATGGTCGAGGGTTGCTTTGACCACTACATATACCTAACTTTTAGAGGTATTGGTCATTTGGCTAAACCAACTGACAAGAAAGAAATAATTCTAAACTGGGGTGAACATCCCCCAAACACTGGCACACAAGTATTATGGTCGGAGCAGTGAGCAATGCATAACAAAGCAAAGCAGCGCCGCCCACTGTGTGGGCTGGACAGCTTTTCCGCAGCTTCGCTGCTCCAAATCTGCCGCTGTTTGCGGTGTTATGTCTCTTGACAATGTTGCGCAACGCGCTGCACTTGACGCGTGATCAAATCTTTCAAACACAAAGGTTTGTCCAAGATTCTTTGAATCTGGAAGCGCCCGCGGAATTCAATCCGATCACGTGTCTAAGCTCAGGATGCAGTTAATCGCGTTAGATACAGCTCGAGTTATAGATGATATGGATATTCCTGGATACAAACTTCATAGCTTGAAGGGAAATCGACAAGGCTTATGGTCTAACACTGTAAATGGAAATTGGCGCATCACTTTTGAGTTTATTGACGGGAATGTATATATCGTAAATTACGAGGACTATCACTAATGACGATACACAATCCTCCTCATCCAGCGGAATTCATTCAGTCTACCTATATGCTTCCATTTAATGTTAGCTGTTGTAGTTTAGCGACAAAACTTGATGTGGCAGCATCTACCTTAAACAAAATACTGAAGCAGCAGAGTGGGCTCAGTCCAGAAATGACTCTTCGACTATTAAAAGCTCTGGGGCGTAGTCCTGAGAGTTGGTTAGCGACGCAAGACACTTATGATTTGCGGCATGCAAAAAAGCGAATCAAGCTAGGTAAGGTAATCAAACTCAAGCTCGACTAAGCTACGATCTATTTACCAAAGGTAAAGCGATACGATTTCCATTGGATGTATCGAAGCGAGCCTCTAGAAAGCTAGAATATGTGAATCTCGCAGCCCGAATAGAAGATCTTCGTATTCCGCCGGGTAACAGATTGCACGCTCTTGAAGGAAACCGGAAAGGTCAACCTTTATCAATCGTTGGGACGTTTCCAGCTGCGCATATAGTAGAGAGTTAATCATGAAGACGAATGAGGGAATAAAAACAGTCCTTGTTGGTGCCTGTTCCTGCGGCCACGTGCGCTACGAACTGCATGCGCAGCCCATGTTCATTCATTGCTGTCACTGTAGTTGGTGCCAAAGAGAAACGGGAAGCGCGTTTGCTGTGAATGCATTGATAGAGTCCTCGAATATTGTGGTCCTTGAAGGTGAAACCAAATCTATTTTGATGCCATCTAACAGTGGAGCGGGGCAGACGATTGTGCGCTGTAAACAATGTGAATCTGCACTGTGGAGCTATTATGGGGCTGCAAAGGAAAGAGTGTCGTTTGTTCGGGTGGGGACTCTAGAGAATGCGATTTCTATGGCGCCCGATATACATATTTACACGGCTTCAAAACAGGATTGGGTAAATTTAGGCGGTGCCGTTCCCGCGGTTGAGGAGTACTACCGCCGAAGTGAGTATTGGCCGATTGAGAGTATTGAGAGATATCAGTCAGTTATGAAAACTTGATATAGATTAAATCAACAATAAAGGAACTCTATGAAGAGTTTGTATCTTCCTCAGTGGAAAGCGTTTATTCGATATTACGACATCTCGGCTGAGGGTAATGTTGTTGTGTATCTGCCTGCGCTAAGTTTTCCAGCGATTGCGAATTTCCTTCCTGTTGCGACACACCCGAAGATGCCCAGGCACCGTGCTCTCCTGATCGATAATCTAGGCTCCGGTTTTAGCGACCATGCAGGATCATTCAATTACACCATGGAAGAGCATGCAAAAACTGTTGCGGCAATTCTCGATCATGAAAATATAAAGGCAGCTATGGTTGTCGGTCACAGCATGGGTGGAACCATTGCGATATTGTTGGCGTTATCGCGGCCTGACCTGGTTGCTAAGTTAGTCGTCGGTGAGGGCAATATAACGCCAGGTGGTGGTGCTGGCACTCGGCGGATTGCCGCTTATTCAAAGGAAGAATATGTTGGCGAGGTGTTCCCACGTACCCGTGCGGGTCTAATTGAATCAGCGGTAGCAGGTGATGAAATGGCAACTCGCCTCTCGGGCCTATGGGCGACAGTTTATCCAGACGGTCTTTATGGCAATGCAAAATCGTTAGTAGAACTTGATCCGCTTCTGAAAAATCGGTTTTTGAATTTGACTATTCCACGTACATTTATTTACGGAGAAAACTCACTGCCGGGAGGTACGGTCGAAGTAAGTCCCGATGCGCCAGATCCTGGAGAGTTAAAAGCCCATGGGGTTGAGGTTGGCGTTGTTCCAAAAGCGGGGCACAGTCAAATGTTTGAGAATCTTGATGGCTTCGTTGATGTGCTGATTAAGGCTCTGACTTAAGGTTGCGGATGATCTAGCTATGTTGAGGCGCGGATGGAAATAGGACCTATTAAATTGGAGGACGCTGAAGTATGACGGCCGATGCGATACCACAGCGAATTCGAATTGGCGCCTACGGCGTTGTGATAGAAGCGGACAAAATGTTGTTGTGCCATTTGACGCGCTCTGGACGCTGGACCTTGCCCGGAGGTGGTCTGGACTTTGGCGAAGCACCGGAAGCAGGAATGAGGCGCGAGGTGTTGGAGGAGACGGGGATGGTCGTCGAGCCAGACCGGGTGCTCGGGGTCCACTCATTCACCAAACACGGTCCCGATGAGGACTTTCAATCTATTCAAATTGTGTACAGCACAATTCTGGTGGGCGGCATGCTGAGGCAGGAGCTTGATGGGACAACAGATGATTGTGCCTGGGTTCCGATAGCCGGGATTCTAGATATGGATATTGTTCCGCTTGTGGGGGTGACTTTGAGCAATTTTATGCAGTTGCTGTGACCTGGTGGAAAGACGCTTTGCAAAGAGATTGACATCAATCCAGTCTCGATCAAGCATGTATCTTGTTGTCAGCAGAAATAACAGTCTATGAATGAGTTTACTCGACGTATAGGCATGCAATGGTCCTTGAGGCCGTGGTGGCTAAATCTAATATGGTTTTTTTGTCTGTACATGACATTTATCTATATGCCCTTTGATTTCTTCACCAAGCCCTTTGAGCGATGGGAAGAGGTCTGGTTTGGTTTTACTATTCGCGGCTGGCCAGCGAAGTTATCTGAACCAATTCACTGGGCAATCTATGCCGCGGGTAGTTATGGCATTTGGAAAATGAAATCCTGGATGTGGCCCTGGGCTGGTGTTTACAGTGCGCAAATTGTAATTGCGATGGCAGTATTTAATATCATTGCCGGGCCTGAGTACGGCGATCATCGAGGTGGCGGACCTATCGCTGCTGTAATCACAAGCCTTTTCTTTTTGATTCCTACCGTGCTTTTGTTTCGTGCCCGGTCACTATTTGGGAAAACTGAGTCAGAGCTACAAAGGGAATGAGGTGACAGGATGGCGTATTTAGACCACGTAATTCTTAAGGTAAATGATCTTGATGCGAGCGTTAGTTTCTATACTCAGATAATGGGTTTTACGAACGCGGGAGTGGACGGGCCTTTTACGGTGATTCGCGTTGATGAGAGTTTTCAGCTTCAACTAGCGCCCTGGGGAACAAAAGGCTTTGAACATTATGCTTTTGCTGTGGGTGCTGATGAGTTCAACAAAATCTTTGAGCGGGTTAAAGCGGCCGGAATAGACTATGGTCCCACCTTTGAATCTGTTGGAACAAATAAAGGGCCTGGAAATGAAGTGGGGGCTCGAGGCGCCGCACCAACGATCTATTTTAACGACCCAAATAAGCATCTGATTGAAATACGAACCTACGAATAGATGGCGAGAAGTATGAAGGAAGTTGAGATTACAGGGGAATACGTTGAACTCTACAAGGTGCTCAAGTTTGAGGGTGCCGCTTCTAGTGGAGGTGAGGCAAAGGCTGCCGTTGATGCCGGGCTGGTGCAAGTCAACGGTGAGGTTGAATCCAGAAAACGTCGAAAGCTGGTTGTTGGTGACACAATTGAATTTCAAAGTGAAACCTTCAAAATTCTAGCGAAGGGCTAAAGCAAATTTGATGCACAGGTTAATGTCATTGGTAGAAATCAAGCGAGATCGAGGGCTGCTGATTAAGGTCGGTTGTGTGCTTTTGCTGATGTTTCAACCCCGTCCCTACAGCGTCAGCGCGATGGCGAGCTGTATTGTTGTCATCTTTACTGGCTCGACCCTCGTAGCCAGTTATCTCTGGCTACCTGTGATCGCAATGAGTAATGGGTACGTGCTCTGACAACGGCACGGGAACAACTTATTCTCAGACCTGCGCTGCCTACCGAAAGTGAACGGCTTTGGCAGCTTATCTATGTTGATCCGGTTTGGAAAAAATACGATGCGCCCTATTATCCCCACGAACAAGAAGAGCTGGAGTCTTTTCGCCTGGGAACGATGGCGAGATTTATTGAGGGCGACAGTGCGTTACTGATCGACTTTGAGGGTGAGGTTGTGGGTTCCGTTAGTGCTCATTGGGAAGATCGCGCTACCCGGTGGCTCGAACTGGGCATCGTGCTTTATTCAGATCAGCATTGGGGCAAAAAAATTGGCCGAAGAGCCTTGACCCTGTGGTTGGACCACCTGTTTAAATCCCAGGATGTCGCGAGAATTGGCTTGACTACCTGGTCCGGGAATCCTCGAATGATTCGTTGTGCAGAGTCCGTTGGGATGGTGGTTGAGGGTAGATTAAGGCAGGTCCGCTACTTCGAAGGGGTTTACTACGACTCTATTAAAATGGGTGTGCTGCGAACTGAGTGGGAAGCAAATGAATTTACAATACAGAAAAAATATTGAGCCTTTTGTTGAGCGCGAATTTAATCTGGCGGAAGAAGCGAGGTTACAAGGTAGGTTCGAACAAGAATTCTCACATCTAGAAACCGCTCACGTGCTTGGGCAAACATCAACAGTCCTTCATACCAAAGCACATTGGATGATGTGGTTGTGGGCGGTTCGCCAGAAAAACCTGCGTGAACTTGTTGGGCAAGCCCTCAGAATCGTTGGGGCATTGACAAAAACAGTGTTTGGATTAGTGCCTGTTGGTAATACGGGAGGCGCGAATGTCAGCCCTTTTTGTGTGATGGCGATTAGGCCTGAACATCAGCAATTGATTGATAGGGCGAATAATTTACATTAGATCAAAAGGATCTACGTCTACTGACCACCTGACGGTTCTTGAGCTGGGAAGTGTTTCTGCAACGGTTATTGCAGCGTTAAGTAATTGATGAAGCAAACGTCGGTTTGTACTGCCGACCAAAAGTTGTGCGCGAAATTTTCCAGCGCGTTTTTCCATTGCCGATGGAATGGGGCCTAACAATTCAACAGTACTCGGTGTTTGCACGCCATCTGATATTTGTTCTAGAAAGTCAAAGGCATTGCCGGATTTTGCGGCTTCAGCTCGGATGACTGCTTGATAGGTGTAAGGCGGTAGCTGACTTTCTTCTCTCTCTTTCAAAAGCGCTTCGCAGAACGTTTCATAGCCTTGATCAATTAAGCTGCGCAGCATGGGGTGATCAGGGAAAAGGGTTTGGATGGCGACGACACCTTGTTTTTGTTCTCGACCCGAGCGTCCTCCCACCTGGAGTAATAATTGACCGGTCCGTTCTATTGCGTGGTACTCAGAACTATAGAAGCCTGAGTCCAGGTCAATGATGGCAACCAATGTTACATTCGGGAAATGATGGCCTTTTGCGAGTAACTGCGTGCCGAGTAGTATGCCCCGTGCTCCACTGTTCGCCTCTTCAATCTTGTCGGTTAATGCGCCTTTTGCTCTGGTGGAATCGCGATCAATGCGAAGAATTTTTTCCTGCGGAAACAGCTGTTTTAGGCCGGCTTCTAATCTCTGGGTGCCAAGTCCAAGGGGGACTAATTCCCGACTTTTACAATCGGGACATTGGGTCGGGGCATTGTGGCTGCTACTGCAGTGGTGGCAAATGAGTGTTCGACTTGAAAGGTGATAGGTCATTCTGGCGTCACAACGTTGGCAACTGGATAGCCACAGGCATTGGCGACAATGCAAAACCGGGGCGAACCCGCGTCGGTTCAAGAAAACCAGGACCTGGCCATCGCGCTCCAGATGGCGACCCATAAGTTCAACGAGCTGTGGCGAAAACCCCTCCGTTAATGCCTGGTGTTCAATACCCATAATTCGATATTGGGCCACCTTTGCAGCATTGGCGCGCTCATGTAATCGGAGCATCTGGTATTTGCCGTTTATGGCGTTAGCATAGGTTTCCAAGGCGGGGGTGGCTGATCCCAGGATCACAGGTATGTGTTCTTGCTGGCCGCGTTTTACGGCGAGATCCCTGGCGGAATAGCGGAAGCCTTCTTGCTGTTTAAAAGAAGCGTCATGTTCTTCGTCAATCACAATCAGACCGGGTTCTAGCATCGGTGTAAATATTGCTGATCGTGTGCCAATGATGACCCGGGCGCGGCCAGTAGCTGCATCTCGCCAGGCTGAGAGGCGTTCCCGGTTATTCAGGCCCGAATGCATCGCGACCACGCCAACGGAAAATCTGTCCTCGAATCGGCTGATTGTCTGGGGCGTAAGGCCAATTTCTGGGACGAGGACCAGGGCTTGTTTACCGGCGGCGATCACCCTGGCAATTGCCTGTAGGTAGACTTCTGTCTTGCCGGAGCCGGTGATGCCAAATAGCAGATAAGTACCCTTCGGCCCTATAGCGGAAAGTGCCGTCTCTTGTTCGGGGCTTAAGGTCAGATGTTGCTGTGTTGTTGTAGGTGTAGACGCTTTTGCCTGCGTGGCCTCGAAGGTTTTCCATACTGCGGCGCCTTTATCTACAACACTCTTAATGATGGCTGAGGTGAATTCCTGGGCCTTGAGTTCAGATTTTGCCAAACCCTCTGTTTGGTTCAGTAAAGCCGCTAAAAGTGCGCGTTGTCTTGGTGCTCTAGCAAGCAGTTCAGGGTCGGTCCAAAGTGGCATGAGTTTCCGGTAGGTGCCGTTAGCACTTTCGCCCTGACGGAGCAGAACTGGCAGTGCGGTGTGGAGTACTTCTCCGATCGGATGGTGATAGTAGTCGGCAGCCCAAAGGCAGAGTTTGAATACCTCGGTGGGGATTATGGGTTCGACGTCGATGAGTGCTTCAGCGGGTTTTATTCGCTCAGCCGGGAGGTCGGATGAATTTGTCTGGCCCAGAATGATGCCGACGAGTTGCTGCCGACCAAATGGAATCTGAATTCGAAGCCCAACTTTACATTGGGCAGGGCTACAGCCCCTCGGCGGCAGATAATGGAATACGCGCCGCAGAGGCACTGGTACCGCTACTTCTAGATAGGTGGGGTTCACTGGTATCATCTTGGATCTGTGCAGTTATTATGCCCTAGAGCCCCTGGGAAGAAACAGGAACGCAAATCTAGTACCTGCCGCGGGCAAGGGGCTTGCGAATCATCTGCACTCTGGTATGATTGCGCCCCTTTTCGGCAGCCAGGTAGCCATTATGCGGGCAGAAATCCATCCAAAATATGAAGAAATTACAGCAACTTGTAGTTGCGGTAATGTGATTCAAACTCGCTCTACCAAGTGCGAAGACCTCCACCTTGATGTTTGCTCACAATGCCATCCGTTCTACACGGGTAAGCAGAAGATTGTAGACACTGCTGGTCGAATCGATCGATTCAACAAGCGCTTCGGTGGTCGTGGCGGAGCAAAATAACCGAGAGTGATCTCGTTATAAAGTTTTGAAAAAAGGGTGCCATTGGCGCCCTTTTTTTATTCTATTTTCAGGTAGTATTAGCCTCCTTAAAACAAGAACAAATCCGTCCACCTAGAGTCAATAGAAAAAGGCCACTCCATGTCAGATAAAGACAACATGCGCGAACGCGCACTGAGATACCACTCCCATCCAAAGCCAGGCAAGGTTGCTCTGTCCCTGACAACCGCTGCTAACAATGCCGATGATCTGGCGCTCGCTTATTCTCCTGGTGTCGGCGAGCCGGTCAAAGAGATCGCCCGCGACCCGAAAACTGCTTATGAATACACATCAAAGGGCAACCTGGTCGGCGTGATCAGTAACGGTTCTGCGATTCTAGGTCTGGGTAATCTCGGTGCTCTCGCGAGCAAGCCTGTGATGGAGGGTAAGGCATTATTGTTCAAACGTTTTGCCGACGTGGACTGTTTTGATATTGAGGTCACGACCCAGGACGTTGAAGAATTTATTATGGTTGTGGAAAAGATCGCCGTGACCTTTGGTGGTATTAATCTCGAAGACATCGGTGCGCCTGCCTGTTTTGAAATTGAGCGACGGTTAAAAGCGTCCTGTGATATTCCTGTTTTTCACGATGATCAGCATGGCACAGCCATTGTTACCGCGGCGGGCATGCTGAATGCCCTTGAACTTCGGGGTAAAGAGCTCAAAGACGCTAAGATTGTGTGTCTAGGTGCTGGTGCTGCTGCTCTTGCTATATTGAAGCTGCTAGTGGAGCTGGGTGCTGACAAGGCCAACATCTTTATGTGTGATTCTAAAGGCGTGGTCCACAGCGACCGCGACGACCTTTCTGTTTATAAACAGCAGTTCGCCAACAAAACCAACAAGCGTTCAGTTCGAGATGCCTGTGAAGGCAGCGATGTCTTTATTGGTGTATCCGGGGCTAATCTGCTCTCCGAAGAAAGTTTGATGGCAATGGCGCCGAACCCCGTTGTGTTTGCGATGGCCAATCCTGACCCGGAAATGTTGCCGGAACTGGCGAATTCCTTGCGGGATGACGTCATTATGGCAACTGGCCGCTCGGACTACCCGAATCAGGTCAACAATGTTCTGTGTTTCCCGTTTATGTTTCGTGGCGCGCTGGATGTTCGAGCAACGGACATCAATGAAGAGATGAAAATGGCGGCCGTTCACGCCATTCGTAATCTGGCAAAAGAGCCGGTTCCCCAGGAAGTTTTGGACGCCTACGAAGGCATCGGAGAAATGAGCTTTGGACCCCAGTACATTATTCCTAAGCCTTTAGATCCACGGTTGAAGAAGGCTGTCTCCCTGGCTGTTGCCAAAGCAGCAATTGCGTCTGGTGTGGCTCAGACCGATGTATTGCCGAACTACGACTAGTCTAGAAGATTTGTTGTAACGGTTGTGTCTCGATCTCGTCCTGCTGGTTGGCTATTGCTGCCGGCGGGGCGAACTCTTCTCTAAATATCTCAAAAATACCTTTTGGATCCGACGGTTCTGTTCGTAACCCGGTTGTGGGATCAATCTTGAGGGTCACCAACCTGTCTGGAAATGGCAGGCTTCTGGTTTCTGATTCGGGCTTTAAAACCTCACCCATATATTCGACCCAGGTTTCCAGGGGGACTGTGGAGCCATACTCCCGGCTGCCGACAGCGCCGTTGTTATCAAAACCCGCCCAGGTAGTGGCAACAAGATCCCGGGTGTAGCCAGAAAACCAGATATCAGCATCGTTTGTGGTGCCGGTTTTTCCCCGCAGGTCACGGCGCTCTAAAGCTCGGTAGGCTTTTGCGCCGGTGCCGCGAATCATGACGTCACCTAAAATCGAATCCATGATGTAGGCGACTCGTGGATCCATGATGCGGGGTGCCGGGTTCTCGCAGTCAGTGCATACGCGAGCTGGGTTCGCTTCAAAGAGCACATCTTCATTAATAGAGTCGACTTCCTGAATAAAATAGGGCTCGACATGATGCCCACCATTGGCGAAAGCTGCGTAGCCCGTTGCGACTTCTAACGGTGTGATCGCAATTGTGCCTCCGCCAAAGGCGAGCTGGACGTTTCTTGGGAAAGTGCTGGTCTCAAAGCCGAATCGTTTAACGTAGTCGATGGCATTCTCCGGGCCGTAGTCCAGGATTACCCGTAGTGAGACGAGGTTTTTAGATTTATATAGTGCCTCGCGCAAACGCAGGGGACCTTCGAAGTCATCATTTGCATTGCTGGGTCGATACACCTCTTCAAGGTCGCCGCCATCAAGTACAACGGGCGCGTCATTATAGATTGAAGCTGCTGTGAGTCCGTCCTCAATCGCCCCGGCGTAAAAAAATGGTTTGAAGTTGGAGCCGGGCTGGCGCTTGGCCTGGGTGGCATGATTGTATTGCTGGGCATTAAAATCGTAGCCGCCAACCAGGGCCAGGATTGCTCCAGTATCGGGATCCAAAGACACCAGAGCGCCCTGGATATCCGGCACCTGTCCAAGTTCGTAGCCCGTCTCATTTTTTTGATAGCGAATCACATCACCAACTCCCACCAGTTCTGCGCCACTCTTTGGTCTTGCGCCGCGACGATTAACGTCGATATAGGGTCTCGCCCAGCGATATCCGGCGGGAGTAATTTCGATTCGTTCCAGGGCCTGGGTGAGTACTTCTATGCCATTTTCATCACTGCGGGTAACTACGCCAGGTAACTGATCTCCAAGAATTGTTGAGCCCTCAAGCGTTTTTAACCAGTTATTCGGATAGCCATATTCCGGTGCAGCAATGAATTCATCGGTCCCTTGAATGCGCCGATATTCGGGGCCACGGTACCCGTGGCGCCGATCATATTCATTGAGTTTTTTGGTCACGGCGGCTTCCGCTGCCAGCTGTTTGCGGCTATCTATGGTTGTTCTCACTATCAAGCCGTCGTTATAGGCGTTTCTCCCAAAGTCGGTTAGTAAGCGCTTGCGCACCATTTCTGCCACATATAGAGCGGGGAGTTCGATGTCTCGACCATAAACTTGAGCGGTAACGGGGGATGCGACGGCAATCTCGTATTGCTCCTGGGTGATTGAATTTTGTTCGAGCATGCGAAGCAAAACCAGATTTCGACGATTGATCGCGCGCTCTGGTCCATTAATTGGATTTCCGGCTTCCGGTGCCTGGGGCACGCCCGCCAACATGGCAATCTGAGCCAAAGTAAGATCAGCGACATCCTTGCCATAGTAGGTGTTAGCCGCGGCCTGAACGCCAAAGGCATGTTTGCCAAAGGGGATAATGTTCAGGTAGAGGGTCAGAATTTCTTCTTTACTGAGTTCCTGTTCTATTTTTAGAGCGAGCAACATTTCCTTAAATTTACGAATAAAGCGGACTTCGGTGTCACCGGAAATATTTTTTACCAGTTGCATCGTGATTGTGCTGGCGCCGGTTTTGATAGAACCCTTATTCCGTACCAGTTGCCAGGTTGCATTGAGGACGGTGATGACATCAATCCCGGAATGCTCAAAAAAGCGCTTGTCCTCAGTGTCCAACAACGCCTTGATAAACAGGGGTGGAATCTCTTCAAAAGTGATCGGCAGGAGCCGCTCGCCAAATTCCTGGATGAGTTTATCGTCAGCGGAATAGATGCGAAGCGGGGCTCTTAGCTTCACATTTTTAAAGGTTGAGGCGTCCGGTACCTGGGGGTTTAGATAGAGGAATGCCGCGGCCAAGACCAGTACCAGGCCGCTTGTCAGGCCGAAGGTTGTCCATCCAATTGCGTGCAGAAAACGATTCATATCACTCGGGTGTTAGATTGCGGCCGGTATTATAGATGGATTTAGCAAAATAAGTGTCGACCCGCGGCCATCGGAGGTGAATTTCGTGATTCAGGCCACAAAGTCGAGTCTCAAATGAGGGTAACCTGACGGTCGTAAGAACTAAAATTATAAATAAATGAATGGATTACGGCGTTTTATTCATTTAAATTGTTTGCGCTGAGGTTTCGAGTGTTATTTAATGTGGAATTACACATATCTGGCGTAAGTCCTCGTACTGAATAGGAATTTGCTGTGTTTAGCTTTTTAAACAAAGGACCGAATACCATGTTGGGGCTGGACATCAGCTCCACGTCGGTCAAGTTGCTTGAGTTAAGCCGCTCCGGAGGTAAGTACCGCGTCGAAAGCTACGGCGTCGAACCCCTACCGGAAAACGCTGTTGTGGAAAAAAACATCAGCGATGTTGAAGGTGTCGGGGAGGCCATACAGCGTCTAGTCGAGCGAGCCAAGACCAAAGTCAAAATCGCCGCCGTGGCAGTTGCCGGTTCTGCGGTCATTACCAAAACAATTGAAATGTCAGCTTCACTCACTGAATCCGAAATGGAAAATCAAATTGAGTTAGAGGCTGATCAGTATATTCCTTACCCGCTGGACGAGGTCTCGTTGGACTTTGAAGTCCGGGGTATTTCCCCAAGAAGCGAAGAACAAGTTGAAGTTTTGCTCGCCGCCTGCCGTAAAGAAAACGTAGAAATGCGACAAGCCGCTTTGGAACTCGGCGGTTTGGCTGCAAAGGTGGTAGATATTGAAGCCCACTGTATGCAGAGAGCATTCAATTTGGTGCGGGAGCAGTTTGTCGGTGACGGTGATTCGGAAAAGATCATTGCGATTGTCGACGTCGGCGCGACAATGACAACATTAAGCGTCTTAACGGACAATGGCACTCCTTACACCCGGGAACAATTGTTTGGTGGTAAGCAGCTAACGGAAGAAATTCAGCGGCGCTATAGCTTGTCCGTCGAAGAAGCGGGTCTAGCCAAGAAACAAGGTGGTTTGCCCGACGACTATGAGTCTGAAGTATTGCAGCCTTTCAAAGAAGCTGTGGTCCAACAGGTGACTCGTTCCTTACAATTTTTCTATTCCTCCAGCGCCTATGATGATGTTGACCACATAATTTTGGCGGGAGGTACAGCCTCGATCGATGGTCTTGCGGATATGGTGTCGGCCAAACTAGGTACACCTGCTTCGATGGCAAATCCATTCGTCAATATGTCACTGTCATCCAAGGTAAATGAGGTTAATTTAAACAACGATGCTCCTGCGTTAATGATCGCCTGTGGCCTGGCGATGAGGAGTTTTGATTGATGAATAGACTCTCTGTGTGCCTTGGCGGTTGGAGTTCAACCAATGGGTGATATCAAAATTAACTTACTTCCCTGGCGCGAAGAGCTCCGGGAAGAAAAGAAGAAAGAATTTGTCAATGTTCTGGTCGGCGTTGTTGTCTTTGCCGCCGTCATAATTTTTGCGATTGATCGTTTCTACAATGGTTCGATCGATGATCAAAATGCCCGCAACAAATTCATTAATGAGGAGATTTCGGTGTTGTCTTCGCGCATTGATGAAATTAAGTTGCTGCAGAAAAAGCGTGCTGAGTTGTTGGCGAGGATGAAGGTCATTCAGGAATTGCAGGGTAACCGCCCGGTTATTGTTCGGCTGTTTGACGAACTTGCTCGAAAATTGTCGGACAGGGTGTTTTTTACATCGCTTACTTTTAAAGGCTCGATGCTAGATATTCGAGGCGTGGCGGAGTCGAACAACAGAATCTCTAGTCAGCTACGAAATTTTGATGAGTCTGTGTGGTTTACAGGACCAAATGTCACAGAGATTGACGCAGACCAGAGTTTTGGTCCCCAGGCGAGTCAGTTTTCATTAAGTGTTGAGCAAACCAAGCCTCCAGTTACAGCGGAGGGAGGATAGAAAATGGCGAGTAACGTCCAGGATATCCTCGAAAGTTTACAGAATTTCGATACCGAACAGCTAAATGACTTGAACGCAGTTGGTTCATGGCCGATGGCGGTGAAGGTCATTATTTGGACAATTGTGTTTGTCGGTTCACTGGTTGCTGGTTATTTCGTGCATGTCACGAATCTACAAACTGAACTGGCGACGGCCCAGAAAAAAGAAGTTCAGCTTAGAAAAGAATTTGAAGATAAATATTTTGAAGCCGCACACCTCGAAGGCTATCGAAAGCAGCAGAAAGAGATGGAAGACTCTTTTGAGGCTATTCTGAGACAACTGCCTGGCGATACCGAGATTCCCGGTCTGATTGAAGATATAACGCTAGTGGGATTGAAGAACGGTTTGTCGTTTCAGAGTATCGATTTGAAGGCTGAGGTAAAACATGAGTTCTATGTTGAGAAGCCCATTCAAATTAGTGTGACGGGCAGTTACCACGACCTGGGTTCTTTTGTCAGCGACGTCGCAGACTTGTCTCGAATTGTAACACTGCATGATTTTGAAATTCGTCCGGCTGGAAATGCTCGATTAAAACAAGAGGCTGGTGGTCTGTTGAGTATGAATATTCTGGCTAAAACCTATCGTTATAATGACGAGCGGGGGGGCTAGATATGACCTGTATCCGCGATTCTAAACTGCACATACTGTTGGCTGCCCTGTGCTTGACGATGGTCGGCTGTGCTGGCGGAGATCAATACGCGGACATCAAAGCGTTTATGAAAGAGGTTGAAAACAAACCCTTGCCTGGTATTGCGCCATTGCCAGAATTTGAGCCTTACCAACCTTTTACCTATGGTGCTTCGAATCGTCGGAGTCCATTTGAAGCTCCCGTTATTATTCCGCCTAAATCTGACATTCAACGCCAGAATATTGGTGTTAAACCACCTCAAGATCATGTGAAGCAATATCTGGAACGGTTCAGTTTGGCGTCGTTGCAAATGGTGGGATATTTAAAGCGGGATGACGGAACCTGGGCGCTTGTTGAAGACGACACCGGTGGTGTGCATCGGGTTCAGGTGGGTGACTTTATGGGCTCTAACTGGGGCAAGATCGAAAGTATTGATGATACACGAATCGATGTGACCGAGATTGTAGGTGATGGTGCCAGCGGTTGGTTACGTCGGCCAAGATCAATTGAACTCAAGAGTGTGAATTAAGAAGTCGCACACCAGGAGCGTTTCATGGCGATCACAAATAAGAAAATTGTGGCTGCAAGAATTGGAAATTGGGGTAAGGGGATGATCAAAGGAATTCTAACCGTTTTGCTGGGCTGTGTTTATTCAGTCAGCAGCTTTGCGGCCGTGAATATGCAGAACATCGAGTTCTCCTCATTGCCTGGAGACAAAATTGAAGTTCGTATGCAGTTTGACGGCGTTCCACCCACTCCAACAGGTTACACGATTGAGCAACCCGCTCGAATTGCGCTCGATCTTATGGGTGTTAAGAGCGGACTAAAGTCGAAGTATCATCCTTTGGGCTCTGGCAACGCACGAAGCGTTACGGTTGTTGAAGCCGGCGACCGTACCCGGGTAATTGTATCTATGACCGAGTTGGTTCCATACAGCACACAGGTGGTCGGCAATTCTCTGCTCGTTTTAGTAGGGCAAGAGGACTCCGCTGTTGCAATTTCTTCCGAAAGCTCTGACTTCTCCGCTCAGATTGAAGCGCCAACATTTGCTGCCAACGGTCGTGTTTCTAATCAAGCCACTATCGACGAAATCGATTTTCGCCGTGGTGAGTTGGGTGAAGGTCGTGTGATTGTTCGTCTGTCTGATCCAGGTATTGGCGTAGATGTCTCCAGTGAGGGTGGCAGTATTCGTGTTGAATTTTCAGGTGCTCACATCCCAGAGAATCTCCAGCGTCGATTAGATGTGACAGATTTTGCGACTCCCGTATTGACCGTTGATGCATTGCCCGAATCAGACAATACGGTGCTGATGATTGAACCGACCGGCGATTATGAGTATCTGGCTTACCAGGCGGATGATGTTTTTACGCTTGAAGTGAAACCGCTAACGGCTTCCGAGTTGGAATCATCCTTAGATGCCATATTCAGATATCGCGGTGAGAAGCTCTCTCTAAATTTTCAGGATATTGAAATTCGTTCAGTGCTGCAGTTAATTGCTGACTTTACAGATTTGAACCTTGTAGCCAGTGATACCGTTAGCGGACGTATCACACTTCGATTGAAAAACGTGCCATGGGATCAAGCGTTAGACATTATCATGAAGACCAAAGGTCTGGATAAGCGCCAGTTAGGTAATGTTCTGATGGTGGCCCCGGCGGCGGAACTTGCAGCAAGGGAAAAACTTGAACTGGAGAGTCGCCAACAGATTTCAGAACTTGCACCTCTCAAGACTGAATTTATTGAAGTTCGATATGCCAATGCATCGGAGATTTTTTCATTGTTCGAAGGTAGCGGTGAAGGTGAGGGTGTTCTCTCCGGTCGCGGTAGTGTGATTGTTGATGAGCGAACCAACTCAATTATTCTCACCGAAACCACAGATAAGATTAACGAATTTCGCGCAGTACTCGAGAAGTTAGATGTGCCGGTTCGTCAGGTGTTGATCGAAGCTAGAATTGTGACAGCTAGTTCAAACTTCTCAGATGCAATGGGCGTCCGTTGGGGTGGTCTTGGGTTTGGTTTGTATGACAATAACTCAGTCTTAAGTTCTAGCGGCGGCTCGTTAACCACGGTACAGGAGGTTCGAGATGGTCTAGCGGGTGGTGATGGTATTTCTTTCACTAACCCAGATCACCTGGTTGTTGATTTAGGTGTCGGTAGCGCGGATGCCACTTCTTTTGCAATCGGGTTGGTTGACAGCAAATACCTACTGGATTTAGAAATCTCTGCTTTAGAATCGGAAGGCGGTGCAGAAGTGATTGCTCGACCTAAGGTGATTACCGCGGATAAGCAACAAGCCACTATTTCATCCGGTGTTGAAATACCATTCCAGGAAGCGTCTTCTTCCGGTGCGACTTCTGTGAGTTTTAAGTCTGCAACGTTGTCTCTTGATGTTAAACCTCAGATCACGCCGGACGATCGCATTATTATGGAACTGGAAGTGAAGCAGGATACGGTAGGTGCGGTATTCAACGGCGTGCCAAGTATCAACACGAATAATGTGAAGACTCAGGTGTTGGTTGATAATGGTGAGACCATTGTTCTCGGCGGTATTTTTACGACTCAATCAACGAAGTCTGTGACCAAAACACCATTCTTTGGTGATTTACCCTACGTTGGTAAGCTCTTCCGTCGTAGTACCTCTACGGATGATAAGCAGGAACTGCTGATCTTTATCACGCCGCGTCTGATTAAGGACTCCTTGACCAGTCGCTAGTGTTCACCCCGGTGCTAGTTTTCTAGCGCCGGCTTGGCTACAGTGCGGTCATGTCTGTCCCCCACAAACAAAACATATTTCTGGTTGGCCCGATGGGCGTTGGTAAAACGACCATTGGGAAGATGCTAGCTCAGGAACTAGATCTTACCTTTGTTGATTCTGATCATGAGATTGAACGTCGTGCTGGCGCTGATATCACATGGATCTTTGATGTTGAAGGCGAAGCGGGCTTTCGTGTCCGAGAGACAGCGGTAATTGAGGATCTCACGGCCCGGAAAGGGATACTGCTCTCCACCGGTGGCGGTTCGGTGTTGGCTGAAGAGAATCGGCGGTTTCTGATGTCGCGGGGCGTTGTTGTGCATTTGGATACGTCCCTGGAACTACAAATAAAGCGGACGGCAAAAGATAAAAAGCGGCCCTTACTTCAAGGCGCAGACCACACCAAAGTACTGACCGAGCTCAAAGCGAAGCGGGACCCAGTCTATCGAAGTGTGGCGGATATCACCTGTTTTGTAGGTGAAGAATCTAGCAAAAAAGTTGTCACCAATATCATGCGCCAGCTGAAGCAGGCCTCACTCTTAACGGAACATTAATTCGTGGAAGTCGTCAATCTCGAACTCGGTGGTCGGGGCTATCCGATCTACATTGGATCTGGTCTTTTGTCTCAAGTGGATCTTTTTACGCCCCATATCCGCGGCAAGCAGGTGCTCATCGTCACGAATGACACAATTGCGCCTCTATATCTGGAGCGCCTCAAATCGACGCTTGGGGACTATCAGGTAGACGTGGTTGTTGTGCCCGATGGGGAGAAATTCAAAACCCTTGATACGTTGAATCTGATTTTTGATGCGCTGCTCGAATACCATCACACCAGACACTCAACCATTGTCGCGTTGGGCGGTGGGGTTGTTGGAGATATGGCTGGTTTTGCTGCGGCCTGTTATCAAAGGGGCATTGATTTTATTCAGGTGCCGACCACCTTGTTATCCCAGGTGGATTCTTCGGTCGGCGGCAAGACCGCGGTGAATCACCCCCTTGGGAAGAATATGATTGGGGCGTTTTATCAACCGAAAGCGGTTGTCATAGATGTTGATACCCTGAAGACCTTGCCGGATCGAGAATTGAGTGCAGGATTAGCGGAAGTGATTAAACATGGAGCCCTTGCGGATCATGAGTACTTCGAGTGGGTTGAGGACAATATGGGGGCGATTCGGATCGGAGACACGCAACCCCAAGTCACGATGGTAAAACGCAGCTGCGAAATTAAGGCCGGCATTGTTGCTCAAGATGAGCGTGAGTCCGGTGTTCGAGCACTATTGAATCTTGGTCACACGTTTGGTCATGCCATTGAAAATGGGCTTGGCTACGGTAAGTGGCTCCATGGTGAGGCAGTAGGTGCTGGGCTGGTGATGGCTGCGGACCTTTCATGGCGTCTGGGTGTACTATCGCAGGCTGAAGGATTGCGGTTAAAACGGCTCGTAGAGGCTGCTGGGCTGCCTACCGCCCCCCCGGCGGAGTTAGAAAATGAAATGCTGTTATTGATGTCCCGGGATAAGAAAGCTAATGACGAGGGAATGCGGTTTATTCTACTGGAAGCCCTGGGGACGGCCTATCTCACCGGAAATGTTGACGATTCGAAACTACGTTCTACACTTAGAGCGGGAGCAGGTTTGCTCGAGCTTGTTTAAACTGGGGAATGAAGTGAAGGATAACTTCTTTTGCAAATCCGGGAACACTCTACATTGACAGCGTCCTCCGATCAGTTAGGCATCGGAGACAAGCTGGCGTTTCTGAGCTGCTATAGTCGCTATTATCTATCTGTTACCGCCGAGAATCATGGCCAACTGTCCGAACTGCTTAGTGTTGAGCTGGAAGGCGTGGTCCAGATATGCCGACTGCATGGTGAAGAGCTTGGCAAACATAGTGTCTCACTACTGGTTGCGAATGGCTTTGGCCTGCGACAGTCTGCTGCAGGCGGTGGCGGAGAGTTGGAAGCGCTCGATGAGCTAGTAAAATCGAGTGCCATCCGTCCTTTAGTTTTAATCGAAGATGCACCATTACTGAGCGAGGGCAAACTTCGACAATTATTGGTGCTCGCTGACCGAATAGGCCTTGGGCTGGCGATGTTCGGTTCTGCCTCTCTGGGTCGACGTAAAGCCTGTGCTCAATTCGAAAATCGTATTCTTCATACCACCGTACCAAAGTTGTCGCAAAATGATGTTAGGCACCTTGTTCGGCGTCAGAGTGAACCCGAAACTCAACTCAGTGAAGCTGAAATTGATGATCTAATACAACGCAGCGGCGGTAGGTTGGACAAGCTGGATAGTATCCTTGAGGATGTGATCGAAACACCTGCCCGGCGAATTGGCCTACCCCTCGTACATATGTCCGCTCTTATTGTGCTTGCCATTGTGATTGTTGGCGGCTGGCTGTCGATCAACGAGGGAGAGAGTGCCACGACGGTTGTGGCCGTTGAAATCTCGGAAAGTGAGCCTGCCATTCCCTCTATCTCAACCCGGGGTCTACGGCGAGACTCTGTGAATGCCCCTGAAAAATCCTCAGAGGAAAGCATTGATAGAAACGCCCAAAGAGACAGTTCTGAATTATCGCTCTCTGAATTGGCTTCTTCCGCAGACGTGAGAGAAGAGATACAACAGGTCATCACGGACCGCGACGATGGTATTTTGAACACGGCAGTGTCTATTGCTGAGGTACAGCCCAGGCAGGTGGAAGCATCCAGTACGCCGGTTTCTAATGTGACCAAACCTCAAGTCGCGGAGGTCGCCAGCCCTATCGTGCTTAAAAACTCTGACCCTAATGCCTGGATCAACGAACTACCTCCGACTGCTGCCGGTAGGGTTTCTCAAAATAGATGGTTGCAGAATGCTCCGGACGCCGCGTACACACTGCAATTGATGGGCTCCCATAGCGAGGCAAGGGTGTTAGCTTTTATTGCAGAACAGGGCAATGGTTCCGAATTTGGGTACTTTAAGGTTAAGCACCGAAACCAGCCCTGGTTTGTCTTGACCGTTGGACAGTATCCCGACCGGGATCGAGCGCTACAGGCTATCGATCAGCTGCCTCCCTCTCTCCAGGCCCAAAAGCCCTGGGCCAGAAACGTCGCCAGTATACGCGGTAACTAGTTTCTCTGCGTAACTCCTCTGTTTACATCTCTCCTTAAGGCCGCTCTATAGTCCTGCAATACGCCGTTAGTCGCCTGCGGTAAGGTTTTACGCAGGTCTTGGTGCAAAATAGCGATGGATTCAATGGTATTTTTACTGACTTTCCAGTTAGTACGATTTGTTCACGTTAAATCAGAACTAATTCTGTTAAGAACATGATTTTTATTGATATTTTGAAATACATCTTTTAAGGTTCTGGGAATAAATGGTCCGGCTTCGAGGGAAGCTGGTCCTTGGGATGTACTAGGAGATAAGACCCATGCGCCGACACCTGCCCAGGTATTTAGTGCTATCAATCCTCTCAATTTTACTGACTGCCTGTGGTGGCGGCGGTGGTGGTGGCGGAGGTGACGATAGCGCGCCGACTGTAGGTGGCGGGACCACAACCGGTGGCGGTGGCGCAACAACAACCACTCCAACCCTCACGATTTCGATATTGGACAATACCGGTGCAGCCACGAGCAATGTTTCCGGTAATACACCCGTCACAATTCGAGCGGTTCTGCTTGATGGGTCCGGCGACGCAATTGGCAATACGGCCGTTAACTTCTCTTCAGGTGTTGGCCAACTCACACCCGCAACGGGTAACGTACTGACAGGCACTGACGGCGTTGCAACCATAAGTCTTGGCGCTGGAACCGTGGCAGATGCGGGTACAGCCTCGGCAACAGCATCGGTAGATGGTGTGTTGATCACCAGTAATAGCGTTGGCATTCAAAGTGATGGTGGCGGTACAGGAGTCGGTTCAGCGACCCTCACCGTTGGATTTACCTTCTCAACCCCAGATAGCACAGTCAATGTAAGCCGGAGCAATCCAGGTACTGGAACGGTAACCGTTACCGACAGTAGTGGTAATGGGGTGCAAGGTGCAATCGTAAACTTCACAACAACCGCCGGCGTGTTGAACCCTACATCAGGAGCGGTCTCTACCAATGCCTCCGGGGTTGCCGCAATAACCTTGTCGGCGGGCACAACCTCAGGCTCCGGGTCCCTAAGTGCGCAGATCACCTCAGGTTCAGAAACTGTTGATGCGGACACCATCAACTTCATTACCGCTGGGGACGCATTTGCAACCCTGACCTTATCGGTTCCAAATGGTACTACAACAACGCCTACGTCTAATGCTGCTCCAGTAACGGTTACTGCAACGGTTATTGATGCCGAGGGAAATCCTGTGGAAGGTGCCATTGTGAATTTTACAAAGGCGAATAATGGTGGAAGTGCGGACTCGGGTGTTTTGAGTACACTAATTGATATCACCAATGCGAGCGGGATTGCGACAACCAATTTGCTGCCAGGTACAGTAGTTGGGCCAGGTAGCATTACTGCTTCTACTACGGTTGCAGGTGTTGCGGTTGCCGCTCCGGACGCCAATACAATTACCTTTCAATCGTCGGGAGATGGTCCCTTTGATGGAGTTGGTACCAGTAATCTGAATATTTCTATTGCGCTGCTAAATGGCGCAGGGACAGCCTTCAGCGGATCTATTGATGCGGATAGCCCGGGAGTACTGCAGGCAACTGTTACCGACGCAACCGGTGCGCCCCTTGCGAACATGGTGGTTGAATTTGTCACCGATGGCGTGGGAGACGTTTTCCCAATCGGCGGTCTGGCGCTAACGAATGCGGCAGGGATTGCAACGGTTGCATTGAACGCCGGCAGTACCCCTGGTGCTGGTCGAGCGACCGCAACACTGCTTATTGATGGCGGACGCTTCAACTCAAGTAGCCTGACTTTTCAGACTCTGGGTAATGCTGGCGACGCACAGATTGTATTAACTCTGACGTTTACCGATGCCACTCCAGGTAACGGCACAAATATTATCACCGTTGAGGACAACGCAACGGTTGGCATACTGGTAGAAGATGCAGCGGGCACAAACTTACCCAACCGCACCGTCACCATTACAACATCGTTAGGCACCGCGGCGGTGGGCAGCGGTACGCCGGCGTCAACGATAACGGCGGTTTCTGATTCAGACGGCCGTGTGAACGTCACGCTAACGGCGGGTACAACCTTTGGAACCGGTGACTTTGTCGTCATTGTCGGGGATACCACCGCTTCGGTTCAGTTCACGGTTGGCATTGCGGGTTTGCAAATTGGCACCTGTAGTGGAGGCACAAGCGCCACCGATTGTGTTTCTGCTGGGGCAACACGTACTGGCTTTGCTGCGCCGCTTGGTACCGCAGCAAATGGTGTGCTCAGTATAGGTGTTTCACCATTGTCAGCCGGTGGAACATCTTCTGTTGCTGTTGTGGTTCTTGATGCAACGGGTACTCCCGTTGAGGATGTGGACATTTCATTTACCTCCAACTGTGTTGGGATAAACGATGCAACATCAGGCAACCCACTTTCTTCGATTTCTCAAACCGTAAGCTCCCTGGCGAACGGTGTTGCAACGGCGACCTATCAGGATGATGAAGGTTGTGCCAGAAGCGACATTATTACAGCTACAGAGGCGAGCACCGGGGAAACGGCAACCGGTACAATCGAGGTGCTACCTGCTCAGATTGGTGCCATAGTGTTTGACTCCGTGACGCTGCCGGACGGTGTAACTGCCACAGATACAATCTTTATCAAAGAATCTGGCGGTACGAGTTCCGCGCGGGTTGTTTTCCAGGTGCTCGACGTACTTGGTCAGCCTGCACAGGACCAGACAGTTTCCTTTACGCTGACGTCAACGGTTGGTGGTATCGAACTACAAAATAGCCAGGGGTTAACGGACTCAACAGGTAAGGTTGCAGCGATTGTAAGTGCGGGTTTCATTGCGACGACGGTCCGCGTTCGTGCAAGCCTGGATGTTGATACCGACGATGATGGTGATAACACTGACTTCTCGACGAATGGTGCCGCAACACTTGTCACCTTGTCGGATCAATTGTCGATCAATACCGGCATCGCGGATCAAAATAGTTTTACTCTGGCTGCAAACGAACTTAACTTCGAGGGCAGCGAGAGAGATGGAGAAACGGTGACGTTGACCTCCTTTCTTGCTGATCGGTTTAATAACCCAGTGGCAGGCACCAGCGTTCAATACCGAACGGAATTCGGCACCATTACTCCTGCGTGTACGACGAGTGGCAGCGGAGCCTGTGATGTTACATTAACCTCCACCGAACCTAGAGACCCCCTCGATACCAATGTTAGCAATCTCAACATTGAGGATAATAGGTGTCCTTCAATGTTAATCTTTGAAGAAGTGGCTACCGTAGCTGGTAACGATGTTAATACTTTCTACACTGCGGCATCCATCAAACGAGTCGAAACGACAGGCAACGTATTAGTATCACCTGATGACTACACGGTAGATAGCGACGGTACTGGTATTACTTGTAAGGTTGCCACCTGTAGCGGTCAGGCAACCTTGAAAATTACTTATACCAGAAGCTTTCCGGATGAGGATGCCAACGAAGCGACAACCCATGTAATTACAAACCCAGGTGTTGCAACTGCGCCATTCCGTTCGACCTTACAGTTAGATGGAATTGTTCCCTGTGCAGCGAGTAGTGTTGCTCAAGGTGGAGCATTGTCTTCGGGTTATTTAGGTGGTCTGGGTCAAAGATATGGTGGACGCTCGACCGTACTGGCCTTTACCCAAGGCGAGGAAAGCTTTATCGATTCAAACGGCAATGGTCTCTACGACTTTAATGAACCCTTTGTCGATTTGACTGAAGCCTTCGTTGATTACAATGAGGACAATGTCTTTGGTAACGGCACTCCGGCTACAGATGATTCTAGGGATTTAACCACTCGCACATGTTATGGACCGGTGTCTCCTGTTACCTTGCCAGGTCAAGTATTAGGGAATTGTTTCCAGGTAGGCGGTAATGAAGAAGAACCTATCGATTTTAATGAGAACGGAAAATTTGACGCTGGAAACGGCATCTACAACGGAACGTTGTGTCCGCTTGAGATTAGTAATCGAACAGACACATGTGATAACAATGCGGATCCCTGCGATCAGGCAACAGAGAAATACTGTACGCGTGATCTGGTGAGTATTAACAAAGAGAAGACAGTTATCTTTTCGGGGTCTGCTGCTTACTTCGCCTTACGCGACTTTGCGACAGGCGAGTTTATAAACAATATCAACATAAGAACGGTTGCAGCGTCGAGCTTCCAGGCAGCGAGTAGTGTTACGACTAATTCTGGCGCTACCATTGCTGCCAATACCGATTTTCAGATTGGTCATGCCGATGGGCAGGTTCCTCCTCAAATTGGTGATACGGTAGCCCTTAGCTCTGGTTCTTCCGCCATATTAGTTGATATTGCTGACCGGTTTAATCAGCAGATGCCAGCGGGTACGACAATATCTTTTGCTGCAGGTACTGGAGGATGCACGATCACAAATAGTCCGGGTACAACTCAACTGAGTACAAGCTCAACAGAGGTTAGCAGTATCCTGGTATCCCTTGGTGCTCCAACAGCGCCTGTTCAGGGGACCGGTCCAATCACAGTGACGGTAAGGACGCCTGAAGATGTCACTTCTACCTTCGTCTTCACTTGTACCTACTAGTTAGTCGAAGCATGAAACAAAAAAGGCGCCTTAAGGCGCCTTTTTTTTAACCAGAATTTTGGTTAAGGAAGTTGGGTGTAACCCATCAGTTCTCGATCAATTTCTCTTGCGGCTTCTCGACCTTCATTGATCGCCCGAACCACCAGGGATTGCCCGCTTCGGCAGTCACCTGCGGCAAAGACTTTGTCCACTGATGTCTTGTAGTTACCCTTGGGCGCTTTATAGTTGCTGCGTTCATCGTACTCGAGACCCGTTGGATCAGAAGCGTCATGTTCCGGGCCAAGAAATCCCATTGAAAGGAAGATCAGGTCTGCTTCCCAGGTTCGTTCGGTACCGGGAATCTCTTTTAGATCCGGTCCAACATCAACGGTGACAACACCTTTAAGGACATTGTTTTCATCGCGAATAAAATGCTTGCTCATCACCGAGAATACCCGGGGATCATCGCCAAATTTTTCCGCTGCTTCCGCATGACCGTAGTCAACCCGATAGATTTTTGGCCATAGGGGCCATGGATTGTTTGGCGCTCGGTCAACAGGTGGTTGTGGTAACAGCTCGAAGTTTACGAGTGATTCACAGCCATGACGGAGGGAAGTGCCAATGCAATCGGTACCAGTGTCACCACCGCCAATTACAATCACTTTTTTACCTTTGGCGGAAATATAAGCGCCATCGCTGTGGTTTGAATCAAGATAACTCTTGGTATTTGCGGTTAGGAATTCCATCGCAAAGTGAACACCAGCACCCTCTCGACCGGGAATAGGTAAGTCCCGGGGATGGGTGGCCCCGGTGGTGTAAAGTAATGCATCGTTGCCTTTTAGGAGATCGTCAACTGCCACATCAATGCCAACATTCGCACCGGTGACGAACTCAACCCCTTCAGCACGAAGCAGGTCAACGCGTCTTTCTACAAGCGCTTTTTCAAGCTTCATATTGGGAATACCGTACATTAGTAGACCACCGACTCGGTCTGCTCGTTCATAAACCGTCACCTTGTGGCCGGCCTTGTTTAGTTGTGCCGCTGCCGATAGTCCAGCGGGGCCAGAACCTACTACGGCAACCTGTTTGCCGGTTCGAGATGTTGGCGGAGTGGGTACAACCCAGCCTTCTTCAAAGCCCTTGTCGATAATTGCACATTCAATATTCTTGATGGTGACGGCGGGGTCTGTAATGCCGAGCACGCAGGCACCCTCGCAGGGTGCAGGACAAACTCTGCCGGTAAACTCCGGGAAATTATTGGTCTTGTGCAAACGATCTAATGCTTCTTCCCAGTGACCTTTGTATACCAGGTCGTTCCATTCAGGAATAAGGTTGTGAATTGGGCAGCCTTCGTTTGACTGACAAAAAGGTACGCCACAGTCCATGCAGCGCGCGCCTTGAGTTTGCAGCTCAGGGGTACTGTGTTCCGTGTAGATTTCCTTGAAGTCGATCAGGCGATCAGCAACCTTCCGGTATGGGGTTACTGCTCGCTCGAACTCTCTAAATCCTGTGGGTTTGCCCATAATATTCTCTTAACAATATATCTAGCTTTAAGCGCTTTCACTGATACGCAATTGTTCTGCGTGCTCTAACAGTACCCGTTTGTAATCCGTTGGCATTGCTTTAACAAAATTGGGTAGCTCTGATGCCCAGTTGTCCAAAATGGATTTTGCTACCGCTGATCCCGTGAGCCTGAAGTGGTTATCAATTAGTGTCTTCAGTTCGTTTTCATCTGCTTGATCTACTACGGATTCAAGTTCAAAGGTCTCAGTGTTGCATTGCTGTTCGAAGTTGCCGGTCTTGTTCCAGACATATGCGATACCACCGCTCATACCCGCGCCGAAGTTGCGCCCGGTTTCACCTAGAACGACAACGCGTCCCCCTGTCATATATTCACAGCCATGGTCTCCGATGCCTTCAACCACGGCACTCGCGCCGCTGTTACGGACACAGAATCGTTCTGCAGCGACGCCTCGGAAGTAAGCTTCACCACTAATAGCGCCGTACAGACACACGTTGCCAACGAGAATGTTTTCCTCACTCAAAAAGGAGCTGTCCTTAGGCGGGAAGATGGCGATCTTGCCCCCAGAGAGGCCCTTGCCCACATAGTCATTTGCATCGCCTTCAACGGTAATACTAATACCTTTGGCCAGCCACGCACCGAGACTTTGGCCAGCGGAACCATTGAGCTTTATCTGGATAGTGTCATCTGGCAGTAGTTCTCCATTGGTTGCTTTAGCAACCTCGTGGGAGAGCATAGTGCCAACGACGCGATTAATGTTGATGACAGGTAGTTCGATATTCACTTTGGTACCATCTTTTAGGGCAGGTTGAGCCTGTTTGATGATTTCAACATCAAGGGCTTTTTCCAGACCGTGGTTTTGAGCGATGGTGCGGTAGGTCTCGGTATTTTCGTAAACAATTTTTGCTGGCGCTAGGATAGCTGAAAGATCAATACCGTTAGATTTCCAGTGGTCGAGTGCCTTATTCATTTCGAGAACGTCCGAACGACCGACCATGTCATTGATATTACGGAAGCCAAGTTGCGCCATAATCTCGCGCAATTCCTCGGCAACCATAAAGAAGTAGTTCACAACGTGTTCTGGTTGACCGCCAAACTTCTTACGCAGTTCTGGGTCCTGGGTTGCGATGCCCACGGGGCATGTATTCAAATGACATTTACGCATCATAATGCAACCAAGGGTAATCAATGGCGCCGTTGCAAAGCCAAACTCTTCTGCTCCGAGTAGTGCTGCCATCGCAACATCTCGACCGGTCTTAAGCTGGCCGTCAGTTTGTAGATAGACCCGCGATCGTAGGTTGTTCATCACTAGAGTTTGATGGGTTTCTGCAATACCAAGCTCCCAGGGTAAACCGGCGTGCTTGATCGAAGTTAAAGGAGATGCACCGGTACCACCGTCGTGGCCAGCAATGACAAGGTGATCTGTCTTAGCTTTAGTCACACCTGCGGCAATAGTACCCACACCTATTTCTGAACCCAACTTAACGCTAATGCGTGCTTCCGGGTTAGCGTTCTTCAAATCGTGGATAAGCTGGGCAATATCTTCAATTGAGTAGATGTCGTGGTGCGGAGGAGGGCTAATAAGACCCACTCCAGGCGTTGAATGACGGATGCTGGCAATATAGTCATCGACCTTGCCGCCGGGCAGTTCACCGCCTTCGCCGGGCTTGGCGCCCTGGACAATCTTAATCTGCAACTCATCGGAGTTTGCGAGATACCAAATGGTGACACCAAAACGACCTGAGGCAACCTGTTTAATGGCAGAACGTTTAGAGTCGCCATTGCTCATTGGCGTAAAGCGAGCAACGTCTTCGCCGCCTTCGCCGGTGTTGGATTTACCGCCAAGTCTATTCATGGCAATCGCCAGTGATTCGTGGCTTTCTGTTGAAATAGAGCCGAGGCTCATTGCCCCTGTACAGAATCGTTTGACAATATCTGCCGCTGACTCAACCTCGTCGATACTAATTGGACCGTCATTGACACCTTCTTTGAAGGTTAAGAGGCCACGGAACGTACAGCGGCGTGTGGTTTCCTCATTAATATGTTTGGCGAACGCCCAGTAGGCGTCTTTGTTGTTAGTGCGGGCTGCATTTTGCAAGCTAGCAATCGCCTCGGGATCCCACATATGGGCATCACCGGTTTTACGCCAATGGAAGTCACCGTTGTTCGGCAGTAAGGGAATCAGGTTGTCCCGTCGAGCGGGGTAACCAGTCAGGTGCCGCTGAAACATTTCTTTAAAGAGGATATCAAAGTTGACCCCTTCAACCCGGCTTGCTGTTCCAACAAAACAGCGATTGATAATTTCTTTGGCCAGTCCAACAGCTTCGAAGATCTGGGCACCTTTATAGGATTGGAGCGTCGAGATTCCCATTTTTGCCATGACTTTCAACATGCCTTTCGCCACGGCTTTCTTGTACGCATCAACAATCATGCTGTCTTCTGGATATGCTGCTTTGTCGAGTAAGCCATCAGCCTTGGCTTGCCAAAGGGCTTCAAATGCAAGGTATGGGTTGATGGCATCAGCGCCGTAGCCAGTCAGCAGGCAGTGATGATGAACTTCCCGTGCTTCCCCGGTTTCAATAATGAGACCAATTCGGGTGCGTTGATGAGTTGCCACTAGATGATGGTGCACGGTGCCACAGGCCAGTAGTGCACTGAGGGGCATCTTGGTGCCAGATATATTCCGGTCAGAGAGTATCAGTAGTGATTTTCCGGCTGAGATAGCTGCGGAAGCCTCGGTACAAATTCGGTCTAGTGCGGCAAGCATGCCCGCTTTACCTTCACTGCTGTCGAAGGTGATATCGATGGAGGCAGAGTGCCAACCACGGTAGTCCATGTGTTTGAGTGCCGAGAGTTCCTCGTTACTCAAAATCGGGTGGGGCATTTTGATTCGATTAACATGCTCAGAAGAGGTTTCGAGCAGATTAGCCTCTGGACCAATAAAACATTCCAGCGACATCACCACTTCTTCCCTGATCGAGTCGATCGGCGGATTGGTGATTTGGGCAAATAGCTGCTTGAAGTAGTCGTAGATCATGCGGGACTTGTCTGACAAGCAGGCAAGGGCAGCATCGTTACCCATCGAGCCCAGGGGGTCTCGAGCCTCGGTGACCATCGGCAGCAACATAAATTGCATGGTTTCTGTGGTGTAGCCAAAAGCCTGCATACGCTCAATTAGGGTGTCGGGCGCAAAGCCATGGGAGTCCGCTACAGCAGGGATGTTTTCCAGTCTGATGCGTTTTTCATTCAGCCACTGGCCATAGGGGTGACGGGTTGCAAAATCGTGTTTGAGTTCTTCGTCAGGGATCATGCGGCCTTTTTCAAAATCGATGAGGAGCATTTTGCCCGGTTGCAGGCGCCCTTTAGCAAGAATTTTGTCTGAATCAACGGGTAACACACCCACTTCTGAGGCCATGATGATGCGATCGTCCGACGTAATGTAGTAGCGGCTCGGACGAAGTCCGTTTCTGTCTAGTACTGCGCCAATGCAGTTGCCGTCTGTAAACACAATAGAGGCAGGACCGTCCCAGGGTTCCATTAATGCGGAGTTAAATTCGTAAAAGTCTCTTTTTTCCTTTGGCATATTAGCGTCTGACTGCCATGCCTCGGGAATCATCATCATGACTGATTCCTGCAGGGTTCTGCCGGAGAGCATAAGAAATTCAAGAACGTTGTCGAAGGTGCCGGAGTCCGAGAATTCCGGTTCAACAATTGGGAATAACTTCTTGATGTTGCCGCCAAATCGTCCAGAAGAAACTACACCTTCCCGTGCGGTCATCCAATTCTTGTTGCCGCGTAAAGTATTGATCTCGCCGTTGTGGCTCATATAGCGGTTGGGTTGGGCTCGATCCCATGAGGGGAAGGTGTTGGTGGAGAATCGTGAATGCACCATTGCCAAATGAGTTTTGAATCTTGGGTCATCAAGGTCTAAATAGAACGGAAACAGCTGGCTTGGGGTCAGCATGCCCTTGTAGACGATGACACTGGAGGATAGCGAACAGGCGTAGAGTAGATGGGATTCTTCTAGCACCAATTCTCGACGCAGACGCTCGGTAAATCGACGTCTAATGATGTATAGCGTACGGTCAAAGCGTTCTTGTTCTGTGGTGGAGCCGATAAAAAGCTGTTTGATGACGGGTTGAGCGGCCCTTGCTGCTGGACCAACGTCTGCCTTGTCAGCATCTACAGGTACATCACGCCAACCGAGGAACGTCTGGTGTTCTTCAGCAATAATGGCCTCAATATTGGACATGCAGATTGCCCGCTCGGCCTCATCCTGGGGTAGAAAGATGTTGCCGACAGCAAATTTTCCAGGCGCCGGTAGTTTTAGGCCAATTTCCGCCGCAACTTCAGCAAAAAAGGAGAATGGCAGTGCCGTTAGAATGCCCGCGCCATCACCGGTATTTTCTTCGAAACCACAGCCGCCACGGTGATCCATCCTGGAATTGATGTGGTAGGCATCCTGCAAAATCTGGTGGCTGGGAACACCCTTGATATGTGCAACAAAGCCGACACCACACGAGTCATGCTCATTTTCAGGGTCGTAGAGGCCTGTTGCGGCGGGAAGGCCGCCTTTTTTCACTATGCTATCTTTCATGGGTGTCCTATCTTTTCTAATGGGGCACAACTGACGACAGCCAGATCTACAAAGTAAGAACTGACGGTTGCCACTAAATATTGGAGATTGCAGATGTGAGTGCAGCCTCGGCCCCCCCTGCGGGCCGAAAACAATACCACCGAATGATCTAAAGTCAAGCATTCTGGCTAGCTATGAAAATCCGGAATAGCTGCAATAACATACTGTTAAATAAAGGTTTTTCACTTTTGGTGCGTCGCACTAATGTCAAGCTCAAATGTGGTCGAACAAGGATCATCACATAGCCCTGACTCATGTATAATTACGCTCTTTTTCGCCAATTTTCTTTCACGAATCATGCAAGGACAAATCATGAAACAGCCAGTACGAGTTGCGGTGACCGGAGCCGCGGGGCAAATCAGCTATTCACTTCTTTTCCGTATTGCCTCCGGACAGATGTTGGGCGCCGACCAGCCGGTTATTCTTCAGCTTCTAGAAATCGAGCCTGCAATGGAAGCATTGAGCGGCGTGGTGATGGAATTGGACGACTGCGCCTTTCCTTTGGTCATGGATATTATCCAAACCTCCGATGCCAATGTGGCGTTTAAAGATATTGACTATGGATTGCTGGTCGGCTCACGACCCCGGGGTCCTGGCATGGAACGTAAGGATCTGCTGGAAGCGAATGCGGCCATTTTCTCGGTTCAGGGTAAAGCGCTAAATGAACATGCTTCTCGTGATGTGAAGATTCTAGTGGTGGGTAACCCAGCAAACACCAACTGTTTGATTGCTCAACGGAACGCGCCTGATTTGGACCCGCGCCAATTTACCGCCATGACGCGTCTGGATCATAACCGCGCGATGACACAGCTAGCCCAGAAGACCGGCCATCATGTCACTGAGGTGGCCGGGCTCTCTATTTGGGGTAACCACTCAGCCACTCAATATCCTGATATCACCGCCGCATCGGTAGCGGGTAAGCCCGCCATGGAACTGGTTGACCAGGGCTGGGTTGAAAAGGATTTTATTCCTACCGTCCAACAACGTGGCGCTGCGATCATTAAAGCCCGGGGTTTGAGTAGCGCTGCTTCCGCCGCTAATGCTGCGAGTGAGCATATGCGGGATTGGGCCCTTGGCAGTGACGGCAAAATTGTTTCCATGGGTATCTACTCCGATGGTAGCTACGGAATAGAGAAAGGTTTGATCTATTCGTTCCCCTGTATTTGTGAAGGTGGTGATTGGTCCATTGTTGAAGGCCAAACTGTAACCAGCTTCAGTCAGGAGAAAATGCTTGAAACTGAAACAGAACTGAAAGAAGAGCGCGACGCGGTCAGTGATCTGCTTCCGTAAATCTGTTCAGGCAGGCATCTATCTAGGTGCCTGCCTATTTCTCTCCGCTTGCCAGCCAGCCGGCCGATTAGCACCCTTAGAAAGCGACGCCGTATTACTTGCCTTCGGCGATTCCCTGACCTTTGGTACAGGGGTTAGCCCGGATAAATCTTACCCTGCTGTACTATCTAACTTGATTGGCCGTCAGGTTGTGGCCGCTGGCATTCCCGGCGAAATCAGCACCGATGGACAAAAACGGCTGGGGGGTTTACTAAAGCGCCACCAACCCGATGTCTTGATACTTTGCCATGGCGGTAACGATATATTGCGCCGCATGGACGCAAAACAAACCGAGGATAACCTCCGGGCGATGGTTGAGCTTGCCAGGGCTGCGGATGTTGAAGTGGTCATGCTGGCAGTCCCGGCATTTGGGCTTTTCCCCAAACCAGCTGGATATTACGATGATCTTGAACGCGATCTGAACGTGCCCATTGAAATGGACATCCTGGCGGACCTCGAGGCTGACCGAAGTATGAAGTCTGACCAGGTGCATTTTAATGAGGCTGGGTATCGGCGGATGGCCGAGGCTGTTAAAGCGTTGTTAGAAAAAGAAGGTGCGCTCTAGGGCTTTTGTTTCGCTCAAGGCTGTTTACTCGCTCAGGGCTTTTGTTTCGCTCA
>CAXBLU010000017.1:0-43159 GCA_963976815.1 uncultured Pseudomonadales bacterium | reverse complement strand
TGGTGCAGGCTACTTTGCGGTAAGTCGTGCGGCAGCAGAAAAAGGTGTCGAGTTGACGAAGGTGGCGACGGAGGTGGCGAGTTAGCGGCGTCGGCTCTAGCCACGTCTTGTTATTGACAAAACATCAATGATTTCGCTAGCCACATCCTCGGCAGTTCGCTGGGAATTGTCGATCACAATATGACGATAGCCTAACGGGATAGAACCATCGGAATTCATCTGGTGTTCAGTTTCATTTTCGAGCAACCGTCTCTCTGAAAGCGCAACGTTTCGCTTTGATGCTTTTTCTAGGAGGCGCTTTTCTGTTTTGTTTCTGATGAGTCGCACATCAAGATCCGCCTTGAGTTCAACAAAACTAATGTCAGCATCGACATCATCGAAGATCTTACAGAGTTCCAATAGGAAGTTTGTATCGCTTTCCTCTTGAAGGCTCCAGACAAAGGTGAATATCAGTCCCGGTAGTTCACTCTGGGCTACCTCGTGCATCATGTTTAGCCGAAAAGAATCAACTAGCCTGACAAAAGGCTCGCTACCGAAAGGGAAGAACCTAATGACGGGTTCAATCGATAGGTGGTTGTGAAAAACGGATATGTCCGTCAGCTTTGTAATTTCATCGCCGACGGACATCTTACCCACTGCTGGAGGACCAAATATTACGATGAAGTGCATTGATAGCTCCTGACTCCATTGGAGCTGAGAAGGGTGGGTAAAAACGCCTTGCTTACGATGCTTTACAAAAACCGGCCAGATCTCGGGCCGTGTCGGCTGAAATATCCGGGCAGCATATTGGGAATACCTCAGTGCCGTGCATAGTGCCCATGACCTGTCGGCATTTGGCGCTGACGCCGGCACGCAACAATAGTCGATAGAACTCTATACCTTCGTCCCGCAGCGGATCACATTCGTTAACACTGATGGCTACTCTCGGTAAGCCCTTGACGTCTTCTTCCGTTGCAAAGCCAGGCCATGCCAGTGGATTCTTTACGTTAAAAGCTTCTATGCCATAACTCATGGCGCCGTTGTTGTTATGCAGGTCGAGTAGAATGCCGTTATTTTCAGTCGAGGAAGGGTAGCGATCCTGGGGCCACTGTCCTGCAATGTAAGGGCAGAGCGCGTAAAGCCCTTGGATCAGATTAATGTCGCCGTCCTGCTTGAGTTTTAGCCCGGTTGCCAGGGTTAAATTACCGCCGCCACTTTCACCTGCGATAATCACTCTTTTAGCATCAATCTTAAGGGCGCCGGCGTTCGTGCATACCCACTTCAAACCAGACACACAATCGTTAAGTCCGGCAGGGAATTGTGCAACTTCCGGTACAGACGATGGCGTCACTGAGTTTCTAAAATCCACCATGACCACAGCAACGCCGTTGGCGGCGATGATTTTTCCCCAGGCGCGATAGTTGCCATCGAAGCAGGAGGAAGACTGCATACCGCCGCCATGAATGTAATATACGCAGGGTACGGTTTCATTTGTGTCCGGTCGGATGATTTGTAAGTTGATGGAATTACCATCGGGTGCTGAGACGATAGATTCGGTACGGGCGGTTAATCCCTGCATCGGCGCGATCTCTTCGACATCACAGGCTTCCATCATGGCGGTAAAGCCCTTGCTGCTCTCAATTTGCTCGGGACTATTTGCCCGTTCAACCATTTGCTCCCAGTTCTCCACTGGTGTCGAGATGAACTCTGGCATCATACCCAGGACGGCTTTCACGCGGGGATCCAGTCTGGGGTCATTCGCAATCTTATCTTTCATATTGTTGTTCCTGTTTGGTTTCTTGTTCAGTTTTTATTTTGCGAGCATGGATTTCAAATTGGGGACAATTTCTGCGGTCACACTGAGGTGCCCATGTTGTGGATAGGTTTGTAGCATCGCATTAGGCACAATCTCCGCGGTGTGGTGAGCGTGGGCAATGGGTACAATTCGGTCCTGTTCACCGTGGATCACACGCACCGGACAATTTACGCGTCCAATCTCAAAACTCGACCAGCCAAAGGTAGGTCCATCGGCAATCCGATCATCAACATAGCCCATCACACCATTGGCAAAAGGCTCGTTGTTTGCTGGGTTATTGGCAAACGCTGGGTCAGCAAACAACGCCAGGTCGGGTGGAGCAAGTAACTCAGCCGTGTCGTCGCCTTCCATCATCTTGCTGCCGTCTTCACCAAAATCTTCGATGACAACGGCGGTAATATGTTCTCTATCCTGGGTTTCCCAGACCCTTGCACTGGCGGTCAGCATTGCATTGGTTTCACCCCAGCGCATATCCGTCATACCACAACAAACCAGAACCCCAAGGACTCGATCTGGGGCGATGGAGGCCGTGGCCAAAGCGTAGGCGCCGCCGGTTGAGACACCGACGATGTGGAATTTTGCTATGTTCAGTTGGTCCGCGACTTCTAGAGCATCGCTTACCCAATCAGCGATAGATCGACCGTTGTGTGGATCTGATGCACCGTAACCTGGGCGATCTATTCCAATCAACCGAATACCTGCGGATCTTGCGGCGCTTTCCTCCGCCTGGGGTTCAAGCCGAGACCCTGGAGCACCGTGGCACCACAAAACCGGGGCGTCGGTTTCTCCGCCATAATCGGCATAACAAATGCTGCGCCCATCCGTTGACTGAATTTGACCCGTTGTCATTATTTCGCCGAGCACCTCGTTGAGTTCAGCGGCATGGGCTTTGGCGTGATGGCGTGTGGTGTAGAGTGCCAGCCGGGTGGCTCGACCAAATTTTTCGGTCAGTTCGGCACCTTTTGCGGGATTATTACCGTACCGGTAACGTTTGCCATTGGAACCCTCTGGAAGCTCCCAGACACCCCAGGATTTTGGCATGGTCCAATTTGGATGGGTCGGATGTTTCTTCAGATCCCGTGGATTGGCTTCTGTTCTGGTCATGATATTGATTTGCTCCGGGCATGGCCCATCACGATCTCTGTGTAGTTGGTTGAAATAGCAGAGCAGGGGCCAATTTAGCCCCAACGTTCGACCTGATCTTAAAAAGCGCCAATCATACTCAAAAATAGCGTTTCACGGGGTGTGGATTGGACAATTACCTCACCGCCCATAGATATTTTTGTGCAACGCTCCATGGATGGCTCCTCAATCTGTATAATACGCGCCTGTTCCCTGCCGAAGCCCTGCCTATGTCCCGTTATCCCCACAAAAATCTACCCCTCGTTAAACCTAAATTTGAGAAAAAGCCCTTCGAGACGAAAAAGCCACCTCGTCTGGGTTCCAAGCGGTCTCCATTGAAGTTGTTAGTAAACACCGAAGAGAAACAGGCTGAAGTGAAAGCCCTCTGCAAAGAACATGGATTGTTCTGCGATATTGATTTGTCAGCGGACAATGAGGAAGACATTTCCCAGTTGACTCTGATCTTGGATAAAAAGGTTGTTGCCAAGACCACACGCCTTGCGGGCCGAAATGATCCCTGTCCCTGTGGCAGCGGTAAAAAATATAAACAGTGTTGTGCTGCTTAGGCAGCCCACTGAACTTAAAGCCTCAGAACTAGATGTCTGATACCGATGTCATCATCCTGGGGGCCGGTGCCGCTGGATTAATGTGCGCGTTGACGGCGGCCCAGCAAGGGCGCCGGGTCCTGGTACTGGAAAAGTCCAATAAGGTGGGTAAAAAAATCCTTATGTCCGGCGGCGGTCGCTGTAACTTCACTAACTACAATGTGACGGCGGACAACTATATTTGCGCTAATCCGCATTTTGCCAAGGCTGCCCTGCAGCGCTATAGCGAATGGGATTTTATCCAGTTGGTTGAGTCCCACAATATCCCCTATCAAGAACGCCGCCATGGCCAGCTGTTCTGCCTGAATTCAGCGAAGGATATTCTTGCGATGCTGCTCGATGAATGTCAGAAGGTTGATGTTGAGATCCAGACCCATTGTGAAGTGTCGAATTTGCAATCCCTCGCGGAGGGGACAGGTTACGAACTGCAGCTCAGTCAACTGGGTGTTGAACAAACCCGCCGTTGCTCTAGCCTGGTGGTAGCGACCGGCGCCCTGTCTATTCCTACATTGGGCGGCAGTGATTTTGGTTATGATATTGCTCGTCAGTTTGGGCTCGACCTGGTTGAGCGCCGTGCCGGTTTGGTGCCGCTGATGTTCAGTGATGCCACCAAAGAAATGTGCGGTCGGCTTTCGGGGCTTGCTCTGGAAGTAGAAGTGACCTGCAATGGCGAGAGTTTTACTGAGAACATGCTGTTCACACACCGGGGTATCAGTGGACCGGTGATTTTGCAGATCTCAAACTATTGGCAGCCGGGTGATTCGGTGACGGTGGATCTACTTCCTGGGGTGGATGCAGCGGAAGTATTTATCGCTGCCAAGAACTCCCAGCGTTCAATGCATCTAAAAACACTATTGGGGCACTCACTCGCAAAATCTCTAGCGGCTGAACTGGTGGTACTTTTTTGGCCCGAGCTGGAGGGTAAGCGTCTCGAGAATATTCCCGATATACAGCTACAGCGGGTTGCAGAACAACTCCATCACTGGTCATTAAAACCTTCTGCGAGTGAAGGCTATCGTACAGCGGAGGTCACATTGGGCGGCGTATCCACCGATGCGATTAGCTCCAAGACCATGGAGGCGCGGAAGCAAAAGGGACTGTTTTTTATTGGTGAGGTCTTGGATGTGAGTGGCCACCTGGGTGGCTTTAACTTCCAATGGGCCTGGTCCTCAGGATATAGCGCAGGGCTGGCGGCCTAATTCGGGGTCCTCCCCTGGTCGTGGTAAACTGCACCTTATGTTAAGACTGAATGAACTCAAGCTGCCCCTCAATCATCTGGACGCGGATCTCGCCCGGGCGGTAACTGATCGGCTCGATATTGAAGCGGATGACCTGTTGGATATCAGCATCTTCAAACGTAGTTATGATGCCAGGAATAAGAGACAGATTTATCTGATCTATCAATTAGATCTCACGTTCTCAGCAGCCGTTGAGCAGAAGCTGATGACCGAGTCCAAAACCGCCCGGCTGCTGAAACCTTCCCCCGATACTCAATATCACTTTGTGGCAAAAGCCGAGTCAGACTTCCCGCAATCCGAGCAACAGCGACCGATTGTCATTGGCTTTGGTCCCTGCGGTTTGTTGGCGGCTTTGCTGCTGGCACAGATGGGCCTGAAACCGATTGTGTTGGAACGTGGCCAGAACGTGCGACAGCGAACCAAGGACACCTGGGGTTTGTGGCGTAAACGAAAGCTCAATCCAGAATCAAACGTTCAGTTCGGCGAGGGTGGGGCAGGGACCTTCTCCGATGGCAAGTTATATAGTCAGGTTCGGGATCGCCGTCATCTGGGTCGCAAGGTCCTGAATGAATTTGTTGAGGCGGGGGCGCCGGAAGAAATTCTGATGGTCAGCAAACCGCACATCGGTACCTTTAAGTTGGTGAAGATGGTGGAAAGCATTCGAGCCAAGATTATTGGGCTCGGTGGTGAGGTTCGGTTTAATCAAAAAGTAGAGACCATTCACAGAGCAGATGCCAAAGATAATGATCCTGACGGAAAGGGGCAGATTACAGGTGTAACACTGGCCAACGGTGAAACCCTGCACAGTCGTCATGTTGTTCTAGCGGTTGGGCACAGCGCTCGCGACACCTTTGAGATGTTGGTACAGCAAAAGATCTATGTAGAGCCAAAACCCTTTTCGATTGGATTTCGCATTGAGCATCCCCAGTCGGTGATTGATGAGGCCCGATTTGGACAATTTAAGGGCCACCCAATTCTGGGTGCTGCCGATTACAAGCTGGTGCACCATTGTGAAAATGGTCGGAGCGTATACAGTTTTTGTATGTGTCCCGGTGGCACAGTTGTGGCGGCAACCTCTGAACCAGGTCGCGTGGTCACCAACGGCATGTCCCAGTATTCCCGCAACGAGCGTAATGCTAACGCCGCCATTGTGGTGGGTATTGAGCCGGAACAGGACTTTCCTGGGGATGTGCTGGCGGGGATCGACCTTCAGCGTCGCTTGGAGTCCCGGGCTTTTGAATTAGGCGGCGGAGACTATAGTGCGCCGGCCCAGCGGGTAGGGGATTTCCTGGCAAATAAGTCTTCAGCGGAATTAGGTACAGTCGTGCCGTCATACCGGCCTGGCATCAAACTCGTTAATCTAGCAGAGTTACTACCCACCTTTGCGGTTGAAGCATTACGTGAAGCGATACCGGCTTTCGATAAACAAATTAAAGGGTTTGCGATGGAAGATGCGTTGTTAACCGGCGTTGAAACCCGCACGTCCTCTCCGATTTCTATTCGACGTGATAAGGATTGTCAGAGTATCAATACTAAAGGTTTGTATCCTGCTGGAGAAGGAGCAGGTTATGCCGGTGGCATCCTGTCGGCGGGCATCGACGGCATTAAGGTGGCAGAGGCCATTGCGTTGGATTTGTTGGAGGGCGCTGATTCACGCAGAATGCAGGCCCCTACTTTACAGTCCTGAATCAATCAACCCGTCTGCTGAAACACGGGCCAGGTATCGACGATCTGATTCTTGTTTACGACTAAGAGATCTCCGAACTGTAGCATTACAAATTCACTTTGGGTTGGACGGAAAAACAGATAGTCATCTACCTGTAGGTCCACTTTTTTAGAGGTGGTATAGGGGCTTTGATTGGTGCTTTGATAGATTGGCTCTGGCACACCGCCAGGGGACACAACGCGGGCTTTCCAATATCCACCATAGATGTAGTAGATGCGCTCCATGTTGGGGTTCCACAAAGGTAACAGTTTGGCAACGGCGGGGTCGCCGGGAATTCGTAGCTCGTCGTAACGTTTTAAAATAGGGCTCGCGATAAACAAGGCTGGTACGTTTTGACCCAAATGGTAGGTATCAAAGTCCGTTGGTTTGACGATTGCAGAGCCCGCTGAAAGGTCGTTCATGACGGTGTCATCAAAGTAGATACCCAGAGTATGACTTCCAGCTCCGTTGCGAGTTAAGCTATTGGCGTCGTACCCGGCAGCCTCGGCCTCAGCAATAAAACCGCGATAGATGTCGAGAACCTGTTGCACAGCAGGATCCGGCAATGCCGCTTTCATGCCTGTTAGCTGTGGCTCGTAACCCATGTACCCGGCGAAGCTCAAATGGTCTGGGTCGGCTTTAATGATTTCAAGCATGGGACGAATGCTTTGTGGGTTTTCAAAGCCCCCTCGATGCAAGCCCACATCCAATTCAAAATTGACGCGCATGTGTATACCCAACTCTTTTGCCAGTGTCTGGTATTGAGCCAATCTTTCAGGGGTGTCGATGAGCCACTGTACCTGTCGCTCTGGTTTGAATGGCGCATTGGAGTTGAGTTTGTTGTAGAAAAGCCGCACGGCATTGACTGGCATCGGCTTTCCTAACAGCACATCTGCCTGAGGGATCTCATTGGCAATTTCATTTAGGAACGGTTGATGGAATAGCATCAATGCGTTGGTATCAGCACGCTCCATCGTGTGGCGTAAAAGCGGAATTGAAGGTAGTGATTTGACCACAATTCGATAGGTTTTGTTTGGCCCAACCATGGCCTTGATTTGGTCGATGTTCTGGTTGACTCGCGCAAGATCGAGCAGCATCACCGGACGTCCAGGGCCATCGCTGCGTAGCATGGTGTTTAAAGCCGAGAAATAGGCATCGTGGGGTTGGCCCAGATCATCCGGGCGCCATAAATAAGCGCCCGCACCTCCAGCGAGGACCGCGCCAGCACCTCCGATTAACATCGTTCTGCGTTTCACGACTTCACCCCAAATAGCTTACTCAAATGGTCATTCAACATTCTTCCCTCTGGATCTAGTTTTTCCCTCAGAGCCTGAAAGCGCCCAAAGTTCGGATAGAGTGTTGTTAACTCATTTGCACTCAATGAATGTACTTTGCCCCAATGAGGTCGACCTTGATACTTCCAGAAGATGGGTTCGATTACATCGAAGTAAGGTCGATAGTCCTCGGTTGCAATTCGGTGAATCGAAATGGCTGCGTGTCCCCCATGTCCGGAGCTCATGGAGAGCCAGGTGTCATCGGGCGCCACGTATCGGTATTCCAAGGGGAATACTACATCGATGCGTTTTTGCTCGATGGTTCTGAGCACTTCTTGCAAACATTCAGCGCCGGCCTCAATCGGCACCGAGTACTCCATCTCATTAAAGCGATTGTTTCGGACATTTGCGAGAATCCGATGGGATACATCTACACGGCTACTGGGTTCGATCATCTCAGCCATGCCGTTTACGAGCGGTTTGCGTTGAGCCGGTGGCACCTGCATCCAGCCACGCATCGCATCATCAAATGCTGCTTCTTCCTCCGGAGAGGCGGGCGGATTGTTGATCGGTTCATCGGTCTCATCCGTGGCCAATGCAATTGAATAGTCCGAATGGGTCAGAGGAAATATTTCGAAGTGTCTGTGTTTTGCCGCCTGTTCATCAAACTGGCTCAATACCTCATCGGTTTTCATAATCCAGCTGGACTGTTTGAGTCGGAATGGCGTCCGGTTTTGTAGGGTCATCTGGGTGATTACGCCCAGCGAGCCGACACTCACTCTGGCCGCATTAAATAGATCCGTATCGTCAGGTGTCACGTCGATCTGTTCTCCGAGTGGCGTGATCAGCCTGAGTTTTGTGACATAACCCGAGAGGCTCTTAAATTCGATGCCAGTGCCGTGGGTTCCCGTGGCGGTTGCGCCTGCTAGAGTTTGACGATCAATATCTGGCAGGTTGAACATCGCCTGGCCAATGTCATTTAGTTTATTTCCCATGTCTCCTAACCGGGTCCCAGCAGCAAAGGTCGCGGTCAGTTCAGTCGGATCGTGATTTAACAATCCCGTCAGTTGATCCAATACCACCAGATGACCATCGGTCGGGACTAGAGGGGTAAATGAGTGACCGGAGCCCACGGGGCGCACTTGACCCAGCGTTGTGGTAAAAAACTCAGCCAATTCAGCGTCACTGGTTGGAGAGAATCGGGCTTTAGGATGGGCTACCACACCGCCTGACCAGTTGCGCCAGGCTGTCGGCTTGGATGTCGTCAATGCCATAGCCGGTCGAGTGGCGCCGTAGAGAGCAGCAATCACACTTGAGGAAAGCAGGGTTCTTCGCGTGATTTTCATTCGGACGCTCCTCCTGCCATAAGATCAATCAAATTGGAGAAGTCCTGCTCCGTGCAGGCCATGCAGTAACCTAATGGTGGCATATTGTTGTAACCCTCAATCGTATGCTTGATCAACAGGGGTTTGCCGGTGGCAAGTCGTGGTGCCCATTCTCCTGTATTGCCGATTCTGGGTGCACCAGCTTCGCCATTGACGTGACACAGTGCGCAACTTTGTGACCACAGTCTCGTGATCCTTGCGTCGGACACCTGTTCAGTTTGCTCAGAAGTCGTTTTGGATTCTGGTTCTGGCGTGCTGCAGCTAGCGAGCCCCAGTGCCAGGCTAGTACCCGCCATCAGTAGGGAAGTCCGATATTTCATGGGTTAAAACCTATATGTTGCGTCTATGCCAAAGGACCGTGGTGTGCCTAACATTTCTTCGTTAAATCCGAAGAAGGAAAGATCGAAGGCGTAAACCATATATTCCTTGTCGGAGAGATTTTTGCCATAGGCAGAGACGCCCCACTTGTCATCAGCAGAATTCCAGCTCACTCGTGCATTCCAAAGCCAATAAGCCTCCTGACTCAGTAGTGGGTTATTCAATGCATCGAATGACACATCATCCTGATAATTGAAGTCTGTCTGCAATGTCACTTTACTGTTGTTGGCCAGAAAAATGTCGTACTGAACGAGACCATTAAAGGTTATCTCCGGCGACATCGTAATATCGTTACCTGAAAAATCACCGGTCGGGATGATGAAATCCTCGTACTCGGTATTCAGCAAACCCAGTCCCAGATTCACGAAGAGGCCATCGATAGGCATCCACTGTACCTCGAACTCAGCGCCGTAGTTGCTAGCGTCTGCGGCGTTGGAAATAGTAGAGAAACCCACTCCGTTGACAATGACAAAGGCAAATACCTGGAGGTCTGAATAGTCATAGTAGAAGGCTGCACCATTGAAACGTAATCTGCCGCCCGCCAGAGTTGATTTAAAACCGGCCTCATAGCTGATGAGTTTTTCCTCGTCATAGGGTGACGTGCCATCACTGGTGCTCTGAATACCACCACCTTTGAAACCCGTAGTGACGCCGCCGTAGAGTAGCAAGTCATCAGAGAGTGAGAAGTCGAGCAACACTCGCCCGGAAACATTCTGGAAATCTATGCTGGAGTTCGAAGGAAAGCCTGGCTGGGCAGGGAATCCGGCTTCTGGTTCGTCAAAAAAGAAGAAACTTTTGTGATCAACTTCTTCATCGGTATAACGTAATCCGGCGGAAAGCTTAAGATCATCAGTGAGTTCCATGGTCGTATCGAAGAATACCGCGAAGCTGGTGATCTCTTGATTGGTGCCGGACTTACTTTTTTGGATAAATTGCTCGGGACAAAAGCCGCCAGGGTTACCGGCAGGAGCGGAACAATTGACATCATCTCCAATTACGCTAAATCTTAATACTCGCAAAATGTCGAATGCAGTTCTATCTTCAGCCTCATCATTAAGATAGTAGATGCCTGCCAACCAACTGCGTCCTTCGCCTTCCCAGCTCAATCGAAGCTCTTGAGAATAGGATTCTTGTAGAACCGAAAGTTCTCCTGTTAGCAGGTCATTCGGACTGTCGTCTGTCTCTTCGGGTCGAAAGTCATCCATATCGTCGTAGGAGCTGATTGAGGTCAGCAGGTAGTCACCTAGCTGCCAATTTAGTGTGACCGATAGCCCCCAGAAATCAGTGTCATTTTTGGCTTCGAGGTCGTAGTTACCCTCATCATAATCGTCAGCAGCGGGCACATTGATGCCCGTCAGTGTGGTGTAGGGGCGTTCCTCTGAGTAACCCAGTATGTCAACACAGTTACCCGCCAGAATATCGGCGTTATTACACATGGCTCCTGTCGCATCCCACACACCCAGATGTCGGTATTGAACAGCGTCTGATTCACTTTTGCCTGCATGTATGTTGAATAAAAGATTCACATCGTCGCTAGGATTGAAATCCAGCAACAAACGCCAGGCAAGTTCATCAACCCCTTGCTGGTCATTACCGGTAAAACCGTTTTTCATCCACCCGTCGGAATCAGTTTTTAGCAACGAAAAACGAAATGCTGCTTGATCACCGAGTGGACCCCCGATGGCGCCCTCCAGACTTTTTAGCCCAAAACTACCGGCGTTTGCCCTGGCCCATCCTTCCCAATCCTGAGTGGGCTTACGAGACACAAAATTCACGGCGCCTCCGGTCGCGTTACGACCGTAAAGAGTGCCCTGCGGTCCACGCAGGACCTCGACTCGCTCGACATCTAGCAACTGGAAAATTTGGGCGGCGTTTGATGAGATGTAAGTCTCGTCAGAATAAGAAGCGATGGGTCCCTGGTTTAGAACACCAAAGTCGTTCAGACCGACACCTCTTATAAAAGGGGCTGGCACCCCGGTATCCCCGTTGGGATAGCCAACGCTGAAGTTCGGGGTTTGTGCGGTGATATCAACAGACTGGCGAAATCCCAGTGCTTCGATGGCGTCGCCCGTAAATGCGGTGATGGATATAGGCGTTTCTTGCAGATTCCCCTCACGTTTTTGTGCGGTGACGATAATTTCTTCCATCATCGGCGACTCTGCTGCTTGCACTGCGAGATTATTCCCAAGCAGTATTCCCCCAAAAACCACTAGCCCGACATACTTCTTAACCGAGTTATTCATCATGCGCGTGTCCCTAAAGAGAGCGTTGTTGTGACGAATAGGATACATTTGTATCAATTTCGATACAACAAAATCCTATCAGTAAGAAATTGTCGGTCGCGGCATCAGTCGAGTTGGTTTTTTACCAGCGCAAGCAGGTCAGCTCTAAATGTGTTGAGGTCGGCGGGTTTATCGGATTGCGCAAGGTACAAAAATTGATAGCCTCTAATCATAGCAAGGCTCATGCGGGCAAGTTGTTCAGGATTTTTTGCGCCCAGGGCTTTCATACGGGCAGTGGATCTTTTATGCAATATTTGTTGGATCTGGTCATATTCAGGGGCGTAGCTGGGTTCTCTTGCAATCGCCAAAACTAATTCAAACTCCGCAGCGATAATGAGGTTGGCATCCTTAAGTTCCATTTCGACCACCTCAACCGCCGCGTCGACACTCTCTTCGATGCTGTGGATCGCGTTGTCGGAGTGGTGGCTATCCACTTCATCTAGTCGTTGTAGTTCCTGCTCGTTAAAGTATTGAAATGCCTCTCGAATCAGGTCCTGTTTGGTATGGAAATAGTAGGTGGTAGTGCGCAATGCAGCCTCGGCCTCAGCAGCGACAGCCCGGTGAGTCACGGCCGCAAATCCCTTGCGGGCGATTATCCGAAGCGTGGCTTCCAGCAGAGACTTCTTGGTTGCTTTGCCCGCGGAATAGATGCCGGGGGACACAGGAACCTTTTTTTTGTCAGTTTTTCTATTCATCGGGCTGGATATATTTTTCAACGTACAATAATACAGGCACCCTAATAGACACTCCACACCCTATGGATCAATTCCTTTTCGTAATTTGAGCTGCGCTCTTGGAGAAGCGCGACCAATTTGTATTATCCTGCTGTACTGAAAGTGTGCCGAGTGATCTACTTAACAGTGGGTAAATTAAATGTTGAGTTCGGTAGAGCGATAGCGGGCTAATGAGAGAAGATCTTATCAAAACACTGTGTTGGACGAGTGGATGAGGCACGCAAATCCAGACGACCTGAAAGAAATGGATGGTTTGCTGGGCGAACTCCGAAAGATTAAAGGTCTTGTCGAGAAGAAACCGGGGATCTTCTATCGTAAGTCCAAAGCCTTTCTGCATTTCCATGAACATGAAAGTAGCTTGTTCGCAGACATTCGATTAACAGGCACAGAATTCGATCGATATCCCATCAAAACCCAATCAGACCAAGCGCGTTTATTAAAGCTGGTTCGATCCATAGACATTACTTCAGAAACATCATCTTCTCGAGCAATCAGCAAATGACCGGACTGTTACAAAAATTACCGAGAGAAGTGAGGCTTAAGGCCCATGGGCTCGGAGAAGAGGGCATGGGCTGGTTATCCAGCTTGGATGAGATGGCTGCTGGCTTTGAGTCAGATTGGTCTCTTACTCTGGGTTCTGTGTTGGCGGGTGGGACTGAAGCATTGGTGATTGAGGCAACCCTAAACGATGGTGGACTCGCTGTGCTCAAATTAGGATTGCCCGGTAGTGCGGACATATCTGCTGAGGTTCGAGCTTATGAGTTGGCGGCAGGAGCGGGATATGCAAAACTTTTACGCTTCGATCTGGATTCTAATGTGTTGCTTTTAGAGCGGCTCGGTCCACATCTTGGCAGCGAGGATCGCACGATTGATACTCAAATCCATCTAATTTGTGAGGCACTGGAACCCAGTTGGGTCAAGCTCGATCGGCCAAATGGCTTTATGACCGGTGCAGAAAAAGCAGAATGGCTGGCTGAGTTTATCGAGCGACAGTGGCAGGATAGCGGTAAGCCTTGCCACAAGAAGATCATTTATCGGGCGATGGATTTTTGTGTTGAACGAGCAGATGCTTTTAGTCTAGATAATTGTTTTTTGATTCACGGAGATGCCCACGCGCAAAATTTGTTGTCGGTACCGAACTCTAGTGAATATAAGTTTGTTGATCCCGATGGCCTTTGCGCAGAGCGGGCCTGCGATCTTGCGGTACCAATGCGAGAGTGGAGCGAAGATCTCTTAAAAGGCAATACGGTAAAGTTGGCCAGGCAACGCTGTAATCTGCTCGCCAATCTCACAGAAGAGGACGAACATGCAATCTGGCAATGGGGTCTTATGGAACGAGTTTCCACAGCCCTGGTGCTACTCACGATCGAGATGAAGCGAGAATCTGAAATGATGTTATTAGTGGCAGAGAAAGTAGTGGATCAAAGCGTATAGAAAACAAAAATAGAAGGACCAAAAAAGGAGAACGAGATGGGCAGGATTGTCATGGCGGTATATCAACCCAAACCCGGTAAAGAAGCAGAGTTAGATGCTCTGGTAGCAGATCATGTTGCGCGGCTAAGGGCACAAAATCTGGTGACTGACCGAGAATCGATCATCATGCGGTCTAGTTCAGGGGCTGTTATTGAAGTGTTTGAATGGCTCTCTCCAGAGGCGATTGAGTCCGCCCACACAAACGAGGCTGTGATTGAGATGTGGGGTCAATTTGCAGAGGTGTGTGACTATGTACCGATTGGTCAATGCCCAGAAGCAGCCAACGTTTTTTCAGAATTCACACCGATATGACCAACAACTCTGTCTCCTATAATGAATGGCTTGAAGCGCGAGATACCTTATTGGCGAAAGAAAAAGCGCTAACCCGGCAGTATGATGCACTGACTGCTGAACGGCAGGCGCTACCGGTTGTAAGAGTTGAGAAACCTTACTTATTTAGTTCTGATTCCGGTGAATGTTCCCTTGCAGATTTGTTTGAAGATGTGAGTCAACTGATTGTCTATCACTTTATGTTTGGTGAGGATTGGGATGCTACCTGCTCAGGCTGCACCCAATGGGCCAATGCCTTTAATGGCACGACAGAAAAATTCGCCTCAGCTGATGCGCGCCTGGTTGCGGTGTCCAGTGCGTCGATTGAAAAGATAACCGCCGAGAAACTCAAACGTGGCTGGACCTTTGAGTGGTACTCTCAGGGAAACAGTGACTTTGGCGTCGACTTTCACGTATCGAGCCACGACCCAACGGAAAAGAGTCGAACGGTTGGTGGTCAAACGGTCAATTTTGATCGCGGTGAGAACCACGGCATCTCTGTATTTAAGAAAGATGAAGCCGGAAATATTTACCTGACCTATAGTTGCTTCAACCGCGGTGTCGAACCTATGAATGGCGCTTTTGCCTATTACGACCTACTGCCGAATGGTCGGCAGTGGTGAAAGGAGAGATTGATGTCCAGGCTTAAAGCGTTTAATCCGGCGAAGGATGCCGATGACAATAACGAAATGGTGTTTACCCAACTCGCCGACTTCAACACCGGGGCTGCAGGTGTCTTCTGGTCAATGCCTGGTGGTCCATCACCCTGGGAGATGCATCCTGACACAGAAGAGTTGCTGCAAATTCTTGAGGGCGAGATTGAAGTTGAAGTTCTGCCTAGAGACGGTGGTGCGGGGCAAAAAGTTGTGGTGACTGAAGGCAGTTGTTTGGTTGTGCCGAAAGGCTGTTGGCACCGTCAAACTATTAACAAACGTACCAAGGAGTTTTACGTGACCCCTGGTGACACTTTACATTCCCATGCCGAGGACCCCCGAGTTGAATAGAGCACCTACCAGCGACAGACGTGTGGTCTCCGTTGCCAAAGACGGTACACATCGTTTCAGTAAGATTGCCTGTGAAGAAATTCATCTGATTGAAGGTGAGGGCGTTGAGGGTGATGCCCATCGCGGTGTCACAGTTAAGCACCGCTCCCGGGTCAAGATAGATCCGACCCAGCCAAACCTTCGTCAGGTTCACTTGATTCAGTTTGAAATTTTGGAAGAACTTCAGGCAAAAGGATTCAAGGTTGATCCGGCAACCATCGGTGAAAACGTCACCACCCAGGGAGTTGATCTACTGGGTTTACCCCGGGATACCCGTTTAGCTATTGGTGAAACAGACATTCAGATCACGGGGCTACGTAATCCCTGTGGCCAATTGGATGGTTTTCAAAAGGGACTTACAGCCGCCTTACTGGATAAAACCACCAGTGGCGAACTCACTAGAAAGGCGGGAGTGATGGCGATTGTATTGAAGGGGGGTGTGATTAAGCCTGGAGATCCGATTGCCGTTTATCTACCACCTGAGCCTCACCAAAAACTGGAGCGCGTCTAGATGCAAACCCATCACTATCGATACCAAGATGCCAGAGCAACCTTCCTGTCCCTGGCAGGCGATGCCGTTGCAGAATCCCGTGTGCATCCACTAGCAGGACCCGATGGTGAAATTGCTATGGATATTGCGATCTGGGGAGATCCAAATGCAAAGAACGCATTGGTATTGTCCTCCGGGACCCATGGCGTTGAAGGGTACTGCGGTTCCTTTATTCAATGTCAGTTTTTGTTAGACTGTTTACCAAACAAACTGCCCAACGACCTTATGCTGGTGATGATTCACGGTGTTAATCCCTATGGCTTTGCCTGGCAGCGCCGGGTCAACGAGGACAACATCGATCTGAACCGAAATTTTGCGGATCACAGTGCGTTGAAGAATAACGATGGCTATGCAGAACTTGCTGAAGCACTTGAGCCGGAGCAATGGCATGAAGCCGCCACCGCTGAAGTTTGGCAGGCGGTGGGTGCCGCTGCGCTGCGCCACGAGGATGATCCGAGTTGGCAAGGTGCTGCCATCACAGGTGGGCAATATGCCCATCCAAATGGGCTGTTTTATGGCGGCACAGAACCAGCATGGTCAGTCCAACAATTGCGAGCTTTGGCAAAACAATATCTGCAGGGTAAGACCGTCGCCTGGTTAGATATTCATACGGCGCTTGGGCCCTATGGCACGGCGGAATGTATTGTTGAATATGCGCCGGACAGCAAGCCTCTCAAGGTCGCCCAGGAACTATGGGGCGATCGGGTGAAAAATGCCAAGACCAACGAATCTGTTTCAGCGGATATTGCGGGTTCTATTTCCTACGGTATGCATCAAGAAATTGATGATCTTGTGATTGCCGGTCTCGAATACGGAACCGTTCGAGGACGGCAGGTTTTAGAAGCCTTAATTGCCGATCAGTGGCTTCACCGTTACGGTGATCTTCAAAGTGAGCAGGGCCGCAAGATCAAACAACAAATGATGGATGCCTTCTATGCCGATGACCCGGAATGGCGATCATCGGTTTACGGCATTGCCGCGGAACTGGTTCAGGCAAGTCTAAAGCGCTAAATCTAATTTTTAGAACTTCTCGCCTCCAGTTTCACGAACGTCATCGGGGAAATCCCGATAAAGCGCAAATTTGACGTTGCTCACCTTGCCATTTACCGCATGGTGAAACGTCTCAACAGCACCGGTGCGGGTGGCGACATGCTGAAAAGCAGCGTCAAGGTCCGACAGGTTCAGAAAATCCAACATAATGTGGAACTCGAGCAAATCAGCCGGCCCAAGACCAAGCTTACGCCGTGTTATTCGGTAGCTTTGGAGGTTTGCCTCTTTTTTTAGGTAATCAAAGTAGGATTGTAGATGGGTGACAAACTCGAGGTCGCTTTGACCCGGCTTTAAGTCACACCAGATATGGTAGATATCCATGGGGTTCCTTCGTTGATCACTGAGGTTTAGGCTAAAGCCAGCGCAATTTAACGCTCTTGCAGTTTAGGGTCAAATCTTGAATGCTGGGCCTGTGACTCACTATAAAAAGGAAAAAGCATGTTCACACCGGAACCCATTTTATTGCCTGTTGTTTGTCTTGTGATCTGGACCATGATTCAACTAGTCTGGATGGCAGCAACACGATTACCCGCCATTGGCGCGGCCAAGCTTGGACCCGAAGCTGGCGCACGAACCTCTGAATTGGCAAAGCTACTGCCCGAAAAAGTTCAGTGGAAAGCTGATAACTACAATCATCTATTAGAACAACCCACAGCCTTTTACGCCTGTGCTCTGGCGTTGGCTCTGGCGGGGGCAGGAGATGGGCTTAATCTTTATCTGGCCTGGGCCTATGTTGGCATTCGTGTTGTACACAGTGTGGTTCAATCAACTTCGAATCCAGTGATGCTACGATTTGGTCTGTTCCTGTTGAGCTCTGTCGTTTTAGTTGTCATGGCAGTCAACGCCCTGCTGGTTTTGTTGGGCTAGAGTTGCTGCCATCACTAGAAGAACGGGATATCCAGTGCCCATACTGCGGAGAGCAGATTGCGGTACTGGTGGATCCAAGTGAGAGTGGCGAGCAATATGTGGAAGATTGCCAGGTGTGCTGTCGACCTATCGAATTTGTGTTAAGTGAGGGCTTCGACGGTACGCTTTCCATTCAGGTGCAAACCGACCAGGACTAAAACCAGCACTCAATTGGGCACTCAACCTAGAAAGGGATATCAATGGCCTGGCTAATCACCAAATACGCCGTGACCGCAGGGATTATTGTGTTGGTTTCGGAACTCGCGAAACGCAGCGACAAACTCGGTGCGCTGATTGTGGCGCTACCCCTGGTGACAATTCTAACGCTGTTCTGGTTGCACCTTGAACAGCAGCCTCTATCCAAAATCAGCAATCACGCCTGGTATACCTTTTGGTATGTGGTACCGACTTTGCCTATGTTCCTATTTTTTCCATTTGTGTTGCCACGTATGGGTTTTTGGTGGTCTATGGCGGCTTCCTGCGTGCTGACAATTGTCTGTTTCGGCCTATGGACTCTGATCGCCAGGCGTTTCGGTGTAGATCTCCTCTAGTGTGTCTTCTCTAGAATGCCTTCCCTAGGGTACCTACAGTTTAGGGTACCTACTGTTTAGTGTACCTATGTCGGAGCTAATCCTGGGGATGACGTGATCATCACAAGTTCCATGCTCTCCACACACTCCACACTCTCGCTAAGTCTTCCCGTTAGGCCCTCAAGCCAGTGAATCTGGCCGATGGGAGGTTGTTGCGCTGAATCGCTCCGATGGTGCGTTGGAACGACGTATTTTCCTATATTGCTGTAGTAAGCTGGGATTGGCGGTTGAAATTAGGCTTTTCTTGCTCATAATCGATGCAAGATGAACAAATTGTCGCCCAGGGTGAACAGAACTACGTAGGACCAAAAACCGAACTGGCCAAACGCATAATGAAAGCATTAACGAAGCAACTGCTTGTTCTGAACATGGTGGCAGCGGGGCTTATAGTCCTGACTGGCTGTGTCTCGTCATTGGATTACGGCTATTCCAATGGTGAAGCTTTAAAGCTCAGATCCGAGATACTGGGTGATGCTGTGCCCGTCTCCGAGTTGGTTATATTGCGCCTGGATGATGATTTTAAGGCGGCCTTAGATTCCAGAATCGATCCTGAATGGCGTGAAAAGCGTAAACTTCGAGAGCTTCGATCTTTTCTATTCAGCGACGACGAATTGGCCATTAGCTACGATGCTGCGTCCTCCCGTACTGCAATGGATACCTATCGGACACGGCAGGGCAATTGTCTTGCCATGACCAACCTGTTTGTGGCCGCCGGTCGTTATGTTGGCCTTGACGCGAACTATCGGACCGTTTCCGTCAAACCTACCTGGGATCATGCGCGGGATACCATGATCCGCTACGAGCATATCGTCGCAGTGGGGCGGGTAGGTGATGAAACCTACGTGGTGGATTTTCTACCGGAGTTTCTGATTGGCGATCGTCCTTCTGAGGAGATTAGCGACTCTGCTGCCATGGCACTATATTTTAACAATCTGGGTGCCGAGGCCGTGGTCGAGGAGAAGCCGGAGAAGGCGATCGAGTATTTACGTCAGGCTTTGGCTTTAAGCCCTGATAATCCTGACACCTGGAACAATATGGGCGCAGCAATGCGTCGCGCCGGTCACGATGAACTTGCGGTTTTTGCCTACTATCAGTCCCTGGAAATAGACCAATACAACTACTCCGCATTGTCGAATCTGGCCCAGTATTATGAAACCGAGGGTCGTGCCGACGAGGCAATGGAAATTTCCGCACGGGTTGATCGCTATCGTAAGCGAAATCCCTACTTCCATTATTTTGTTGCCAAGGTGTTCTATGAGGAAGGTCGACTTCAGGATGCCCAGCTGTTTCTGGACAGGGCAATTCGCTTAAAAAGGGATGAGCCCCAGTTCTACGAAGCCTCAGCCCAAATTTCAAGAGCAATGGGTGATGAAACCGGCAGCGGCCAATATCTGGCCAAAGCCAAGCATTACCGGCAAGAGAAGCACGAAACACCCCCCGAACGCACGATGAATCACCGATTGATGGTTCGAAAGAATATGTAGGATTCACGTGCCTTATTAAGGCGTAGTTCCTTTTGTGCCCACGCCTAGCATTTGTTAGATTCAGCCCTCTGATTTGATCTTAATCGAGCAATTACTTGGCTGAGAACAGCAACACTCTGCAAGATGCCCAATCAAGGGGGCGCCAGTTCCGGCGCTTCATCCTGCTCGCTTTAGCGCTGCATATCCCACTGTTTGTTTACCCCGTCCTACGAATTGGAGATTGGTTTGCCTGGCCCGTCTGGTTAACCCTCGTCGTGATGATTCCGGTTGCGAGCAGCCAGGTCATCAGCCGGTATTTGTTGCGTAACAAAGCAGGTCAATCGGCCCAGTGGCTAAAACAGATTGCAGACATGATTCTTGGCGTGAGTCCGGTCCTACTCATGTCGATGATGGTGTTCGAACTGCTGGTGTTTGTCGCAGATATGCCCGTTGAAATGGCAGCCTGGTCGGTTGTCACGGTCACATTTTGCGCTGGTTTGATTGGCTCCGTTGTGGCGATGACGCCGATGGTAAAAACCTTTCGTTTGAGATCTCCACGACTCACCGCACCGGTCCGCTTTATCCAAATTACCGATGTGCATATTGGCTCTCGGAGCAAAGGGTTTTTGGATAAGGTCATTACTCGCATTAATCGCGAGAAACCTGATTTTTTATGTATCACCGGTGACTTTATTGATGCAACCGGTGTACCTGAATCTGAACTTGTTGCACTTAAAAGTGTGATTGGTCCGATCTACTATTGCATTGGCAATCACGAAAAGTACGAGGACCTTGACGAGATCCTGCAGCGCCTAAGAAACCTCGGCGTGAATGTGTTGCGCAATGAGTCATTATTTTATCGAGAGGATCTACAGGTCATCGGTATTGACGATATGGAAGATCCTTTGCAAGTCGAGAAGCAGCTGAAACAAATTGAATTGGATCCCGATGCATTTAAGTTACTGCTTTACCATCGTCCCCGGGGTCTCGAGGCTGCCTGCAATCACAATATTGAATTGACCTTGAGTGGACATACCCACAACGGCCAGATATTCCCCTTTAACTTATTGGTTGGCCGGGTGTTTGATCGCATCAAAGGCATGTATCAATTAGGTGAAGCGCGCCAGTATGTGTCCCAGGGAACTGGCACATGGGGCCCGGTGATGCGACTGGGCACCACAAGTGAAATCACGTTGTTCGAATTTGAGCCTCATTTAGAATCCGATCTTGAACCCGATTCAGCACCCAATCTTAACTAAATCTAGAACTACAGGAGCAAACCTATGTCCCTTGAAGCCTTTCGTGCAGAAGCAAGAAGCTGGTTGGAAGAAAACTGCCCGCCCTCTATTCGAACACCGATGCCCGCAGATGAGTATCCAGGTGGGGGTAAGAACGCAAAGTTTAAAAACCCTGAAACCAAACTATGGCTAGAACGAATGGGTGAAAAAGGGTGGGTGGTACCAACCTGGCCAACGGAATATGGCGGCGGTGGTCTAGATTCTGCCCACGCAAGAGTTCTGCAGGAAGAAATGGGTCGAATTAATGCGCGGCCTGCGCATCTGGGTATGGGTATCTCGATGATCGGCCCCGCACTATTGGAGTATGGTAACGACGAACAAAAGGCGTTGCACCTGCCGAAGATTGCAAAAGGAGAAATCTGGTGGTGCCAGGGTTACAGCGAGCCTAACTCCGGATCGGACCTCGCGAGCCTACAAACGAAAGCTGTGGTGGATGGAGACGACTACATTATCAACGGTCAAAAAGTCTGGACCTCCGGTGCTGATAATGCCGACTGGATTTTTTGTTTGGTTCGGACAGACCCTAAAGCACCTAAGCATTTAGGCATCACTTTTATTTTGTTTGATATGACAACGCCGGGTGTGACGGTTAAACCAATTAAGCTGATCAGTGGTCTATCGCCATTTTGTGAGACCTTCTTTGAAGACGTCCGTGTGCCGCGTAAAAACGTCGTGAGTAATGTGGGTGAAGGTTGGACCGTTGCCAAGCGGCTATTGGAGTATGAACGTACCTCAATTGGCGGCGGTATCGGCGGCGGACAAAAAGGTCGTTCGGTGCGAGATATTGCGATCGACTATATTGGGAAAAATAACGGCAAGCTTGCGGATCTAGATCTGCGTGATGACATCACCCAGCAATCTATGGACGATCGTGCATTTGGTCTTACGGTTCGTCGCAACGTTGAAGAATCGAAGTCGACCAAAGCACCAAGTTTTGCGTCTTCGATGTTCAAGATGTATGGCACTGAGCAAAACAAGAGCAAGCATGAACTGATGCTGCGGGCGATGGGCTCTCAAATGTTGGGCTGGGAAGGGGATGGTTTTGAAGATAACGAACTGACGCTAACTCGAGCCTGGTTGCGCACCAAAGCAAATTCAATTGAAGGTGGCACCACTGAAGTCCAGCTTAATATTATTGCCAAGCGGGTACTCGGACTTCCTGACTAGAGCAGCACTACTCACCTAGTCTGTCAGCAACCCACTGTTTCCATTCGGCGATATCACTATCGTCGGATTCAAACAGCAGGAATCCCAGGCAGATACCCCCACTGGCGGTATCTGCCCGCTTCCATTTAACCTCACCGACTAAAAATATCGGTTCTTGTTCGGGCATATCAATACACAGGCGTAGGATTGAGCCGAGGGCAATGTCCTCATCTACGACTACCTGAATGCCATTTGCAGACAAATCCAGGGAACTGCACATCACAACATTGGCCGCAGACTCTGCTGCCGCGGATAGTACCTCGATAAATACTGTCTCCTCGAGCTCGAGACGTGTTTCGATTCTATGTTCCCGTGAGGTCGTCATAGCTCTTCTCCCGATCCGATCTAAGTTTTGTGACAACAGCTGCCAGGGTATCTTCAAACTCGATGCCCTGATCGCCTAGTTCTGCTTCACCGGCGACCAGTAGCTCTACTAATTGCCCTGATTGATAGTCTCCAGCCTTCATGCCATTTCGATCGACAAATATCATTTTATTTGCCGCGTTAATTCTCACTGCCAATTTACATTCCTGTTTTTCACCCATTGCATCGGGTAAATACACAACGGCGCCAGCGGCGAGGCTTGCGACCACGGCGGTCAGTTCAACCACAAGGTCAGCATTTTCTGATTTCTCAGCCTCTGCCCTGGCACTTGCGAGCCTGGATAATTTGAGTGCTTCCTGACGGCTTCGCTCGGCTTCTTCTTTGTCCAGACTCAGTTGTTTGGCTTCTAACTGAGCCTTTTGTTGCGCTTTCTTGCGATCCTCGTCGAGTCGATCAACTTCAGCCTTACGTTCAGCAATCAATTTTCGATGTTTGCGTAACTCGTTGATCAAACCCTGATAATAGGTGCTAAAGGTGGAAGAAAAAGCCGCATCTGGATTGATTGATTTCACAACATGGGAAGAAAGGTCGTAGGCGAATTCGTCGAAGCTCTTTTGCATGACCTTCATGCCGTTTCTGTTGGTGAATAAAAGCTGATTGACGTCATCGAGCTTTAACACCAGCTTAATGAGCTGGATATGATCACCTTCGGTATGACTGAACCACTGACCGCTGGTCAGTTCGTTGACCTTGCGTAGTAGCACCCGACTCACGGTAGATTTTGAACTTGTCTGCTCACTGGTCAGGGGTTCAAACTCAATGTAGTCCGGGGTCAGGCCAGAGACTAAAGCGACATGATCCACTTCAAGTGATTCAAGGGCGGCTTCGACACCGTCAGTATTGTGGGCCAAAGCTACCAGTAGCTGTCGAACCTCACCAGGTAAATGTTCAATAAGGCGATATAGGCGCTGTTTTTCTTGCTCGGCACCCTCTGCATCCGGGTCGATAGGTTGATAGGTCCAAAGGATGGTCTCCGTGAGGGCACCTGCGCGCTGCCACTCTTCACTGCGGATACCCTTCTCGTTGACCAACAGTTGTAAAGAGTCGTACCAGGGGCCACGTAAAAAATTGGTCAGGGACTCCGTTACATGCTTATTACGGGCATGCTTATTAATGAGGTTGGCGGCAAGGACTTTAGCCTGCTTCGATCTAACCAGGCCGGTTTCCGAGGCTGCCAGTCGTTCCTCGAGGCGGCGGATCTTGTCAGACTCTTTGAGCATAAACGTCGACACCTCAGTAAATAGAGCGTCGAGATCAGTATCGGGATTCAGTAGGCGATTGATTGCATCTTCAAATACCGTCTGCAGCTTATTGCTACCGGCACCCAGTCCCTCGGTCCAACCGACCATACTTAGATTCAGGGCATCTAGAATCATCAACAGCGTGGGGGTCTGACTGATTGGCAGTTCCGGCGATTCTAACAGCGCAGCGGCAAGCCGCGGCAGGATTCGACGAAACTGTCGGTCTACCTGGGGGGCCATTTGGGTTATACGGAAAATAAGGGTAGCGCAGTCATCAACACTACTCAGGATTGCAATGCTCAGATCATCAAGTTGCCATTGGGGCTTATTGTCACGAACAAGTCCCGCCAGGGTACCGGGGTCCGGTAGTTCTGATAGCTGCTGTAAATAGGCGGAGACCTCGGTTATATCGACATTAGGGGTACTCGAGCCCTCTTTAATGTAACGATGTATGAGGGCCTGAGCGACCTCTTCCATAAGGAGTTCAACCGGTTGATTGGTTTAGAATATTACCAGCAGTTTAGCCCAAACTGTAGGCGCATTAACGGGGGTGTTGCGAGGCTGTGTCTGCCAGGCTTAGGTGGTTTATAATGGCTTGTCCTATTTACGAAAGCAGCCCGTTATGGCCGAGCAAAAAGCTAGTCCAACGTCCCATTCCTTTTATTCCCAGAGGCTTCGAATCCATTATCTCGATTGGGGTAATCATGATGCGCCGCCGCTGCTGTTGGTCCATGGCAATCGTGACCATTGCCACAACTGGGATTGGGTTGCTGAAGCACTCCGAGACCAATATCACATTATTGCACCGGATTTTCGTGGTCATGGGGATTCTGAGTGGGTGATGGGCAGCGCCTATAGTCACAGTGAATATGTCTATGACCTGGCCCAATTGATTCATCAACAAAATCTAGCGCCGCTACATATTATTGCCCACTCTCTTGGCGGAGGTGTGGCGCTACGTTACGCGGGTATTTATCCCGAAAACGTGAAAAAGATGATTGTGATTGAAGGCACCGGTGGACCACCCCAAATGTACAACCCGCCCCCCGTTCATGAACGAATGAAAGAATGGATTGAAAACACCCGTAAGATGGCCGGTCGAACCGCCAGAAAATATCCGAGCCAGGATGATGCCTTTAATCGTATGCATGAAGAAAATAGTCATCTGCGCGCTGACCAGGCCCGGCATTTGACCATTCATGGTTCTAACCAGAATGAGGACGGCACCTACAGTTGGAAATTCGATAACTATACCCACGTCATGTCGCCCTTCGATATGAACATTGAACAGACAAGAGAGTTGTGGAAGCGGATTGATGCGCCACTGTTGTTGCTCAGTGGCTCAGAAAGCTGGTTTGCCGCCCACCGAAAGGAAGATCCGACGGTCCACTTTCAAAATGCTCGCCACATACAGGTCAAGAACGCAGGCCATTGGGTTCAGCATGACCAGCTTGAAGAGTTTCTTGGGTTAACACGGGATTTCTTTGCGGAGGACTAACTTGTTGTCGAGTTAGTCCGGCAAATCCAAAGTTGGATTAAACCAATGCAGGAGTGCTGGAACCTCCGATCGTGCAAAACTATGGGTGAGTCCATCGATCACCCGAAAGGTGACTTCTGCGCCAGACTCCACTAACTGTTGGTTGGCCATGTGAGCCATTTCTACCGGAAACATCCAATCGTCGGTACCGTGTACCAGGTACACGGGCCGGCTAGCGATAAAGCGAATTTGTCCTGTCATAACAAGATCTGGGTGCAGCACGCCGGAGAAGGGCGCCAGATGGGTGAAGGGTGATTCATCGTGACAGCCCGCCATCAGCGAATAGGTGCCCCCATCGGACATACCTGTGAGCAGTATGTGCTCCTCATCAACCTTCCACTGACCTTTGACAAAATCGAGCATGGCAAGCAACGGTTGTAGGTCGTGTTCTTCTCCCATCAGGGACCAGGTGTCCTGCTGAGAGGTGGGCGATACCAGAATAAACCCCCGGGTTCTTGCCTCTCTTAACCAGGACCAAAGAAAGTCCGCACCGTGTCCCGTTCCACCGTGCATGGCAATTACCACAGAAGCGGGCTTTTCCGGATCCAGATGCTCAGGAATATACAGACTAAAACCTCCACGTTTATCTCTCTCGTTGTTGGCGGAGAGAATGCCGGTTTTCTCTGGGGCTGCGTTCTGCATACCCTCGGCTGAACGACTGAGTATTTGTGGGTTTTGGCGTACTGGCGTTTCGACAAAGTATTTGTTCACCGGGGAGAGAAATTCAGCCAGGGGATAAATATGTTCCTGGGCCCGGACATGGGCGCGAACCCCCTGCATGACACGGCCAAATCCTTCTTCGTGCTGGTGCAAACCGTTACAGGCTCGTAATGCATAGTCGCAGCCTTGCTTCATCATGTCGCCAAAATGGCTCAAATCCTCCGGGAATTCGAGTTCTTGGAAATCGAGGTAATCAGCCTTGAGTGCTTCTTCAAAGGGCGTGATAAATTCCACCAGTTGGGCAAAACCATTAGGGTGTAGGCTACGTTGAACCTGCTCAAAGGCTTCCATCAGCATCAACAATTTGGGCACAATTGCGGTGATGGCATTTTGTAACTTGTCTAAATCGGTCGACATGGGGATCATCGGTTGGCAGATTTGAGCAAAACACTATACGTTAACCCCATGACTGATTTCACCTACCATATCCCACCGCCCTGCGACGAACCCATTGGTATCGTATTTGCCGACGAACACCTGTTGGTGGTGAGTAAGCCCGCCGGGTTGCTCTCGGTACCCGGACGGTTCGTAAAGGACTGTGTGCTGCATCGGGTCATGTTTGACTACCCCGATTCCCGTGTTGTGCATCGGCTGGATCTGGACACCTCGGGTCTGCTGGTGTTGGCTCAGTCGAAGCTTGCGACCTCTGACCTAAACCGGCAGTTTCGCGAGCGGACGATTGAAAAAACCTATGCAGCGGTGGTTGCGGGTCTTGTGCAACAAACGGAAGGAGAAATTAATATGCCGATTGCACCGGACCCAAATAATCGACCGAAACAGGTGATTGATGAGTCCGGTAAATCCTCATTGACGAAATATCGAGTGATTGCCCGGGACATAGAAGATAGCCGGGTGATGTTATTCCCCGTAACCGGACGCAGTCACCAATTACGCGTCCATATGGCGGCCATCGGACATCCGATACTGGGCTGTGACCTCTACGCGGACCCCAAAAGCTTTGCAGCTTCACCTAGATTACTGCTCCATGCGGCAAAGCTCGTATTGGATCACCCCAGGACCGGTGAGTCGCTGACTTTTGAATCCGCCGTACCTTTTTGAAGCGCCGGGCTAAAGAACCCTTTTAACAAGCCGCTTTGCGTCAGACCTTTTTGTCTCTTGAGATCGTGATCGCCTCGGATCCTTCACCGATGACAATTCGGTCGTATTTAAGCTTGCGGGCATTGTGGCTGAGTTCTTTTTCGAAGGCTTCACCAGCTTTGGCCATTCTTTCGGCGTACTGGGTGATGGTCTCAATATTGTAATTCATCGCTTCAGGGTCTCCGTCAACGCTAATGCTGATATCACCTTCACCATCGGAGTTTTCGCGCAGGGCATTTACCGCAACCCTAATACCATCGGTAGCCATTTGTAAGCTGGCATCAGCAAGATCAACTGCCCCTAAAGCGGCTTGGCCTGGATTGAGGGCGTGTCTCATTTTTAAATAAAGGGTGTGTTCTCGGGGTGTCATCGGCCGGCTTTCGAGGAGTTTCTCTCCTTGATAGAAGGACAAATTGGGCAGCGGTGGTTCAGCGACGACTGCCCCAGCGGCCAGTAGAATCAGTAGTAAACTCGAGCTGAAAACGATTTTGAAAGATTTCATAGCAGTCCCTGTTTAAATTTTTATCTCGTTCGCCTAATTGACGCAACGGATTGGGAATTAGTTTGGAATAAACGCGAAAAAAACTACAGAGGTTTGGCTAGTGGCGCCCGAGTCGTTTCTTTTTATTTTGAACATAATCCACCAGCAAATATTCGCCAAGGTTGTGGGGTTCAGTGTAAAACACCCGGCCACCGTTGATTCTGGTCATCTGGTCAACAAAAGCTTTTAGATAAAAGCTTTCATCCAGCATAAAGGTGTTGATCGTGATGCCCTTGGTGGTGCAATTGCGTACTTCACGCAGGGTTTTGGCAATGGTTTTGGGGGTGGGAGGATAAGCAAATACCGGGTGGCCGTCCTCCAGATGGGCCGTGGGCTCGCCATCGGTAATCATGATGATTTGCCGAGAGCCCTGCTGGTGTTTAGCGAGTTTTTTCTCCGCCAGAATGAGCGCGTGTTGCATGTTGGTGCCAAGTAAATAGTCATCGTATTGCAAATAAGCCAGATCGTGAGCCTGGATGTCTTTGGCGAAGGCGGAAAACCCCACCACATAAAGACTGTCTCTTGGATAAGTGCTGGTGATCAATTGGTGCAGGGCCATAGCGACTTTTTTTGCCGATTGGAAGGAGCCGCGTAGTGCCATGGACCAGGACAGGTCCACTAACAACACCGTGGCCGTCTGGGTGATTTGTTCACTGCGATAAATTTCGAAATCTTCTGTTTGCAGTCGAATCGGTGCGCCGGGACCTTCCCGGTTAATCGCGTTACGCATGGTGCGGGGCATATGCAGATGGAACGGATCGCCGAACTCGTAGGGTTTGGATTCTTCCATACGTTCGCCAAACCGGCCCTCTTCGGGAGTCGCATGGTTACCCATGTTCTGCTTTTTCAAACGTTGATAGATTTCTCCCAGAGCTTTTTGACCCAGGTTTCGGCTGCCCCTGGGCGTGAGTTCCCATTTTTCACCATCCCGTCGAACATAACCGGCATCTTCTAAGACCTTCATGAGCTTCTGCATTTGTTCAAGGTTCTGCCGGGCGTCCTCACCTAACAGTTCCTCCAATTTGTCGGCATCAATGTTGTCCATTTTACCGTCGTACTGAGCTTTTTGAATTTGTTGTTCCAATGCATCAAGCTCCTGCATTTCCCGCATCAGCTCCATTGCAGCCTGGAGATCCAGCTCGCCCTCGCCGGAGAAGTTATAACGTTTTCCCTGAGGGTTTAAGAACTGCAACTCTTTTTGCAATTGGGCCAGCTCATGTTCCAGCTCGGGATCACCAAATTTACCGGACATCATGTCCTGCAATTGCTGTTGCTGCTCCGGTGACATCGAGTTGAAAAGAGATTGTGTTGCCGCCATTTGTTGCTGTATTTGTTCAAGGAGTTCGTCTAAAGATTTGGGTGGATTGTCACCAAACATGTCACCGTACTTTTGCATAAATGTCTCAAAGCCTGGATCCTCACCGGCAATCTTTTTGACCAGCATTTTGTTCAGGTCTTTGAGCATATGTTTCATACGCTCGATGTCGCCGGCTGACATATTGTTCACCATGTCCTGGACATCTTTAAAGTAGGATCGGGTCATGGATTTACGTAGGTCGTCTAGCAGCTTGAGAAACTTTTTCTGGGCATCTGTATTGAGAAATTCGTAGCTCTCTAGAGCACGAACTTTCCCTGCGGGATCGGGAGGTAGGTTGTCCAGAAAGGTTTGATTGTTTTTGCTGATATCACCGAGCAGCTTGTTAGAAAACCCATCGCTGCCATCTTTTGGAGTGTTATCTATAGTGCCGGACTCACTGTTATCGCTTTTGTCTATTTCCTCTTTTATGTCCTCTTTCAGATTTTTCATAAAGCGATCCGAGGCGTCGCTGGCGCTTTGTTGGTCCTGCCATTGTTTAATAGTTTCGCGTTCGAGGGCTAGGATTTCGTTTAGCTGGCGGCGGATATCATCTAACACCGAAGACATATCGTAACGTTCTAGTTGTTGGTTGCGCTGGTCTTTTAATTGTTTAAGCATGTCTCGGAGGCCCGGAATGTAGCTACCTTCTTCTCCTGGCTCCACATCTCGTTCCATACCTCGTTGCATCAGGTAGCGCATGGCCTGTTCGAGGTCTCCAAACTCCATCAGGTCGTCAGAGAGCGCTTCCATAATCCGATCCGCATCCAGCTCCGGCATTTGACTGCCGTCCCACCGGGAGTAGCGATTAAATGCGCCAGCGCGAAAAGGTTGGTTTGGCATCTACCTACCCTCGATAGGTGTTGCGACCATTAATCTGGTCTTTGTTGAGGAGTTGATTCAGGTGCAGTCCTTCGAGAATAAATTCAATTGCGGAAGCTTGTTCAGCCTGGGATTCGGTACGAGTGAGTTTAGTCACAAGCTCTTTTAGTCCAGAGACCTTGCTCGGAATAGACGTATAGTCCGCAGACGGAATTGACTCCCCGGTTGTCACATTCATGCCTTCCGCAAATTCCAGCGCCATGTTTTCAACCTGTTGCACGTCAATATAACGAGCGAATACGGCTTTGACGGCGTCATCAAAGAGACGGTGGATAATCTTATCCTCTCGGCCTTCTTCCATCGCTTCAAACTCAACCTTACCCTGCAAAGACGGCATGATAAATGGCAGGTCGCTGATTCTGGGTACGACTTCCTGCTCCCCCGTGGTGATGGCGCGCCGTAGGGCATTGGCAAGCATCGCTTCATAGTTGGCGACGGTGGCTCGAACCGAGACACCGGAGCGCTGACTAATGTCAGGAGACTTACGCGCAAGCTGGGTAATCTCGGCAATGATGTGTTGCATATAAGAAGGGCAGTTCTGTTGATACTCACCCAGATCCATTTTGCTTTGTTCCTGCTCCATGACCGCAATTTCCTCCAGTACCGTCTGGGGATAATGGGTTCGAATTTGAGAGCCGTAACGATCCTTTAAAGGGGTGATTATTCGGCCGCGGTTGGTGTAATCCTCTGGGTTGGCAGTTGCAACAATGAGGATGTCCAGATCAAGGCGGATCTTGTGACCTCGGATTTGAACGTCGCGTTCTTCCATGACATTGAGCAAGCCGACCTGGATTCTCTCGGACAGGTCCGGCAGTTCATTAATCGCAAAAATTCCACGGTTGCTATGGGGGATTAAACCAAAGTGCAGCGCATCTTCGTCGGAAAGATAACGTCCCTCGGCAATCTTGATAGGATCAATTTCACCTATCAAATCGGCAATGGTAATGTCCGGCGTTGCGAGCTTCTCGCCGTAACGACGATCCCGACTGAGCCAACGGATGGGAGTGGTATCACCCATTTCAGTCACCATGTTTCTGGCTTTGCTGCTCATCGGTTTGTAAGGATTTTCAGGTATCTCGACTTCATCAATAATCGGAATCTCTTCGTCCAACAAATTAACAAGGCTGCGAATAATGCGAGACTTTGCCTGGCCGCGTTCACCAAGCAATATAATGTCCTGGCCCGAGAGTATGGCGTTTTCGATTTGAGGAATGACACTGTCCTGATAACCAATAATGCCAGGAAAGATCTCCTCGTTGTTGGTCAGCATCCGCATGAGGTTACGGCGCATTTCTTCACGGACCGAGAGTACCTCATATCCTGAAGATTTTAACTCGCCAAGGGTGATGGGCTTTGACATGGTCGTGCTCCTTACCGCCGAACAGCCTCTTCATATAAACAGGATAGTCCGTGACCATGCAAGCCCTTTTCGGTGGTCGGTCCGATTGCAGCATCCGCCCGCGATTGTAATAATCCAAGCAGATTTTTAATCAGGCCAGATAGGCCGCGGAGATGCCATGATTACGAAGGGCGATGATTACCCTCTACACCAGACACCTGAGCCAATCGCCTATACAGGCGGTAATCGAAACTTTTACGACCGATATTTTTTTAACGGCTATAACCGTTCGGGCGAGGTGTTCTTTGCCGCAGCGCTGGGGGTTTATCCCTATGTGAATGTGATGGATGCCGCATTTTCTGTTGTGGTGGACGGTGTTCAACATAACGTCTATGGCAGCAAGGCCATGTACTTAGAACGACTGGACTTGAAAGTAGGGCCCATAGAGCTCGATATCGTAGAACCCCTGCAGGTACTTCGGCTGACGATTCATGATCCTGAAAACGGTATTGAAGCGGATCTGGTGTTCTCAGCTCGAACCGCAGCCCATGAAGAGCCAAGGTTTACGCGCCGTAGTGGCAGTCAGATGATGATGGATGTGACGCGGATGATGCAAAACGGTAACTGGGCTGGTTGGATCAAGGTGAAAGATCGCACCATTGACGTTAGTGAAGATCAGTATTGGGGTACCCGGGACCGCAGTTGGGGCATTCGGAATATTGGGGCCCCCGACTCACAACCAAATCCCATGGCAAATCCATTCCAGTTTTATTGGCTGTGGTCTCCCCTTAATTTTGAGAACTTCGGCGCACACTATTTTCTAAATGACGACGGGGCGGGTAAGTCCTGGAATCGAAATGCCGTGGTGATTCCGGTCACCGGCGGTGATGCAATGCCGGTGATGGTGGAGAACTCATCTTCGATGGAGTTTGTGTCAGGTCGGCGCCATGCGAAGTCTGCGGAGGTCACTATGGAGACCGAGGCGGGTGAAACCTGGTTGTTCAAATTTAAGCCTAAATGGAACTTCTATATGGAAGGGATTGGGTACGGCCATCCAACCTGGAAGCATGGAGCCTATCATGGGGACCTCGCTACGGGTTATGACGAATGGCGTGTGGACGATATGGGGCCAGAGCATTTACATATTCAAGCGATGTGCGATATTGAACTTATTACCCCTAACGAAACGATACTGGGGCAGGGCGTATTAGAGCAATTGATTGCCGGGCCCCATGCGCCGTCTGGCTTTAAAGAGATGTCGGACATGGCACCCTGAACGTTAACCCTGAACATTAACCCTGAGCACTAAATGAAGTTGAATCATTGGATACAAAAATGACAGCCCAGCCAACCCTGGAGGATGTTCGACAGGCCGTTGCTGTCTACCTGAGCGATAAATGGCAATCCAATGTGGAGGTGTCTGACATTGAACAGGTATTCGGCGGAGCCTCCCGGGAAACCTACCTGATTCAATTGACAGTGGCTGGAGTCTGCCGGGGTGTTGTGCTGCGCCGGGACCCGCCAAGTAGTTTGATTGATACGGAACGGGCGTTGGAGTACGGAGCCTACGGGGCGATCTACCCGACCAATATTCCAGTACCTGAACCACTCTTTCTAGAAAACGATGAATCCATATTGGGTGCACCCTTTTCTATTATGGGTGAGATCGCCAATGCAGTGAGCGCGGTGGCTGAACTTGATGATGATGGTCGCAAGAGAATCGGCGAACAAAAGTGGCGACTATTGGGTGACCTGGCCGCCATGGATCCGCTGGCGTTAGGCTTTGATGATGTTTGTCGTGTCCCGGAACTGGATCGGTGTGCCGCAGAACAATTAGCCTATTGGCGACAGGTGATCGAAACAGATGAGATTCATCCCCAGCCCGTTGCGGCAGCAGCATTACGCTGGTTGGAACGAAATCTACCGGGGCCCGCGGCAAAACTCTCGGTGGTCCATGGAGACTATCGCAGTGGCAATTTCTTATTCGAGCCGAAAGGGGAGATTACCGCTGTGCTTGATTGGGAGATGTGTCATCTGGGAGACCCTCTGGAAGACCTGGCCTGGTCGCTGGATCCACTTTGGTGTTGGGACAACCCGCAACTTGCGGGGAATTTATTACCCCATGCAGAAGCCATTCGAATCTGGGAGCGGGCCAGCGGTCTAGTTCTAAACCAAAAGGACTTTTACTGGTGGCGCGTGTTTGCCGCGGTTAAGGGTCTCGCGATTTGGGTGTCGTCCTCAGAGGACTTTCACAATGGCGCAGGCAAGCAGAGCATTCTTGCCTACGCGGGTTGGGTGATGACCGATCGTCAAACCCGAATACTGGTGGACTATTTGTCGCCCTTTAGTCACAAAGAATTTGGCGGGCCGCGATGATTCCCTATCCTTCGAGTGGGCTAAAAATGCTTGCCGGTCGTGTCTTGAGTTCTGTTGTGCCAGCGCTCGGGACCAAGTTCGCTATGAGTGATACCGCCATGTTAGCCATGTTAATGGCGGCACTCGCGGAAGAAATGGAGTCGGGAGTTGATAGTAGGCTTGCGGATATTAAGACCATGGGAGAAATTATTTTGGCGGCGCAAGCAGCGGGAATTGGGGTTGCTGAGCTGGATTCGGGGGCGACGCTGCAACTAGATGGTGAAGGCGCTTACACCCTGACCCGGGTAAATGAACTCCATGATGCCTTGAGCCGGATATTGATCTCGATCCATAGCGAAGTAGAACGGTCCGAGGAATTCTCTGAACTAAATCGCAATATTTGGTTGTACCTTGAAGCTACCTCAGAGCGCCATAAGCTAGCCCTGTAGTGAATTAGAGACAAGATTTGGCTTAACGATTGGCCAGCAAAAGCGCCCGTTTGGGTGCGGGCAATCCTTCTGCGGTGAGGTTGTGATCCTCTGGATCAAGAAACTCGGCCAGGGAGTGGAAGTCCATCCACCCGGTTGAACGTTGTTCTTCTATGCTGGTTTGATTCACGTCGACGGTTCTGACGTTAATAAACCCCGCACGCTTTAACCAGTTTTCTAATGCTGCGGTACTCGGCAGGAACCAGACGTTTGCCATTTTTGCGTAACGGTCTTCCGGCATCAGCACCGTCTGCTGATCTCCGTCAACAATCAGGGTTTCCAGGACTAGCTCGCCGCCGGGTTTTAAAAAACTTAACAGCTCCGTTAGATGATCCATAGGTGATCGCCGGTGGTAAAGCACACCCAGGGAAAAGACCGTATCAAATGTTTTGAAGGCGGGCAGGTGTTCACAGCGCAGGGGCAATAGCCACGCAGCAACCTCCGGCATAAAATGACGAAGGATGTGAAACTGATATAGAAATAGCCGGGTTGGATCGACGCCCAATGCCATGCTGGCGCCATCACCCAGCATTCGAAATAGGTGATAGCCATTGCCACAACCAATATCTAATACAGAGCGACCCTCAAGACTCGCAATATGGGGTGCAATTCGCTGCCATTTCCAATCGGAACGCCATTCGGTATCGATAAATAAATCACCGACCTGGAATGGACCTTTGCGCCAGGGTTTAAAGGCTTTCAGAATTTCCGGCAGGTCTTCGCCGAGGGACGTGCCATCTCCTACGCTGACCACCGGTGCATTAAGATCATATGTTGGATTTTTAATCGGTGGTAGCTTAAGCAAAAGTTCGTCCCAATCTCCGCTTCGACCGTGGGGGCGCTCGGCAAAAAAATCAGCAATCTGACTTTTTAAATGGGGGTGAAATTTCGCGAGGGTCTCGGTACTTGCAAAGCACTCGTCAATAAATTGGTGTATGGGCACGGTGTTCTAATCAGTTTCGATTGAAAGGTGTGCTTCGAGCATCTCGAAGGCTTCAAAGGAACTCATCACAATATCTAGCAACCAGCGGGTTGCAACCAGATAACTGGTTCGTTGCAACCAGATGGAAAGCACAATCAAAAACAACGGATCGAGGAGCGTTGTGGAGCCTGACGCGATTGGGACGGCACACACAATCAGGGGCACGGTGCCAATCAGCCATCCACCTTGATCTGAAGTCAGGCCGTAAATCACGGTCCAGCAGATACCTGCAATCGGTACGATAAAGCTGGCCTCCCAGGCCCCGTACTCCATGATGATGAGTACAATTGAGAGCACAAAAATCGCCGGCGAGCAGATATTCATTAACCAGATGAGAAGCTTTTTAAGGACAATCGACCGGCCCGTGGTGTTCTTCACATCCTGAGGACGAATTCTCAGGAAGAATTGCCTGGCCACCTGACGAGGAATATCGACGGAGATCGATCCGAGGCGAACATCTTCCTTCAACTGCTCGAATTCCGATTCACTCATATAGTCTGTCATAGCTTGATTGCCAGAAATGAAACAAAGTTAAAGCATCTCACATACAGGCGTGCGGACCCAAAACCCGCTGCGATCAAACGATCAACATGTTCTTGTTCGGTATTTGGGATGAGCACGTTCTCCAGGGATGCGCGCTTTTGGGCAATTTCAAGATCGCTGTAGCCCTGGGCTCGCTTGAATTCGTGATGCAAGTCAACCATTTGAGCCTGTTCATTGGGATCATCAAAGTGAATTTTCTCCGCAAGGATCAGGATGCCCCCGGGGGCAAGCCCATCGGCAATACGTTTTAGCACCGCAGAACGTTCCTCATCGGGAATAAATTGCAGCGTAAAATTCATCACCACGATTGAGGCATTTTCAATTGGGGTGTCCTGGACCGACTGCTGCAGGATCTCCACACTGGCCTGGCTTCTGTCCCTTTCGAGATTAGCTCGACAGCGTTCGACCATGGCCTCTGAGGTATCAATACCGATCAGATGGCAGGAAGCCGGAAGATGCTGCCTTAGCTTGAGGGTTGATGCGCCGAGGGAGCAGCCCAGGTCATAACAATTGGTGCCGGGTTGGGCGAATCGGTCGGTCAGTACTGCAATTAGGTCCAGCATGAGGCCATAGCCCGGTACGGACCTCGTAATCATGTTCTCGAATACGTCAGCAACCACCGCGTCAAAGCGGAATCCGTCTATGTGATCCGACGGCTCAGCGTAAATCCGATCGGTTTGGGTGGTTGTTGGCTTGGTTGGCTTCATTGGGTAACACGTGGTGTTGAGTAAAGGCATTTTACTGGAAAATGCCCGGTTCGACAGTGGGGTCAGGACTTGATTAATCCTCAGGGCGGGATATGATGTTTCCGAGTCAATTATTGGTACGGTTACGACCATGATGACCAATGTTCATGGCAGCAAGCAAGTTCATCCCGGCAGAACACTGTCGTGGCCTTCTGCGGCCACCACCAACCACTCTCACCACCATACCCATACCCATACCCAGTCTGGTCACAGGCTGACCATAGCCCCGACGGCAGTTGCCCTCGGGGCTTTTTTTGGCCCACATTTTATGAGTTGGACCTAATCTATGAGTGTCAGAATTTTAAGGATCAATACCGCCGGTGCACCAATTGAATGGCTCAGTTGGCAGGATGCCGTGTGCTTGCACGCCAGAGAACTGGTGTCCTGGACCTATGGTGAGGAGGTAATGGCGGTTCGGGGCGGCTTTTCTCGGCTGACGGGGGAGCAAACCGTCGTTAAGCTCAACAGCATCATGGCCTGCAAGGGTAAGGTTTTTACCAACAGTCGACGTCAACCGCCCTTAACGAACCGCGCGTTATTCAAACGGGATCAATATACCTGTCTGTATTGCGGTAAGCATTTTGAGTATGAGCAGTTGAGCCGTGACCATGTGAAGCCAATTTCCCGTGGCGGCCGAGATATCTGGACCAATGTCGTGACCTCCTGTAAACGATGCAACGCAAGAAAAGGCAGCGAGTTATTGTCTGATCTTACGATGGAGTTGTTGGCACTGCCCTTTAAGCCTAATCATGCGGAGTATTTGGCCCTGTCCCATAGCGGCCGAATCCTCGGTGACCAGATGGCATTCCTGCAGAAGCAGTTTTCCTCCAACAGCCGACTCCTTCAAAGTGACTATCAGGGTGCGTATTCCGTCGCTTGACGTTGATAAGTGAATCGATGTTTCCCTGGCGGGCAGATGCTTGCTAGCATCCGTTGCTCTGGATCGATGCGAGTCGCGCCGGGTCAAGAGAATAATGTTGAGGAAAGCGTGCCGAAAAAATACTGCCATTTGATGCACACTTCCGATGTGCATCTAGACAATCAAATTGGCTTGCCCGGTGAGGAGAGTCGCGGTCAGTTGGGGTTTATGGCTGTTATTGATGCCGCCCTCGAGAAACAGGTCGATTTGTTTCTGTTGGCCGGTGATCTGTTTGACCACAATCGCGTTAAAGAACCCTGTCTTGAGTTTACAGTCCAGCAGTTATCCCGACTGCATTGCCCGGTGGTGATGATTACGGGCAATCACGATTGTCTAGCGGACTATTCGATTTATCATAAGTTTGATCCTGCGGTTGCTGATACGGACGTGCATTTTATCCAAAACCCCCGGGGTGATTTCCTGGAGTTTCAAGCCTGGGGGCTTCGCATCTGGGGCCAGGGAATTGTTGAACATGCGCCTGAAAATAAACCCCTGGCGAACGTCCCAAACGAACCTTATGCCGGCTGGCATATCGGCATGGCCCATGGTTATTTAAACACCCGTGGTGGTGATAGCTATTCCTCGATGATTACGGAAGAGGAGATTGCTGGAAGTTCCCTGGACTATCTGGCGCTCGGCCATGTTCATGTCTTTACGGATATGGAATTTGGTGGCACCAGGGCGGTATATCCTGGCTCTCCCAATCTGGGACAGGGGTCAAAAGAATCGACTGCAGCCCACGTCATTTTGGATCCCGAAGCCGGGATTACCGTCAATAGATTGGTTTTCCCGATCGTTCTGTAACGCTTACCAGGGCCTGCGGCTGTTGACCCAATCAAAGGGCTCAATGCCTGATTCTGTAATCTGAAATATTTCAGCAGCCGGCTTAGCCCCGCCGAGATCCAGTATGCCAATTGTGCCGAGCTGGGTATTGAGGTTGTGGGGGAAGGTTGGTGACCCGGGATTGATGCACAATACGCCGTCAAATACATCAATCTGCTCGACGTGGGTATCTCCATAAATGAGCACATCCAATTGGTCATCTGGGAAAGTCTTTTTCAGCCAGTTGGTAACCGTTAGGCGCGGGGGAATCTCTGGCATTGGAATATAGTGGGTTAATCCGACTTTAAAACCATTCAGGTCGAGTACCCAGGATTCCTGCAGGCGATCATGATCGGGTTGAATAAATCTACCGGCGGAACCGTCCTCGCCATTGCCCCGGGCAGCATAGGTTGGCGCAACTTCATTTAAAGTATCAATCACAGCGATCTCGTGCAGATCTCCGGCATGCAAAATACAATCGACACTCGCAAAAGCTTCTAACACCTGGGGCCATAAACTGGTTCTCGACTCCGGTATATGGGTGTCAGAAATGAGGCCAACTTTCATCGGATGGTGCCTTCAGCTTTGAGGGACTCAATTTCAGATTCCGATAAACCTAACTCCGAGAGAATTTCGTTATTGTGTTCCCCTAACTGCGGAGCCCCACGACCGGGTTCTGTGATAGATTTACTGAAGCGTGCGGCCTGTCTGGTTTGTCGAATCTTACCGGCAACGGGGTGATCGAGTTCGACGATCAGGTCATTGGCTTTGATGACGGGATGGTCGACAATTTCCTTTCGTTTTAAGACCGGCGCACAGGGAACGCCAGCTTCTTCCAAAATTTCTAGCCACTCTTCAGCGCTCTTTTTTAGCAGCTCGACCTGAGTCATCTCCAGGCGTTCATTGGCATTTTTGTCCCGTAGTGCGGGTGTTAGGAATCGGTCGTCTTCGAGCCACTCTGGATGTTCAATTGCGTGACACAGGGCATACCACTGCTTGTTCGACATGGCGGACACGCTAATGTAGCTGGTCTGGGTTTCGTAAATAAGATCAATAAAAGTGGCTGCCCGCTGGACGCTGACTTCTTTGCCAACAAAGGTTTGGCCGGCCATATCCGAGGACCATAAAAAGGCAATAACTGTATCTAACATGGAGATCCTAACGTGCTGACCTTCCCCGGATTTTTCTCGGTGCAGAAGCGCCGCCGTTACAGCCTGGGCCGTTGCCATGCCCGTAAGCTTGTCAGGGAGGATGGTGCGAACTAATCTGGGGCGCTCTTCATCGGAGCCAGCTTGAATTGTGGTGAGGCCACTTAATGCCTGAATAATAGGGTCATACACGGGTTTGTGACTCCAGGGATTAGATTCACCAAAGCCGCTAATCGAAGCGTAAATAATATTGGGGTTCCGGGCCCTAACGTCTGCTTCGCCGACGCCCAATCGCTCTACCACACCGGGGCGGAAATTCTGGATAACAACATCTGCGGTCTCCACCAGTTTTAGCAATATCTCGCGGCCATTCTCTGACTTAAGATTGAGGGTCATACCGCGCTTGCTTCGATTGTTATTGAGAAATGTTGCGGTAAAAGTATCCGATCCATATCCCGCACCACGGGCGTGATCCGGTGCTTCGGTTGACTCAATTTTGATCACATCGGCACCTTGATCGCCTAGCATCATGGTCGCAAATGGACCTGATATGACCGTGGTTAGATCAATGATTCTGTAGCCGGAAAGGGGACCTGACATAGTGGACGCTCGCAACTGGGTAAAAAGTGATAGTCTTTGAGTGTATCGGGCTAACGCAAAGAATGGTATCTAGGTCGCTCTAGCCAAGCCGTTGTTATATGCTGGGTACCGGCAGATAAACACCATTGTATGAACACCTCGACAACACCAGAAAGTTCCGTTAGCAATTCGCTAAATCGATTGATCGTCGGTATTGGCGGTGCAGCAATGCTGTTGTTTTTGATCGTGGTCTACAACTCGACAGTCAGTACCATGGTGTCAGAGACGACTAACAATCTGACTCTGTCCTTATCGAGCCACTCCCGTGGAGAGAGTCGACAGTTTTTACTAGCTGAAGACAATATCCAACGCCTACGGAAAGAATTACTGAATCGTCTCGAAGCATATGATCCACTGATCGCTGAGCAACAATTTCAAGCTCATTTTTTTCAGAGTGATGATGGGTTATGGCGGGTGCGGCCGGAGCTTGATGATCACACTAAGTTACCGTCTTTATATCTTCAACATGATGTTGAAATAACCCCTTCGGTTCGTGTCCGGGCGCTTGTTAGCTACGGGTTATTGAAGGATCGGGGACCGGCTCTGGTCCCGCCTTATTACTCCGTTTATATGGACTTTGTTGAGAAGGGGCTGATGGTGTACTCGCCTCATGTGAATTGGGGAGCGGGTGCAACCCGTCAGACCGATAATTTTAACTATCCCACCATGGTCGGTTCGATGCCGGAGAATAATCCGAACCGGGAAAGTTTTTGGACGCCAGTCTATTTTGATGAAGAAGCCAAAACCTGGATGGTATCTGTTATCGAGCCTTTGGATTGGCGAGGAGAGTGGGTTGGTACTATTGGACATGACGTCGCCATTGATGAATTGTTAGAAAGTACGCTGAAGAATCGTTTGCCCGGTTCTTACAACATCCTGGTCAGTCAGGATGGCCAGCTTATTTTACACCCGGACTTTCAACAGCAAATCCAGGACTCCAAAGGTGACCTGTCGTTGGTTGCACTGGGGGATCAGACCTTAACCCGAATCAATGAATTTGCACGGAACGCAGCCGAATTTCCGGTTGTCATAGAAGACTCTGTGAATGAGAACATCTACGGGATTACAAAATTGGCGGGTCCGGAGTGGTTTTTTGTCACCGTTTACCCTCGACGCGTCATCGAACAGCGGGTTCAGGCAACGCTGTTCTTGCCATCGGTGATTGCCATCATGGTGTTATTAGTGGCGCTGTTCCTACTTCGCCATATGGCCCAAAGACTGATTTTGCAGCCCCTTGGTTTTCTAGATTCTGCCGTAGAAGCCCTGGGTAAAGGCGGTGGAACGAGTCGAATACCGATTGAAGTAGACAATGAATTTGGTCGTCTAGCTCGTTCTTTTGAAAACCTCTCAACCAAGCTAGAGGATCGTGAAAAGTCTCTGCTAGATGCCCAGAATGATTGGCAGCGCACATTTAACACCGTCCCAGAGTTGATTGTTATTTTGGATCCTGATCTGTTTGTTAAGCAGGCAAATGAATCGTTTTTGAATGCCTACGGCCTCTATGCAAACGGCTTCCTGGGTCAGTGTCGGCGGTCGCTGCTGAGCGATAGTGAACGTACAATATATGAGGACTTTTACTTCCATCTGCTGCAATCCCACGAAGTGCAGATGTTTCAGATCTACTCCGTTGAGTTGTCTGCTAGCCTGGATGTCACGTTAGTGCCACTGCTTAGTGATGACAAGGAGATACAGGGGATTGTCGAGGTTACCCGGGATGTGACCGAGAACCGAAAGTTGGAAGATCAGCTCAGGCAAAGTCAGAAAATGGACGCCATCGGTCACCTGGCTGGAGGCATCGCCCATGATTTTAACAACTTGCTGCAGATTATCATTGGTTATACCGAAACCATTGAGCAAGCCCGTAAAGATGCCGGTGAAGATCTTATTGCTGTCAATCAGGTGCTTGGCGCAGCCACCAAGGCTGCCGCACTAACTCAACAGCTGTTGGCCTTCGGCCGTCGACAAATTATGCAGGCGAAGTCTGAAAATGTCAGTGCAATTGTCGGCTCCACCCTTGCAATGATCGAACGTCTAATTGAAGAAAACGTCCAGGTCCGGTTCGAAAAATCAACGGAAGCGCTGATAGTCAGCGCAGATGCCAATCAGCTTGAACAGGTGATACTTAACCTCTGCGTCAACTCCAGAGACGCGATGCCCGACGGTGGTGAACTGAATATTTCTGTATCACGGGCGTTACCTGAAAACATACCTGACACGCTTCCCGAAAATCCCGCTGGCTATGCGCACATTTGCGTCAGGGATACGGGGCACGGTATTGAGCCCCATGTGGAGGAGAATATTTTTGAGCCTTTTTTCTCAACTAAAGATAAAGACAAAGGCACCGGACTGGGGTTAGCAACGGCCTACGGTATCGTTCAACAACACGCCGGCGCCATTAAAGTCACCTCAACCCCCGGCGAAGGAGCGCAATTTTGTGTGTTCTTACCGTTGCTCGAAAGTGGCCTGATCCCGCAGCAGGAGGAAGTCGAACCCCAGGACATCCATCACGGACGGGAGTGTGTCCTGGTTGCCGAGGACGACGAGATCATCAGAGATATGTTTATTATGATGCTGACCGGTGCGGGATATGAAGTCCTGTCGGCCGTCGACGGCGCTGATGCGATGAATGTGTATGCAGCCCATAGGGACAAGATTGAGCTTCTAGTACTCGATGTCATGATGCCGGAATTAAGCGGTCACCGGGTGATGAAGAAGATTCGTGCGGAAAACCCCCAGATCCCTTGCCTATTTGCCAGCGGTTATAGCGAAGACCAGCTCGATGAAGATCTCCGCACCCAGGACCTGACCAGCTTTATCACCAAGCCGTTCAGGCGCCAAACTCTGCTCAAAGAAGTAAGATTGCTACTTGATCATCAAACATCTGGAAAATCTGATCAAAACTAGGCACAATCGCGCTTCTGTTTTTTTGCGTACATAGCTGAGCTGGCCGGGCTCGCGCACGAGGAGAGCACCATTGGCACTAAGTGCCAACTC
>CAXBLU010000016.1:0-64135 GCA_963976815.1 uncultured Pseudomonadales bacterium | reverse complement strand
ACCGACCCCAGCATTATGAATGCTGTGCTCTAACCAGCTGAGCTACGTAGCCATATCTAAAACTTACTTTTCTGGCAGGGCGCCAGAAGGACGCGAATTCTCCATTTTCAGCCGCTTGTTGTCAAGATGGCTAGGAGAAAATGCGCATTTTCAACCGCTTAGCACCCTTTGACGCTGGCGATCTGTCTTATTGCTAGACGTTAAACCTAAAGTGGATCACGTCACCATCTTTGACGAGATACTCTTTTCCTTCCAGGCGGAGTTTGCCGGCTTCTTTTGCACCATTCTCACCTTTGTAGGCAATAAAGTCGTCAAAGCCAATAACAGCAGCCTTAATAAAGCCTTTTTCAAAATCTGTATGAATCACGCCAGCAGCCTGAGGCGCCGTGGCCTTTTGCTTCACGGTCCAGGCCCGGACTTCTTTTACACCCGCGGTAAAATAGGTTTGCAGCTCCAACAGCTTGTATCCGGCGCGGATTACTCGGTCTAAACCAGGCTCTTCCATACCGAGGTCCGACAAAAACTCTAACTTCTCTTCGTCTTCTAACTCTGCGATTTCTGCTTCAAGCTTGTTACAAATCGCGACAACTTCTGCGCCTTCTTTTTCAGCTATTGCTAAAACAGCATCTAAATAGGGGTTATCCGTAAACCCATCCTCATCAACGTTGGCAACGTAGAGTACGGGCTTTCGAGTGATCAACTGAAGTTCACGAATCATTAATTTCTGGTCAGCATCCATGTCGAAAGTTCGCACAGGGTTGCCTTCGTTGACATGATCTCGAATCGCCTCTAGTAACGCCTTCTTCACAATCGCTTCTTTATCACCACTCTTGGCAACACGGGCCATTCGCTCGATACCTTTCTCGATCGTCTCAAGATCTGCTAGCTGCAGCTCCGTATCAATGACTTCGATATCGCGAGCAGGATCGACACTGTTTGAGACGTGAACCACGTTCTCATCATCAAAGCATCGCACCACGTGGGCAATGGCGTCGGTCTCGCGGATGTTGGCGAGAAACTTGTTACCCAGACCTTCACCTTTTGATGCTCCGGCAACAAGACCCGCTATATCCACAAACTCCATCGTGGTCGGAATGATATTTTGTGGTTTAACAATTTCTGCTAGTTGATTTAGGCGGGGATCGGGCATGGGCACAATGCCGGAGTTCGGCTCGATGGTACAAAAGGGAAAGTTTTCCGCAGCAATGCCAGCCTTGGTCAAAGCATTGAACAAGGTTGATTTACCGACATTTGGCAAACCCACAATTCCACAGTTAAATCCCATGACACGTCCTCACTTTGGTTCTATTGCGCAGGTTCTTCTATTCCGCAGGTTCTATGCGTAAGCCATTCAGCTGATTCATGGCATTTTCCCAATCACCACTTATTGCGGTTGGAAACACTCGCAACGCTTCTTCAATACATTCTTGAATGACAAGTTCATCTCGTTTCGAGACTTTGCCAAGCACATGGCCAGTCACATCAGACTTATCCCCGGGATGACCGACACCGATACGCAAACGGTTATAGTCCTGGCTGCCGCCCAGTCGCTGCGTGATACTTCTCAGACCGTTATGGCCCGCAAGACCACCGCCCTGCTTAAAACGAATAAGCCCTGTATCAAGATCAAGCTCATCATGAACCACTAGAATCTCTTCTGGTTCAATTTTGAAAAAGTTAACGAGTGCAGCAACGGACTTACCGCTTTCGTTCATATAGGTATCGGGCAGCAGTAAGCGAATTTCCTGGCCATCAAACAGCGTGGTCGCGGCTCGGCCAAAAAACTTCTTTTCTTTGGAGAAAGTAACACCTTGTTGGTCTGCAAAGCGGGAGACAAACCAGACCCCGACGTTATGTCTGGTTCTGGCGTATTGTTCTCCCGGATTGCCGATTCCAACAATGAGCTTAAGGGGTAAGCTCATAGCAGTGCCGATTAGTCGTCAGACTCTGGATCAGCGTCGCCGTCAACGGTTGGAACGTCCGCAGAAGGTGCTTCAACATCTTCGTCGTCCTCTTCAAGCGTTGCGCGGGTTGCGATAACAGATACCACTACCTGATCGTGATCTTCACCTAGCTCAAGCTCTGGAATGACAACACCTTTCGGCAGAGTCACTTCGCTCAAGTGAATTGAATCACCAATCTTGAGTTCAGCCACATCAATCGCAATATATTCTGGCAAGTCACCAGGCAGACAGCTGATATGTACGGTGCTCATGACGTGAGACACAGTGCCGCCTTCTTGTTTCACACCAAAACAACTTTCTTCGTTGGTAAAGTGGAAAGGTACTTCAACGTTAATCTCGACATCCATTCGGACACGCTGAAAATCGGCATGCATGATGCGATCTTTAGCTGGGTGCCGCTGGAGTGCTTTCACAATGGCATTTTCTTTGGTGCCATCGATGTTGATGCTAATAATGTGAGCGAAAAACGCCTCATTTTCACACGACTTGTGCAGGTCCTTGTGGGCAAGGGTAATCGACACAGGTTCTTGTTGTGCTCCGTACAAAACTGCAGGAACTAGATCAGCTAAACGACGTAGGCGGCGGCTCGCACCTTTCCCCAGGTCGGTTCGTAACTGAGCATTTAGCTCAAAATCACCAGCCATCTGTATTCTCCTTCTCTTTCTTAAGAGATTAAGACAAAAATGCCGGAGCAACTGCGACCGTCGCGCCGGCGTGTAAGCATCAACTTAAGCGATGCAGCGTGGTTGATCTATCGATAAACATGGCAGCTTATCGCTAAATCAAATAAGTGACTGCTTTCGCCAAAAAAGCAGTCGTTATCTTCTTCAAAAATAAAAGATATGGCTGGGGCGGCAGGACTCGAACCTGCGCATACAAGGATCAAAACCTTGGGCCTTACCAACTTGGCGACGCCCCAAAACTCTTTGAAAATCAGCTCTTCAGAGCTAAAAGCGGAGACCGATTAACACCCTTTGTCACAAATGATTGCCACTCCGAAGGAACCTCCTCCTGAATTGCTTTCGCTTGTTCGGGTGATTCACAGCGCAAAAATACGCAGGAACCGGTGCCGGTCATTTTAGCAGGGCCCCATTGGTTTAACCAATTACGCACCTTGCCCACTTCAGGATAGATTCGACAGACGATATTTTCGCAGTCGTTGCCTGCCCCGAGGCTCAAAAAGCGCGCTATTGTGATGGCAGACGAGTCCCGTGTCAAATCTGGATGACTAAAGACTTCTGCGGTTGATACATGGCAATTGGGATAAACCAACAGATAGGTCGCGTCCGGCAATTCTAACGGCGTCAGCGCCTCTCCCAGCCCCTCTCCCCAGGCGGAGCAGCCGTGAACAAATACCGGCACATCCGCGCCAAGCTGGGCACCCAGAACCGCCAGCTCAGCCAGAGACAAGCCGCAATTCCAGAGTAGATTCAGTCCTACCAAGGCAGACGCCGCATTTGAACTTCCGCCGCCCAGGCCGGCGCCCATTGGGATCCTTTTGATAATTGAGATTTTCCCCGTTGGTTTAACCCCACCTTGATTCGCCAGTAGCATGCCCGCCCGATAAACCAGATTCTCTGTCTCGGCTACACCTTCAAGCCCCGACACGGTAAAAACCTCCGATTCCTCAAACAGCAGTTGATCTTCAAGGTCCAAAATCTGAAAGGCTGTTTGCAGATCATGGTAACCATTGGCACGCCGGCCCAATATGAGTAAACACAGATTGATCTTCGCCGGGGCCGGCAGAGAGAAAGGCAGAGATGTTGGAGACAGGGTTACAGCCACTCTGTCACCGTTAGCCTGATTTCTATGCTTTCGCCAAGCGCTAGTTCATGGACAACCAATCGCTGGGGACGGTTTTGTTCATCAAACGCCTGAATAGAAACTTGCCAGCCATCAAATACACCGTCCTTCACCTCGCCACTCAAAACAGGCAGCAGTGCCCTCACAGGCAGATTCAAGCCGGTCGTATCAAATAGGAGTGATTCAACTGAATCAGAATATTGTCGGGGTTTACCTGGCAGATCGACGTAATGAACACCCTGCTCGGAAACCAGCCGCGCAACAGACGTTCCCAGGGTACCGCTTAGTAGAATCTCAAAATCATTTTGGTTCTGTCGCCAGAATACCGATAGGCGCTGGGAGGATTGAGCTGTTTTAACAACTACCCGGCCCTTCATCACCCAATCGGCCGGCGCGTTGGTATCAAATGACTGGCAGCCTACCAGCACAACCGACAGCGCCATCACGGTCAGAAACGGACTATAAAATCGAGCTAGTTGGCGGTGAATTTTTCAATCACCTTAATCAAAATACTGCTGTCCGGCGTTTGTTTTAGCGCTTCTTGCCACACTTTTTGAGCCTCTTCGGTATTACCAAGTGCCCAGAGCGCCTCACCAAGATGCGCCGCTACTTCATCGTTAGGGAACAGGGTCAAAGCCCGGCGCAGATGTACAACGGCTTCCTCAAAATTGTTTAACCTATAGTTTACCCAGCCCAACGAATCAATAAAGGCGGCCTCGTCGGGCTTAATAGCAAGCGCCCTTTCAATCAGCACCAAAGCTTCTTCGTGACGATCAGTTTGATCCGTTAGGGTATATCCAAGCGCATTGAGGGCATCGGCATTTTCCGGGTTCAGCTCGATAATCTGCATGAGATCTCGCTCGAGAATATCTAACCGCTCAAACTTTTGGCCGGTCATTGCTCTGAAATACAAAAGATCGACGTTTTCTGTATTGGCTGACAGAGCCCCGTCCAATAACTTAAACACCTCATCCTGCATACCGTGATCAACAAATGCCTGGGCCTCAATCATCGTCAATTGATCTGCACGATCTGGATTGTCCACTCGCATATTGGCCAGGTGCTCCTGCATCTGTGCAATTCGCCCCTGGTCTAACATCAAACTTGCGATACGAGACTGGGCAGGTAAAAACTCATAGCCGTGACCAACCTGTTTGTATTCTCGAAGGGCTAACTCAACTTCACCATTTTTTTCCGCAATACTGCCGAGATAATAACGGGCTTCACCGACACGGCGATTCCAGCGGATCATCTGGTTGAGGTACTCCCGAGCCTCTGCATCCTTGTCCTGTTCCATTGCAATCAGCGACAGCGCAAACAAAATATCGCCGTCATTGGGCGCGGACTGCAGCACGAACTCATATTGCTCCCGGGCTCGATCTAGCTTTTTACTCTCAAACAGAAACCGAGCGTAGATCAGTCTTAATCGTTTTAGGGTGTCCCGACGTGAAGCGGTATCGGTCTGCGTCATGTCAGCAATCGTGTCATCCAAAAATGCAATTGCCTCATCGGTGCGGTTCAGGTCCCGCAGGGCATTCACCTTGAGAATGACAACGTTGATATTCTCATCGGTCTTAAGCAGCACATTAGCCAGGTCCAGGGCCTGATCCATGTCGCCTTTCTGCTCCAACAAAACCGCCTTGGAGAACATTAACTGCTCGTCCCCTGGATAACGCTCCAACATGCGGCTGATTGCGGTCAGAAGTGCTTCACGGCCAGTATCGTCCAGATTGGCGGCGCGGTAGGCAAACACGTCAAAATTGGCCAGCCCCCCCAGGTTTTTCACGGCTTCCATATGCAGGATCGCTTTCTCAAGCTCTCCAGCCCGCATCAAAAGCTCTGCAGAATGTCGATGGGCATCAATGTTATCGGGCTCAACTTCAGCCCAGAGCGTTGCGGAGCGAAGGGCAACATCCTGCCTTTTTAAGTAGTTGGCAAGGCGTGTGGCCCTGGCTGCTACTCCCGCATCCCGGGTTTCTTCCGCCATTTCGATATATTTGTCGAGGGCCATATCGTACTCACCGCGGTAACCGGCAACCTCAGCAACCAACAACTGATACATAGAGTCTTTAGGGAAGGGTTCCACCGGATAGTCGCTCGCCTTTGGACCTGGGCTGGGATTGGCCGCGGCAGGTTTTGCCGTTACCGGCTCAACTTCCGCATCCTCACTGGGCTGGGGAGCATTGGGCACCGTACTACAGCCGTAGATCGGCAATAGCGCAATACAAGATAAGGTGATAATTAGTCTGATTTTGTGAGTCACGGAGTACCTATATTCACCGTGCCAAGCAACGTACAATACGCCGTTTGGGTTAGGTGCAAGATTTAGTGCGGATTAGCGCTAGTCTATGTCTAATCATTCTACTTATACGAGACAACCAAAGTCATTAGATCGTTCCCAGTTTTTGGGAGCTAGTTCTTAAGGTATCGGCGAATTTACCAAATGGATTTACTCATTGTAGGCGTCAACCACCAGACTGCACCGGTGGCATTGCGAGAAAAAGTCGCTTTTACGCCTGATCAGCTCGGCCCTGCGCTGGATGATCTGAAGCATCAGCAGAATCTGACCGAAGTCTCGGTTTTGAGCACCTGCAACCGAACCGAGGTGTATGCCATTGCAACCGCGGAGCAGGCTTCACATATTGTCCAATGGCTTGCCACCTACCACGACGAATCTGAGGACACCCTACTGGGCTGCGTTTACACTCACTACGGTGCCCCCGCCTTAAAACACCTGATGCGGGTTGCGGCAGGCCTGGATTCTATGATCCTGGGGGAACCCCAGATTCTTGGTCAGCTTAAAGAGAGCTTTAGCAAAGCAACCGAATTCAACACCCTTGGGCCCCAGCTGAATCGGATTTCGCAAAATACCTATCGGGTGGCAAAAGCCGTCCGGACCGAAACCTCGATTGGTGAAAGCACTGTATCTGCCGCCTCAACCGCCGTCGAGTTGGCCAGCCAGTTATTTGCCGATCTGGCGGATTGTAATGCACTCCTGGTTGGTGCCGGTGAAACTATCGAGATTGTGGGCAAGCATTTGCGGAATGCCAACGTCAGTCAGCTGGTGATTGCGAATCGAACCCTAGAAAACGCCGAAACCCTCGCGGCACAGCTTTCCGGCACCGCGGTCTCCCTGAATGACCTGTCTAAACACCTCATAGAGGCCGACATTGTCATTAGCTCTACCGCAAGCGAATTACCGGTGATTGGCAAGGGTATGGCCGAACGAGCCCTCAAAGCCCGGCGCCACAAACCAATATTTATGGTGGATCTGGCGGTACCAAGAGACATAGAACCCGAGGTAAACGATCTGCGGGACGTATACCTGTACACCATCGATGACCTGCAACAAATCATTTCCAAGAATCTGTCCAATCGTACGGAAGCTGCCGCCGAGGCAGAAGCGATTATCGATGATGCAGTGAACCAGTTCGGCGTAGACGATAAGTCCCGCGAGGTTACCGATACTCTGGTAAGATTCCGCCGGCACCACGATGGCATCAAACAGCAGGAACTCGACAAAGCCCTTAAACGCTTGGCCAACGGCGAAGACCCCGAGGCAGTCCTGACCAGTTTCGCCAATCAGCTCACCAACAAAATAGTCCATAACCCTAGCGTTCAAATGAAGCAGGCCAAGGCTGAAGGTCGAGACGATGTCCTCGACGCCATTCACCGTCTGTTTGATTTGGATTAGTTATCGCGAGCAAGTATGAAAGCTTCACTTAAAACAAAACTGGATCAGCTCTTAGAGCGGTACGATGAGCTCGGCCATCTCTTAAGTGATGGCGCCACAATTGCGGATCAGACACTGTTTCGAGCGTATTCCATGGAATACGCTGAGATAGAACCCGTTGTACTCTGTTATCGCCGCTTTGAAGAAGCCTCTAGCCAGCTAGCTGAAGCCAAACTGATGCTCGAAGATAACGACCCCGACATACAAGAGATGGCCAGAGATGAAATGGGCACTCTTGAAACCGATATCGAACGCTTAAGCGCAGAACTACAAACCCATCTGTTACCCCGGGACCCTCACGACTCTAACAATGTGTTTTTAGAAATCCGGGCCGGTACCGGCGGGGATGAGGCGGCGATATTTGCCGGCGACCTACTAAAAATGTACACCCGCTTTGCCGAGACCAAGGGTTGGAAGTTTGAGATCATGAGTGAACGGCTAGGCGACCATGGCGGTTACAAAGAAGTTGTTCTGCGCATTGTCGGCAAAGATGTTTTTGGCACCCTTAAATTTGAATCCGGCGCTCATCGAGTCCAACGGGTTCCGCAAACAGAATCACAGGGGCGCATTCATACCTCCGCTTGCACCGTCGCAGCAATGCCCGAAATCGAAGATATTGATGCAATCGAAATTAACAAGGGTGATCTTCGAGTGGACACCTACAGAGCATCCGGTGCAGGAGGACAGCACGTCAACAAAACCGACTCGGCTGTGCGCTTGACTCACATTCCCACAGGTATTGTGGTGGAGTGCCAGGACGAACGTTCACAGCACAAGAACAAAGCAAGAGCCATGAGCCTGCTGCAGGCAAAGCTTCTTGATGTAGCCACGAGTGAAAGAGATGCTGAACAAGCAGAAACTCGAAAGAGTCTGGTGGGCAGTGGCGACCGATCCGAAAAAATCCGAACCTATAATTATCCCGACAGCCGTGTCACGGATCATAGAATAAACCTAACGCTGCACCGACTTGCTCAAACAATGGCGGGAGACCTTGCACCTATTGTTGATCAACTGCAGGCGGAACATCAGGCTGACCTGCTGCAGCAAATGGGTCAGGATGGCGACTAAAGAGTGACTAAAAAGGTGACTAATAGGATTTCAATCCTTGAGGCAATCACCGAGGCCGCAACCGGCTTATCCAGCTCAACCCCACGACTGGATTGCCAGCTTATTTTAGCCAACCTGCTGGACCGCAATCGAAGTTGGCTGATCGCCCACAGCGATGAATATTTGACCGATAGCCAGTACAGTGCATTCCAATCGGATGTGGTCAGATGTGAACAGGGTACGCCCGTTGCCTACATCCTGGGTCAACAGGAGTTCTGGAGCTTACCCTTTGAGGTCAACAACGCGGTTTTAATTCCTCGGCCGGAAACCGAACTACTCGTCGAAGAAGTTCTTAGCCTGCATCCCCAGCACCCCATTAATATCGCTGACCTGGGCACAGGAACCGGGGCTATTGCCATTTCCCTGGCTTTGGAGAAACCCGACGATACCATTTTTGCCGTGGATAAAAGCCTCTCCGCCATTCGTGTTGCCTCGGCAAATCGGACCAATCTCGGCGCAACCAACGTGCGCTTGTGCGTTGCCGACTGGCTCGCGGGGTTTAGCCAAGAAAGCCTCGACGTGATTGTGACGAACCCGCCCTATATTGCCGAGGGCGACAAACATTTACCTGACCTGCAATATGAGCCTGCAGAAGCTCTTGTTTCCGGCCATGACGGATTGGATGACATCAGGCAATTGATTACCCAGGGCCTGCTGCATTTAAAGCCAGGCGGAATGATTGCAATGGAACATGGCTACGACCAGCAATCTCAGGTTGCAGATTTGATGTTGGCAGCCGGATACCGCAACATCGTGACTAAGCAGGATCTAGCGGGCCAACCGAGAATTACTCTGGCAGAACGACCATGAACGATGAGGAACTACTTCGCTATAGCAGGCACATCTTGCTGCCCGATATTGATATCGCCGGCCAGGATGCACTCATTAATGCACGGGTACTCATTGTCGGCATGGGTGGTCTCGGCTGCCCCATTGCGCTTTACCTGACAGCATCAGGTGTCGGTAACATTGTGATCAGCGACGATGATTGTGTTGAGCTAACCAATTTACAAAGGCAGATTGCGCACCAGGAAAGTGATCTTGGCTCACTGAAGGTTGAATCTGCAAAAAACAAAATGCAGGCGATGAACGCCCACTGCAAGATCACCACCATCAGTCACCGGCTAGATGCTGCAGAACTCGAAAGTCTGATAGGTGAGATTGATGTTGTGGTAGACGCCACGGACAACTTCGCTTCCCGGATCCTTATCAACAGAGTATGCGTTGCTGCCAAAGTTCCCGTTGTATTTGGCGCTGCGGTTCGGCTTGACGGCCAGATCATGATCTTTGATCCGACTAAGGCCGATGCGCCCTGTTATGAATGTTTGTACAAGAACGTGGATGACAGCGCACTGAATTGTGCCGAGTCCGGGGTTGCCGCTCCAGTCGTCGGAATAATCGGGACCAGCCAGGCAATGGAGACCCTTCGCCTGATTTGCGGCATAGGAGAATCGTCAGCGGGCTATTTGCAAACCTTTGACGCGAGAACCATGAACTGGAATCGATTTAAAGTGCTAAAGCGCAACGACTGTGTCGGATGCTCAAGTCCAAGCTAGACAACAAGCTCACCCTTAGCCTGAAGATCAGCATGATAAGAAGACCGAACTAAAGGTCCACTCGCCACCTGGGAAAAACCCATCTTGTCACCCAACTCTTTCAGCATGGCAAATTCATCGGGGTGAACAAACCGTTCAACTTTAAGATGATCGCGGCTAGGCTGTAGATACTGCCCAAGGGTTAACATGTCGACATTGTGCTCACGCATATCTGCCATCACCGCTTCAACCTCATCAATCTCTTCACCAAGGCCCAGCATTAATCCAGACTTGGTTCGAACCTCAGGCTTGATCTCCTTGTAGCGCTGCAAAAGAGTTAGCGACCATTGGTAGTCAGCACCCGGGCGGGCTTTTTTATACAGGCGCGGTACGGTCTCAAGATTATGATTGAAGACGTCCGGCGGACTTGCGGCTAATTTCTCCAGAGCAATATCCATTCGACCACGAAAATCCGGCACTAACACTTCCACTGTGGTGCTGGGATTCAGACGCCTCATCTCATTAATGCACTCGGCAAAATGCCCTGCACCACTGTCTTTTAGATCATCACGATCCACGGACGTCACGACGACATATTTGAGTCGCATTTCTTCAATCGCTTCCGCTAACTGCCTCGGTTCATCAACGTCCAGGGGATTAGGTTTACCATGGGAGACATCACAAAACGGGCAGCGTCGAGTACATATCTCACCCATAATCATAAAGGTCGCAGTCCCGTGGGAAAAACATTCCCCGAGATTTGGGCAACTGGCCTCTTCACAGACCGAGGCTAACTTGCGGGTACGGAGAATATCTTTAATACGGGAAATTTCCGGGCTGGCAGGAATACGTACCCGAATCCAATCAGGCTTACGTAACACCTCGTCACTCGGAATCACTTTGACAGGAATCCGCCGCACCTTGTCAGCGCCGCGCAGCTTGATGCCCTGCACCAGCTTGTTTCTTTCGTCTCTCGCCATCCCTGCCTACTTATCCTATGTTGGAATGCTTATTACCTGACCCAGACCGTTCATCCAGTCTGTTTCATTCAGACTGCTTCACCCAGGTGACATCATCATACCGGAAGGTGTGTTGAATTTCGTTGACTAAGCTTTGGGCCACACTTGAAACAGATTCATTCACACCAAAGTCCGTAAGCTGCGCTATTTCCAGCCCCTCATAGCCACAGGGGTTGATGGCTGAAAAGGGCGATAGATCCATAGAAACGTTGAGACTTAGCCCGTGGTAGCTACAGCCGCGCCTGACTCGCAGTCCTAATGCCGCAATCTTCTTACCTTCAATATAGACGCCCGGGGCTTCTTTGCGAGCCGCCGCCGCTATCTGCCAGTGGCCAAGTAAGCGAATGATTGAATTCTCGATACCCGAGACAAGATCACGGACCCCGAGGCTTTGCCTTCTTAGGTCTACCAGCAGGTAGATCACCAGTTGGCCTGGGCCATGGTAGGTCACCTGACCTCCACGGTCGGATTCAACAATGGGAATTAGCGTATCTTGAATAATATGGATGCGCTTGCCAGCCTGGCCGAGGGTGAATACGGCAGGGTGTTCGACTACCCACAGTTCATCGGTCGTGGACGGCGTTCGATCATCGGTAAATTTTCGCATTGCCCGCCAGACTTCTTCATAGGGCGCAGTACCCAGAGGTCTGACTAACAGCTTAGACATCTACAGCACCATCTACAGCACCATTCGAACGGCACTGAGTTGCTTCAACTCGGCGAACAAGGCTTCCAGTTGAGGCTTGCCGGTAGCCCAAAAACCAAACCGCATCGAAACATAGTTGCCTTTCTTGCTCGGCAGCACCTCAATCTTTTCCTCTAACCGAGGATCGTACTGACGAACAACCGCTTCGACACTCAACAGCGCAGCAGGGTCATTATCTAAAATGACCTTAATGGGATAATCGCAGGGGAATTCAATTTTGGGTGCATCCATCGTTAAACCGCCAATGTGTCTCCAGAAAAGAGTTTTGCGAAGAACAAACTAATACCATCCCAAAGGCGTTTGAAAAAGCCGCCTTCCTCAACTGTGCTATTCGCGATTAAAGGCACTTCTTTCACCAGTACATCGCCATTCATGATTTTAAGCGTTCCAAAAGAGTCCCCGGCCGCTAAGGGTGCATGGACTACTTTCTGTAAGTCCATGGTGGCTTCCAGGTTCTTTCTAGAGCCCTGGGGCACAGTAATGATAATGTTCTCCGCCACGCCGAGATCAACGCTGCTTGCATCGCCTCCCCAGACACGAACCGTCTTGAGTATCTCACCGACATCGTATAGTCGAACGGTTTCAAAATATCGAAATCCGTAAGTCAGGAGCTTTTGACTTTCAATCGCCCGGGACTCTTCAGAGCTTGTACCCATCACAACAGAAATCAGCCGCATATCATCGCGTTTCGCTGAGGCAACCAAACAATAGCCAGCGGCTTCTGTGTGACCTGTTTTGACGCCATCAACGGTTTTATCCCGCCACAAAAGAGAATTCCGATTAGGCTGACGAATATCATTATAGGTAAAGTATTTTTCGCTATAGATTTTATAGTCTTCGGGAAAGTCACGGATAAGCGCAGTGGTGAGCCTGGCAAGATCAGCCGCCGTTGTGTAATGATTTTCGTCGGGCAAACCCGTTGCGTTCATAAAATTGGTGTTGTTCATGCCTAATCTGGCGGCGTGCTGATTCATAAGATCAGCAAAAGCATCTTCACTACCGGCAATACGCTCCGCCATTGCGACGCTGGCGTCGTTGCCCGATTGAATGATGATGCCTCGCTTGAGATCTCTGACCGATACCTTTGTGCCCTCGCGAACAAACATCCGGGAGCCTTCCGTGCGCCAGGCTTTAACACTAATCTCTACCTCATCATCCAGCTCAACGGTACCTTGCTGTAACTCCGCAGAGATAATGTAGCTGGTCATAATTTTTGTCAGGCTCGCTGGGGGTAATCGCTGTTCACTGTTGTACTCAACAAGCACATGACCGGTATCGGCATCAATCAGCAGATAACCTTCCGCGGCTAACTGTGGTGCTGCGGGTGTAATCGACTGCGCTAATGCCACCGAACTCGCGATTAATAGCAGTAGCGTGAGCAGTCCGGTTTTCAAACTTCGTAACATGATTTATTCCACTTCAACATTTATTGGCGTACCGAGATTCGCCGACTCAACTAATGTCGCAATCAGCTGTCTTTGATCTTCGTCTACGATCGGACCAAGCCATACTTTATGTAGGACCGTTTCATTGCGTTCACTTTGTAAAATTCTGAGCTCAACATTGCGACCTTCTTTGGCAATGAGATCTCCCACCTTTTGCTTTAACTGATTGGCCCAACGTAGCTCAGAGAAAGCACCAAGCTGGAGATAAAACTTGGTTTCCGGTTCTTCTATCGCTTTCGTGTGCAGGGCGGCGTAGCGCTCCGGATGGTTTAGTTCATCAAGGGCTTCGACAACAACCGGAGCAATACCTTGATCAGAATAACCTAACGCCTGGGCCGCAGCGAAAGACAAATCAATCACGCGGTTATCGTGAAAAGGACCTCGATCGTTGATTCTCAAAATTACATGCTGGCCATTATCCAGATTGGTCACCTTCACCATAGTTGGAATGGGTAAGGTTTTATGGGCCGCACTCATCTGATACATGTCATATTTCTCACCGTTAGAGGTTAGCCGACCGTGAAACTTCTTTCCGTACCAGGAGGCAACACCAATATCCAAATAGCCAAAGCTATCGGGCATTACTTCATACACTTCACCAAACACCTCATAGGGTGTTTTATTCCCCGCTGTATAGGGCGCAATCGGAACATAGCCAGCATTCGATTCGGTGCCAGATTCAGAACCGGCCGGTGACCGGGGCTCTGGATAGGAGACGCAGCCCGCAAAGGACAACAGGACAACGACTAGTAGTATTTCACGCATGACACACAAATATTTTGGTTATAGGGCGGCCCACCCCAGAATTAGCCTAACTGTTCACTTAACTTTCCCACGCTGTTTTCCAAATGGGCTTTCTAGCTTTCTAGCTGTCTGCTGTCTGCTTTCTCCATTTCCAGCCCTGCTCTAATCCGCTCGCTTAGCTGAAATACCGCCATCGCATAAAGCTTGCTGTGATTATAACGAGTAATCACATAGAAGTTGTTATAGCCGAGCCAATACTCCGGGCCACGCTTACCTTCTAACCGCATTGCACTTACTTTTGCCGAGCCTGGCAGTAAAGCTTCCACGGCAGAATCAGGCCGGATACCCAGATTCGACAATTCAGAAATTGATCGGTTCGGTTTCAATGCAACATTAAAGAGTTCCTGGGAGGTTGTTGGATCTACCAGCGCCGTCACCGTTACCGCTTCACCTGCCTCCCAGCCATGCCGAGACAGGTAATTTGCCACGCTGCCGATAGCATCAACCGGATTGCGCCAAATATCGCGGAGCCCATCACCGTCAAAATCCACAGCGTAGTTTCTGTAGCTACTGGAAATGAACTGCCCATAACCCATAGCGCCGGCATAGGAGCCAAGTGGGTCCTGGATCAACTGATTTTCTTCTTTAGTCAGACGAAGAAACTCTTTTAGTTCAGAGCGAAAAAACTTTGACCGCGGCGGATAGTCAAACGCCAGGGTCGATAATGAATCAATAACCCGATATTTTCCGGTAATTCGGCCGTAATAGGTTTCCACGCCGATGATTGAAGCAATCACCGGAATTGGTACCCCATACTGTTTTTCCGCAGCTTCGAAGGCGGCACGATGTTGACGAATAAACGCTTTGCCACCTTCGGCCCGTCGTTCCGTTAAGAAAATATCCTGGTATTCAGCCCAGGTTAGGGTTTTCTCAGCGGGTCTTGAAATGGCGTCAATGATGCTCTGCTGATACTTCGCTTGAGCGAAGGCTTCTAACAACAGGGCTTCGCTAAATCCTTCTGCAACCATTTCATTCACAAATTCCCGGACGTCATCACGTTCGGAATAGTTAGCTGCAACAGCACTGCCAGGCTTATTAGCACTGGAGGCGCACCCCCCCAGCAGCAAAAACATCAGTAAAAATGTTGCGGATAAGTTTATCGGAGCTCGTCTTTTTGGGGCAAACATGAACAGTCCTGTAGCTAGAGCATGATACGGCGATGGGTATGAATCGACATGACAATACCAAAGCCTGCAAAAATCGTCAGAATCGACGTGCCGCCGTAACTCACGAGGGGAAGTGGAACACCCACAACGGGTAAAATTCCGCTGACCATGCCGATATTCACAAATACATAAACGAAAAAGGTAAAGGTGATGCTTCCAGCCAGCAATCGTCCAAAGGTATCCTGGGCCTGGACCGAGATTAGGGCGCCGCGAGCCATCAACAGTATGTAGAGTATTAGCAGTGCGACCACGCCTATTAGACCCAACTCTTCAGCCATCACCGCAATAATAAAATCCGTCTGACTTTCCGGTAAAAAATCCAGATGGGATTGTGTCCCCTGAAACAACCCCTTACCCGAGAGCCCCCCCGAACCGATAGCGGTCTTAGACTGAATAATGTTCCACCCTGAACCTAGCGGGTCACTTTCAGGATTAAACAAGGTGAAAATTCTTTGCCGCTGATAGTCTTTCATGACAAACCACAAAGCCGGTGCTGAGACCAAAGCCATCCCTATGGCGCTAAAAACATATCGCCAGGGGATACCCGCAAAAAATAACACCAACATTCCCGAAGCACCGATCAAGAGCGCGGTACCCAGATCCGGCTGGGAGCCAATTAGCAAAACGGGTAACCCGATCATCAGCAACGCCCAGAAAATATGCTTAAGGCGTGGCGGCAAATGCCGATCATGGAAATACCAGGCGAGAATCATCGGCACAACCAGCTTCATCACTTCAGAGGGCTGAAATCTAAATAGCCCTGGGATATTCAACCAGCGCTTTGAGCCGTTCACCGAGACACCAAAAAACTCAACGGCGACAAGCAATCCGAGACCAATCAGAAACAAAAATGGCGCAAGCCGCATATAAAAGATTGGTGATATTTGCGCCATCACCACCATGACCGCAAAGGCAATGCCGATCTTGATCGCCTGGGCAATGACTGGCGCCGATTGTTGATCAACTGCGCTATATAGAATCAGAAGCCCATAGCCCACAATTAAAGCCAGTAATAGCAGCAATACGAGATCCAGGTGAAAGATGTGCTTGCCACCGAGACGCCGCTCGATTCCGATGCCCGTGTCGCCCATGCTTCTAACAAAATCCTGGCTCATAATGCAGAGGCTCCAGCAACACCGGAAACTTCCGCAACTTCCGTGGCTTTTGTCGCTACCGTTTTTGCATGCTTACCGGATTTTTCTAAATCAGCAACAACACGATCCGGGCGATTGTGAGACATATAAAAATCTAGCACCTCCCGGGCAACCGGTGACGCAACTGAGCTGCCACCACCGCCATTTTCTACCAGTACCGCAATGGCAATTTGTGGATCTTCAACCGGTGCAAAGGCAACAAACCAGGCGTGCTTCCTTTGTCGCTCGGACAATATCTCTTCGTCATAGACTTCACCCTGAGCAATGCCCACCACCTGGGCCGTGCCGGATTTACCCGCCATCCGATAATCAATATCCCTGCCGATATAAGCCCAGGCAGTTCCATTTTCACCAAAACCTTCATTCCGATGGACCACCATTTCCATCGAATTATGAATCAGGTCCCAGACATGGTCAGGTACCAGATCAATATCTTGTAATTTGTTCTTCGCCGGCACTTCCGGTATTTCAACACCGGTTTTGATCATCCTTGGCATCACGGCACGACCGCGATTTGCCAACATGGCAACCGAAGCAGCCAATTGCAGTGGCGTGACAAGAATATCCCCCTGACCAATACCGATATTCACCGTATCACCGGGAAACCATGTCTCGCCTCTGGCACCCTGTTTCCATTCCCGAGACGGTAACAAGCCATCCCTGGCCTCGGGCAAGTCGATTGCTACATTGCGACCAAAACCAAACAGGTCTAGGTGTTCATGAAGTCGATCAATGCCAAGCTTAACGGCGAGTTGATAGAAGAAGATGTTACAGGATCGGTAGATGGCTTTTTGTAAGTTGACGATTCCATGTCCGCCCGAGTTATTGACCTGCCAATTCCAATCTCGATAAAGCCGGGAGTTATTCGGCAATTTAAATTCGCCACGATCCTCGATGGTAAATTCAGGGGTTATCTGCCCCGTCATAAGTCCAATCAAACCAATAAAGGGTTTGATGGTTGAACCGGGTTCGTACTGACCCTGTATTGCCCGATTAAATAGCGGTACATCAATTGAATCTCGGAGTCCGCCATAGGTTTCAAAATCAATTCCGGTGACAAACAGATTCGGGTCGTAGGATGGTTTACTGACCAGCGCCAGTACACCGCCGGTTTTGGGGTCGATTGCCACCACAGCACCCCGCCTATCCCCCAGGGCGTCACTTGCCGCTTCCTGTAACTTTGAGTCGACAAAAAGCGTTAAATTTTTACCCTGTTCAGGCGGCGTTTGATCAAGGATTGCCATCACTCTGCCCCGGGCATCGGTTTCGACCCGTCGGTATCCAACCTTGCCCAGCAGTTGAGGTTCATAAAACTTTTCGATGCCAATCTTGCCAATGTGGTTTGTCCCCGAGTACGCCACAGGATCTAGCCGTCGGGCATCGGACTCATTGATTCGCCGCACACTGCCTAAGGCATGAGCCATGAGTTCGCCCTTTGGATAGTGGCGGACAAGCGCAGCCTCAACCTCAACACCCGGCATCAGATATCGGTTCACGCTGACTCGCGCAATTTCTTCCGGGGTCATTTTGAAGACTACCGGCACTGATTCGAAGGGTCTCTGGCGGCGTTTTAGACGTCGCTTAAAGGAGGAAATTTGATCTTCTGATATTTCGATAAGCTCGGAGAGTTCAGCCAGAGTCGTATCCAGATCACCCACCAGTTCTTTAGTAATCGTTAACCTATAGGAGGGTACATTATCCGCAATCAGCTCGCCGTTTCGATCGTAAACCAGACCGCGAATTGGCGGCACCGACTGCACTTGAATGCGATTTTGATCCGAGAGCGTCTGGTAGAGATCATGTTGAACAATCTGCAAATAGAACATTCGTGCCACTAGCAGAACCGTCAGCACCAGCAGAAAGGCTACTCCAACCGCCATCCGGTCAAAGAACACCTGACTCTCTCCACTATGATCCTTTAATGCTAGGGGTTCAGCCATGTAGATTACTATTTGTGGTAGGGATGATTATTGAGCACTGACCATGCGCGATAAATCTGCTCGGCTAAGAGTATCCGAACGATAAAATGAGGAAAAGTTAGTTTGGATAACGACCAGGACTCAGATGCCGCCTTTAGACAGTCGTTAGCGAGACCGTCTGGACCACCAATTAGGATCTGCACCTTACTATAATCCAGTTGCCATCTATCCAAGTTTTGCGCCAACTCCTCGGTGGACCAATTTTTCCCACCTCGATCCATTGTTACCACCAGGCTAGCGGGCGTGATTGCGGCAAGCATTCGATCACCTTCTTCCTTGATTTGGCGGGTAACAGGTTCGCCTTTGCGTCGCTTCGATACGGGAATTTCTTTTATATCGAAGCTCCAATCCCGGGGTAACCTTTTTTGATACTCACTGATTCCAGTTGCTATCCAGGCGGGCGGTTTGGTGCCAGCAGCCAGCAACTCAATGTTCAATCGGACCGCTCTCCTCCGGCGTCGAATCTACCGACCAGAGCCGCTCTAAATCGTAAAAATCTCTCGCCTGGGGCACCATCACGTGAACGATGACATCCACCAGATCAAGCAGGACCCACTCGCCGGGCTGTTGGCCTTCGATGCCATTGGGTGCAACACCCGACTTCTTGGCTTCTGCAATGACATTATTCACCATGGCATTCACATGACGGCTAGAAGTACCGCTCGCTATGATCATGTAGTCAGCGATGTCCGTCTGATTCCTGACGTCCAGGCAGACGATGTCATTTCCTTTGAGATCAGCCAGGGCGTCCATCGCCAGCTGCTTCAACTCAATTTCTTGCATATCGCTATTTTGCTCCTCGAATGCCCGGGCATTCATTGATACAACTTGTGCTCGGCTATATAGCTCTGCACGGTTTTTGGGACTAAAAAATCAATCGACTCGCCAGACTGGCTTCGGCGACGAATATCCGTAGCGGATACCTGCCATTGGCTTAGCTTTGTTCGAAGTACCCTGCCATGCTTTTCTAAGCCAAATTCGGAAACTGCCTTAACTTCCCTACTTGTGAGCCATTCTAACACTGGATCTACCGATTGGGGGCTTGTGGCGCCCGGCCGTTCCAGCACGACTAAATGAGCATATTCCGTCAGTTCTTGCCATCGGTGCCAGGTATGCAGTAGTGCAAATGCATCAGCCCCGACAATGAAGTATATGGGCGCCGCCGGCCATTCAGAGGAAATTTCTTCAAGAGTATCAATGCTATAGGAAAAACCACTGCGGTTGACCTCTCGCTCATCGACTTCGATACCAGGCAGATCCGCGACGGCAAGTTGGAGCATCTCCAGGCGCGCTTGTGGCGTTGCTGAAGGCTGACCCCGGTGGGGAGGTGTGTTCGACGGCACCATCAACAGCTTCGGAACCCCCAATAGCACCTTTACATCAATAGCCGACCTGAGGTGGCCAATATGAACAGGGTCAAACGTACCGCCATAAATGGCGAGGCCCTTATTCACAAAAAAAGCTCATTAATAAGGACTCACTGGCGAACTTGCCCACTACCTAGCACCACATATTTTTGGGAGGTTAGCCCTTCAAGTCCAACGGGTCCGCGGGCGTGCAGCTTATCAGTCGAAATCCCAATCTCAGCGCCCAGGCCAAATTCAAAGCCATCTGCGAACCGTGGGGATGCATTAATCATCACTGAACTTGAATCAACTTCCCTCAAGAATTGTTGGCTGCGGCTATGATGTTCTGTAACGATCACATCAGTATGTTTCGATCCGTAGTGATTAATATGCGCTATGGCATCATCCACCCCCGCCACCAATTTAATAGCAAGAATAGGTGCAACATATTCTGTATACCAGTCGTCCTCAGATGCTGGAAGCACGGTGCAGACATTGGAAAGCAATGTCGTGGTTTTTTCACAGCCGCGAAGTTCAACACCCGCTTCCTGATAGATTTTGGCAAGTTCAGGCAAAATGTCTGCTGCCACGGCCTCAGAGACCAATAAGGTTTCCATCGCATTACAAACCGCATAGCGATTACATTTTGCATTGAAGGCAATGTCGAGGGCCATTTGCCGCTGAGCGGTTTCATCAATATAGACATGGCAGTTACCGTCCAGATGCTTGATGACAGGAATACTCGCTTCTTTGGCAATTCTCGACGTTAAACCCAGGCCACCGCGGGGAATAATCACATCAACATAATCATTCATCGTGATCAGCTCACCAACGGCGGCCCGATCCGTGGTGGGGACCAGTTGCACAACCTCTTTGGGCAAGCCGACTGACTCAAGACCTGTTTCAATACACTGGGCAAGGGCCCGGTTGGAGTGAATAGATTCTGATCCACCTCGCAGGATGACGGCATTGCCCGACTTTAAACACAGGCTCGCCGCATCAATGGTGACGTTAGGTCTGGACTCATAAATAATGCCAATCACACCAAGCGGCGCACGCATCTTACCAATCTGTAGGCCGTTGGGCTGAAAGGCCATATCACTGATTTCGCCAATGGGGTCATCCAGCTTTGCTACCTGCAAACATCCCTCTACCATCGAGTCAAAACGAGCAGCGGTAAATGTCAGCCGATCCAAAAGCGCATCGGCAATTCCGTTATCACGGGCTGCCGCCAGGTCCTTTTGATTTTCAGCCAGAAGGTAGTCCCGCTGCGCGGTGATCTGGTTGGCGATCGCCAGCAATGCTGCATTCTTGAGTTGGGTGGGCGCTTTATTGATCTGGGCAGCCGCGGTTCGCGCCGCAATTCCCATCGCCTGCATTTGTGCCTTAACGTTCATCTTTATTCAATTTTCCCGCAGAATCTCAGCATTATATCTCATACCAGCAAAGACCGTGATTCTTGCGTTCCAATTCTTTAATCAACCGCCTGTCCCTTTGCGGTGGCAGTGCTCAGCAAGATATTACGACACTGCAGTGACCGCCTGCGGCTCACTACACGCCACTACTCTTTATGGCTAAGCGTTTTTGCAGAAGTGTACGGGGAGGTGCATTTACGGAGGAGCGCTCTGCATCTTGAGAATCAGCTTTTCGATTTCGCCGAGCCGTAAGTCGGGACTTTTCATCTCCAACATTCTTTGCTTTAAGTCATTGGAACAGGGCAAAAGCTCAGCCAATCGAGCACTGACATCTCTGGCGTCTTCAAAATCCATGACTAAATCCAATGCTTTTACTGCTTCGTGGCTGGCCAAAGACTCCAGCAAGCTCACCAGGTGCTGTTTATTTGTAGGCACCGGCGTCTCTTCTTCCAGGGGCAGGAATTCAACCTGGGCGAGCATCAGTCGGTCAGTGGACTCGTATTGATCTCGAATCGAAAACTTCACCTGACCTTCTATGGTGATCTCGAGGGTTCCGGTTGGGTGCTGATCAAAATCTACAATAGTGCAATACGTGCCGCAGTGAGCAATCTCGGGCAGTTGCTGATCGGCATCATGGAGCACTTGATCCCCCTCACGAATCAACACCAGACCAAACCCAATATTGTTGCGCAAACAATCTCGCACCATATCCAGGTAACGGGTCTCGAAGATTTGCAGCGTGGTTTTACCCCCTGGGAATAGAACCAATTGCAGTGGAAAGAGTGAGATTTCAGCCATAAGAGAAGTATACGTGAACATTGAACAGCAGTGGGTGCACCGCTACACTGGCCGCGCTTTTTTTGAACCCGGGCGTCAAAAGTTTGGAATCTTCCACCTCCACGTTACAAACGTTACTCCTGGCCCTGGTACAGGGGATAACAGAATTTCTGCCTATTTCAAGCTCGGCCCATCTAATTCTGCCCTTTGAGATTCTTGGCTGGCCCGATCAAGGCCTGGCGTTCGACGTTGCGGTCCACCTCGGCACATTGATCGCCGTGGTGGTTTATTTCTGGCGGGATCTCCTCGGATTGTTGCGGGGTTTTATTCAGAATATCGCTGGCAAACCCAATGAGGACGGCCGGCTGGCAATAAACCTTCTTATCGCCAGCCTACCGATTGTCATTGTCGGGCTGCTGCTGAAATCTTTAGTCGAGGGAGAATTGCGATCCGCTGGTGTTATTGCTACTTCGACTATCGTCTTCGGCGTTGTACTGTTCCTGGCGGATAAGTTCAGTAGCAGCCAGCGAAGTGATCAAGAACTTACCTGGCTACACGCCCTTGTGATTGGCCTGGCCCAGTGTCTAGCCCTCATTCCAGGAACCTCGCGTTCGGGCATTACTATGTCGGCGGCCCTGGCCCTGGGCTACACCCGGCAGGCCGCTTCCCGCATGTCCTTCCTGCTATCGGTACCGACAATACTGGGGGCGAGCGTACTCATGCTCAAGGATCTTGCCACTATAGATGTTGCCGTAAACTGGTCGCAACTCGCGACCGGCATGGTTGCAGCGGGTATAACCGCATATCTGTGTATACGGTTATTTTTAGGCTTTATTGACCGCATCGGTTTTATGCCCTTTGTGCTGTACCGGCTGGTTCTCGGTTCAGCACTGGCGGCCTATCTCTGGCTTTAAAAGGGGATGTCGTCGTCGAAATCTTCCGGAGGAGGAGAGTCGTAGGCTGGCGCTGAGTTCGAATTAGATCCGCCACCATTATTATTGTTGGACTGGTTGTTGTTAGGTTGATTGTTGTTAGGCTGGTTGTTGGACTGATTGTAGTTTCCACCACCACCGCCCATATTGTCACCACGGCTATCTAGCATCTGCATTTCGTTGGCAACAATCTCTGTGGAGTAATGCTTCTGGCCTTCTTTCTCGTACTGCCTGGTTCGCAGTTGGCCTTCAACATACACCTTGCTGCCCTTCTTCAGATACTCCCCAGCAATTTCCGCAAGGCGTCGAAAAAACACAACTCGATGCCACTCGGTTCGCTCATTCTGCTGGCCAGTGTTTTTGTCTTTCCAGCTTTCTGATGTGGCTATGCTGATATTGGTGACTGCATTTCCATCTGGCAAATAGCGAGTTTCAGGGTCGTTGCCCAGATTGCCTACCAGTATCACTTTGTTTATTCCGCGGGCCATTTCGGCTCTCCTCTAAGTCCTCATCATTCCAGTTTGGCGCATGTTATCGAGCGCACCGGTGTCTAAATCTTTTTTATTCACTTTGAGATAGGCAATCTCTTCGGATTCCACCAACTCAGCATCCAGGACACCTCGGACTGATAATACAGCCTTTAATACCTCTTGCGAACTTCTGGCTGTATTCCCTGCATAGCTGTAGACCAAGGTTTCGACCTTGTCTGAGATGCGGCCATTTGATGCAAGCCCCATGGTAACACCGATCCAGATTAGACATATCAGAGCGTTGACCCACAGGACGTAAGTGATCTCCCATCCTCCAGCGATAAACCCACCTAAAGCGCCGCCGACAAAGGCACCGGCAAACTGTGCGGTAGAGTAAACCCCCATGGCAGTACCGCGATATCCCGCCGGTGCAATCCTCGACATAATGGCCGGCAATACAACCTCGAGTAAATTAAAGGCCATAAAGAACAACACCATTCCGAGCATGACCGTATAGAAGGTTCCGCTACTGGCAAGCACGACGTTTGCGGCAATAAAGGTGCAAATCATGCCGAGGGCCAGTGGCAATGCATACCCTGTTCTATCTGACAAACGCATTAAGGGGGCCATCAAAACGAAGGTAACCAGTAATAAGGAAAAGTAGTACAGATGGTGGGATGCCACCTCAATCTCACCTGTGTCATGCATCAGAAGGGGAAATACGACAAAGCTCGACATCAGCAGATAATGGAGCACAAAAACCCCGAAAGTCGTCCGCATAATGCCAGCATCCTTCACCACATCTTTTAGTTTCGCCAGATACAAGAACGACTCTGGATTAACACCTGTGATCGGTTGATCAGACCCTCGATGGGAATCAGCAGATGGGAAGGTGGTTAAGACCAGCAACCCCAGGACACCCAAACCAGCGGTGACAAAAAACATGCCCTCAACTCCAAGCATTGAGTTAATCCAGGGCCCGAGTACCAGGGCAATGCCAAAAGAAGCGCCAATGCTCATGCCGACAATCGCCATGGCTTTAGTTCGATGCTCTGATCTGGTCACATCCCCCACCAGTGCCAGTAGCGTACTGGCGATTGCACCACAGCCCTGGAGAAACCTGCCAAGGATGATGCCGTAGACATCGGTTGCAAAACCCGCCACCAGACTACCTATAATAAAAATAACCAGCCCAGTGCCAATGATCTTCTTCCGACCAAATCGATCCGACCAGATTCCCATTGGAATCTGCAACACCGCCTGGGAGAGACCGTATGCACCCAGGGCGAGTCCAATCAAAAATGGCGTTGATGCTTCAATCGAGTCGGCCATCAGCGGTAGAACGGGCAGCACCATAAACAATCCAAGCATCCTCACTACATAAAGTAGTGCGATTGAAAGGATAGCTTTCAGTTCCTGAGCATTCATAGACTAGGGCTTGGTCTGTTCTGGTGCTACTTGTAGTGCCAGTAATGGGTAGACAATTTTGATAAGCGAGTGACAAAAATATACTATTCGTTCCCTCGCAATATATCGGAGCGGTTGGAGATTTACGCCGCTGCCGTATCATAGCAAATTCAGCATTTGCTGACAGTGTGAAGTACGATTAAATCGACTAGCACAAGCTATCGAAGACACAAACTACAGAGGCAGCCCGACAGAAATGAGCAGTATTGTAATCCGAGGCGCCAGAACCCATAACTTAAAAAATCTGGATCTAGACATACCACGGGACAAACTCGTGGTGGTGACAGGTTTGTCAGGATCAGGTAAATCCTCCCTCGCCTTCGACACCCTATACGCTGAAGGACAGCGACGTTACGTCGAGTCCCTCTCAGCCTATGCGCGCCAATTTTTATCACTGATGGAAAAACCCGATGTGGATCACATCGATGGGTTGTCCCCCGCAATATCTATCGAACAAAAATCCACCAGCCATAACCCCAGGTCGACGGTTGGTACCATTACAGAAATCTACGATTATCTACGACTCATGTTTGCCAGAGTTGGCGAACCCCATTGCCCTGAGCATGGACTGCGCCTTGAAGCTCAATCGGTATCCCAGATCGTCGATCAGATTCTAGCGATTCCCGAGGGCACAGGTATCATGCTGCTGTCGCCGGTCGTTAAAAAACGCAAAGGCGAACACCTCCATCTGTTCAGTCAACTTCGCAGCCAGGGATTTGTTCGCGCAAGGATCAACGGCATTGTTACCGATCTGGATGAAACGCCAGCTTTAGAGAAAAACAAACAGCATACAATTGAGGTAGTGATCGATCGATTTAAAGTACGGCCGGACATTCAAACTCGCCTGGCGGACTCGATCGAAACCGCAGTCAATACCTCCGATGGGGTCGTCGGCATCGCTTACATTGATGGCGAGGAGCCAGAGCGAACCTTTTCTGCCCGGTTTGCCTGCCCCGAGTGCGGTCACTCCATCCCCGAGCTAGAACCTCGAATGTTTTCCTTTAATAATCCTGCCGGTGCTTGTCAGGCCTGTGATGGCCTTGGCCATAAACAATTCTTTAATGCCGCCTCAATTATCCAGGATGACAGCTTATCCCTGTCAGAAGGCGCCATTACGGGTTGGGATCGCCGCAATATTTACTATTTCCAAATGCTGGCATCCCTCGCCAACCACTATGGTTTTAGCGTTGATACACCGATCAAGGAGCTTGAGCCGAAGCTGGTCAATATTGTCCTGCACGGTAGCGGTGAGGAACACATCGAATTTCGCTACGTGAATGATCGAGGTGATGAGTACACCCGGGGACATGCCTTTGAGGGCATCATTCCCAACATGGAGCGTCGTTACAAAGATACTGATTCTCAGGTTGTGAGAGAAAACCTGGCCAAATTTCTGAGTAGCCAGAAATGTCCAAAGTGCACTGGCGCGAGACTTAACCCCGATGCCAGAGCCGTAACAATAGAAGGCGTGTCGCTGCCAACGGTCACCGACTGGTCCATTTTTGATGCCCACCACTATTTCTCTAACCTGAATTTGACGGGCCAACGGGAAAAGATAGCGGACAAGATACTCAAAGAAATTGTATCGCGACTTAGCTTTTTGAAGGATGTCGGGCTTAATTACTTAACCATTTCTCGCAGCGCTGACACCTTAAGTGGTGGTGAAGCTCAACGAATTAGACTAGCAAGTCAGATCGGAGCTGGTCTCGTCGGCGTTATGTATATTCTCGACGAACCGTCGATTGGACTCCATCAACGGGACAATGAGCGCCTGCTCAAAACGCTTTTCCATCTTCGAGATATTGGCAATACCGTGATTGTCGTCGAGCATGATGAAGAGGCCATTCGCGCCGCAGACTTTGTCATTGATATTGGTCCCGGGGCCGGCGTTCACGGTGGAGAAGTTGTCGCAAGCGGTACTATCGATGACATCCTAGCAGCGCCAGCTTCAATTACCGGGCAATTTTTATCCGGTAAGCGCGAGATCAAAACCCCTGAACGCAGAACGGCTTTTGATTCTGAAAAGGTCCTGACGATCACGGGCGCTTGCGGTAATAACTTGGACAACGTCGACCTAACAATTCCTTTAGGTCTGCTGACCTGCATCACAGGGGTTTCGGGGTCAGGTAAATCCACCTTAATCAATAGTACGCTCTACCCCCTCGCGGCAGTTGCCCTGAACGGAGCACAAAATCCAGTTGCTGCACCGTACGAATCTATTTCAGGGATGGAGCTACTCGACAAGGTAGTTGATATTGACCAAAGTCCAATAGGACGGACACCCCGTTCCAACCCGGCCACCTACACAAACATCTTCACGCCAATCCGTGAACTCTTTGCCGCAACTCAGGAAGCACGTTCGAGGGGCTACAAACCGGGACGTTTCAGCTTCAACGTCAAGGGCGGCAGATGTGAAGCCTGTCAGGGAGACGGATTAATCAAAGTCGAAATGCACTTCCTAGCGGACGTGTACGTCACCTGCGACGAATGCAAAGGCATGCGATATAACCGAGAAACATTAGAAGTTCGATACAAAGGACAGTCCATTCACCAGGTGTTAGATATGACCGTCGAAGCAGCCCATGTCTTCTTTGAGGCTGTACCCATGATCGAGCGAAGACTCAAAACCCTAATGGATGTTGGCCTTGGATATATTCGATTAGGGCAGAGCGCGACCACCCTGTCGGGCGGTGAGGCACAAAGGGTAAAGCTGTCGAGAGAGTTATCAAAACGAGATACTGGACAAACCCTCTATATCCTTGACGAACCAACAACCGGACTACACTTTCACGACATCGAACAGCTGTTGGACGTACTCCACTACCTAAGAGATCAAGGCAATACCGTTGTGATCATCGAACACAATCTTGATGTCATTAAGACCGCAGATTGGATCATTGATCTCGGCCCTGAAGGTGGCTCAGGTGGCGGACAAATCATCGCACAGGGAACACCGGAAGACCTTGCGATGAACGAAGGATCGTTTACTGGGCAGTTTCTCGCGCCGGTATTGGCGAGACATTAGCCTCAACACGTATTCTATTAAGGACCATCGAATCGTGAATTTTTGTGATTCGTTGACTGGCGCTAGTGGTGAAACAGCAGGGTAGCAGACCATGCAGGAAACACATCACCGCAGCCGACAGTAACTGGCCAGCAAAGCCCCAGGCTACACCCATATGTTGTCCGTAGGTCTCATCCACCGAAGCGGGGTGATCAATAAATACTCTCTGCAGCATGCGAACTTCCTTATAGGTGTCCGCAAAGTATGATTTCAATTGCTTCAACTTTTTTCTCATAATTCGGGAAAATATGATCTAATATTGGGAATATTTACTTAATATTAGACATATATTGGAATTAAATTCGAAAGATCGACAGCTACTCCGGCGACTTCAGCAGAACGCTGACCTCACGGTCGCGGAGCTAGCGGATGAGGTAAGCCTCTCGGTCAACGCCTGTTGGCGCCGGGTTCAGAAACTTCAAGAAAACTACATGCTACGAAAGGTCGTGATCTTTGACCCTGAAAAGCTCGGTCTTGGTCTTACTACCTTTGTTTCAATCAAAACCAATCAGCACAATGATAAATGGCTCGCCCAATTTGCAAAGGGCGTGAACCTGATCGAAGAGGTCACTGAATTTTATCGACTTAGCGGCGACACAGATTATTTAATGAAAGTTGTAGTGCGAGACGTCCGAGACTACGACAGGGTCTACAAGAAGATTATTAGTGCTGCACCCCTGAGTGATGTGTCGTCTTCATTTGTTATGGAAACCCTGAAGACGACAACTGCACTACCCATCTAGACGCCGGCGTAGGCAGCCTGGACAGCCGCTGTTGCGACACCTTTGTTAATATGCGCATTGTATTGCGACAAAACGGCTTCTAATGCATTTACACAGAGCAGCACATTCTTGGGGTTGCTGGCATAACCCATCAAACCGATACGCCAGACTTTACCCGCCAGTGTGCCGAGGCCCGCACCAATCTCTAAATTGAACTGTTGTAAGAGTTGCTTACGAATCTGCCCTTCATCGACACCCTCGGGAATAGACACGGCATTGAGTTGTGGCAATCTATCATTCTCCGGAACAATAAATGAAAGGCCCATTGCCTCAAGCCCAGCCCGCAGAGCCAGATGATTGTCAAAGTGACGCTTCCAACTAGCCTTTAAACCCTCCTCTTCCAAAATCACCAATGCCTCATGTAATCCATACAGCGCATTAACCGGAGCCGTATGGTGGTACGCCCGGGTTTGTCCTTCACCCCAGTAACCCATCACCAAATTCAAATCCATAAACCAGGATTGGACCGGGTGTTTTCTATTTTTAATTGCTTCAACCGCTCGATCACTCAAACTGATCGGAGACAAACCCGGCGCACAGGATAAACACTTCTGGGTACCACTATAGGCGGCATCAACGCCCCAACCATCGAGATCTACTTCCGTACCGCCGAGGGAGGTGACGCAGTCCATAATCACCAGACAACCATGCTCAGCCGCGAGTTTACAAATGGACTTAGCATCGGAACTCACTCCCGTTGATGTCTCCGCATGGACAAAGGCGACAAGCTTTGCATCCCCATTCGCTTTCAGGGTTTCTTCCAGCGCAGACAGATCAACTGCTCTTCCCCATTCCTGTTCTACCATGACAGCAACACCGCCCGCCCGGGTCACATTTTCTTTCATCCGGCCACCAAATACGCCGTTCTGGCAAATGACAACCTTGTCACCCGGCTCAACTAAATTGACAAAACAGGTTTCCATGCCCGCTGAACCAGGAGCCGAGACAGGAATAGTGAGGCCGTTTTTTGTCTGGAACGCACCCTGCAACAATGTCTTGATCTCGTCCATAAGGCGAACAAATTCAGGATCTAGATGGCCTATAGTCGGCTTGCCCATCGCAGTGAGGATTCGAGGGTTCACGTCAGATGGACCAGGTCCCATGAGCGTTCTGACGGTAGGATTGAAAGATTGAACCATGAATTACCTCACTTGTAGCGATCGCGTTTGTTGAAGCGCGTGATCTTACACTGCAACGGAAATTTCATCCAATCAGCGAATAGCGCCCACAAAAAAGGCCGGTAAACCGGCCTTTTTGTCTAACTTGTTTTTCTGACTCTAGATCAGTGAGGTATTAACCCTCAGCAGCATCATCTTCATCGTCATCAAAGTCAGGAATCGGTCGATCCACTAGCTCAACAAAGGCCATGGGCGCCGCATCACCTGCACGGAAACCACACTTTAAAATACGCGTATAGCCACCTGGGCGTTCCGCGTAGCGAGGACCAATGTCAGTGAACAATTTACCAACCGCATCCTTGCTACCCGTTCTTGAGAACGCGAGGCGACGATTAGCAACAGAATCGTTCTTGGCAAGCGTGATTAAAGGTTCTGCAACCCGCTTGAGTTCTTTGGCTTTTGGCAACGTCGTTTTAATGACTTCATGCTCAAACAACGAACAGGCCATATTACGGAACATGGCTTTACGATGTGATGAGTTTCTATTTAGCTGCCGACCACTTTTTCTATGGCGCATGACAATAATTCCCGATAATGCGTTTGTGAGTTAGGTGTAACGAGCTCTTTAACCGAGGACTCGATCATCACCACGAAGGCTTGATGGTGGCCAGTTCTCAAGGCGCATGCCTAGAGACAGTCCGCGCGAAGCCAACACGTCTTTAATCTCAGTGAGTGATTTCTTACCCAGGTTAGGCGTCTTTAGAAGCTCAACCTCGGTGCGACGAATCAAATCACCAATGTAGTAAATATTTTCTGCCTTAAGACAGTTTGCTGAACGTACCGTTAGCTCAAGATCATCAACCGGACGCAGCAAGATAGGATCAATCTCATCTTCGTGCTCTTCTGGTTCAGGCTCATTCTCACTTTGCAGGTCAACAAATACGCTAACTTGCTGCTGCAGAATGGTTGCTGCACGACGAATAGATTCTTCTGGATCGATTGTGCCGTTGGTTTCAAGCTCAATGATCAACTTATCAAGGTCAGTACGCTGCTCAACACGAGCACTGTCAACTTTGTAAGAAACTCGAAGTACTGGGCTATAGCTAGCATCAAGTAACAAGCTGCCAATCACTCGGCCTTGCTCGTCATCTGCCATACGAACATCAGCAGGCTCATAACCGCGACCACGGCCCACTTTAGCGCGTAGTTTAAGGCTGCCGGTTTCGTTCAAAGTTGCAATCACGTGTTCAGGGTTTGCAATTTCAACATCATGATCAAGCTGAAAGTCTGCTGCGGTCACTACACAAGGACCTTGCTTGTCTATCGTAACTTCAGCTTCATCAGATTCATTAAGACGAATCGCAACACCTTTTAAATTCAGAAGCACTTCGATGACATCTTCTTGCACGCCTTCAATTGTGCTGTATTCGTGCAATACACCGTCTATTTCCGCTTCGACAATTGCACACCCAGGCATAGAGGACAGCAAAATGCGTCGCAATGCATTACCTAAAGTGTGACCAAACCCACGCTCTAAAGGCTCGAGTACAACTGTAGCTTTAGTAGTGCTATGTTGGTCGACCTGGATATGCTTCGGGGTCAAAAACTCTAATGACGAATGAGCCATATATTTACCTTTCCTGGTTTTCCTAAAGTGGAATCTATTCGAAAAAACTAACCAATTGCGTCTAAGCGCCGAACTTACTTAGAGTAAAGTTCGACAATCAGGTTTTCATTGATCTCGGAGGGTAGCTCGTCACGTTCTGGGTAAGAGCGAAATACGCCTTCCAATTTGTCACCGTTAACCGCAACCCAATCAACAGCGCGATTCGCAGAAAGCGCTAGAGCTCCCTGAATTCTCAGCTGTTTCTTAGCTTTCTCACGAATAGAGATAGTGTCACCCTGCTCAACCTGATAAGAAGGAATGTTAACAACATTGCCATTAACCAGAATTGCCTTGTGCGACACCAATTGCCGTGACTCTGCACGGGTTGAACCAAATCCCATTCGATAGACAACGTTATCCAGTCGCCGCTCGAGTATTCTCAGCAAGTTTTCACCGGTTGCGCCCTTCTGGCGATCAGCTCGCTTGTAGTAGTTACGGAATTGCTTTTCGAGTACGCCGTACAAACGACGAACCTTCTGCTTTTCACGTAGCTGCACCGCGTAGTCTGACAAACGTGTGCGACGTGCACCATGTTGTCCGGGAGCACTTTCCATTCGACATTTACTTTCGATTGGACGCACACCACTTTTCAGATACAGATCTGTACCTTCACGACGCGCTAATTTGCAAGTTGGACCGAGATATCTAGCCATTTTCTAATTTCCTCAATTACACCCGACGACGCTTCGGTGGTCGACAGCCATTATGTGGTATGGGTGTTACATCAGTGATGTTCGTAATTCTGTAACCAACTCCATTTAAAGCTCGAACCGCCGCTTCGCGACCAGGTCCGGGGCCCTTAACAAAAACTTCCAGATTCTGCAGACCATGATCAAGAGCGGCAGTACCGGCACGTTCCGCCGCAACCTGAGCTGCGAAAGGCGTACTCTTACGAGCGCCTCGGAAACCTGAACCGCCTGCTGTAGCCCAGGACAATGCGCCGCCCTGACGATCCGTAATTGTGATGATCGTATTATTAAAAGAGGCATGTATGTGAGCCAGACCATCTACAACCTGACGCTTACCCTTTTTACGAGTAGCCGTTTGCATTGGCGTTTGAGTTGTTTCCTCAGCCGCCTCTGCAGTTTCTGGTGCTTCTGCTTCTGTAGTATTTTCAGTTTCAGACATATTCAATTACTTCACTATAAATGGATGAATGCCACGTCGAGTGCTTTCGACTCGTTACTTACGGATAGGTCTTGTTGGACCTTTTCTCGTACGGGCATTAGTTTTTGAACGCTGACCGCGAACCGGTAAATTGCGACGGTGGCGAATACCACGGTAACAACCCAGGTCCAACAGGCGCTTAATGTTTAACTGCGTTTCACGACGCAAATCGCCTTCGACTGGCAGCTTGGCAATTTCGCCACGCAGCTTGTCCAGTTCTTCCTCAGTGAGGGAGCCGATTTTTGCTTTGCGATCAACACTAGTTGTGTCACAGAGCTTTTGCGCGGTGGTCCTTCCGATTCCAAAAATATAGGTCAGGGAAATTTCTGCGTGCTTATTGTCAGGAATATTTATTCCAGCTAAACGGGCCATTAACCGCTCCTATTAACCTTGCCGTTGCTTGTGTTTGGGTTCCGAGCAGATCACGCGAACGGATCCTCGGCGCCGAATAATTCGGCAGTTCCTACACATCTTTTTTACTGAAGCTCTTACTTTCATCGTTTGCTCCTACCTTCGTCCAAAATTCTGCAAATTGGACTTCTTCATCAATGACTCATATTGATTTGACATCAAATGGGTCTGGATCTGGGCCATAAAGTCCATCACGACAACCACAACAATCAGTAGCGCAGTGCCACCGAGTTGGAACGTGACGTTAAACTGAACCACAAAAAACTGTGGGAGCAGACAAACCGACGTCATGTACAACGAGCCGAATAATGTCAGTCTCGTCAAAATAGTATCTATGTGCTTGGCGGTTTGATCTCCAGGACGATACCCAGGAATAAACGCGCCAGACTTCTTCAAATTGTCCGCCACTTCTTTCGGATTAAACATAATCGCCGTATACCAGAAGCAGAAGAATATGATGCCGGCTGAGAACAAAATAATATTCAATGGCTGACCTGGTGCAATCTGCAAACTCAAGTCCTGTAGCCACTCCATGCCTGGTGTCTGACCAAACCATTGTCCTAGTGACGCGGGAAACAATAGTAAGCTACTGGCAAAAATCGCTGGAATCACACCTGCCATGTTGACCTTAAGCGGCAAATGACTGCTCTGGGCCTGATACATCTTTCTGCCTTGCTGACGCCGGGCGTAGTTTATCGTAATTCGCCGCTGACCTCGCTCTACATATACAACAACTGCAACTACGAGAACTGCTATCAAACCTATACCAAGCAAACCGAGTATAGGAATCTCACCCTGACGTGCCTGTTCAAATGACTGACCAATTGCGCTAGGGAAGCCCGCTACAATACCGGCAAAGATCAAAATGGAAATACCGTTTCCGATACCACGCTCTGTTACTTGTTCGCCGAGCCACATGAGGAACATCGCGCCGGTTACGAGGGTGGTCACCGCAACAAAATGGAACGCAAAATTACCAGAATAGGACAAACCCTGCGAGGCTAAACCACTACTCATTGCCAGGCCTTGTACAGTCGCCAGAGCCAAGGTGCCATAGCGAGTGTACTGGGATATCTTACGTCGTCCTGCATCACCTTCTTTTCTGAGCTGTTGCAACGATGGAGTGGTTGCGACAAGCAAGGACGTAATAATCGATGCTGAAATGTAAGGCATGATGCCCAGGGCAAATATACTCATTCTCTCGAGTGCACCACCGGAGAACATATTAAACAGATCGAGTATGCCACCTTGATTTTGATCAAAGAGTAGCTTTAACCGTTCTGGGTCAATTCCAGGAACGGGAATGTGACTACCGACTCGATAGACAACAATGGCAATCAGGACATACATCAGACGTTGACGTAACTCCGTCAGTCCGCCGCCTGCCGCTGCTGTTGCTCGTTGTGCTAGTGAACTACTCATCTATTGGGTACTTACTCTTCTATCTTGCCGCCGGCAGCTTCGATTGCTGCCCGCGCGCCTGCAGTGACTCGGATGCCTTTAACTGTGACTGCCTTCTTGATTTCACCTGACAACATCACTTTCGCGAACAGGATGGAATCCTTCAGGAGGCCGGCATTTTTCAGTGCTTGTAGATCAATAACATCAGCTTCTACTTTTCCAAGCTCACTTAATGTGACCTCGGCGGTTACACGAGCTTTGGCAGAATTAAAGCCAAACTTAGGTAAACGCATTTGTAGAGGTTGCTGGCCGCCTTCAAAACCTGGACGAACACGCCCACCGGAACGAGACTTCTGTCCCTTGTGTCCACGGCCTGCGGTTTTACCCAGCCCGCTTCCCATGCCTCGGCCCACTCGCTTCGAAGAGTGTTTGCTGCCGTCAGCACCTTTAATTGTATTCAAACGCATTTTGTTTCTCCTAACTTGCCGGCTTATTCGCCGACAATGCTAACCATATATGAGACTTTATTGATCATGCCGCGATTTTCCGGAGTATCAATAACCTCAGAGGTCTGTCGAATCTTGCGCAATCCAAGACCAGCAACACAGGCCTTATGGCTTTTCAAGCGACCGATTGGGCTTTTGGTCAACGTTACTGTCAGCTTGTTCGCCGTTTTACTAGTAGCCATAGTGATTAGCCTGAAATCTCTTCAATTGTTTTGCCACGCTTCTCTGCGATACCTTCTGGTGCTCGCATGTTTTGCAGGCCTTTAAACGTTGCGCGAATGACATTAACTGGATTGGTAGAGCCGTAGCACTTAGCCAATACGTTATGTACGCCTGCAACTTCTAATACTGCACGCATCGTCTTACCCGCAATAACACCAGTACCTTCAGAGGCTGGTTGCATGAATATCTTCGATGCGCCATGTCGTGCGGTGATCGGATACTGAATAGTTGTACCCTTCAAATCAACGTGAATCATATTTCGACGAGCAGCTTCCATCGCCTTTTGAATTGCCAAAGGCACTTCGCGAGCTTTACCGCGGCCGAAGCCCACACGGCCATTGCCATCGCCGACAACGGTTAGGGCAGTAAAACCAAATATACGTCCGCCTTTTACTACTTTGGCAACGCGGTTTACCTGAACCAGTTTTTCCTGGATGCCTTCTTCGTTGTTGTCTTGGTCGTTATACGCCATCTCTAATCCTCAAAACCCGCCGATTAAAACTGCAAGCCGCTCTCTCGAGCAGCATCTGCCAACGCCTTAACGCGGCCGTGGTATTTATATCCAGAACGATCGAATGCTACCTTTTCGATTCCAGCGGCTTTCGCACGCTCGGCAATCAATGCTCCGACTTTTGCAGCACTATCTGCGTTACCTGTAGCTGGTCCCCGCATATCTTTCTCTACGGTAGAAGCAGAAGCCTGAACCACATCGCCTGCAGCTGAAATAACCTGGGCATAGATGTGACGCGGTGAACGGTAAACCGTCAGCCTTGGCACTTCTAAATTGGCAATATGCTTTCTGCCACGCCTTGCTCTTCTTAGTCGAGCATCATTCTTCTTGCTCATGTTCTCTGTTCTCTTATCTGTTATTGCAACTCAGTGGCTGCAAATCTTTATTAAGTGACAAACTGTGTTGCGTACCTGGCTTTTAGTAGTAGATCCAAAGCCAGATCATATAAATTACTTCTTCTTCGCTTCTTTACGCTTAACGTATTCGTCCACGTAGCGTACACCCTTACCTTTGTAAGGCTCTGGCGATCTGTAGTCACGAATTTCCGCCGCTACTTGACCCACTAACTGCTTGTCGATGCCCCGAATAACTACTTGAGTCTGCGTAGGCGTCTCAATCTCGATTCCCTCTGGTACTTCGTACTCTACCGGATGGGAAAATCCGAGACTCAAAGTCAGTTTTTTACCCTGTGCGGCTGCTCGATAACCAACGCCGATCAGCTGCAATTCCTTAGTGAAGCCTTCGCTCACACCTTTAACCATGTTGAAAACTAACGCGCGGAATGTTCCCGCCAAAGCGCCGGACTTCTTGGTTTTTTGTGCGGCAGCAAACTGCAAGCCTGCTTCGCCCTGTTCAACCGTAACCAGGTCGTGAACAACCAGGCTTAAGTTACCTTTACTGCCTTTAACACTGAGATTTTTCTCTGAGAGAGATATTTCAACTCCCCCTGGAATCTCGACTGGTGCATTTGCTATTCGTGACATATCTAAAAACCTTTAACTGATTACTCCTAGAATACGGAGCAAAGTACCTCACCGCCGACACCAGCTGCCCGTGCCGCTCGATCGGACATCACACCCTTGTTGGTGGACATAATCACAATACCTAGACCACCTTTGATGGTAGGAATCTCGTCTTTGCCTTTGTACTGACGCAGACCAGGACGACTCAAGCGCTTGATCTCTTCAATAACAGGGCGGCCTTCAAAATACTTGAGCTCAATAGTCAGCTCAGGATGGCTTTCTTCGCTTACGGAGAAGCCAGCAATATAGCCCTCTTCTTTTAGTACGTTCGCGATTGAAATTTTAGTGGTCGAAGATGGCATCGCCGTCGACTTCAATCTTGCTGTCTGCGCGTTACGTACGCGAGTCAACATGTCTGCTACAGGATCTTGCATTGTCATTCGTTGTTTCTCCTACCAGCTCGACTTAACCAAACCGGGAACATCGCCCCGCATGGCCGCTTCGCGTAATTTTGTTCTAGCTAAACCGAATCGACGATATACCGCATGTGGACGACCCGTCAGAGTACAACGTCGGGTCTGACGAGCTGGGCTGGCGTCACGAGGAAGCTTTTGTAGCTTCTGCTGTGCTTCCCAACGCTCTTCGTCGCTCAAGTTCATGTCCACAACTTGCTTCTTGAGGGCAGCACGCTTAGCGGCATACTTCGCCACTGTTTTTGTGCGCTTCAATTCGCGGTTAACCATTGATTTCTTAGCCATAAATGCTCTCTATTAGCCTCTTGCTAATTAACTTGCTTCTCGTTGCGCATTCTCACGCAGTGGGAAGTTGAAAGCGCGCAATAGCGCTCTTCCCTGGTCGTCAGTTTTTGCAGTCGTGGTGATTGCGATATCTAAACCACGAATCTTGTCGATCTTGTCGTAATCAATTTCCGGGAAAACGATCTGCTCAGTAACACCCATTGCAAAGTTACCCCGACCATCAAACATCTTGGGGTTTAAGCCACGGAAGTCACGCTGCCGTGGAATCGCAATGTTAATCAAGCGATCTAGAAACTCGTACATCTGCTTCTTACGCAAAGTCACCTTGCATCCAATGGGATAGCCGTCACGAACCTTGAAACCAGCAATTGATTTGCGAGCTTCTGTAATGACTGGCTTCTGACCAGCAATCTTTTCCATATCAGCCAACGCATTGTCTAGCTGCTTACGGTCTGCAATCGCTTCACCCACACCCATATTAAGCGTGATTTTGGTAATGCGAGGCACTTCCATAACAGAGGCCAAACCCAGTTCTGCCTGGAGCTTTGCCTTCACTTCGTTTTCGTAAAATTCTTTTAGGTCTGCCATCTTGCTTACCCGTCTATCTCTTCGCCGGTTGACTTGAAGACGCGGACTTTTTTGCCGTCTTCCAGTGTTTTGAATCCAACTCGATCAGCCTTACTGGTATTCGAGTTGTAAATCGCTATGTTGGAGAGCTGTATAGGCGCTTCTTTCTCAATGATGCCACCAGGCTGACCCATTTGTGGGTTACCTTTTGTGTGACGCTTCACCAAGTTGACGCCAGACACGAAGGCCTTTCCGTCAAGAACGCGATTCACGTTTCCGCGTTTACCCTTGTCTCTTCCAGTGATGACAATTACGTCATCGTCTTTTTTAATCTTTTGCATCTGTCTCAATCCGTCAAATTTGCCTGAGCCTGCTTTAGGAGTCTTATCTCTTAAAGTACTTCCGGCGCCAACGAAATAATTTTCATGAATTTGTCGTTTCTAAGTTCACGCGTTACTGGTCCAAAAATACGAGTACCAATAGGCTGTTTGTTAGCGTTCAACAAAACTGCTGCGTTACCATCAAAGCGGATGATTGATCCGTCTGGACGACGAACGCCCTTTCTAGTTCGAACCACAACAGCATCCAGAACCTGTCCTTTCTTTACTCGGCCGCGGGGAATTGCTTCCTTTACCGTGACCTTGATGATATCTCCTACGCCAGCGTAACGACGCTTGGACCCACCAAGAACCTTGATACACATCACTCGGCGCGCACCGCTATTATCTGCGATATCCAAATATGTTTGCGTCTGAATCACTGCCTTAACTCCAACGTAAAAAGGTTGTCGAACTAAATAATGGTTGCTTTACGATCAACGGAGCTCAATTTCCAGGCTTTACTCTTGGAAATCGGACGCGTTTCTTGAATCGTTACCAGATCGCCTTCCTGGCAAACGTTCTCAGGATCATGTGCATGAATCTTGTTAGAACGCTTAATGTATTTTCCATAGAGCGGGTGCTTGATCTGACGCTCAACCAACACTGTGATGGTTTTATCCATCTTGTTGCTGACGACCTTGCCGCGCTCTGTGCGTGCTTCGCTACTCTTGCTCATTCACTTACCCTGCTTTTTTCATTCAACACAGTCTTCACCCGGGCGATATCTCTTTTAGTCGCCTTCAATAGGTGAGTTTGATTCAACTGCCCTGTTGATTGCTGCATACGGTGGGTGAATTGATCTTTTGCAAGAGACACTAATGCCTCGTTCAATTCATCTACCGACTTTTCTTTGAGTTCTGATACTTTCATGCCAATCGTCTCTCAGATCACATTACTGTTCGTTTAACAAACGTGGTCGGGAATGGAAACTTAGATGCCGCCAGTCGAAATGCATCACGTGCAGTTTCTTCAGTTACACCTTCCATTTCGTAAAGAATCTTGCCGGGTTTGATCTGCGCAACCCAGTATTCAACATTACCCTTACCTTTACCCTGACGAACCTCAAGAGGCTTGTTAGTGATAGGTTTGTCCGGGAAAACCCGTATCCATATTTGACCACCACGCTTTACACGACGAGTCATTGCACGACGACCGGCTTCGATCTGCCTGGCAGTCATACGACCACGACCTGTTGCTTTCAGCGCGTACTCACCAAAACTAACCGTGCTGCCACGATGAGCCAGGCCACGATTTCGACCTTTCTGTACTTTTCTGAATTTCGTTCGCTTAGGCTGTAACATCTACTTATCCGAAACTTTGCACGTTAGTTTGTTTTTCTTTGTCTGTTTCTTCGCGGGCGCCAATAATCTCACCCTTAAAGATCCAAACCTTGACACCAATGATGCCGTAAGTGGTCAGTGCTTCTGCAGGTGCGTAGTCGATATCGGCTCGCAGTGTATGCAGAGGAACACGCCCCTCGTGATAACTTTCTGATCGGGCAATTTCTGCTCCGCCTAAACGGCCAGCAACCCGAACTTTGATGCCCTCTGCGCCAAGACGCATAGCATTTTGAATGACTCGTTTCATCGCACGACGAAACTGGACCCGACGCTCAAGCTGTTGCGCCACATTCTGGGCAACTAGATAGGCGTCCAACTCCGGCTTACGAATCTCTTCAATGTTGATATGTACTGGTACATTCATCATTTGAGAAACAGCACGACGAAGCTTCTCTACATCTTCACCTTTCTTGCCGATCACGATACCTGGACGCGCTGTATGAATAGTAATGCGTGCAGTTTGTGCCGGACGTTGAATCTCGATTCGGCTTACAGATGCTTGCGCTAATCTCTTTTGCAAGTACTCACGGACCTTCATGTCAATGTGCAGCTTTTCTGCATAAGCAGGACCGTCTGCGTACCAAATTGACGTGTGATCTTTAACAATCCCGAGTCGAAATCCAGTGGGATGTACTTTTTGACCCATAATGCTTTCCTTTTCTGCCCTATTGGCTGTTGCTTACTTGTCGGCAACCGCCAGAGTGATATGACAGGTTCTCTTTAAAATTCTATCCGCACGACCTTTCGCCCGTGGCTTGATTCGTTTCATGGTCATGCCTTCATCAACCATGATTTTCGATACACTTAATTCATCGACGTCAGCAGCTTCATTGTGCTCAGCGTTAGCAATGGCTGATTCCAACAACTTACGAACCAGATGAGCGCCTTTCTTGGTGCTGAAATTCAAAATGTTTAGCGCTTCACCCACGTCTTTACCGCGGATCTGGTCTGCAACCAGGCGAGCTTTTTGGGCTGAAATCTTAGCGCCCTTGAGTCTTGCACCTACTTCCATCATCAATTCCTCTTTACCTTAACGGCGCGCTTTCTTGTCCGCGGCGTGGCCACGGTAAGTACGTGTTATAGAAAACTCACCAAACTTGTGACCTACCATGTCTTCGGTCACAAATACTGGGATGTGCTGTCGACCGTTATGTACCTGAACCGTCAAACCAACAAAATCTGGAGAAATCATTGAGCGACGCGACCAGGTTTTAATAGGACGCTTGTCGTTAGTTGCAATAACGGCCTGGACCTTCTTCATTAAATGCAGGTCAATAAATGGGCCTTTCTTTAAGCTACGTGGCACTGTCTATCTCCTAGCGAGTCGAGCGACGACGACGAACAATCATGTTGTCGGTTCGTTTGTTTTTACGAGTCTTATAGCCTTTAGTCGGCATACCCCAGGGTGATACAGGATGGCGACCACCGGAGGTCTTACCTTCACCACCACCATGTGGGTGATCAACTGGGTTCATCACAACACCACGAACGGTTGGTCGAACACCGCGCCAGCGTTTTGCGCCAGCCTTACCAAGTGATTCGAGGTTGTGTTCTGAATTACTGACTTCGCCCATTGTTGCGCGACAATCCGCCAATACTTTACGCATTTCGCCGGAGCGTAATCGCAAGGTTACGTATGCACCTTCTTTAGCAACTAACTGGGCTGATGTGCCAGCGCTTCGAATCATTTGAGCACCTTTCTCGGGCTTCAATTCGATACAGTGAATCACGCTACCCATCGGGATATTGCGCAGCGGCAAACAGTTGCCTACCTTAATAGGAACGTTAACACCTGACTGAACTATATCGTCTGCTTTGAGACCTTTGGGAGCGATGATGTAACGACGTTCACCATCCATGTACTTGAGGAGTGCTATGTTGGCTGTTCTGTTTGGATCGTACTCTAATCTTTCTACTACTGCGTCAATGCCGTCTTTATTACGTTTGAAGTCGATAATTCGATATTTTTGCTTATGACCACCGCCAACGTGACGGGTTGTGATACGGCCATTGTTATTACGACCACCGCTCTTGCTTTTCTTTTCCAAAAGCGGCCGATAACCTTCGCCCCGATGTAGATCCGGGCTGGTGACCTTGACGACAAACCGGCGACCCGGTGATGTTGGTTTAGCTTTTACGACTGGCATTGTATTAACTCGTTACTTGTTTCGGGTATCGTTTATTTAAAATTACTCAGCAGCGCTAGCAAAATCGATGTCATGACCGTCGTTCAAACGAACATAGGCCTTCTTCCAACTTGGCTTACGGCTAACACCGCGCATGTTTCTTTTAACTTTTCCCTTCACGTTCAAAACGGTGACTTCTTTAACAGAAACCCCGTAAATTTTTTCAACCGCTTCTTTAATTTCTGGGCGGGTGGCGTCTTTCGCTACTTTGAATGCAAACTGATTCGCTTCATCAGCGATGATCGTTGCCTTCTCAGAAATGTGCGCGCCTAACAGTACGTTGTACATTCTTTCCTGATTCATGCCAGCAGCTCCTCGGCTTTCTTCAGCGCGCCTACAGTGAACAGGACCTTCTCGAAACCGATCAGGTTAACTGGATTCACTGCGTGTACGTCAATCACTTCAACGTTACGCAAATTACGAGCACCCAGGTAAAGATTGCTATCCACTTCTTCAACCACAACCAAAACGTTTTCAAGGTTCAAGCTCTTAAGCCGCTCCTGTACTTCTTTGGTCTTTGGCGCTTCAACAGCAAAATCTTCCGTGACAACCAATCGGTCCTGTCGAATCAACTCAGACAAGATGGATTGCATGGCACCGCGGTACATTTTGCGATTTACTTTTTGGCTAAAGTCCTGCGTTTTAGAAGCAAAAGTTTGACCGCCCCCTCTCCAAATTGGAGAACGGATGGTACCAGCACGCGCACGGCCAGTTCCTTTTTGACGGAAAGGCTTACGACCGCCGCCATTCACTTCTGAACGAGTCTTTTGTGCTCGGGTACCCTGACGGGCGCCAGCCAAATATGACACTACAACCTGGTGAACCAACGCCTCATTAAACTGACGTCCGAAAGTAGTTTCGGAGAGCTCTACTGCTCTGTCAGAAACGCCTTTACCTGGTTCTGAAATATTGAGATTCAATGTTCCAACTCCACTAATTACCGGGATTTAACCGCAGGGGTGACTATGATTTCGCCGCCTTTGGCCCCAGGTACTGCTCCTTTAATGAGCAGCAAATTGTTTTCTTGATCAACACGAACCACTTCAAGGGTTTGTGTTGTCACGCGAACCGCACCCATATGGCCGGCCATCTTTTTACCTTTGAATACGCGTCCCGGAGTCTGGCACTGGCCAATTGAACCGGGGGCACGGTGAGAAACTGAGTTACCGTGGGTCGCATCCTGCATTTGGAAGTTGTAACGCTTAATAACACCAGCGAAACCCTTACCTTTAGACTGGCCAGTCACATCAACCTTCTGACCTGCTTCAAAGCCTTCAACGCTGAAACTATCTCCAACCTTGCACTCTGCATCCGCTTCACAACGGAATTCATATAAGTGCCGGCCAGCCTCTACATTAGCCTTGGCGAAATGTCCCGCCTGGGGCTTACTGATTTTGGAAGCTTTCACAGCACCCATGGTGACCTGTACGGCATCATAGCCGTCGGTTTCTACCGTTTTACGTTGAGTCACGCGATTAGGCGTAGCCTCAATGACGGTGACTGGCACGGAATCGCCTGCTTCTGTGAAGATGCGGGTCATCCCTCTTTTAACGCCAATAATGCCGATGGTCATACTCAACTCCAGTTACTTCTCTTCTCGATTACCTGAGGTTTAACCCAGGTTAATCTGAACCTCTACGCCTGCTGCCAGATCTAACTTTGTTAACGCATCTACTGTCTTTTCAGTAGGCTCAACAATGTCTAACAATCGCTTGTGAGTTCTGATTTCGTATTGATCACGCGCATCTTTATAGACGTGCGGAGAAATCAGGACCGTAAATTTTTCCACCTTTGTAGGCAAAGGAATTGGACCATGAACCTGTGCGCCGGTACGCTTGGCAGTGTTCACGATTTCCTGAGTGGAAACGTCGATTAGGCGATGATCAAAAGCCTTCAATCGAATTCTAATTCTTTGGTTTTGCATTAAAGCCCGCTCCAAACCCTTTCAACCAAAAAAAGGGCGATACTAAAAATTAAAGTGCAAAAAATCCCCTTCCCATATCTGGGAGGAGCACCTTGCCGAAGCAAGTGTTTCTCTTAGTACTCCTTCAAACTAGGAAGGATTTGAGAAACGTTCCGCGACCTCCTATCGAGGTCCTGTTGTTCTGTCCCGCTCCCGCCAGCAACTAAAACAGTTGAAGGTACTATGGGATTGCGAGGGCGCGAATTATACAAACATCTGAGTCCATTGCCAGTCTTTCGACAAAATTATTTGCTAAAGCGCCAAGAAAAGTCCGATCAGTGGGATTGCCTTAATGGATCAAATTGATAGTGGGCGCTCGCTTACCGCAAAAGCAATTAAAGCCTCCGTTGTAATTCAGCTTCTAACAAAACTCAGCCGGGTTTCGGACATGCTTCAGGCTAGCCCCTGGACTCCTCTGTTTTCCTAAGGACTTATGGAACACAGAGCCCTCTCAAGCCTCAGGCGCCACATTCTAGTGACTACTTACTTACCTGAACAGCTAATAAAATAAGTGCGCTTAAGGGGGAAAGCGATTCTTGCACTAGATCCTGGATGTTTAATGCTGACCATCCGCCTCGGCCAAAAAACTTGATCGAGCCAGTATTCCCTGCCTCGATCAATGCCTATGCAGCGTTTAGATCGCAGCCATCTAGCGTGATCCGGTGCATTTCCCTTCTTTGGCCCTGGTAGTCATTTTGGGCAAAATGCCAGGTGGCGCGGTTGTCCCAAAAGGCGATGGAGCCTGGCTGCCACTGGAACTTACAGATCCGAGCTTCTGCCACAGCCTTCTGATACAGCAATTCCATCAACGGCTCTGATTCCTCAATCGTCCAGCCTAGAAAGTGTCGGGTGAACCCAGGGTTTACATAGAGCGCTTCTTTGCCCGACAGAGGATGACGGATAATCACTGGATGGATTGGATCCACCAGCTCATCGGCGGCTGCTTTGTTTGTCACGCGGCCTTCCGTTAGATCTTCGTATTCCGATGATGAACCAAACACATGCTTCGCGGAATGAACCGCCTGAAGTGATCTAAGTGTTGCCCGCAACCCCGGGGATAGATCGTCCAGGGCGTTGTACATACTGACAAACCAGGTGTCTCCACCGGACTGGGGCAAATCCCTGGCAACCAATATTGAACCCATCGCCGGCTCCTGATCGTAGGAGTGGTCCGTGTGCCAGCCACCGCCAATGTTGGTTTCTTGATCAGCCTCCTTGGTTACCATCGCTATTTCAGGAAATTGGCTATTGGCACTAAAGAAACGATTGATATTAATAGAACCAAATCGCTGGGCAAGATTAATATGCTGCTGCTCAGTCAAATTTTGATCTCGGAAAAAGACTAGTCCGTAGTCTGCGTATGCCTGCTTTACTGCGTTGAGTTCATTGTCCGTCATTGCGGCCAGGTCAATTCCCAGGATCTCAGCACCCGCACCCTGATGCGGTCTTATTGTTAAGTCACCCATTTTTAAAAGCCCTTTGTGGTAGCAGCTCGTATCATAAGTAGGCAGCTCCCACTACAATGCTAAAAAGTTTGCATTTGAAGAAATAATTTTGATTGATCTCCTAAACGCCTCGGTACCCAAACTCTCGGAATTGCTAAAGCCAGAGCTACTAGCCACTCTCCAAGGTCTTGCCCAGGTCATCCAATACCACGAGGGGCAACTTGTCCATCAACGGGGTGATCCAAAACCCGGCTTATCTATTGTGAAAGCAGGTCGACTGGTGGCCGGTAACATAGGTATGGACGGCTCGATTCTCACCACATCAGTCCTGGGTACGGGGGATTGTTTTGGGGAATTCACACTGTTTGTGGGCCTACCGAGGACCCACGACATTTATTCACACGGCGCATCGGAGGTGTATCAGGTCCCCAGATCGCGATTTATGGCGTTATTCGCTCAGGAACCACAGCTAGCAGAGGCATTGCTTGCAATCGCACTTTATCGAAATCATTCACTGCTGGAATACATGGACAATTTAAGGCGGCAGCCGTTGCTGTATCGGACAGCGCAGTTGCTGTTAAGCAATGCAAAAAGACATCCGGAGACTAATGTCATTGAGTGTCTGCAGGATCAACTGGCCTTTACCCTGGGTGTGTCCCGGGTGTCTATCGGTAAGGTATTAAACAAACTGCAAGCTGATGAGCTCATTCAGTTAGGCTACCGCAAGATTATCGTTAACGACCTGGAGCGGCTCGAAGCCTGGGTTGCCGATCGCAACCTGTTGATGCCACTAACGGCGAGCGGGGTGGGGTCGGAGTAAAGTGCCAGAGTAGAATTTACTCTGGCACTTTACTCCGACCCCAAAAAAAAGCCGCGATCTGGTCGCGGCTTTTTCGCTTTCTTGCTATTGCCAGTTAAGCACTGATTTTTGTTACAACACCAGCACCAACGGTTCGGCCACCCTCGCGGATTGCAAAACGCTGACCTTCTTCCATCGCAATGGGTGCGATCAGTTCTACATCAAGGTTCACGTTATCACCGGGCATTACCATTTCGGTACCTTCTGGTAATTCACATGAGCCTGTCACGTCCGTTGTTTCAAAGAAAAACTGTGGCTTGTAGCCTTTGAAGAATGGCGTGTGACGACCACCTTCATCTTTGGACAACACGTAAACTTCACCCATGAACTTCGTGTGTGGCGTAATAGAACCTGGCTTCGCCAGTACCTGACCACGTTCAACGTCGTCACGCTTGGTACCACGCAGTAGAACACCAACGTTCTCGCCTGCTCGACCTTCGTCTAGCAACTTACGGAACATCTCAACACCCGTACAGGTGGTCTTGGAAGTGTCTTTGATACCAACAATTTCGAGTTCGTCGCCAACTTTTACAATACCGCGACCAATTCGACCGGTCACAACCGTGCCACGACCCGAGATTGAAAACACATCTTCGATTGGCATCAGGAATGGACGGTCAATCGCACGCTCGGGCTCAGGAATATAAGAGTCCAGCGTTTCAACCAACTTCACAATAGAAGGCGCGCCAATGTCGGACTGATCGCCTTCAAGGGCTTTCAGTGCACTACCGATAATAATCGGCGTGTCATCACCCGGGAAGTCGTACTGGTCTAGAAGTTCGCGAACTTCCATTTCTACCAGCTCAACCAGCTCTTCATCATCAACCATGTCCGCCTTGTTCAGGAACACGATGATATAAGGAACACCTACCTGCTTTGACAGCAGAATGTGTTCGCGGGTCTGGGGCATGGGGCCATCAGCGGCGGAACAAACCAAAATAGCGCCGTCCATCTGGGCAGCACCGGTGATCATGTTCTTCACATAGTCCGCGTGTCCAGGACAGTCAACGTGGGCGTAGTGACGAACCGGTGAATCATATTCAACGTGGGACGTTGAAATAGTAATACCACGCTCACGTTCTTCTGGCGCATTATCGATCGCGGCAAAATCCGAGAACGTACCGCCCCAGGTTTCTGCGCAGACCTTTGTGATCGCCGCTGTTAGCGTTGTCTTACCATGGTCAACATGGCCAATCGTTCCTACGTTTAAGTGCGGCTTTGTCCGCTCAAACTTCTCTTTGGACACTTCTCACCTCGTCAGTTCTGGGGATTTCCCCGGTTTGTTTAAAAGGGCGTCAGTGCCAGAGTAAACTTACTCTGGTCCTGACCCCATTCTTACGCCTTATTTATAATCGCGGTCGCAATGTTCGGCGGTACTTCTTTATATTGCGCGAATTCCATTGAGTAGGTCGCGCGACCTTGCGTGGCTGAACGCATATCCGTTGCATAGCCAAACATTTCTGACATGGGTACTTCGGCGCGAACCGCCTTACCCGCTGGCACATCCTCCATTCCCGTCACAATACCCCGGCGACGGTTTAAATCACCGATGATGTCGCCGTAATGTTCTTCTGGCGTTACGACTTCAACGTTCATGACAGGCTCCAGCAAAACTGGATCAGCCTCCATTGCACCACTGCGCATTGCCATTGAACCCGCCACCTTAAAGGCAACTTCATTGGAGTCAACATCATGGTACGAGCCATCATATAGCGTGACTTTCACACCCTGAAGAGGATACCCGGCAACAACACCGTTACCGAGTTGTTCCTGGATGCCTTTATCAACTGCGTTAATATATTCACGCGGCACCGCTCCACCTACAATTGCATCTACAAACTCGTAGCCATTCTCGTCTTCATGGGGCTCGATCTTAAGCCAAACATGGCCGTACTGACCTCGACCACCGGTTTGACGGATAAATTTCCCTTCTGCCTCGACGGACTTTCGAATCGTTTCTCGATAGGACACCTGGGGCTTTCCGATATTGGCTTCAACGCCAAATTCCCGCTTCATTCGATCAACAATAATGTCGAGGTGCAACTCACCCATGCCACCAATAATGGTTTGGCCAGTTTCTTCATCTGTCCGCACACTAAAGGACGGATCCTCTGCAGCTAATTTTCCAAGGGCAGTGGACATCTTTTCCTGGTCCGCCTGGGACCGGGGCTCCACCGCCACATGAATAACAGGTTCTGGAAACTCCATCCGCTCAAGAGTGATGACGTTTTTCAGGTCACACAGGGTGTCACCCGTTGTTGCAAACTTGAGTCCAATCGCCGCGGCAATATCGCCGGCATGAACTTCTTGAATTTCATTTCGGTCATTCGAGTGCATTTGCACCATTCTGCCGATTCGCTCTTTCTTACCCTTAATCGCGTTGTACACCTGATCGCCGGTTTTCAGCACGCCGGAGTAAACTCTAAAAAATGTCAGGGCGCCCACATAGGGGTCGGTCGCAATCTTAAATGCCAGGGCTGCAAATGGCTCATCATCATCCGCATGACGATAAGCATCGGATTCGTCTTCTAAAAAGCCGTGAATCGCTTTGACTTCATCCGGAGCTGGCAGATATTCCACCACAGCGTCCAGCATGGTCTGGACACCTTTGTTCTTAAATGCGGACCCACATAGGGCCGGTACAATTTCGTTGGCCAGGGTACGTTTTCGAATGCCGCTTTTAATCTGTTCAATCGAGAGCGGGTTACCTTCAAGATAGGACTCCATCAGGTCATCGTCAGCTTCCGCTGCCGCCTCAACAAGATTTTCCCGATACTCTTCTGCCAGACTCTGGAGATCCCCGGGAATGTCTTCTTCTTTAAACGTCAGCCCAAGGTCATCTTCGTTCCAATAGATAGCCTTCATCTTGATCAGATCGATGACACCCTTAAAATTTTCTTCAGCGCCAATCGCTAGTTGTAATGGCACTGGAGTTGCACCTAGCCGACTTTCGATCTGGGCAACAACCCTTAGGAAGTCGGCACCCGCCCGATCCATCTTGTTGACAAAAACCAGCCTCGGTACTTCGTATTTATTGGCCTGGCGCCAGACGGTTTCTGACTGGGGCTCAACCCCTGAGGTTCCACAAAAAACCACCACAGCGCCATCCAAAACACGAAGCGATCGTTCAACTTCAATGGTGAAGTCGACGTGGCCCGGTGTATCGATGATATTGATGCGGTGTTGTTCGAACTGTTGTTCAGAACCTTGCCAGAAGGTAGTTGTCGCGGCAGAGGTAATGGTAATGCCCCGCTCCTGCTCCTGTTCCATCCAATCCATGGTGGCAGCGCCATCGTGGACTTCACCAATCTTATGGGACAGACCGGTGTAGAACAGCACTCGCTCCGTGGTTGTGGTTTTACCCGCATCCACGTGAGCGACGATACCGATATTTCGGTATCGTTTGATTGGCGTTTGCCTGGGCATATCTTTACTGCCGGTTTAGAAGCGCTTGTCTTTAAAAACGCTGCTTTTTAGAAACGATAGTGAGAGAAGGCCTGGTTAGCTTGCGCCATGCGGTGAGTGTCTTCACGCTTGCGGACAGCAGAACCACGACCTTCAGCAGCATCGAGAATTTCACCAGCAAGACGTTGAGCCATAGACTTTTCGCCGCGGCTTCGAGCTGAATCAACCAACCAACGCATAGCCAGGGCTCCACGACGAGAGGGACGAACTTCAACGGGTACCTGGTAGGTAGCACCACCCACTCGACGTGATTTTACTTCCACGGAAGGAGCAATCGCTTCCAGGGCAGCATCAAAAACTTCAATTGGATCGTTTCCACTACGCTCTTTTACGCGGTCTAAGGCGCCATATACGATTTTTTCCGCAACAGCCTTCTTGCCGCTCACCATGACATGGTTCATAAACTTGGCGAGGGTCTGATTGTGGTACTTAGGATCCGGCAGTACTTCCCGTTTCTCCGGGACTCTACGTCTTGGCATGATAAATTCCTATCTATCTTCAGGTTAATCCGAAAATCTCTCAGCGCCACTATTAGCAGTGAGCATTCGGCCTTACTCTGGAACACCTTCTATGAAGAATGGTCCAGGACTAAATTGTCTTGCACTAAATTACGAAGGACTAAAAGTTCTAGCCCTTAGGTCGTTTGGTACCGTACTTGGAACGTCCTTGCATTCTGTCTTGAACACCAGTGGTGTCCAGGGTGCCACGAACCGTATGGTATCGCACACCAGGCAAGTCTTTAACACGACCGCCACGAATCAGAACTACCGAGTGTTCCTGCAAGTTGTGTCCCTCACCACCGATATATGAAGTCACTTCAAAACCGTTGGTAAGACGAACACGACATACTTTACGAAGGGCCGAGTTAGGCTTCTTCGGTGTAGTCGTATAGACACGTGTGCACACACCGCGACGTTGCGGGCATGATTGCAGAGCAGGAACATCGCTCTTTTCGACCTTTCGCTTTCTAGGCTTTCGAACCAATTGACTGATTCTTGCCATAAAATAAAACTCCAGCTTTAAACAAAAGTCAGGGTCACAGGTAATGATTACCTAAAGTGACCCTGCCAAATTCGAGGGGCGCATTCTAATGATGCCACCCCTTCCCGTCAACCGCCGATTGGCGGCACTGAACGGATCAGGAGTTACCTGTATCCGTTGAGCTAAGCGCTTCACTTAATGCTGCTTCAACTTCCGTAGCACTAACCTTTCGCTCTTGGTTACGACTGTCTTTACGCTTCTTACGATCTTCGTGGTACTTGAGGCCCGTACCGGCTGGGATCAGGCGGCCCACGATGACGTTTTCTTTCAATCCGCGGAGGTAATCGCGCTTGCCGGTAACGGCAGCCTCGGTCAACACTCTTGTGGTTTCCTGGAAAGACGCAGCAGAGATAAAGGACTCTGTTGCCAATGCGGCCTTGGTAATACCCAGCAATACGCGCTGGAACTTCGCTGGCTGCAGATTTTCTGCCTGGAGCTTGTCGTTTTCGTCCAATAAACGGACGTGTTCGACCTGCTCACCTTTAATCATTGAAGACTCACCGGCACCCGTAATATCAGCCTTACGCAACATCTGACAAACAATGACTTCAATGTGCTTGTCATTAATGGTTACACCCTGAAGGCGGTAGACATCCTGGATTTCCTTCACGACGTATTGCGTTAAGGCTTCTACTCCCTTCAATCGCAGAATATCGTGTGGATTTTCTGGACCGTCGGATACAACTTCACCCTTCTCGACATGCTCACCTTCGAACACTGTCATGTGACGCCATTTTGGTATCAGCACTTCGTAGTGGTCATCACCTTCTGGCAATTCACTGGTGTCCATCGGCGTGATCACTAATCGACGCTTACCTTTCGTTTCTTTACCGAAGCTGACGGTACCGGAAATCTCAGCCAAAACAGCAGAGTCCTTCGGCTTTCGAGCTTCAAACAGGTCCGCAACCCGGGGCAAACCACCGGTAATGTCACGAGTCTTAGATCCTTCCTGAGGAATACGAGCAATAACATCACCAACCTCAATGTGAGTATTGTCTTCGAGACTCAAAATCGCGTTGGCTTCCAGGAAGTAGTGAGCGGGCACATCTGTGCCGGCCAACAACAACTGGTTTCCTTCATCGTCTACCAGAGTAACCGCTGCTCGAATATCTTTACCTGCGCTAGGACGATCCTTTGGATCGATAACGGAGATGCTAGACAGACCAGTCAATTCATCTGTGATACGACGAATCGTGACACCTTCAATCATGCTTTCGAATAGCACCTTACCGGCAACCTCAGTCACAATTGGGTGAGTGTGTGGATCCCAGTTGGCAACAATTTCGCCTGCTTCAACGGTCGCATCATGTCCTTTCTTCAATACCGCGCCATAAGGAATCTTATACCGCTCACGTTCACGGCCTGTTTCTTCCTCAGCAACCGCAACTTCACCGGATCGAGACACGGCAACTAGATCGCCATTGATTTTCTGGATCGTTTTGAGGTTATGCAGTCGAATTGTACCGGCATGCTTCACTTGAATATTATCAATCGCTGTTGCTCGAGATGCCGCACCACCAATGTGGAACGTACGCATGGTCAGCTGGGTACCCGGTTCACCGATCGACTGAGCAGCAATAACACCGATTGCCTCACCGATATTGACCAGGTGGCCGCGACCGAGGTCACGCCCATAACACTTGCTGCAAATACCATAGCGGGTGTTACAGGTAATTGCGCTTCGCACCTTCATTTCATCAACGGTCAGATCTTCAAGCATGGTGACCCATTTCTCGTCGATCATTGTGCCAGCAGGAATAACAACTTCGTCGCCGGCAGCATTAAATACGTCTTCGGCAACCACACGACCTAACACCCGGCCGCCGATTGGCATAACAATGTCACCACCCTCAATGACCGCTGTCATGATCAGACCATCATCGGTACCACAGTCATGTTCGGTCACAACTAGATCCTGGGCCACGTCAACAAGTCGACGAGTCAAATAACCGGAGTTCGCTGTCTTAAGTGCCGTATCAGCCAGACCTTTCCGTGCGCCGTGAGTCGAGATGAAATACTGCATCACGTTCAGACCTTCACGGAAGTTCGCGGTAATTGGCGTTTCAATGATCGAGCCATCTGGCTTGGTCATCAATCCTCGCATACCGGAAAGCTGACGAATCTGTGCGGGTGAGCCTCGAGCACCAGAATCTGCATACATCCAGACACTGTTAAAGGAGTTTTGCTCGACGTCTTCGCCTTCACGATTTTTCACGGTTTCTTTTGCTAGTGTATCCATCATGGCCGCACCAACTTGATCGTTTGCGCGGGTCCAGATGTCGATCACCTTGTTGTATTTCTCGCCCTGGGTAACCAGACCGGAGGCATACTGAGATTCGATTTCGCGAATTTCAGTTTCAGCACTTTCGATGATGCTGGCTTTTTCTTTGGGTATCACAAAGTCTTCAACACCAATGGATGCACCAGAGGCAGTTGAATACGCATAACCCAGATACATCAACTGGTCAGCGAAGATCACCGTGTCTTTCAAACCAACTGTTCGATAACAAATATTGATCAGTCGTGAAATGTCTTTGTTTCCTAACGTCCGGTTAACCAGTTCATAGGCAAGACCTTTAGGCACTATTTCATACAGAAGCGCTCGACCAACCGTCGTATCTTGCATGCTGCTACTGGTGATCATGTCACCGTTTTCGTCTTCTTTTGTTTCAGTCACTCGGACATTTACACGGGCCTGTAAGCCAACCGCTCCGGTACGATAAGCACGAGAAACCTCGTGGATGTCGGCAAAGGACATACCTTCACCATGGTCGTTTACACGTTCGCGGGTCATGTAGTACACACCCAAAACAACGTCCTGAGATGGCACAATAATGGGTTCGCCATCAGCTGGTAGGAGTACGTTGTTCGTGGACATCATTAATGCCCTGGCCTCTAACTGTGCTTCCAGAGTTAGGGGTACGTGTACAGCCATCTGGTCACCATCAAAGTCGGCGTTGTAGGCAGTACATACCAGTGGGTGCAACTGAATCGCTTTACCTTCAATCAATACTGGCTCGAACGCCTGAATGCCTAACCTGTGCAAAGTTGGCGCACGGTTAAGTAGTACAGGGTGTTCGCGAATGACTTCCGCCAGAATATCCCAAACCTCTGCGGTTTCTCGCTCAACCATTTTCTTTGCGGCTTTAATGGTTGTTGCCAGACCACGGGCTTCTAGCTTGCCGAAAATAAACGGCTTAAATAGCTCCAGCGCCATCTTCTTAGGCAATCCACACTGGTGCAGACGCAGAGACGGACCTACAACAATTACTGATCGACCCGAGTAGTCCACTCGCTTACCCAGCAAGTTTTGACGGAATCGACCCTGCTTACCTTTGATCATGTCAGCCAAAGATTTAAGCGGACGCTTGTTGGTACCAGTAATCGCACGACCACGGCGGCCGTTATCGAGTAGGGCATCAACCGCTTCCTGCAACATGCGTTTTTCGTTACGCACAATAATGTCTGGAGCAGAAAGATCGAGTAGACGTTTCAGTCGGTTATTACGGTTAATCACACGACGATAGAGGTCATTCAAATCCGAAGTCGCAAACCGTCCGCCTTCTAGTGGTACCAGTGGCCGTAGATCTGGTGGTAAAACAGGTAGAACGGTAAAGATCATCCATTCTGGCTTGTTGCCCGACTTGTCAAAGGCTTCCATCAGCTTAAGGCGCTTGGTCAGCTTCTTGATTTTGGTTTCAGAATTCGTTTGCGGCAGCTCTTCTCGAACCGTCGCAATCTCTTCTGTGATATCCATGTCCTTCATCAGGTCCTGGATAGCTTCAGCGCCCATTTTTGCTTCAAACTCGTCGCCAAATTCTTCGAGGGACTCGTAATATTGTTCATCGGTTAACAACTGACGCTTTTCTAGCGTTGTTAAACCCGGATCAGTCACAACAAATGATTCGAAATAGAGCACTCGTTCGATATCGCGCAACGTCATGTCCATCAACAAACCGATTCGTGAAGGCAATGACTTCAGGAACCAGATGTGGGCAACCGGGCTAGCTAATTCAATGTGGCCCATGCGTTCGCGACGTACTTTAGCGAGGGCAACTTCAACACCACACTTCTCGCAGATAACACCACGATGCTTCAGGCGCTTGTACTTTCCACAAAGACATTCGTAGTCTTTGTTTGGACCAAAAATCTTGGCACAGAACAAACCGTCTCGTTCCGGCTTAAAGGTCCGATAGTTAATTGTTTCAGGCTTTTTAACTTCGCCGTAAGACCAGGATCGAATCATTTCTGGCGACGCGAGACCAATTCGCAACGAGTCAAACTCGTCGTTCTGTCCCTGCGCTTTCAGTATGTTAAGAAGATCTTTCAAGGCTTTCCTCCACCGGGCTCATCGCCCGCCTATGTGAATACTGTGTTCCGTATTTTGCTTGATTGCCGTTCGTTCTTAAGATCAATCGTTCTCGAGCTCGATATCGATACCCAGTGAGCGAATCTCTTTGACCAATACATTGAAGGACTCCGGCATACCGGGCTCCATTCTATGGTCACCATCAACAATATTTTTGTACATTCTGGTTCGACCATGGACGTCGTCAGATTTAACCGTCAGCATTTCCTGAAGCGTATAAGCCGCTCCATATGCTTCCAGCGCCCAGACTTCCATCTCACCAAATCGCTGACCACCAAACTGAGCTTTACCGCCAAGTGGTTGCTGGGTAACAAGACTGTAGGAACCAGTTGAACGCGCATGCATCTTGTCATCAACAAGGTGGTTGAGTTTCAACATGTACATGTAACCAACGGTTATTGGGCGCGCAAACTGCTCACCGGTTGTACCGTCATACAACATCGTTTGGCCATCGAGGGGTAAGTCAGCGAGCTTCAACATCGTTTTGATTTCAGCTTCTGAGGCACCATCAAATACATTGGTTGCCATCGGAACACCGGCACGAAGGTTGTGTGATAGCTCCAGAATTTCTGTATCCGTAAAGGAATTCAGATCTTCTACACGGCCACTCTGGTTGTAGATCTGCTCCAGGAACTCACGAACCTCAGCCACTTTACGCTGTTCATCCAGCATTCGACCAAGCTTCTTACCAAGACCATCCGCAGCCCAGCCTAAATGAGTTTCTAGGATCTGCCCTACGTTCATTCGTTTTGGCACGCCGAGCGGATTCAAGACGATGTCGATGGGTTCGCCATCCTCATCAAAAGGCATGTCTTCAACTGGTTTAATCACCGAGATCACACCCTTGTTACCATGACGTCCGGCCATCTTGTCACCGGGCTGGATACGACGCTTGATAGCGAGGTAAACCTTGACGATCTTCAGCACGCCAGGCGCCAGATCATCACCGGATTCCAACTTGCCTTTACCTTCGTCAAACAATTCGTCTAGCTGTTGGCGACGTTCTTTCAAACGGGTATCCGCAGCTTCAAGCAACTCATTGAGGTCATCAGCATCCATACGGATCTTGAACCACTCATCTTCCGGCAGTTCTTCAAGATACTGCTTGGTTACCTTATCGCCTTTCTTCAGACCAGGCCCTGCAATCACTGCTTTGCCTGCGAGGGATCCAGCTAGACGTTCAAAAGTCGCTGTCTGGATGATGCGAAACTCTTCTTCGATGTTACGACGAATTTCTTCAATTTCGTGACGTTCGATATCAAGTGCTCGCGTGTCCTTGTCTATGCCGTCACGAGTAAAAACTCGAACGTCAATAACAGTTCCGTTGTAGCTACTTGGGACTCGAAGTGAAGTATCTTTCACGTCAGACGCCTTTTCACCAAAGATCGCACGAAGTAGTTTTTCCTCTGGTGTTAGCTGAGTTTCACCTTTTGGTGTCACCTTGCCGACCAGGATATCGCCCGCTTCAACTTCAGCGCCGATATAAACAATTCCAGATTCATCAAGTTTGGATAGCGCGCCTTCACCTACATTTGGAATATCGCAGGTAATTTCCTCGGAACCCAACTTGGTGTCCCGGGCAATACAGGTCAGTTCTTGAATGTGAATCGATGTGAATCGATCTTCTTTTACAACTCGCTCTGAGATCAGGATCGAATCTTCAAAGTTGTAACCATTCCAGGTCATGAAAGCGATACGACAGTTTTGTCCCAGCGCCAGTTCACCCATATCAATGGAGGGACCGTCAGCCAATACATCACCGGAAGCAACCGCGTCACCTTCTTTTACAAGGGGCTTTTGGTTGATACAGGTGTTCTGGTTAGAACGGGTGTATTTGGTCAGGTTGTAGATATCGACACCGGCTTCACCGGATTCAGTTTCAGCATCACTCACACGAATCACAATTCGGCCTGCATCAACTGTCTCAATCACACCGCCACGTCGCGCAACAACACAAACACCGGAGTCACGGGCAACAATCTTCTCCATGCCCGTGCCGACCAGTGGCTTTTCAGCTCGAAGAGTCGGGACAGCCTGGCGCTGCATGTTAGATCCCATCAGGGCCCGGTTAGCATCGTCGTGTTCCAAAAATGGAATCAACGAAGCCGCTACCGATACAACCTGTTGGGGAGACACATCCATGAAATTAACGCTTTCACGAACAGCCTTAGTAAATTCACCCTGGTGCCGAACATCAACCAGATCATCAACAATATGGTTCTTATCATCGAGAGGCACACTCGCCTGGGCGATAACGTAGTCACTCTCTACAATTGCAGAAAGGTACTCGATGTCGTTCGTCACCTTACCGTCGACAACCTTACGGTACGGACTTTCAAGAAATCCATAGGCATTAGTTCGCGCGTAAGTAGCAAGAGAGTTAATCAATCCAATATTTGGACCTTCAGGAGTCTCAATTGGACAAACACGACCATAGTGAGTGGGGTGAACGTCTCGAACTTCAAAACCAGCTCGTTCCCGGGTCAGACCACCTGGTCCTAATGCAGAAATACGACGTTTGTGTGTCACTTCCGATAACGGATTATTTTGATCCATAAACTGAGAAAGCTGGGCTGAACCGAAGTATTCTTTTACGGCTGCAGCAACGGGCTTGGCGTTAATCAGATCCTGAGGCATTAAACCTTCAGATTCCGCCAGGCTCAAACGTTCTTTCACGGCACGCTCGACTCGAATTAGACCCAGTCGGAAAGCGTTCTCTGCCATTTCACCAACTGAACGAATACGTCGGTTACCCAGGTGATCAATGTCATCAACAACATCTTTACCGTTTCGAATATTAATCAGACACTTCACAACATCAATGATGTCATCATTAGACAAAGTGCCTTCACCAACTTCTTCTTCACGACCCAGACGACGATTGAACTTCATACGACCAACGGCCGTTAAGTCATAACGCTCGGGAGCAAAGAACAGGTTATTAAACAGGTTTTCTGCTGCTTCTTTTGTGGGCGGCTCGCCGGGACGCATCATGCGATAGATTTCAACCAACGCTTCCAGGCGGTTAGTTGATGCATCTGCGTTTAACGTGTCAGAGATGAAAGGACCGCAATCTAAGTCATTGGTGTAGATAGTGTTGAAGCTATCGAGACCGATCTCTGCAAATTTTGCCAATACTTCTTCTGTGACAACAGTGTTACATGGCACAACAATTTCACCGGTTTCCGGATCAACAATGTCGTTTGCCAGAACGTGGCCACATACATATTCGAGTGGTACTTCTAACTGCTCAAGCCCAGCATCTTCCATGGTACGAATATGACGGGCAGTAATTCGAGCGCCTTCTTCCACAATCAGCTCGCCATCAGCACCGGTAATTTCAAACCGGGCAGTGTCTCCGCGGAGACGACTTGCTATCAAATTGAGGCTGTAGTTTTCTTCGTCGATGTAAAAGGTGTCTGTGTCGAAGAACATAGCCAGAATTTCCTCTGAGCTATAACCCAGCGCACGTAGCAGTACCGTTGCAGGCAATTTACGACGACGGTCAATTCGAACATAAACCGCATCTTTTGGATCAAATTCAAAGTCAAGCCAGGATCCACGCATTGGAATAACACGGGCTGAATAAAGCAACTTACCCGAGCTGTGGGTCTTACCCTTATCGTGGTCAAAGAACACACCAGGCGAACGGTGCAACTGGGATACAACAACTCTTTCGATACCATTAATGACAAAGGTACCGTTATCAGTCATAAGCGGAATTTCGCCCATGTACACTTCTTGCTCTTTAATGTCCTTAATAGCCTTGTTAGACGAATCCTTATCATAAATGATCAGTCTGACTTTAACTCTAAGAGGCACGGCGTAGGTCACGCTTTGCAGTTGGCACTCTCGAACATTAAAAGGTGGTTTACCCAAACGGTAACTCACATATTCAAGGGCTGCGCTACCGGAATAGCTGACAATGGGAAACACGGATTTAAACGCAGCATGCAGACCCTTCCCGATTCGCTCTTCTGGCGTAATCTTGTCCTGCAAAAACTCCTGATAAGACTCGACCTGAATCGCGAGTAGGTATGGAATATCCATAACCGTTCGCAACTTGCCGAAATCCTTACGAATACGTTTTTTCTCTGTGTATGAATAGGCCATTAATGCCTCCAGGCTAAATCTTCAATTCGCATGGGCTGTCGAAACAAATTCGCCAGCACGAAATTTCAAGCGCAAAAAGGCTGGACGACAAATTGCCGCCAGCCTTAATGCTTTTGAACTCAAAGTAATCCTTCGATTACTTGAGCTCCACAGAAGCACCAGCTTCTTCAAGCTGTTTCTTGAGGTCTTCTGCGTCTGCTTTGCTTGCGCCTTCTTTAACTACAGAAGGTGCATCGTCAACCATAGCTTTGGCTTCTTTCAAACCAAGACCAGTGATCGCACGTACTACTTTAATGGCGTTTACTTTCTTCTCACCGGCAGAAGTAATGATGACGTCAAATTCATCCTTCTCTTCTTCGGCAGCCGCACCAGCGTCACCGCCAGCAGGCGCAACAGCAACAGCAGCTGCAGCAGAAACACCAAACTTTTCTTCCATTGCTTCAACAAGCTCAACAACGTCCATGACGCTCATTTCAGCAATTGCATTCAAAATGTCATCTTTTGATAAAGACATATGTCCTATCTCCAATATTTAAGTTACTTAAGAGGCTTCCTGTTGCTTTTGGTCTCTGACCGCAGCAACCGCACGTGTTACCTTCGTTGGGACTTCGTTCAATGTACGGGTCAGTTTTGTAATTGGCGCTAACATTACTGACATCAACATTGACAACGCTTGATCCCGCGTTGGCAGCTTGGCTAAGGCATCAATTTGATCGGCGGGCAGTAATTTGCCTCCGACGCTCAATGCCTTGATTTCAAATTTCTCGTTTGCTTTGGCAAAATCCTTGAAGATGCGGGCACCCGCACCTGGATCTTCCAAAGAGAAAGCGAGAATATTCGGACCCAGCAGGGCTTCGCTCAAACACTCGAACTCGGTCCCTTCAAACGCACGCTTGGCTAAAGTGTTACGAATCACGCGCACTTGCACATTCTGCTCACGAGCTGCTTTACGCAGTTCAGTCATGCCATCTACCGTGACTCCACGGTAATCAGCCATAACAGCAGAGAGTGCATTGCTAGCGGTGTCGTTCACCTCTGCAACAATTGCCTGCTTCTCTTTAAGTCCAATTGGCACAAGTAATACTCCTGTGTCGACTTCTTTACACTCAACACCTCATTGGGACGGTGTGAGCACCTGTGTACGGCGACAGGATTCAAATTTCGAATCGGGCGCACCGTCTGCGTAGGCTCCTTCACCTTTTCAGGCAACAAGATTGGCAAAGCCGATCCTGTGGACTTAACCGGCACCTATCTATTCGGTAACCGGACCTGCGGTCTTTGACGAGCCCCGGTAATTTTCTACCGGGGACCCCAAAGTTCTGCTTACGTAAAACTTAAGTCTTACGCATATGCATGGAGCTTACTTACGCTCCATGCGTCTAATTAGAATTCCAGTGATGATTGATCGATTGGAATACCCGCTCCCATGGTGCTAGAAAGAACTACTTTCTTCACATAGGTACCTTTAGCGGAAGTAGGCTTCGCTTTCTTCAAATCAACAAGCAAAGCTTCGATATTTTCTTTAATTGCTTTTGCATCAAATCCAATCTGACCAACACCGCCGTGAATGATGCCGTTCTTATCAGTACGATATCGAACCTGGCCAGCTTTTGCGTTCTTAACTGCTTCAGCTACATCAGGAGTGACTGTACCCAGGCGGGGGTTTGGCATCAGACCTCTAGGACCTAGAACCTGACCTAACTGACCCACAACGCGCATTGCATCTGGAGAAGCGATGACAACGTCATAGTTTAGATCGCCACCCTTCATGGAGGCTGCTAGTTCGTCCATTCCCACAACGTCAGCACCGGCAGCTGTAGCTTCGTCGGCTTTATCACCCTGGGTGAAAACAGCAACTCGCACGGTTTTGCCTGTACCGTTAGGAAGAACCGTGGCACCACGGACAACCTGATCGGATTTTCGAGGATCAACGCCGAGGTTAATCGACACATCGAATGATTCTTTAAATTTGGCAGATGCCAGCTCGCCCAACAATGAAACAGCTTCATCAATCCCGTACAACTTGCCGATCTCAACTTTTTCAGCAAATAGCTTCTTTCTTTTAGTGAGCTTAGCCATTACTTAACTCCTTCTGTCTCAATGCCTGCGGCACGAGCGCTTCCAGCAATTGTTCGGACTGCTGCATCCATATCTTTTGCAGTTAGATCAGGCATTTTAATGGTCGCAATTTCTTCTAACTGCGCCCGGGTCACCTTACCAACCTTGTCTGTATGGGGCGTAGGACTGCCCTTGGCAACTCCAGCGGCTTTCTTCAAGAGAACTGCGGCGGGAGGGGTCTTCTTGATAAATGTGAAGCTTTTATCGGCATACACCGTAATGACAACCGGGACCGGCATGCCAGCTTCCATTGACTGGGTCTCTGCATTAAATGCTTTGCAGAACTCCATGATATTTACACCGTGCTGACCCAGTGCTGGACCAACGGGGGGGCTTGGGTTTGCAGCACCGGCAGGCACCTGCAACTTAATATAGGCATCAATTTTTTTAGCCATACTTCTTCTCCTAGTTTGGGTTCAAGCGCGGTTCCATTAACCTTCTATTGAAGGTGACTGAAAGCTCGCTCCCCGTTTGCGCCGTTATCTGCGCATACCTTACCTCTTGGGGACTTCACCAGAGGCGTGAAAAGGGGTCGGAGTAAAAACTAGAGCTTTTACTCCGACCCCCAATTTATCCTTTTTCTACCTGACCAAAATCCAATTCAACTGGAGTGGATCGGCCAAAAATAGTTACCGCAACATGTAAGCGGTTTTTCTCGTAATTCACTTCCTCAACAACACCGTTAAAATCGTTAAACGGTCCATCGATGACTCGAACCAGTTCGCCCGGTTCAAACACTGTTTTCGGCGTGATGTTTTCACTACCAGCCTGAACTCTCTGCAGAATTGCTGAAGCTTCTGCATTCGTAATCGGCGCTGGCTGATCCGCCTTACCACCAATAAACCCCATAACTCGAGGCGTTTCTTTCACCAGGTGCCAGGTGTCGTCACCAAGCTCCATTTCAACCAGAACATAACCCGGGAAAAACTTTCGTTCACTACGTCGTTTTTTGCCCGCCTTCATTTCGACTACTTCTTCAGAAGGCACAATCACTTCGCCAAATTTCTCAGCAAAGGTACACAATTCTATTCTTTCCTGAAGTGCTCGCATCACCTGCTTCTCATAGCCTGAATAGGCATGGACCACAAACCAACGCTTAGACACTGTACTTTCACTATCCTGCATTCGATCTACCCTATCACTGCCTGGATACCCCAACTCAAACTCGAGTCAAGACCCCATAGAAACAGACCGACAACGATGACAACCACAACCACAATTAAAGTTGTTTGTGTCGTCTCCTCTCGGGTTGGCCAGATGACCTTGCGAACCTCTACTCTTGCTTCCTTAGCTAATTCCCAACCTGCGCGACCTCTATAGGTCTGCAGCGCAATAGCAATGGCAACCGCAGCAAGCGCTAGCCCAGCAACCGCTCGAACGAGGACATTTACGCCAACAAAGGCGGTGTTTGCATAAACACCACCGATCACAATCGCAACAACCACCAACCAAAGTAAGGGGTCCATACGATTTGAAACTGCTGTTTCTTCCTTGCCACTCATCGAGAGCTACTCATTTGTTACTCGTTCTGTCTGAGCCCGGGCGATACTGGCAGGCCAGGAGGGAATCGAACCCCCAACCTACGGTTTTGGAGACCGTCGCTCTGCCAATTGAGCTACTGGCCTAGGCATCAAACTTTAAAAAAGAAAGGGGCTGACATCACTGCCAACCCTCTTCGGCTCTGGGGTCAGAGTACCGACCCCAATAGATCAAGCACTGATTTTTGTTACAACACCAGCACCAACGGTTCGGCCACCCTCACGGATTGCAAAACGCTGACCTTCTTCCATCGCAATGGGTGCGATCAGTTCTACATCAAGGTTCACGTTATCACCGGGCATTACCATTTCGGTACCTTCTGGTAATTCACATGAGCCTGTCACGTCCGTTGTTTCAAAGAAAAACTGTGGCTTGTAGCCTTTGAAGAATGGCGTGTGACGACCACCTTCATCTTTGGACAACACGTAAACTTCACCCATGAACTTCGTGTGTGGCGTAATAGAACCTGGCTTCGCCAGTACCTGACCACGTTCAACGTCGTCACGCTTGGTACCACGCAGTAGAACACCAACGTTCTCGCCTGCTCGACCTTCGTCTAGCAACTTACGGAACATCTCAACACCCGTACAGGTGGTCTTGGAAGTGTCTTTGATACCAACAATTTCGAGTTCGTCGCCAACTTTTACAATACCGCGACCAATTCGACCGGTCACAACCGTGCCACGACCCGAGATTGAAAACACATCTTCGATTGGCATCAGGAATGGACGGTCAATCGCACGCTCGGGCTCAGGAATATAAGAGTCCAGCGTTTCAACCAACTTCACAATAGAAGGCGCGCCAATGTCGGACTGATCGCCTTCAAGGGCTTTCAGTGCACTACCGATAATAATCGGCGTGTCATCACCCGGGAAGTCGTACTGGTCTAGAAGTTCGCGAACTTCCATTTCTACCAGCTCAACCAGCTCTTCATCATCAACCATGTCCGCCTTGTTCAGGAACACGATGATATAAGGAACACCTACCTGCTTTGACAGCAGAATGTGTTCGCGGGTCTGGGGCATGGGGCCATCAGCGGCGGAACAAACCAAAATAGCGCCGTCCATCTGGGCAGCACCGGTGATCATGTTCTTCACATAGTCCGCGTGTCCAGGACAGTCAACGTGGGCGTAGTGACGAACCGGTGAATCATATTCAACGTGGGACGTTGAAATAGTAATACCACGCTCACGTTCTTCTGGCGCATTATCGATCGCGGCAAAATCCGAGAACGTACCGCCCCAGGTTTCTGCGCAGACCTTTGTGATCGCCGCTGTTAGCGTTGTCTTACCATGGTCAACATGGCCAATCGTTCCTACGTTTAAGTGCGGCTTTGTCCGCTCAAACTTCTCTTTGGACA
>CAXBLU010000015.1:0-84264 GCA_963976815.1 uncultured Pseudomonadales bacterium | reverse complement strand
CGGATTGAATTTATATCCAGAAAAAGTACCCACATGAAATGGTGAAGACCCATATGCATACAGTAATCGGAGCTTTTGTGAGCGACATCCCCCCAGCGCTTCCAGATTCGCCTACGCGCTTTATTGATCGATTTCGGACTCTGATTAGAGCGAGACGTTATAGCTATTCAACTGAAAAAACATATGTTCATTGGGTGCTAAGGTTTATTCGGTTTCACAAATTGCGGAACCCTCAGGATATGGGCAAAGCCGAAGTCGAAGCTTTTCTCAATTTTCTTACGGTGAAAAAACATTGTTCACCCAGCACACAAAAAGTAGCTTTAAACGCGCTAGTGTTTCTGTTTCGAGAATTTATTGGTCAAGAACTGGAGCTGACTTTCAATCACTCCAAAAAGCACCCGCGAGTACCAGTGGTGTTCACACATCAAGAGGCCACGTCGGTGCTCGGCAAAATGCACGGTGTAAACCAACACATCGCAGAGCTCATGTACGGCTCAGGAATGAGGATCGGTGAAGTCGTTTCTTTAAGAGTGAAGGACATCGATTTTGGTATGAATCACATCACAGTTCGTAATGGTAAAGGACGTAAGGATCGAGTAACGGTTTTGCCTGATTCTTTAAAACCGAAGCTCGAAAAACAGATTGAGCTTTCTCTGAATTTGCATCAGCTAGACCTCGCAGACGGTTTTGGAGAGGTGTATATGCCTGATGCACTCAATAGAAAGTATCCAGCAGGTGGTAGCTCACCAGCTTGGCAGTTTGTGTTCCCGGCGAAGGACTATTCCACTGACCCCAGAACTGGCGTCATTCGTCGTCATCACATTTATAAGCAGACCGTACAACGAAATATTCGCAAGGCCATAGTCGCGGCTGGCATTTATAAACATGCCAGCAGTCACACCTTTAGACACAGTTTTGCGACTCGGCTTCTTGAAGCTGGTTACGATCTTCGTACCATTCAAGAACTACTTGGCCATAGCGACGTCAAGACCACAGAGATCTATACCCACGTGGTGAAACAATTGCAGCGTCCGGTTGTTAGTCCGATCGATCAAATTAAAGAACCACATACCGGCTATCAGTTTTCAGTAGCAGGTTAGCTTCTTGCCACACGGCTTTAACGTTACAATAGCCTCTTCTTTTGATTAAGCAGTATCTATGGCCCAGGATTTTGCAAAGCGTGCACCCGCTTCACAGCCCTCCGTTTCAGGTGGATCAAAGATCGCCTGGTTTGCAAGCGGAATGCTGGTCGGTGTGTTTGTCTCTTTCCTATTCTATCTCTGGCAATTTGTGCCAGAGGACCCGGCCGCTGCCGCAGACAAACCCACTGCCCAGGTCATCTCAGATAAAGAAATTGTCGAGATGGATTACGACTTCTATGATCTTTTCCCAAGCGCTGAAGTACCCATTGTCGAGGAGTACAATTCAACGGGTAAAAAGGTCCGGGTAGAAGAAGACTACGCCTATTTACTGCAGGCCGGATCCTTTCGATCACAGGATGATGCCGATAGATTGCGCGGAGAGCTCATTCTTCAGGGTTTTGAGGCTTTCACCAAAGAAGTTGAACAAGCCAGTGGTGTTTGGCATCGAGTGATGGTCGGGCCCTTCGAGACCAAATTGCAGCTCAATCGCACCCGTACCACCCTTGCTGCCGCGGATATCGAGACGATTCAGTTACGAGTCAAACGATAACTTGAAATCTGAGGTTCGAGCCCCCACATCCTTGCTTTAGCAGGTGAGTAAGGACGTACCAGTGGATCAATTTAGAGGCACTACCATTTTGTCGGTCCGGCGAGAGGGATCCGTTGTGATTGGCGGAGATGGTCAGGTCACGATGGGCAATACCATCATGAAAGGTAACGCCCGTAAGGTCCGTCGACTATATAAAGATCAAGTGTTAGCAGGTTTTGCCGGAGGCACAGCTGATGCTTTTACCCTTTTTGAGAGATTTGAAGGCCAGCTAGAAAAACATCAGGGTCATTTAACCCGGGCGGCCGTTGAGCTCGCCAAAGACTGGCGAACCGACAGAGCGCTACGAAAGCTAGAAGCCCTACTTGCAGTGGCTGACAAAGAAACCTCGCTGGTGATCACCGGTAATGGTGATGTCATCGAGCCCGAGGGTGGCATTATTGCCATTGGCTCCGGCGGCCCATTTGCGGAATCCGCGGCGCGAGCCCTTGCACAAAACACGGATATGTCCGCCCGGGACATTGTAGAGAAGAGCCTCACCATTGCAGGGGATATCTGCATCTACACCAACCACAACCGCACCATCGAAGAAATTATACTTTAAGCCTGAGGCACCCCATGTCGAATATGACCCCACGGGAAATTGTCCACGAATTGGACAAACACATTATTGGTCAAAGTGATGCCAAGCGGGCTGTCGCCGTGGCACTTAGAAACCGCTGGCGCCGATTACAGTTACCAGAGGATCTGCGCGGAGAAATATCGCCCAAGAACATTCTTATGATTGGCCCTACCGGTGTCGGTAAAACTGAGATTGCGAGACGGCTCGCAAAACTGGCAGCAGCGCCTTTCGTTAAGGTCGAGGCGACAAAATTTACCGAGGTCGGCTACGTCGGGCGTGATGTCGAATCCATCGTTCGAGATTTGATTGAAGCTTCTATTAAGCTACTTCGAGATAGTGAAATTAAAGCGGCACGACCAAGAGCCATTGAGGCTGCGGAAGAGCGCATTCTGGATGCCCTTCTACCCCCTGCTCGCACAGAGGATTCCGTTGGCGATCGCAATAACTCATCGACTCGCCAGGTGTTTCGCAAGAAACTCAGAGAAGGCGATCTGGATGACAAAGAAATCAACATTGACGTTCAAGCCCCCTCTATGGGCGTTGAAATTATGGCGCCTCCCGGCATGGAAGAAATGACTAGCCAGCTGCAAAACATGTTCTCGACAATGAATCCCGGCAAGTCCAAGCCGAAGACATTAAAGGTAAAAGAAGCCTTTAAACTACTGACCGAGGAAGAAGCAGCAAAACTCATCAATGAAGATGATCTAAAAACCAAAGCAATAGAAGCTGTCGAACAGACGGGCATTGTATTTATTGATGAACTGGACAAGGTTGCCAAACGCGCTGATCACGGCGGTGGCGCTGATGTCTCCAGAGAAGGTGTCCAGCGGGATCTATTGCCGCTGATTGAAGGTTGTAATGTCCAGACAAAATACGGCTGGATCAAAACCGATCACGTTTTATTTATTGCCTCAGGTGCATTCCATCTTAGTAAGCCCTCGGATCTGATTCCCGAACTGCAGGGTCGGTTGCCGATTCGGGTTGAATTGTCTGCTTTGGAGATTCAGGATTTTGTCCGCATCTTGACGGAGCCCGACGCATCTCTGATTAAGCAATACCAGGCCTTACTAGAAACAGAAAGTCTGACTCTCACCTTCACCGAGGACGGCATTGCCCGTATTGCCGAGATTGCCTGGCAGGTAAATGAGCAAACCGAAAATATTGGTGCAAGACGTTTGCATACGGTCATGGAGCGATTACTTGAGGACATTAGCTTTTCCGCCGGCGATAGTCTCGAGAGTAGCTCAGTGACCATCGACAAGGCATATGTGGATTCGCAACTCGAAAACCTCGCTGGGGATGAAGACCTGCGACGCTATATCCTCTAGAATCCGCTGATGATTCCAACAGACGTCAAATTACATCAGGCCTCAGGGGTTCTGGAACTGGGCTATGAGGATGGCACCATCCATAACCTCTCTGCAGAATTCCTTCGGGTTCACTCTCCCTCCGCGGAGGTTCAGGGCCACTCAAAAGAGCAGGCGGTTCTGCAGCACGGCAAGAAGATGGTGAAAATTGCGGATCTGATTCCCCAGGGCCACTATGCCCTGCGGATTATTTTCTCCGATGGCCATGATAGCGGCATATTCACCTGGGAATATTTTTATGAACTCGGTAGCCAGCAGGACATCCTGTGGAGCGAGTATCTGAAGAATCTGGAAAAGGCTGGCAAGACCCGAGCCCCTCAATTTATCGCAATCAGCTCTTAACCTATGGCCAAACTGTACTTCTATTATTCGGCCATGAATGCGGGAAAATCCACGTCCCTTCTACAGTCCAGTTATAACTACCAGGAGCGCGGTATGCGCACCTACCTGCTCACACCGGAAATCGATTCCCGGTTTGAGGTAGGCAAGATTAAATCCCGAATTGGCCTTGAAGCCACAGCTGCCACTTTTAATAGCGAGAGCAATCTGTTCGATATGGTCTCTGTTGAGCACGCTAAGGATGCCATTGGTTGTGTCATGGTGGACGAGGCCCAGTTCCTAAATCGGCTTCAGGTTCAGCAGCTGAGCCAGATTTGCGATGAATGTAATATTCCAGTCCTGGCCTATGGGCTTCGCACAGACTTTATGGGTGAACCCTTTGAAGGCAGCAAGTACCTGCTCGCCTGGGCCGATAACCTAAAAGAGCTCAAAGCCATTTGCCACTGCGGCAGGAAAGCCACCATGGTGCTCCGGGTTGACGAGACCGGGGGCGTTGCTGACCATGGAGCGCAAATTGAGATCGGTGGCAATGATCGATATGTATCGGTATGCCGGCAACATTTCTTTAAGCGCAAACCCCGCGCCTAAGCCTTCGAGCGCAAATTAATTGTCCCAAGTCCGGTTTGACCACGTAGAATAGGGTTATGAGCGACGATAAGACGACCCATTTCGGTTTCAAACAGGTGCCCATTGCCGATAAGGCAAAACATGTGGCGGGTGTATTCAGTGCCGTGGCGGAAAAGTATGACCTGATGAACGATGTCATGTCACTCGGCAGCCACCGTATCATGAAGCAATTTGCCGTGGAGCTAACCGCTGCCCGAAAGGGCCACACCATATTGGATTTGGCCGGCGGGACCGGCGATCTCACCGCCCGACTGTCGCCCCTTGTCGGGGATGAAGGTCAGGTGATCCTGTGCGACATCAATAATGCCATGCTCCGAGAAGGCCGAGACCGAATGCTCGACCGGGGCATTGTGCAAAATGTTATATACGTTCAGGGTGATGCTGAGAAATTGCCTTTCCCCGATAATCACGTGAACGCCATCACTATGGCGTTTGGCGTGAGAAATGTTACCCGCAAAGAAGACGCGCTAAGATCAATGCTGCGGGTATTAAAGCCAGGCGGCCGATTGGTTGTGCTTGAATTTTCAACACCACAAAACGCAATCATCAAATCAGGCTTTGACCGCTTTGCCGGTCTATGGCCAAAAATTGGCAAGTCATTGGTGAAGGATTCCGACAGTTATCAGTATCTGGTCGAATCCATCAAGATGCATCCCGATCAAGAATCCCTCAAAGAAATGATGGAAGACGCTGGATTTGTGAAGTGCCGCTATCACAATATGCTGGCGGGTGTCGCCGCCATTCATGTTGGCAGAAAGCAGCGGGACTAAAATGGGTCGTTTGCGTTTTCTAAAGATTCTGCTGGTTGTTATTCGATATCGGCTAGACCGACACATTCCCCGTGAGCAACTGCCACTCTGGGCCCGAGTACTGCTAGCACCCTTAAAGCTTGTGCCTGCACCCAAATCCTCCGCTGCCGCTGCCTTACGCTTAACATTTGAAGAACTGGGGCCGGTGTTTGTCAAGTTTGGCCAGATTCTATCGACCCGCCGCGATCTGTTCGAGGGTGAAATTGCCGATGAATTGCAGAAACTTCAGGATCAGGTGCCACCTTTCCCCGGCGATGAAGCCAGAGCCCTGATTGAAGCAAGTTTGGACGCCCCGATTGGCGAACTGTTCGATAACTTCGATGAAACCCCATTGGCATCAGCCTCTGTCGCCCAGGTCCATACTGCAAACCTTAAGTCCGGCGAAGAGATAGTTGTAAAAATAATCCGCCCGGGGATCGAGAAGGTCATTCGTCAAGACCTCGACCTGATGTACCGATTAGCGCGAATTCTGCTGGCGGTGTGGGGTGACGCAAAACGCCTGCATCCAGTTGAGATTGTCAGGGACTATGAACGTACAATTCTCGACGAACTCAATCTACAGCTCGAAGCCGCCAACACCAACAAGCTTCGAGAAAACTGGTTGGATTCCGGCAAACTCTATGTCCCCGAGGTCTACTTCGACTACTGCCGAGAAAACGTCATGGTGGTCGAGCGCATATACGGCGTTTCATCCGCAAAAATTGAAGAGCTTCGAGCGAGCGGCGTCAATATGCAAAAGCTGGCGCACCTTGGAGTCGAAATATTTTTTACCCAGGTATTCGAAGACAATTTTTTTCACGCTGACATGCATCCTGGCAACGTGTTTATTGATGCTACCGACCTTGAGAACCCAACCTACATTGGCCTGGACTGCGCCATTATTGGTTCGTTAACCGAAGATGACAAATCCTATCTTGCCCGCAACCTACTCGCCTTCTTCCACCAGGATTACTATGAGGTCGCGCGCCTTCATGTCCAAAGCGGCTGGGTGCCTGTGGATACGGACATTAGAGAATTCGAAAGTGTCATTCGTTCGGTTTGTGAACCGATTTTTCAAAAGCCGATAAGCGAAATTAGCTTTGGCCGGGTACTGATGAGTTTATTCCAGACAGCCCGGCGCTTTGATATGGAAGTCCAACCCCAACTGGTGCTGCTACAAAAAACCCTGCTCAACATCGAGGGCATGGGCCGGCAAATTTATCCTGAACTAGACCTCTGGCAAACTGCAGCCCCCTATATGGAAGACTGGATGCGAGAACGAATGGGCTTCGCTGGCCTGATGAAGCAATTTGGCGAGAATGCACCACAGCTGTTCTCACAACTACCTGAACTACCGAAACTGGCAGTAAATGCACTAACTGAAATGCAAAAACTCGGCGAACACAACCGTCAACAAACCCGAATGCTCGGAGAATTGAACCGAACACTTCAGGACCAGGCAAAAGGTCAGCGCTATTCCCGCATGGGTGGCTACGCTTTGATACTTGCACTGTTTGGGACATTTTTGCCCATGAGCGGCGTTGCCAGCCAAAGCGAAGCATTAATTGGCGCATCACTACTAGGCAGCCTGGGCGTCTATTGGATGTTCATTAAACCCTGATTGGTACATTGGAGAATCAGATGGCCGACTGGCTTGACGACATCACTTTTAATTCTGACGGACTGGTTCCTGCAATTGCACTGGACGCCGCGAACCGTGACGTTCTTATGATGGCCTGGATGAATCGGGATTCACTGGCTGAAACCGTCGAAACCGGGGTTGCCACCTACTGGTCTCGCTCCCGCGCACAGTTATGGCGCAAGGGAGAATCATCGGGCCACACCCAACATGTCCAGGAACTCAGGCTAGACTGCGATGGTGATGTGATAACATTGCTCGTTGAGCAGATCGGCGGTATCGCCTGTCACACTGGCAGAAGAAGCTGCTTTTATCGGAAACTACAGGACGGACAATGGCAAACAGTAGATCCTGTCATCAAATCACCAGAGGATATTTACTCCAATGAGTGACGTGCTAAGCGAACTCTTTGATGTCATTCGGGCCCGTCGTAACGGCGACCCAGACTCCTCCTATGTCTCATCATTGCATGATCGTGGCATTAATAAGATTCTGGAAAAGCTCGGTGAAGAAGCAACTGAAACCATAATCGCTGCGAAAGATGGCGATCGTGAGGAAATCATCAAAGAGACTGCGGACCTTTGGTTTCACTCTCTGGTGATGCTCAGTCATTTAGAAATTAGTCAGCAAGACGTCCTGGCTGAACTCGAACGTCGATTCGGAACATCAGGTTTGACCGAGAAGGCAAACCGAAACTAGTGGAGATACCCTATGTCATTTGGCGTAACTGAACTCATTATCATCGCAGTCATCGTGCTACTACTTTTTGGCACATCCAAGCTCAAAAATATGGGTTCGGATCTCGGCTCAGCCATCAAAGGTTTTAAGTCGGCTGTGACTGAAGACGAAAAACCGGCGGAGCTTGAAGCTGACGAAGCAGCACCAGTTCCTGAAGCAAAAGAATCCGTCGCAAAGAAAGAAGAATCCTAGACCACCATGTTTGATATTGGCTTCCCGGAGCTGCTTTTAGTCAGCATTGTTGCATTGCTGGTCATTGGCCCTGAGCGGCTACCGGAAACCATTCGCACCATAATGCTTTGGTTGGGTAGAATTCGGCGCACCTTCACTAATATCAAGACTGAACTTGAACAGGAGTTGGGTACCGACGAAATCCGACGCCAGCTCCACAATGAAAGCATCATGAAAGATATTAGAGAAACAAAAGAAACTATTTCTGATGCCTTCAAAGACGCAGATCAATCCATTGATGATTTTAAGCATTCGCTACACGAGTCCTTGGCTAGCGCCAAAGACAGCGCGAAAGACAGCACAGACGGCAACCGGGAAGAAACCGCTAGTCCGGCAGAACCCACATCACCCCCAGCCATTAGCGACCGTACAAACCATAAGTGACATCGCAAAATAACAGTGACGGCAGCGAAAAGATGAGCCAGAACGACGCACCAGTCGACGAGGGACAGCCCCTCGTAGAGCACCTTTTAGAATTACGAACCCGACTACTACACAGCATAGCGGCCGTGCTGATAGTTTTTGCGCCACTATTTTATTTTGCCAACGACATTTATGTCTTTATCTCGGAGCCCCTTCGACAGTTTCTACCAGAAGGCACCAGCATGATCGCGACGGAAGTTGCGTCACCCTTTCTAACCCCATTCAAATTAACTCTGGTGCTTTCGATCTTTATTTCAATTCCATTTATTCTCCATCAACTGTGGAGCTTTATTGCACCGGGCCTATACGGTAACGAAAAGCGCATCGCAATGCCGCTACTTGTCTCATCGGTGCTGCTGTTTTATGGCGGAATCGCCTTTGCATTTTTTGTTGTGTTTCCCCTGGTATTTGGCTTTTTTACCAGCGCGGCGCCGGATGGGGTCACTATTATGACCGATATCAATCGATACCTGGATTTTGTCCTGAAGCTCTTTTTTGCATTTGGCATCGCGTTCGAAATACCCATCGCGACGGTGCTTCTGGTCTGGACCGGCGCAACCACAGTAGAAAATCTGCGGCGAAAACGCCCCTACGTAATTGTAGGTTGTTTTGTGGTAGGTATGTTGCTGACACCACCGGATGTGATCTCACAAATGCTGCTGGCGATTCCCATGTGGATATTGTTTGAAGTGGGCATCTTGTTTTCGATGACGTTGCGTAAGCCCCAGAACTAAAACGTTAACGAACTAAAGCAAAACGAACCAAAGTGCTCTCCCACTAGCAATCGCCTTCTAAGCTTTCAATCCAATTTGAAATCAGCTCCACACCTTCTTGATGTACCAGGCTTCGACCTAACTCAGGCATCATCGCCCCAAGGTCCAGGCTCCCCATTCGGTAAACCAGAACAGATTGATCTGGCTGCCCCGGAAAAATGCCAGCGGGCCTGCCGCCGGTTCCCTGGCCCGCAGCAACCGGTGGTTTGCAAAGCCCTAAGTGCAAAAGGTCCGTTGTCTCTCGCGATAGGAACATACCAGAAGTATCCGCTGGCCCTGTTGGGTTATGACAATGCCCGCAATTGATATCTAAATAGCTTCGAGCACGATCGTCTAAATCTTTAGAAGTGTCTTGCCAGTCTACAGTGCGGGAAAAATCTTGACCCACAACAGGCTCTATCAAACCTAATGATGCAAAGCGTTGCAGCTGATTTTCAGATTTCTGCAAATGCACGTAAGGCTTATCTAAATGCCGTGATTTAAACCCCACCGGCGCCATTGCACCGGCTGTGAGATTTTCGATATGGCAGCCCTGACACTGATTAAAGTCCGGCACCACATAGTGAAAACTTTGTTGTCCAGCTCCAGTCCGCAGGGAAAGCTCAACCTCAGAACCGGTAATCTCAAGGGTTGCCTGTTTGCCTAACTCATCCCAAACGTAGGGCAATCCCACCCAACCGTCTTCAAGATGAACCAGTAAACGTGTTTCGATCAGCTTAACTCTATCCAGAGCAAGCCCGCGTTCGCCAAAATCCAACGACTCGGATCGCCCCAGATCAACTGAATTAATCAGACCATTTGCATCTTTGGGGTAATAGAAGGTTTTACTTAAAATTGAGCCAACCGGCAGCTTTAGAATATTGGTACCTGAACCGCTCTTACCTTCGGGAACATAGACCGTTCGGAACTTGTGAGCGTAATCAGTAAACAAAGCGCTTTTAAGGTCATAGGGCACCACCCTATCGTTCGGCACTAGTTCACCGTCGCGAATCAGCACAACACCCCAGGCATCCAGTGTTACCGGGAAGCTTCCTCTTTCAAATATTGCCACATCAATCGCCTTGCCCGTGGGCGAGCAGCTCACAAGCAGGGCAACTAGAGCTAGTAGACCAAATCGCATGTTATTGTAATTTGAGATCAATCGCCGCCAGTTTGGGTAGTTCACAATCGAATTGTGCGGACTCATCGGTCACATTTGCGTATTCGTTAGGCATATCCACGTTTAGCACTTTGACATCGCCGTTTCGAACGCAAATTTCACGTCCCGCAGGAACCTTGCCGTTCACTAGACTATCTGTGTTGACATAGCCATCCCACAGAATGTCGGGGAAGTGACCGGTTAAGCCGTACTTCGCAACCCGTAGTGCCTGCAGCTCAACACCATCGGGAGAGCCTCCGCCACCGGTAAACTGGTTATCATAAATAAAGATAGCCTCGGGATAAGGGTCAAACAAATCTGAAACTGCTCGATCGGAATAACCCGAAGAAAAGTAACTCGAAATAATGATATTGGCCGTGGCGTTGTCTTTGATAATGTTGGCGAACACTTCAACTTCATCGTTGGAATTAATCACAACCCCAGAGCCCGCAGGCACGCCCGATACTGCCGTGCCTTCCGGCGCAAAATTAGCCGTGTTGTTATTCAGAATTTGATTATTGAAGACCCGGGTTCTTGCACCAGGCTGAGGCAAATTAGGCATATTAAACACCAGAATACCGCCAGTGTTGTTGGTCGCGACATTGTCGAACACATCAGCATTGGTAGTGTTCTCAATTTCTATACCGGCGACGTTAAATTCAGCCCGGCTATTTTTAACCACAACCTGATTAGACTGACCTACATAGATGCCTGCATCGGAAGCCCCAATCGCAACACTGCCATCAATCAGTACATTTTCACATTGCACGGGATAAAGGCCGTAAGCGCCGTTGCCCTCGTCGGGACCGTTAGTCCATTCAACTCTAACTTTGCGAATAATTAAGTTGCGACACTCGTTAATCTTGATCGCGTCGCCCTTGGCATCTTCTACCGCAAAGCCTTCTAGCAGAATGTCGTCACCGGTAATGATGATGCCCTCGGCACCCTGGGTCTGATTCTTAAAGGAAAGTACCGATTGATCCATGCCGGCACCACGCAGGGTGACGCCATTAACCTTCAAAGATAAGCTTCGATTGATCGCATGGGTACCGGCTGGAATATCTATCACGTCCCCGGGCTTGGCCATGATCAGTTGCTCTAGCAGTTGCTTTTGGTAGTCGACAGCAGTCGCGGGTGCTTTACTTTGCTCCGAACAGGCAGCCATAAATAATGCGAGGCCAATCACCAATAGCCGACTAAACGTTCTAGTTAGGGTTCTATTTAGGGCGCGACATAGACTTCTATCAAAAATTTGGTTCATAGATTTCCCCGAAACTTTATTATGAGTTTTTATGCGGTCAGTAAAAAGGTTACTGGCCCATCATTCAAAAGGCTAACGGCCATATCAGCCCCAAATCGGCCCGTGGCAATATTGCTTACCTGGACCTGGGCATTGGCCTCGCTGACAAAATGATCATATAGCAACTCAGCCATATCAGGTGGCGCCGCTGATGAGAAAGAAGGTCTCAACCCCTTTTGAGTATCCGCTGCAAGGGTGAACTGGGACACGATCAACAACCCACCTTGAACATCCAACAAGCTCCGATTCATATGGCCCTTGTCGTCGGGAAAGATTCGATAGTGAACAGATTTGTGTAGCAGCTTAGAAACAGTGGCTTGATTGTCGTGTTTTTCAACGCCGAGGAGCAGCAGAATACCGGTGCCAATTTCACCGATGGTTTGACCATCAACATCAACACTGGCTCTTTTGACTCGCTGAATGAGTGCCCGCACGTTGTTAGCTCAAACCGGAGTTAGACGCCAAAATCCGATTCAAACCGAAGCGCCATATCTCGCGTAGCTCGAATCAGCGCATCAATCAGTGCAGGTTCTGTAGCCGAGTGACCCGCTTCTCGCACGATATAGAGTTGGGAAATCGGCCAGGCTTCATGGAGGTCGTAAGCATTTCCCAGGGGACAGAGCATATCGTAGCGACCGTGGACAATAATGCCGGGGATTTCTGCGATTTCTTCAACGTTAGCTAGCAGTTGATTTTCTTCGAGATAACAACCGTTACTAAAATATTGTACACCTAGTCTGGCACGGGCTGTGGCGCGATGGGCATCGGAAAAGTGTTTTACCAGCCTGGCATTAGGATGCATGCTTGAGCAATCAGCTTCCCAACGGGACCAGGCTTTAACTGCACTCATACGTGCCAGTTCATCGTCACCGGAAATACGTTTCCCATAGGCAGCAACAAGATTATCTCGCTCAGCTTCTGGAATCGGGGCAACAAAGTCTTCCCAGTGATCCGGGTAAAAGCGACTGGCACCTTCTTGATAGACCCAATCGATATCAGATTGACGGCCCAGGTAAATACCGCGCAAAACCATCGCCAGAACGCGCTCTGAATGAGCCTCGGCATACGCGACACTGAGCATTGATCCCCAGCCACCGCCAAACAACATCCACTGATCAATTTTGAGAAATTTTCGTACCTTCTCCATGTCGTCAATGAGATGGGGCGTTGTGTTGTTTTTCAGTTCAGCGTGGGGCTTAGATCGACCAGAGCCTCGCTGGTCAAACATCACAATCCGATATTTTTGAGGATTAAAGAAGCAGCGGCTATCGTATTCGCAACCAGACCCTGGCCCACCATGGACAAACACCACGGGAATCCCATCCGGCGAGCCACTTTCGTCGACATAGATCTGGTGAAGATCGTCAACTTCTACCATGTGACGGGCATAGGGTTTAATTTCGGGATACAGTGGCAGCATGTAATTCCTCTATTTGGACAAAGTTAGCCTTGTAGTTTGAAACTAGTTTTGACTAATTTTAGACAACTATAGCTTAAGACAATATTAGCTCCACGGACTCTAGGAATTAAGCGACCTGACTACGACCAGCACGCTTTCGTTCGTTCTCCGTCAATAGCTTTTTACGAATCCGCAGATTGTTTGGTGTGACCTCAACCAGTTCATCATCTTCAATAAACTCAATGGCCTGTTCGAGAGTATGCTTGATGCGGCCATTCAAAATAATACTCTCATCTGTACCAGAAGCTCGAACGTTAGTGAGCTGCTTACCCTTCAGAGGGTTCACGACCAGGTCGTTGCCACGAGAATGGAGTCCAACCACCTGTCCCTCATACACTTCTTGATTCGGGTCGATAAACAACCGACCCCTTGCCTGCAGGTTAAATAGCGCAAATGCCAATGCCTTACCGCTCGCCATACTGACCAGCACGCCGTTGATTCGACCTTCCATATCGGCACTAACAATGTCGCCATAGTGAGAATAGGTACTGGTCATAATACCGGTTCCGGAGGTCAGGGTAAGAAACTCTGAGCGAAATCCAATTAGTCCGCGGCTCGGTGCAATATATTCAATTCGAACACGACCTTTGCCATCGGGCATCATATTATTCAGAGTTGCTTTACGGCGACCCAGCTCTTCCATGATGCCACCTTGATGTTGATCTTCAACATCAAGCAGCACATTTTCGAAGGGCTCCTGGGTTTTACCTTCCTCTGATTCTTTGAGAATCACCTCTGGCCGGGAAACACCTAACTCAAATCCTTCACGGCGCATATTTTCAATCAAGACCGAAAGGTGCAGTTCACCCCGACCGGATACTTTAAATCGATCCGCAGAATCCGTCGGTTCTACGCGCAATGCCACGTTATGAATCAGCTCTCGCTCAAGGCGATCTTTGATATTTCTGCTGGTCACAAACTTGCCATCCTGACCCGCAAAAGGAGAGGTATTAACCTGAAAGGTCATCGAAATTGTCGGCTCATCAACCACAAGGGGCGGTAATGCCTCAGGGTGCGCCGGATCACAGATGGTGTCGGAGATCTGCAAACCTTCAATACCGGTGATACAAACAATGTTACCGGCTTCCGCTTTGGTTACTTCCACACGCTCGAGACCTTGATAGCCCATCACCTGTAGCACCTTACCTTTTCGGCTGGTGCCATCGGCGCTCAATATCACGACCTGCTCACCCTTTGAAACTGTGCCACGGGCAATTCGACCAAGACCAATAACGCCCACATAGCTGTTGTAATCCAGGGCACTAATTTGCATTTGCAGGGGTGCGTCAGGTTGCACATCGGGCTCTGGCACATGGTCAAGGATCGTCTGCATCAAACAACTCATGTCGTCTTCAATTGCATCCATCGATAAGCCAGCACGGCCCTCAATCGCTGAACCATAAACAACGGGGAAATCTAGCTGTTTGTCGTTTGCACCGAGCTGGTCAAACAACTCAAACACTTCATCCACTACCCAGTCCGGGCGTGCACCTTCACGGTCAATTTTGTTCACCATCAAAATGGGGTTCAAACCATTGGCAAAGGCCTTACTCGTGACAAAGCGCGTCTGGGGCATCGGCCCATCAACGGCGTCAACAATCAATAAAACCGAATCCACCATGGAAAGAATTCGTTCAACTTCACCACCGAAGTCTGCGTGTCCAGGGGTATCAACAATATTGATGTGGTGGCCATGCCAATCCAGCGCCGTATTCTTGGCAAGAATCGTGATACCACGTTCCTTCTCAATATCATTGGAGTCCATGAGACGTTCAACGTCTTCTTCACCACGCTGCAAAGCGCCCGCCTGTTGCAGGATCTTATCAATTAGAGTGGTTTTGCCATGGTCGACGTGAGCGATAATGGCGATATTTCGCAGCTTTTGGGTCATAAACGGGGTCTCATCAGAAGCGCGGCATTATACTCGTCCAGCTCTAGGGTTAAAGGAGAATTTGACTGCCTTTCGCAGCTAAGCGCGTTATAATGCGCGCCGCAATCAAACCCCACACCTATATATGACCCAACCAAGAGCTGTTGCCCTGATTTCTGGCGGCCTTGACTCCATGCTGGCTGCCCGCGTCATCATGGATCAGGGTGTCCATGTTGAAGGTATTAACTTTTACACAGGATTCTGTGTGGAAGGCCACACCCACGCTATCCGACGAAAGGACAAGGATAAGGATAAGCGAAACAATGCGCTCTGGGTGGCGGAAACCCTCGGTATTAAACTCCACATTGTTGATGTCATCGAAGAATATAAAGATGTGTTGCTGAATCCCAAGCACGGCTACGGCCAGAACATGAATCCTTGTCTGGACTGTAAAATTTTTATGGTCAACAAAGCTCAGGCCTGGGCCTGGATGGAAGAAAACGGCTTTGACTTTATTATCACCGGCGAGGTGATTGGCCAGCGACCCAAATCCCAGCGCAAAGAAACCATGCCTGTTATTGCCAGGGAATCCGGTGCAGAAGACAGGTTGCTTCGCCCGCTTTGCGCTAAACACCTGCCAGAAACCCTCCCGGAACGGGAAGGCTGGGTGAATCGTGAGGACATGTTCAGTTTCCATGGCAGAAACCGAAAGCCGCAGATTGAACTGGCCCGCAAGCTCGGTTTTGAATCCTGGTCTCAACCTGCAGGGGGCTGCTGCTTCCTCACGGACAAAAGCTACTCGGACAAACTCGGTGATTTGTGGAAGGCCCGCAACGAACGGGACTACGACCTTGACGACATTATGCTTTTGAAAGTCGGTCGGCACCTAAGGCCCCGCCCCCACTTCAAACTGATCATCAGCCGCGAAGACGGCGAGAATAACTATCTATCCGGCTATAAAAATCAATTTATCAGCCTCGATCCCGTTTCCCACAATGGCGCGCTATGCGTGATCGACGGGGTGGTCAACGAAGATGATCTCAATCTAGCAGCTCAAATTGTCGCCAGATATAGCCAGGGACGGGAAGAGACTTCCGTGGACATCCAGGTTCGGCAACCCGGCGGCGAAACCAGCTTACTCAGCGTAAAACCCAAAGCAGCGACTGATATTAAAAAAAGCTGGTATGTCTGACCCAATCACAACAGAAATTGATTGCCGTCGGTTACTTTGTCCGATGCCGGTCATACGGGTTCAGGATGCAATCAAACTACTCTCACCTGGCGATCATTTGAGAGCCATTTGCACCGACCCAGGCGTCAGGAGCGATATTCCAGCCTGGTGTAGAATCAATGGCCATGAAGTGGTCAGCATCATCGATCAAGATTCTGAGATTGTTGTGACCATTGTTGTGATTGCCTAGCGCTCAACCCGCACTTCGCACCATATTGGGTCGTTAAATCCGTAAAGGGTCTATTTTGGTGCGCGCCCTCGGCTACTGAATCCCTACAGCCGCCAAGAATCAACGGTTTATCTTTAGGGGGTGATGGCATATTCTTTGCTCCCCTTCTTGCACTGATTATAAGAACCGCACCAAAACGAACCCATCGGAGACCCGTTAATGTCAGATAAAACTCTGAAAATGATCAAAGAAAGCGAAGCTAAGTGGGTGGATCTCAGATTCACTGACACAGCTGGTAAAGAACAACACGTCACTCACAATTCCGCGAAGATCGATGCCGATTTTTTCGAGTCTGGTGCAATGTTTGACGGTTCATCCATCGAAGGCTGGAAGCCCATCAACGAATCCGACATGATTCTGATGCCAGTAGACGATACTGCTGTGGTTGACCCTTTTACTGAAGAAACCACCGTTAACCTGCGTTGCGACATCGTTGAACCCAGCACTTTGCAGGGCTACGAGCGCGACCCACGATCCACTGCTCGACAGGCTGAGAAATACCTGACCTCAACGGGCATTGGTGATACCGCGTACTTCGGTCCTGAACCTGAATTTTTTATCTTTGATGACGTCAAGTTTAAGTCAGATATCAGTGGCGCAACCTACCAGATCAATTCTGAGGAAGCAGCATGGAGCTCAAATGACACCTTTGAAGGTGGCAATATGGGTCACCGACCGGGCATTAAAGGCGGTTATTTCCCCGTGCCACCCGTCGACTCTCTGGTTGATATCCGTAATTCAATGTGTGGCGCAATGGAGGCCATGGGCCTTGATGTCGACCTGCATCACCACGAGGTTGGCACCGCTGGACAGTGTGAGATTGGTGTGAGCTTTAACACCCTTACCAAGAAAGCTGACGAAGTTCAGATCTACAAGTATTGTGTTTTGAATGTTGCTCACGCCTACGGCAAAACCGCTACATTTATGCCGAAGCCACTGGTTGGTGATAACGGCAGCGGCATGCACCTTCACCAGTCTATCTGGAAAGACGGCACTAACCTGTTTGCTGGAGAAGGTTACGGTAACCTGTCCCAGGAAGCACTCTGGTACATTGGCGGCATTATTAAGCATGCCCGCGCAATCAACGCCTTCTCAAATGCTTCTACCAACTCCTACAAGCGATTGGTACCAGGCTTTGAAGCACCTTTGATGCTGGTTTACTCAGCCCGTAACCGTTCTGCTTCGATCCGTATTCCGTATGTCCAGGGCGCAAACCCTAAAGGCGTCCGTGTTGAAGTTCGATTCGGCGATCCAACAGCCAATCCATACTTGATGTTCTCCGCCATGCTGATGGCTGGCCTTGATGGTATCAAGAACAAGATTGAGCCTGTCGGACCACTCGATAAGGACCTCTACGACCTACCAGCGGAAGAAATGAAGGACCTACCTACAGTTGCTTCTTCACTGGAAATGGCCCTCGACAATCTGAATGCAGATCGTAACTTCCTCACGGAAGGCGACGTGTTCACAAATTCACAGATTGATGCCTACATTGATCTGAAGATGCAGGACGTCACCAAACTGGCGATGACACCCCATCCCGTTGAATTTGAAATGTACTACTCAACCTAAGACTTACTCAGTCTTGGAGCGAAATAAAAAGCCCCGGTCCCTGGATCGGGGCTTTTCTTTTTGTGCGACAATAAACCCAGTAGGAACTCCAACAGGAGAGCATGATGGGACGATTATTGTTATTACTGACACTGTTGTTGGCTGCAGCAAGTGGCCTGCAGGCCCAGGCTGAAAATACCGTCTTTAAGTCGAAGGACGCCAACGGCAATACTGTGTTTAGCGATCAGGCCTCGGATACGGCCGAGGAGATCGAAGTTGCACCGCCCCAGACCTTTAAAGCCCAACCCACAGATGGTCTATTCAAGTCCGCTACAACCCCTGCAGAGGCTAAACCAGGCCCCGCCTATACCGTCCTGAGAATTGTCAACCCAACCCACGACACCGCTGTACGTAGTAATGCCGGCAACCTGATGGTTCAGTTTGAAGTAGATCCACCGATCCAGGCCAACCACAGCTTACAGCTAATGATCGATGGCAGTGTTGTCGCCAAGCAGAAATCGACCGGCTCGATCTCGGTTCCGAATGTCGATCGGGGCACACATCAAATCCAGGCACAAATTGTCGAAGACGAATCTGGGAAAGTTCTCCAATCGAGCAACACCGTTTCGACAACCGTGCTCCGGGTTTCCCTACTTCATCGCGCCACAAAGTAACGCCCCATAAATGAACGCACTATTATGGTGCGCATCACGGATACATCCTCTAGACTGAACCTCCACAACCGGCGTTTTACCTGCATATCGAATGTGGTTTGGTTTTTGCTTATCTAGCTGTAACCAGATCTCTTTGTGCACAACGCTGAATCGAGATCCGTTTGCCGGCGTAATCAAAGCATGACCCATGACATTATCAACCACCTTAATATCTGCATTCTGGAGTTAGATGACCAGCTACGCCTGCTGTTTTTAAACGCTGCGGCGGAAAACCTCTTAGAGGTTTCGGGTAATCAGGTTCGAGACCACCACATCGGCGACATATTTCAATCCGCCGGTGAAATTGAAAGTATCGTCTTCGACTCGCTCACCACAGAGCAGTCCTTCACCGGCCGAAAGGTAAGACTTGAGCTGGTCAGCGGCAACATCATTACCTGTGACTATTTCATTACCCCCATTCGAAACGAGGAAGGAACAAATGCCATCCTCGAACTCTATCCGCTAGATCGATATCTGAAGATCGACCGAGACGAGAGCATTTCTACCCAACAGCAAATTACTCGACAAATGATTCGAGGCCTGGCCCACGAAATCAAAAACCCCCTGGGAGGCATCCGAGGTTCGGCGCAATTATTGGAACGAGAGTTGCCCACGGAGGATCTCCGGGCCTATACAGAAATTATTGTCGACGAAACCGATCGACTCACGGCACTGGTTGACCGGCTGCTCGGACCCAAATCATTGCCCCAGCCCTCACTGACCAATATCCACGAGGTGTTAGAACGCGTGCGAACGCTGATCGAACTTGAAGCTGATCCGAACCTCGAATTTAGAACCGATTACGACCCCAGTATTCCCGAGGTGAGTATCGACCCGGAGCTTATGGTCCAGGTAGTACTTAACCTGGCCCGGAACGCAATGCAGGCGCTGCAAGATTCGACGTCACCTTGCCTTTCATTTGTGACGCGAATTGAACGGCAATTCACCATTGGCACCACCCAGCACAAGCTTGTAGCCAAGATCGATATTGTTGATAACGGCCCGGGAATCCCCACCGAACTTAAGCAACACTTGTTTTATCCCATGATTACCGGCCGACCAGATGGTACGGGCCTGGGTTTGTCCGTCGCACAATCTATCGTGCACCAGCACCAGGGGCTGATCGAATTTGAGAGCCGCCCGGGCAACACAATATTTTCAATTTTCCTCCCATTGGAGCTATCACTATGAATTCTGTCAGCAACGTCTGGGTAGTGGACGACGAGCGCTCCATCCGCTGGGTACTTGAGAAAGCCTTAAGCCAGGCCGGTATGCAGGTCACCTGCTACGAATCAGGAGAACCTTTGTTAGCGGATATTGACCACTGCCCACCGGATGCCATCATCACGGACATCCGAATGCCGGGAATGGATGGTATTGATCTACTCAAGCGCATTAAATCCGGTCATCCCGAGTTACCGGTGATTATCATGACGGCCCATTCGGATCTCGACAGTGCTGTCACCTCGATTCAGGGCGGTGCTTTTGAGTACATTCCAAAGCCTTTTGAAGTTGATGAGGCGGTAGCCGTTGTTCGCCGCGCCATCAATCATAAGCAACAAAACGAAGCACCACTGCCCCGGGTAGAAGCTGAGATCGATTCAGAGATCATCGGCAAGGCCCCCGCCATGCAGGAAGTTTTCCGCGCAATCGGCCGGCTATCCAAGTCTAATGTCACGGTTTTAATCAACGGCCAATCGGGCACGGGTAAAGAGCTAGTCGCCCAGGCATTGCATAAACACAGCCCTAGAGCGAATCAGACCTTTATTGCTCTGAATATGGCAGCCATTCCACACGACCTGATAGAGTCGGAACTGTTCGGCCATGAAAAGGGCGCATTTACCGGTGCCAATGCAGCTCGAATAGGACGATTTGAGCAGGCAGAAGGTGGCACGCTATTTCTAGATGAAATTGGGGATATGCCCTCCGAGGCGCAAACCCGTTTACTTCGGGTACTGTCCGATGGTGAATATTATCGTGTCGGCGGTCATCAACCCTTAAAGGCCAATGTCAGGATCATCGCTGCAACCCACCAAAATCTGGAACAGCTGGTTGCTGAAAACCGATTCCGCGAAGATCTCTACCACCGGCTTAATGTCATCCGTATTCATATCCCTACTCTGGCGGAGCGTAGAGAGGATATACCGCTATTGACGAACTATTTTTTGACTCTCGCCGCCAAGGAGTTAAATGAGGAGGCCAAGTTACTAAAACCCGAGACCATGCAATTTGTGACGCATCTGCCCTGGCCTGGCAACGTCAGGCAGCTTGAAAACTTCTGCCGTTGGATCACCGTGATGGCAACGGGTAACGAGGTTGTGGTTGAAGATTTGCCCCCTGAACTCCTCGAGGAAAAGGATCAAACCAGCGACAGTGAAAACTGGGAGAAATCTCTACGCAGTTGGGCCTCGCGCAAACTCGCACAAATTAAGCCCGGCGATGAAGGTCTTCTGAGTTCATCACTACCCCGGTTTGAAAAAATCATGATTGAAACTGCCCTCAAGCAAACTGGAGGCCGCAAGAACGATGCCTCCATCCTGCTGGGTTGGGGTCGCAACACCCTGACTCGAAAGATCAATGATCTAGGCCTCGAGTCAGAGGAATCTTTTTAGGCAAGCGGCCGACAGACTGTAGTTGCAACTCATGACAATTCAGCCTTTAATCCAATCATGATAAATCGAGTCATCACAACCGGCTGCCTGATATTCGCTCTACTAGCGCCGGTCCTCAGCAGCGCTAACGGCACCGCTTCGGTGACGATTCAGATTGCAGTAAACCTGCTTCCAGAAGAAAATTTTGAACCACAATTTCAAAGCTGCGCCGTGAGCCTCGACGAAGTCTTCTGCGACACAGATCTACTCCAGTCCCAGTCAGTTGATTCGAATGGCCAACAGGTGGTCTGGATCATTCCTATTTAGGCTTGAACTTTTTCTACTTGAACCTTTACTACTCGAACCTTCACTAAAGGTCACCATCCCAGGCAACCAGCCTAATAGGTCACATCCAGACCTGATGTGACGTCATCTTAAACGTTAGCAAGCGCTCACACACAGTAGCCAGCACTAGTTTCAATCCGTGACACTGGCATAGTCTCTGCATTACCATCTATTAGATACGTACTTTAAACGGACTTATGAAACACTACCCCATCACTTTTGTGCTGGCCCTATTCTTATTGTCGGGTCATTTTGCATTCGCTGAGAGCCGCAAGCCTGAGGATCAAGCGTCTTCCCGTGTGACCATTTCCCTCGCAATTCTGCCTTCATTATCGATCGACACAATTTCTGATGTGCACTTCGATATTGAACGACGGGACGTGGATGCAAACTACGAGGAATTCTTTTGTGTCAAAGGCAATGCCAGCACCCGCTATTCCATCATTGCCTACGGCAGCAGCAGTAGCCAAACCAGCTTCTCACTGACCAATAAAGAGGGAAATGAACTGCGCTATGCCATTTCTTACAATGGCCAGCAGGGCAGCATCCAATACGATCAACTTAGCCCTGGCAAACCGTCACCTGTTTACGCAGTGCTTGCCGACAAAGATGCCTGCGACGGACAACCAAACTTTAACATTCAATTTCTCGCCGCAGATCTCGAGGCAGCCGATTCTGGTTTATACAGCGGCGCTCTGACACTGGTCGTCGCACCGGTATGATAGACTCATCGGCAAGTAAACAAGGGAACAGCATGATCAGACCCACACACTCCAGGCGTGCCGCGCTAGTCTTTGCAGCTTTACTCAGCACCATTTTCAGTACTTTTTTCTGTGCTACCGCCACGGCTGATATGTACGTTGACCGTTCTATTGTCGTTTTTGAGCCGGGCGAACCCGCACGACAGGACATTAAAGTCACCAACTCTGACACCGAAGATATGTATGTCCAGGTTGAGGTGCTAGAAGTCACAAAAGCCGGCACCGTTGATGAAATCAGAGCCACGGTAACCGACCCGAGTAAGCTAAAGCTACTCGCCACACCGAACAAATTGGTCATTCCGCCCAATGGTCAAAAACTGATTCGGATTGTAAATCTGAAACCGGACAACACCGAGGAGCGCATATATAGAATAAATGTCACGCCTATTGTTCCGCCGTTAGAAGAAGATAGTAGCCAACTGCGTATTGTTGTGGCCTATCAGATACTCGCCATTATCCAACCTGACAGCCCTGCCTCGACCTTAAACGCCCAGCGGAACGGCAAAATGATGACCTTTGTAAATAACGGCAATACCAATGTGCTGCTTTCCGATGGCAAACAATGTAACCCCAGCAACAGCACTGAATGTAAAGATCTGACGAGCCGGCGACTCTATGCAAACAACGAATGGCAGTTGGAACTGCCCTTTGATGCTCCAGTCACCTACTCCATTCGATCATTTGATGGCATCAAGACCCAGGTCTATCCCTGATACTGGATTCCCCGGTGTGTCGACCACTGCAGATATTTTTTGTTGCGATACTTTTCCCACTTCTAGCGCCTGCGGAGAAGCTAACTGAGGCACCTGACAAAACCAAATTTGTTAGCAGCTTTGCGCCGGAAGCCCAACCAAAAACCACCACCACAAAAACCAGCGCGGATAAGCCTACCAAGAAAAAGCGCTTTGTACCGCCAGGCTTTGAACACCTATTGGAACCCCAGACAACCCAGGTCGACATCTATTACGGTGGCTCCTATCTCATTTCAACTCTAGCAACCTTCACGCCTAACGATATTACCCTGCTGGAGCCTCATTCAGTTGTTGCAAAGATACCTGACCTGCTTGATCCGGAGCAGCTCGAGCAATTCTTGACCGAAGAATTAAACAGCAATAGCGGCCTGGTTTGTCTAAACGCAAACCAAAGCAATTGCGGAAAACTAAACCCAACCACCGTCGAGGTGATTTTCGATGAGAATCGATTCCGAGTAGACCTGTTTCTATCTAAAGACCTGCTTTCGGTGAGGGACGCGGGGATTGATAAATTTCTTCCGGCTTCTGATTCTGGCCTGTCGTTACTCAACGTACTTTCCGCAACGGTGAATGGTGAAGAAGGCAGGGATGAGAGTTACAACGTCGCCAACTCAACCACCATTGCTTTTCGAGAGAGCCGGTTGGTAGCAGTCAGCAACTACAACGAAACAGAAGATCTCACTTTCGACACCCTGGCCCTGCAGCGGGAGTTTGCTGGACAACAATTTCAAGCGGGGATATTTAGGTCCAGCCCCGGCTCATTGGTGTTCATCCGCGAATCGGATTTTCTTGGGGTGAGTTTTGGTAGCTCCCTGGACACCCGGACTGATCTCGACCAGTCCTCGGGAAATGAACTGCAACTATTCTTAGACAGCCGAAGCAGAGTCGACATACTCAAAGATGGCCGACTCATAACCACCGACATATACGAGACCGGCAATCAAATACTCGATACCTCTCAACTTCCTGGCGGGGCCTACGATATTGTATTGAGAATTCGCGATAGCGCCGGAGGCATTCGCGAAGAAACCCGCTTCTATGTGAAGTCCAGTCGCCTCCCGCCCCTCGGTCAGAACTTGTATTTTGTTGACCTGGGCGAACAGGTCAGTAAATCCCTCGACCATACCTTACCCAGTCGCAACGGTCAGGAGTTGATTCGCTTTGGGCTTAGTCGACGCATCACTCGGGATTTTGGCGGTGAATTTGGCTTTATCTCGGACACAGACCAAAACCTGGTTGAGGCGGGAATTTTTCGTCTCGGTCGAAACTACGACCTTCGATTCAACGTCGCCCTTGGGGCGAACCAGGCTCGGGCGGCAAATATCATTTCTAACTTTCGCATCGGTAATGTGACGTTGGGCGCAAATCTTAGAGAAACCCGCAGCGAGGGAAATTCATTACTAGGCAGTACCCTCACCCAGGGATCACTGACTGCATCTCGACCCATTGGTCAGGGCTCACTTCATTTGAGTGCGCGATATAACAAACGTTTAAGTGCCACGGACAAAAACTATGGCTTGAGGTACGAATTCCCGTCTTATGTTTTTCACAACCAGGTAATTTCAACTAGTTTGCAGGCCAGTCGAGACAACGGCGACTGGCAGGTATTGCTCGGCGCGCGCATGTCCGTAAAAGGTAACCGATGGCAAACCAGCCTCACTAGCCAGGGTTATTATGAGGACAACGAAGGGCGGCAAACTGAATCAGGAATTAACAGCAATCTAAGCTCAACCTGGCAGGACGGTGATCGCTATTTGTCGGATGTCAGCGTTGCGTTACGCGCCGTGGACGAACAATTCGATCGTAGCCTTGAATCAGAATTTAATATTGCCTCCCAGTTGGGTCGCGCCAATATTGAAACGGTTTATTCTGAAGAAAAAGATGCCATCAGTTACGGCGCTAGTTTCTACACGAGTATTATTGCAAACCGAGACACGTTTACTTTCGGCGGTAAGCGCCAGGCACGTTCCGCCGTCATACTCGACATTAAAGGCGAGGCCGCCGATGCCTATTTTGATGTCGAGGTAAACAAGCTGGTAAGAGACAATGCAGCAATTGGTAGCAAGAGCCTTGTGCCTCTAGCCCCGTTTCGAACCTACAACATTGCCCTACGGTCAAAAGGTTCTGCTCTATTAGATTTTGACACCACAACACAAACCACAACACTATATCCCGGCAATGTGATCACCCTGACCTGGGAGGCGAGTCGAATTCTGGTTGCCTTCGGACAAATTAACGATGCAACCGGCACGCCGATTCAAAATGGTTTGATTGAAGGTGTTGTGGGTCTTGCAACCACCGACGACTTCGGTGTATTTCAGGCGGAAATCAAATCGAATACTAAAACCATAACCGTTCGAACCCGCACCAATCGTTGTTCAGTTGAGCTGCCGGAGCTTCCAGAAGAAAACCTTATTGCCACCCTGGGGACCTTAACTTGTCAGCCGCTATAGAGGCGCAACAAGTAATGTAATCGTGTCGGAGTAGCTGTCTGGAGTTGCCGCACCAAGACTAGCAGCAGATACATTTACCGATATTCTGGCGTTATCCACACTGCCACAATCTGCTGCGGAGTTACTTCCGGTGCCGGATACGGTTCTCCTACCAACGGCAGTACCTGTTCCAAGCGCAGAATCAGCAAACACCAAATCATATTCAACAAATTCAGTGAGCGTGTCGTTTCCAAGTCGGAATACGTTGCCACTCTTATTCGGGGAAGAAAAGTCAATGGTATAACCGGCGGAATCGTTATTGCTATAAACGCAAAACGTCTCATCCCCTTGCATATCTCCACTGCCGCTCCAGTTACCAAGTAACACATTATCGAGGGAACTGACGCGAACGATTTCAGCCACCGTTACCCTCATCACAAGATTTCGGCTATGGGTAGTTGTGCCGGAGCTGCCGCCGGTTGCCTCAGCTTCAAAGCGGCCTCGATATTGTCCAGCTCGAGCATTCACCAGCTCAGTCTCGTTAAGGGTCATTTGAATTTCCGAATTGTCACCATTGTTACAACGCTTGAATTGGCCCGTATGCCCATGGGTATCGTAAACACCATCACTCAAGACTTCGTATCCAGTGCCGACCTTGATATCTCTGTGTTCAAAGGTGGCTTCAATTCGGGCATTACCGGTATTCGAAGGATCATCGTCTAAATAAAGATGGTAGCCCGTTGCTGCAGCAGTATCGGTAATGCGAAATTGGTAGGGCTCATGGACAGCCGCCGGAGATACGACTGGAGGCGGATCGTTGTAGGTATTGTTGTAGTTTGATGACGCAACACAATGTGTACTTTGCCAAACACGATCACCATCACCGGCTGACCAGGTACCGAGATTTCGATTAGACAACGCCGCTACGTTGACGTAATCCCGTAGGCGGGCATTCGCCGGTAGACAGATGAGTAGAATCAATGAAATGCAGAAAATTCGATGCATGCTTACTCCGGTGCAAGCAACAGTGTAACGATTTTTCCACTCTGATTTGGATTTGTCTGAAGATCAAGTTTGACGTTGTTTTGGATGTCGCATCCCATTTTGCTTACCGGTGTTTTCCGCAAGCCAATCTGAGTTGCAGAAACAAACAGCTCTGGTCCGTCGCGCTCGGCACTCACACACATCGAAAAAGCGTCAGTAGCGACGTCAAAGGAACCAGGTATTGTCACAGCAATCTTGGGAGGAAGCTGCAAACTTAGCTTTCCCGCCGACATTGCGGGCTGGGGAGATCGAATCGATTGAACACCCGTTAGCGTGCTAGAGACCACAATCTCAGTCCCTAACGCCAAATTGGCCAGACACATCAGTGTCATGGCCAATCCGGTTTGTTTCAGTAGAAGTTTCATAAATCTCGCCGAGAGGCTTAGATAGGTTCAACTAAGATGACAACAGTTGCAGTGTAATCAGCAGCTGAACCGGCAGTTCGCAGGTCTGCAGCCGCAAAGTTCACTTCCAGCGCGGCGTTATCACTCGCTCCACAATCAATTGCACTGCTACCCGAGAAAGTACCACTGGTACCGGCATGGGCGATTGCTGCACCATTAGAAGCGTCAGCATCGCCATCAACCTTAGTGGTAAAACCAATTGTGTCACCGGTTGTCGCAGAAGCGACTTCAAAAGCTGCTTTACCTTCAGCGCTAACCGTCATCTGGTAGTCACCAGCACCACTTCGGTAAACACAAAATGCCGTAGCGCCAGTAAGATCGTTAGTACCGTCAAACGCGCCCAGTGCAATGTCATCAACACCTGTGATCTGAACCTGGTCATTAATAGAGAGGCTAACAACACTCTTACCGGTTGAGTCGCTACCAAGCGAACCCTGGTCCGCGGCAAAGGCCTGTCCAACAAACAGTGAAGAAGCGATGGCTGTAGTCAGTGCAATTTTTTTGAAGTTGTTCATGTCTGGGTCCGTCCTATTTTGTATTCAAATGTTTGGAATCTGACAGTACTAATACAATCGCTGTGCCAATTTTTTGAATCGGCCCATTAATAGACCATTATTTCCTTATATATCAGACACTTAAAATTGAATTTATTTTGTGCAGGACGCAAAAAAGAGGGAAGCTCTGCCATGGGCAATCCATAAAACAGGACCGTTTGAGTCAGGTTCGAACCACAAAAGTTGACAAATTTGGACACAAAACGAAATTGCCAATGGAAAGTGACATTAATCAGAGCTTTCCTAGGGAGACAATCTGACTTCTACCGTGCGGCTTGCCGTAAAGTCACTGGCATCACACCGTCCCCGGGAGGAAACCGTAAAATAGTCTTCGCCATTAGCTGCGATGGCAGTACATGAAACCACCGCCTGACAAAACCTCAAGCTCGAAGCTTCAAAGTCAAAGGTACGATCCGCGCAGCTGCCGGTACTGTCCGGGGGCATTAGTCGGTTGACAGCCAACTGAGCACCGCTTTCAGCCGCGAGTAACGCTTTTAGCCCCAAAATTTCATAACTCTGGGATATCTTGTCGGCCTCTAGCATTCGTGACATTGCCACCGATAGAAGTGACACCACAACAATCACAAATATTGCGCCGACTAGTCCCAGACCAGATTGTTGCTTGCTAGCGAGGCCGGTTTGATTAAGGCACATTGCGAAGCTGCGCCTCCTGGGTGATCTGGAGAAATTCGCCGTCGGTGGATAGCGACAACACAATCATCACAATCGCATTTCGACTGAGCCCGGGATCCATCACACGAAAGGGAGTACCGGTAGACGATACCTGATTAACCAGTAATGCTCTGTCGGGTAGGGCAGTCGGAAGATCGTCCAACAAAGGCTGAGGATCTACAACGCCATAATTGCTATAGCGAAACAAGTTATCCCCATCTACACAGTAGCTGACGGGATCTGAAACCATATAAAACCTACTGGTCGGTGACTCAAATTCGAACAGATGACTTCCAGTCCAGCTAACCGTACTAATATTACCCGCGTCAGAAGCTCCGATACTCGCCTCGGGAGACAAGATGCCAGCGTCCAGATCAAAAACGTTGTCACCCACCGAATAGATAGCAACGCGACCGAGCTCCGCCGCAAGATCTGCCGAGACACGAACTACCGTCATCGACGTAGCAGCACTTTCGAATGGCGCGGTTACATAAGTGCCTGCAACTTCTATAGGCAAGAACTCGATGCAATCTCCGCTAGTTCTGACACTGCCGGGTAACGCACTACGAAATTCTCTGCTCAGACGCTCGACGGCCAATCTCGCGGCACTACCCAGACCCTGCCGATTCGACATTTTTAAGTATGACTCACTGGATTGACGAATCACCTCTACCCCCGCCAGGGACACGAGGCTCATCAGAACAATCACAATGACCAACTCCACCATCGTGAAGCCGCCGGGTTTGCTTTTAAGTGGAGGCTTGTGCAGCAGCATCAAAAGTTGGCCCGATAAATATCAAAGACCACCGTTGTGCCTGAAGGGGGCGAAACACTGACCTGTATTTTTTTTGCGTCAGCAGTACTATCGAGGCCGTAGCTCGCAACCTCTGCTGCAGAGGCATAAGCAACAGAAACTGAAACACTAAACCGGTCGTAGCCGACTCTCGGTATGCCGAGAGAATCTAACGGAGGCTGTTCATTCAGGCCATCGTAATCGTCAACGTCATCAAAAGTGCTGCGACTTTCTCCGGCTTCTCGTCCAATGGCACCACAGGGCATGGTTGCCAGAGCACAGGGCGGCGACCCACCCAGGGTTGTCGTTTCATCGAAACGTTTACTTAATATTTCTTCAATATACGCCTGACCTAACTCAATGACTTTCACTTCAATCATCGAATCAGCACTGTGACTCGCCGAATGGGACAGGGTCATAGTCAGAGGTACAATCGCAACCGCAAGTATTGCAATCGCAATAACCAACTCAACGAGGGTGGCTCCAGAATTGAATCTAAATGCAACTGCCGTCATGGGCAAATCCAAGTGGAGAAATGCAAAAAGTTCGGTCGCCGGCAAGCAGGAAACTCAGGCCGCTATCAACGTTACCGGCAACCCCTGCGAGGGTAACACCGGACAAATTGCCAAGGTCATCATATTGCAGATCTAGATCAGCACCCTGCACAAGGGTTGTCGATACGCCTCCCGTGACCTGGATAGTAACTCGATCGACGTCTGCCTGAACCTCTCGCATCAACGTTGTGGCGCCACTACTATCTATAAATATCTGGTATCGCCATTTATTGGAGGACTGAGACACCACAAGATGCACCACTACCTGACTGTTAGACAGAGCGGTACGTTGGGCCAGGCGAGCCTCAGCCAGTAACTGAGATTTTAGTGTATCCGCAGAAAAAGCATCAGCAGAAAACCAGCGGCTGCTAGTTCCAACCGCAACAATGGCCAACAATGCAATCGACACCACCAGCTCAATGACTGTAAATCCGCGATCTTTCACCTCAACCATCCTGGCAAACGCGCCAGAACCGGCGCTGCACTTTTCCTAGAGAACCAACATGCCTGCTTTATGGCAGTGCCGCTGTTGCCTGGGTTATCTGCCCGGTTTCCGAGTCATAACTTAACGTCGCAACCGTTGCCCCGGCGGATGAGGTTTCCGCAGTGTAGTAATACAAACAGTCATCACTATTTTCGTGGGTCGTAAAGTCGGTTGTAGAACCCACGACACCCGCCAGGTTTGCGACCGCGGCAATAGACGGAGCGCCAGCTTGTAGTACGTTGGTAAATATCGCAGCACAATCAGCATCATTCACAACATCATCAGCGGTCGCTGAGTTGTCTACGGTGCCGTAGGGATAACCTTCCGGCGTTGTCCTCAGGCTACCGAAATCCGTAAGTTGAGTACTCGGATCCGGCTGACCCTCAGCAACCCACTGAGCGTGATATAGGGACATACCTGACTGCAATCCTCCATAAACCCCTTCAACCACAGAATTGTGAGCTTCGTCTGTAACATCCATAAATCGTGGTAACGCTGTTGCCGCCATAATGCCGAGCAAAATAATGACTACCACCAGTTCGATGATGGTGAAACCTGATTGATTCTTCATCTTTTCCTCCGAAAGGAACGCCAAAATAGAGTTCCAAATTTCCCAGCCAGCCACCCAACAAACGAGCGACGTGCTCTTTCTTTTAGTCTAGCTAAGACTGAACTTTCTGAAGGCTCACCAGTAGAAGGAATACGAATAAACAAACCAAAAAAGTACATTCATGGTTCTATGCTAAGCAAACCTTTAACAAAAAAGCCTATCTAGCCGCTGCACTTGATAGATCCCAAAGTGGCAGGAACACACCCAGAGCCAGTACCAGGATCATGGCACCAATGCCAATAATCAAAATGGGTTCAATGGCATCCGCTAGCCCCTTCAGTTCATAATCAACTTCTTGCTCATAAAACTCCGCCGCTTCGGCGAGCATCGAGTCCATCGCACCGGTTTCTTCTCCAACGCTAATCATTTGCAACACAAGGGGCGTGAACAACTTTGATTGATGAGCACTCTGGAGAAAGCTCCCGCCACGTTCAATATGGCCCCGCATACCCTTTATCTTCCCGGACATGTAATCATTTCCAAGGGCCTGACTGACAATATGTAGGCCCTGCATGATCGGTAATCCAGAGCGCAGTATCATCGAGAAGGATCGACAAAACCGTCCGAGGTGAATGCGCTCGAACAGAGAACCAATTACCGGTAGTTTCAATTTCCAGCGATGCCATTGCAGCCGGCCTTCAGGTCGAGCGACCCAGGTTCGAACCCCGGTCACGATTCCAATCGCCACAAACAACAGGAAATACCAGTAGGACACGACAAAATTGGAGAACCCAACCAGTAATTGAGTTTGCCAGGGCAAATCCGCCCCCAGCTTTTCAAAGACACCTGAAAAGGCAGGAATCACAAAAACATTAATAATCAATAAGCCAATTCCCATCGCAACTAGTACAAAGGTTGGGTAACGAGTCGCTGATTTTATGCGCTTAATCGTTTCCCGCTCTAGCTCAAGGTAGGTTGCGATTTGCGCAAACGCTTCATCCAGCCGACCACTATTTTCTCCCACATGAATAATTGCAATGTAGAGATCCGAAAATACCTTTTCTTGTTTTGCCATCGCCTGGGATAGAGGCTGACCAGCCTCAAGATCACTTTGCACTTCTTCAATCACACGGCGTAAAGTGACGTTCACTGTAGATTCCGACAGGCCTGTTAAGGCGCGTATCATTGGAATACCTGCCTTGGATAAACTGAACATTTGCCGACTAAAAAGAATCAAGTCCTCAAGCTCAATTTTCGGCTCAAACCACCTTCGCCAGTCGATCGATGGGTTCTCGGAGGTTGTCGCAAACTCGATCGAAATGGGCGTCAGACCCGTCCCAAGCAGTTCATTGGCGACATTTTCCTCATTAGCGGCCTCTAGAGTACCGGTAACCATGGAGCCACCCTGATTTCGGCAGGTGTACCGAAAGGCGGTCACCAGGCACGCTCAGACACCGCGGGCGACACTTTGGATGCCGCCTGGGGCGCCGCATGAATTTGTGATGACTCGTATTCAACCTCCTCCATTTGCTCCGCTACCCGCCCTACTTCTTCGAGTGTTGTTAAACCCTGCAGCGCATAATCCAGAGCGCTTTGATAAAGGGGCCGATATCCACCGTCCTTATGGGCCAGCATCGTAAACCTTGTATGATCCTGATCCCGAATCGCCGCACTCATGGGCCCGTCTATTAACAATAATTCAAATATTCCTATTCGGCCGCTAAAGCCCGTTTCATTACACCGGGAGCAGCCTGCGCCTTTTTTGAAACGGCGCTCTTTTAATTTTCCCGTCCGACTCTTTTCAAACAGCCAGTCGAGTTCTGCTGGTTCAGGTTCGTAGTCGGACAAACAATGGGTACAGTTTTTCCGAATCAGGCGCTGGGCTAGCACTGCCTTTAGCGCAGAGGCGACCAGATAACTTTCAGCCCCCATATCAACCAATCGATGGATAGCTGACATCGCGTCATTTGTATGTAAAGTTGAAAACACCAGATGGCCGGTCATGGAGGCACGCAGTGCAATCTCTGCAGACTCCGCATCCCGAATCTCACCAACCAACAGCACATCAGGGTCCTGCCTCAGGGCAACCCGCAGAACACTAGCGAAATCTAAACCAATGTCTCCTTTGATTTGAACCTGGTTGATTCTGGGCAACCGATATTCAACCGGGTCCTCAGCCGTTATGATTTTTCTCTCGGGTGTATTCAGATGCGCGAGGGCTCCATACAAGGTTGTGGTCTTACCACTCCCTGTTGGACCCGTCACCAGGACAAGCCCATGGGGTTTATGAATCACGCGACGAAACTCACTCAGGATCAACGGGGGCATGCCAACCTTACTGAGATCTGTCAGTTGATTTGATTGATCAAGCAATCTCATGACAACCGCCTCCCCAAACTGCAAAGGCATGGTAGAAAGACGGACATCAATGTTTCGATTTTTAACTTTAATATTAAAGCGACCATCCTGGGGCAGCCGCTTCTCGGCAATATTGAGTCCAGACAACAGTTTTAATCTCAGCACGAGTGCCGCGGCAACGCGATTTTCTTTCATGACCTGTTCATGTAACACGCCATCTACCCGATTTCTGATGCGCAATTCGTTCTCGCCGGGCTCAATATGGATGTCCGACGCTTGAATTTGAATGGCATCTTCAAAAATTGATCTAAGCAGCTTTACCACTGGCGCATCCTCACCGTCGGTCGAAAGACTGCCGATGTCGAACACTTCCGCCTCAGCGCCTAACTCCTCTTCAAGCTCCTCTGCAAAGCTAGCAATTTCTTCTGTTCGCCTATAGATGACATCAAGTGCACTGAGTAGCTCACCTTCCCGGACCACCGCCTGCTGCACATTTCGCTTTAATGCCCGGGACAATTCATCCACGGCAAAAATGTCCATGGGGTCAAGCATTCCAACTAGGAGTCCATCGCCCTCTTCTTTAAGCACAATTGCCCGGAATCGTCGCGCCATGGTTTCCGGAAGCCGCCTGACAAGGGCAATATCAAAATCGAATTTTTTTAGATCAACAAATGGAATCGAAAGCTGCTTCGAGAGTAAATTCAGAAGCTGATCTTCATCCACGAATCCTAGATCCGTCAGCACTCGACCAAGACGTTGACCACTCTGTTTTTGTTCCGCGAGCGCATCCATCAACTGTAATTCGGTGATCGCACCTGCTTGAACCAGTAGATCGCCGATACGAATTTTTTTGGTTTCAGTCACCCGGCATCTCCATACCACGAATACGTCGAAGGCTATCGAGGGCATCAACCGGCTCGTCACCCAACCCGCTGACAATGGGTCGCACCAGAATCACAAGCTCACTACGTTCCACCGAATCTCGAGCCTGGGAAAAACCTTTTCCGACCAGGGGTAAGTGACTAACACCTGGCAATCCGGCTTTTAACCGACGACTTGTGTTTTGCATAAGACCGCCAATCACAATGACCTGACGATTTTTCGCCCGAACAATGCTATCGCTCTCCCGGATAGTACTCAGCGCTAGCGGCAGGCTTACCGTATCGTCGCCAATGGTGACAACCTTGTTCTGATCAGTCACCTGACTCACGGTTGGATGAATATGCAAAATAACATCGCCTTCACTGCTAATTTGCGGTGTAACATCCAGGGCAATGCCAGAAAAGAACGGCGTCAGAGTGACGCTGGGGGTTGTTGTGGTACTGGTTCCCGTTGTCGTGGTGCTCGTGACATTGGTGACAAAAAACTCGTCGGTACCAACTTTAATGACCGCCTTTTGATTGTTTACCGTTGCTATTCTAGGGCTAGAGAGAACCTTAACTTCACCCTGACTTTCAAGCTGGCTGATAATGGCGGTAAAGTCCTGAAGGTCGATATCTGCAGTAAACACTCCGCTAATACCATCGGGATTAACTACGCTGCCGCCATCAAGTCCAAGTGAGACAATGCCACCTTTAGCACCACCGATGGAATCCAGTGCCTGCCAATCAATACCGCTCTCAAACCTCTCGGAAAGTACAACCTCAAGAATTTTGGCTTCCAACACCACCTGGCGCTGCAACGATAGTTCTGAGGTACGCAGGAACCTAGACACCGATGCGAGCTCACTACGCAATGCTTTAACGACAATCACCCCAGCCTGCTCCATTACAATTACCTGCCGTCCCTCACCACCTCCTGTGAGAGATTCAATCGCGGATCTCAGGTTGGCCCACATATCTACCGTGTTTTCCGTCGTAACCCTGGAACCAACAATCTCACTACTACCCTGGCTTGAGCTTGTGGATTCGCCATTGTTCTGATTAATGCTCTGGTTACTCCCCTGTGACCCGGCGTCTCGAATACTGCCAGCGCTAACCCGCATATCAGACACGCCCTCACGCATCACTGACACATAGTCCAGGGAGAAAACTTCGGTCTGTATCACGTCGGGCATCACCCGGATCAAGTTACCGTCAACTTCAAAATGTAAGCGATAAACATCCCGCAGTACCTCCAACACATCCACAACCGTGACGTTGTTTAAGTTCATACTGACTGAACCTACAACATCTGGATGCACCACAATATTGTATGGACTATCGGTGACCAATCCCGGCAGAAACATGTGAATAGGCGTAGTTTCCACTGCGACATCAAACCGCGGCAGCGCAACCTCTAACTTCTCCGGCAAGGCGTTTTCTACGGGCAACTCAGTTACCGGTGTTTGCCCTTCTAGTATTTGCTGTTGTATCGCATCAACATCCGCAAGAAATTCAGCCTGTTGTACCGGTGATGCGCAACCAGCCATCCCAATCAAGAGCGTTTGCAGCATAAGTAGCCGACTAAGCTTGAATCCTTTCATTCTTATACTCCAAGCCAGGCACTATCCGTGCTCAGCGTTTGTAAGTGCAACTCCATAACATTCGAACCGTTTTTTTCAGCTCTGAATCGCACCGATTGCCAAATTAACTTCCAGGACTGAAGCTCAATTGCGACCAGGTACTGGCGCAAGGTGTGAAAGTCACCCCGTAACTCAAGTTGAATACCGTGCCTATACAGCTGGAAATTTGAAGTCTCTTTTTCCTCAGCCGCAATTCGCTCAGTTGCTTCAGCCCCCGACGGCATCTCAATCAACGCAACAGGCGGCAGGTTAACCAGCGACACTAGATCAACGGATTCTCGATCCAATAATGCTTGCAGTAGAGCTGGCATTTTGTCGGCCGGAACAAGGGTTGCTGCATAGTCATTCAGGCTTTCATTTTTTTCTATAACCTGATGCTCAAGATTCTTTATTTCAGCGAGAAGCAGCTTCTGACGGGATTGCATGGGCGCCTCAAATTCCAACTGTTGTGTTTGTCGTTCAATACTGGTGTTTATGGCCTTTAGCTGAACAGCTAATTGCTGCTGACGTTCAAACATCGGATCAACTAAAAAGAACTGCAGTATTGTGACAATCAGACCTACCGCCGTGGCGCCAATCAAAAACCGCTCTCGAATAGACAAAGCTTCGAGATGATCCAGGTAAACTGAGATGTTCATGAACCGCTCCCCGCCAAACCAAGCTTGGCAAAATCAAGAGACATCACTTCAAAATCCAGTTCACCATCGGTTTCCAAAATATTGATCCGCTCGAAGGTCATATTGTGAAATGCCACCTCGGACCCAAGCTTTGAGATATAGATTGGCAGTGCAGTCGGATTTTGCAGTTGGCCTGCCATCGAAAATTGTCGTCCCCTGTGGGTCAACTCGAACTTTTGTACCGCTATGCCTTTGACGTGTTGTCTAGATAGGCCGGTCATCGCTGCCGAAAAACCGTTCACTTTGCTAAGCGTAGGGTCCTGTAGACCAGTAATTAATACCTCCAATCTTTCCCTTTGCTGCGTCAAATTCTTTAACGTTTTCTCGAGGGATTGCAGATCAACGGCTGCATCAAGCATTTGCCGATTTTCAATTTCAATTTTTAGTTGGTTATTTTTCTGCTCTGCCTCCTTAACAGCGACATCCATATTCTGCTGCTGATTGAGCAGATACACGGCTGTCACAAAATAAGCCAGCACTGTGATTGAACAGGCAATCGAAATCCCAATTAGAGTTTTTGGTACTGCGCGGGGGGGGACTAATCGCGTATAAAAATTTATCTGTTGTTTCACGCCGCCCGACCCTCGCTCAGACTGCTATCGCAGGCAGCAGCTACAGCCGCAAAACAAATACTTTGTTGCTCACCGGACAACGGCGTTTTAAATTCAAAGGTGTCGTTCAGATCTAGCTGATGCACACTTAGGTCCAGATGACCCTGTAAATGCTGATCAAAAAAGTTTTGATTGAGCCGGGTTGGTGCAACCATCATCTTTCGAATCGAGCCTTTACCTAACTGGCTCTCATAAAAATCAAGACATCTTTGGACTTCAAGGAGTAGTTCATCCATCACTACCTGACGATTATTTTCTGTCGCAGCCTCTAGCGCAGAAACGCCGGTATCTATGCCGCGAGTCAGATAAAGATCTCCGCCATCAACCAGATTAATGGTCCCGCTTGCACTTCGAAGCCGAAGTAGCGCTGCGCCACCGCGATCACCGTGCAGCCGATTGAGTAACGACCGGTCCGCCAGTTCGCTAATCGAAATGCCCAGCAGGTTTCCGGACCCCTGGCGTAAATGTGCAACGGTTTCTTCTAATACGGATTTACTCGCGGCAACGGCGTAAACTTTTTTTTGAGAACCACGGTATGCATCTTCCGGAACTGCAAACACATCTATCACAACATCTTTGATCGGTGTGTTGATAAGGTCTTTGACCTTCCAACGAACTGCCTCTGCAAGTTCCGCAGGTTCAACCTCCGGTCGATCCACAAAATAAATCGAGTACATGCTCGGATGTAATACAACCTGGGTATCCACCCGCTGGATGCCCAAATCCGCCATCCAGCGATCTATTTCTATACGGCAGTGGTCCGGTCCGCCCTCGAAGTATCGGCATTCACCAAGATCACGCTGACCGTCCTCGCTTTTCTTTAAATACGCTGCTGCCACCCCAAACGGGCTAACTTCCAAGCCCAGGGTGCCAGGTACCGATTTTCTGAATAGTTGTCTCACGCCAAACCTCGTTTAGCTGCACATTCGTTCGCTATAGACTCGTTCTTCGCTCATACACTTTGTTACACATGGGCACACTATTCCGCCCTTTATGGGTGATAAACTTTGCCCTATCAAAAAGTGTAGACCACCAATAGGTTTTAGCCCGAAAGGCGTCACCGGCAATGTCAGGAAATACAATGATTCACGTGGGTTTGTTTGAACCAGAAATTCCGCCAAACACCGGCAATATCATTCGGCTCTGCGCAAACACAGGCGCTAGCTTGCATCTGGTTGAACCTCTAGGTTTTGAATTTGACGATAAACGGCTGCGTCGCGCGGGTCTCGATTACCATGAATGGGCCGCGGTTAAGCGCTACCCAGACCTTGAGAGCTTATTGGATGTCATCTCCGGCAGGGTCTTCGCAATCACAACCAAGGGCAGTCGGTCCTATACCGAACCCAGGTTTGATGCCGAGGATTTGCTATTGTTTGGTCCAGAGACCAGAGGTTTGCCAACAGAAGTGCTCGATGCTTTACCGCCGGAACAAAGGTTGAGGATTCCTATGCAGGCGGCTAGCCGAAGTCTAAATCTATCAAATTCTGCCGCTGTACTCGTCTATGAAGTCTGGCGGCAAATGGGATTTTCTGGGAGTCAGAGCTAGGAGATCAGCTTTTATCAAGATAAAAGCTCCGCTTTTAGCTAGTGGGTTGCTTCTTGCTGCTTTCTGCGACTTTGTTCATAGATTGCATCAAAATTGACGGGGGCTAGCATCAGAGGAGGAAAGCTGCCTTTGATCACTAATCCGTCAACCGCTTCCCGCGCGTAGGGGAACAGCACACTAGGACAAAACGCGCCCAGAGTCTGAGCCATCGCTTCAGGCTCAAGCCCTTTGATTAAGAATATGCCTGCCTGCTGGACTTCCGTCAGGTACACAACCTCATCGTCATCGCTACGGGCCGTAATGGTCAGTTGCAATACGACCTCATAAAGGTCCTCTGCAATCATGCCATGGGTGGAGTTCAACTCCAGATTGACCTTAGGTTTCCATTGCGTGCGAAATATTTCCGGCGCCCTGGGAGATTCAAATGACGCATCTTTTACGAAGATTCTTTGTAGCGCAAATTGAGCGCCGGCGGGTTCTGCCGAATTAGATTCTTGTTCACTCATGCTTTTGGTTCCTTATTTCTAGTCGGCGCTTCCGTTGCATAACTCGGATCGCTCAGGGCTGTTTATACGCTCAAGGCTGTTTATTTTCCGCTCAAGGCTGCTCGCTCAGGGCTGTAACAATTCATCCAGCTTGCCGCTTCGCTCCAGCATAAAAAGCTCATCGCAGCCGCCAACATGGGTCTCTCCGATCCAGATTTGAGGTACCGTATGTCGACCCGTTTTTTCCATCATCTCGCGACGCTTTTCCGGATCACCGTCGACGGAGATCTCTTCAAACTCAACTGCTTTGTGTTCCAGCAGAGACTTCGCCCGGACGCAGAACGGGCAGAATCGGGTCGTGTACATGCGTATTGCAGGTGATTGACTCATGATTAACTCTTAATAACCGGTAAACCAGATGCATTCCATTCAGCCATGCCGCCGGAAAGTCTTCTGACATTCTCAAAACCCAGAGCTTTAAGCTTCTTCCCGGCGGCACTCGAATGCTGGCCCATCTTGCATACCAGCACTACCGGCTTATCGGCGTCTAGCTCTTTGGCTCTGTCATCAATGCTGCTAAAGGGCATATGGATGGCACCGGAAATATGCCCAAGCCCATATTCCTTCTTATCCCGGATATCAACGATCAGTGCACCTTCACGATTCACCATGTTCACAAGGTTTGAGGTACTTACCGACGCGCCGCCTTGCTTACCCTCGTTGATGACAAAAGCCACCAGCAAGAACACGAAAGTTGCGACAAGGAAGGGGTGGTTAGTAACGAATTCGAATATTTGTTCGATCATGGATAATCGCGATCAGCATCGGGAAATTTGAAGGGGCGGAGTATACACAAAATTGTTCTCGCCAGCCTATTCTCTATGTCTGTAAAATTGGCAGCTCAGTTTCAAAAGAGTGCCTTATGCCTGCCAAAACACCCCATGTCCTCATCGTTCTGGATGGTTGGGGGTATCGTGAAGACACTGATGCCAATGCTATCGCCCTCGCAAACACCCCAAATTGGGATAATCTCTGGCAAAACAAGCCCCATTGCCTGATCTCAGGCTCGGGCCTGGACGTCGGCTTGCCTCCCGGCCAGATGGGTAACTCAGAGGTAGGCCACATGAATCTGGGTGCAGGACGAGTGGTGGATCAAGATTTTACCCGTATCACCAAGGCCGTTGCTGACGGTAGCTTTGATGAAAACCCCGTTCTTGCGGGCCTGGTTTCTGACCTTGAAGCATCGGGCAAAGCACTGCATATCTTTGGATTGCTGTCTCCGGGCGGGGTCCATAGCCATGAGGATCACCTCCGGGCTGCCGCGGATCTCGCCATAAAGGCAGGGGTTGAGCGCGTTTTTGTCCACGCCTTTTTAGATGGTCGGGATGTCCCACCACGATCTGCGATGGATTCTATTACCAATTTGCATCAACACCTCCAGGCATCCGGCAAAGGTAGTATCGCGTCTGTTATTGGCCGCTACTTTGCGATGGACCGCGACAATCGCTGGGATCGAGTCGAATCGGCCTACAATCTAATCGCGGCGGGCAAATCAGACTATCAATACCCAGACCCCATGGCCGCTCTTGAAGCAGCCTACAGTCGTGACGAATCCGATGAGTTCGTCCAGGCATCTGCAATTCTGCGGGATGGAGAGGTTGTATCGGTAGAAGATGGTGATGGCATTTTGTTCATGAACTTTCGCGCCGATCGTGCCAGAGAACTCAGTCGCACGTTTACCGATGATGACTTCACAGGCTTCAAACGGCAGACACGTCCAAAGCTTTCTGCCTATGTAACACTCACACAATATGCTGCAGATATTGACGCAAGCGTCGCCTTTGAACCGGCGGACTTAAAGAACAGCCTCGGTGAGTATGTTTCCAGCCAACACATGACCCAGCTTCGTATCGCCGAAACAGAAAAATACGCCCATGTGACCTTCTTCTTTTCTGGCGGCCAGGAAACACCCTTTGTCGGTGAAAACCGGGTTATGGTCCAGTCACCGGATGTTGCTACCTATGACCTCCAGCCTGAAATGAGCGCCCCGGAACTGACCGATAAACTTTGTGCGGCCATTGAGGGTGGCACCTACGATTTAATCATTTGTAACTATGCCAACGGTGACATGGTCGGTCACACGGGTGACCTAAAAGCTGCCATTGAAGCCGTCGAGTGCCTCGATCAGTGCCTTAAACGGATTGAGACATCCATTAACCTGACGGGCGGTCACTGCCTGATCACCGCCGACCATGGTAATGTCGAACAAATGAGTGATCACCAAACTGGCCAGGCCCATACCGCACACACCAGTGAACTGGTGCCTCTGGTTTATATCGGTACCAGGGCGCTAAGCCTGTCCGGCCCAGATGGTAGCCTCAAACACGGTACACTTAGCGACGTTGCACCCACGCTGCTAGATCTGATGTCCATTGCCCAACCAACCGAAATGACCGGAAAATCCCTTTGCCAACCAGCTCCTAGCCTATGAAGAATGCACTTATTGTTTTATTCCTCCTGACCTCCGGTCTGCTGCCAACCGGGCAACTTTATGGAGAAGAAAAACGAAGTCCGCAGGAGCTACTCAAAGAACTGGAAAGCCTTGAGGCAGAAATCCAGAAGTTCAAAGACATGTTGGAAAAAACCCAGGGTGAGCGGTCAGACCTGGAATCATCCCTCAAAGCCAATGAAACAGACATTAATCAAATTTTAAAACGCATCGAATCTATCCAGACGGACCTAAAAAAGGGTGGCGACAAGCTTTCCTCACTTTCAGACCAGCAGCGGGAGCTCGAACAGCAAAAAATTGCCCAGCAGGATCAAATTGCCCTGCAGATCAGGGCGGCCTATGAACTGGGTCAACAACCCTACCTGAAGGTGCTATTGAACCAGCAGGACCCCCAGAAGCTAGAACGGATGATGACCTATTTCTCCTACATCACCGATGCAAGACAGGAAGAAATCTCCGCCTACGAAGACACCATTACTCAACTTACCAACCTCGGCCAATTAATTACGGAACAAAACCAGTCATTAGTGGACCAAAGGGCACAGCTTAGACTTGAACAAAGCGATCTATTAAAAGCGAGGCAAGAAAAGCAGCAGGTGCTGGCGATGCTGAATCAGGAAATTAGAACCACCGGCAGCGCCCTTGAGCGCCGTTTGGCGGATCGACAGCAACTCGACGAACTGTTGCAGCGAATCACCGCCGGGATTGCTAACCTGGCGCCGCAAACCGACACACGGCCCTTTGCAGAAATGCGGGGTAACCTGTTATTGCCCGTTGCAGGACCCGTGAGCCAAAAGTTTGGCTCACAAAAGTTAGATGGCAAGCTACGCTGGAATGGACTGCTAATTTCCGCCAATGAAGGTGACCCTGTACACGCTGTGCACTATGGACGGGTTGTTTTTTCTGAATGGCTTCGAGGTTTTGGCATGCTGATGATTGTCAGCCACGGCGATGGATATATGTCTCTGTACGGCCATAATCAGGTACTCTACCGGGAGACCGGCGACTGGGTTGCCGCCGGGGAAACCATTGCAAGTGTTGGCAATACCGGCGGCCAGTCCGGTTTTGGTTTATATTTTGAAATACGTTCTGCGGGGAAACCCTTTGACCCGCAACTCTGGTGTCAGGCTCGACCCAATTCCAGGGCAGCGTGACCCAACAAGATCGAGGTATTCTATGAACACCAGTAACAACAGAACTGTCCGGTTTGCCGGGCTTATTCTTGGCTTAGTAATGGCAACATCAGGCTTCGCTTCGGAAACAACCGAGAGCGAAGAAAAACCGCTGCCGCCTAGACTGCCTCTGAACGAGCTGCGAGTGTTCGCTGAAGTATTTGATCGGATTAGTGATGCCTACGTTGAGGAAATCGACGATCGCACGCTGCTCGAAAACGCCATCAAAGGCATGTTGTCTCAACTGGACCCCCATTCCGCGTACCTCGACGTTGACACCTTTTCAGACCTACAGGAAGACACCACAGGTAACTATGGTGGCGTTGGACTAGAAGTGGCAATGGACGGCGGCTTTTTGCGAGTCATATCACCCATGGACGGAACACCCGCCGCAAGGGAGGGTGTTGAGGCTGGCGACCTCATTCTTGAACTCAACAACACACCAATCAAAGGCATGTCACTGACCGACGCAATTGAAGGCATGCGCGGTGCTCCAGGTAGTGAACTGACAATGACGATTGTTCGAGAAGGAGATCCCACCCCGCTAGAAATTACATTGGTAAGAGAAGTAATCCAGGTCGCCAGTGTCCGCTCCGAACTTCTTGAAAACGATTTTGGTTACCTGAGAATCGCCCAGTTTCAGAGCGGCACGGGCTCAGAAGTAGAGAAAGCCGTGGATGACCTGCAGGCAAATGGCAAACTTGCCGGCCTGATCCTGGATCTGCGGAATAACCCCGGAGGTGTTTTACAGGCGGCCGTGGAAGTATCTGATGTATTTATCAGTGAAGGCCTCATCGTCTACACCACGGGTCGACTGCCGAATGCTGATTTGAGATTTAGCGCGACAACCCCCGATGCTACCGACGGAATTCCAATGGTTGTATTGATCAATGAAGGCAGCGCTTCCGCCTCCGAAATTGTCGCCGGTGCACTTCAGGACCATAGGCGAGCTGTTGTCATGGGTGTCAGTAGCTTTGGCAAAGGATCCGTCCAAACGGTTTTACCCCTTAACAACGAAAAAGCAATCAAGCTCACAACAGCGCTGTACTTCACGCCAAACGGTCGATCCATTCAAGCTGAAGGGATTGTTCCAGATATCTGGGTAGATCGCAGTACCGTCACAAAAATTAAGAGCAATCCTTTCCGGATCAAAGAACGAGATCTCGCCAAACACCTTGAAAATGGCAACAAAGATACAAATTCTGACAAGGCTAAAACTGAAACTGATCAACAGGAAGAGGAGACCAAAGATGAAAAGGTCGAACTGGCCAGCACAGACTACCAACTCAACGAGGCTCTGACCCTGCTCAAAGGCTTAAGAATTCTAAGTGGTAAGTTACCGCCTAAAGGCTAAATGGATGGCGTCAGGACTTCACAAGCAACCTCTCAAGCAGTGGGTCATCGCACTGCTGACAGGATTTATATTGTGTGGCAACAGTTACGGGTCCGATGTACACGTTGCCATCATCATTGATGACCTTGGTCACAACTTAAAGCGGGGTGAGGCATTTATTAATCTGGCCGAGCCGATTACATTTGCCGTGTTACCCCACACCTCCTATGCAAAGTCCATTGCGACTGCCGCCCACAGGGCAAACAAGGAAGTCATGGTTCACTTACCCATGGCCAATCTGGCAAACACGCCAATTGGTCCCGGTGGACTTACCGCTAACCTGCCCAGAGTTGATTTTATGACAGCCCTGGATGCCGCCATTGCAGGTGTGCCCTTTGCCAGCGGCATCAACAACCACACCGGTAGCTACCTGACCCAGCAGACACAACAGATGGGCTGGCTAATGGGTGACATGAAAGAACGAGGCTTTTTCTTTATTGATTCTCGCACCACGGCAAAATCCGTCGCTCTAAAGGTTGCGGAACAGCATCATGTTATCGCCTCCAGCCGAGACATATTCCTCGACAATGATCGAAGCGCCAGTGCAATTGATGCAGCATTCCAACATATGATTGATATCGCCAAGCGAGACGGCACAGCAATCGCAATCGGTCATCCATATCCAGAAACGCTACGTTATCTGGAGACTGCGTTGCCGCGATTAAAAGCAATGGGTATAGAAATTGTACCGACCTCAACACTCATCGCTCTACAGCAAGTTAAGCATCAAGCGGCACTTGTGGCGGCTGCTGCGGACTAATTATTCTTTACGTAGGCTATGGCCTCCGCAAGATCAAGAGTACCTTCGTAAATAGCCCTTCCGGTAATCACGCCAGAGATACCACCCAGGATACTTCTGCTGGCCTCTAACAGCGCTTTAATGTCAGCCATGTCTGTGACACCACCGGATGCAATCACGGGTACTGAAATACTTTCCGCCAGTGCTTTGGTTGCATGAAGGTTGACGCCGCCCATCATCCCGTCCTTACCGATATCCGTATAAACAATTGACTCAATTCCGTCGGACTGAAATAACAGCGCAAGGCTCTTAACACTAATATCAGTGACTTCTTTCCAGCCATTTTTTGCAACCATGCCATGTAAGCCATCAAGACCCACAACAATATGACCAGGGAAGCGCTTACACATCTCGCCGACAAACTCTGGCTCTTCAACTGCTTTGGTTCCGATAATGACGTAGTTCACACCGGCCTCGAGATAACCCTCGATAATCTCCGCGGAACGGATACCACCCCCTAACTGAATAGTTAGATCCGGGTGGTTTTTGGCAATGCGTCCGATCGCCTCATGATTTACCGGCTTGCCTTCAAAGGCACCATCAAGATCAACCAGATGGAGTCGTTCAGCACCTTCTGAAACCCACCGATCTGCCATGCCGACGGGATCGTCCGAATAGGTTGTAGACTTGTCTAGTTGACCCTGCTTCAGGTTAACAACCTTGCCATCCTTAAAGTCGATGGCTGGAATAATTTGCACTACAGCGTTCCTTTCGTCGAAGGCATTTTGTTGGCCATGCGGGGGTCCGGCGTAATTGCCATACGTAATGCCCGGCCAAATGCTTTAAAAATAGTTTCGATCTGATGGTGAGCATTCTCACCCCGCAGATTATCAATATGTAATGTGACGTTGGCGTGATTGGTAAAACCCTGGAAGAATTCATGGAATAGGTCGACGTCAAACTCACCCACATGGGATCGAGTAAAATTCACATGGTATTCAAGGCCCGGCCGACCCGAAAAATCAATCACAACTCTGGATAGGGCCTCATCGAGGGGTACGTAGGCGTGCCCATATCGAGTCAATCCAGTTTTATCACCCACTGCCCTGGCCATCGCCTGACCGAGGGTAATGCCAATATCCTCCACCGTGTGGTGGGCATCAATATGCAGGTCGCCGTCGGCCTTAACATTGAGATCAATCATGCCGTGGCGGGCAATTTGATCCATCATATGCTCAAGAAATGGCAAACCTGTATCAAACTGGCCCTGGCCTTCACCATCCAAATTCAGCTCAACGCCTATCTTGGTTTCCAGAGTATCTCGCTGAATACTGGCAATTCTGTCTGCAGTCGCAGTCATGAGGGAACAATCCCGGTCATTAGAAGCGCCGCATTATACCCAAAAACAATTAGATACCTAAAAATGATCTACAGTAAGACCGCCCCATTGGGCAGGTAGCGGTTATCGGTATTAGCCTTAATCCACTGTTTTAGTTCAGAACTAAATGTGCCCCGGCGTTTTAAGACTCTGACCAGGTAAATGACCGGAGAAGTTTGTCCGCCGGACCAGTTAGGCAGTTGCATCTCGGCTTTGGTGAAAAATCGAATTAATTGCTCAAGCCCAGTGTCGTCAAGACTTTCCGCGGCTTGCCATTGGTCAGCCGTCAGCTTCATTAAGCTGGAATCAGACTTCTGCAGGGTTTCTGGCAACTCTGCTTCAAGGGCATCAAGGTTGATGTTCTCTAGCACCTCAAGATATTGAGACAGTTTTTCACGACTGACAGAAACGGGTTTTGCGGGTTCCCAAACACCGGTGGCCATACTACTACCTGGTAAGAATTGAATATTTGCCATGATGCATGGGCGGCAGTGGCAGATGCAAATCTATTCGGTTCTATTGATAAGATGCACAATCGCATGATTCAAGGAGAATACTATGGCTCAATTTAAGGTTATCCCCTCGAGAGAAAAAATCCTCGCCCGGATCCCCGACTATGCCGTTGAGATGGTACCCACGGGTCAAACCGTCACAATTACCTATAAGGGTACTGTCATCGCTGAATCAAATGCAGCACTCTGGGTAAAAGAAACTAAACATGCGGATGTCATCTACTTACCTAGATCCGCCATGCGTGAGGAATTTTTTACTGCCACAGATCACTCAACCTACTGCCCTTTTAAGGGCCACGCAAACTACTGGCAATTGAATGTGGCAGGCGAGATCCAGGACAATATTGTCTGGAGCTACGAATCACCCTACGAGGAAGTACTTGAACTCAAAGACTTCATTTCCTTTTATACCGATCGAACGGCAATGACAATTTCCGATTAGCTCGTCAGTTATTAAGCACCGCGGCTCGCGTCCGGATCAATCTGTTTCCCTCTGACCAGTTTCCCCGGTAGCGCACCGGTCGCAATGCCGTTTTCAAAAATGACTTCGCCGGACTTAATGGTTGCGCAAATGCCATCTGCATTTTGCAAGAACCGTTTACCGCCGGCGGGCAGATCAAAAACAATATGAGGGGTTTTGAGCTTCAGCGCCTCAAAATCAATAATATTGATGTCCGCCTTATAACCCTCGGCGATTAGACCTCGATCCAACATTGAGTAGAGCTCCGCCGGTTGTCTGGTCAGTAGGTTAATCGCTTTTGCCAACTCAATTTGTGCCAGATCTTTGACCCATTTTGTCAGAACGTAAATATTCGCACTCGTGTCACAAATAGAACCAACATGTGCACCCCCATCCCCCAATGCGCTAACCGTAAAAGGATGGCTTAATAGCTGGGGAATAACTTCCTCAGCAAAATTTGCCGCGGGGATATAAACCAGGGCATGACCGTCATTCTCCAACAAATAGTCATACAACCAGGATTCTGGATGCTCACCAGCAGCTTTGGCCCGGGCAGCAACCGAACTATCTCTGGCGGGTAGATACTCAATGGGTTCCTCCAGGGGATACATCTTGTCGAAGCGGGTATTAAAGATTTTGACAAAAATATGAGGATTGTCATTTTCTTCACCAAGAATTTTCGCTTTGATTTCTGGATCCCGCAGCCGCGCCAGCTTCTGATCCGCAGCTAAGCCCTCAAGGGAAACAAAAGTGGGACGCTGGTAGAAGGGACTCATGGAAGCGGGATGCCCCATCATCATGCCCACAGGTCTCGATAACACCTGACCTCTAATATCTAGACCCGCCGCCTGGGCATCTTCCAACATGTCTAATTGTTGCCGCCATAACTCTGGCTGAGGATCCATTTGGAGCAAGGTAAAGGTCCCTTTGGCGCCAGTCTTCTCACTGGTATACCGCAGTATTTCGAACTCGTCCGCAGGGTCTTCCCAATCTGAAATAAATTGAAACACATGACCCTTATCGCCGGACAACACCTCACCCAACTGCTTTAGTTCTTCCGTCGCCGCCTTATAGGTGGGTACAAGTGAGCCATCACTACTGCGATGGACCAATGTTCTTGAGGTAGAAAAACCAACACCGCCAGCATCCACACTTTCCTTTAGCAGTGCTTTCATTTTCACAATATCTTCGGCGGTAGCCGGTTCTCGATTAACCCCCCGTTCACCCATGACATAAACCCGTAGTGGTCCATGGGGCACGAGAGCCGCAAGATCAATATCGTGGGGTTTACTGTCCAGAGCATCCAGGTAATCGGCAAATGATTCCCAGGCCCAGGATAGTCCTTCGTTCATTGCCGTCTCGGGGATTTCTTCCACTCCCTCCATCAACTTGATCAGTACTTCATGATCGGCTTCACGACAGGGCGCAAAGCCGACACCACAATTCCCCATCACCACGGTTGTGGTACCGAGACTAGATGAAGGTTTCAGGTGAACATCCCAGGTCGCCTGGCCATCGTAATGGGTATGGACATCAACAAAACCCGGCGTGACCATTTTGCCCGTGGCATCAATTTCCTGTTTCGCATCCCCATCAATGTGGGGTGCGAGTGCAACAATTTTTCCTGCCTTAACGCCAACGTCCATAAACTGGGCCGGTGCACCGGTGCCATCGAAGACATTACCGTTGCGAATGATCAAATCAAACTGCGACATCAAATTGACCTTGGAGGAGACAAAGGGATCATCACTTTGGCTAATTTTTTGGGGTTTTACAATTGGTAAAATCGTAGATGGAGCGATACCATCAAGTTGCGAGGCTAAGTCCTATTGCGGGTGTAGTTCAATGGTAGAACTCCAGCTTCCCAAGCTGATCACGTGGGTTCGATTCCCATCACCCGCTCCATTTTTCTGACCTGTATACTGAATTTGGCGGTCTGGCGATCGCTAGCTCCAGGTGGAAAGGAGTGCCCTTGCTTCGGTTCGGATTTTTTCAGGGTCACTCAGATACCCCGTGGCAATTGCTTGTATAAACCGCGCCTGACGATTTTTTTCCAGATGAACCGCAACTCTGGCTCGAACGATGCCGGGAGAAGGTGGCTTCGTGATGTAATCAACCGCCCCTGCTCGAAGCCCAGTTTCCTCATTGTGACGATCATCCATAGAAGTCACAAAGATCACGGGGATGCCACTCGTAATCGGATCCTTGCGTAACAAACCACAAACTTCGATGCCATCCATTTCGGGCATCACCATATCCAGCAAAATAATATCGGGTAGTTTCATGCGGGCAAGATCAATGGCAGATTGGCCTGACCTGGCTGTGATAACGGTGTACACATCACCCAGCATGCGTTCCATGACTTTAATCACAGTTTCCTGATCATCAACGACCAATACGGTTGCTTTTTTAGTAGTCACTGCAAAAAACCTTTTACTCTTCCCGTCCCAAGCATACCTAGGGGATTCACCAAAAACTATCTTCAATCAATCGAGCTTTTACTTGAGAGCTGAATCAAGCGCTTAATCTGCACCAGCCCAGCGAACTGTCCCGCACCTAGTCCAGATTGCGATAGCTGGGATACAGCATCAGCCCAATGATAAGCACTATCAAACAGATCGCTGACAGACCCACCGTCAATTGCGGACCAATTGTATCGGCCAGCACACTAATGGGATAAATTGCCACGGACAGAACCGACATCTCCAGCATGTAAATGCTCATGACCCGACCGCGGAACTCATCCTCAACGTAACTCTGAACCAATACGTTTGAAAGCGACATTCGGGCCGCCTGGCCGAATCCAACAAAGGTTAAGAAGACCACACTGAGCCAAAAGCTGGTCGACCAGGCAAAACCCACCAGAGCGATACCCAGCAGCATAGTCCCCGCGAGCAGTGCCCTGGCCCGATTTCGGTTCGGCATAGAAGCCACCAGCAATGACCCAACTAAAGAACCCATTCCAGAAATTGAAATCAACAACCCTAAATCATCGGGTCCAGCATCAAGCACATCCTTCGCAAAACCAGGCAACAACATAAAATAGGTCAAACTGAAGAAAACCATGGCGAAGTTACAGATCAGCAACATCTTGATGATTGGGGTACGCAACACATAGGCAAACCCGGCTCGCAACTCCGCAAGCATCGGTGGGGTGGCACCAACTCGAATAGGCCGGTCGTCGACCACAACTTTAAACATCAGAACCACGGAGGAGAAATAGAGCAACATCATCAACAGATAGACCCACTTCGCCGGATCAATATTGCCGTTACCGCCCCCGAGGGAAGCAACCATAAAGCCGGCCAAACCCGGCAACAGCAGCCGAGCGGCATTCATACCGCTGGTATTCAGCGCAATTGCATTCGTCAGCCGATCCAGCCCGACAACTTCTTTAGTCAGTGCCTGCCTTGCTGGCATCATGATATTCATCACCATGCCCTGGAATACAGATGCAATCAGCAGATGAATAAACAGCAGATCACCTAACGCAATCAATAATCCGACGGCGCCAGCAATCAATGCATTAAAGAACTGGGCGATTTGAATGACGTGTTTCTTCTGCGTAACACGATCAGCGACCACGCCACCTATAGGCGCCGCTATCAAACCAACAAGACCACCGGCTGCCGACATCCAGCCCAGTTTTTCATAGGACCCTGTGATCTCATAGACGAGCCAGCCGCGCACAAACATTTGAATGTTCATGGAGGCGAAGTTGCCCACAAGTGCCGAAAAGAACCAACGGAAATTGGAATCACGAAATGCTTCGAAGGTACGAGGCCAGCGGCTTTGTGGCACAACATCTTCTGCATCCAACAGTGAGTTAGACAAGATGGTGTTCCATTACCCTTTTCAGTAGTGAAGCATTACCACTGGATTAGATCAACCGGATCAAAACGCTATTAGTCGGCTGACGGAAGCGCGGACTTGATTGACTCTATCGAGCTTTGCACCAGACTAGAAAATTTTGCACCGCTCTGCCTGATGCCAGAGCTGGTATCGCTGCTTTTAACGAGTTGCGTGACTTCTTTTAAAACGTCTCGGGTACGTCCCACCTGAGTGCCACTTTCACTGACAAGGGTTTCACTGATGGTCTCGATCTCTGAGACAGAATGGCTAATAGCACTAAAGTTTTCCAAAGCATTTTCCAGCCGATCAACCATCTCAGTTGTCAGTTCCCGTCCTCGCTTCATAACCATCGTCGCTTGGCTTGCCCCGGATTGAAGCTCTGTGACCATTTCATTAATCTCACCGGTTGCTTCTTGAGTTCGCTGGGCGAGCGTTCTTACTTCGTCGGCAACAACCGCAAAACCCCTACCCTGCTCACCGGCCCGTGCCGCTTCAATGGCTGCATTGAGTGCCAGCAGGTTTGTTTGATCGGCTATGCCTCTGATGACCTCCAGGATGCCGCCAATATTCTCGCTATCGGATGCAACCTTGACGATTGACGTTTCCGCGCCTTCAACACTTTGAGAAAGCTCCTCCATCGACTTCCGAGTTTCTACCATGGTGCCCTGACCTCCTGATACCAGGCGGGTCGTCTCCTGGACGAGGTCTCTGGCTTTTCCGGCGTCCGTGGCGAACGAGTCCTGTGCCGCCTCCATACCACCGGTAATCTTGGCGAGATCTGTTTGAACATCGCAATCCACATTGCGCTCTAGCTCCTCGGAGAATTGAGCACAATGCCCCCGCAGGGCAGAAATTAAAATTTCTAGCCGTTCAACTAGAGCCGTCTTTTCATGTTGCGTCACAGCATGCTCAGTTTCGTTTTGCACATCGGCATAGCTACTGTGCAATATCCAGACAGAAACACCCGTAAACGCCAGGTTTCCAACCAGCACACCAGCAAAAACAACGGCGGCAATAGGCGCATAGAGATGGGCTGCTCCCAACAAACAAAGGCTGACAATTGCGCTGGCAATCAGATATTTTGTCACAACCGCAAAAATCGTTTGGTTCATTTTGCATTACCCATTAAATAAATAGTCCACTAAATTAGTTATTTACAGACGTATATGTCCCTTCGTTTAGTGTAGCCGAATTTCTAGCAATGCAAGCTCTACCCCACAGGAGTAGCAAAACACGCTCGAAGCACCAGCGGAACGCCATCAAAGTACTATCGTGAAACCTGACAAAGCGTTCCGCCGGCGGAACGTAGCCATAGACCCTGAATGGCCGACCAACGGACCAGAATATGAGCTTTAGCTGGAATGCATCGAGGAGCGCCTTTTTTCGTTTTTGATCCCTAGTACTGTCCCCAAGGCCTCGTTAGTATGAAGCGACCAAACTCGAGGAGCACATAATGGCAAATTTTGGCGTTCAAATATTTCCAACCGACCAGACCATTGGTCCCGTTGAACTCGCAAAGGCAGTTGAGGAGCGGGGGCTTGATTCGTTATTTTTTCCAGAACACACCCACATCCCGACATCTCGGAAAACCCCCTTTCCAGGAGGCACTGATCTACCCAATTGGTACTGGCGCAGCCATGACCCCTTTGTTGCGCTCTCAGCCGCCGCCGCGGTAACCAGCAGAATCAAAATTGGCACCGGCATTTGCCTGGTGATCGAGAGAGATCCCATTGTGCTCGCCAAGGAATGTGCATCATTGGATGTATTGTCCGAAGGGCGTTTTATTCTTGGCATTGGCGCCGGGTGGAATGTTGAGGAAATGGAAAACCACGGCGCTAGCTATAAGAATCGCTGGAAAATTGTCCGGGAAAAAATGCTCGCCGTGAGAGAGATTTGGACCAAGGATGAGGCGGAGTTTCATGGCGAATTTGTCGACTTCGACCCCCTCTGGTGTTGGCCAAAACCAAAACAAGCCGGTGGTCCTCCCGTATGGCTAGGCGCCAATACCAAGTGGACCTTCGACCGGGTAGCTGAATATTGTGACGGCTGGATGCCAATTGGTGGTATGGGCAGCGGGGGTATGGACAATCTTCGTGCGGCCTGTGAAAAACGCGGCCGAGATGCCAGTGAAATGGCCATTGCGCTGTTCGGTGCTCCCACCGATGTCGAGCAGGTCCAGGGACGTATTGATCAGGGTTTTACCGATATCATTTTCGGGTTACCCCAATCAGAACCGGATAAGGTACTCACCCACCTCGACAGGGTTGCCGCAGTGGCTGACAAAGTCAGAGCAGCTCAGCGATCAGCGTGACCCGATCAACGTGACCCGATCAGCGTGACCCGATCAACGTGACCCGATCAATTTAAAAGAAGCAGTACTGCGCCAATCACAATCAAGCCCATACCCAACAACTCTAGTTGGGTGGGCTTTTCTTTAAAGTAGAACACCGACAACAGTAGCGTGATCAAAAACTCCACCTGGCCAACCACTTTTACATAGGATGCTGACTGGAGTGTCATTGCCGTGAACCAACCGGCAGAACCTAACACACTGGTAACACCAACAAACGTTGCGGGCTTCAGCAGTGATTTCAGCTGGGTTAACTCCTCACGCTTTTGCACGACAACCAGCACAAGACACATCACGGTTTGCAGCGTCACCATATATACCAACATCATGGCAGCCGTTAGGGTCGCGTCATCAGCACCGAGAGACAGGCTACCTTGCCTTAAAAACAATGAGGTCAACGCAAAAGCAAGACCAGCACCAAGCCCAAATGCAGCGGAGAGATTCCAAAGACTTCCAACGCCGCCTTGCCTTGCGATGCTAATCAACACCAGACCACCCACACTGGCAAACATCGCAACCCAACCCAGGGCACTGATCTGTTCCGTAAAGAATGTGATGCCTATTAGCGCTGTAAGCAAAATTTCCGAACGCACAAAAGTTGTACCAACTGCAAAATTACGCATGGCAAAAAGTCGAATGAGTAATATGGTGGCGATAATCTGCATCACCCCGGCAACCAGACCAGACCAGAGAAAGGTGAGATTAAGCTCAGGGAACTGCCAGTTCCGTTGCTGACCAAGAATTCCAAGGTACAGCCAGGCAAAAGGTAAACCAAATAAATAGCGAACCAGCGTTGCGGTGAGGGGCGAGACGACCTCAGCCAGTTGTTTCTGACCCGCGGTTCGTACAGCCTGCATGCTAGCAGCAAGCAGTGTCCACAAAACCCACGTCTCAATCACCATTTTGTATTCTCGACAATCGGCAGACAAAAAAATGCCTGCGCTATGGCAGGCATTCTATTTTCTCCCCCAGGCTTATTGCCAATGACATTAAGACATTGCCAACATACCCGTCGGGAATCAGATCATTTTGCTTTAAAAATGATCCGACTAATCTTACCCAAAACCTTGTACCTACAGCGCTTCGAGAATCTTTTCCGCTGACGACACTTCAAAGGTGGGGCCGCTTTCTACATTTAGCGCGGTAATCACACCATCTTCTGCAATCATGGAATATCGCTGACTGCGAGTGCCCAGTCCAAATGCTGATCCGTCCATTTCTAGACCCATTGCTTTGGTGAATTCGCCGTTACCGTCCGCGGCCATGATCAACTCTTCGGCATTTTTGTCGTTGCCCCAGGCTGACATCACAAAGGCATCGTTGACTGACAAACAAACAATAGAATCAACACCCTTGGCCTTGATCTTGTCCGCATTAACGACAAAACCAGGTAAATGTGCTGCACTACAAGTTGGCGTGAACGCACCAGGAAGCGCGAACAGGACTACTTTCTTACCGGCAAAAACCGCATCGGTGGTGAGATCCTGAGGACCCTTTTCACCCATGACTTTCATTGTTGCCGCTGGGACCTTGTCTCCGACCTGAACTGCCATTTGGAACTCCTTACGATTTGAAAGGGGCCAGTCTGATCGGATGTCAGGATAACTTCAAGCACCAGCTTGAATGATCGCTTTTCCTGGGTAAACTTAAGCCATGAGCTTCTCACATATAGTCGAACAGGCCATTCAAGCATCAATTGCCAGGGGCGATCCCGACAGACTCACTAATAAGGGTCAAAAACTGGATCTCACGGACTGGCAGAACACCCCCGAACCATTACGTATGGGCTATTCCGTTCTAAAAAGCGCTGGAATTAAGCCAGCTGAAGTGGAGAGCAAAAACCAGATCGCCGACCTCAAAGCTGCAATCAAAGCGTTAGATAAAGACCGGGACCGCGAGGCTCGCACCGTGTTAGTGAATAAACTGAACGCCCTTATGGTGACCGACCAACTACGCTTGGAACGCCTGCTTCGCCGGTAGAGTCGTTGCCTTTACTCTCCCATCCTCTATATATTGTTGCTTCGATTTAGCTCGGAGCAACCCACGTGGATCTCTCTTTCGGTCCGGAATACGACACATTCCGAAATGAAGTCAAAGCCTTCCTAACTGATCAAAAATCCGCATCTCCAAAAGGACCCGGCTTTGGCAATGATGGCAAGGCCTGGCAGAGAACTCTCATTGAACACGGCTATACCGCCCGTACAATTCCGAAGGCATACGGCGGCTACGGCGCTGAACCTGACATCTTAAAATCCCGGATCATTGCCGAGGAGTTTTCTAGTGCGGGTGTCAGTCAAGGCCTTGGAGGCCAGGGTATTTCGATGCTGGTGCCGACCCTACTTGAACTCGGCACGGAAGAGCAGAAACAACAATTTATCAAACCCACCATTGATGGTGATCTGGTCTGGTGTCAGGGATATTCAGAACCCGGCGCCGGGAGTGATCTCGCCAGTCTGAGAACCAGCGCTGTACTGGACGGTGACGAGTGGGTCATCAACGGCCAGAAGATCTGGACCAGCACCGCACACCTGGCGGATTGGATTTTTTGCCTGGTGCGCACAGAACCCGACGCAAAAAAACATCACGGCATTTCGTTTCTACTTTTTGATATGAAAACGCCCGGTATCGAAATCCGCCCCCTGGTTGATATGACCGGCGCTGCCAATTTTAACGAGGTGTTTTTCACCGATGTCCGAGTCCCTAAAGACCAGATTGTCGGCAATCGGGGCCAGGGTTGGCAGGTCGCTAATTCTGTTCTTGGCCATGAGCGAGATATGCTGGGCAACCCGAACGCTGCCCTCGGCCGTTTAAACGCCTTGTTTGACCTGATGAACACGGAAACCCTGGCGGGTCAGAAATTAATAGATCATCCCGTCTACCGGGATCGATTGATGCAGATCCAGGGTCGAGTAATGGCTCTGAGATTCAACGATATGCGAATCCTCTCCTCACGGCTTAACCCAGGCCAGGACGCCACCCTTGCCCGTCTAATTGTCAAACTCCAGGGCACAGAATTACGCCACGATCTCGAGGGCCTCGCGATTGATGCGATGGGCGAGCTTGGACTTGCCTACGAGGACAACCCTTACCTTCGAGACAGCGGTAGTTGGCAAAATCAGTATATGTATCAGCTCGGCCTGATCATCGGCGGCGGCACGTCACAAATTCAGAAAAACATTATTAGTGAGCGTGGTCTCGATATGCCCCGGGAACCCAGAATTGCCAAATAAGATTTGCCGAACAAGAATTGCATAACAAAAGCTGCAGATTAAGCGCTGATAGATACCAGCGAGCCAAAATAGGAAGTCAATATGGAATTTGGATTATCAGAAGAACAAACACTACTGGTTGATAGCACCAGCCGTTTTCTTCGAGACCAGGTGAGCCTTGATGTTGTCCGCAAAATTGCCGCCGGTGACTCAACGGATGAAAACGTGTGGTCCGGTCTTGCTGAACTTGGCATTCCAGCATTGTTGATCAGCGAGGATGCTGGTGGCATCAACCTCGGCACCATGGAAGCGGCCCTTATCGCAGAAGTTCTGGGCTTTCACGTGACACCGGGACCATTCATCTCAACGGCGGCGATGGCCACAACCGCGTTATCCGCCTCTAAACGTGTTGACCTACTTTCAGAAATGGCAACTGGCAATTGCCGAGTAGGCGTTGCCTTCAGTGAAGCGGTCGGTGCCAGAGACAAAGCTGGCGTCACGGTAACAAATGGTAAATTGAATGGCACCGCGCTATTTGCCCTCGACGCTGAGGCAGGCTTTTATCTGGTTGCAACCAACCAACGTACAATCTATCTGGTCGACCGGACTGATCTCGAATGTCGAAACCTGACGACCATCGATAAAACCCGCAGCACCTGCGAACTGGTTTTTGATAACTCCTCTGCAGAACTCATCTCCGAAGATCCCGAGGTCTTTGCAAGAAGCCTCGACATGGGTCGAATCATGCTTTCTGCCGACACCCTCGGCGCCGCCCAAAACATGTTGGATCAGGCTGTGGTTTATGCCAAACAAAGGGAGCAGTTTGATCGTCCTATTGCAACGTTTCAGGCCGTAAAACATATGTGCGCCGAAATGGCTGCCCAGCTAGAACCCTGTAGGTCTATGGTCTGGTATGCAGCCCATGCCTTTGACGAACTACCCCTGGAATCCCGACTTGTCGCCTGCCACACCAAAGCCCATATCAGCGAAGTAGGTAAGTTTGTCGCCAGAACTTCAACGGAGGTGCATGGCGGCATGGGCTTCACGGATCTTGTAGGTTTGCACTACTGGTTTAAGCGAATTGGATTCAACAGACAGTTATTGGGTGCGCCGGAGTTACTACGCGAGGAAGCCGCAAAATTGCAGGGTCTTGTCGCCTAACAACAATCGCCGGACAACAAACGCCGGAAAAAAAGTAATCAGGCAAAATTAAAAACCTTAAGGAAAAATAAACCCAAACTACAGGAAAGAATACATACCAGGGTTGTGGTCATCACCAGGTTCGCCGCCAGCACGTCATTGGCACCCATGGCTTTCACCATTGCGTAGGAAGCCGTGGCGGTTGGACTCACAAAAAGCAAAAAGAGCACACCAAGATCCGTGCCTCTAAATCCAAGTTGAATTGCAGCCATCGTCAACAAACCGGGTAGCAATAGCGCCTTTAGACCAATTACTAGAGCTGTTGCCTGGGAAGAGTCACGCAATGCTCGCAGGCTCATACCTGCTCCGGTACCCAGTAGCGCCAGAGGCAGAGCCATGGAACCAATATAGTCACCAGCGCTCAACAAAATACCCGGTATTTGGATACCAAAAAATGCCACGACGAAGGCCAGGGCAATTGCAATGATCAGCGGGTTTTTAAGAATATCGACAAAGATTTTTGTCCAATCTAAATCAGTATTGGCGTAAAAACTGAGAATAAACACCGACAAAATATTGTAAGAAACCGTTAGGCTTGCCATCAGCAGAGACGCCAGGGCAAGGCCCGCCGCACCATAGGCGTTGGCACATAAAGCCAACCCAATCACCCCAAGATTACTCCGAAAAGCCCCCTGCACCACCACACCTCGATCAACCCGAGGCTCAACAAACGTTGCCGCAAACCAGCTCAAGGCGAAGGTCAATACAGCACCCGCCAGGCTAAAATAGAAGACCGGGAAATTGATTGTATTGTTGAGGTCAATCTGGCTAATTGTGGTGAATAGCAGCACAGGCAAACAGATTGAAAACACCAATCGCGACGCAATCTGATTAAAGTGATCATCGATAAACCCAATCCGGCGCAGCACTAGCCCCAGCAACACAATCAAAAAGATTGGTCCGGTGACAATTAAAGTGTCTGATAGAATGCTTAAGTACAAGGAAGGCTCCGATATTGAGCGGTGATTTTACACACAAGTTGGCTGGCTTTCTTGAAGCCGCGAAACCCTCTATATTGTGGTGATCATCAGCAGCCAAATAAATGGGTAGAAAAAGAGGGGAACTCAAATGACCGAATACAATCCGCTGCCCGAAGAATATCGATCAGCCAAACCAGCAACCGACGCCACCAAAGCCGTAAACGCTGCCTTTTTGGACCGGTTAGACTTTTCTGATCGGAAGAGTTTCGATGACGCCAGCCGTGGATTTATTGCCACCCTTGATCCCATCAGCATTCCCCATGATGCCGGCAAACGCCCGGCATTTGAATTGGAGTCCTTGAGCTTTCTAAAATCAGAAGCCGCCGATACTGCCAACCCGTCCCTGTGGCGACAGGCGCAATTAAACGCCAATCACCATGGACTTTATGAAGTGGTGCCCGGCATCTATCAGATCCGCTCCTTCGATATCGCCAATATGACACTCATTAAAGGTGATACCGGTTGGATTATTATCGACCCGTTAACCTCTACAGAAAGCAGCCGGACAGGTCTGGAACTTGCCAATCGAGAATTGGGCGAACGGCCGGTTAAAGCCGTCATTATTACCCACAGCCATGCGGATCACTTTGCCGGCGTCCTGGGTGTTGTCAGTCACGAAGAAGTCGACAGCGGCAAAGTTGCCATGTTGGCGCCGGAAGCATTTGTTGATGAAGCCCTATCGGAAAACGTACTTGCCGGGAACGTCATGAGTCGTCGTGCAACTTACATGTATGGCAATCTGCTTAAGCCCTCCGCCACTGGATTTATCACCACTGGACTTGGCGCTGCACTTTCCATGGGCAGCACCGGATTTATTGTGCCCAACGACACCATCACCACAACGGGGGAAACACGCACCCTGGATGGCGTCGAAATTGAATTCCAAATGACCCCAGGCAGCGAAGCCCCGGCAGAAATGGTGTTCTACTTTCCGCAGTTTAAAGCCCTGTGTATGTCTGAGATCACCTCGCACCATTTACACAATGTATACACCCCAAGGGGAGCGCAGGTTCGGGATGCCTACGCCTGGAGCGCCCAAATCAACGAATCAATTGAACTGTTTGGTGACCGCCTAGAAGTCGAATTTGCCAGCCACCACTGGCCTATCTGGGGTCGCGAGGATGTCATCGACTACCTCAAAAAACAGCGCGACACCTATAAATACATCCACGACCAAACCCTGCGCCTGGCTAACCTTGGTTACACCAAAGAAGAAATCGCCGAGCAGGTTCAACTTCCCAAAAGCCTCGATAAAGAATTCTACAACCGGGACTACTATGGCACCGTGCACCACAATGCCCGGGCGGTTTACGTCAAATATTTAGGCTTCTTTAACGGCAACCCAGCTTCCCTATATAAATTGCCTCCGGTTGCTGCCGCAGAAAAATATTTGGAATTTATGGGTGGTGCTGACGCCATCGTCGAGAAAGCCAGGCCCTACTTTGACAAGGGTGAATACCGCTGGGTTGCTGAAGTCCTAAACCATGTTGTCATGGCGGATCCGGATCATATCGAAGGCCGCGCCCTACTCGCCGACACCCTGGAACAGTTAGGTTACCAATCAGAATCGGGTCCCTGGAGAAACTTTTACCTGTGCGGTGTACTGGAACTCCGCAACGGTTTACCCAAGGGCGCAATGTTTACCGCCACGGCTTCAATGGCAGCATCCATCCCGATGAAAAACATGTTCGACTCTATGGCCGTGAGACTCAATGGTCCAAGAGCGGAAGGTCTGGCGATATCTATTAATCTCGCCTTCTCGGATATGGAACCCTGGCACCTGAGTATCGAGAACTCCGTGCTTAACTCGACGGAAAATCGCCAACTAGACGATGCCCAGACAACCCTTAAATGCGCCTCGATCGATTATAAACGACTGATGATGGGGCTCGCTGACGGGCCGACGTTAATGCAGGAAGGTAAACTTGAGATTGAAGGCGATGCTGGAGTACTCCTACAACTTGCCGGATTGTTTGATCAATTTGAACGACGCTTCCCAATCATGACCCCTCGAAAACCCTGGGCTTAGCAGACACACCTTGAAGGAATCCAAAATCTAGTTTCGAGAAGTACCGCCGTTAGTAGGGGAACTTTTCCGTCGCTGGCTGGCGGCCCTCCGGGCTCCCCTCGCTCCTCCCGCGAGCCTAGGGCTCACGGCCTAGTGAGGGTAGCCCGGAGGGCCGCAAGCAGCGGGACAAATGAGTATCGCTCACTTCTGCGACGCCACAATCAATTCGAATTTGACTTTAACAATATGCTAGCAAACGTTAGCTCTGTGGCATTCTCCGCAGCATCGAATCCTGGGCCGCCGTCGCAATCAACTCACCGGCCTGGTTATAGATCCGCCCCTCGTTCATGCCCCGGCCATCCGCCGCCGCAGTACTGGTCTGATCAAACAGCATCCAGTCACCCACATCACATGGACGATGAAACCAAACACTGTGATCAAGACTGGTGAGCCGATGGGTCATAAACGGAACGCCGTAGGGCACAACAGAATTGAACATCAAGGTCCCGTCCGACAAAAACGCCAGGGCGCACTGGGTGGCTCTTGGGGATACATCACCCTCATGATTAGACTTCATCCAGGTTTGAAGGCAGGGTTCCCGACCAGGCTTAAATTCGTCCGGCACAAAACTGTCGGAAATCTGCATCAAGGTTGCACGGTTTTTGGTCATCATCGGCGGAGTGAACTGCCTGCCCGCAGCAGCAAGTTTTGTCGCCAATGCTTCTGGAGAAATCACATCGGGCATTGTTGGCTGATGCTCATCACCTTCCTCGGGCAGCTTGTAACTGGCGATCATGTGAAATGCCTGGCGACCATTTTGTTCCGCCGAGATAGCTCGCATATCTGCGCCCCGGCCTTCTTTTAAACGTGTTACTCGATAAATGATATCGGCTTCCGGGTCACCGGGATTCAAAAAATAGGCGTGGAATGACTGAGCAACTTTAGGTTCCTCGACGGTCTGAAATCCAGCGGCCAACGCCTGGCCCAGAAAGTGACCGCCGTAAATGCCGAGCCGACCATAACTTTCCGCTTTGCCCACAAAGACGTCCGGTGCTTCGGTTGCCGTGACGGACATCAGTTCGGGTAGGTTCAATTCCATGGATTTTGCTCAATCATCAATTCGGCGCACAGTCTAAGGGAGTTTGCCGTTCGGGCAACCGCTTAACATAGGCGAAATAATCCTATATCAAGCAAATAAATGCGCACTGTTACCTAAATAGGGTGAGACGGGGGAAGAAGTTGAGAGCTGAAATTAAAAGCTAAAAAAGAGGTGAGATAGGCCGGTCCCGCCGCTAAACCCGTGAAGCAGCCTATCGATTCCAACTACTAGTAAATCAGCTTTTTTTACTGAAGCTCTGCCAGCATATCCGATACTTTGGTGAACTTAACCCTTGGACGGCCCTGGGCTGCTCCGCGACTGGTTTCGATCTCATCTAACTTATTCCATTCTGCATAGCTAAAGACATTTTCTACGCGACTGTCCACCAGGGTTTTGGCGTCCTCTATGGCCGAACTCACCGGAGACAGAATTTTGCCTGCTTTAAGATCTTCCACCATCATATTGACCGTTTCCTGGGCGCAGGTTTTATTGGTACCAATAACCCCCGTGGGGCCTCGCTTGATCCAACCGGCGGTATAGAGTCCCGTCACAACTGTGCCGTTATCGACAATTCGGCCAGACTCGTTGTTGATCGTGCCCCAACTCTCGTTAAACGGGATCTCGGGCAAAGGCGCCCCCCGATAGCCAACTGAGCGGAACACCAATCCAACGGGTATGGTCTCTTCAATATCTGTGGCCCGGGCTTTTACGCTGCCATCTTCGGCTGCATAGGCTTCGTTCTTGAGGATTTTAATGCCCGACACATGACCGTTTTTGTCCCCGACGAGCTCAGTCGGGGACACCAGAAAACGGATCACCAATTCTTTACTCTTACCTGTGGATGTTCTGGCTGCGAAGTCTTCGATCGCGGCAACATTTTTAGCCACATTCTTATCCCCGTTTTGATCCATTTCAGCTCTGCTGGCTGGGTCTATTGCCGCCTCGGCGGAGGGGACGGAAACATCAGCATCTTCTAACTCGCCCATCTCTTTGATTTCTGGTGGGGTATAGGCTGCCTGGGCAGGACCCCGGCGGCCGAGCACGTACACCGTTTTGATCTTGGATTGACGTAATGCAGCTAGAGCATGATCCGCCATATCCGTCGATTTCAGCTCGTTATCGGTTTTGAGCAGGATTCTGGCCACATCAATTGCGACATTGCCAAGACCCACAATCGCGGCGCTCTCAGCCTGCAAATTGAACTGATAATCCACGTAATCGGGATGGCCGTTGTACCATGCAACAAAATCCGTCGCCGAGTGGCTACCCTGCAGATCTTCGCCAGGTACATTCAAATTGCGATCACCCGGCGCGCCGGTGCAGAAAATGATCTGGTGGTAATGCTGTTTTAGGTCATCCAGATTGATGTCAGAGCCGTATTCAACATTGCCGTAAAATCGAAAGTTCTCCTGTTCTGCACTCTTGTTATAGGCACGGGTTACAGTTTTATACTTTTGGTGGTCTGGCGCGACACCCGCTCGAACGAGCCCAAATGGCGTTGGCAAACGATCAAACATATCCATCTCAACATGGACATCAGTGTGCTTAAGAAAGTTGCTTACGGTGTAAAAACCCGCTGGCCCAGAACCAATAATCGCAACACGCAGCGGATTCTTTTCGGTGCCCACTTCTGACATGCAAAACTCCTTGGATCAATCTTGTTTGAGGTTAGCATTTAACTGCGCAGCAAATAAACACTGCTCGCACCACTACGCGTGATACAGCATACTATTGCGAAAATAACATGAAAATTCTCCGGCAAATCTGTGACAAATAGCATCACTGACAAAAGAGAGCTGACGACTAGAGAGAGGTTTCTGGTCGGTCTCGGTATTCGCCCAAGAGAAGCCCCCTTAGTTGCACTACTTTTTAGCAATATGTTCCTCTCGGGTATTGCCATCGGCATGATTCGAGTTTGCGCCTTTACGCTGTTCCTCGAGTACTTTGCTTCGGAGCAGCTCGCCCTAACGGCGATTGGAATTGCAGTTCTGGGCACACTGATCACCCTCATTCTTGAACGCTCCACCCGGAAATTTGCGGCGGATCGCTATATCTATACGGTGCTGGGAACAATTTTACTGGGGCTTTTTGGTGTTTGGGTCTTACTTGGCGCCATTCCCGGCAAGGTCATTGCCTTTACCCTGCCGCTGTTCTTCGAAGTGGTCTATATGTTGTTCAGTTTGCAATTTATTGCCCTGCTGACTCGGCTGCTTAATGTACGGCAAACCAAACGACTGTCCGGATTATCCCGGTCGGGAGAATTTCTGGCGGAAATGGTGGGCGGGTTCTCCATCTTTCTACTGCTGAACTATATGGAAGTGAAGGACCTATTACTGGTCGCCTCCGTCGCTGTGGTTGGCGTCTTTTTAATTGTTCGACGCACCGCTCAGGTATTTAATCGCCACCTCACCACGGTAACAGAACATTCCGAAAGTGAGGATCAAGGTCGCATGCTCAGCATGCTGTCCCTTCGTTATGTAAAACTGATTGGCTTATGTTATGGCGCTTTTATTTTTGCTTACTTTTTCCTCGATGTGGCCTTCTACAAATATGCGGTAGAAATTTACCCTAACGAACGAGATCTAGCCGGATTTATCGGTCAGTTTTTTGCCACAACCGGGTTTCTGACCCTCCTCACCATGGTGTTTATATTTGCGCCGTTTCTGCGTCGATTTGGGGTGCTGGCGGGTGTCATTGCATTTCCTTTGTTGGTTGGCATCGGTTCAACCGCCGTTAGCTCTCTGGAATTTGCCGGGTTCGAGATTGGCGTGATTTTTATTGTCATGGTGGCAACCAATGGCCTGCGAGTCATCCTTCAGTCCGCCATTTGGCGGCCCACCGTTGGCATCCTGTTCCAGGTTCTACCGGACCGCCAGCGCTCCCTCGGGACATCCCTGATCGAAGGCATTATCGACCCTCTGGCGAGTGGACTTGCTGGTATTACACTTTACGTTGTCTCCGAGTACTTCGGCTGGCCACCGGAATTGTACCTACTGCTATTGGCCGGTCTAATGGTCGTTTGGGTCATCTGTGGGTTCATGATTCGGCGAAATTATCTATCCAGCCTGGTGGAAAGTATTCAAACCAGAAAGCTAGGCCGCCTGGACATGAATCAGCTCGATAGTGAAAGCCTAAAAATCATCCTTCAAGGACTAGACAGTCCCTACCCGGCAGAAGTGTTTTATTGCCTCGATATTCTCGAAGAAATTGAACATCCGGACATCACGAACTACATGCAGTACATTCTTGCCAGCAAGAACGAAGCTGTCCGAATGGACATACTCAGGCGCCTTGAACGACTAAAACTGAAAAGGCTCTCGCCACAAATATCCCTTCGAATCGATAGCGAATTTAATCCCACGGTCCTCGGCCAGGTTCTTCGTACGTACGCTGCACTAGATCAGCCCGATGTCATTGATAAACTCAGCCCTTTTCTACAGCACGAACACTCTGAAATCCGCAAAGGAGCGCTGGTAGGCATACTCAACTGCGCGCCGAATATGGAACAGTCTCTGGATTATTTGTTGAATGCCGCCCGATCCGATGACCCACGGGACAGAAGATTTGCAGCCGACGTACTTGCTGCTGTTGGCAGCACAAACTATAGCGGCTACCTATCAGAGTTGCTCGATGACACCGACCCGGAAGTTGTTGATAGTGCAATTATTGCCACAGGGGCAGTGAAGGACGAACGCCTTGTCGCAAAACTAGTCGACAAACTGAGTATTCCCGCACATCTGGGCCGGGCAGGTCAGTCCTTACAACAGCACGGTGAAGGCGCACTACTCGACCTGGAGCGCACGCTTTCCAATCCTTCGGTTAGCCGGGTGGTTCGACGTAAGGTGGTTGAGATACTGCAGGAAATTGACTCTACCGCAACAACCGACATTCTACTTCAACACATCGACATTGATGACCCCGAGTTACGCCACCACGTTTATGTGGCGCTGGCCAATCTTCGCTATCAGTCCACCGATGATGATCGCTATAAATTCGTCAATACACTCAACGAAGAAGTTCAGGCAGTGACTTTTCTCCTCGCATCGATGGAGGACATCTGGGGCGTCGAAGGACTCGAGGGTGTGCACTCTGCGATGGGCCACGAGTTAGACCTGCATCGAGACAATATGCTGCTGCTCACCTCCTTTATCTTCAGTTCAAGCGTGATGCTAGATACCAGAGCCAATATTGACTCCAAGATATCGGAACTACGGGTTTTTGCCCTGGAAGTCCTGGACAATCTGTTAACCGCCGAAGTGAAACAAATTGTCTTTCCTCTACTGGACGATTTGACCGTTGCCGAGCGGTTACAGGCGCTATCGGTGCGCTTTCCCCAGACACGCATGACCGCGGATCTGCGCCTGCATCATGTGCTCGACAGCTATTACGGGCAATCTTTGTATTGGACCCGGGCGGTACTCCTGCACAAGATTGGTGAGCTGCAGCTGACAGAATTTGAGGATCTGATTCGGAGCAGCCTCAACGATCAGGAATCCCTGGTAAGGGAAACCGCTCTGTGGGCCTTAGCCCAGCTCAACCCCCCTGACCTGCCAAAAACTCTGTCCGCCCATGCCGACGACGAGAGCACCAATATACGCAGCATTGTTGCGGAACTACTGGCCTCCACCGCAAAAACCGCAAGCTAACCAGCTCAAGCTAAAGTTTTCCTATCGCCGCTGAACCCTGCATAATACGGGGGTAACGTTACCATCCGTGGTTATATGCTTCTCACCATCGAGAAAATCCTGATCTTGAAGTCGGTTAACATCTTCTCTTCTGTTCCAGAAGCGCAGTTGGCCGACCTTGCGACGATTGTCGAATCTGTTGAGTACCTTGCTGGAGAAACGATCATCCGCCAGGGTGAACTCGGCACCAGCATGTATATTGTCGTCAACGGTAAGGTCCGCATTTCTGAAGGCGATAAAGAACTCGGGGTACTGGGTACCCGTACCGTGTTTGGAGAACTGGCGGCGTTGGATCCAGAACCCCGGGCAGCCACGGTCAATGCCGTAGAAGACTGCACACTCCTGCGACTGGACGGAGAAGCACTTTATGAGCTGATGTCCGGGAACAAAGACGTCACTCGCGGCATCATACAAGTACTGTGTGACTACACCCGCACAAATCTCAATCTCGCTAAAAGCTAAGATCGTTTCCCAAAATTGGGAAACTCACAAATTAAAAGGATGAACTATGTCTCGGCCTCTCATTATCGTGTCCACCCTGGTCGGTCTTATTGTTGTTGGAATTGTCGGTCTTATGGTCGTCTTGGATAACCCAAGCGCCTATAAACAACGCATCTCAACCGCATTCGAAAGCCAAACGGGTTATGGATTGCAGATCAACGGTGACATCGAATGGCAATACTTCCCGCCCATTGCCATTGCCTTAAAAGATGTTGCTGTGACCACGCCTAAATCGGCAGCACCCCTGGCGAGCTTGAAGTCCGCTAGCGTTGATCTCAAACTATTACCCCTCATTTTTGGTGGTAGCGTTGAAGTGAGCGGACTCAGCATTGACGGTTTAACGGTTAATGCCGAGGTTGATGCCGCCGGTGAAGGCAATTGGGAGGTATCTGAGGTAACAGAGGCAGAAACAGGAACCGCCAGTTCCACATCTGAAAGCTCAGACTCAACGGCTACTAATGATGCCAGCAGCGACAACTCGATGAGCGTGGATATCGGTGGCATTGATATTACCAACGCCAATGTGAACTACCTCGACAAATCTACCAACAGCCACTATGTCCTGACCCTCAGTCAGTTTCGTACCGGCCCCCTGGGTACAGGAATCACCACGGACATTAACAGCAACCTGAAAGTTGAAGACAAAATAAGTCAGTTAATCGCTGATGTTGAATTGACCGGAAAAGCCGTCATCAACGAGTCTTTGGATGAATTCACCCTCGAAAATTTCACCATTGCCAGCACCGTTACCCAGGCCGATAGCGCGCCGATCACAACAACCGTGCGCATGAACGGCAAGGTAAACACCAGCACCGGCACGGCCAAATTGAACAACAGCGAGCTCACTCTGGCGGAACTAAAACTCGCCTTTGGCATTGATGCCACTGACATTTTTGGCGCAACAAAATTTACCGGCAATATCAGCGCACCAACATTTAATGCCAAAACACTGTTGGCCGCATTAGATTCTCCAATGACAACGGAAAACCCCCAGGCCCTCACAGAGGTCAGCTTAAATGCAGATATCAACGGCAGCCTTGACCAGATCAAGCTGACAAACCTGAAGCTGAACATGGACCAGAGCAAATTAGACGGTGATATCACCATCACACTCGCCGCAAAAACGGGCATCAACTTTAACCTGGCGGTCGATAGCATCATTGCCTCGGACTATCTGGAACCCACAACAGAAACAACAAGCACGTCAGGCGCAGCATCCTCAACCGCAGTTATTGCCGATAGCGAAGTGATCCCGGTTACCGACTTAAAGGACACCAATATTGATGGCACTTTTACTATTGCAAAGGTGCAATACGAGACCTGGAATGCCACCAACATTAAGTTAAAACTTAAGAATCAGGATGGACAGCTTAGCGTCACCAGCAGTGCCGATGCCTATACCGGTAGCATCACCCTGAATCTGGCGAGTAATTATGCCGGCAAAACCCCGAGCACAACTTCAGCATTTACTGTCACCGGGATCGATATCACAAAAGCGTTAGAGTTTGACTCGATTACCGGAACCCTGGAACTGAACGCCAACCATACATTCAAAGGCAATATGATGAGCCAGTTGGTCGACAGCTTAAATGGTCAATCCACCTTTAAGATCGCCGACGGTACATTGGACGTACGACCAATTAAAAAGATTGCAGCCATTGTTGATGGCCTGCAGGGATCAAACTCCGGTATCGCCGAATGGCCCGACATGCTGCCCTTTGCCTTCCTAACGGGAGACCACAATTTCAAAGTAGGCATCAGCAAAGATCAAAGCCTAAACGCCTCGATCGAAAATATGCGGATTAGCGGCACCGGCGGCATCAACTATTTTGCGAATACCCTCGCCTATGATCTGGAAACAACCCTGCTGGCAACCAGCGGTCAGTTTAAGGTCAGCCCTAAACTCACGGGCGTTCGCTTTCCGTTACATTGTGCAGGCTCTTTAGATGCAGACCCAATTGACCTTTGTCTACCGGATCGAAGCGCGATCACCAAAATGATCACCGAGCTTGCCACCCAGGAAATCAAACGCCAGGGTACAGAAGCGCTGAAGAAGAAACTGGAAGAGCAGGTACCGGACGAACTGAAAGACAAAGCAAAGGATCTATTAAAAGGGTTATTCAACTAGGAATGCCAGCCTCCTTCTCTGACCGGTTATTAGCCTGGTTTGATCAACACGGCAGGAAGCACCTGCCGTGGCAACAGGACATCTCACCCTATCGCGTCTGGGTGTCCGAGATCATGCTGCAACAAACCCAGGTCACAACGGTTATTCCTTATTTTGAGCGATTTATGGATCGCTTCCCCATCGTGAACACGTTAGCCGAGGCTGACCAGGACGAAGTCCTGCATCTCTGGACAGGACTGGGTTACTACGCCCGGGGAAGAAACCTACACAAATCCGCAAAAATCATTACCGAGCAATACAACGGAGAGTTTCCAGACACCCAGGAAGCCCTTGAAGCATTACCTGGAATTGGCCGATCTACCGCCGGCGCCATTCGCGCCATTGCGATGCAGCAACATGCCGCCATATTAGACGGCAATGTTAAGCGCGTCCTCGCAAGATTTGGCGCGGTGGATGGCTGGCCAGGGCAACCGACAATTGCAAAAGATCTATGGCAACTCGCAGAAGCATTAACGCCAACCGCAAGAACCGCAGACTATACCCAGGCCATTATGGATCTAGGTGCAACACTTTGTACCCGCAGTCGGCCGCGATGCTCGGACTGCCCGCTTTCTGCAGATTGCCAGGCCTTTATCGAAGACGCGATCGCACGATATCCCGGTAAGAAACCCAAAAAAGACAAACCCATCAAATCAACCTGCATGCTAGTTGTGCAGGATGCCGTGGGCGATCTACTACTCAAACAGCGCCCTCCCAGCGGCCTATGGGGTGGGTTATGGAGCTTTCCTGAATGCTCGCCTGAGGAAGTAGACCAGACCCTCGAACAACTCTCGATCGGCGCGCGCAATATCAACCACCTCACACCCTTTCGCCATACATTTACCCACTTCCATTTAGATATCACGCCCATTCACGTAAAATCGGAATCTAATCGTGACGAAGTCGCTGAATCCGGGAGACTGTGGTATTCACTTCAAGCACCACAGTCCGTTGGACTAACCCGGCCGGTGACTAAAATCATCGATGGGCTAACAGCTAGAACAATAGACAGACAAATAGAAAGCTAATGAAACACTTCCACAAACAAAAATTGAGAATGCTATGAGCCGTACCGTGATGTGTTCGCGTTATAAAAAGGAACTTCCCGGCCTCGACGCTGCTCCCTTCCCTGGCCCCAAAGGTCAGGTGGTGTTCGACACTGTTTCGGCGAAAGCCTGGGAAGAATGGCAAACCCATCAGACAATGTTGATCAACGAGAAACACCTCAACATGATGGACAAAGAATCCCGCAAATATCTGAACGAGCAGCGGGATAAATTTCTAATCGGCGAAGCCATTGATCACGCTGAAGGTTATGTGCCTGAGTAGCTAAACGTTCCATGCGCAACATGCCCCACCTCGAGCAGAATAATAGGCTAGTAAAATGATCGAAGTGTTTACGGCAAAAAAAATTATCACCATGAATGATGCCTGGCCAACAGGCACCGCCGTCGCGGTAAGAGATGGTGTCATTCTTGAAGTCGGCACGATCGAAACTCTGCAGCCCTGGCTTAGCCAACACGAACACCGGTTTAACGACACCTTCAAAGACCAGATCATTATGCCCGGTTTTATCGATCCACACCTGCACCCGGTGATGGCGGCGGTGTTGTTACCCATGCAGTTTATTACTGCTCTTGAATGGAAATTCCCCTGGGAAACCGTGCCCGCGACAACAACACCCGATGGCTTTAAGCAAAAGCTACAGCACTACCACGAGTCTCTACCGGTTGGTGAGCCGTTTTTTAGCTGGGGTTACCACAAGCACTGGCATGGCGAGATCGGCAGACCCATGTTAGATAAAATCTTCGGAGATCGGCCTACGGTAATCTGGCAACGCTCTTTCCATGAGGTGTATTTAAATACCGCCATGCTGAATCAGCTCGGCATCGAGGAGGATAAGGTCCGGGATCGCCATCAAATTGACTATAACAACGGACACTTTTACGAGAACGGTTTGAGCTATGCTATTGGCAAATTGAACGCCATCATTATGTCCCCCGAGTGGATCAACCATGGTTTAACCCGACTCAAACAACTTGCACACTTTGGCGGCCACACCACCCTTGGCGATATGGCCGTGGGCCTGTTCGATGACCTCATCAAAGAATGGGAAACAGGCCGTGCCATCATGGGTGGCAGTGACGCACCTTTTAGGGTTTTAGGTGTTGCCCACATCAATCGTATTCGTGCAGAGCAAGGCGATCACATAAAAGGCGTCGCCTTCGCTAAAACCCTGCCGGAACTCAACACCGCCAATTATCGATTTACCAACAAGATCAAAATGTTTACCGATGGCGCATTTTTCTCTCAGCTGGCCATGTTACAAGCCCCCGGTTATATCGACGACCACCTGGGTGAATGGCTGATGGTACCCGAGGACTTTGAAGCCGCCGCCAGAGTTTATTGGAACGAGGGTTTTGAAATCCACGTGCACTGCACCGGTGATCTAGGACTAGAACTGGCACTGGACACATTAGAAAAACTCCAGTGGGAGCGGCCACGGTTTAATCATGGTTTTACCATCGAACATTTTGGCTTCAGCACTCCAGAACAAGTGCAGCGGATCAAAACACTCGGCGCAAACGTATCCGCCAATGTCTATTACCTACATGAACTCAGTGCAGCCTATAGCAATGTTGGTATCGGCATCGAACGCGCTCACCAGATGGCGCGAGTGGGCGCCTGCGAACAGGCGGACATACTCACGGCATTTCATTCTGACTTCCCGATGGCCCCGGCAATGCCACTCCACAGCGCATGGGTCGCCATAACCCGGGAAAACTGTGACGGCGATGTGGTTGCGCCGGAACTTTGTATGAGTTTGGATCGTGCCCTGCGGGCCATCACCATTGATGCTGCCGCCATACTGGGTCTGCAAAATGAAACCGGTAGCATTCGCGCCGGCAAAAAGGCGGACTTCGCCGTCTTGGACCAAGACCCCTATGAAGTTGGCGCTGGCGGATTACGCGACATCACAATCTTGGCCACGGTTTTTGAAGGTAGAGTGTTTCCGATTAGTGCTCTAGACAATGTCCAAACCAATGTTTGATCTGCCCATCAGTATTGTTGCAGGCTACCTGGGCTCCGGCAAAACCACCTATATCAACCGGCGATTAAACAACTCAGGCGGCGTTCGCTTTGGGGTACTGGTGAATGACTTTGGCAGTTTAAACGTTGATGCAGAACTGATCGAAGCAAGCGACGGCGTCACGGTTGCATTAGAAAACGGCTGCGTCTGCTGCTCAATGGAAGGCGGTTTGGAACAAGCGGCCGACCAGCTCCGCGCTATTGCCCAGAACATTGACTGGGTACTACTTGAGGCAAGTGGCGTGGCTGACCCGACCCGCCTAAAAGACAGAGTCTTATCCTGGCCAGAGTTTGAGCTAAAAGAGACACTGACCCTGGTAGATGCCACCCGGATCAAACAACTGACCCAGGATAAATTTATTGCCGGCCATATCCGCAAACAACTTGAAGAAGCAGAGAATTTTATTATTACTAAGCAGGACCTAATGTCTTCAGATCAGCTTCCAGAGCTGCAAACATGGCTGCAGCAACAGCGAGTGCGTCCTAGCTTTTCACCGGAAGCACGCCCGCCTCGGTTTCTAGCAGAGAAGATCGAATTTGACGAACCCCAGTCCAAACAAACACTAGAAACCTGGCTCAACAACCTGGATGAGAGCACCCTACGGCTAAAAGGATTTGTCCAATTACAGGACCAGCCCAATAAATGGCACCTGGTTCAATGGGTCGATCAACAGTGGACCATTACCCCCCATACCAGCAGCAAGCCGAATCAAACGGGCCTCGTCAGAATTAGTGCCGCACCACGACCGCACCCCAGCCAAATCAACCCCAAAATCACCCCAGAATTGGCTCGATAACTTGACTCAACCCCCCCGCTTCGGTTTAATACCGCCCTCTCGATTCATGGCCTCATGAATACCGAGAAACTACGAAGATGATCAAAGTGGCCGGATAGCTCAGTCGGTAGAGCAGGGGATTGAAAATCCCCGTGTCGGTGGTTCGATTCCACCTCCAGCCACCATCTTTTTGGATCAGGGGACAGTTTACTTAACTCTCACAACTCTACACCTGAGCAGCAATTTATCTAATCTGTTTTAGGTCCAGGCTTACCGAGTTTGAGCGATTTCCCTGACAATGCTTCAAGCATTTCAACGAAATTGTCACTGCCGAGCGGCCTTCCTGTACGTGTGTGCAATTGTATTCTTTGCATTTCATTTTCGGATTCAGTTTTCTCAAGATACTCTGCCCAATTAGGAAACTTTTCCAACATCGGTCTAACTGAAACCAATCCGTCATTCTCCGCACTCAGGTGAGCGTGAACGCTAGACCAGCGCCAGTCCTGTGGGTTTTTACACATCTTTGCCTTAACCGGGTTTAGTTCTACATATTTTACCGTGGCATCCAGGCGGGGTTCGTCCATGACGAACGAATGAAAACGTTCCTGCCAGAGGTGCCCACGCCACTTTTCTCGGAAGTTGACCCTACGCGTATAACAACGATGGGCTTCCTTGAATAAGAGCGCCAGACTCTCTTTATACTCGGGAACAATGACAAAGTGCACATGGTTTGGCATCAGGCAGTATGCCCAGATATCACACCCGGCGTTTGATTTCGCAATCGCTATTAGCTCCAGGTATGCCTGGTAGTCTTCATTATTATAGAAAGTTTTCTGGCGCCGATTGCCACGCTGTGTGACGTGATGCGGGTAACCAGGAACAACTAGCCGAGGCATGCGAGCCATTTATAAGTCTCAGTACTAAGAGATGATCATTTTCAGCATCGATTGAAGATAATGGTACCGAGAAAGTTGGCAATTGATGTGCGAATAGGTTGATTCAGGTTGTGGGAAATGAGTGTAAGTACTGAGTTAAGTAAACTGTCCCCCGATTCGCGGGTTATCACCATAGGTCGTTTTATAAAGGCGCGAAAAATAACTTGTGTGAGTAAACCCAACAGCGCTGGCGAGTTCTGCAACTGATCTCATTTCTCCTTTTTCGATTAGTATTTTCGCTTGTTCTAGACGATGTTGACGAAGAAAACTTGATGGAGAAAAGCTCGAACAGGCTGCAAGCTTGCGACGCAAAGTCGGAGAACTCATAAACATGCACTGGGCAAGCTCTTCGACACCAAAGCTATCACTAGACAGATTTTCATTTGCAGCCTTAGATAGCCGCACCAAAAATTCGTTTTTAACTTCAGGTTCCGCGTTAGCTGTTTTCAAAAACTGGTATTTCAACAGCAAGTTTTGAACGCGGGCTTGTAATTCTTTTGCGTCAAATGGTTTTTCGAGATAGTCGTCTGCAGCAGCATCTAAACCTTGAATTCTAGATTCTCTACCCGCTTTTGCCGTTAGCATGATAATGGGAGTGAGTGCATAGATCGGCTGCTGCTTAACGCTTTTAACAAACTCTAAGCCGTCCTTAACAGGCATCATTAAATCCGTAATCACGAGTGAGGGTTTCTCTAGGCTCATAACCTCTTCGGCCTCTTGACCATCATTCGCCTCCACCACCTCGTAACTAGCCTCCAACAACCCCCTTAGGTATTCACGCATATCTTTATTGTCGTCAACTACAAGCACCTTGTGCAGCTTGTTAGAAGGTTGGACAGACTCGTGATGGCTTGTCTCAATATGAATGGGTTTGAATCCAGATTTCGGAAAATTTCGACGCGTCACTTCAACCACTTCGGAGGGATGTAGGTGTTCTTTGCCCAAGGGTAAAGTGATTTCGAATCGAGTGCCCACTTGCAACACGCTCGAGACTTGAATCTGCCCGCCGTGATGGTTGATGACTTCTTTGACTAAAGCCAAGCCAACTCCCGATCCCATTTGACTAGTTTGGTTCTCATTTTGATTATTACCCAAATAGTACCGATCAAAAATACTCGGTAAATCGGTCTCACTGATACCCATTCCAGAGTCAGTAACCGTTATATGAACTAGGCGACCGTCAACTTTTTCATCAACATCTTCATAAGCGGAAGTGTCTGAACTTTTAGGTGGATCCGCATAGATATCAAACTGTATGCTTCCACCTGCCGGCGTAAATTTAAGCGCATTGTTAATGAGGTTATTAATCACAATCTGAAAAGATTCAACGTCAATATAAGCTTCGATGTTTGTCTCATCACTGTGCAACTCTAAATCGATGCCAGCGTCATCCGCAAAACTTGCAAATTGTGAAACGAAAAACCGGCAGGTATCGACTAGATTCGTTTTCTCCGCTCGTAGTTGCGCAGAATCACCATCGAACCGGCTCAGTGCTAACAACTGATCGATCAAGTTTTGTAACTGTTTCGAGTGCGCGTATACCTTAGAGACGACCTCTTTTTCTGCAAAGTCTTTCTTATCTAGCAAGTTGCTCAAGGGGCCCTGGATCAACGTCAAAGGTGTTCTAAACTCATGGCTGATGTTCGCAAAGAAACGAGACTTCACATTATCGAGTTCGATAAGTTGTTCCGCTTGATACTCAAGGTCTGCATTCATTGCCTGAATTTCACTCGTGCGCTCTACAATTTCTTTTTCTAACGATTGGCTGTAGGTACTTTTCAGTTCGTTCGCCAGTTCTGACTGATGCAACGCTTCGTTCTGAGCTTTACGTTTTTCATCAAACAACGTCCGACCGACACCAAAGGCTAATAGAATCATTGTTGCCGATAACCCAACTTTTGGACTGTAAGGCTCGATGTGCTCTGAAATAATGCCTAGATTATAAAACCCATCTTCAAAAATACTGATGGTTAAGGGTGACAAAGCAATCAGATAGTAACGCGCCTCGACGCTGCCTTTTAAGAGTTGGTACACACCAGAAAAGAAGGCGTAATAGGCAATCATCGCCATCGAGAATATGCCGCACAATGTCAGGAACAGTCTTACTGATGTGAAGTAAGCAAACAAAATGGCAAGGGAGAAAACGCAAATGAGCAGCAGACCGGTTTTATCGAGGCGGCGATGTTGTTCAAGTTTCAAATAGCTGCGAGAGAACATCGCGCCGGTGAGGCAGACAAGGTAGTAACACACCATCAACAACGAGTAGGTCAGTTGCGGTTGATCGGGCAACAGGTACTGAAAGTATCGCCCGTCAAAGAAAGCTAAGACCGAAAACATGCTCAATGCAAAGGCGATATACCAAAGTGAAACCGCTTCACGAATAGAGACATAAAGCATGATGTTATAGAACAACAATCCCAAGAAGATACCAGTGAAAACGCCGTAACCCGCTTCTACTTCATCCTTGTTCACTTCGTAACTGACTTCATCCCACAGTTCGGCAGTCACAAAGGCATTATTAGCGGCTGTTAACCGAATGGCGTATTCGCGCATTTCTCCCGGCGGCACCGACAGCGAAAAATGAAATGCCGGGTCATGAATATCACGAGTATCAAACGCCCTAGAGTTGCCAGTGCGAAATCTGCGCCCTTCATTTCTTGGATAAAAATCGAGCTCCTGGGCTAAAGCTGGCCCGATTGCAGCTACTAGGTCGAGGGTAATATCTGAAGGGTTACGGACGCAAAACCGCATCCAATGAGCAACCTTTGCGGTACCAAAACTGTAGTGGCTCGAAGTACCTTCTAGTTTTCTAAATTCTATGGATTCATCCCAGACTTTCTCGAGAGCCATCGAAGGATCAGCATAGTGATACAGATGGTCAATCAAGTTTTGTTGGCCCTTGAGTGATGCGTCTGCACATTGTTGGGATTGAAGTGGACTATTACGATTTGAATCCGACCGAAAATCCCCGCTCGCAGCAAGCGAGACATTGCCTAGTAGAATGCCCACTAATAGACAAATAAGACCGTTTAGGTACTTTCGCTCCAATCCAATATCTCTTTACTAGGGTTCAGGATCCGGCTGGACGGTAGCAGAAGGCAATCAGTTGTACAAAATCAATCGGACTACCTCGCCGGATAGACCTCTAAAAAGGGCTGTAGAGCTGCAGCCTCACTCTATTGCTTGCACAAACCGATCAAAAACGAGCACAAACCGATCAACCTGTAGACCTTGTGTATCAATGCCTTACGCGCTTTAGCATGCTTAATAAACGCGCGAGCCCATCGATTCACCAGTGCTGAAGAATCATCGGCGAACCTACGAACAAACAACCAATAATAATCGGAGATTGATTGATGAGAGCTGTTCTCATGTTACTTCTAATAAGCGCTTTGAGCGTTTCAGCTTTCGCTGATAAATCAAAGAAAAGCGCAAAATCTGAGAAATCGAGCAAATCGAATAAAGAGTTTGCCGTAGATGTGGTGCGGATCGTTTACACCACAACGCTTGAAGATGGTTCTGTTGAGCCGTTACAGCAGCCTCTGGTTATTGTTTCAGGACGCAATTTCGGCAAAGAAGACAAACTCACCGTAACACTCGCTAATGATTTGATCGTAATTGATGCGGATGATGATACTCGAGACAACCTTTTCTCTTTTAGTTTACCCGCGGCGTTTCTTGATGAAACGGGCGCGCCTGTTTCTGGCGACTACTTATTAGATGTCGCTGCAGGTAAATCGTCTAAAGACCGCGCCAGTCATCTCTTAACCATCGAAGCAGGTGCTTCTGACCTATCTATTGCTTTAGCAGAAGAGATTGCCCTGCGGGAAGCGGCGGACGAAGCAGAAGTTTTTGCAAGATCTAGCACAGATGATGAACTTAATGGTCGCATAGCCGCAATTCAAAACGCCATAACCGCAGTTCAAAGTTCTGCCGAAAGCGCTCTTACAGAAGCTTTGACCGCGACTGCAACTGCGGATGCTGGCCAAGTATTAGCGATTGCTGCACAACAAACGGCTGATCAAGCGTTACAAGATGCAGCGACAGCACAATCCGCATCAACCTCTAATCTCGCGGCAATTGGTATCAATCAATCGGCCACAGCAGAAGCACAAACAGTTGCATCCCTGGGTGTAACCAACGCAGCAGCAGCGCAAGCGTCTTCCGATGCTGCGCAAGGTACAGCAGATCTGGCCGTGACAAATGCAGCGACAGCTCAAAATTCCGCAGATGCCGCTCAACAATCAGCGCACACAGCACAAGTATCAGCCGAAGGTGCTCAGGCATCTGCTGAAGGTGCGGCAACTATCGCAGTAGGTGCGCAAAGCAGCGCTACTGCAGCTCAGAACACAGCGAATAATGCAGTGGCAAACAGCACGGCAGCGCAAACAACCGCGGACCAAGCTGTTGTTGCAGCCGGTACTGCCGGTACCAAAGCTCAACAAGCATTGGATGGACTACAAACGATCCAACTCATCCCTGGCCCTCAAGGCATTCAAGGTGACGTAGGCGTTGGTATTGACAGCATTGCCGCTTCTGCAAATGACGACGGTTCGTTTGATCTGAACTTTACGCTGAGCTCTGGTGAGCAGGTCGCTGTGACAACGCCCAATCTACAAGCCAATATTTCAACTCCTGAGCTAATTGTAGGCGGCGTAGAAAACGGTGTTTTCACTCAAAACGGTATCGTACTGAACGAAGTCGTGCTGAGTTGGACAATTGCTGGCTACAGTAATCCTAAGGTTCTATCCGCACATTGGGGTGAAGGATTTGGTGCCTATGCCAATATGATCGATGTGACACAAATCTCAGCCAATACTTTCTCCGGTACTTTTAGAGCGCCAGACATCCCCACCACCGTTAACCTTGAAATCATTATGTCGGAGCAAAATGGTGGCAACATTTCAAGAAGTGGCGATCTTTCTATCGCGATTGTACAAGCAGGCCTCGATCCATTCGGAGATGGCATGGACGAAAACCGTGATGGTTTTGACGGTGATTTAAGTCTAGGAATTTTTGTCAAAGCTGACGCAACAGGTTCAACCGGACGCTACACCGATCCCGTCTCTTTACAGCGAGCAATTGATATTGCCAACAACGATGAAGAACGAAATGAGATTTATCTGTTTACGGGTGACTACGTACTAGACAATACCTGGGAAGTACTCGCTGGCGTTGCAGTTCATGGCGGCTTCTACGCAGACAATGGCACATTTTGGGAGCATGACGACACCAACTCTTTTGTCAGTGAAGGTAACGAGTCTAACGTCACAATCAATCCAGGGGTAGAAACTCAGGGTGCCGCAAGTCAATACGTCGGGATACGAGCCATGAACGTTCAAGATCCCATTCAAATAAGCTGGCTGTCTCTTAACGTGTTGCCCCTGGGTGCGGGCGTGAGCACAACGTCAGGTGACTCGATTTATGGTGGCCATTTCTCTAATTCTGAAGCGGTAACCTTTAAGTTTCTAAATGTTGCCACTGGAGACGCTGGTCAAGGGGCTAGAGGTGCCACAGGCGTTGCGGGTACTAGCGGTGCAAACGGCGCAAATGGTTCATTTGGTGATAGCGATGATGACGATCGCCCTGGCACTGGCGGCAGTGCAGGTATTGGCGCCTCTTCAAACAGCGGCGGAGCCGGCGGTACTGGCGGTGAAAAAACTAGCAGTGGAGTCGGCAGAAATGGCTTGTCCGGAACGGGGATTGCTGCTGGCTCAGGAGGCACTGGCGGGCTACCAGGAACCGCTAGCGGCGCTTCTTGTGGTACTGGCGCACCAGGTAATAATGGCGTCAATGGTACTGCCGGAGCTAGACCCCAAGCATACTCAACGACGAGTTATTCTGCTGATTCACATGATGACGCCTACTTTATGCCGCAAGTAGGTCAAGAAGGTCGCGTAGGAACTCAAGGTTCTGGCGGTGGCGGTGGTGGCGGCGGCGGCGGTCAGTTTGGCGGATTTTTCTGTGGGGCTGTGAACGGTTCTGGTAACGGCGGCGGTGGTGGTGGAGCCGGTGGTGAACCAGGAGGCGGTGGCGCCGGTGGTTTCGGCGGCGGAGCGAATGTTGGTATTCTAGTTGATAACGTTGCTAACACTAACTTGCCTCAAGCAACTATTGTATTTCAGTTAGGCGAAGCTGGGCCAGGAGGCCAAGGTGGTAACGCAGGCCCAGGAGGCCAAGGTGGTTTCGGTGGTACAGGTGCTAGCCGCGATACCTCTGAAATTGGCCGAGGCGGTAATGGTGGCCGAGGCGGTAATGGTGCGTTGGGTGGCACTGGCCAAAGAGGCGCCGATGGGTTTACTGCAAGTTATGTGATCTTGCCTTAAGCACTCATACTTGATTCAAATAGTTCACTCCGTTTTGAACCTGAATGCTCCTTCGCTCTTAATCGTCAATCTACAGATAAGAGTGAAGGAGTTTTTATGTACAGCCAAATTAACTTCTCAAACAACAAGTAATCGTAGTAATTCCAATCTAAATCATCACTGCATTTATCCAAGACGCAAAGGAACGCAGCCTGAAATCTCGATATGTTTTAGCTGAAACCAAATGACGTCCCAAATTGAACAAATTGTGTACAGCTGCATGAACGTTTAAAATCTTCGGTGTCACCATAACCCTTATGCTTTCTACACAATCTCGCAGCATATTTCGATCCAAATTTGTTGCACCACCATCGAATTGATTCATGGGTGACAATAACTCCGCGCTGAGCTAACAAATCCTCAATATCACGATGACTCAGCTTGATTCGAAAATAGAGCCAGACGGCATATTGGATGATTTCTGCGGGAAAACGATATCGTTTGTACATATTTGATTTTGCCATCGTGGGATTATCGTTGGATGGCAGTTAACTTGGCAGTACCCTTCACTTAACCACTGAGTTAATTTGACGTTGAACAAGCCGCCTCAATCTCATGGGACTGATGTCCGGTTCAATGATGACTAAGGGGGCTTCTTCATCAGGTCGCAATCGATCTAGAGCCTCCTGGTCGATCACAACGAGATCGACAGTGACAGCAGGGATGATGTCGGTTATAACCACTTTCACTCCCCAACTTTTTAGTAGCTCCACCACATTCTTGAACGCTGCCACTTCATTGCTTACTAGCGCTAGTGTCGTATTCGACATCCCAGACAACGCGGCCTCACTTAGAGGTGTCTCATGCTCGGGTAAATCCGTTCTATCTATTTCTAATTCAAATTGACTGCCCTGTTTGTCTTTGGAGTTTACTGTAATGCGAATACCGAGTAGCCGGGTTAACCTGGCGACTATTGATAGGCCGAGCCCAACACCTGGTTTCGACTCATCGGTCCTATCGACTTGATAAAACTCGCCAAATATATTGCCAAAATCCTCCACCGGAATTCCCACACCGGAATCAGCGACAGTAATCTTGACGGTTGTTTCCAGTGTCACCACACGGACCCGAATAAATCCTGCATCGGTGTATTTGATTGCATTGTCAGTTAGATTTCGCAATATCTGACCCAGGCAAACCCGATCAGTCAGAACGGCGCATTCAGTGGTTTCAATCTCCAACTCAAGATTTTTTTCGGCTGCTTTACCAAGAAATGCAGAACGGAGTTCGAGTAAGAGAGGCCTTAAAGCGACTGGCTCTACTTGTGGTTGGGATGACTGCCAATCTATGCGGGACAAGTTAATCATGCTGTCCAATAACTCTGAAATTGATAGGATGTTTTCATCAATCTTATTCAACTTCTGCCTGTGTGGCTCCGTGGCTGAATGTTTCAGAGATTCTGTAAAGTGGCTGATTGCCTGCACAGGACCACGCAGATCATGGCCAACGGCTGCAACAAAGGTTGAGCGTGATTTTTCCAGATCTCGCGCAAGCCGAAGATTTTCTATGGATGATTGCTGCGCGGCTCTACGTGATGCTTGCTCGCCTTTGAAATTAAAAATTAATAAAATCATCAGTAACAAAGCGTCCACAACCATAGTCAGCTGGGGAACATTCCCCAACTCCGTGGATTCCCCGGCCCGGATCACCGAAAATAATATCGATCCAGAGTAGACCGTCATTCCTGTCCACCAATAGATAACACTTTGGTTCTTTTTTAAGTAGTACACCAGTGTATATAGGTGTACTAGCTGGCCAACTAACATTGCGATGCCAGTTGACGGATAAACTAATTCGACGCTGTCGGTGGTTGCGCTCATGAACAGCGGGTAGGTACTCACCGTTGTTGTGAAGATAGTCATTCCAAAATAGGTCCAATACAATTTTCTATGTGTGTTCCACATATCGAGAAAATACATACCGAATAGGTTGGCAAATGCTGTGGTGGCGCCGTAAGACAGCGTTATTAAGGGTATCGTTAACTTTATCTGGTCTCCGAGACCAAACAGCAAAGAAAATCCGGTAGAGGAATAGATAGTTATACTGCTACTAGCTATAAACCCTGCAAAGAACAGGTAGACGATTTGTTGAAATGCGATGGCGAAGACGAGACTGGCGATGGCAATCGTTATTGCGAAACCAAAAAACATCCCTTCAGTCAAATGAAAGGCTGTGCGGTTAGCGCGGAACGACTCTGGTTGCCAAAGGTTGTACGATACTATCGAACCTGGTGAATAGACAAAGGTGACGACAAATACTCGGTAGGTGTGATTCGGCTCGAACCGCAGCGGGATCACCGGGCGTATATCAAAAACTTCTCGGGATGCTATGCCTTTCGAGTAGTTGTCGATGTGGTGGTGCACCTCACCATTGTGGTCTCGGTAATACCAGGCAAAACCGTGAGCAGCCGACAATTCCATCAAGGTGTTAGTTGGAGTATCAACGTTGAATTCGAATACCACCAGAGTTGAGTGTGCGTCTGGGCTCATCGCGATGTTATCGTTTAAATTTTTTGACCAGGCTAACCCGGTAGTCGCAGCGAAGCCTTGCTTGTCAATTTGTTCATCTAGCCCTGATAGGTATTCAATAGAACTCCACTTGGACTTATCCGGTGAGGCGTCCCCTACAGCTGCGACGTGAGCATAGGAGCCCACTGGAAGCTTTTCTTCGAAATTTGGGATGAGTTCTGCATTAGCTGGGTTTTGTGATAGACCCAAGAGAGCTAGGAAAGTGAACGCTCGTCCGACCGACTTTTTGTTCACTGTGAACACTACCATCTGTTTTTATTTTTTGTAGCTTATGTGAATTTCGATGGGAAAGCATGTCTACTGCGGCGAACTTTTAGTTAGACTGTACCTCATGAAAATTTTGATGATCGATGATCACGTTTTATTCTGCGAGGGTCTCATTGCAGCGCTTGCCGGCATCCGCAACGACTATACAGTGGATTTCGAATCAGACGTTGAACTGATACCACAGCGCTTGTTACAACGAAACGACTACGACCTCTATATCCTCGACTTGATGATGCCAGGCATGGGCGGGCTGGAGCTGATTCGCTATCTCAACAAGAACAACAGTGAAACCCCGATTGTGGTCATGTCTTCGGTACAGGATGCCGCAATCATCAGGCAACTATTTCAACTAGGTGTCATTGGATATGTACCGAAAGCTTATAGTGTTTACCAACTCGTTGATGCCATCGAGCAATGTAAGGCGGGTAACTTGCACATTCCACAAGACTTGGTTGCAGAGCTCAAGCTCGACGATGATGAGCCGGTTAGTGAAGAATGGTCTGAACTTAGTCGCACAGAATCCCCAAAACTCACTAAACGCCAGGTTGAAATATTGAGCTTGATGGGTGATGGCTTGAGCAACCAGGAAATTGCAGACGCGTTGTTTATTAGCAGAGAAACGGTGAAGACCCATGTCGGCCAGATATTCAAACTATTCAATGTGAAGAACCGTGTGAACTGTCTACGTGTCGCAAAACAAGCTGGGTTTTCTTTAGCGTCTTAGCCTAAAACCACTCTTTAGGGTGATATGCGAAATCATATCGGGTCACTACACTCCTAAAAAAATTGGAGAAGACCATGGTATTTAGAATATTGATCCTCGCTTTGCTCCTTGCGAGCAGCTCAGCCTATGCGGACAAGAGCAAGAAATCTAAAAAGAGCAAAAAAGCAGGTCCACACGCGATGATCGTGGCCAATACGGCAGGTATTGCTGCGAATGCGGAGCAAATCTCCAATATTCAATTGATTCCTGGTCCAAGTGGTGCTGATGGGCAAGATGGTGCACCAGGTCCTCAGGGTATAGCAGGCCCAAGTGGTGCTGACGGTCAAGATGGCGCACAAGGTCCTCAAGGTTTAGCAGGTCCAAGTGGTGCTGATGGTCAAGATGGTGCACCAGGTCCTCAGGGTATAGCAGGTCCAAGTGGTGCTGATGGTCAAGACGGTGCACCAGGTCCTCAGGGTATAGCAGGCCCAAGTGGTGCTGATGGTCAAGACGGTGCACAAGGTCTTCAGGGTATAGCAGGCC
>CAXBLU010000014.1:0-93285 GCA_963976815.1 uncultured Pseudomonadales bacterium | reverse complement strand
CAACTCGACACCTTTTTCTGCTGCCGCACGACTTACCGCAAAGTAGCCTGCACCAGTCATATTGAGCACGAGCAGGCCAACTAATAAAGAGTCTACAGTTAACAGGCTCCAAACCAACCACATTGGCATGCCCATTGCCAGATAGCCAAGGCCGTAGTGAATAACCATGTATAGCGCAACGGCTGCCAACATATACACAATGGCCCTGATAAAGTGCCCGTGCATAAGTTTAATTGACGTCACCCAACCAATTGAGACATTGCCGAGAGTCCAGGCAACACTCCACCCAATCAGATAAATTCCGAGCAGTGAGAAGCCAACAGTGAAAATGCCAACACCCTGTGAAAAGCTCGACTCGTCCAAACCGAAAAAAATGGCTATATCGCCAGAGAAGATGGACAAGACTTGAACCGGCAGGCCAAATGCAACAACAACGAGCCATAACCCAAAGGCTGGCATTTCGATTGTTGTAGCAGCCTGCTTACTATTATTGAATCCAAGATATCGAACTAACCAATACCCAGGCAAAACAGTCGATAGTACTTTTATAAAACCAAATAACTTCCGCGTCTCATCATGCTGCAGCGCTTTGAACGCATCTGCACTTGCGTACATGCCAATCTGAATTTCAATCACATGTTGAGCGAACTCAACAAGAACTGGGATGAAAAATAACAGAGGACATACCAACATAAATCGCCAACTGGCCAAATAGATCGCTTTGATATCTTGCTGGTATTTTTCCATTGTTGATCCATTTTATGAGCTGACAGTACCACTGTGGCGCCTACATAGAATAAATCAAGACTTTGTTTTTCCAATTCTTGAATTTAGGCTAGTTTTTGTTTGATATTTAGCCTACCGGAACAACGCTGCTCAATTTTTATACAGATAAGATGATTGAGGTTAACGCCGTTATGTCTGCGCTAATATTCACAATATTTTGGAGGACATTTCAAAAGGTCAGAACCGCGGTTAATTCATCCGCTAAAGATGAAAAATAGATCGACCTCCATCTCTCCGGTGCCTTATTTAGAATTCGACATTAAGAGTTCGATTTTGAAAATCATCCAGTCCTTGAAGCGTTAACTCCAACGTTTGATCAACATTGGTTTCAATGTCCCCTTCTAATACACCAAGGCTCGATAGAATATCTCTAGCTTCTTTAAAGCCCTGCTCGATTCCGCCACGAATAATATCGACGAACTTCATGACGGTGGCTTGCCTATCACCATCGGCGTGTTGGTCGGCGTAGCGTGAGAATAGCCCAGTGGATTTAGACACAATACGTTCTGCCGTGGCCACAGGTGAGACGTCAATACCAGATTCATACCCCCGCGCAATAGCATCTTCGCCGAGATACGGCGCAACCGCCTCGTTAATACGATCGATTGCGGCCTGGTAGGCTAACGTTAGTGGTTTTGAATCAACTCCGAACGCGACCCCCTCACTCTTTGGTAACAACGCGCTCGCACCATCGGTCTGCTTAAGATCAGTTAAGTGTTTATCCGCAGCGCGGACCTGGGGCGACAGCAAAGTAGTAGTGAGGTTAATACTCATAGGAGCTCCTGTATAAAGTTGATGACAGGCGCAGCAGTCCATGATGGCCAGAATTGGTAGCCATGGCCGAAGAAAAGCTGCGCCCAGGTCTACATGATTCATAGCGGCTCAAGGTCTACCAACTTTAGCCAAGGCGACGAACGGGGGATTTCCTGCGCAACTGATCAGCACCAATTCTCTATTGAACAATCTAGTGTTTACCGGGTTACACACCTAGGTCTCATTGAGGCATGCACATAAACAACGCTGGGAATTGAGCTTTACCTATCCCAACAAAACCTGGTTATTTATTAGCTTCCAGACCATCTGAAATACGCAACACACAACCTGATATTTTCCGGAAACCAGTCATTTATTCACCCTGAATCAACGCATTTTTGATTGCTTAACCAGAGTTGGCAATTAAAGTAGTACTACATCCAAAAAGGAGAAAATCCGCACCAGCGGAACAGTTAAATCCATTAAAAATCACAAATGGGGCAAACACATGCATTCAAGAAAACCTAAATTGAATCAACTAAAAATGATCGCATTGCTCAGCTGCTGCCTACCGATCGGCGCAGCACAGGCAACAGATTTACTGACAAAACCCAATCCAACTCCGGTGCTCTCGGCACTAGGCAATAAAGCAGAACTTGTTGACATAGGCGAAATGGAAGTTTTTGTCCGGTTGGCAGAACAACCGGTAGTCGGCTGGCGCAATGCTCGCGTTGAGGCCGGGGCAGAAGCACCGGATAGTGAAGCACAAAAAAACTATGCTGCGGCCTTATCTCAGCAGCTGGAAGTTCTCAGCGGACAACTGAGCGCCATGGGCGCGACAGAACTTTCTCGTTTGAGAGTTGGCGATAATGGTATTCGCGTTAAAGTGGATATGAGTCAGCTTGATCAGATCCGCGGACTGACTGGCGTTGTCGCCGTTACTAAAGTCACACAATATACGCCTGACTTAACCAAGAGTGTACCGTGGATCGGTGCCTCAGCAGTACAAAGCAGTGGTAACTCAGGGGAGGGAGTCAGCATTGCCATCATTGATTCCGGTGTTGATTATCTCCACGCCAATTTTGGCGGCAGCGGCGACCCCTTTGAATATGCTACCAATGACAAGAACGTGATAGAGCCGGGCACGTTCCCGACCGCCAGAGTGATCGGCGGTTATGACTTTGCCGGCCCAACCTACGATGCTCGAGTCGATGGCTCTGTCCCAACACCTGATCCTGACCCCCTTGATGTTGGTGGTCACGGTAGCCATGTCGCCGGTATTGCGGCTGGCTCTGGTGTACCTGGGATTATTGGTGTCGGTGTTGCGCCGGAAGCTTCAATTGTAGCGCTCAAAGTATTCGGTGATGCAGGCGGATCAACCAGTTTGGTTTCCGACGCTATTGAATACGCACTTGATCCTAACGGGGATGGCGACACCAGCGACCATGTTGATGTTATCAATATGAGCCTGGGATCGGGTTATGGTTCTCCGGAAGACCCATCAGCGGTTGCGTCTCAGAATGCGTCGGATATGGGTATTGTGGTCGTTGCTTCAGCTGGTAACGACGGCCCTATTCCTTACATCACCGGCTCACCTGCCGTTGGTCAAAGTGTTGTGTCCGTAGCGTCTTCATTATCAGGTGGCGAAACCACCGGCATCGATGTGAATGGCACAAGCTACGAATCAGTAGAAGGTGCCGGGCCGGTGCTCATCGCCGATGGCGCAATCACAGGTAATCTTGCCATACCAAGTGATGGCGCGAATGCCGCAGGCTGCAATCCAATAACAGATGACTTCTCAAATCAGGTTGCCTTCATCATCAGGGGTGGTTGTGATTTTAATGTTAAGTATCTCAATGCTCAGGCTGCAGGAGCGACAGCCATTGTTGTATACAATGACGGTACGGCACCCGATCGAGTTGCACCAATTATTATGGGCGGCGTCAGTGCCGCAGCAACCATACCCGGCACAATGATTTCATCATTTGATGGTATTGCTATCGTAAATGACCTGACGGGTTCACCGCAAATTGCGACATTAGATGCCGCTATCAGCGCCCAGGGTAACTTTGGCGATACGATCTCTAGCTTCAGTTCACTTGGACCGGCCCGTGGAGGTTCTGGGTTTAAGCCGGATATCACCGCCCCTGGGTCTGCGATTGTATCTGCAGGTGTTGGTACCGGCGCAGGACCTTTGACACTTGGTGGCACTTCAATGTCTGCGCCCCACGTTGCAGGTGTTAGTGCTCTGCTACTCGCCGAGAATCCTGAACTCACGCCCGAGGGCGTTAAAGCCATTTTGCAGAATTCAACGGTTGCTGCTGTACCCGATGGCACCATCGGACCAGCCCAGGCACTATCACGTCAGGGAACCGGAGTTGTCCGCGCAGATAAAGCGGTCACGCTCACCAGTTATGCGACGCCTGGCGGCGTTTCCTTCGGTCGGGTTAATCCTGACAAAAACACCAGGCGCAAAGTAGATGTCAAACTCGTGAACTTGTCGGAAGACTTCCGCTCCTATTCGGTGACCCACATTCCGAACCAGAGCTTTCCAGGAGTTGAAGTTCAATGCCCTCGGACCGTTCATATCGCTGGTGATCGTCATTCCCACAAGCACAGCAGCAAAAGTCGGAAGCACTCTAGCAAGGGGAAATACGCCAAGAACCGCCATGGCAAAAGCCATAAGCACTACACCAAAAGCAAAAACTACCGAGGTAAATGGGCTAGCAATAAACTCACTAGCAAAAACGTTGAGATTAAACTCAAAATGGATCCATCCGTAGGACCCTATGATGATGCATTCAATTCCCAGGTGGAAGTGGATGGTTGGTGTGTTTTTGATGATGGTATCGATCAACTCCGAGTAGGTTATACCGCCGTTGTCGACCCCGCCTCCAATATGAAAGTCCGCTCAGAAGACGCCATGGTCACGATCAATAATCGAGGCGCAAGCGTGGGCTGGGCAGAGGGCTTCACCCTGGCAGCAGAAGACGGGCTACTCCTCGACGACTCATTTAATGCGATTAAGGCCATTGGCTATCGTAGTAATTCATATGCCGCTCTAGGTGACTTGATCGAGTTTGGTATTGCGAGCGAGAAAATCTGGGAGAGCTTTGCGACTGCAGAGATCGACATCTTTATCGATGTGGATCACGACGGCGTTGATGATGCGATCTTAGTGGTGGCTGATTTTAATGAGGATGGACTTCCAATTACTGCGGTCTTCCCTCAGGGCGCTGGATTGTTCAGCGCGGGCGTTGACTACAATGACGGCGCCGCCGTATTGACCTTCTTCTCAAAACTGGACGCACCCCTTGGCCCCAACTTTGGCTTTTTACCCGCCGGTGACACAGACTTCGACTTTACCGTTGTGTTCTTCGATATCACCACAGGTGAATATGATGTTCAGTTCGGCACCATTGACCTGGCCAATGAGGTAATCCCTGCAGCGAGCACCTTTGGACTGGCTCCAGACGATAGCGCCACTCTACCCGTCAGTGGTAGCGGCGACATGCTGTGGTTGTTCCAGAATAATGAAGCTAAAAAAGGCAGGACGGGGCGGCAGGCCCAGGTCGTTTCCGTACCTGTCGCTGGTAACTAATCACCACGCGAAGTTCCGCTTCTTTTGAGTCAAAGTATGAATGTACAATTCTTACTTTGACTCAGCTTTTTTTGCCGCTTGGTTGTATGATCCCGTTTTCTACGACCTGTTTTTCTACAATCTGTTTCCTACAATCTGTTTCCTACAACCTGTTTCCAATAATCTCTTTCCTACACACCTTTTAGCTTAGTCTGTCGCGATATCGGGGCAAGGTTGAACTTGGGTCTGATCGGTTCGGTATTCAAACGTTCTACCGTTAAACTCCAGACTCATGCTGTAACCTCGCACTTGAATCCTTTCGCTGTCCTCTACGACACCACCGCACCCCATTCGCGTATCCGGCCAGATAGCCGGCTTAGACTCGGCAATCGAAATGCCCTCTTTGTCTATACCAAGCCGTTTAGCAAGATCCGCAACTGCGGCTTTTTCCAACAACTCCTGCCGCGCAATGCCAACCCCGCCAGGAATTCGACTAAGATCACAAACCAACGCCCGTTCTCCCGCCATATGGACACGATACTGTTTACCCTCTGCGATCAGTAATGCGATATAGCCCGGTGTAATCACCTGGGCGTACATCTCGCCCGGTGCGGCGCAGCCTAAACCCGCGTTACGCCAATCAATCCGAGATACCCGGATGACCTTGATCGCGCCTGGCTCTATATCCAGTTTTTTTGCCAGAGTATCAACCGCCAACCGCTGCTGAACCGCGGTTGCCTCATCTATCGATGACGCTGCACTGTTCTTTAATCCAGCTCTATCCCCAGAAGCGCACGCCACAACGGAAAACCCCAACAGGACGGTTAGGATGCTCGTATTCAAGTAAGGTCTTAGCATTGACATGATTCACCAGCAGATTGTGTTCGTCTGTAAAGTCTACGCCTCGTTCGCATGCTTCACCAATTTCCCTGACACATTGCCTCAATCAAAAACAAAAACTAATGAGCGCAATTGCCCTGTTTGAACTGCCTATAAGAGACCTTGTTGCTCTCCCCGCGTGACTTGTAATGTGAACACTCAAGGTGGCATTGCTTTGTAAACGCAGGGTGCGTTGCCATTAGATTGAAAAAAATAACATACAACCGGTACAACACTGAGGGAGAGATATTAATGGCGACTTATGATTTGTTGCTCAAGCAGGGCACTGTTGTCGATGGCACGGGCGCACCGCGTTTTCAGGCAGATATAGGCATAAAAGATGGCAAGATCGTTAAGATCGGTGACATTACTGAAGATGCAACCGAGCTGGTAGATGCAGCGGGCATGATTGTAGCGCCAGGTTTTGTTGACCATCACACCCATTATGACGCGCAAATATTTAGAGATCCTACCTGTGCTGATGGCGGTCAGAACGGCGTAACAACTGTTGTGATGACCAACTGCGGATTCGGTTTTGCACCCTGCCGTACAGAGCATCAGGAACGCTACATGATCATGATGGAGAATGTGGAACAAATCCCGATTTCCCACCAGAAGGCAAGCCTCCCCTGGGACTGGCAGTCATTTCCTGAATTCCTTACTTCATTAAGATCTACGGATAAGGCCGTCAACGCAATGGCCTACGTACCTCTCAACGCGCTGCTAATATTTGTTATGGGCATAGACGCGGCTAAGAGCCGACCTGCAACCGAAAGTGAAATGGCGGAAATTAAGCAACTCTTAAACGAAGCAATGGATGCGGGCGCGCTTGGCTTTTCCTGTTCCTATCTGGAAGAAAACAACGTCCACCTGGATTTTGATGGCAGCCCTATGCCCTGTGACGTCATGGATGTCGATCAGCTGTGTGAGATTGGCATGGTACTGAAAGACCGTGGCGATGGCATCATTCAATGCCTCTCCGGGGTGCCCGGTATGGACGATACAATTCGAGCGTCGGAGCAGCTCGCTCGCGCAACAGGCCGACCGGTCTTTCACAACCTAATTCCAACCAATGATGAGGTCCCGGTTCACAAGTCTGGCCTTTCCTGGCTGGATTCAATGCGAGAAGAGGGACTCGATATGTGGGCCGCTTCTTTTTGCCATCGAATTTGGACAGAGATATCTCTTGATACCCTGACACTATTTGATTCAGATGATACCTTCAGAGAACTTTCCTATGCACCTTCGAATGCCAAGCGTCTCGAATTGTTGCGTGACCCAGTATTTCGCCAACGACTTCGTGATGCCTATGATCCAATCAAATTTATTGCGGTAGGGGCTGATCTTGATAGATTCGTCGCCGTGTCAGTTGCTGACAGCGCTGAGCACAAAGACGTTGAGGGTCGGATACTCGGAGAGGTTGCCAAAGAAACTGGCATGAACATAGTTGATCTCTTCGCCGAACTGCTACTCAGCTCCAATGGCGCGGCTGTACTACGATCACCTTTCGCTACCGCATCGAATCCGACTATCTTAAGGGAAATTTTTATGCATGAACGCATGATTCCCGGCGGCTCTGATGGCGGTGCACACCTTAAAATCTTCAGTGCTGGACACTGGGGAACTGATTTTCTGGTTAACCTTGTCCGTGATCAAGAGATCATCACCCTGGAGGAAGCACACCAGAAAATGAGTGGCTTACCGATGGAGGTTTTCGGCATCGCAGATCGTGGCACGATAAAAGAAGGCATGGCCGCTGACATCCTGGTTTACGATCTTGACAAACTCTATTCAGATACCGACGCATTTAGGCGCGCCTACGACCTTCCTGACAATGATTGGCGAAAGCAGGTCCGGGCTGGTGGCTACGATCTAGTCTGTGTCAATGGTGCTATAACATTTCGTGATGGAGAACACACAGGTGAATGCCCTGGTAAAGTGGTTTCTCAAGCGACTGGCTAACAAGAAAGTAAAAACGAAAGATAAAAAAAGAGGCCTGGGTTTTCACCCGGGCCTCTTTTTTTTAATGACTACATTTTTTCGAAACTACGTTTTCTTATTGCTACAATTTTTCATTACTACAGCGCACAATCCGCAGCCAGCCGGCTGATCTCTGCACCACGCTCAATCTGTTGCATGATATTGCGATCGTGACCAGGCGTCAAAAACGCTAACGATATACCAGTAGCTGGATCAGCCCAGGCCAATTGCCCACCTACACCATTATGGCCAAAGGCCAGGGGAGAATTGCTCACACCAAAGCCACGTCGGTGCCTTGTTGCGTCACCGCTGACAATAATCCCAAGCCCTCTGTTCGCAGGCGTTCTAAACATTCCTTCGATGAAACTGCCGGTACGGATTTCTCGTACACTTGCTCGAATTTCCTGGTTCCAGAGCTCAACACCCCCATCAATGCCGCCATTCAGCATTGCTTGATAAAGCAATGCCAAATCGATTGCATTCGAATAACCACCGCTGGCCGGAGCACCGACCGCACGCACATCAGCACGATTATAAATCAGCAGGATGTCTTCGGTGATTTCAGGCGGCAAACCCAACTTCTTTAACTCGTCTGCAGCCATTGCTTCACCGCAGTGTTCTACGGGTAGCGTACGTTGGTGTTCAGCTTCAGGTAAACCAATATATAAGTCGTTAAGTCCCAGAGGGTCGAGCATGCGTTCGCGAATGAACTGTGTAAACGGTAGCCCACCGCGCCGCTCGATCAACTCTGCAATAACCCACATGGATGAAGATGCATGGTATTCAAACCTGGTGCCTGGCTCCCGGGTCAACCGCCATTTTGCAAAACGGGCCAGGGTCTCCTGCTTTGAGTTCCACTCGAGGGGAGAAAATGGCGCATAGGGAAATCCGGAGGTATGGGTAAAAAGCTGTTGCACCGTAATTTGATCTTTACCGTGCGTCCCGAACTCCGGAATGATGTCGGCAACAAACTCTTCTTCATCCAGCTTGCCTTCCTGAAACAACAACCACGCTGCTGCAGAGACAACACCCTTGGTTGCGGAGAATAAACAGATCAAAGACTGATCACTCGCAGCACCAAAACTCTTTGCTACCCCGACCTTGCCGTGGCGAGCAAGGGCCACTTGCGCCGCCGGCAGTACTCCAGCTGCTACATCTCGTTCAACCCGACTAAGCAGATCTTGAACCCTTCTTGGATCAAGTCCGAGAGCATCCATACTCGCCATTCGTTCAGTCACAGCATTCTACCCGGCTTTGTTAGTCGATTTTGAAAACGAAAACGTATCCGTCATTTGGTCTCTGGCTGCTTTCATCGCTTCAATGTAACTATTAAAAGTACCATTGTAGTTACCATCCTGACGTCGGTTCGACTCACCTTCAAAATTGTAATAACCCGGAGTGCAGTCTTGATTCCAGCTGGTTTTACCTCGGGACTGAATCACCTTTTGCACCCATTCTTCCTCAGACTCTTCAACTGGATTCATCGCCTGATATCCGTTGTTGCGAACGTAATCGATGCACTCAGCAATATGGTCGCCCTGGGTCTGTAACATCTCAGTCAGGTTGAACTGATAACTAGCCTGGTAACCCCCCATAATAAATAAATTAGGATAGCCTCGGCTGTGGATACCAAACAGCGTTCGAATGCCGTCTTTGTATTTGTCGTCCAGGCGAATCGCATCCTCCCCAACAATCTCGTTGTAGGTACCGGTCTTCTGAATCTCAAAACCAGTCGCATAAATGAGCAGATCGAGCTTGTAAGTCTCACCCTCAAACTTCGGCCCTTCGGCCGTAATCTCGGTAATACCCTCTCCGTGTGTATCTACCAGGTGTACATTGGGTCGATTGAATGTAGGGAGATATTCATTATGGAAACACGGCCGTTTGCACATAAACATATACCAGGGTTTGAGTGCATCCGCTGTGTCTTTGTCTTTTACGATTGAATCGATCCGTTTATGCAGACTCATCATGTAGTCGATGTTGGCATTTTCCTGGGCTTTAATTTTTTCTTCCCGTGTCATCGCCTCAATCGCGCTTTTCTTTTCAGCCCATTTTTTTTCATCGAGCTTAACGGACTTCGTCGCACTGGGTGCTGTTGACATGCGCATCATCAACGGAAGCTCGGACAATTCAATTGCCGCAGCTCGCCGTTTTGACTGCCAGCCGGGCTCAAGAGACCGCGCCCAGTTTGGGTCAGTTGGACCCTCTTCACGAATATCAATCGACGATGGAGTACGCTGAAACACAAATACTTCTTTTGCTGCTTTTGCAATTTCAGGCACAACCTGGACCGCGCTTGCGCCTGTACCAATAACACCAACAACCTTATCCTGTAAGTTCTCCAGGTTTTGACCGGTATAGTCGTAATCCCATCGTGACGTATGGAAGGAATGACCTTCGAAGCTTTTCATACCAGAAATCTTTGACAATTTTGGCTGGGAGAGGGTGCCGTTTGCACAGATCACAAATTGTGCCCGCATATGATCACCACGATCGGATTTAAGGTGCCATAATTGTTCTTCTTCATTCCAAACGGTCGATAGAATTGTTGTGTTAAAGACTGCTGCATCATACAGATTGTATTTTTTAGCGATCGCCTGACAGTGCGTATAAATCTCCTTGCCACCGGAATATTGATTTAGTGGGACGTAGTCCATTTCATCAAGCAATGGCAGATAGTCGTAGGACACCACGTCACAGGCTATTCCTGGATATCGATTCCAGTACCAGGTACCGCCAACATCTCCGCCCCGCTCGACGATGCGTATATTTTCCACGCCTTTTTTTCGTAGTTGGGCGCAGGTCAAGAGAGCAGAAAAACCGCCACCGATGAATAATACTTCAACCTGGTCATCAATCGGCTCTCGTTGTTCAAGTTCTCCAACAAGCGGATCTACGGCGTACTGGCCAAGTTCACCACTAAGATCAGAAGTGAATTGGGCGGTACCTTCAGGCCGGTGAGCCAGACGTAGATCACGTTCCTCGGCAAATTTTTGTTTAATATCTGCATAATATGAATCTGGCTTTTTGTGCTTTGACATATTGACTTCCTGACAATCTGAGAATCTTAAAAATGTTAGAGGCGTGGATTGCCCCCGATCAAACCTGGGGACAATCCACTAGGGGGTAAACAGTTATAAATACCTGTCGGCTTCGCTCAACTATTTAAAAATAGATGAATCAATTTTCAGTTGAAGGTAAAACTCTCGACCACGACTCACTGAAGAATAAAAGTCGGCGGGGATACCTAATGCACTGTTACCGGTGAACAATGAATCGGTACCGGTAGTCATGACGTATTCTTCAGTCAAATTTCTGCCGACAAAATTCAATTCCCAACCCGATTGATGAGCCAGGGTGAAATTGGCATTCAATCTGGTGTAGCTGTCCTGTATAGAATTTGGTCCCAGTGTGGTCTGAGTGTAATAGTCACTCGAATACTCCAGGTCCCACGAGGTAGACAAACTCAGGTTCTGGGAGATTTCCCGGGCGAAACTAAAGCCAGCGACCATGCTCGTATCCGGGGCATTGGAAAGTGTTTCTCCTGCAAGATCCTGAGCTAATCCACCACCTATGTTGCATCCCTGAGCGGCTGTTTGAGCAACGTAACAGGGAGCAAGAAACTCATCGAATTCTGCACTATTAAATGCACCGCCAAATCGCAGCGACAATCCCTCTATAGACGTCAGATAATTCAGGTCCATTTCAAAACCGTGAACAGTGGATTTACCGGCGTTCTGTACCAGAATTGAAATAGTGGTCCCATCAAATGACGATAGCTGCATACCCTCGTACTCATAATAGTAAGCAGATGCATTTAGACGTAGCGTGCCATCCTTCAGAATCCACTTAGCACCGCCTTCGAAACCGTCAACGGTCTCCTGTCCAAAGGATGTATCAATTATGTTGGGCGCCTGTGCGGCGAACCCACCTGATACGAATGCAGTATTAAACCCACCGGACTTAAAGCCTTCCTTATAGGAAACAAAATAAGTGGAGTTATCCGTTGGTCTCCACGCCAGAGTCAGCTCCGGAGAGGTATTGGTAAAATCTTCTGAATCGACAATATTGGTTACCGCTAAACCCGCCTCGGAAGCACTAAAACCTTTCTCCTCTTTAGTCCAACGTAAGCCAGCTGACAGTTCTACAGTATCGGAGATGTCCCAGATGACCTGGCCAAACAATGAGTAGCTCTTGGTATCCTGTGCATATCTAGGGTCAGGAGCAGATAACGGTACAAGCAACCCCGGAAAACCCTGGGTAACACCGGAGATCCCTACGTTAAACTCAGACTCAACTTCTTCATCAGCGTAGAAAGCACCCAGCATAAAATTAGCAGTGCCACCAAAATTGCTGGTCAGTCTAAATTCTTGTGTCACCTTCTCTTGATAGATCTCCATAGAACCGCCAAAGAATCCTAGAGACCCTATTTGGAACGCTGTTCTTTGTTGATCGTCGCCATCAACGTATCCAGTTAATGACACCAACTCCAAACTATCCGATAGCTGGAACGTCATCTCATGGCTCGCCATCAGCCACTCAATCTCTCCTCGGTTGGAGGGATCCCCTTGCATCAATGGATTCCAGTTTGCGATTTCAGGAAGCACAACACTTCTATCAATCTTGTCGTTGGCTTTACAATCGTCCGTAGGAGCTCCCTGCGCTGCACCTAACGGGCACTTCACAAGTTGGGAGAGGGCAAAATACGCAGTACCTTCGGTATTGTTGTAGCTCAATTTCGAACGCATAGAAACAGCATCGGAGGGATCAAACAGCAATGTTCCGCGGTAGAAGGTCTCTTTAGTTGCGGGAATTCTCGAACTATCCGCGCCACCCGAGAGTGTTCCAAAAAATGCAGGGTCTGGATCGTTGTACAACCAGCCGTCCATGTCAGAATAATAAACCGCTAAACGCGCGGCTAATGCATCGGAGAACCTTCCAGAAATAACACCTTCAGCATAGGTTTCCCTGGCTTCAGATTCATAACCCGTTTTGAACGACCATTCGGTTCCTTCACCCGGGTCTGAGGTTCGAAACGAAATCACGCCGCCGGGGCTGTTTTTGCCGAAAAACAACGCCTGTGGGCCCTTTAGAATTTCGACCTGAGCGTTATCAACCTGGGATACCCGAAGAATGCCCGCGTGGTTAACTGCAATGCCATCTACAACGATCGCGACAGCCTGGTCGAAGGCTGGGCTAGCAGTACCCGTCTGAACCCCGCGCATCGAAATTGTCCCGCCGGTAGGAGACTGGGCTTCGCCAATGTTCAAGCCCGGTGTCATACCCGCAATATCTTCCATACGATCTAGATTGTAAGCGTCCAGCTGTTGTTTTGAGAATGCTGACATAATCACGGGAGCATCTTGCAAGCTCTCTTCCCGTTTACGGGCAGTGACAACAACTTCCTCCAGCACACGTTCTGCCTGTGCAACTTCACTAATCGTCCCAAGAAAAAAGAACACCGGCATTGAAATTATCGCCATTACAGGGCGTGCAATGGATTTTCCAAGCTTATTCATAATAATCCCCCTTAAAATACAGTTGTATGTTGTTGGTAGCCAACAATGTCTCTTTAAAACGTAAACAGATCTAAGGCGTTAGTACGTAAATTTCCGTAGCCCACACCCCACGTTTTTTATCGTTAGAATCGTGTTCTGCTTTTGTACTTTTAAACATCGAGGATCATTAAGTGCGATTTAAAGCTAACCAACAAGGCCATATCCCCTCAATTGAAAGGGGGTAATTTCGCTCGATAACTAATCGTTGACAAAAATATCAATCAATTCGATACACACGGGCGGCCGTGCCATAGAACATTGCATCCTTTTCATTTTCCGAGAAACCCGCAGCAATTTTTTTAAAGCCGTTATACAAAACAGGGTATGAGATCGAAAGTTTATCAACGGGGAAATTACTTTCGAACATGCAACGGTCGGGGCCAAAGCATTCGATCATATGCATAAAGTAACGTTGCTGAGCAGCTACAAATTCATCGGACGTGGGGGCCCTATCCCGGCTCTCCCAACCAAAACCATTGTCTGGCATGGAAAGGCCACCTAGTTTCACGGACACATTTTCACAGCGGGCAATTTCCACCATGTCTTTCTTCCATTGCTCGAATATTTCGTCCCGTTTGTTTGCATAAGGACCAACTCCAAGGGGTGACGCAAAATGATTCAGGATAATTTGTGTAGACGGGACTGCTCTGGCCATATCCAAAAAGTCTTGATTTTGATGATGGTAGTGCCAGGCATCAAAAGACAAGCCACGACTCTCCAACACTTTCATGCCCTGCCGAAAAGATTGTAGGCCGTACATGCCTTCTAGTGCTTGGTGGTCAATTGCCAGAGTCCCCGGTGGACTTGGGTCTCGGGACGCAACTAGTCTAATGCCACGAAAAAGCCCTTCCCCCACTTCGACGTGCTGATCCAAAACTTCACCTACCGCCTCGCCCAGGGTAAGGTCTGCCCGTGAAACAATTGCGGCAATGACAGGCTCTCCTTGCTTGCCCGTCCTGGACAGCTTTGCTTGTTCTACGACAAATTCGGTCTCACCGAGGCACTTTAAGTGTTCAGGTCCATCCGTTCGATACTCAGCCCCACAATCTACAAAAACCGTTTTTACAATGTTATGTCCGGTCTCAGTGTCACCCCAAAGATCTTGTACCTGGTAGACCATGCCCGTCCGCCACAGATGATGATGAGGGTCTATAATTCGGCGACTCGGTTCAATGATTTCTTCCTGGACTGATGACAGCCACTTCTCGTCTTTTGGCATTAGACTCATGTTTATCCCTCTATTATTTTGTTGAACTTACGCCAACAACACACGCTATTTACGCATTTTGCACAGCTAAATTTGTCGTTGACTGGTGTTTTTGGATTATTCGAAATAACAAATTTGATTTTCCTCTCACCTAAACTTATATAATTCTTTTTGGTAATTGTCACTCAGTAATATCGTTAGAATTATATTTCTAATTCCCCACTCAAGGGCATGAGCGAAATTGTCCCCTAGCAGTTGAAGCAATTGGGCCTTGTTGACTAGATCCGAATACCCCTAACCTAATTTGATGCCTGCTGTACGTAAAGTTCTTATACGTAAGGCAGAAAAAAGGGGAATTCATGAGACTGAAAAACACAGTTGCCGTCATCACTGGTGGCGCAAGCGGCATGGGAAAGGCGACTGCATTACGCTTTCTGCAGGAAGGCGCGAAGGTTGTCATTGCAGATTTCAACAGCCAGACAGGCAAAACCACACTGGATGAATGTGCTGAGCTCGGATTTTCAGACAACATACGGTTTATCAAAACCGATGTCGCATCTGAGCCCGACATCGAGGCAATGCTGCAATACGCGCTTGATCAGTATGGTCGCCTGGATATTGTATTTAACAATGCCGGCGTGGGCGGCGCACTAGGTCCGCTTACAGAAACCACCGTAGAGGCCTGGGACTACACGATGAATGTGATGGCTAAAGGGGTTTTCCTCGGGATAAAACACGCCGCACGAATCATGATTGAACGTGGTCAAGGCGGTTCGATTATTAACACCGCATCCGTCGCTGCATTAAGCGGGGATGGCGGACCACTGGTTTATTCGGCAGCAAAAGCAGCAGTAGTTAGCTTGACTAAATCCGCAGCGGTAGAACTCGCAAGGCACAAAATTCGGGTTAACGCGATCTGTCCCGGTTTTATTCTCACACCGCTGGCAGACGGTGGGCGCCCCGAAAAAGCGCGCGTCGCATTCGCTAAAGCCCAGCCCTGGCCTGAATGCGGCTCGGGCGATGACATTGCGGGGGTTGCATTATTTCTAGCAAGCGAAGATTCAAGGTTTGTAACAGGAGATCATATTATCGTAGATGGTGGTATGACGGCTGAAGGACCGGCATCTACAAGAAACTTTCCCGGCGCATCTGCAAAAGATGCAGGCGTGTTTGGTGTTAACAGGGGCTCGACGGGTCAGGCTTCAATACTCCAACAAATTGGAAATAATTCGTTATAAGATAACAACATACACGCAACGCTAGCCATAGCACTGTGAGCGAAACGAGATCATTGTCCCTAAAGGATGTAGTCTTATGAACATGACAAGTTTTAAGTTTGACGATAATCGGGACTTGATGGCGCTCATGCCTGCTTCAGAGTTGCGAGTTTTGATCGAAGAATCGGGATATAAAAAAGAGGATGTCCCTCGCTTGCTTGCAAGAGCAGGCGTTTCTCCCACTTTTTTTTCAGAATCGGAGGAATATTTAGACTCGGAGTTTGTCTGGCGACTCCTCGCCATTGTTGGTTATGACCTGAACGACGAATGCCTGGGGTTTTTTAGCCAACCGGTTCGCTCAGGCAGTACTGAACTCATGATTGCTCGAGCAATGCAGGAACCCACTCTAGGACGAGCAATGTCAGCATTTGTAAAAGCGGGCAAGATCCTTTGGCCCGACATGGGTCTGCAATTCAAAAGTCTACGCGGTGAATTGCATTTTTCTTTGACCTGCAGAAACCTCAAAGCGCTACCGGATGCCGCACAGATTTTTCTAGAGATTGCATGTATCCCATTTTTTTGTATTTTCCAGTGGCTCACCGATGAAGAGATTCAAGCTACCCGGGTTCATATTGCCCATAGTCGACCAGAAAACGCGGTCCACCTGCTGGCCGCGCTAAATTGCCCCGTACTCTTTGAAGGTGAAGGTGTGGAGATTATTTTTCCCGACTCTATTGCCGATTATCCAACGGGTAAAAGAAGCCTCAGAGATTGGGGCCAGGGGATCCTCGAAGTGCTTATCGAGACACAGCAAAAACATAACCAGAGTTTTGCTTCCCAGGAACTACAATCACTCGTTAGAAACGCCTTACACCGAGGGATTAGATCACAATCTGCAATCGCCAGTTCCGTCGCGATGAGTGTTGCAACCCTAAGACGTCGGCTCATGATGGAAAAAACCTCGTTCCGCGAAATAAGCGATCAGGTATTTAGTGAGACCGTGATTAAACTCATAGCAAGAGGCGACAGCATCGAGACTATAACAGCTAAAGCTGGTTACGCAGATGCACGTAGCTTCAGACGAGCATTCCAGCGTGTCTTTGATGTTAGCCCGTCAGACCTCAGAAGAAGTATCAAAGTGGACCAAGCGAAATTGTCCCCTGTCGATTGAGAGCTTTAGGTATTGTTCACCTAGCGTCAATATCAGTTAATCCTTCTTCAATTCAATAAGAAAAAATTCGGCATCATTACAACAATTAGAAATTGAATTGCCGATCGCACCTCATCTTCTTTGCAAACGAGGCATCCCAAACTTTTATGGGCAACGCTCTGGTTTCCTGAAGATTGACTTCGAATAGAACACAGAGGGAAGCATATGAAATTTGGTATTTTCTATGAACATCAATTGCCACGAGAGTGGGACGAATTCAGCGAACACAATCTCATCAAGAATTCTCTAGACCAGATTGAGCTCGCCGACCAACTTGGATTCGACTACGCCTGGGAAGTAGAGCATCATTTTCTAGAAGAATATTCACATTCTTCTGCCCCGGAGGTTTTTCTGGCCGCCGCCAGCCAACGGACAAAAAATATTCGGCTTGGACACGGTATTATTCAATTAACGACCAACCATCCAGCCCGGGTTGCGGAACGCGTCTCAACATTGGACCTTGTCTCCGATGGCAGAGTTGAGATGGGTATCGGAGAAGGCTCTTCGGTCACGGAACTACATCCTTTTAACCTTCGCTTCAGAGATAAACGGGATGTCTGGGAGGATGCAGTCCGCTGTACTCTGCCCATGATGTACAACGCTGCCTGGGAATACGATGGCGAATTTTTCAAATTCCCAAAACGGGCCGTTGTTCCCAAACCGCTGCAAAAACCTCACCCACCACTTTGGGTGGCTTGCTCACAACTTGACACTATTCGATACGCCGCACACCGGGGAATGGGAGCGCTGTGTTTTAAGTTTGTGAATCTGGATGCCGCTGAAGCCTGGGTAAACGCCTACTACAACACGTTTATTCATCAACAACAGAAGCTGACTGACTACCAGGCGAATCCTAATATCGCCGTCGTCAGTGGCTTCATGTGTGCCGAGACAGATGAAGAGGCGTGGGCTAAAGCAGATGGCTGGACCTTTTTTCAATTTGCATTGCAACTGTACGGCAAAGAAGGTCCGTTTGACCCAGGCACTATTAATTTCTGGGAGCGCTATCAGGAGTGGAAGCAGACACCAGAAGGTCAAAAACGAAGTGGCAGCGAATTGATTGGCTCGCCAGATACCATTCGTGCGCGGCTCAAAGAATTAGAGGCCACCAATGTCGACCAGGTCATCCTACTCAACCAGGCAGGAAAGAACACCCACGAAGACATCTGCGATTCACTCAAGCTTTTCGCAAGGGAAGTCATGCCCGAATTCCACGCCCGCGAACCAGAACATCAGGCCTGGAAGACCGCTGTGCTAAATCAAGAAATCACACTTGAAGATATCGACACCAAGCCATTCGACATGGGTGAACACAAGCCTACCCAAAAATCGACCCGAGAAACGATCGACATGGTTGCAAACACAACGGGGCGGCCAACCTCAACTTTTGAACCCTGATCGCAACTTAATTCACAATCTAAGTCGCAACCTAAGTCCAACTTAAGACGCAAATTTATTTGCGTCAATTTCTAAAGTTCAAAAAGAACCACAATCAATATAAGGAACCCAAGACAGTGCATCCAGGTGAAATAGCAGCAGAAGAGCCAAACAAACCGGCCTACATAATGACAGGTACCGGCCAGGTTGTGACTTATAGCGAACTCGAGGCGGGCGCTAATCAAATCGCTCACCTATTTCGTGACCTCGGTTTAAAGCTTGGAGATCGCATCGGTATCATGCTCGAAAATCATCCCAGGTATTTGCAGATCTGTTGGGCTGCTCAACGTGCTGGCTTGTACTACACCCCTATCAGCTGGCGACTGCTCGATGAAGAAGTTGCCTATATGCTCAATAATTCTGAGGCCAAAGTCTTTATTTGCTCCAATGCGGTCAAAGAAGTTGCACCCTCACTACTAGACAATACGCCGGGAGTCCTGGCGCGTTTCATGATTGATGGTGTCGTAGACGGCTACTCTGATTTTGAAGCTGCGATTGCTTCTATGCCAACATCACCGATTGCAGATCAATGCGAAGGCGCGATGTTGCTCTATTCCTCCGGCACAACCGGCTTTCCGAAAGGCATTCATCGACCACTGGTCCATCAAGAATATGGAACTGCATTACTGGCGCCAATTATGACGGACCTTTACGGCGCAACCAGAGATTCAATCTATTTGTCCCCAGCTCCCATGTATCACTCGGCACCACTTGGCTTCGCCATGATCTGTCTGCGTATGGGCTGTACCGTTGTGATGATGGAACACTTTGATCCAGAGGAAGCCCTTAAAAGTATCGAAAAATATCGCGTCACCCACAGCCAGTGGGTACCAACAATGTTTGTGCGCATGTTAAAGCTCCCGGCAGAAACACGATCCCGCTACGACCTCAGCTCCCTCAAATATGCCATTCATGGTGCAGCACCCTGCCCGGTTATGGTCAAAGAGCAAATGATCGAATGGTGGGGAGAAACACTTTACGAGTACTATGCAGGCACCGAGGCAATCGGTTTTGTGCATCTCAATTCCCAGGAATGGTTGGCGCACAGAGGTTCCGTAGGAAAACCATTGAACTGCGAACTCCATATCTGTGATGACGATGGCAATGAGGTGCCGATCGGAACTTCCGGAACCATTTATATGGGCGGCGGCCCGAAATTTGAGTATTACAAGGATGAGAAAAAAACCCAGGAAACCAGACATCCCGCTGGCTGGGCAACACTCGGTGATGTGGGTTACCTCGATGAAGATGGCTACCTGTATCTGACAGATCGCAAGCACTTCATGATTATCTCCGGTGGCGTCAATATATATCCACAGGAAACTGAAAACGTTTTGATCATGCACGACAAGGTGATGGACGTCGCCGTTTTTGGCGTGCCAAACGTCGAATTTGGCGAAGAGGTAAAAGCAGTTGTCCAACTCAGGGATCACATTGAAGCGGATACAGCATTAGAAGCTGAGCTCATTAGCTACTGTCGTGATCATCTCTCTCATATCAAGTGCCCCCATACCATCGACTTCCGAGAAGAACTGCCGCGACATCCAACGGGCAAACTCTACAAGCGCCTATTGAAAGACGAATATTGGGCAGCAGCGGGCAAAAACATCTAATCAAGCAAGAATGCAGGAGTAATAACCAAGTGGAACTCAACAATAAAGTAGCAATTGTTACAGGTGCCGGATCAGGTATTGGACGATCAATAGCTCAAAGATTTGCAGCAAATGACGCTCGTATCGTGATTTGTACAGACATTAATTTCAAAGAGGCCCGCGCAACAGCAGAATCGATTGGTTCACAGGCTTTTGCCGAGCAGTTGGATGTGGGTGATGAAGCGGCAATTGAACAGCTGGTAGCCCAGGTGGAAGCGGCTCATGGCGGCATTGATGTGTTTGTTTCAAACGCCGGTTATGGTCGCGTTGGGGGTATTGAAATGCCTACCGCCGATTGGCAGAAAATGATGAACGTACACACCTGGTCACATCTGGCAGCAGCTCGAGCTGTGCTGCCAGGTATGCTCGAGCGTGGAAGCGGCTATCTGCTCAGTACAGCTTCCGCGGCGGGACTCCTGTCACAGTTTGATTCGGGCGCTTACGCTGTGTCGAAACATGCCGCCGTTGCGTTAGCGGAATGGCTTTCCATTAATTACGTCGAAAGAGGTATTGGGGTTTCAGTGTTATGTCCCCAGGCTGTTCGGACAAATGTCATGAGCTATATGAAAAACCCGAAAGAGTTGGTAGATGTAGTCCAGGCCGGTGGTGATGGTATTTTAGAGCCCGACGATGTTGCCGACCTTTGCATCGAAGCAATGAAGGATGGGCGATTCCTTGTCCTTCCACACCAGGAAGTAGAAACCTATTTCCAACGGAAGGCTAACGATTATGATCGGTGGTTAGGCGGCATGCGGCGTATGCGTCAACGCTTTCAGAAGCAGCCAGCCTGACGCTTACCGGCCAACCTCACAGGAGCTTAGACATCGGATACCAGCACACCACGCTCTGTCAGCTCCTGAATCTCTTTCTCGCTGCGCCCGGTCCAACGGGAAATCACCTCTCGATTGTGTTCGCCTAAGTGGCTCGCGCCACCGCGGGCACCACTTAATGCATCGGAGAATCGATAAGGGCTCTGAAACACTGATCTGCTAGCACCCTGACCATCAGCGACACTCGCAATACTCCGGCGATGTTTAAGCGTCTCTGACGTTTTTAGGTAGTCTTGACTTCGATTAACATTGCCCCAGGCAAAATTTGCCTTATCAAGCGCCCTCACCAAATCGCTTCGGCTTTCAAAACTCGTTAGAAAATCAACAATTGCCTGACGCCGTTTGGATATTTTGACTTCGAGTGAGGCATCAGCTGGCACAGGGTCTTGAAGCCCAAATACAGCGGTCAGCTGACGCCAGAGAAAGCGCACATCCGCAGCAATTATGATGGGGCCACCGGTTGCCTGCCAGACCTCTGCTCCATCTGTATTATTCTCTGAATCCTCCAGATAGTTTTGCGTTTGATCATCAGTTGCTAGCATTGAGTCCACCATCGAAATATCGATATGTTGGCCGATGCCAGTTGAATTTCTTAAATGAAGTGCAGCAAGAATGCCTACTAAACCATGCAGCCCAGCATTAGTGTCTGCTACCGACATGCACAGTTCCACGGATCGCCCTCCACCCCTTTCTGCCTGTCGCGATATAGCACCGGTTTCAGCATGAATAACCGGCGCATAGGCAGCACGTTTCGCCTCAGGTCCATCCTGACCAAAGCCTGAAATTGATAGCATGATTAGCGCGGGGTTAATCTGTTTTAGGCGCGACCAGTCCAGACCTAATCTCTCCATCACACCGGGGCGAAAATTTTCAATTAGAATATCCGTCGAAACAACAAGCTCTGTGAGTAGTGCTGTGCCTTCCGTTGAACTTAAGTCAACACTGATGTTTTGCTTACCGGCATTTTGTTGATGAAAGTAGCCTGAAATTGTTCCAACTTTTCGCCCCAGTGTTCTTGTCACATCTCGAGCAGGTGGCTCAACCTTAACCACTTCCGCACCGAGATCGCACAACATACGTCCAGCAAAAGGCCCCGCTAGAACCCTCGACATATCAAGTACCTTAACGCCTGAGAGTGGATACTGCATAGTCACAATGGCTACTCCGAAAATAAAGGGATTAACTGTATCAGGTTGCTAACTTTTTATACAAGGTGCGTTATGGCCCCCTTTCCCGCGAGCGAATAAGTCCGAAAAACCTCACTAGAAATCAACCTGAACAGCAATGGATTGGAAATATTTTGCGACAACAGGTTGACTAGACACTCTCCCGCCGCACATACAATTCATCCAGAATTTGTTTATGACGTGATTCTGTCAAACTGTATTTAGAGAAACACCAAACCGCAATAACAGAAAATGCCGCAACAAATGGCCCGTAAAGCAATCCTAAATTCAGGATGACTTCCGTTGGAATATCAGCCGGCACACCCATGTCGGAACCACTTGGCCAGCCGATGACATCAAGTCCTACACCACCGATAAAATTTCCTAGCCCAGTAGTGGCTTTGGTAGAAAAAGCGATTGCACCAAAATAAATGCCTTCCCGCCGGGTAAAAAAAAGATACTCATGTTCATCAGCAACATCGGCCATCATCGATCCGAGTGAGACAAACACCTGTTGCAACAGTAAACCCTGGATAAACTTAATGGCAATGAAAGATACAAACAGGTCCTGGGTTGAATTTTCAGGAAACCAACCAAACAATCGTAATACTACCGGTAAAACCTGCAGCGCAGCCCACACCGTTGCGCCAAGCGCGATACTAAAACGCTTGCCTGCCAGTTCGTGGAGTTTGCCAGCAATCAGGGTACCCCCTAATAGCCCGAATATTGAACCGAACTGCACAAACATCATCTGCCGGGCGGAGAATTCCCAAAAATATTGATACATATAAAGGTCAAGTGACAGGTTTACGCCTGCCATAACACAAATAACCAACACCCCAGTAAACAACGATCGAAATGAGCTGTTTTGAAACACCTGTTTGAGCGTCGAAAAGAATTGCCCTTTTGCCGTTTGGTCTGGTGTTGGATTTTTCAGGAATGGAATTTCAGACTGGGTGCCCCAGGCTGAATACCAAATCGCAACAACCATCATTAGGCTAAGCGTTACTCCAAATGCGGTGTAATTCTCTGCAACCAGTCTGCCGCCCTGCTCATCTGAAAAATAGTAACCAAACCCAATAATTGACGCCAGGGCACCACCAATTGTGCCGAAGAACTGCCGATACGATACGACCCGGGTTCGTTCATGAAAATTATCCGTAAGCTCTGCCCCAAGTGCCAGATGCGGCACCTGATAAAAAGTCATCGCCACGCGAGTCAGCACAGAAAAAACCACTAGCCAGAGAAACAATTGGATTTCTGAAAGGTCTCCAGGCGGGCTAAACATGCCAATGAACGCAAGTCCCAAGGGAATCGCGGCGGCATACATAAATGGATGTCGTCGACCAAGTTTGGACTTTACATTGTCAGACATCGACCCCACGAGCGGATCTGTGACTGCGTCAACAACAAGTGCAATAAACAGAGCGGCGCCAGTTAACGAGCCTGAAAGCCCAAGTACCTGATTGTAGTAAAAGAGTACAAATAGACTAAAACTGGTCGTTTTAATCCCTTCTGCAACCTGGCCTGTGCCAAATGCCAATTTAGTAGAAAATGGAACTAATCTATCTGCCATGGGTAGCGAACCTGATAATAGAATTGCGAATCAATTTATGTGACTATAGAGTCAATTAATTAACTTTATAGTAGATTAATTAGCCATGCAGTGGAAAAGGTTTCTGACAAAACCATCCGTTACTAAGTCAGCCAACTTGCCCGAAATAACATTTCAGGAACTGTATGGCGCATTGATCTATCAAATAGAAATATTTAGGAAGATTTATTATGGGGCGTGGACGAGGTAGACCGAGAATAGAGAAACGTCTGGAAGATATTATTGAAGTAGCGGCTGCGCATTTTTGTCAGAGAGGCTTCGCCGAGGCTACGCTCGAAGATATTGCCCTGGAGCTAGGTATGACCAGGCCAGCGCTTTACCATTATGCAGCGAGTAAAGAAGAGCTACTGATGAAGTGTTGTGACTGGAGCTTCGAACAGTACATTGAGAAAACACAAAATCTATTTGTTGAGAAACTTAATGGAAAGGAAATCCTGAAAAAATTTTTCCTAATCTATAGTGAGCTTGTGTGTGACGATGTAGGGAGATGTTTTATCTCATTGTCTGCACGCCGCCGCGAAGCAGCCAACCAGGCGAGCCCTGGGAAACAGATGAGAGCAGTGAATTCCACCCTATCCCAGATACTGGATCAGGGCATAGCCGACGGCTCCCTTGCTGGATGTGTAGATAAAAAGGCAACGATAGCGGCGTTGTTTGGCGCCTTTAATTCTCTACCAACAATCATCAAACCAAAATCGAAGTCGGCGGGTGCCATGGGCGCACGACTACTAAGCGTATTCCTTGATGGTCTTGCTCCGGGGCAATGAGCCACTGCATCTCAAAAGTGGATCATAGTGAGTGATGTATTTGCAACTTCGAATCTAATCCAATTGAACAAGCACACAATTTGGGAGACTCCACAATGAAAGTTATACAGTGTGTCAAACTCAGTAGTTACCTGGACCTCGAACTCCACGAAATAGACCCGCCAGGCGAACCCGCCGCCGATGAAATTAAGGTCCAGCTCGTCGCCAGGGGCATCCAGTTTTCCGATCTCGTTCGCTTTGAAGGTAACTACCAGGTACAGACCGCAATGCCCTGGATTGTGGGAGGGGAAGCGGCTGGCAATGTTGTGGCGATAGGTGACAATGTCTCCGATCTCAAAATGGGTGATCTTGTGCTTTGCCCTGGCGGTTGTGCAGAAGAGGTACTGGTACCCGCCAAACGTGCAACCAAAATACCTGCTGGGGTTGATCCGATTGTTGCAGCCTCTTTCCGAAGCAATTACAACACTGCACTGGATGGATTACAGCGAGCAGGATTGAAGCAGGGAGAGACACTTCTGGTCCATGGTGCAGCCGGCGGGGTGGGTCTGGCTGCTGTGGATATTGGTAAGTTATATGGAGCAACTGTCATTGCCACTGCGAGCACCGACGAAAAACTGAAAGTCGTAGGGGAAATGGGCGCGGATCACACGATTAATTACACCGATGGGTTTCGGGATGCAGTCAAATCCCTAACGAACGGTCTCGGTGCGGATGTCATCTATGACCCGGTTGGCGGTGATGTCTTTGATGAATCAGTGCGATGTATCGCACCATTTGGTCGGATACTGGTATTAGGTTTTACCAGTGGTCGTGCTGCGCTGGCAAAAACAAATCACCTACTTGTGAAGGATGCCAGCGTCATTGGGTATACCGTTGGCGGTCTTATGAAGTATCGATCTGCTCAGGCAAGACAAAATGACCTAACCATTATGGGCTGGCTGAAATCGGGCCGAATTCGCCCCTACATTTCACATGTCCTACCGATGTCTGAGATTGTTGAGGCTTATCAGTTAATCGTGGACCGTAAAGCAATCGGAAAAATCATGCTTACCAACTAAGACCCTAACATCACCGCGATAACAATATCTAACCTTAGCTGCAGTTAGCTGATTCTGTATGGCTATACAACCTAAGGATGTTCATGTTAAACCTATCGGGTCGTCAGCTGAGCAAAGGCCGGTGCATATTAGCTGTGCTTCAGCCATATATTAATGTTTTTAGGATCACAAACTTGTCTGCCGCGCCACGGCAGACAAGTTCATCTCGGTGCTGACGACAGATAAGCACGGGGCTTAGACTGGACAAACCAAGACTAAGCAATTCGGACATTAAAATGAGTGACGCCATGACCACACCCAATATCCTGTTTATCATGACCGATCAGCATCGCCCAGATCACACAGGATTCGGTGGTAACAATGTTGTGCAAACCCCCCATTTAGATTCGCTCGCCGAAAAATCGATGCGCTTTGATCGCGCCCATGTGGCTAACCCGATTTGTATGCCAAATCGTGCATCTATTTTCACGGGTCGCATGCCATCGCTACACGGTACCCGCTACAACGGTATTGCATTAGATTGGCGGGCAGAGACCTTTCCTCGAAAGCTAATGGAAGCTGGATATCACACAGCCCATCTAGGCAAGTGTCATTTACAGAATATGAACATCATGAAAAGCGCGGCGAAGCGAGTCACGGACTTGATGAAGCCCGGCGACGCTTTTGATTTCTCGCACTACCCAACGGGTTGGGATCAGTATGAGGATCTCGCCAGGCACGCCAGAGAGCGTGTGGAGATGCCGCAGGACTACTATGGTTTTGCAGAAGTTGATCTGGTGGTGGCGCATTCGGACACCTGTGGCGGTCACTACTATCAATGGCTGTTAGAACAGGGCGTGGACCCCGCTACCATACAGGGAGACAGTGGCACCCTGCCCTATGAATCTCCCTCCCATATGGTGCGCAAGACAGCTACGCCTGAAACACTCTATCCAACCCACTACATCACTGAGGTTGCGACCAGGTTTCTGCGTAAGCGGGCCGCTGACCCCGACACACCCTTTATGGGTGTTGTATCCTACCCAGACCCCCATCATCCATTTACACCGCCGGGCAAATATTTTGATATGTATTCACCCGCGGATTTTGAAATGCCAGCAACCTATGGCGATAAACATACCCATGGAGCGCCCCATTATCAGAAGGCAATCCAGGAAGGACCAACGGGACTGCGGCGCGGCGTAAACATGTTTGCACCAACGGAAGTTGAACTGCGGGAAATGGGTGCAAGAGAATACGGCATGATCTCGATGATAGATGACAGTGTTGGCACCATCCTAAAAGAGCTGGATGACCTTGGTCTCGCTGATAACACCATCATTGTGTTCACCAGTGATCACGGCGATATGTTTGGTGACCACGGTGTGATGCTAAAAGGAGGCATGCACTACGACGGCTGCACCCGTGTACCCCTGTTAATCCATGTGCCCGGTAAAGCCGCAGGGGTGAGCGATAGTCTGGTGTCCTCATTGGATATTGGCCCAACCCTACTAGCCCAGGCTGGAATATCAGAGTTCTATGGCATGCAAGGCATCGATGCCAGCCCGTTGTTAGATGAACCCTCGACTAAGATCCGCAGTGAGCTGTTGATTGAAGAGGATCAACTGAACGACATTCTACGAGTTGGCACTCCACTTCGTATGAGAACGCTGATTACAGAGACTTCTAGAATCACATTGTATGAAGGTTACGGAGGTATTGAATTATTTGACCTCGCTAACGATCCAAACGAAATGGAGAACCTGCAGAATGCTGGGGCAGCATTGCGTGCTGAATTGACTGAACGATTAGCTTATGCGCTGATGAAAACCGACGACATTTCTCCAAAGCCCACGGCTTTTGCTTAACCATCGGGACAGTTGGTAACAATTAAAGTATGTTAACTAGCCGGTACACCTGATTGACGTGATTGACGTGGTTGATAGCCCTAATCGTGAGCTCGCTTTCTGACGTTCACAGTGCTTGGCGCTAGAGCTTGATGGTGGTGCTTGATGGGTGGCGTATGGTTAATGGCCATAAATTCCCCCCTGATTGAATAAGAGTTATGCGAGTTTTGTGTTTACGCTCGATTAAGTCGGCACTTTGTCATGGGTCGTATTTTGAGTCTCGCTGCAGCATGGAATAACATAAACACTTAGCCGAATAGACTTATATTCCCAATCCTATGCAACAAATTACGTCACTATTTGCCAGAAAAGCGATCAATGCCGCCGATGCGAGCGTCGATAAAAGTGCCGCGCTGCGTTCCATTGGCATTGATCCAGAGAGCCCGATTGACCCCTCGCACATGATCCCAGCGACGGAATACTACGCGCTGGTTGAACGACTGATGAAAGTTGATGCTAATGGCACCTCACTTCCCCTCAGAGTTGGTGCATCTATGTGTTGTGATGACTATGGCGCCTTTGGTCTCGCCTGGAAAACGGCAATCAACCTTCGTGGATCCTATGAGCGCGCAGAAAGGTACGGCAGGGTTTTGACCAGCGTATCAACCCATGAGGTTGAGCCCGCAGATGGCGGCGCATATATGAATCTGCATCGCGTACCCGTCGATAGAGCTGGGATGCGTCTATCTAACGAAATGACAATTGCGAGTGTCTTCTCACTCAGCAAACAGGTTTCAACTGTCCGGTTTGAGCCCATCGCAGTCTATTTCCAACATCCGGCACCAAAGAACATTGAACACCATGAGGATTACTTCGGCTGTAGCGTTCATTTTGATTCACAGCGGGATGCTTTGCTCGTCTCCGAAGAAATCCTTCAAACAGCCAACAAGCTCGGTGATGACAGTGTCTCCCGCTTTTTTGACGTCCACTTGAGCGCTAAGATTGCAGAATTTTCAAATGACACTTCACTTGAACATCAGGTTCGCAATCAAATCTCGCGATCATTAAGCGAAGGTATACCCCTGATCTCGGAGGTAGCGGTTCACTTCGGAATGAGTGGACGAACCTTGCAACGAAAACTTGCAGAAGGAGGTAATAGCTTTAAGAGCCTGGTTGATGAGTCCCGTCGCCAGTTAGCCGAGCGCCTACTAAAACAAACGGACTATAGCCTGGCTGAAGTCGCCTTTATGACGGGGTTTGCTGAACAGAGTTCTTTCACTCGAGCGTTTAAACGCTGGCAAGGACAGTCGCCCCGCTCGTTCCGCATCACCGCTCAATTCTAGGCAGCAAAATTGGATTCTGGCGCATGGGGTCAAAAGTCTGTCCGCACCAGTCAAGAACCCTAGTCAAAGATTGAATAATCTTAGGTCTCCATTTCATTCAGAGGAGCCAACTACCATGTCCCTAAAAAACATAGATTCCACGACACAGGGTCTTACGCTTGTCGTGGGCAGCACCGGTAAAACCGGCGGCAGAATACTCGCCATGCTTGATGCTAAAGGTGTACCCACGCGCGCGGGATCTCGATCAGCTTCTCCCGCTTTTGACTGGGCAAATGAGCAAACCTGGGAGGCCTGCTTAGAGGATGTAGAAGCGGTCTATATTAGCTATGCACCGGACCTCGCCATACCGGGCGCGACGGATTCTATTCAATCATTTGTCAATAAATGTAAACAACAGGACGTCAAACGCCTGGTGCTACTTTCGGGCCGAGGTGAAGCTGAAGCTCAGGCTTGCGAGGAAATCGTACAGTCAAGTGGCATTAACTGGACCGTCATTCGCGCTAGCTGGTTTAATCAGAACTTCTCAGAAGGGGCTTTTATCGACATGGTGCTCGCGGGTCAAATTACCCTGCCTGCAGGAGATACCGCTGAACCATTTATTGATGTAGATGACATTGCCGAAGTTGCAACCGCCGCGTTGACAGAATCGGGCCATGACCAGCAAGTGTACGAGGTAACAGGACCCCGCCTCATGACCTTCGCAGATATTGCACAGGACCTATCAGCGGCAACCGGTCGAGACATTTCCTATATTGAAATTCCCCACGAGGATTTTATTAACGGTGTCAAAGCATCAGGAGCGCCCGATGACGTTATTTGGATTCTGGATTATCTGCTGGCCACGGTGCTTGACGGTCGAAACAGCTATCTGGCCGACGGTGTGCAACAAGCACTAGGTCGCCCGGCCACAGATTTTGCTGAATACGCCCGGCGCGTGTTTACCACCGGCGCCTGGAATATAGAACCCGAACAAATAGCCACAGGGCCGTTATGATCACAACACTCATCATTTGTGTTCAGCGTTTTACTCTATGCCATCGGTCCGCCGTAGCTGGAGATAAACGCTGGAGATAAACGCTGCCCATGTATTCGATCCAGACCGGACGCCCCCTGTTTGAATTCATAGGGTATGGCAGCTAGTCACTAGCGCTTGAGTTGGCGCATTTGCCTGTGGCACGCCTAATTGCAGAAAAATTCATGCTCGGCTCTTTGCTGAGCTTGAGTCAGGCCAAGCTCATTGAAAATACCACGGGGTATAAATTATCGGTACAATCAGCTTTTTTATAATTCCCGGCCACCATGATGTTGAACGTAAACGAGTACTTTGCAGGTAATGTAAAATCAATTGGTTTTCAGACGGAGACTCTACCTGCTTCTGTAGGTGTAATGGCCGTGGGTGAATATACTTTTGATACCAGCCAGAGAGAAACAATGACGGTGGTAAGTGGTAAGCTCACGGTAAAACTACCCGCTACTAACAGCTGGCAGGATTTCCCCGCCGGCACGAGTTTTATCGTTGATGCCGAGCAGGCCTTCGACCTGAAAGTCGATATTGAAACTGCCTACCTGTGTACATACGGCTAGCCCTCATTGTCTAGTTTGCTCCGTGCAGTTTCCAGTTGCATTGACAACTCCCAGAAACGATGTGAAATCACAATTTGATAACACATCAAGCTGAACACCAAAATTGCCGCGATGCTCACTAACCAGATGATTGGCCCAACAGACCAGATGGCAAAGCTAAGCAAAAATATTCCTGTGACAAAAACGATTGCGGGTAGAAAATCTCGAATCGAAGCCCTGCCGCGTTGATCAAAAAACTCTGCATTTTCAATATCCAACCGTGCTCGTTTCATATCATGGTGACTGATCCAATTCATGACAGAAAATAATACCGCAAGACAAAACAACCACCCCGCCGTATCTTTTGTTGCTAACTGCTCAATCATGATGAATTGGACAATCCCCACAAAAAAAGGGAAGAATGTATCAGAGCTGGACGGCACCCAGCGAAATCGCATGACCATTGTCGCGTAACTCGTCCAGATTAAAATAATACCCAATAGCGTTGTCGCCACCCTGGACCAGCTCACCAGTGCCTCCCAACTCCAGACGTAAAATTCTGGATGCTCGTGTATTTGATCCCACAGAAGTTCAAAAGCCAGAGCCTGAACAATACTGAGCAGCGTCAACAACACCATGGGGAAGTTGCTTTTCGCCCGCTCGCGAATCACGCTCAAGTTTTAGTCCAACGCAGAGGTTTACCGTTGTCTCTCAGCACTGTGCCCTTGGCCTCCAGGTCTAATTGAACACACTTAACCCACCAGCCTGCGGTTGCCCCTCCGGGAAATAGTGCTTCGGGAAGCTGGGCTTTAGAGTGATCGATCATCTCCCGCTGGGTTAATCCCGGTGATGATTTTGGCAGGACTTTTAAGAGGGCAGTCTTCATGGCGTGATACTTCGCGGCATTGACGTTACTCACCTGGCCCGGATGATTTACATTTTCAACTTCAATCTTTTCTTCTGTCGCCATACTTTACTCCTCCCGGTCAGTTCCTCTATTTAAGCCCCTAATAGGGGTAAGTGTTTGAGTTCGTGATAACGCATTGCCAGCAGCAGGCAATGTTTAAGAGCGCCGCTGGAAATATTCTCTCCCAGGCTAAAACGAATCGCACGATTGCCTTCAAAGGTGAATTCTCCACCATAGATCTCTTTAAAGGTTTCCATTAAACGCGTGCTGCAAATAAAGTAGATCGCAAATTCATCCGGTGACTTCGCCTTCCAGTCAAACCGAATAGTACTGCCATTGGGAGCGAGGTAGCTTGGCTCTCCCCACTTTAAGGTTTCCTTAAGTGGGGAGATCTTTTCAGCCGCTGCGAGGCCTAGAATTAGCCCTCGCAATTCTAGCATTTGTGGCCGGACATATTCGGGATAGGCTTCAAACTTTGCCTTAACGTCTTCTGTCATGGCTGCGTTTTTCATCGTATTATTTGCGGACACCTTCGATATACAGGGCAAGTTCCACTTCGTTACTAGGAGGTAGAGTCAGATTAAAGTCTTGGGTATTCAAAGTGGTTGTGCCTTCAAAGCCAGCGCGAAAACCACCCCAGGGGTCTTTACCCATACCCACCATACTGGACTCAATTGCAATCTCTTTGGTGACGCCCATCATCGTGAAATTCCCGTAGACCGTCGCTTTACCTTCACCATGGTCCTCAACTCGAGTACTTACAAATTTAGCTGTTGGATATTTACTCACCGTCAGAAAGTCACTGCTTCTTAGGTGTTTGTCCCGTTCGGCGTGATTGCTGTCGAGACTGGTGACGTCGATATCAACGGTGATCTTGGTCTTGGAGACATCATTTTTGTCAAAACTGAATTCACCTTCAAAGGTATTAAAGCGCCCCACTAGCCAGCTGATGCCAATGTGCTTAAACTTAAATTGAATTCCCGCATGGGCTCCCCGGGTATCAATCACAAAATCGGCAGCCTGAACCTGACTGGCTAAAACCAGCAATCCCAGTAGAAATATTCTTAGCATTTGTTTCATCGTTATTCCTTTCACTCTCGTTTTCAATTTTTCTATTGCTGATTTACTTCCCTAACATTTTTAACAGCGTTCGGTCTTTGTCAATCAGGTGATGCTTGACTGCCGCCAGGACATGCACAGATGCAAGTGCCATCATAACCAGCGCCAGATACCAATGCACTTCTCCTGCCAGGTCCTCCTGATTTTTTATATCGAGGCTAATTGCAGGGATTTCAATCAGATCAAAAACCAGCAACCCACGACCGTCGGCGGTAGTAATCAAGTAACCCGTGGTGGCGATCAACACAATCATGACATAGAACAGCCAATGCACCAGAATTGACCCAAACCTTTCAAGCGACGAAAGGTTCTGCTCCAAAGCAGGTGGCGGATTGAATATTCGAAAGCCAAACCGAAGCGCCATCACCACGAGCACCACAACACCAATGCTTCTGTGCAGGTCTGGACCCTTTTTATACCAACCATGGTAGTAGTCCAGATCCACCATCCAGATACCAAAAGCGAACATTGAAAAAATTGTTCCAGCAACCAACCAATGAATCATCACCATGGCCCAACCGTAGTGCTGTTCGGTATTCAGCCACCTCACGTATTTTGTGCCCCAGCTTTTTGTCGTCTGTTCATTCGCGTCAGCCGCACTTCCTCCAAAATAGCCATGGGCTGCACGGTTCTCGCTTCCATACTGATATATGACCCGATCACCGGCTGATTAGTTCGATAGGAACGACCCTCGGCATCCCGAAGTAACATGAACAGGTCGACGAGATAACGTCGGACCGTAACGTGATCAAACAGGGTGGGATTGGTAAAGCCTTCCATCCACCCCATCAGTTGCTGGTTTAACTCTGCTTCAGACAACTCTGCCTGGCTATCTAAACTGGCCGCCGCCAGTGCAAGAAAAGCTTCTGCACTGCGACGGTTTTTAGGTAGGCGGTCCATTGTAGCCCCGTTGACTGTTCCTCCTTTGAAGATATTACGCAGGATTGTTTCCAGGGAGACTTTGTCGACTACATCGGGCATCGGCGTACCTTTAGGCTGATTCGCGGAACCGCTTAGCGGCGAGGTCAAGCTCCATCACAAACTCGTGAATCACGGGACGCACAAGACTTACTGTAGTGCGGGACCCGTCCATCGTTTGGCGATATAGAAACATGACTTTGTTAAAGAGCTGCATATCAAGCGGATTGGGTAATCGTATATCAGCAAGCGTGGGGCTTTCTCCTGCACGGTCATCAACCCTACGATCTAACTGACCAATGAGGATAATTCTACAGCCGCTCGATTTCGCAAAAGCGTTGAGTACTGCTACCTGTTCATGCAACGGAGGTTGCGCACGCTTTTCATCAAGCACCTGCAGATAGTCGATCACCACCAGTGCGCCTTGAGCATTATGCTTTTCAAGAACATGCATCACATGGCTGGCACAAATATCATCGGAGCTGTCAATCAATAGGCCATCAATCAACAGGTCATCAATCAACAAGCTATCAACTAACGGGGCGCCTGAATCCAGACCAACGTCCTCAAAATGATTGATAATGCGTTGTCTCGCCTCTTGCTCACGGTCCACCAGGGTAAAGTAGAAACTCCTGGGCCGACCCATTTTTATGCAGTCAGCAATCAGATTGGCGGTAAACAACGTTTTACCCAGTCGCGGTCTAGCACCTAGAAGCACCAGGTCACCGGCATTCAGGTAATCCAGTAGCTCAGTAGAGTTTTCGGGTAGCAACTCTTCCTGACGGGCCATCATCAACGACCAACTACTAAAACCCTGCTCCTGGGCAATCTGATTTTGTGCTTGAAATAATGGAATTTGGCGCTGTTTCTTGAGTTGCTTGGCCTGACTTCGTAATTGATGTACGGGCGCAGATAGTTTCATTTAACGTCTCCAGAATCGGCTGACAACATTCCCTTCTTCTGCTGAACCGAATTGGTTTCGGTTAAATGATTCGAGTGATGTAACGTCTTTGTACTCTAGTACTTTCCCTTTGAAGGGGGGTAGCGCAAGACAACACTTGACCCCATGTTAGAAGCAGACAGACAATCGATCAAGGGTTTTCTATTTTCCAGTAGTCTTCCATCAACTCCCGGGACCAATCGGGTTGTCGCACGTCACCCCGCGGCAGGAACTCCGTCATAACGGGTTTGATATCAATGACTGGCGTGCCATTAATGGCGTCGAGTTCTGTAACTACAATCTGTCTCCCCTTTACTTCCAGAAGTCGGCACACAGTACTACCGAGTCGATTTGGCCGATTCTTACCACGTTGGGCAAAGATACCAACGGCGGGCCAATCTTGATTATTTCTCGGGTGGCGAGCACCGGTCACAATCTTGTCCGTTGTGACACGGTCAAAAAGAAAGATCACCTCAATATGGGAGAACGCATCAAGGCCTGCGAGTGCATCGGGTTCAAACCGCTCATGGAGTTCGATAGTGGATTGTTCATTTCCCCAGAAATCATCTTCGGCAACATCTCGTTTTGCCACAACCGTACCGATCGCTTCAATTTCAAACTGGCTCAAATCCTTTCTCCTTTCAAATTGCTATTTAGGTTTTAGCTAAGCGCTGGCGGACTTCTGCTTCAGCCATACCCGTAATCTCGATTGTCTTACGTGCAGAACGAGCACCAGAAACCAGACAGATCGAATTAGACGGTAGATCCAACTGTTGTGCAATCAGCTTCAACACCGATTCATTAGCTTTACCTCGCTCCGGAGGCGCTGAGACACGAACCTTAAGCGAATCACCCAACCAACCAACGATGCTGCTATGTGAAGCACCAGGCACAACTTTGACCTTTAACTTTACGCTTGGATTGGCTTGTCTCATCGAGCTATGTTTTGACCGCAATCACGGCAAAGATATGCCAGTGGTTGTCGTCACCATTCGCTTTCTGACCATCAACTTCATGCTCAGTCCATTTAGTAATTTCGAATCCATCAAATTTGCTACGCAGTGCTTGCTCACTAAAATCAGAAACCACTGGCCAGTCAATTTCTCCCTTATTAGCACTAGTCACCATTGAGTCGTTTGGTCCGAGAAAACTACCGACAAATACACCACCTGGCACAAGGGCTGACACAATTTTATTCCAGACCTGATCGAATTCTTCAGGGGGGCAATAAAACAGACTGGCGTCCGCAACAATCAGATTTGCAGGCGGATAATCAAAACTTGAGAAGGTCGCCTGAACCAGATGAACTTTATCGTCACCGGAAAAACGACGCTGACAACGCTCGATGGCATCGGCTTCAAGATCAAAAGCAAACACCTCAAACCCTGCCTTGCGCAAAAACTCGATGTCTCGCCCGGCACCACAGCCACAATCAATCACCGTAGTTTTTTCCGCGACTAATTCAATTGCTCCGACCAGGTCTTCACGCACATCACGATCGGCCGTTGCATCGTAATAATCTAAGGTTTCCTGGCTAACCACAGCGCCTCCTGGGGTTCTTTACTGATTGCAATACCGACGTTTCCATCAGCGAGGGTATAAAAAAACCTGCATGCTAAACCGTTGCAAGATAATTGGCCAACATCTCAAATCCGCCACCCCAGCCTTTACCATGCTGAGATCTCGACGCTTCCCAGGCTTCCGCTTCTGCTGCTGTAGGATTAATGGGTTGCCAGATAAATTTCATGTGGGTGACGCCTTCGGCTTCCGTTAATCGAATCGTTGCTCTAATTTCCTTTGGCCAGTTCGGCATCTTCGGCGGCAATATCTCACCATTTTCATTAGATTCGTATTGGGTAAATACAATTGTGTCCGGTGGCGTCAGGTCATGATATTCGGTAAGCAACCACATTTCACCGCCTGATGGCATGACCATCTTATGCAGCGCAGAGCCACCAGGCTTGATGTCCGCATGCTTGTATTCACACTTAACCTCCGTGTTAGGCACCTGCCACTTACACAGATGTTTTTCCTGGGTCCAAGCGTCAAATACCAGTTGCATTGGGGCATTGTAGTCCCGGGTCAAGATAGAAGGTTCTACGTTTATTACATCAGTCATCATTTTTCGCCTCTGTTTTCGGCCGGGAGTTTTGTAGATCCGTTAAATAGTGATCGAGTTGATCAAATTGTGTGTTCCAATGTTTTTCGAACTGAGCAATCCAGAGTTGGATCGGTTTGAGTTTGTCAGCATTCACTGTGTACACCCGTTGGCGGCCTTCCTTACGTTCCGAGACCAATCCAGCCTGTTTAAGGACTGACAAATGTTTGGACACCATGGGTTGACGCCATTGGGTAATCTCAACCACCTGATTCACGCTCAGTTCTCGTCCGATTAGGGTTTCAATCAACTCACGTCGCTTAGGTTCCGCAATTGCAGTAAAGGTGTCATGGGTGTTTAAGGCTCTAGGCATGACTACATAATATTCCTATACAGGAATATATCAACCATCTCGCAAAAGTTTTCTTTCACCCGGTGTACGGGATGGTAGGATTTATTAAAATCAACACATTGAGTTGTTATGTCCGATGCAAGTGCCCCTATTACCATTACCCCAACCAGTGAAACCAACCGAATCGAATCCCTTGATGTGTTTCGTGGTTTCGCCCTACTCGGTATTTTGCTGCTAAATATTATTGGCTTTGGTCTGTTATCACCCTCCTACTCTAATCCGGCATTCGATCTTATTGGGTCCTCCGCAGCTAACAGCTGGACCTGGGGCACCGTCGAAGTTTTTGCAGAGGGCGCTATGCGATGTCTGTTCTCCATTCTATTCGGAGCCGGCGTGGTGTTATTTACCACCGGCAATAACGCCAAATCAGGTTGGACCCACTATAAGCGAACTTTTTGGTTGTTGGTGTTTGGACTCTTCGACGCCTATCTCCTACTCTGGAACGGCGACATTCTGGTGACCTACGCCCTGGCCGGGGCGGTACTTTATTTGCTACGGAACAAGTCCGCAAAAACACTGTTTATTCTATCCGGGGCACTGGTGTTACTGATGTCTTTGCAACATCTGGGAATGGCGGTAGCTTTAAAGCAGGCTTCGATTCTGCATGAGGAGGTCATGACAGCGGACGCCGCCGGGCAAAGTGACACGGTGCCAGCAGATAAACGCGCGGCAGCGGATTCCTGGCGAGATTTTGCCAACGACTTCACGTTAGATGCAGAAAGTATCAACGCGGAACTTGTTGCCCGCACCCACAACTACCCAGCTGTACTTTATTGGAATACCAAGAAAAACGCCGAGATGTACAGCATGGTTCTGCCCATGTTCCTGATCTGGGATGCACTAGCAATGATGCTACTCGGGATGGCATTTTATAAAACCGGTGTTCTACAGGCCGTTAGAGCCCCGGTTTTTTATACAAAAATGATGGTCTTCGGTTTTGGTATCGGCTTACTCGTGAACGGCTACGAGGTTCACAGTGCCTATACTAGCCACTTTGATCTATTCGCGACCTTCGCCCAGATGCAACCAACCTACCACATCGGCAGGACTGGCATGGCGTTTGGTTACATTGGCCTCCTCGGCTGGATTTGCCAGCAAGGATATTTGAAATCCCTAACCACTCGACTCTCGGCAGTAGGGAGAATGGCGCTCACAAACTATCTGATGCACTCGCTGATTTGCGCGATTATTTTTACAGGTCTTGGGTTTGGTTTATTGGGCCAATTTCAGAGAGTGGAACTCTACGCCATTGTCATTGGCATCTGGTTGTTTCAACTCTGGCTCAGCCCGCTATGGCTTATGAAATTTCGATTTGGTCCCGTCGAGTGGTTGTGGCGTACGTTGACCTACGGGATAGCTCCAGCTTTCAAACGCTAGAATTTTCTTATTGCGGTCGGCTTGTTCCGTTTTCGATATTGTATCGACGAGTAGAAGGACAGGCCAATAATGACAATACCGGTGAGGCCAGTAATCAGTTCTGGAATCTCCATGACCATGGTGGTCAGCATGGTCAGAGCAAGCGCACCGATTGCATAGTGCGCACCGTGTTCAAGAAAGGCATACTCGTTGAGCGTCCCCTGCTCGACTAAAAATATTGTCATGTTACGTACAAACATCGCACCAATTGCTAGCCCTAGCATGATTACAACAATATCCGTGGTAATGGCAAAAGCACCAAGGACGCCATCAAAGGAGAAGGACGCATCCAATATCTCAAGATATAAAAAGCCCATTGCACCGCTACGTTTGATCCCAGATGCACCTTCTGCGCTGACAAATTTGGACACACTGTCCACCATGACATACAACATGACTCCACCAATTCCATAGGTCAGAGCACCCAGACGGGCTTCTACGGGTAAAAATGATTGAGCAATTAACAGGATCAGCAGCGCGAAGATAATCTCGACGGATTCCAACTTGCCGATTTCCGCAAATTTGGCTTCGATAAACTGGAGCCAATGCAAAGTTTTTTTACTATCAAAAATAAAAGTCAGAAATACCAGCAGCAGAAACATGCCACCGAACGCACCTACTTCGACGTGGGATGAGGCAATAATTTCTGCATATTGCAGCGGGTGGTCGAGGGCCATCGTCAAAACGTCACCCGGCAAAATATTTGCGGTCACCGCAACAATCAAAATGGGGAACACCAGACGCATACCAAAAACGGCAATTAGAATCCCCCATGTAAGAAAGTATCGACGCCAGCGTTCATCCATATCTTCAAGTACAGTGGCGTTCACTACCGCATTATCAAAGGACAAGCTGATCTCAAGAATACTCAAAATCACAACCAGCATCATAAACGTCGCAAGTGGCTTACCACTATCGACAGCATACAACGCAGCAATACCAAGACAGATAACGCTAAAAATGATTGAAGGTAGGAAACTGGTTATTTTCATCTTGATGCTCGTTGCATTGCTTTGCTCTTCATGAACTCATCAGTGGTAATTTGGGCACGCAAAAACTTAAAGCATAAAAGACAACAGAGTTGCCGTCCCGAGAAAACTAAAAAAGCCCGCAACATCGGTCACCGTTGTCAGAATAATTGAAGAAGCTGTGGCCGGATCCTGGCCAATGCGGATCAACATCATGGGTACAAGTGCACCGGATATCCCAGCGGCAATCATAGATACTATCATGGCAATCGCAATCACCAGCCCCAGACCGAGAGAGCCGCTCCACACCAGCACCCCTAATCCACAGGTAACCGCCAGCGCCATCCCATCAATGACTCCTATTTGGATTTCTTTTGAGAGCACTCCCCGCCAGTGCAAAATACTGACTTCTTTTAATGCCAGACCACGCATGGTGACAGCCAGTGCCTGGGAACCCGCGTTGCCCGATTGCCCCGCAACCACCGGCAGTAAAATCGCCAGCGCTGTAAACTGTGCAATCGTCGCCTCGAATAGTGCAACCACAGAGGCGGCAAGAAATGCCGTGACCAGATTGATATGTAGCCACGGCAAGCGTTTTTTCACGGCAAACCAGGGAGAGGACAGTGCCTTTTCTTCCGCGCTTGCACCGACCATCCGTTGCAAACTCGCGGAGGTATCCATTTCAGCCGCACGAAATAGTGATGCGTACCGAACAACCCCGACCAGCCGTGAATCTGTATCCACTAGAGGAACGGAATCCACAGGCGAGCGCTTGAATATATCCAGTAATTCCTGACGAGGCGAGGTCAGAGTAACAACACCCTCGACTGGAATAATTAGATCTCTGAGTAATGTGTCCCGGGTTGCTGTGGCCATGTCCTGCATGTCGACCCGGCCGGCAAGATAATTATCCGCGTCCACCACATAAATGGATCGAATACTTTTAAGATTAGAGGCGCGGAGTTTGTTAAGGCATTGCTCCACCGGATCATGTACAAAAAAATTAGCCGTGGGGCGATCCATATAATAGCCGGCACTACTCTCGGAAAAGCTCAGCAGCTTACTGAACTCCTCTCGGGCCAACGTATTCATCCGCGCCAGAACCTGCGCTTGCTCCTCGTCCGTCAAGGACCTGAGGATAACCAGGCCCAGTCGGACGGAAGCATTTTGCAGTATCTCGACCTGCTGCTCATCACTTAACTGGTAGAACAAGCCTCTTAACGTTGACGGATCAATGCGGTCAAACAATAGATTGATTGTTGCAGTACTGAGGCTTTTTGCTTCAGAGAAAAGTTCAGGTTGCTCTGCAATAGTTCGCGCCACCTCAGCAGGATACTGTCTCGCATAAGCCTCAGTGAGTTCGTTAACGTATTCCATCGCGATCCTCCCCAAGCGTAATCGACAATAGTTTTGCACCGACATCGATATAGCCCAGCATCAATTCACCTACCACGTCTTCAAGACTATGATAGTCAGTCTGATACTCATGATCGGCCAACTGTTCTTTATTGATTGTACCGATCAATTCGTTACGGTCGTTCACGATTGGAATAGTGTTGGTTTGTTCCCACTGTCGAGCATCCAGCGCAGCTGCAATCTCAAGTGATGCGGGTAAGGGGTCGACAGTATCAGCGAGCGAATCAACCAACATAGATTGGTTTGCAAAACTAAATAGCGGCATGAGTGGCACCCTCCCGACTAAGGCGCCGTCGTTACCTATTAGATAGATAGGCTGATCTTCCAGGGTTTGCATGTTCTCAAGTTGCGCCTTAAGGACCGACACCACGGTTCGCTGCCGAACCGTGATAAACCTGGCGTCGGCAATTGAACCCAGGGTTTTTTCCGAGTGGGCGAACAGCCTTTTGCTGAGTAATTCCCGGTTGTCTGCGCCAGCATCAACAATCTCTTGATAACGTTTATTTGGCAAGTGAGCAATCAAACAAAGTGTTTCCCGTTGCTCTCCTAGCATTAATGCCGAGGCTACAATCTCTGCAGACATTAACGTCATACATTCGGCCAACCGACTACTGGGAAGCGCAGCCAGTATCTTTCCATGCTGACTCGCCGGTAGCGCCCCTAGATAGCTCGCGATGTCCGGGACAGATTTATCTGCGAGAAGGGTCGCCACGGTTTCCGGGTGGTTTTCAGCAAATCGAGTTAAGAGTTTATTGTCCATGATGAGGCCGCTATTGTTTCAGTACGACAATCGACTCTGACAACTTTCTGGCCGGAATGATGACCAGGCCTTCGTCAGTTTTCAGAACCACATCGGTATTAGTTAATTCACTAATTTGACCTTCCACGCCTTCAAAACTGATCCAGTCTCCAACCTTGTAGTGTTGGAAGTTTCTCCTCGCCAGTAAATTAGCAACCAGATTCTGGGAGCCCAGGGCAAAAGCTAAAGACAAACTTGCCAGCAGCGTCCCGAGAATGACAACAATGACGGTTTCAAGAAATGAAACATCAATCGCCATCTGGTTTAAGCCCGTGACGATAGCGGCAACAAATATTAGGTACTGGGTGAGTTGGGGGATAATTTGAGACTGGCTGGCTAGAAGCCTCGAGACCAGGTTTCTAGCAAGAATACCGAGCAGATAACCGGCGAGGATTATGCCAGCCCCTAGCAATACTCTCGGCAGAAAAAGAATCATCTCGTCTAGAAATGAACCTAGTTCTGTCACACCCAGGGTACGCAGCGCGAGCAGCAAAAAGAAACCGAGCACCAGGTAAAAGACTGCCCGGGGCATAAACCGCATCGAGTCAACAATTCCATGTTTTTCATGCACTCGAAGATGGAGCTGCTCAAGGACGGAATTGGCTAGCTTCCGGGTGACATATGCCGCGAGAAAACCAATCAGGGCAATAAGTAGTGCCGAAACTTCAGGGTATTGATGAAAGAATCCAGCCAATTGAGTGCTCGCTATATGACGACCAATTGAGATTAGTCTATCAGGCCAGGTATTGGCTTGTCCGGAAAAGCAGTCGCCCCAAAACAACAAACAACACAACCAAAAAAGAAAACCACACAAAGCACTTGTCATGGCGAATTTGAGTTCTATACTCCGCATTTTTCCGCGAGATACCCACTGAAACGCCCGATTACCAAAGATCCAGAGACTAGCCATTCCTTGTCTCACTCCATCAAGGATGGGGTGAGCTTTGCCGTTATGGCGGGCGTTAGTGAAAGTTATTTCTCGGCATTTGCGATTTTCTTGAAAGCCACAGCTCCGCAGATTGGTTTACTTGCTTCGCTCCCGCCGCTTCTCGCTTCTTTTGCGCAAATGTTTGCCGTCTGGCTCGGGCAAATTACCGGTCACCGAAAAGCAATTATTGTCATAGGTGCGCTGATACAAATTGTTGCATTGGGTGCTATTGCACTCCTACCGTTTCACTTTCCCAATGCTTCTTTTCCAATTTTGCTCGGTTGTGTGATTCTGTATTTTGTTGGCCCAAATCTCGGTGCGCCACTCTGGGCGGGTCTAATGGGTGCCCTTGTCCCCGAGGCTTTCCGGGGCAGATTCTTCGCGCGGCGCAATCGCCTTTCAAGCATCGCCTCTTTTACTGCGTTGCTCAGCGCTGGGGCGATCCTACAACTGTTCGATGTTTCAACCCTGACGTACCTGGGTTTTGTCACAATCTTTGGCATCGGCATGATCGCGCGTAGCATCTCGGCCTGGCATTTACATCAAATTCACGACCCCCACGGTGGCTCCCTACGGCATGAACGAGATAGTTTGCCGACCCTGGCGATTATCAAAGAGAATCCCCTCGCTTTCCGATTTTCGTTGTTCTTTGCTTTTATGCAAATGGCAGTGGCTATCTCCGGCCCCTTTGTGGTGGTTTATCTACTGAGGGACCTGGAATACAACTACCTACAGCTAACAGCCAATACGGCAGCCTCGGTTTTTGTACAGTTTCTGGTGATGAGTCGGTGGGGGCGATTAGGTGATCTATTTGGTAACCGCATCATTTTACGAGTCACTGGGTTTGCGATTCCAGTTGTGCCATTGCTCTGGGTACTGTCCGCGGATTTCTGGTATTTGATTCTTGTCCAGATCATCAGCGGCTTGCTGTGGTCAGGCTATTCCCTGTCGAGTTCAAATTTTCTGTTCGACCTGACTCCTGAACGAAAACGTGGCGGGTTAATGGCTTATCATAATTTTATATCGAGCATCGGTGTGTTTGTTGGCGCGTCCATCGGCGGCTATCTGGCGTTGAACCTGCCCACCTCCTTTAGCATCGGCCAATTTGGCCTGGAATGGTCCTCGGCGTTTTACGGTGTGTTCTTAACCTCAACGTTGGTAAGGCTCGTGGTGGCTTCAGCTTTTTTGCCACGGCTTCAGGAAGTCCGTAACGTCAGGCGCATGACCTACCGGGGACTAATATTTCGAGTCACCCGATTCTCGCCAGTTTCCGGTGTGATATTTGATGTCGTCACCCGGGTCCGTAACCACAGGGGCAGAAGAAAAGAAGACCTTGATGATGAAGATAAATGAGGTTGCCAAATCACAGGCAAAAAAAAGCACGCTAGAAGCGTGCTTTTTCTTCGAGCTATCTAACTAATTAGACAGCAACGATGTTTTCAGCCTGTGGTCCTTTCTGACCAGCAGTGATAGTGAACTCAACTTTTTGACCTTCAGTCAAAGTCTTGAATCCTGAGCTAGCAATTGCACTGAAATGTGCAAAAACGTCTGGGCCGCCTTGCTGCTCGATAAAACCAAAACCTTTAGCTTCGTTGAACCACTTAACTGTACCAGTTACTGTATTAGACATAATTTTAAATCCTGAGTATTAACTTTTGTGCCCCGAGAGGCGTTATTGCATAAAAATGGAGACTGGGACTTAAATACTGCAGGACGAGCTAATACGTAGGTAGTAACGACGAAATGTAGAATGTAAATCAGAGACTGCTTTCTAGCTACGGGTACTCTATAGGGCGCTCTAGCGGTTGTACAGAGGTATTTGCAAATATTATTCAGGATCAATCCTGTTTGGCATGGCTTTTGCGGTGTCAGGGCAACCCCGCACCTAGCCGACATTCGCTAGGTGCAACCATCCACCAACAGGATCCTACTCGCAGTTGTTCTCGACCAGATGTCATGCAAGTCCGATTGGCTGCGCGCTTCAAGGAATTCCCTGGCCAGGGTACGGGACGGAAACTCCAGGACCACGGAACGCTCTAGATCTCCTTCTCCCTCAATAAACTCGGGTTCTACACCCTGCACCAGATATTGACCCTGATATTTCTCAATGAGCGCGGGAATTCTGCCGACGTACTCCATAAACCCGTCTAGATCGACCACCTTTAGATCAATGATGAGATACGCTTTCATATTTTACCGCCCTGGGATTCCATTGCTAAAAGGCAAATTCAGACCACTATCGTAGATAACTAGAACGAAGTTTAACACCCCAGCGACCCTGCTCGAGGGTGAGCACATAAAGCGATTCTGCCGTGACGATTTCTGAGCCATCTTCTCGCAATCGTCGAAACTTAGTCGCCACATGAACCTTCGTATCACTCACTCCGATCACCTTTCGTTCGACCCAAATCGAATGATGCCAACCGCTGTCCTGAAGCCGTGGAAAAATCAGCTTATGGTCTCTGATCGCATCTTCTCGAGTTTGCCAAACCTGCATCTCACCATTGGCTAATCGAAAATGAGGAAAGTGGTAGTTTGCAGTATGAGCAATCGGATCGCTCGCACTAAAAGACGTCATAAAGGCATCGAGCACCGCCATCGCTTTTTGCTCAGCATCCTGCTTGGCTTCCACCGCACAAAAGGCTGAAGCCGTGTAGAAACATAAAATTATAAGCGCTGATCTTAGGGACTGCTTCATTTAACCTCTCCATAAAATGCATCATGAAATGCAAACCTGCCCAAGGGTGATTTACCCGCTAACAGTTTCAATTGAAAATACTCCCCGGGCTCATTTTCTGGCGAGTGTTTAGCAGACACCATAAATCCAAACCTGGAATAGTAAACCGGGTTTCCGGTAAGAATGCAGCCAAGCGCACCCATTGCATCTATCAGCTCAAGCCCCGCATTGATAAGTTGCCCTCCAATGCCTTCACCTTGCCTGTCAGGTGCAACTGAAACCGGACCAAGGGCAAACCAGGGTGATGACTTATCTTCAGCGGTTGCGGGAGAAAATGTGATCTGACCGACCACCCCACCCGCACTGACAGCCACCAGAGATAAGGTCAATGCGCCACAAGCACGTAACCTCACGATCACATCCTGTTCATCACCACCCGCAAAGGGCATAGGCCGAAATGCTTCCTCGGTGAGCAAATGGATGGCGTCGATATCCGATTTATGTTCCTCGCGTATTTCAATATTTAACATCGAGCCTCCGACTAATTGTCATGATTAGTCCGCATCCACATAGCCAAGCAGTTTATTCATTTCTATCGCGGCGTTATTTTCAAAGTCGTGAATCGTGTAGATCGCAGATACACCAAGCGATTTTGCATAGCGAATTCCCAACAACTTCAATGCCGTGGCAATACCTTGCCGTCTATACTCCCTGACGACACCTGTCATTTCGTTGAAAGCGAAGTCCCTTTCCTGCCAGTTCGAAGTAGCAGAAAGACCAACCCATTGCTCTCCCGCAAGCCCTATGATGACACCATGCGGATCGTAGTGATCACCGAATCGACGCTGACTAAATTCTTCAAACTCAAAAAACGGCCCTCTTCCGGGGATATCTTTCGAGCACAATTTATTCAGTTCATACAGTGAGCGCCGATTCATTGCGCCGTCACCCAACATGGCCATTGACCTAAATTCAATTCCGACTTCCGTACAACCGGTGAGAGCCTCCAGGAAGGTTCCCTCCTCAAAGTCCTCAAGAATCAATTTCAGTTTTATGGTCGGGCGACTCATTGAATACTGATCTCGGTTGAGTGAAACCGAATGTCTCGATTGGCGCATTCGTCCTCATCCGGCGTTTCCCAGAAATTATTGGCGCGATCAAATTTCTCATCGGGGACTACCATAGAGAAGGTATCACCCTGAATCAGATTACGTTCCTTGACCCTGGCTTTTCTTGTCGGCAAGGAGGCTTCGAGAACATAAACGGTCAGTTCAAATCCTGCTTCCACAACCCAAGCATAAAAGTGAAGTCGGTCAGTCTTTTGAATTAGACCCAGCTCCAGGACAATGTTCGCATTATGCTGCGCGACATCATGGGCAACCTTACAAATTTGTTCGAGGCAGCGCGCCTTTCTATTTAGATACTGATCCATAGAGTTTTGGCTCGAACTGGACCTTTCTGTGCTAAACAACGTTGCCATCCAATCATCGAGATTGAAATATGGTGCACCGTGTTGACTCGATAACTGGGCTGAGAAAGTAGATTTGCCTGCCCCCACGGGCCCCTCTATTAGATGAATTCGAGCCATGGGAAGTTGCCTATCGTTTGCCTGCTAGAAATCTATTGGAAGGAACCTTTCCCCCAAGTTATGCGGGACTAGCAAGGTTCGCCGAGCGTAATTCTACGCGCGCCGAAGTCAAAACCCGGGCGGAAGAACTGAGCAACATGTAGACAAGTACAGAACCGACAACAATATCTGGCCAGCCCGACTCAAATAGCCAAACGGCTCCCGCTGCGACAAATACAGAAATATTGGTGGCGATATCGTTGCGCGAACATTCCCACACGGAGCTCATGTTGATGTCTTCGTTGCGATGTCTCCACAACAAGCCCAGACACATAGAATTCGCAACCAACGCAATCAAGCTGAACACACCCATCAGTTCAAATACAGGCACGTCAGGGTTAAACAGTTTGTAGACAATCTGCCCGGCAACGGCAAGACCTGCAAGTAAGATCAAAGTGCCTTTAAATAGAGCAACCTTGGCTTTGGCCGCTACACCACTGGCGACTACCATAAGGCTGAGTCCGTAGGTCAGCGCATCACCTAGATTATCTAAGCTGTCAGCAAACAGTGCAGTAGACCTTGCATACTGCGCGGCCACAAGAATGACAACAAACATGACGGCATTGATCGCGAGCACTGCCTGGAGTGTGCCTCTTTGTTTTTCACGAAGTGCATCGGCTGCACAACCCGTTTCACAACATCCGCTCATGTTTTTACCTCGCGCTATTCTCTTGGATAATTTTGTGTCGGGACCGAAAGCGTAGGAACTGGACACCACACATTATTCCTATCCAGACAATATTCACGGGCGCAAACTTACCGGAGATACCGAAAAACCGCAATCATCGCAACTATGGAGTAGCTTCAGGCTTGCTGGTTAGCCGATAAAACTCAACACAAAAATTTACCGGCCCATTGGCTGATACGCTGTGTAGCATATTGGGTACCACAACCCCATCCTGCGTCGGACTAAGCTCACGCTTATGCTCTCCAGCTATATAGGTCAGATGCCCTTCTTTAACCTTAATCAGCCCCCAGGTACCCGTCTTGGTTGAATGATCCTTTTGCAGACTTGCTGGAATGGTTGCCTCGGTAAATTCAGGACTATGGTTGTAGTAGGTTAGACCATCCGGAAACTCAAACCGATCGCAACGTACACAATCCAATTCAAATCCTAATCTTTCGGCTCGGCCAGATTCCGTCTCTACCCAGGGACGGTTCGTAAAGGGAGGGTTATGTCGAACATGCTGGCCATGGGCACAATCTAACTCTGCAACCCAATCATCTCGCTCATCTTTGTGATAACCACAGATTTTACGTAGCATATTTTCCCTCAACCTAGCTGTTACACATCACTGTTTTGCTCAATAAAACGGATCGCATTTTTGGTTGAGTGGTGCCAGTCGTTATTCAAAATGGCGGGCAGTGGCAACCAAAAGAAACTGAATAAAAGCCCCCCGCCGTCCTGCGTAAAGTAATCCCAGGTATCCGGCAGAGGTTGATCGTACAACATATTATAAAATCCCCAGATCTGACGGTCGTAACCCACCGCAAGCGCGCCGATGAAACGGCCAGACTTGGCGATTATACCGGACTCTTCAAATAGCTCCCGTGAACAGGCAGCGGGCAAGTTTTCATCTGTCTCAACTGTGCCTTTAACAAGCTGACAACCTGCCAGAGGGTGTTTGAACGCCAGCAGTTCGACCCCACTTGATACTCGGCGTAAGACGACGGGACAAGCTTTGTTGGGCAGCACGGTCATAGTTTGCTAAAGCACTACCAGTCAACGGGAAACTCTTCGAACTGGTCAATATCATCTTTAATATCAAACCACTCAGCTTTTGAGCCCGTCATGATATGCAACTCAGGCTTCGTGACCATCCCTTCGTCAAATAGACCCGCGGGAATACCTACATGGTCATCCTCTTCATCCCAACCCGGCAAAGGACTTCCACAAACGTTGCAAAACCGTCGCGCATTCCAACCGTCGGGTTCAAACAGCTGTATCTGCTCTTCACCTGAGACTAATCTGAATTGACTCAATTTGGCATGCACTACCGTCGCAAAAGCGCTGCCACCTCGTTTCCTACATCTAGAACAATGGCACATGTTAACCACGTCAATTGGTCCAGCTAACTCAAATCGGACTCCGCCACACAGACACCCACCAGTAAGTGTTTGACGTACCATAGACTGCTCCTGAACTCACCGCTGAGATGAAATTATCGATCAGCTATTTTCAATTTCCTATTTTTGATTCTTTACAAAGGAAATTACTACTTTAATCCTACCACCAACAAAAGAACTGTATTCCTGTGACCCAATCAGCTCAACCCGACCTGTGGCATAAATCTGGCAATCCACCAGACATTACCGAAGGAATCCCGTACTCCCATTTGGCGTTCTTCGTAGGGCTTATCTTCGGCGGGTGAAAAAATCTCAACCTCACAGTTCTCCGCCCGACTCGCCGCAAGATCAACGTCTTCTACGTACACGTAAATTGAACCAGGAAAGCCCGATTCATGGGGCGGATCCCGTAATTCCAGGACAATAATGGAGTCTCCCACCTGAACCTCAATATGCGCTGCATTACCTCCCTGATCGTGCCGAACTAAAACCTTTCCATCCAGGCAGGTTTCGACAAACGTCAATATGCTATGGGGTCCAAACACATACGGACGCACGGCAGAAAATCCATTCCTAATATGCTGAGTCATAACGCACCTGAAAATTCCTGTCGACCGTACAGATTTTGGTTAAATTATCGAGAAAGTTTTGAATAGGTTTCGTTCGATGCAAGAATCACATGCTCCTCAACACCATTTTCTCGTTCGGTATTAATCAGCGCGTATTCCTCAGAGGTCATCATTTCAAGAAAAGCAGCCTTAGAGGGATAGTGCACGAGCACAACCCAATCCCATGGGGCAGATGACCATGCACCAAAAGCAGCAGCTTCAACGTTACCTGCCCAAATGACCGTACCACCAACCTTCTTCAGTAGCGGCATATCACCTTTGCTATATCGTGTATAAGCCTCAAATCCCGAGCCGTGACCGTCAAGCGAATGCTCTCGAAAGCGCACCAGGTTGACCATGACGATCGGCCCCTCGTCGGGAAGTGAAAGCAATAACTCTTGATTCAAACCATCGGGACTATTCATTCACAACTCCAAAAATACAACACAATCCACCCTCTGCTATACCATCGCAACACATAGCAGAACTATAGTGACTATTTGACTCAAACGTCGCCTGCTTCGAAAGCGTTAATACCTTCCGGCAGGATTTCCCAGGCAGCCTTTGAGCCGACAAAAATGTGCCGTCCAATCTCAACCTCTGGATCGCCGTTAACACAACCAAGTGTTACACCGTGTACCTTGCCTTCATAGGTTCCGCAAAGTGTAGAGCCACAACGACTGCAGAATACAATTTCAAACCCATTGCCGCTGGCAAAGTGGCTAAGGCTTTGCTCGCCACTCAGCCAGGTAAACTGGTCAGATTCAACCTGCGCATAGGCTGAAGCCTGAGCACTGAACACCTTACGGCACCTGGAGCAATGACATGATCGAGCATCAAATAACTGACCGTCAATCGAGTATTTTGACTCACCGCAGAAACATTCGCCTGTAATCATTTTTTTCCTCTGTTAAAAACTGACATATAAATGTCATTGCCACGGATGTAATAAATGCACTACTAATCCACACAGCGATCATAACCGACTGCTTAAACTAACGCCTCTTTACCGGCAAGCATACCAAGACCTTCAAGGGCTGCATCAATCAAGCTTCTTGTATTCTGTGTTAATGGCACCATCGGTAACCGGGTTGTCTCGAGACACAGGCCTAGTCTTGAACAGGCATACTTAACACCTACAGGACTCGGTTCAACAAAAAGCGCCTGGTGAAGCGGCATCAATGAACTTTGAATACGCGTCGCGGTAGTAAAATCACCCTGTAAACAGGCATGCTGCATTTCTGCGCATAGAGCTGGAGCAATATTGGCGGTAACGGAAATACAACCCTTTCCACCTGCAGCGTTGTACGCCACAGCGGTGCCATCTTCACCTGACAACAATGAGAAGTTCTCACCAATACTAAGTTTTTCCAAAACTGGCCGGACTAAATCCCGGGTGGCATCTTTGACGCCGACTATCGAAGTCAATTGGGATAACCGCGTCATGGTCTCAACCGTAATATCTACAACCGCCCTGGGTGGAATATTGTAAACAATAATCGGCAGATCATTTTCAGCATCAAGGGCCTCGAAATGTCGAAAGATTCCTTCCTGACTTGGTCGATTGTAATAACCGGTCACATGAAGTGCAGCATCCGCTCCTATGCTATGCGCATAGTTGTGGAAATGGATCGCTTCAGCAGTATTGTTAGATCCACAACCGGCGATGACCTTAAGCTTACGATCAGCCTCTTTCACCACAACATCCAGAACCCGGCAGTGTTCTTCCACCGACAGTACCGGCGATTCACCGGTTGTGCCCATTGCAACAATACCATCGGTACCATTCTTGATATGCCAATGAACCAAGCGGCGAAGCGCTAGTTCGTCGAGAGACCCATCGATCTCCATGGGTGTGACTAAAGCAACATATGAACCTTCAAACATCAGAGTATCCTTGTTTAGTCGGTCACCGCGGCATCTAAAAACGAAAAAACTCCAGAAGCCGCTAGGACCGCTGGAGTTTAAATATACGTTCTACAAAAACTAAATGACCAGATCCTACACGCGCGCAGTTTTACCTGCTCGTTTAGAAGCGACCGGTTTTAAACAATCAAAAATGGCGTGTGTAGTTTTCATGGCCCGCGGATATTGCTGAAATGGAATTGGCTTGTCAAGCCAGTTAAACATTCTGACCAAACCGCCACAAAACCCCGGTCGGATCAAAAAGCACAAAATCAAGCATGCCCCAGGGTTGTTCCTCGACGGCCGAAATCTTAACTCGATACTTTTCAACAACCCCGCTGGCAACTACATGGGCGTGCCATGCATGAATATCCTCTACAAGAAAATGCATCATAAAATTGTTGCTGTGTACTGGCTCGTGAAAATCCTGCAACAGGAAACTACAGTCCCCGTGATGGAAATAGGCTATCCCTGCTGTATCAGATGCGAGCGTAAACCCTAGATCCTGGTAGAAGCGTTTCGACAATTCGAAGTCTTTAGCCGGAACAAAAGCTTTAATTTCTTTCCCTTTAAGATTCATTCCTCGCTCCTCAGATATTGATTAAAATGGCTGCTGCCGTAAAACAAACCAGAGAAACAAGAATACCTAGCAGCGGAACCCTAAACCAATACTGTTTCGCCAATATCAAAAACATGATTGCAACGAACACCGGCAACCATGCAAACCACAGAGAGTTTTGCACAAGATCAAAATGAAAGATGGTAAGGGGAAGATAGACAGCAGGTAACAGCATCGTTCCCAGACTATGGCTTGCATTAAAACCAACCCAGGCACGCCACATGGTGGTTTCTTTTGTCAGCACCGGTGACGTCCCTTCCATTGCGGTTTTTACGGAGGCGTCATGGGGTTCAAAATTGGTTGTGAAAAATGTGAAGTAAAGGTGTGCAACTCCAAGCAAACCGAAGATCGATGCGCCAACAATCAGTAGAATCTGTGCCATAACCGTGTTCCTAATTTAGGTTGGCTCTCAATCAAACTTGCTTGTGCTCCGTTTCGTGACGTAGCGGAATACCTTCCCTGGATCCCCAAATTGGAATCGCAGAGGTCCAAATCTCATGATCCGGTGTCCTAGAAACTGTGCCATCGAGAGTTCCTACAGTGATACCAAATCGACTCTTTCCTGGTCGTCGAAATTGTAAGTTCGACCCACATGTTTTACAAAAGGTCCTTTCCACGTTATTTGAAGATTGGAATACCGTCAGCTGAGTTTCACCTTTCGTAAACTTAAAATCTTCTTCTGCAACATTTATGTAGGTTGCATAAGCAGCACCGTGAGCTTTTTGACACATACCGCAGTGACAGTGTCCCATTTTACCCAGAACACCCCTTACCTCATACTCGATCTCACCACAAAGACACGAACCACTGACTACATCCATATAAATACCTACCTGACTATCGTCAAAACTAAAAACCGTGAATCTTTGCTGCGGGAAAGCTTGCAGTTACAGTGCCTATCAAAACATTGAGCATGACCGGATGCTCGGAAATCACTTCCACCGCTTTTTCCCCCTGCCTTCCCCCTAGCTCAAATTGTTTGCAAATTGGGTCCTGACACATCCAGGCCGACCCACCGGATGGCACCAGTTCAACCGAAGCAACTTGATGTTTGCGGTTCAAGCGATAGGCCATCGACTCGAACTTTTTGTCCCAGGGTACCCCCACGCTTAATCGTCCGTGAACGTTTCCAGCGAGCAGCAGGTGCACTCTATTGGCTTCGGCATCAGCTTCGGCTGCAATTTTATCCAGGATAAAGTCGGTCATCGCCTGCTCTCTATCATCGGTACCCCGAACATCAAAGCTATAGACGCATATGTCTTCTTTCTCCCGTAAGGCATCGATGAGCTTAAGCATTGCACTGCTGTTTCGTCCGTCCTGATAGCCACGCAACCAATTCGAAGCGTCACGGAAGAATTTATCAATATCCTGGGCAGATCCACTCGATTGTAGATAAGTATCCATCGCTGAACCCGCATTACTCGACAGCTCCAATCCAACGCAAACCTGGTGTGCTTTAGAAACTTCAACCACAAGATCTCTAAAAAACTCAGGCATCTCCTGGGTACCATGTATCTCACCCACGACTATAACCTTTGCACCTTCAACCAGCCCTGTTGTTTGTTTAATGGCAGCAGACCAGTCCTGGCCAAAAGCGATAGATTGATAGAACAACACAGAGAAGAGCAAAAGCAATTTAGTCATCACAGTCTTACCTGGTGTTAAGTGCCTGATTAACTGCTCGCTTTCTGGAGTTCACTGAGCAGCTTGCGGTTTTCCCGCTCCTTTAAAAATCGTTCGGTAATATCCCGCGCCGTAGAAAGCACCCCCATTGCTTCCCCACCGGCATCAACCACAATTGAGAAACTGAGCTCAACATAAAAAGTCTCACCCCCGTCTTTGAGCGCTTTGGTCGGCAACGATTGTCCTACATATTTGGTTTTACCCTCTGCAACCGCCCGTTCAAATCCATCCCAGTGGGCTTTTCGAAATGGTTCGGGAATGATGATGTCCAAATTTGCGCCTAAAGCCTGTTCTTTGGAAAAACCGAAAATACGCACGGCGGCTTCATTCCAGGTCCGTATCGTCCCGGATAAATCAGAATGGATTATCGCATCAGGGTTTTGTTCAATCAGTACTGCGCTAATGTTGTCGATTGTCGTGTCTGTCATCTGGTCTCCTCAGAACATTGTATTTGAGTTTTTGGATTCGTTTGGCACAACCTGGAGCACGTCCCAATGCTCCACTATTTTTCCCTCGTCATCGAGACGAAATATATCGATACCCGCATAACTATTGTCGTTTGGCCAGGATTGATGGCAATGTAATACCACATGATTGTCTTCTGCGAAGACGCGCTTAAATTCAACTTTTTTACCCGGGTATTCTTTACTCATCCGCTCAAAGTATTCGATAAACGCTTCTTTACCGTTACCTACCTCCGGATTATGTTGGATATATTCGGCGCCGACGTACCGAGCAATTGCAGCTCTGGGCCGACATTGGTTAAACATCATATCGTAGAATGACGTGACGTTATTTTTGTTGGTCTCTAGTGACACTGATGATTCCCTGTAGGAAAGTATTGAGGGCTGGGAGCTAAACCGCTAGTTGCACTCCATGATGAACTGATGTTCATTTTGATCTATCTGTTTGAATCCAACCCACTTATATAGTTCAACGGCTCGATTTTGAAATAGCACTCTAAGACGAATAGGCTTGCCCTGATTCTGCGCCTGGGCGATTTCCTTTTTCACAACACGAGTACCGATGCCTTGGCCCTGAAAGTCAGGATGGATCTGCCAAGATTCTACTCCTTTCGAGGAGCATCAAGCAAAAATCAAAATACGCCTATTAAGCAGACAGGTTAAAAAACTGGTTGGATCTTCTAGCAGGTATACGCCAGGCAACCCAACCAAAATTTTCTCAGGGGGATAGAGAAAATAGAGCATCATAGGCGTCGAACTTGGCCTTCTGATAGTGATGTAAAACTCGGGGTGTATTATTAATTTCCAAAAAAGCCTCATCACTACTTTTGTATGATGGCCAGACCGGTAGGCCAGCGCCGTTTGGATCACCGGTCTTTGCAAAATTCACCCAATAGGACATCAGAGTTTTTGAAACTCTGTAGTCAATCTCCTCCCAAAGTTCAGGGTCAGGATTGCCGAATACAAAATTCACATCACTACCGTGGGGTGAACCGAGAGAACGACCGACCTGGGGTAACGGTGCAGGATGTTCAAACACATAAACGAAGGCGTTCGCACCATTGGCTTCCGTTAATCTAGCCCAGGTACGCATATCCCAACCAAACATATGATCGGCGTGTAAATTTTGAATCGCAAATCGAGTTGATTGTCCGGCATCACGCCCGTAGGCAGCTAAGAACTGTTCGGTAAGTTCCGGCCGTTTCTCAGCGACATAGCTAAGCCATGATTCGTGATCCAGTTCAGTTTGCGAAGCCCAGAGGTTTGCACCTTCCTCTGAATTAAACCCGATCAGTACGTCACGTTTTTCGGACTGCGCTGATGTCATAAAGCTCTGCATTTGCTCTGGGAAGACATAATCATCGACAAAAACAGAACGCCAATAAATGGTTTTTTTCTCCTTTTTTAGCGTGCGAACCAACTCTCCAGCATCTATTTCTCTCAGGTCTTCAAGCGCCGCGGCGCCGTCACCCAAAACACCCAACGTTTCGGCAATTTCCATCCCGATTTCATATCCTGAGCCGATCACCTGATCAACAATTGGCGCATCGTAGGACAAAACATTTTTGTTACTGGTCAACGTTGGATGAGGAGCAAAACAGCCACCCGACTGGGCTATGGTTTTGTGAAAGAGGCCATTGGCTAGCGGTGTCGCATTTAAATAACACACGCTCATTGCGCCTGCCGATTCGCCAAAAATCGTAATGTTCGATGGATCTCCACCAAATGAAGCAATATTCTCTTTCACCCATTGCAGAGCTGCTATCTGATCTAGCAAGCCATAGTTGCCACTTGAACCGTACTCGGACTCGCGGGTTAGTGCGGGATGCGCTAGGAAGCCAAACGGGCCTAGTCTGTAATTGATTGTGACAAGCACAACCCCGGATGCAGCAAAATTAGCCCCATCGGTTCGCGGCTCACTGCCGCTCCCAATAATGAAACCGCCGCCATGAATCCATACCATCACCGGCTTCTTGGTGTTTTGCTCCGGAGACGTCCAGACATTGAGATAAAGGCAGTCCTCAGCCTCCGGTCGACCGGAACCCTGAATATTTTCAACCGAGTTAGTTTGATAACAATCAGGGGCGTATGCCGTGGCATCTCTTACACCAGCCCAGGGCTCAACGGGCTGAGGCGCTCGCCATCGATTGTTACCGACGGGCGGCGCAACGTAAGGGATACCTTTATATACAACCACTCCCTCTTTTGCAGGCACCGCAGTACCCTGAACCAGCCCCCCACTCGTGCTAACGATCAAATTAGCGCTTGATGGACTTGTCGAGTCGCAGGACGCCAACAGAAAAGTCATCAGCAGAGAGATTACCGATATGCTTACTTGTCTGACCGGGGTCACAATCAACCTCCAAACCGACGGGTTAACTGAAAGCCAATAATTCGCGGCGCGCCCCAAGTAGCATAACGACCGCCCACAGACGCTGCTGCAAGAATGTTGGTAATATATTCCTCATCGGTCGCATTCTTGGCAAACAGTCTAGCCTCCCAATCACCATTCTCACTTTGCCAGCCCGCATTAATATTCACTACGGTATATGCAGGCTGCGAATCATCTTTAACCTCAAATTCGCGGAAATAGGTTCTTGAACGATAAGCAGCATCGAGCCTAAGATTCAGATTACCGCCCCAGGGTGCGGCAGTATTGTAAACAACACCCGCATTGACGCTTCTCTTAGGAGATTTGCTTAATGGATTGCCTGTCGCATCTTGATTACCTAACGCAAGCGCAAAGGCATCAACGTTAGAAAATGTCCCATAAGTCGCTTTTAAGAAAGTCACGCCCATAGATGCTGACCAGTTCTCGTTGAATACTGTCGACAGCTCGAATTCAGCGCCCTTAACTTCTGCATCCCCTGCATTACGTGTCACGCTACCAATTCCCTGCACCTGACTGATTTGAAAGTCCTGATAGTCATAGGCAAAAAACGCGGCATTCAAACTGGTTCGACCATCACCTAGCGTACCCTTGTATCCCAATTCGTAGGCATTCACTTCCTCGGGGTTGTAAGCCGGTGTACATTCATATTGAGCAACGCCTCCCGCCTTGTAACCTTCGGAATAGGACAGATACAGATTAGAGCTTTCACTCAAATCGTATTGGCCAACGACGCGGACTGTTGTTGCATCCCATTCTTCATCAATTGCCTGATCGCAAATTTGCAACGCAAGAACTGGCGTAGGCGTCAGGACAGAGAAATCGATGTTGTGCGCTTCTGATATTTCGTCTTTAGTATGACGAAGACCTACACTGACCCGGGCACGATCTGAGAACCCCCAGGTTAGATCAAAAAATGTGGCAACTGAGGTTGTCTCGTACTTTGTCTGGTTAAAATCGAAAGTACTCGGTAGAGGAAGGCCCTGAACGGGCAACGCATTATTGAAGATATTTCTTCGTCCACCCTCGTCTTTCATATAGTAGACGCCGGCGACCCAATTTATCGTGTCACTGCCGCCAACCAGGTTAAATTCCTGGCTGAAGGTTTCACTTTTCGTATCATCATCCACATCAAATATTGGCAGGTCCGAGGCGTCACGGTCTGTGACAAAACTATCGTCGAATTCCTGATAAGCCGTGATTGACTTTAAAGATGCCCATTCCCCGTCCCAATTTACGGTCACACTAAACAAATCATATTCACGATCCGTGTCAGTCTCGGTATCGGAAAATGTTTCAAGTGGTTTAGTGGTGACATTCGCCGTTAAGATCTGGGGAACACCCGTCGCAAGTGCTCGATTGTCAGTGTAGAGGACATACTGTTCCAACGGTCCGTCTAGAGCTCCCTTGGCATACATCAATCCGACAGAAAGATTATCAGTCATATCTGCTTGCAACTTAAGCCGCAGGTTAGTCATTCGCCCCTGCATTAAGTCCTCTTGGCCGGGAACGTTATTCTTAATCCAACCATCACCTCGATCGGTATGATCTAGTGCAACTCGAAACGACACTCGATCGCTAATCGGACCACTATAAAAGGCCTCCAGAGCATACTCATTGTAATCAGAGTAGCCGAAGCCAAGCTTACCCTCGGCTTCTCTGGTCGGGTCAGCGGTTACAAAGTTAACCGCCCCGCCATTAGAGTTTTTACCATAGAGTGTACCCTGGGGACCTCGCAGCACTTCAATCCGCGCAAGATCCAATTGGTAAAGCTGCGCCGTCGTCGTCCTGGCTTGATATACCCCATCGATACTCACAGCAACACCAGGCTGTCGGTTGTAAGCGCCAATCCCCCGAATTGAAATATCCTGATCACCGAGACTTCCGCCAAAATGCATTCCTGGAACCGCGAACTGAAGATCCGTCAGATCTTTTATACCTTTCGCCTCAAGTTCGTCCGCTGAAACGGCGGTCAATGAAGCCGCCACATCTTGAACCGACTGTTCGCGTTTCTGAGCCGTAACGACAACTTCTTCTATATATCTTTCATTTGTTGAATCTTGCTTATCCGCTCCCATCGCTGGAACCACCCAACCAATAGACAGACTAGTTGCGATGACACTAAAAAAGTAATGGTGTTGAGTCCCGTAGATTACCTTCCTAATCTTAGCTAAATAGCTCATACAGACTTCCCTCTTTTTTGATTTTATTCCCATAGAATTAATATAAATGACGATTTAATTTGGTAGCGTCACGGCCGAATTGAATTGGGTCTCTGCTCATTACCCAACAAGTTGCTTTTGAGCCTCAGTCAACACGGGGGGCTCTGGCCTCTTAAAGCGCTCGGGATTTGGCTCATCCAAAATGGGTTGAAAATGATCCGCATTAACCAATTGATCGGTCCAGTTTGTGGTCGAGATAACGTTCTCAACCGCATCTTTGCGCGCTTCAATCACCTCGGGAGGTGTAAGATGCTTAGGCATCATGCAAACCAGAGAAATCGCTCGCGTTAGTTTCGCTTCCGCCGAAGTAGCTCCGGTCCCGGCTGTACTACAATGAATGACTCGAGAGTCCCAGAGCAGTAAATCGCCAGCCTCTAAATGGCAAACAATGGGCTGCGTACCCGCCAACAATGGATCATCAGCAGGAAACCTGAAGTGATCCAGATCTATCGGCAGTCGCCCTAGTCTTTCTGGATAAACCTCAGGAATTTTTTCGAAGCTTTTGTGGGAACCAGGTATCAGAACATTGCCTCCGGTCTCCTCTGATGTTGGCAACAGGTTCACGAGCCCCTGTATACACTGTCGACCGGGCCGAGAAATCGGATGTTGGTCGATGTGTAACCACGAACCACCTCGATTGGTTTTCCAGGCTTCGTTCAAACTCCAGGGTCGCCAGAGCGCCATGCCGTCAAAACTCACAAGCAGTTCATCGGTATCCCAGACTGCAGCAAATGCTTTCTTCACATTAGGCACACCGCGAATAAACCATTGCGCTTCACTATGACCGATACCATGCCCAGGCAAAATTCCGCCATGAACCACGGTAGGCCACCGATCATCGCCCCAGGTTTTCCAGTCGTGACGATCAACACCTGTCTCGAGCTTTTCCAAATAGTCCCAGGTGAGATCTAACGCCTTGTCACACTCGGACTGATCTAATGCATTGGCAACCACAACGTAACCATGCTCCTCCAGATAGTCGACACTTGCCTGGGAACCAACCGGAAAACGCTCGGCGTGAAAATAAACCGGTTCGATGATGCCTGGCTCAACAGGTTCGATATCCGCCTGACTATGGGAATTATCCTTGTGATTGGTCATTTTTTTCACCCCTCTCTTTCGGTGCTAATTAGCCTGCTTGTTGCTACTAAGTTATGTGAATTTACGAAGATAAAGCTGAGATTATCTAATTAGTGTAATAATTGCAATCTTTCCAATTTAGGCGTTTAATCACCCCACTATCAGCTCATGCATAAAAGGTTTGATGTGAATGACTCTGTTAATTTCGGCATCCTTGGATGCGCCAAAATCAATCAGGTAGCAATCATTGAGGCGGCAAGGGAAATACCGGCGGTACAGGTTTTAGCGATCGGCTCACGCAATCCAAACGACGCTAAGCAATATGCAGCAGACAATAAAATCGATCGGTCCTACGGAAGTTACGATGCGCTTTTAGACGATCCAGATATCGATATTGTGTATATCCCACTACCGAATCACCTGCATGAGAAGTGGGCGACCAGGGCCCTCAATGCAGGCAAACATGTGTTGGTAGAAAAGCCCCTCGCAGCCAATGCGGAGGAAGCCAGCCGTATGGTGAAGATTGCACAGGCCCATTCTCTGCATCTCATTGAAGCTTTTCACTATCGCTACCACCCGATGATGGTCGCGATCCTCGACCACCTGAGCAGTGGGAAAATCGGCACCATCGAAACATTTCAAATCAACCTTAAGGTGCCAAAGTCGTTACTTGAACCCGATGACATCCGCCTATCGTTCGATTGCGCCGGAGGTGCGGTGATGGATTTGGGGGCTTATGGCATCAATTTGTTACGCACTATATTCGCGGAATCTCCCACTATTGATTCTGCAAGTGCAAAAATCGTGGCAGAAAATATAGACGGCTCAATGGATATCAAACTGAGGTTTTCAAACGACATTACAGGCTTGTTATCCTGCTCCATCGTTCATGATTCAGTGGAGTCACTAGTGACAATTCGCGGCACTAAAGGTGTGTTAGAGGCAAAAAACCCGTTTCTGCCACAGTTCGGTAACTCACTCAAAGTCACCGTTGACGGCACCACCACAAAACAAAAGTTCTCAACCACAACGACCTATGTATACCAGTTACAAGCAGTCGCTGACCTTCTGCTACAGGGCAAGCCAGTAACCACCCCTGGCAGGGATGGAATAGCAAACATGGCAGTACTAGATGGCATCTATACAGCGGCGGGGTTGGATATTAGAGGCACGACACGTCACGGACCTACAGTCAGTAACTAACAACAGAGGTACGTCGAAAGCCAGTTGCTAACCAATTTTAGACGTTAGGTTGGATTGCCAAATTGGCTCGCTAAAATAGGTCTAGCACCGTTGCATCGCCGAGTTCCGCGAGGAGGATTTTTTTCACGCCTTTAGAGTGCTTCCGCCAAAGAGATTCGGCACCATCACCGTCCCTGGCCTCAATAAGGTCAACAACGGACTTCCTATTTTGGAATCCCTGCCGATTCAGATCAGCCTGGTTCTTCAACTGCTTGCCAACCATGTGCGGTGTATGTCGTCGATACACCTCATCTAATACACCAAGAATAAGCGCTAGCACGACATTTTTAGAGCATCTGCCGAGCAACTGGTGGAACTCGATGGTTGTTTCTGCATGAACCTGAAAGTTCTCGAAATTGGCAGCCTCCCATTCGAGATGATCATGAAACAACTTCAAATCTTTAGCGGACCGGGTCTTCGCAAGCTGATTGATCATCGGTGGTTCGAGGATCAGCATTGCATCAAAAACATCCGACAAGGTAGCGCCTCGCAACTGCATCAATACAGACATTGTGTTTGCAGCCGCTTTATCGCTGGGTAGAGTAACCCTAGCGCCACCCCGCGCACCCCGTTTAATCTCAATCAACGATTCCACTTCCAAAATTCGAAAGGCTTCGCGTAGAGATGCTCGCGATACTTTGAACTCCACCATTAGCTCAGATTCAGACATGAGTGCGTCGCCAGGCTGAAGCTGACCCAAAACAATTCGCTTGCGTAAGGTGTCCGCGATCAGTTCAGCGGCTTTAGGCACTCGAATTGAATTCGTAGACACGTTGGCTCTCAGTAGGATCGGGTTTAATTAGGCTAATAATACGACTTTCTAGCAGAAATATCGAAGCAGCAATAAGCTAATTGATAGCGGTTTAAGAAATTATGCTTTCATCGACCGGATTGAGGAGCGACGCTGGATGTTAAACAGATTGCCAACAAGAATAAGCGCACCCCCTAACAGTATCGACAGATCAAAACCTTCTGAATAGAGCAGTACGCCGATCAGTGCAATCAGCGGCAGCCTGAAAAACTCCAGGGTGATCACAACACCCACATCTGACAATTGCATTGCGCGGGACAAACAATAGTGACCAGTCAATGCAGTCAGTCCAATCACCATTAACCAGGGTAATTGCAATACTGTTGGCCAGGTCCATTCCGCAAGAGAGAAGGTAAGTCCGATAGGTAGCTGCACAAGACACATATAGAACAGGATTGTGATCGGAGCTTCGCTGCTGGTCAGAGACTTGTTTGTGCTATGGGCAACCGCATAACAAATCGCTGCGCCAAGTACGATAAAAGAGGCGGAATCAAAAATCGCGATACCGGGCTGAACAATTACGCCTACTCCAATCAATCCCAGGGTTACTGCGATCACTTTATATATTGTTACCCTCTCATGCAGAAACAACGCAGCAATAATAGTCACCCAGACCGGTACCGTAAATTCCAGGGCAAATACCGTTGCGAGCGGCAATAAACCGATTCCCCACACCCAGCCAAACTGCCCGCCGAAATGAAATACGTTTCTTAACAGGTGCGTTTTTATCCGACGAGTCTGAAACAACTGTTTGCGCTTCATCCCGAGGATGATCATTGTCACAACGCACAGGCCTATCACACTACGAAAGAACAAGATCTCAAATACGCTGATCGTTCCCGCCAACTCCCGGGCGGCAACCGCCATCAAGCAGAAGCTTAATATAGCCCCTGTCATCCAGAGTATTGTTTTGATTGAGTTACTGATGAGTTACCGTCTATTTTCTTTTCGCATGACTAACTTTAGCCCGGACCAGACATCATCTACCGCGCACACCTTCACGTCCACCAACCCCAGCGGCAACGCAACCCTTCTAATTTCATCCTCGGTCATATCTGATATTACCTTCGAGGACTTTTTGGGCCAGGAGACCCAGATCATGCCGTTACTGGGAATTGCCTGGATCGCAGTTTGAATCAAACCAGGCAGTTCCTCACAACGCTTTGTGAAAATGTGGTACATGTCCACTTCACCCCGCAACCTGGATGAAATTTTGACACCGATTGGCAGACCGTCTACCAGTTCAAGATAATGATCAGGAGCAGCGATGGTTCGAACCCGGAAGCCCTCTTGAATGCCAAGCTTTTTAAACAACGGTGTCCCCGAGTAACCCGCCATGATTCAACCTCAATCCCTGTGGGACATTTTGATGGCATACATGCGATTCGCTTCTATCCAGGCAAACGGCGCATTGCCCCAGTAACCCCATTCATCGTACCGAGCACCATAGGTCTCACGGCAATAATCATGCAGTTGCTCGTAATCACCCGAACGGGTATCGACCTCATGGGCATGTCCATGCACCACAACAGAAACCTCTTCTCCTACCGTGTAAGAAGCGCTCACCCGATTATCCCGCCGAATATGTGCAAATCGTCGCGATTCCGGGGCGGATCCAAACCAAAATTTCCCTGCCAGGAACAAACCATCAACCGGCGCAACAATCGGCGCACCGACACGATTAATCGTCGCAAGGTTCAAGACACAGACTCCTCGAAGCATGTCCGACAAATCTATAGCAGATAACCGCCAACTGTCTTGATGAATCGACAACAAATGCTTTCCCGCGTTTTGATAGCTCTCATCCAAAAGATTTTGCATGGATTCCAATTCAACCCGAGTTTCATACATTGTCATTCCTAACAATTTGGTAAAGTTAAACAAACTGAATTTTCAAATTAGATGGCTCAGCGCAGTTGCTCCGTCCTTAGCAAAGCCCTGCTTCTCATAGAAAGTTTGGGCGCGACCTTAGATATAATTTTCTTCGACATAAAATTGGTATCCAGCTTGCGTCAACGCTTTGAGTTCTTTGATCAGGTTATGGTCAACATTTTTAAAATTGAAGCAGGACTTACCTTGCATCCGCTTACCAAGTTCGGCACTCATTGAATCAAGCAAAGAAGGGTTAACGTAGACGGGCATTAAGTGAAAGCTGACGTAGTTTTTCTTGATCTGCACTGCACCAAAAAAGAGTGGCTTCTTATTTTTCATTATGTGCCTGGTATCGAGGTAGTAACTGGTCTCATCGTCAGTCACTACCGTTAGGTTTTTTTCAAACGGCACAAGTAGAGGCTTGAGCGAACTAAACACTGCAAGTTCATCGAACGATTTTGACATGACTGACACCTCACTTTGATTTAACCGCGAATCTCAGGAAGCTGGGCGATTTTACAAACCTCTAGTTATAAAATAACCAATACCTCTCCCAACTAAACAGGCAAGGTATAGTTCACATATGCTCCATCAGGCCCGATTTCGACGCTACCTGCAACCCAGCCTTGAGACTCGTAGAAGGCAATCGCCTTTATGTTGCTTTGACCACACTTAAGATGCAACGGGCGTCCGAATCGATCTTCGACATATCGAATGAGTGCGCTTCCAAGCCCGGCACCATGATGCTTCGGCTTCACAAATAGATGATGAATAAAATTGTCGGGGACCCAGATTGATATGAACGCCACAATTTTTTCATCAATTTTTGCCAGGAAAGTTGCTTCTCCCTCAATCTGAATCAAGAATTCCTGTGGGGTGAGCGCAGTCGAAGGCAGCCCAGTTGTCACGGCTCTTGTTTCGTTAAATAAAGCGACAAGGGCATCGAGATCACCCTCCTGCATCACATCAATATTCATGTAACACCCACATGAATGGCCCTAACCATTATTATCTGGCGCCTCGCCTGCAGGATTATTCAGCTTCTTAAGTTGCTGATTGTGAATTGCTGATAATAAAAGCAGTGAACTACAGGCACCCATCAAGGCAAGCGCCATATCAGATTGAGTATCCCAAACGTAGCCTTGTGTGCCGAGGAACGCTTCTGCGTCCTCTCCAGTGGCCAAGGCGACCCACCATTCAATCAACTCATAAAATGCGCTAAAGGCCAAACAAATGGAAACAATAAAAAATGCCCGCCAAACAGGGCCGTTAACAAGCTGCCGTCGAATTATGATTTCCCGCGCCAACAAAGCTGGAACAAAACCCTGAAAATTCATACCTTATCGCGCCGCAGAGGCATGAACCGGTATAACTCTTTACTGTCTTCATTCTCGACTTCAAGCAAATAGTATCCCGCCGAAAAGAGTAGCTCTCCACCTTGCTTGAGTTTGTTGTCCAATATTTGTAGACCTTCCAAATGGGTATCAACTGAAAAGTCTGGAATTGTCCAGGGTGCAACCACTAGCTGATAAACAAGGTGGCCAAGTTCTTTAAATCGAATTTTGTATCGAAACTCTTCTGCTTGAATAATCCTCGCGCCGAACTGCGAAAAACTATTTTGGTAGTCTGCAAAGAAGTCAGGAAAAGTCTGGGTATCTGGGAAATAATCTCCCAGCTCAACCATAAAGTCGTTAATGACCTGTTGGCTGAGGAAACGACCTTCATTCCGAAGCACCCGCATGACTTCTGCGGGATTGATTGCTTCATGTCTGGACAGCACCAGGTTAAACGTATTGTCCTGGAAAGGAAGTTGCAACGAAGAGCAGTGGGTCACTGGCGCTAACCGCTTCAGTCGGTTTCCTGCCACAGTGACATTAGGGCCCCACTCCTCCGTCGCGTAGGCATCACAGTTTGTTGCGGCAAGCAGCCTTGAAAACACTTCCCCACCGCCGGTTCCAAGGTCAACGACGGCATCAGAATCTTTGATTCGTGCCGCGGCTAGTGCTTCGTAATCCCAGGGGGTTTCGCCACCCACATCTTCAGGTAAATACTCGAAGTGCCAGCCCTGCATGCGCCGGGCGGCTGCTTCGAAGGGTTTTAGTTCGGCTGCAAGGTTGCTCATAGGCGGACGCTATACACGGCATTTTATTCTGCCATTAAGTCGCGAGAGTTTCATGGCTATTTGTGCAGCCCCACTCCGTTTCCAAAGAGTTATCGAAACAGTTTTCTAAACTCCAACTCAACCACACGCCCTAAGGGATCTAGTTCATCCGCAGACTGGCCGGCGGGAATAAAGCCGTTTACATCTCTAATCGAAGGTCGCTCATTAAATACATTGTCGATCCCAAGTTTAATTCGCGCGTTATCCAGCCATGGAAGATTTTGCACCACGGGGCTTCTTCGATTGAAGGTGTAAAAAATATCGGCATCAACCTGAAGCAAAGCATCCTCAGAGAATTCACTAACCCCATTTTGCGGCAATGAGGTCGTGGAATCCTGCCAGGTTACCTTGAGGCGTGACCCAAAGCCCCGCTGAGAGAAGCTTGCTCGAAGGTTTATCTGATGTTCCGCGCCATCGCCACTACGCCCGGCACCGCTATGCCCCACATAGTCTATAGGCGCCAGGCCCTGAGCAATCGTCAGCTCATCTTTTAGTGTCCAGGTGTGATTGAGCGACAATCGAAGACGTCCGCCTCTGTCTCCTGGATTTCCGGAACGACGGCCTCGGTTCGCACCGTCTCCTCTTGGAGGCCGTTGGGATGCATCAGCACCCCCCGGTCGTGTTGGGCGCTTCGTTTCTAGTGATTTGGTATAGCGAATTCCCCAGCGGAATTCCTGCCGCTCCTCACGTTCCAGGTTGATGGCCCGGCTGTCATACACCAGCAACGCACCCAGAGTATCCCGATCGAATCTATCCGGAAAAGCCGCTTCAATTTCAATACTAGGACTTGGAAAGGATACGATTGGGTTGTCTATTTCACTTTGAATAAATTCTGCGGAGAAAGAAATGTCATGCTCATCAAAAGGTTCCGCTCGAAGACCCAGTCGAAATACACGCCTTTCATCTGCCCTCAAGTTTGGATTGCCACCCGAGACCTGTGTGGCGCTGATGGTCTGTCCCGTCGCAAAATCGAATAATCGTCGGTTGGGTGTGCTGGTTAGGGCATCACCAAGCTGGGAGATAGAAGGCGCACCTTCCTCCCGGGTGTATGAAGCAGTGACGCGAATCCCCGGTGACTGCTTCCAGGTAAAACCACCATCAAGAACCACCAGCGTCCCAAAATCACTGAGATGATTAAGTTCCAGCTTACTGTTGATACTCAGGTCTCCCCAGCTGTCGCTTTCAAACACTGGCATTTCGAATGTCCCAGAAGCTTCAGAGGTGTCTCGGTCCAGATCAGATTTGTTGATACTGGTTAAGGTCGTGGTCTGGCTGGTTTGATCCTCAATACGATAGGAAAGACTGATTGTAGAAGTTGCGGCGCCAATGGAGGTTTCCCACAGATCACCGTTAAACAACAGTCTGCTTTGTAAGTCTCGGGTCCGGGCTTCCGCATCTTCGCTGAACAAGCTGTATTCAGTTGGCAATATAAACGGATTGGCCAGGCCATTGTTGATATCCGCAATAAAGGCATCAGCGGTAATACCCCGGTCTGTATCCGTTTCACTTTTCTCGAACACTGCCGAGTTAAGCCAACTCCACTGCCAGCCGCCAGTTCTGCCAGCGAGTGTCACATTGAGTTCGCCGCGTTCTGTCCGCCCTTCACGCTGCAAAACTTCTGAAAAATAACGCTTTAACAACACGCTATTGCTAAACGGAGATGCGGGGTGGTTAGCGGGAATCTCATAGGAAAATTCTGCAAGCCCCTGTTTAGATGCGCTCTCGTCGAGAGATAGTTCACTGGAAATCGTCAGCAATACAGTTTCACTTAACGGCCTCGCATGACTCACGGATAGGGTTGCACTTTGCTGATCTGAAACGAGTGTTCGAAACGGTTCCTCGGAGGTGAAGTCCGTGTTATTTGCTGAAGCCACAAGATCCTGTAACACCGGATTTGTCAGGTTAGCCGGCAAACTTGCAGAGAATACAGGTGCACCTGCAAGGCTTGAGAGAGCAGGATCAAGCTCAGCGTTTAGCTGCGACCCATAAATGTTGCCAGACAAACTGGAGGGCTGCGATTCGCTTTCCGCAACAACTGACCGATCGGACTCAAGTACTGGCTGTTGAGAGTTCGCTTCAAAATGAATACTGGTCCGGGCGCTATTCGAAAGCGTTAAAAAGCCCGCGTCGATTTCACCCGCATTCCCCTCGCCGTCGGTTGAGCCGCTGAATTCGGTTTCTGTGGTGACCGATCTAAATTGTTCCCGCAGTATAAAGTTCACCACCTTCTGATTGGCACGATAACCAAACTTTAGCGCAACTTCTTCTGGGTAAACTTCTACCCGCTCAACGGCTTCGGGGGGATAGGTTCTTATTTCTCGAAAGCTGGCAATACGCTGGCCGTTTAATAGCACAACCGGACGGCTGTCCTGGCGGCCACGACCACTGCTCACATCCGGCGCAATTTCGTCGAGCAGTTCTTCTAAGCTGCTAACGGCCAGACCTCTAATGGATGCCGCATCGTATTGCACCTCCGGTTCAATCGGGCCACTGACACCGAATCGAAGTCGCTCGGCCACAACCGTGACCTCCTCAATCTGGCCATTCTCATCAATACCCTCACCACGGGCGTTTATCCCTGGCAGCAGTAATGTTGCGACGGCAATCACGAATGCACTTTTGTCTCTAATTCGTAAAATGTTGTAGCTCCAAGTCCACAGGGGGTTTCACACTGTTGGTAGAATACGATGGTATGCAGGTTCCTTAGCTACTGTTGATACGTAGCTACTTGAAAAATCCGGCGCTCTTTCTAAATAATTTTTAAAACAGCAAAATTTTAGACTAGGGATGTGAGGCAGATTTTGCCATTGTCACCACCACCAGAGCGAACAAAAAATAGAGCAAACCTTCTGTGGAGATCTCAATCGCATACACCGGACTATCGGTTCTAGATGTCAGGATAAAACCCATTTCCGCAGACGCGTAGATTTTGGAAAATGGCACGACCGCAATAAGACCCGCTGCGATATTGGCGAATGCTCGATTAGAAGGCTTGAGAAAATAGCGGCAAAGACAAACAAGGGCACTGGCGAGAATAAGGTTAGGTAGCAACAACCAGTAAGAAGCACTAACAACCTCAGCGCTTGATGCACTTGGATGATAAGCATAGTGCTCGGCCAATTCCGGCCGTATTGTTTCAGGGGCAAACACACCCCAGAACGGATATGCAATCAAGCCAATGGAGGCGCCCAACAATACAAGCAACGCAAACTTAATCATCAATTACACCTTGCTGCAAAAGATTGAAACAAACCAGCTCCCCAGATCCGTGAGGCCATAATCTTCGAGGGATTTTTCGCCGGTACCCCGGCGGGGCTCACCGTGTCGGACTAGGATGATCCGCATGACCCTATTCCTGTTGTGACGTGAATGAAGTGACATCGAAGTCCAAGCCCAGCCTCCCCCAATTCACATAAGTGTGTGATACGGGATCTTGAGTGGCTAAAAATTTCGCAATTGGGCTCATCTGATCTCCAAACACCTCAGCTAGACAACGATCTGAAAAACGTCTTTTTTACTTACCCGTTCGCAATGTACTAAATAACGAAACAATTTTCTGCTCTGGAGCCGGGCCTGAATTATCAATCTCAAGACTCCAGTCGAGGTCTATTATGTGGGAGGCCAGGTCGATCGAAGCGCTCGGTACTGGAGATTGAGGCAAAACGGACCCGCGCAACTGTTCGCATAAAGAGCCAAGAGTATATTGAGACATAACCAGTGGGGCAGTTACTTTCGAGAAAACAGGGTTGGTGGTGCAGTGGAATTCCGCGCTGGACGGGACCTATCGAATAAGCTGAACTAACGGCCCAAGCAGCAGCGGCCATTGAGGCCGCCCTGCGTTGAATTGTTATCTTTTATCACAGCGTTTGTTTTACAGACCTTTTTTACAGACCTTTTTTTACAGACCTTTTTTTTACAGACCAAGGTTACGGGTTAAAACGGTTGAGGACGTGATGATTCGATCTGTCCGATAGAGTTCAGGATGCTTTTCTTCATCGGAGTATCCCACGGGTTCACCGGCACCGGTGTTCACAAACCAAGAACTTTCTGGTGTACGGTCACCCAGCAACTTCTTCAGTTCGGGGGGTTTAATACCTAACGCTTTAGCTGCTGCATTGTAAGTACAGCGAGTCTTAACCTCGTTAAGGTAGTCTCGTATGATATTAATTTTATCCTGCATTAAAAAGTCATTCCTAGAATGTTAACGTCGCCAAAACAGGCGTGGAGCTGTAAAGAGTCCTAGCCGAGTATCGGCGAATTGATCGCATAGTGATGAGTACCCATGATACATGGATGTTAACAACGATATGTATACCAAAATAGACAATTAGTGCTTCTAAACGGGAAAGGCGGCGGAATTAGAGCAAAAAACTGTCAAAAGAGGCTTTTTTGGTCGCCATTGATCGTAGTTTTTCAATAATCCTGCTATTCGGCTCCAGCCTGATATCTTTTGGCTTTCGGACTATTTCAGTCTAAAACGACCACTTCTTTCCCACCCAAAAAGATTTTGAAAGCTTGAAAACTCCGCAAAGCTCATATAATGTTGCGCTGCACAATCACACATTGGAGTACAAAAAATGGCAAACCCTATCGAAAATGCAACAAAACTTGGTCAGCAGTTGATTGAGATCCAAACGAAGACAATGACCGATCTTGTGTCCATGCAGCAGCAGAACATTCAGAAATACGTGGAGATGACCCAGAGCCTCACATCAAAACTACCTGAAGCAACAGATCCTATGAAATTTATGGAATTGCAAAGAGAAGCAGGCGAAGCCATGTGGCAGAGCATTCAGGAAGGCAACCAAAGTGCAGCCGAACTCGTTCGCTCTTCGTGGGAAGAAGTCGGGGCAGCTTACCGGGATGCATTTACACCTGACAGTTCTGACTCTTAATTAGGTAACCCCCATGCAGTCTCATCCTGCTAGCCATCTTGCCATGCTCGAACTACCGAGGGCAGCGGCTGAAATGGCCATGATTCCACCGGCCATGCCCCTGCTGTTCTCGATGCCGCGGGGAGACGGGCACCCAGTGCTGGTGATCCCGGGCTTTCTTGGACGAGATATTCACACCAGTGTGATTCGCCAGTACCTGAGAATCCAGGGCTACAAAACCTTTGGTTGGTCGCTTGGTCGGAATCTGGGTATATATAAAGCGGGTGGACTAGATGCGTTAATGGCGCGTCTGGATGAGGTCCAGGACGCTTCGGGCGCTCGGAAAGTCAGCCTAATCGGTTGGAGTCTGGGTGGCGTGTTTGCGAGAAGAATGGCTGAAGCGGCTCCCCACAAGGTTCGTCAGGTCATCTCACTCGGTTCACCAATTGGCAACGAGAACTATTTGCCAACTTCTGTGCCAAGCACAGCTATCTACTCCCGCTCTGATGGCGTTGTTCCACCCCATTTCGCCCAGGAACCTGAAACGGCAACTACCGAAAATATAGAGGTGCTTAGCAGTCACTCGGGGCTTGTCTTCAATCCCCATGTTCTGTATTTGCTAAGCCAAAAACTCTCAATGCCTGAATCCGAATGGAAAAAAAGCCAACGGCCTTCTTAATAGCGCTACGGAAGGCTTGATAAACCGGGCGCCGGCTTAACAGAACTTTTGGAGGCGCGTACTATTCGACGGGTATTCCCCTTAGCCGACGCGCATCGTCAATACTGCCAACGTTCTGTACGCTGCGGTACCCAGCTTGTTCCAGAGCCGATAAAGCAACTCCAGCCCTTCCACCACTACGACAGTACAGCCGAATATCCGTCTCTTTATCGGGATAGAGTTTGTTGACCCCTTCCACTATGTCTGAATACGAGATTCGAACATCGCCTTCAATATTGTCAATGGTGTGTTCAACCAGAGTCCGAACATCGATCCAAACTGGATCAGCATGGGATAAAGAGCTGAATAGCATTCCCATCGCTAGCGTACAGGTAAAAATTGCTGACCTAATATTCATATTCTTGATCCATTCCGATTGCAGTACCGTCGTAGTATGCATTCACTGGCTCACACCGAACACAAAATACGCACTTACATATCAAAGTACGCTTCGATACCCGCCAGGGTATTTGTCGTTGCCACCGCTGATAATATAAGACCCATAATTCTACTAATGACGCTGGCGCCACTGATGCCAATCAAGCGATTAATCTGGCCCGACAGCAGCATTAGGATCAACGTCACCACTAATACAGACAACATCATTGCCACAGTCTGTGCTTGCTCAAACAAACTATAGCGGGAGTTTTCAGTGAGTAAAACAGCGGCTAACATTGCCCCTGGACTCGCAATGGACGGAACCGCAAGTGGAAAAACTGCAGTCTCATGGTGGTCTTTTGTCAGCTTTAATTCCGCCCCGGTTTTGCCTTCACCAAATATCATTGATAACGCAAAAATGAACAGCACGATGCCACCGGCTATTTGAAATGCCGGCAGCGGAATGGACAAAGCGACCAGGATAAATTCCCCCGCCACCACAAAAAATATTAGAACAACCGCAGCGACAGAAGCTGCAATCCATGCAATTTTTTGCCGGGCGGTTTCATCAAAATGACTTGTGAAGGCAATAAAAACTGGCACCGTGCCGATAGGGTCTATTACCGCAAAGAAGACAATAAAAGTTGCAACAAAATCAATCATTTTGCTACCGACGCCGAGATGGCCCACATGAAACTCATTGGAGTGATAAAACCTCTTTAAACCTGAATCTTACTATTGTCACTATTCTATCTATTGTCGCAACTCTAGAAAGGTCGTGCCCCAGAAATCGCAGATTTCTTGCAGAGATTGGATATCCAGCTCTGCTGGATCAGCAGTCAGGGTCAAATGTAAATCGAGCCCCTGCGCTTTTACACCTACAAAACCCGGCAACTCAACTAGGCGAGACAAAAAAATATTCCTATCATCCTCGCACTTAAACACCGGGGCTTTTATTTCGACGAGCATCTGTGAGCCTCTCTTTGCTCTTTAACGATATCTCACCCATGTTCGGCTAGTTGTCCGGCTTAGGGTTTACCAGGCATTTGGTATGCTGCTGGTCTCTAACTGGAAAGCTTTATTGCGGAGAAGAGTGACAAAAAATCTTTTACTGCTGAAAAAGTATCAAAACCACATAACACCCAGGTAAAGCGGCAGTCTGCCAGATCAAACCAAATAGCCCGGCCCAGGTTGACTGACCGACTTCAACTGTGTGTTATGTGCTACATCTTAAACTGCGACTACTTTATTGGCACATGGGCCTTTCTGACCTTCACCTACTTCAAATTCAACAGCTTGACCATCAGCCAACGTTGCGAATTGACCACCGGCCTGAATCTCCGAATGGTGTACGAATAAATCTTTACCTCCGTCTTCTGGAGTAATAAAGCCAAAACCCTTATCTGCGTTAAACCACTTAACCGTACCTTTACTCATAGCGTTCTCTTCATTTGTGGTGAAAAAATTGCCGTTTTTGCTATCACCATCACAAAAACAGTACTAAAAATTTGCGGTGCATCATGGGCGCATTGCCCATGGCGCAACAACACCGACAACACTTGCCTCAACGCTATGTTCAATCGCTTCAACAACACCCGCTGTAATCTCATCATGTGAGAGCCAACGGGAACGATTAGCTTCAATTTGAAAACCAAGGATGACCTCGTGGTAGCTTAGGCCCTTTATACAGGGAATCTCAAGGCTATTTTCCGTCATTGGACGCGCCGCTGAACTGCCTCTCACCTGAAAAAACGCCATTTTCTGACCCCGGGCAAGCACTGATGCTATTTCTGGCCCCAATGTATCATCATGCAACCAGGCAACAACGATGTCGGGACACTCGCCATTTTCACAGAGTTTGGACAAACCTGATAGAAATTCTGCCCTTTTATTCCAATCGACTTTAATACCTGACGCACTACCAAAGGGACTAAGTCGCTGGGAAAGGCTGTTAAGAGACTGGCTGGTTCGCGCGGTAAAAGACAAGCAATGAGTCCGTTGTACTAAATACTCTGCAACCCCCGACATCATGCCCGTGGCGCCAATCACAACGGCGCTACGGTACATACCAACCCTCGGTCACAATACGAACGATTGATTTTGGCTCAGCGTTAAACATATTGAGATTCTCTATTGATTGCCGGGTGTGACAAATCGCGCTGTGGAGTGATATGGATTGTGGTTTTTGAAAATCAATGTTGTCTATACCTTCTGGACGTGACAACAGCAACTTGTTTTACTTTTCTATTTTGCTGGAAAGCGTTTCATGTTCGGTAAGCTCTGCACTTATAAAGGCTGCTATCATGGAACGATAGACCGCCTCGGTTACGTCAAGATTAGCACCGGTCTCTAGCGCAAGTGCTCGAACCTTTGCAATAACCTGCTCGACCCTTTGCGGCGCCTTAACGTCATCGGTAGTTTTCTTAAAGCGAGCGGCCTGAATGACAAAACCACCACGCTCGGCGATTAAGTCCACTATCTTGTGATCAATTGCATCGATATTGACGCGGACTTCTTCGATAGAATTACAAGTGACTAATTTATTCAAACTTCACTCCCTAGACTCAAAATGTAACGTAGCTGTAGATTTTCGGAATGGCGACTCGCCCTGACCGAATTGCAAACGGCACATATTTTTGCTTTTTGGATGGCCCATCGATGGCCTGGCTCCAAATCAACAAACTCATAAAACTGGCTATTGGTCACGTTTATGCAAAACGAAAATTCCAATCCCAATTGCCCATTCAATAGATCCACCCACAAAAGCGCCATAGAAAGCTGGTGCATTTGTACTCAGCAATAACCACCCCGCTGCAACCAGAGCAACTGCAAGAAACCAGTAGACCCGGCGACCGTACAACGTCGAGAAGGTAAGGTACCGCCCGCCGATAACAAAAAGCATCGCCGGGAAAAACCACTCAAGTTTGTAATAGGAGACACCAACTGCAATAGGGATGGAGATCAACATCCAAAACGTACCTTCGAGCGCAAGGTGCCCCAAGGGGTTTTCTTTTTGATGTTTCCCAGACGCCCCAATCAATTTACAGAGCAGAATTGAGACTGGAAAAATCAACATGCCACCCAATATCAGCGTTGGTATTCCGGCGTCAGGACCCACGATGAACGTCGCGATTCCTGCGACAAGCCATACTGTGCCTGAGGCAATCACACCGGGGGCGCCACCGTAATAGGCTTGCCGCATATCGTGTTGTGCTGCTGAGATTGAGTTCATATTTTATATCTGCTCTATGATTTAACGTTTTTCAACTAACCTGGAAGCCCATCAAATTGCTTGGCTGCATCACCAATTTCACCGTTAGAGCGGACAAGCCTGACCAAGTTGTTTGAATCTAAAAACGGTGCACTTGATACAGCGTTGTTTAATTGGTCTCAGCTTGTAAAAAGTAATTTCAATTGGCTCGCCGTATTATCCAGCGGAAGCGTTGATTGTTGGACTCTTGATTGGATCAACGCTCCGCCTATTGCCGTGATGGTAAAGTCTGCTTTCTTTTTTGCTTCAGCTTTAGTCATGCCCGACTCAATTAAAGCGTTGGCAATGACAGCTTTCCAGCTATCAAAAATGGCTAAACTAACTTTGCTAATCGTTTCTGATTGAGGAACGGTTTCTAATACGGTTGTAGTGATAGGACATCCCGAGCGAAAATTAGAAGCCTCCATCCACTGGCCTAACATTTGGCAATAGGTCTTTACTAGTTTTTCTGGTTGCTTGTGTTTTGTTGCAAGCTCCAACAGAGTTTTCTCTACGACCCTCCCAGCGACTTTTAATGCTTCCGCTGCTAACTCTTCTTTCCCTTTTGGAAAGTAGTGATATAGAGAACCTTTTGGTGCTCCGCTTTTTTTTAAAATCTCACTCAGCCCCGTCCCCGCAAACCCTTGGGTACGAAACAAGGTGACTGCACTCTCTATAAGATTTTGTCGATGCAATGGTGTATTTGCCATTTTGATTTATTGGTATCTACCTAAAAGAATGGGTTGATAATAAACCAATTGGTCTATATCGTCGACCTCCAAATAAACCATTCGGTCTAGTAGATGACTTCTATTCAACAGTTGCTGTATTTGTCCGCCAAAAAGGCACAGTGGCAAGAAGCGCCCTCCCCGGTGCTGACAACATCTAAATGCGCATTGGTCAAGCCTATGGCGGTAGCACGCTGTGATCTGGATCGCTTTGTCGTTGCGGGGCAATATCGCACACCAGGTCCCTTTGCCCTGGGACATGAAACGGCGGGCGTTGTGGTTGACGTTGCAGACCAGGTAACAAGCTTTAAACCTGGAGATCGCGTCATAGTTCCGTTCCAGGTCAATTGCGGCGAGTGCAAAAATTGCAAACGAGGTTGGACAAATGCTTGTTTGGACGTGCCGTTTTGTTCCTCCTACGGCCTCGGGGCAAATGGGGTAAAAGATTTTGGTGGTGGCTTCTCTGATTTAATCGAAGTGCCATTTGCCGACGCCATGCTTGTCAAAATCCCAAACGAAATTACTTACGCTGCTGCAAGTGGTATGTCGGATAACGTAGCCGACGGTTATAGAACGGTTGCCCCGCACTTAACACTATTCCCTGGTGCACCAGTCTTGGTTGTTGGAGGTTTGGCGCAAAGTGTCGGCCTTTATGCTGTGCAATCGGCTTTTTCTTGCGGTTCTGAAAAAGTCGTGTACGTCGACAATGACAAACACCGGTTAGCAATGGCGAAAAGTTTAGGCGCTGAAACCATGTTGTTGACCACGCAGGAGATGGCAGCCTTAGAGAAGTTTCCGGGAGAAGAGTTTCTAATTACCGTTGATGCCGCCTGTACGCCTGCCGGAGTAACCTTCGCCATGAATTCAACATTGGCCTGCGGCTTCTGTACAAGTGTATCGGGCGGATTCTCGGAAAAGACTGAATTACCATTGAATGCGGCCTATCTAAAAGGCATTCACTATGACCTTAGTCGAGTTCATGGTCGAGCCCTTGTGCCCGCTGTTCTACATAAAACATGTTGCAACAGCTTAGATCCATTAATGATTGCCAAAGAACCACAGAGTTTTACCGATTTGTACGAAGACCCTGTCGAACTATTACTCAGCCCATCTCCGAAAATTATTTTTGAGCGAGATGAATCCAATGATTGATCTGCCCGCTGGATTTGAACCGATCTTTCGAACGAGCCCTTACCTGGAGATGATTGGTCCTATTTACAATAGGTTTATTGAAGTGCAGCCAAAATCTAACAACTCACCACAGGGGATAATAATTGGCTTTTTTGCGGCGGATAAACATTGTAATGCCAAAGGGTTTGTACATGGCGGTATCATCAGCGGAATTGCTGATATTGCCCTGGGTTACAACTGTGCTTTATCTAAGAGCCCAGCGCTCCCAATGGTGACAACAAGTTTAACGATTGATTATGTCGGTGGAATTAGACGTAACGAATGGATTGAAGTACATGCCGATGTGCAAAAAGTAGGCAGTCGCGTTGCCTTTGCCAACTGCTATTTTGTGGTGAAGGACAAAAGAGTCGCTAGAGCAAGCGCCGTGTTTAGTCTGATCTAAAATTTTTGATCCTGGCGGTTGTTTCACTCTGAAACAGGTTCAATTGGCTGACCGAAGCCGATAAACCACTCGACAGCCATTATCTGCTAGAGTTGACATTTATATCTATTAGATATATCTAGTAGCCTTATAATGCAAACCCCACTCATGGAACACTTCATGGATCAACTCACGGAACAACTCATGGAACAACATCATGCATCTAACCTCCCTGCTCTGCGTGTGCCTCACAGGCATGTTTACCATCATGCCGTTTGAAGTGAAGTCAGCTGAGTTGGACAATACCGTCGTGGGCCGAGATTCCATCGACTATCTGTTACTAGATGGCGAACGCTTGCAGTTGGAACTCTGGTATCCCGCGTTACCTCCAGAATCACAATCGGAACCACATAAAGACTACGCCTTCTCCGCTGATCTCAAACAAGCGTTGGTTGAGGTTTCTGGCATGCCATCCATGACCATATCCACCAAAGAGACCAGCAACGGTTTCAGAGGGGTTAGCGTCAAACCAGGTACTTTTCCGCTGGTCATTTTCAGCCATGGATCGGCCTCATTCTCGCGACAAAACTCACGCCAACTTGAAGCCCTGGCCTTGGCCGGTTACATCGTCGTCGCACCCAGTCATCCAGGAGAATCTCTCACCACCGAATACGCAGACGGCACGATACAAGGAATTTATCGCTCACAGCCTGCCCTCGCACTCATGGGTTCAACAGCCGACAAAAAGCAACTCGCTCAGGAAATCGAAAAAATTGCTCACCAATCAGATCAACTACGTCAGCAAAACGCCGATGATTACATACAAGCGTTACCAAACTTTGTTGCACAAACGCTTTTTAGACACTCTGCGGAGAGTGCAACCCGCAGATCCCAACATCTTGTTCAGTTAGTGAATCAACTGAAAGCCAATGACAACCAGGTAAAGCAGAGCGTACTTGCGCAGGCTGATTTATCCCGCATAGCCCTGTATGGGCACTCGCTTGGAGGCGTAATCTCTGTCCTCGCTGCCGAAATGCTAAATAAAGAGCAGAAAACCATACAAGCCGTCATCAACCTGGACACGGTCCAATTCATTCCCCCAAAAGAAAACTCATTAGAATTGTCGACGCCAACTTGTTTCATCATGGGCGGGGCAACAAAAATGGCAAAGACTATCGCGTCCAATCTGAATTTGAATCGCCATTGGGCGGAGGCAAATGAAGCCGTGTGTGAAATCAATATTGCTAAAGCTGCCCATAACAATTTTACCGACCTGACCTATGTCACCCCACTGAAATGGTTTGGCCTGCTAGGCCCCATTAAGAACAAGGCCTTCGGCGATTGGTTGAACGGCTTTATCATTGCCTATTTCAACCACAAACTATCCGACAAAACTTACGACTACCCTATTTGGCCTGGGGCTGAACTCACAGGCGCTATCTAAACGGTGCTATCTAAACAGTGCTATCTAAACGGAAGCAAGAAACATGTTGGACAAAATCATTCTCGGCTTACTGCAATTTAGCGAACACTCAGCCTATAGCTTGCAGAAAGCCATGCAGCAATCGACTGGTTTTTTTTACGGCGCTAGTCAAGGCAACATCAATCCAACACTGAAACGGCTCCTGGCGGCAAAATTAGTTAAAACCAAAGCGGCAGCCACCGGGAAACGCAAGAGTGTTCTCTACGCTTTGACAAAAACAGGTCAAGGTGCATTTGATACATGGCTAAAGGAAAGTATCTCCGTTGGACGAGTCCGTGACGACGCCCTGGTGAAGTTGTTTTTTATGGGGCAGATGGATCCCGCGGATATCCAGAATAACCTTAGTGACTATTGCGAAGAACTAAACTCAACTCGGCAGGCCCTGACTTTGATTAAAGAGGATATTCACAGAAATTTGACAGGTAGAAAGCCGACTAGCAGCGAACGATTCCGTTTGGAAACATTGAACTATGGCATCGACTTTTATGAGTTCAATCTCCACTGGTACAAAAACCTGGCAGCAAGAGAAGCCGCGCATGTAAACCAATGACTCGCCATGAACTTCCCAGGCAAGCAATCAAACAGATTATTTTGCGTTCCGGGAAAACCTAATCGGGGGGAAATCCAGGAATTTTTGAAGCAACAACGCCGACTTTGTGCCATTCAGTTTGCTCGGCACTAAATATCTGAGCATCTGGTTGTTTAGAAGGTGCTTCATTCAAACTACCAGCAGGCACAATGAGAGACTGACCACTTTGGTTTAAGAACGGTAATCCAGAGCCACAATTTTCACAAAAGTTTTTGGAAAAGGTTCGTTCCGGATGGTCATAGCGTTTTATTTTATCTGCGCCATTCACCCATTTGATATTGTCAGGAGACGTAAGTAGATTGGCCGCGTGGGCTGACCCAGTTAACTTCCTGCATTGTTCACAATGACAAAAATAGAAATAGCTAAAGTTATCTTCAAGGGTGAAAGTAACGTCGCCGCAGCAACAGCTACCCGTAAGCATGTTTGTCATATTCATCTCCATGTTTCATAGGTTTAGTTCGGTAAGGCTCGGATGATCATCTGGGCGCCGACCGGATGACCAACGAAACTTTCGTTCACTCTCTAAGATTGGCAGGTCATTGATACTCGCGATGCGACGCTGCATAAAACCTTGCGAATCAAATTCCCAATTTTCATTTCCGTAGGACCTGGTCCAATTACCAGAACCATCATGTGACTCATAAGCAAAGCGCACGGCGATTCGATTGTCATAAAAGGACCACAGTTCCTTTACCAAATGATAATCTTGTTCGTCACGCCATTTTTGGGTTAGAAACTGAACGATGGCTTCTCTTCCAGACAAAAATTCAGAGCGATTACGCCACACGCTATCTGGTGTGTATGCCAGAGAAACCTTTACAGGGTCGCGAGAATTCCAAGCGTCTTCGGCCATGCGGACTTTCTGGGTTGCAGTTTCAAACGAAAATGGTGGAAGTGGCGGTCTTGGGTTATCAGTTAAACTCACTAGGACTCCTTAAATGGGAATTCGGATCTCACGCAATACTTAACTACGTCTGTCTGCGTTGAAGGACGAATCTCGCTCATGATGAAAAGCTTCCAACAGTAAGAAACACACCAGCGATCATTAAGCCTAGCCCTCCCACACGCTGAACAGAAATGGAATTTTGCAAGGTACCCAATAGTCCAAAGTGGTTAATCACCGTCATAGAGAGCAATTGCCCTAATAGGACTAACGAGATGGCATTAGCAACACCGAATCTTGGTATTACCCATGTGATGCTAAGAATATAAAACACGACAAACACTCCGCCCATATAAAAAATGATGGGGATAGGTTGCCCAATAGGAGATCTAGGTCCACCACCCAGAAAAAATAGATAGGTCAGAGACACAACAGCACCCACAATAAACAAAATGGATGTCGCTAATGCTGGGCTCTCCAGCTTTGCCCCTAAGCCACCATTTAAGGCTGCCATAACAGGAATGCCAAACCCTGCAACACACATTAACAAAACATAAAAGACCGGCTGCTCAAAATAGCTCATGACTATTCCTGCTTAATGGGTGCTTGCTTGCGCAGCTCTGTCACCTGCTCAAAGCCAATCCCCCAGTTGTCTGTATGCACTTCTTCGATCACGACAAAAGTCGTTTTGGGGCTTTTATCAAGCACGTCCACCATCAATTTTGTCGCGCCCTCGATCAGGGCCTTCTTTTGTTCGCTGGTGACGCCTTCATCGGTCACTTTAATATTGATATAGGGCATGTTTGATTCCGTGTTCGTTAAGGTTCAGGTTGTTAAGCTAAATCGGTGTACATTTTGGTGACGATTTTCCAGCGGCCTTCCTCTTTGAGAAGGCCCAGGAAATCCATATAGCGGTGTTCAAATAACGGGCATTCCAGCTTTACCATGGCCTGGTCTTTGATCACCTCAATCGACAACAATTTGAATTCATATGCCCTCCCCTGCTGAGAAGGGATCGGACGATTGTCGACATCCGACAACCATTGCTCGAGACTCCGACGGGAGCCAGGTGCTTTCAAGAATGCGTCAGAGTGAAAAATAGCCCACAGCTTCGCGACATCGCCATCGTGCAGACCGTCAAAATAGTCTTGCACAACGGCGTTAACTGACTCAAATTCATTAGCAGAGGTCACAGGTTTCATTCCTACCTCAAGCAGCCGACTGTGTTTGTTCCGCAGCTATTGCACGCTGAAAACTGGGCATTGCCGTTACCGCGTCTAACATTCTAGTTGCGTTGGGACCTGGCGTAATCGTGACTGGGTGATGTACCCCCCAACGAACATACACAGCCAGCAGGATATCGGCAGCTGAAGCGCGCTCACCGCCCAGAAAATCGCGACCAACCAATTGTTGCTCAACAACCTGCCACAACTTATTAATCTCGTTGGCTGCTGCAGTGTATGCAGCTTCTCTGGCACTCACATCAGTAATATGCCCGGCGATAAAGTACATTCGACCATATGCGGGGTGCATCGTGGCATTGGCAAACAAAATATCTTCGATTGCCTGTTCACGGCTGGTGCCACTCCTAGGTAGCATGTGATTTTCATGTTTATTCAGCAGGTGCAGCAAAATAGCAGCGCCTTCGCGCAATGTCCTATCGCCATCAAGCAGCACGGGGACGCTTCCAACGGGATTAATGTCCTTGAAATCACTCAGTTGCTGTATGTCGACAAGCTCAACAGGCTGATTCAGCTCATCCAGGACCACGTGTGTTGCTAACGAACAAGCGCCGGGTAGGTAGTAAAGTGTGTACATAGCATTCTCTCAGGGGTTCATCGTGTTTAGGTAAATAGACGCTGGCTATCGGTATAGCGAGCGGCGACGATGTGAACTTTAGGTCTTTTTATTGTCTCTATATATAAGCATAATAAGAACGTACTGTTCTCAATATAGAAACTATTATGATCGTGTCACCCCACCTCTTAATTGTCGTTTTAATCGGGAAAAAGCCCCTTAATGGATAAGCTCCGGGCGATTCGTTACTTTGTCAGGCTGGCGGACCTGGGAAGCTTTACCCGGGTCGCTGAGCAGACCAATGCTTCAAAATCCATGATCAGCAAAGAGATTAGCCGCCTTGAAGACGAACTGGGCGCGCGCTTGCTACATCGCTCAACCCGCAACATTCAGTTGACTCACGTTGGTGAAGGTTATCTACAACGGGCCCGGGAGATATTGGCCAAGCTCGATGACGCAGACAATTTTGTAGCAGACCTCCAGCAGCACCCTCGAGGCAAACTGAAAATCAACGCTCCCATGGCCTTAGGTATCACTCACCTTTCCTCCCTATTTGCGGATTTCATGCGCATTTATCCAGACATCGAATTGGATATTCACCTCGGTGATGAGAACGTCGACCTCGTTAAAGAGGGATTTGATTTAGGATTCCGCGCATCAAGTCGTCCAGTCGATTCAGGTTATGTTGGTCGACCTCTCGTGGATTTCAACTACCGGGTACTTGCCTCACCTCAATATCTTGAAACCCACCCCGCTGTTACGTTGCCTCGAGATTTGAAAGATCATAATTGTTTTGTATATAGCTACTTTCAGGGTAAAAACGTCTGGCCAATAGAAGATGGCATTCCCATTCAAGGGACACTCCGGGTTAACAGTACAATTTTTATGATGGAGGCAATAATAAAGGGTCTCGGCATTGGGTTTGTCCCGGACTTTGTCTGCCATGAAGCACTGTTAAAAGGCGAAGTCATTGAAGTTCTACCAGGTTCAAAAAGAACCAGCCTAACCCTTTATGCTTTATATCCTGCCCGACATTTAGTGCCGGCAAAACTCGTTCAATGTATCGAGTTTCTGGAAGGTTGGTTTGCAGATAAACAGAACGGCAAAATCGTGGAGAATTAGGTTCTTTCACGACTGCATGCCATTGTTAGAGCATTTTTTGATAAAACAGTAACGCCCTCTCATCGACAGTACTCTCCTTAAATTTTTTGTAACCCAACTTTTCGTATATGTGTTTGCCTACTAGATTATCCTCATATACATCCAGCCAAATTCTTTTGGAATGCAACTTGTTCCGGCAGTAATTTTCCATTTGTGTAATGGCGATTTGACCGACCCCACGACAATTCTCGTCGATCACAATTCGCTGGAACTCAACACTCTCGGTGTCAGGCTCGATAACTAAAATAAAATATCCAGAGACTTCACTATTACTATTTTCGATACTTAGATAAATGACATTGGGTTTTTTGATTTTTTTTATGTGTGTATCTAAATCCATACTATTCACAAAATTTATGGCATGGGTCTGAAGCTCCATTCCCACAAATACTTTAAGTTCTTCTTCTGACGACGATCTCAGAGTAATCACTGCTATAGATCCAACCCACCAATAATGGTGAAGGACAACGTTCCGTTAGTTATTGAGAGAACCATTTCAAGACGCTCCCAATAGCTTTTTGAACTACGTTCATTGGTGTGATGAGTAGATGGTCAAAAGTTAGGCTCTTAGCTTCCGCGCCGGACGCTTCAAGAGCAGCATGTAGCTGGTATAGGTCTTCAAGCTGCAAAGGCAAAGTTGTTTCATGGGGTTGGTAGGTAGTACCAATTGGGTATGCCTTGCCGGGTTTAATACTCATTTCTATGTGGGAACCCATTAACATCGACACTTGATGAATTTTTGAAAAATCCACTAAACGTCGGATACTTAATCTGTACGCCTGCCAATTTTTGACATAAACATTACCAGGATAAAACGTGTCGCCCGTCAGCATCCATTTAGTTTGAGGATCATAGATAGAGATACTCTCTTCTTGATGACCAGGGGTGGGAATAATGGTGAGTTCACGCCCGCCGAGGTCAATTTTTGCGCTTTCATTCGGCCAATCCGTGATGCCAAAATATTTCAAGATTGCCTCACTGTTTGGTTCTATCAATTTCACACTATCTAGACTTCTAAATTGCAGATCTGCTGACGTATGGTCGCCATGGCTATGTGAGTGTGTGACTAATATGGTTTGAATATCGGGATAACCGAGCTTGCTACGTGCATTAACCAACTCTAATACGGCATCAGCGAGCGGAAATTTTTCGCTGCTTTCCGTTGCGCCTGTATCGTGAACGAGGACAGTATGCTCACCAAACAAGACGTAAATAAATGGTGCCTCAAAGCTAACGCACTTATTCTGCCGAAGTACGTAGGTCGAGCTACTAAAACTAAAAACCTCAATGAGCGGCTCATCATTTGTGCGACAATTTTGAGATCCAGAGTTCCATTGTTTTTCAATTAGCGATCTGTTGTGTTCAGAAGCGCTGATCAAACCCGGCGTGCTATGACCAGGTGATCCAAAATCCAGCGCGTGGCTACGACTACTTCCAATAGCTAGGAACAGTAAACTGACAATGAGTAAATGTTTCATACGTTCTCCGGAGAATTAGCTAACGAGGCTGTCGCAAAGCCGAGTAAGGCTTGGCTGCTTTTTAACCAATAATATTGCGATTGATTCACTTTGCACTATTTCTTAGCGCGAGCATGGAGTACTGCCGCTCCAATCGCCATCGCAACAGCCACCAATGCGGCAAATGCACCTAATTCCAAGCCGAATACCGTTTGGCTAATATTTCCCGATAGCATTGACCCACCATAAGAACCCTGGATGGCATGAGCAACCAATACACCGCCCATCACAAGGACCACTAAAACACTTGCCAGCTGAACATTATCTTTGAGCCACACCAACCAAAGGCAGAGTAAGCCAATTCCGCAATTTGTGATGAGCTGCCAGACTTCATGAAATCTAGCGTGGGCAGGCCATTCAGGGTTAAACACATGGGAAGCATTAATTTCTAAAATTGGCACAACGACTGAAAAAATCACTACACAAAAGGTGACGAGTATTCTCGATATCATGGTAACTCCTAAGATTGTTGCTGATCGGTCGTTGTTAATAAATTTGCAGAGCGCCTAATTCGGGGCGCTAGCCTCTTAGAGACAGGCTTTCCGCATGGTCAAATGCTGGCTGATATTAAAATGGGCAGCGTCTAAATGGACAGCGTCAATATTACGCACAATATGGACAGTGTCAATATAGCGATGAAAAAAAATCGTACTGTAGGACAAGAGCACGGCGATCCAGGGAGGACCTCCATCGAGAGGAATTAGAACTACTAAACGCAAATTGTTACTGAACGTTAAAGTCCGCAACCCTGCTGGGATAGAAACTGTGTATTAAGAAAAGCGATTACTTGATCAAAGTTATCATGGTGCTCGTTATGCCCGCCCACTAATGGAATATGCTGGCTCGGGAATGCAAAGTTATTTGCTGTTAACCGTTCCATGATGATTTCGGACATTTCCATTGATGGCCATTGTTCATCTTCCGTACCGGAAATAAGCAACACAGGCCCCGAAATGTTTTCGACTTTTATTGCGGCAATTTCCATTGCCTCAGTATTCTGCATCATTTTTTCGAAAGCCCCCCGCAAGTTGCCCGACAACAAATCGAAAGTGACGCTCCAAGGTACAGGAACAAACGGTAGGGATTGTCTGTTGTGGGAAAAACCAGGCGTCGTCATGGCATCGTTAAGTGCAGGAAAAACTGAACTTCCGGGAACAATCCCGACAACACTTTTGTATTCTTGATAATAGCTGCCTAAAAGCAGTGCCAGTTCGCCGCCCCGGGACACGCCTATCACCGAGATGCAATTTCCGTTTATCCGTGGATCTTGTGCTGCCTCTATAACAGCTTTGTGCACACCTTCAATGGCAATTCGATCCAGAAATTTCGGGGTATTCTCAGACCCAAAATAGGCGATTGATAGGAAAGCATAACCATTTTCCTGGAGTAGTTTTCTTTGTTTCGCTCCGTGCGGACCAGCCCAGCCATTTCCTCCATCGGCACCGCCAAGACCAACAACCAAAGGCTGATTGCTCCCTTCGCTTAAGAATAGTTTGGTTTCAACTTCTCCGTATTTTTCCGGCAAGGTCTCAGTGTCAAATGAATATATCGTGTAATTCACATAGGCAAATAACAATATAAACAGTGCAACAATCGCAACTAAAAACCACTTTATGATATTGAGTAGCAGCTTCATTTAATATCCTTTGCTTAGCAAGTCACTAACGCTTGGAGGCTTGTAAAATGAGACTAGAGGAATACCTCGGTATCACCGTCACTCCTAACAAGAAAAATTCGTGCGGAACTCTGGCACTGGTAATACCCCGACGATGTGTGTAGCCAGTTCTGAGGCAACGAGTATGAGCATCCCAATCAAGATCAGACACCCAACCAGGAACAACCGCATTCTCATTGGGACATAGTTAGAACCAATATGGACGTAGGCATGAGCGAACCTACTCAACGCGAACAACCACGCCAGAACGAGGGCCGCCATACCGACAGCATTAATGTTGTGTAGCACCAGGCACAGGACGTAGAACAACACCGGAAATTCAAATTGGTTAGCAATATTATTCGAGACCTTAACCACATCCTCCGGCCATTCACGATTGTTCAAAGCCGCTGCCTTGCGATTCACCTCACCCGCTTTTACGGCTTTGGCCTTCCTCACGCCAAGCACAACAAACACAATCAAGGTCAGTAAAACTTGCGCCAGAACTGGCCAAAATATGTAACTTGAGTTCATGGGATATCCCGTTGTTGTTTATAAGTAGAACGTCCAACTCGAGGCATTGGCCTCTTTGAGACTGATATTCAACATGGCCAAAACACAGATTGATGTTAAAATGGACAACGTCAATATGACGAATTATATGGACGGTGTCAATTTGAAAACGAAACAAAAGCGGACCGCAGGGCAAAAACACGGCGACCTACGGATGGAACTGCTTCGAGAGGGGTTACTGCTGCTCGATAATGAAGGTATTGAGGGCGTCACTATTCGAGCTGTGGCACGCAATGCAGGCGTGGCCCATTCTGCGCCGGCCAACCATTTTGCCTCCAGACGAGCAATGCTGACGGCCATCGCAACAATCGCTTTTGCGGATCTGGCTGATCGAACCACAGACGCGACAACCGATTTGGCGGACCAACCAGAACAGGCCATACAAGCCTTTGCTGAAGCCTGTTTCCAGTTTGCATTCGACACACCCAATCGCTATCAACTGCTCTGGCAACGTCAACTGGTTGACCAGGACGAACCCGCTTTTGCAGAAGAAATGGAACGTGTTTATTCAGCCCTGCTCTCGGTACTGCGGCGGGACGAGGTCAACCACCGCGTGGACATCGAGACAGACGCAATTGCAATATGGTCAATGATTCACGGTTACATTAGCATGCGACTGGATGGCAACCTTGTGGCTGCAAAAGATACAGTGACGAACCTTCCACGACATAAGGCAATTCTGCTATCACTTATCGACGGGATTTATCACCGTGATAGTTGAACGACAGAAGCAGGGAAACTAACGGGCCACGAAGCACAAGCAATCCGTCGAAGCGCCTGGAGACTGAAATCAACCGCGTGTTAGACAACGCCTCAATCTGCTTTGTTGGTGAGCTTGCTTGTTAACCAAGCGCTGCTTATCCACAACAAGTGCACAATCGAGACCGCGACAACCGTGTGCATAAAGGTTGGAATTAACCAACTCCACGCTGTCTCGAATACAAATTGCCAGTTTGTACCTGCTTCACCGCGAAATATTCCACCGGGATTTTCTACCCATGTCCACAAACTGACTACCGTTGATGTCAGTATCGCAACTACCGCGCCAACGGCCAGGCCAAATTCGGTAAAGCTATTACGAATAAATGCTTTCATGTTTTGCACCCCTGTCATTGGTGGAAGTCATTGGTGGAAGTCATTGGTGGAAGTCATTGGTGGAAGTTTCGCTTGCGTAGTTGCAACTTGAACAGCATGTTATGCTGCGGTTGCGTATATGTCATATATGACATAAAGTAATCCTATGAGTCCAAATGATAAGCCACTTGTCTGGTTACACGGCGAGGTGAGATCACCGCCGTTTTCTAAGTTAGCCAGATTGGAGGCGGGATTTCTACTGCGTAAGTTACAGAAGGGTGAATCGATTGCCATGCCACATTCTAGAACTATGCCGGGGATCGAGAAAAACTGTCACGAATTAAGAATTGTAGATAGCGATGTAACTTGGCGATTGGTTTATAGAATAGATTTTGACGCTATTGTAATAGCCGAGGTATTTGAGAAAAAGACGACGAAAACCCCAAAGCATATTTTGGAGCTTTGCAAGTCACGACTGAAGGGATACGACCATGAAAGCAAATAAGAGAAGAAAACTGGAAGCTGCTGGTTGGAAAGTTGGGTCTAGCCAAGATTTTCTGGGACTAACCGATGAAGAAATCGAGTTCATTGAAATGAAACTTGCACTTAGCAGGAAGGTACGAGAGCAACGAGCTAAAGAAGGAATTAGCCAGACAGAACTGGCCAAGCGTCTCGGGTCAAGCCAGTCGCGAATTGCGAAAATGGAATCTGGGGATGCTTCTGTATCAGTCGATTTGCTGCTCAAGGCACTACTTGCTCTTGGGTTGCCGAGGAAAAAGGTAGGTCAAGTTCTAGCAGCATAACACCGTATTAATGGGCGAGAAGCAGCTTTGCTGCGGAGCGTCCCAGCGAGTGGAACGAGCGAATTGAATACTTTGTTATACGTACACATGAGTTTACTCATTGATTTGAGCAAATTTCGAATGCACTTCCGCATTAAACTCAATCAACTTGTTAGCCTTACTAATATGACCAATGCTGGCGAATGCATGGGCGCATCCAGAGGGCACATCCTGGGCCGCATATCTTTTAGAGGCAATTCGACAATGCGCCGCCGCCTTCTCAAGCTCGATCGCTGACTTCTCAAAAGCTTCTGCAATGTCTTCTCTAGCACCCATTTTTAAGCTCCTTCTAGGATTGCTCCCTACATCTCTAGGTGTTGCTGATCAACTGTGTTGGACGTATAACACCCTGCTAATTGGCGCTCAGTGGCGAAGCCACGGAGCGTCCAAATGAGCGTAGTGATCTTCCCCCAATAAAATTGACAATTCATGCGCACATCTTCTCATAGGTTACTGGACTCTTGTATCCAAGACTGGAGTGGTAACGTTTATAGTTGTAAAACTTCAACCATCGCCTTGTTCTTTCGATTAAGTCTCTTTGTAGTGATTCGATGTGGATACAATGCCTCAGTCTTATAGCTGTGGAAGAAGGATTCCATATGCGCATTGTCATAACAATTCCCTTTCCCCGACATGCTTTGTCGAATACCTCTGTCAGTCAGATAGTTGCAGATATTGTGATTAGCATATTCGCTGCCTCGATCAGAGTGAAAAATTCTTGGGCTGACACCTGGGTGTGCCTTCCGTGCTTTTTCCAGCGTTCGCTTCACCATATCACCATCACGGCGCTCGGCAATTTCGTAGCCAACGATTTTCCGAGTGAACAGGTCCATCACCGTCGACAAATAGATCGTTGAACCCGACACAGGGAGGTAGGTGAAGTCAGCCACCCAGACCTCTTGTGGTCGAACTGGCGGGCCTTCCTTTTCCAAAAGGTTTGGCTTTTTGATCTTGGACTTTGATGTCCATTGTCGTGGCTTATACCGGCTTTCCATCTTCGCTACGACCTTGTGTTGCCGCATTAGTCGCGCAACCCGGTTCTCACCACAGTGCAATCCAGCATCATTTAGAGCGACCACCATTCGAGGGCTTCCATAGATCTCGTCAACCTGGCGATGGATCTTTCTCATCCGGCTAACTATGCGGTCATTCTCAATCGCTCTAGCGCTTGGTACACGCTTGCAGTGCGCATAGTATCCACCTGCTGTCACACCAAGGCATTCACACAATGCCGTAATCGCAAAGGTAGACTTGAGTTGGTCTATGATTTGGAAGGCTTCTTTCTTTTGGCGTCGCCCAGTTCCTGCTCTTTTTTTAGGATTGCATTTTCCATCTCAAGTTGAGCGTTAGCCTTTCGCAACCGCTTCAGCTCGTCTTGAAGTCCAATCAAATCGTGCTCTTATTTTTTGGTCGGCACAGTACTCAACAACCCCGCATCACGTAGCTCTTTTTTCCAACGGTACAACGAAAATGTGTGCACGCCAATCCGATTCGCTACTTCTGCGGCAAGGACATCAGGCTTTGATGCTTCAAGAACGGCCTTAATCTTTAGATCAATCGGATGCTTTCTTTTTCGGGACATTTTGACACCTCATTCAAGTTAAGGGGTGTCAACTAAATTGGGGGAATCTCAAAGAGAGCGGCTTGAAGCGCATGTTAGGCTGACGACTACTATCCATAAGCGATTGCCAGTGCCTTTGTGTGTTCGTCATTCATTTGATTCTCCAAGCCATCGAGCCAAGACAAAAGATCATCCAGATTGTTAAGACTGTAGATTTTGGTCCCGAACTCTGCTCGCAGAGAAACTCTACCATCTCGAACTAAATTTGCCATGTATTGATCCATAACGAACGCATCCACATATGGACCATAAGTCGATATATGCCTTAAATCATTCATGAATCCAGCAAGGCGTGGTCTTGCCTTTTCCTTATTTGCAAAGGCACCGCCTTTCACCTGTTCAATAAACACAGCGAACATTTCTCCAAAAACCCGAAGGCTTGCTACATTGCGAAAGTGATCTGATTTGAAGAACTGAACTATGGTTTTGATCTTTTCTTCTGAAGCAACGTCATCGGAAAGGTAGTGTAATAGCGACTGTACAATCTCTGAGCTAATTGGAGAATCCAACGTCGCCATAAAATCACCAGCTGCGAGCCTTTGCATATAGGTCAGGAATGTATCCAGATAAATCTGTGCTGCATCTCGAAATTCTCGATCTACGTTTTGCTCAAAAGTGTTGGAGGAATTACGCCAGGCTTCCAGTTGATCTACCAAAGTGTTAGTTGTCTCGTCTTTTCGATCTCGCATTTCGTCAATGTCTTGAATGTATCGGCCAACATCGATCCACATATAATCATCCCAACAGTGCACGTTCTCTCGCAGGACGTCCTTTTCCTCAATGTGCAAAGTCGGCTGTCTCTTATCTAAGAATGAAGAGAAGGCTTGGACTATCTGTGCATTCTCGACCGAATAAGTCGGTTCAAACTCATGACCCCTCGCAGACCTTTTTATGAATTCCATTAGTTCGTCTTTGGACCTTCCCGCGTACCCACGCCAAATGTGTGTCTCGTCTTCATGTACTGACGAAAATGGTGTGACAATGAGTTGTTTCGCAGCCAGGTCTTGAATTTTTTCTGCTACAGACTGGAATCGAGAGTCGTTTTCTTTGAAGGTACCGCTGAAGAAAAATTGATCTAGGTACAATATCTTCTTCCTGACCTCTGGCAACTGAACGGAGTCTCTATACGAGCACCGCTTGCACCCTTGCAAAATTCGATTTTCATGGATTGACACATTCCCGAAGCTGTTCTTGCTACCGCAGGAAGGACAATCTCCGGTTACGCGAGTAACTAGCACGTCAGCTGGTCCTACCCACCAAAAGTGGACACGTTAATTAAGCACATTGTGCATAGTAAAGTTGTTCGTGTTCATGTGGACTCTTGTAGTTTATCGCAGAGTGACGTCGTACTCGATTGTAGAACAGCTCAATGTATTCGAACACGCTTTGATAGGCATCACCAAATGTTTCGTAGTCTTCAGCGTAAACCTGCTCAACTTTTAGCCGACTGAAGAACGATTCGGCCACAGCGTTGACGCTCCTATGTCAATAAAGGTGTTTGTGCAGCACTCAAATCTCTTAGTATTAGCGGGTATAACTCACGGATTATGTAGCGCTTAAGGCAACGATGGATTTCCTTGAGCGTGCGACCTTCATTGGTTCTTCGCTCAACGTATAACCTGGTTCTTGGATCACTTCGCATGCGAACCATAGCGATCGTCCAGAGGGCGTTATTTGCTGCTCGACTGCCTCCGCGATTAAGACGGTGACGAATCGTCTTACCAGAAGAAGCGGGTAACGGATTGACGCCGCAAAGAGCAGCTAGCGCAGCTTCGCTTTTCAAGCGTTCTGGGTTATCACCAGCAACAGATAGGAGAATCGCCGCAGTGTGAGGACCGACACCAAATCTTTCGCGAAGCCCTGCTGCATATTTGTCAGTCAAACGTTCCAGAGTTTTATCAAGATCTTTCAACTCATTGCTCAACGCCAGCCATCGCCTGGCTAAAGCTTTCAGGGTGATGGTCATAGTTTGCAGTAGATCACTTTCTCCCAGGCTGCGTATCCGAACACAAGCGTTTACACAATCCAAAGCTTTTACTTTCCATAGCCTCTCACGAACCTCTTGAGGAGCGCTAACCAAAATGGCCCTGAGTTGATTTATTGCCTGAGTCCTCGCTTTTACGGCACTTCTTCTAGCGACAGAGGTGATTCGCATTGCCTCACATCCACCCGATTGCTGCTTGGGAATCGCTGTTGCTATGCCAGCTAAAACTGAGCGAGCTGCGCTCTCCGCATCTGTAGGATCAGACTTGCCCTGTAGCCTTCGTTGCGATCTATCAGCTCGATTAACTTCGAACACCCTTACACCTTGCTCAACCAAGTACCGACAAAGCCCAGCGCCGTAGGTACCTGTGCCTTCAATACCAGCTCGCCTAAGAACGCCTAAAGAACTCGCCCAACTTAGTAAATCCATATAGCCTGCCGAACTCGTTGATATTGATCGCGTTCCAAGTAATTTTCCGGCTTCACTAATGACCGCGCCCACATGTACATCCAAGTGCGTGTCGACGCCCAGGATAATTTCTGCCTTTTTTAAATTAGTCTTCATGATTTTGCCTCCAAGGAAATATGCAGACCAAACCCCCTCGCAGGACAGGACACTCACGGTGCAAAACAAAGCTCCTATTAGGTCACAAGCTTAGGGCCCGGACTTATCACGGGAAACATCGATACCGGTCGACAGGTCAATGCAAAGGCACAAAAGCCAATCCCAGCACGGGTCAGACCGATACGATGTTACTGAGCATACTAAACTGAGTATCCCAACAGTTGCCTTTACGGCTCATGCTGGGTTTGATCTCGCTGCTTTCCAA
>CAXBLU010000013.1:0-118302 GCA_963976815.1 uncultured Pseudomonadales bacterium | reverse complement strand
TCAGCTGGGAGAGCGCCTGCCTTGCACGCAGGAGGTCGGCAGTTCGATCCTGCCTGGCTCCACCAAATAAAAAAGCCGCCCAAATGGGCGGCTTTTTTATTTGTGAAGCTAATTTGGTGAGAACGGCGACACCGGCAGTTTGATCCTGCGGGGGCGCCTAGCCCTGGCTCCTGCGTTTTTCCAAAAACGCTAATTCTGACCATACAGCCAAAAACGACACAGCCCCCAAAACCCTAAAACTCCCCCTCCAACACCTCAATCCCCGTAACAGGCGCCAGCATCATCGCGCGATTACGCAATTCATTTTGCCAATCCGGTCCAACACCAGCCTCTCGAATGAGTGCCTGCATATCATCACGCATCAGCAACGCAGCCCAATCTTTCGGTTTCACATTACTCGGAATCCAAAGTCTCATCGCTATCACAAACGGCTCTCGCGCTTCAAATGAGGCACGGAAATGAATCATCGCCTTATCCATATCGTTGGCAACCTGACACAAACCCCGAAACATGTAAGGCACAACCGCCTCATCAATACCTTCAAGGTATTGCTCCAAACTTTCCGTGTTATCACGCCAATACGCTCTTAGGATTTGAGCTACCTGAGCTAACCCACCATCAACTGTACTAACGATTTTGTTGTATTGCGTATCTGCTAGATCGTGTTCACCTAGATGATCGAGAATTATCATATAAGTAAAATAATGAATAATGACCTGGGGATTGGATTCTATATATCGCTCGACAGTCACCCTCGCCTCGTCAAACTTACCACCGATAATCTGAATATTCACAAGTGCGGTAGATTCGTGCTCCGCAGAATGCATATACACTTCGGCGGTTTGATACAAGCCAGCACCGGCGAGCAACAGACCATACTGAGCAAAGGGGTCTATTTTTCCTGAAACTCCATCGTCAACACTAAAACCACCCGCCCACCATCTATCAGAACTCGCGCCACCGGACGGTGGATCGTCGGGATACCTTAGTACTCCCGTTAGAATTTTTTCGATGGCATCTAGGATTGAACCAAAATTGTCACTCGCAATTTTGTCTGCGGCTTCCCAGTTGACTATTTTTCCTGCTGGATCAAGAGCACGAAGCAGATCACGCTCTTGCTTAATAACCTCATCCAATCCTTGTCGACCCAGGATAACTCGTAACGATTCCAGCGAAGTAATAAGTGATAGTCGAGCCCTTAGAAACTCAGGATCAAGCTGTATCGCTCGTCGTAAATGTGACACCGCAAGATCGCAGGCCTTCCCGGTGAACTTCAAGCTCTCATGCCGCCCCTGCAAATATGCGTTGTAGGCATCAATGCTTTCTGTACCAAAATCGAGTTGCGGCTTTTCTACTACTCGATCGAACCGGCTAGAGACTTCAGTCAACACGTTGGCAGCAATATCATCTTGAAGCTCAAACAGATCTATTAGCTCTCGATCAAAATTCTCTGCCCAGGAAACCCTACCTTCAGCAGACTCGCTGAGGCGAGCGCTGACTCGTATCCGCTGGCCCGACCGACGCACACTTCCTTCCAAAACCCAGGCAACCTTTAACTGACTACCAACTTGCCGCACATCAACTGCTGAGGTTTTTATCGCAAACGAAGATGATCGAGAAGCCACCGAAACGCCATCAATACGAGACAGTCCAGTCAGTAATTCTTCTGCAATTCCATCAGCCAAATAGGCATTGTCTGGGTCACTACTCAAATTCTCGAAGCGCATAACCGCAATGGAGTTTCGGTCCGAGGGTTGTTTTTCAACTTCCTCTGGGTGCGTCATCAACATAGAAGCTCGCACCAACTGATTGACATAGTCCTCCCGAGACAACCCCTGGCGTAGGATTGCCTGCCGTGCCCCAAGGGCCATGTTCAATCCTGGGGTGAGTTCAACCGCCTCGCTGAAAATAGTCAGGACAAGTTTGTCTCGACGCAGTGCGTAGTCAATTTCCTCTTTACAGTAAGGGGACGCTAGAGAACCCTCGCTAGCGAAGAAAATTAGACCCGAGGCGTTATCAATCGTCTCAGCCAACTGATCACGCCAGTTGGTACCCGCTTTGAGTCCCTCATCAAACCAGATGGAGATACCACGGGACTTGAGTAGAGCAAGATCTTCCAGCGCCTTAGCATCACCGTGGCTATAGCTAATGAAGAGATAAGGCTTTGCCAATATGGAATATCCTTTGCTGAATCAAAGAACATTAACAAAGCTGGTGGGGAGTTACATTATTTTCAGGTAGAGCGCTGCTTCGCGGAACCTCCGCCAGGAATGTTCGCCAAGAACATTCGCTAACCGGTAAAGCACAAACTCAATCGCCGAATACGAGCAAATGATGGTTTTTCTTACCTTTCTGAATCAATACATATCGATCGTGCAGTGCGGCGGATCGACCCAATATCAAATCAACATCAGAGACCTTCTCGCCATTTACTGAAACCGCATTACTACCAATGAGTTTTCTAGCCTGACCTATTGTGACTTCACCCTTGGGCGTTACCGCCAGACCAGAGGATACCAACACCTCGAGAAGAGACACCTCATGCTCGGCGCAATGGGTGACCGGCAGCCCATCCTGGGCTAACTGGGCCAAATCATCACTACTCAGGCTCCCCAACCGATTCTGAAACATGGCTTCTGCAATTCTCTCAGCGGCCTCAACTCCCTCATCGCCATGGACTAACCTGGTTACCTCACGGGCAAGTGCAACGTGCGCCTGTCGCTGACCTGGATCAGCCTGGTGTGATGCTTCCAGGTCTGCCAGTGCATCAGCTTCGAGGAAGGTGAATATTTTCAAATAGTGCATCACATCGGCGTCTGCACAATTTCTCCAGAACTGATAAAAGCTGTAGGGAGAAGTTCGAGCCGCATCGATCCACACGGCGTTGCCCATACTTTTGCCGAATTTTGTGCCGTCGGAATTTGTAATTAATGGGTAGGTGATCGCGTGGGCCTGCTGGCCGTTCAAGCGTCGAACCAGATCAATCCCACTTGTTATGTTGCCCCATTGATCACTACCACCCATTTGAATTGTGCAGTCATAGTCTCGATTGAGCACTGCATAATCATAGGATTGGAGAATCATATAGCTAAATTCTGTATAGCTGATTCCAGACTCATCATCCTCAAGGCGCCGTTTGACAGTCTCTTTCTGCACCATCGCGTTGACACTAAAGTGCTTACCAATATCCCTGAGAAAGTCGATCACCGTCAGATTGTTGGTCCAATCGGCATTGTTGACCACGATGGCGGAGTTTTCTCCCGAGTTAAAATCAAGAAAACGACTCGCTTGTTGGCGAATTTTGTCAACAAAAGCATTTACTTGATCAGCGGGTTTCAAATCTCGCTCTGAATTACGCCCACCCGGATCACCGATCATGCCCGTTGCACCGCCCACCAGCAGTATCGGTCGGTGCCCCGCCAACTGAAACCTCCGTAGCGCAAGCAACGGTACGAGGTTGCCGATATGCAAACTATCCGCAGTGGGATCAAACCCACAGTATACCGTGCGTGGTTTCTCGCTTAGATGGGTAGTAAGCGCTTCCTCACTGCTTAGCTGAGCAATCAAGCCGAGGCTTCGTAGCTGTTCAATTAAATTCGTTTCAACTGCCATACATCCACCTGTACATCATCATTGTCTGAAGCCATCTTGTGCAGAGGTCACGGTATATGTAACCTCTCGCTCCCGCGTTTTTCACGTTAGATGGTGTCAGGGACGCGCAAAAATACAGGAAGTCGGCTAGATTTCAAAGCGAAGCCGAAACTAGTCATCAAGCCATGGAAGAATAACTCTTCCACTAAACCTATATATTTTATATAGTTAGCGACACTTCTTAACAATCAACAACAATAATAGCTCACTGCTTTATGACCGGATACCCAAAATCTCATCTATCGACTGCCCTGCTACTCGCATTAGCTTTGGTCGTTGCCATGTCCGCCGTACCTGACAGTGAAGAGCAGCCGACAGAACAAATTCCAATCTCCCTTTCTATCAAGCAGTCAGAGATTGTTGCTGAACCGGCAACCGCCGCCGAACCCGAACAGCCCTGGCAGGAGTTCAAAATTCGATCAGGCGATAGTCTCGCATCCATTTTCGATAAAGCAGGGCTCTCGCCCCGGGAACTTCACGACGTAATTTCCCTTGGACCCAGTACCAGCGTACTCGGCAAAATAATGCCGGGCCAAGCAATTAAAATTCGCAAAGACAAAATTGGTCGGTTAAAGGACCTCGCCTACGAGGCAACCAGACTTAAGACATTACATGTCAGCCGGGGTGAAAACGGATTTGAGTCCCAATGGGAACTCCTCGAACCCGAGGTCATCCTCAATTACAAAACGGCAACAATCACGAAGGATAATCCATCCCTTTATCACGCCGGAAAGGATGCGGGCTTGTCGGACAACCTCATTATGAAACTCGCCTACGTATTCCAATGGGACATCAGCTTCGCCCTTGATCTCCGCCAGGGCGATAATTTTACGGTATTGTTTGAAGACGTATATGTCGAAGGCGAGAAAATCCGCCAGGGTGATATTTTGGCCGCAAAATTCAGCAACTACGGCAAAACTTATACGGCCGTTCGATACGCTGATGAATCAGGCAGAAGTGACTACTTCACGCCGGAAGGCAGAAGTTTGCGTAAGGCATTTCTGCGGGACCCGGTGCACTTCTCCCATGTAAGTTCCAGCTTCAACCTGCGTCGACTCCATCCCATTCACAAGAAAGTCATGCCCCACCGCGGCATTGACTATGCGGCTAATCGAGGCACCCCGGTGCTCGCCTCCGGTGACGGCAAGGTTTCTATCGCCAGGCAAAACAGCGCATCAGGTCGTTATGTGGTCATCCAACATGGCGAACAATATACAACCAAGTATCTGCATCTATCGGCCTTCGCCAAAGGTATTCGTGCTGGAAGCTCCGTTAAACAAGGCCAGACAATTGGCTATGTTGGGGCAACAGGATGGGCAACAGCGCCGCATTTACACTATGAGTTTTTAGTCGACGGTGTGCACCGAAACCCCAGGACAGTCAAACTACCCAAAGCTGACCCAATAAGGGCTAACAATTTACAGGTCTTTAAGCAGGCAACCGCCACGCTGATTGCTCAGTTAGATTCAATTTCAGGGAATCGGGGATACGCCAGCGCGAGTGCTACTAGTTCAGATGGCGAATGAGTTACCGCAACCACAGGTAGTGGCCGCATTAGGGTTGGTCACGACAAACCTAGAGCCCTGCAGATCTTCTTTAAAATCCACCTCAGCTCCCACCAGGTACTGATAGCTCAAGGAATCGACTACTAGCTTTACGCCTTGATTCTCGATGGTCGTGTCATCATCTTCTAGATCTTCGTCGAAGGTAAAGCCGTACTCAAATCCTGAGCAGCCACCTCCCGTCACGAACACCCGTAACATCAGCTCGCTATTGTCTTCCTCATCAACGAGGGACTTCACCTTCCGCGCAGCACCGTCGCTAAAGACCATTCCGAGGGGGGTAAATTGTGTAGGCGTGTCAGACATGTGTATAGAATGAGGCAATCCAGCCGAATTTCAAGGTTAGTTTAAGAAGATTTTATGCTTTGCTTGTGCCTAAGCTGATTTAGTGGCGACAGGCGCCACCTTGGGCGTCCCTTTGTCGACATCTGGCGGAACAGAGGTCGCCTCCCGCTTGCCGTCTTTGCGAGTATGCACCAGATTACCATCGACTCGACTACCCATCACCATCTCGATTAAGTTGTAATAGACGTTACCTTTGATTTCAGCTTTTGCTGCCAATTCGATGTGCTTGTCAGAGTGTACGTCGCCGTATACTTTGCCGTTGATGATCACATTCGGCACGCGGATTTCGCCTTTCACTCGACCTTTCTCACTCACGGTAATGACCGCTTTTGAGCCCTCAACCGCATAGATGTTGCCTTTTACCGTACCGTTAATTTGCAACTGATCACTGAAGTGTAAGTCTCCAGACACCTCACAGTTGTTAGCGATCAACGTAATGCCCGACTCTCCGCCGGTTTTGTTAAACATGGGCTTATCCTCCTACCCTTTGCCACTCAAAACGCTTCTCTAAACGTTGAGCGCGATTGCCTGAAGACTGAGCAACAACCATCACTGCTTCAGGCTCGAAACCGTTCGGGATTTCGAGTTCACCATCTATAGTTTGAAAATAGCGGAAGCGAAATCGCTCCGCACTTTTGCTTTCGGTGCTGAGATTACTAAGGCTTAGCTCCTTAGTCTCGGCTCCCTGCTTACCAACAAGGCTAATCTCAACGCCTCCTTGTACGTAATCATGCTTATCGACCACCTGGGTCAAGAGTAGGCTATAGCTATAGCGACCGGTATCAGCAATGGGTGTTAAATTCATTCTTTCGATGCGCAAGCCTTTGCTTTCCGCATTTGGAATCATGACCCCCTTGTAGAAACGGATTTCCTCATTGAGTTCCGCAATGTCGCTTTGCAAAGATTCGACCGTAGCACGCACCTCTTCTGTTGCCTTGGTATCAACTTCTTCACCTAGCTTAAGGGTAGCGATTTCCTGGCGCATTTCCGTGATCAAAAGCGCAGTTCCGGACAATTGTTTGCGTAGTTCCTCACGCTCCTGAACGACTTCAAATCGAGTCGCAATGCCTTCGTCCAGGCCATAGCGAAACGTCAGCCAGCACAGTGCCACCACAGCTATGAGCCAGAGCATAAAGACCAGCGCCTTATAATAGGGGCGGTGGGGAACTACAACCATTTGATGTTGTTTACTGCCTTTAACAGCGACCAATCGCCAACTCCTTTTGAACTAACATTTCCAAGAGGGCTTTCAGCTTAGCAGAAATTCTCCCTAAACAAGCAGGCTATTAGCTATCGATATTTAGCCACCCATCGCCTATTCTGATGCACTGCAGAATAAGAATTCAAGACTGTGCCCCGACACCTTCCGGCCAAATATACCATTAGAGGCTTTCGCCGCGCTCTAGCATCAATCGACTCGCTGCCCCAGTTTGCCGTTTTAGGCATTGCCGCAGGCCTCGTTACGGGCCTTATGATGGTGGCATTCCGCGCCCTGGTGGAATTCCCGATGGGAGAAGTACTGTCAGATGACCCGGAGGATTTCGAATCCCTTAGCACGATGTCAATATTCCTACTGCCTCTGCTCGGCGGCCTAATTCTGGCAGTATTATTTCGTTTACTCGACAATGACAGCCATCGAGTTGGCGTTATTCACGTCTTGCAACGACTCGCCCGGCATCAGGGGTATCTACCCTGGCGTAATACCTTGACCCAGTTCCTCGGCGGCGTAATTGCCCTCGGTAGTGGTTTTTCCGGAGGTCGAGAAGGTCCAGCTGTCCATCTAGGCGCTGCCGGTAGCAGTCTCCTGGGCCAGGCGCTAAAACTGCCCAATAACAGCATTCGAATTCTGGTTGGCTGTGGTGCCGCGGCCGCCATTTCAGCCTCATTCAACACACCGTTAGCCGGGGTGATTTTCTCCATGGAAGTCATCCTAATGGAGTACACCATTGCAGGTTTTATCCCTGTGATTCTCGCTGCGGTCACCGCAACCCTGGTGAATCAATTGGTGTACGGCTCAGTTTCAGTTTACGTTTTACCCCCCGATATTGTTATGGGGGGTATTCGGGACATCCCATTTCTGATTCTCGAGGGCATTGCCCTGGGCGCTATTGGCGCTGCATTTGTTCGCTTGACCGAATATTTATACAAACTTTCCCCGCCTCAATACTGGATCCGATTTATCGCTATTGGAGCTGTTACTGGACTGCTTGGAATACTCTGTCCGCAGATCCTCGGAATGGGCTACGACACCGTCAATCTCGCTCTCAATGGTGAGGTTATTCTCGAGTTGCTCATTCTAATCTGTGCCGTAAAGGTGATCGCAACTTCCGCCACAATTGCGATGGGCTTACCGGTCGGGGTGATTGGACCAACACTTTTTATTGGCGCCACCGCTGGCGGAGTACTCGGCTACGCCGGCGCTTACTTCTATCCCAACCTGGCTTCTTCGCCTGGGTTTTATGTGGTTATCGGCATGGGTGCGATGATGGGAGCGGTTCTGCAGGCACCTTTGGCTGCACTACTGGCGGTAATCGAGTTAACTCAGAATACAGAAGTCGCGCTGCCGGCGATGATGGTGATCATCATTGCGAATCTAACCGCAAGTCAGCTATTCGGCATCAAATCGATATTTATTACCCAGATGGAATACCTGGGGATTGAACATCGACAGAATCCCCTGAGCATGACCCTGAATCGAGCCTCTGTAGCCTCTATTATGTCCCGTAGTTTTGAGCGAGTGTCGTTAGAGCTAGATATGGAGACGGCTCGCAATGTAATCAGTCAAAAGCCAACCTGGCTACTGGTTGACGTTAAAGAGCGGACGCCCGGCTTTATTTTGCCCACGGTTGATGTCATGGCTTTCCTGGACACTCAAAAGCCAGAATCCATCCATTTGAAAGAGATTCCCGCAACGCGAAAGGATGTGAGTTCCATCATGTTACAGGCGACCTTAAAAGAAGCTCTGGATGTGATGAACGAAACGGGGCACGAGAGTTTGTATGTCAACCGAATCAGCGCTCCTATGATTGATTCGGTGGTCGGAATCATTACCCGACACGATATCGAAACCTACTACCAGGCTTAACCATTGACCCAATAATTCTTCACTTCGATTTGAATCAATCGGCCATGAATGATTGAATGCGCTCCCTTATCCCTCATAACCAACACCTATGTCTCGTTCTTCAAGCTTGTTTCAAGACGCGCAACAAATATTACCCGGCGGCGTCAACTCTCCAGTGCGTGCCTTTCAACGCGTGGGCGGACAACCGCTTTTTATAAAACAGGCGAGCGGTGCCTATTTGACCGATGTTGATGACAATCGCTACATCGACTACGTGGGCTCCTGGGGCCCCATGATCACGGGCCACGCACACCCAGAAGTGCTAAAAAAAATAAGTGAAGCGCTGGCAAATGGTTTGTCTTTTGGTGCACCAACAGAAATCGAAACGGTTCTGGCAACTAAAGTCCAACAGCACATGCCCAGCATGGAAATGCTCCGAATGGTCAGCTCCGGTACCGAGGCAACTATGAGTGCTATTCGAGTCGCACGGGGATACACCGGCCGAGACAAGATCATTAAGTTTGAAGGGTGCTATCATGGCCACAGTGATGGACTGCTGGTTAAAGCAGGTTCTGGCGCCCTGACTCTTGGGGAACCCGATTCTCTGGGTGTACCCGCAAGTGTTGCACAGCACACCCTTACACTTCCTTACAATGACATAGCCGCAGTCAAGCAAGCAGTATCTGAGCTAGGCTCCGATGTCGCGGCAATTATCGTTGAACCCGTTGCCGGTAACATGGGTTGCGTACCCCCGGTTGACGGATTCCTCCAATGTTTACGAGCAGCCTGTGACGAACATGGCATTGTCTTGATATTTGATGAGGTGATGACAGGATTTCGAGTTGACCTTGGCGGCGCCCAGAACTTCTATAACGTCAAACCAGATCTCACAACCCTGGGTAAAGTCATCGGCGGAGGCATGCCAGTAGGCGCTTTTGGCGGTAAGCGTGAAATCATGTCCGTGGTCGCTCCCCTGGGCGGCGTATATCAAGCCGGTACGTTATCGGGCAATCCAATTGCAATGACGGCGGGTTTGGCAACCCTCGAACTCATCGAAGCACCCGGTTTCTATACAAAGCTAAATCAAAGTGCGGCGCAGCTGGTTGCCGGACTTCGAGAGGTTGCGGCCGAATTCGAGGTTCCCTTCAGCACCAATCAGGTGGGCGGAATGTTTGGTTTCTTTTTCACAAATGCTGATCCGGTCACGAACTTTGATCAAGTGATGGGGGCAGATACTGAGCTGTTCAATCAATTCTTCAACGGCATGCTTAAAGAAGGCATCAACCTTGCTCCCTCGCCCTTCGAAGCCGGCTTCATTTCTAGCGCCCACGGTAGCGCTGAAATTGAACAGACACTGGCAGCGGCAAAAACCACTTTTCAAAACATACTTTAAACGGAGTCCCAATGAGTCAATTTGATGTGTACGGCATCGGCAATGCACTGGTCGATACAGAATACGAAGTCACCGAAGCCTTCCTGGAAGAAGCAGGATTAGAAAAGGGCGTCATGACGTTGATCGACGCAGAGCGACGCCACGAACTCATTCACTTACTCGAAAAAAAACACAATCACAAAGCCGTTGAGCAATGTGGCGGAGGTTCTGCAGCAAACACGATGGTCGCCATCGCTCAGCTAAATGCCAGCAGCTTCTACAGCTGCAAGGTGGCGAATGACGCAACCGGCGACTTCTTTATGGGCGATTTAAAAGCCGCTGGAGTGACAACAAATCTGGATAGTGGCCGAGAAGCCGGTGACTCCGGACAATGTATTTCAATGGTCACCTCCGATGCTGAACGCAGCATGACAACTCACCTGGGGATTAGTGAAAACCTATCCGTGGCTGAACTCAACGAGGAAGCCTTAAAAAACTCCAACTATCTTTATATTGAAGGTTATCTGGTCACTTCGCCTACCGCTATGGCCGCAGCGAGACGCGCCCAGGATGTTGCAAAAGCCGCCGGCGTGAAGGTCAGTTTGACCCTATCAGACCCAGCCATTGTCGAGCACTTTAAAGCCGCCTTTGATGAATTTGCGGAACATGGCATAGACCTCATTTTTTGTAATGAGGAAGAGGCCATGATCTGGACAGCAAGTGAAACGCCAATAGAAGCATTCGGTAAATTAAAGACCGTAAGCAAAATGGCAGTTATGACCCGCGGAAAAGATGGGGCCATGACCTGGGATGGCAAAGTCGAGTCACAGGTTGCAGGAACGGCAACCAAAGCAGTCGATACAACCGGAGCCGGTGATATTTTTGCGGGAGCATTCCTTGCAGCAATTAACCAGGGTCAATCATTTGAAGCAGCGGCTACCTTAGCCAATCGGGTTGCGGCCAAGCTTGTTTCTCAGTTCGGCGCACGGCTGACGATGGCTGAAATCCAGGCGCTAAAATAACGCAAGTTGTTTGTCGAGTATCTGGGACAAAGATGTGTCCAAAAAGCACAGTATGGCGTCAGCAACCGGCGCCAACTGTCGCTCGATATAGAACTCGTGATCAATCGGTGATGCAACATAGGCGAGGGGTTCCGCGCCCTGAATTGTTATCACATACTCAATCCAACCACCGGTCTGATAGAGCTTCGGCAACCCCCTGGTTTCCCTAATTTGATCCGCAAGCCTGGCGGCCCGAACATGGGGCGGCACATTCTTTTGATAATCTACTAATTGTCGACGAATACGTTTGCGCAATACCAACTTGTTTAGCTCAACGGTTTTAACAGACGCCACCTGATCTAAAATGTATTCAAGGTAGGGTTCGCCAAAAAATATTTTTTGATAAAGCACCTTCTGAAATTCCCTTGCGAGCGGACTCCAGTCACTCCGTACCGTTTCAAGTCCTTTAAAGACAAGTCGATGCTGGCCCCCATCCTTCACGACCCCTGCATATCGCTTCTTGCTACCTTTTTCAGAACCCCTAATCCTGGGCATCAAAAACTTTTCGAAGTGAGTCTCATATTCAACTTCCAGACAACTTTGAACAGAATAGTGATCCGACAAATGTTCGCGCCACCAACTATTGAGATAAGCGGTAAGTTCCTGCCCTACAATGTCGACGGAAGAATTCTCGACGGAAGTACCGGCTTGCTCTCCTATCAGAACAAATACAGAATCCGTATCCCCGTATATGACCCGGTAGCCTCTTGCCTCAATTAGGTCCCGGGTGGTTTGCAGAATCTCATGGCCTCTGCGGGTAATGGAGCTAACCAACCTGGTATCAAAAAACCGACATCCCGGTGTTCCAAGCACCCCATAGAATGAATTCATAATAATTTTTATCGCCTGTGAGACCGCCGCCCGCTTCAAACTCTTCGCCTCATCCCTTGCCGCCCACAGACTTTTAATCAGCTCTGGAAGAATCACTTTCTGCCGGGAGAACTCGGCGCCATCGAATCCGGGAATTGGATTCAACTCATTGCGACTCTCAACCATCGCCAGCGGGTCCACATTGAAGGTGCGGATAATGCTCGGATACAGACTTTTAAAATCGAGCACAATCACATCCGTATAAATGCCGGGGAGCGACTCCAGTACAAAGCCTCCGGGACTACCGCCACCACTTCCTTCAAGCACAACGGGGGCCACGTACCCCATACGGTGCAACTTGGGCAAATACAAAAAATCAAAAGCTGCAACGGAACCGCCAGCCCGGTCTACGTCCAAACCCGTCAATCGACTGCGCTGTAACGCAAAATCCAGAAGTTCGGTGGCGGCAAATATATCGTGCACCAGCTTACAGTCTTCGAGATTGTAGGCAGCTAGCTGATGCTTATCGTCTCTAAAGAGGTTTTGAATTTCTGCACCACGCGCGTCCACATCATGAATAAGTTTTCCACGCCCTAGCAGTTCCCGGGAAACATTTTCCAAAGAGAAACTTTCAAATTGGTAGGTGGCGGTTCGTAACAGCTCAATACCGTCTAATACAACTCGACCCGCAAGCAACGCATATTTTCTTCCAGTATTCTGATTCGCTGTTCGCCAGGAAACAATTTCCCCCATCCGACCAAGGGTCAATTTTATGCCGTAGTAGTCGCAACGACGCTGCAGGAAATCCAGGTCAAAGGCGACCACGCTCCAACCGATAATCACATCGGGGTCCTCAATTGCGAACCACTCGAGGAAGCGATTAAGCAGCGCACGTTCGTCTGCACAGAATTCGAGATAGCCAGACGCCGCTTGTTCCTCTCCGATCATAAAAACTTTATCTACATCGGGATTCTTCAGACTGACCGCAATGGAATAGAGGATATTTTCCGTGTAAGAAGTTTCAATATCGAGTGACGCTACCCGTAGTTCAGGCTCAAACTGTGCCGGTTGCATAATCGGGTTAAAGCAAATTTGGTGACTCGCTTGTGTTTCAATCACACCGCTCACTCGAACCTCGGCTTGAATAAACCGCTCCATTAAGTATCGATCTGTTGGTCGAAGATCAGCCTCATACAAGACCACCTTGCCATCTAGCCGGGCTTTGGCAACGTTTAGCTGTTTCTGTGACGAGAAATAGCAGGCAAGCACCGGAACCTGATTAAAGTCCCGCAGCTGCACTTCAGCGATACGGCAGCCGCCAATCGCCTTTAAGACTGGCTCGACCCTCGCTTTATCGGTTTCAGCAACAAAACAGACAGATTCTACATTCTCGATTTCTATCTTTAACGGACCATTATCCGTCGCCAACCAATAGATAAGCGATTGACCATTGATCCGCTCACGCCACTGTCTGGTCAGGATAAATCCATGGAGTTTGGTTTGCATCGCAGCATTATGTCGCAATTCACGAAGTGTCATCTATGCTTTAGGCATCTCGTGGGAAATGATTATTGTGCAAGACGAACTTCTCGAACTAAAAAATCTCGGCAAAACATCCGTGCGCTGGCTGCACGCAGTGGGCATACATCGACGGGAGCAACTCGTGGAAAAAGGTCCGGTGGAAGTTTATCAAGCGGTTCGAGCGAGGGGCTTTAGAGCAAACAGGGTCCTGCTCTATGCACTACAGGGAGCACTCATGGATATCCATTGGAGCGATCTTGATCCCAGCTTGAAATCTGAACTCCTAGCTGAGGCTGAGGCTAACTAGAAACAAATGCCAACCGTTTTGTTACTACAATCTCCTCCGGGGATAGTTGGCATCCGTACACTAATACCTCCACACCGATCGACCGGGCTTCTTTTAACACTGCCCCATACTCTGGATCGATTTCCATTGCAGCTTGAACACTCGTAATACCGGTATGCTGCACACAAAACATTAATACGGCTCGATGTCCGTCGCGCACCATTTCAGCAAGTTCTCGTAAGTGCTTTTGTCCCCTTTGCGTCACCGCATCAGGAAAATAGCCCAAACCATTTTCCAGCAGGGTGACGCTCTTGATCTCCACATAACAATCCTGACGACCCGGCTCGGACATCAATAGATCGATACGACTGTTCTCCAGACCATACTTCACCTCACTATTGACGCTGCTATACCCCGATAACTCTTCAATCACATCGGAAAGCACCGCTTCCTTGATCAGCTTGTTTGCAACACTGGCATTAATTCCGATCAGATGACCCTGAAAGTCCTCTGCAATCTCCCAGGTGTTGGGGTATTTGCGTTTCGGATTGTCGCTACGGCTATACCAGACACCAAAACCTGGTTCTGCACAGTTTTTCATCGAACCCGTGTTAGGGCAGTGAAGCGTAAAAACACCTCCATCGGGACCTTCGACGTCCGCAAGAAAGCGCTTATAGCGCCGAATCAATTTGCCGTACTCAAGCGGAGCTGGAAACTTCATTGCAACGCCTTCTCGATTCGGATCAATGCCTCTTTCAGTGCGGGGATATTATTCGCATAGCTGAATCTGACATGCCGATCCGCTGCAAAAAAGCCGAAGTCGGTGCCAGGAGTTGCGGCAACCGCGAATCGCTCAAGCAAGTTCATACAAAAGGTTTCACTATCAATCTTTACATCATCGGGTAATTTGGCATAAACGTAGATAGCTCCACCTGGACTTTCCGGTACGCCGAAAGAGAGTCGTCGCAGACCCTCAACCATCAAATTCCGACGCTCCTCAAACGCCCGCCGCTGAGATTCCATAATCTCCCTGGACTCTGGCGTGAAGGCGGCAACCGCTGCGTGCTGGGATATGCTAGATGGGCAAATAAAAAGGTTTTGGGCAAGCTTCTCTACCGACTCAATAGCATTCTCCGGTACAACGAGCCACCCCAGTCGCCACCCGGTCATACCAAAATATTTTGAAAAGCTGTTTACAACAATGGCATCAAACTCGAGGGCTGTTGTAACGGTCGCTTTTCCATAGTGCAATCCGTGATAAATTTCATCAACCAATAAAAAACCATCTCGCTGGCTCACCACTTCAGCTATTTCTCCTAAAGTTTGCCGATCGATGATTGCGCCGGTTGGATTGGCCGGACTCGCCAGCAATACACCCGCTGTGTTTTGGCGCCAATGCTGATCCACAAGACGAGCATTCAATTGATAATGTTCCGCTGCACCTACGGGCACCAGTTGCCCTTCGCCGTTAAAACTAGACATAAAATGACGATTACAGGGATAACCTGGATCCGTCATCATCATTGCCTGACCCGGGTTTAACGTCAGCGATGTCGCAAGCAGAAGTGCCCCGGAACCACCGGCCGTGACAAAAACCCTGCGGGGATCAACCTCTACGCCATAGGTATCCGCATAATGGGTGGTAATTGCCCGTCGCAGCGGTGCAATTCCTTCCGCCGGTGTGTACTTCGTCAATCCTTGTTGCATTGCGAGATGAGCGGCCGTAAGAATAGGTGCCGGTGTTGGGAAATCGGGCTCGCCTACCTCCAGATGAATAACGTCAATACCGCTTTGTTGCAGTTCAGTCGCTCGAGCAAGTACTTTCATCGCCTTGAACGCAGATATGTCTTTTAGACGGTGGGCATAGTCAGGCAACCGCTCAATCTCCCTTGAACATTGATTGTTTATCGAGGTTTATCGCCCCTTTTCTCACTCTACATGCCCGTTATACGTACTAGGGCTTGGCGAAACCGTCCTGTTCTGGTAACGTTCGCTCCCTCAAAAATGAGCGTGTTTTAGTGATCTACACAACTGGACAACACTATGGCAGCAAAGCGTAAAAAGGCCCCGGCTACTAAGGCTAAAGCAAAAACCAAAGCCAAAGCAAAGCCACCGACAAAAGCCGCAGCAGGCAAAACTAAAGTGAAAGCTAAAGCTACCACTAAAGTTGCCGCGAAAACCAAAACTGCAGCAAAGAAAAAGCCCGTGCTTAAAAAAGAAGTTAAAAAAGCAGCAAAACAAAAAGCTAAAGCAAAGGTCAAATCTGCCGCTAAACCCAAGGTAAAAGCCGAACCTAAGACTAAAGCCAAGGCTAGCACCAAAGTGGCCAAGGCAAAGCCAAAAACTAAAGCCAGTGCACCGGCCAAAGCTAAAACCACCTCAACACCCCAAACTCAAGCTGTCGCCAAGAAAAAGGTCAGTTCGAGTAAAGCGAAACCTGAAGGGAAGATTACAAAAAAGTTGAAAACCGCGGCACCCGTTGAAACCAAAGCAAAAGCCAAAGCAAAAACAGCAGCTAAAGCCAAAGCTGTTACGCCGGCTAAAAAGTCACCGCCAAGAAAACCAGTGAAGAAGGCTGTAGCCAAGAGAAAAACCGAAGACGCCGTCAAGAAGAGCAAGAACGTTGACTACATGAACGATGCCCATAAAGAGCACTTCCGTGGCAAGCTTCTTGAGTGGAAACGACAACTCATGGAAGAGGTGGACCGCACTGTTCACCATATGCAGGACGTTGCATCAAATGACCCTGATCCCGCGGACCGCGCAACCCAGGAAGAAGAGTTCAGTCTTGAACTTAGAACCCGAGATCGCGAAAGAAAGCTGATTAAAAAAATTGACAGCACAATGGATCTTATCGACCAGGACGACTACGGATACTGTGAATCCTGTGGAATCGAGATCGGCATCAATCGACTAGAGGCGCGCCCAACGGCAACCCAGTGTATCGATTGCAAAACCCTAGATGAAATCAAAGAGCGACAAATCCTCGGCTAGTTGGCAAAGCGACCCATGAAGGTGGTTAACACCTATGTGGGTCGATTCGCACCCTCCCCTACTGGTCCACTCCATTTCGGCTCACTGGTTGCCGCCCTCGCATCATACCTGGATGCCCGTAAGTATCACGGCCTATGGCTGGTTCGGATTGAAGACATCGATCCTCCCCGTGAATCACCAGGCTCCCCTTCAGAAATTCTCAATCAACTTAAAGTCTTTGGCCTGGATTGGGATGGGGAACCGCTGTTCCAGAGCTCAAGACTCAGTGCCTATGAGCAGATACTTAGCCAATTAAAAGCGCAGCAATTAACCTTTGAATGTAGTTGCAGCCGACGTAGCTTTGGCGCGATTTATCCAGGAACCTGCCGTCATCAAATAGCCGCGGTAGATGTCCCTACCGCAACCAAAATACGGGTCGACCACCAACGAGTCAACTTTGTTGATCTGTTTCAAGGGGAACAGCATTTCGACCTGAACACAGAAATTGGTGACTTCAACCTTAAACGGAAAGATGGTCTATTTGCTTACCAACTCGCCGTGACCATAGACGATAATTTTCAACAAGTGAGCCACGTCATCCGCGGTCATGATTTGTTGGACTCAACTCCCCGGCAAATTTTTCTCGCTCAATGTCTCGGTTTCTCTGTCCCAGAATACGGACATTTCCCAGTGGTTCTCGGTGACGACGGTCACAAACTAAGCAAACAAGCAAAAGCGAACCCAGTTTCCCTCGCTGACCCGATAGCTTTGCTAAATCAATGTCTTCGCGCCCTCGGCCAGCAGACAATTGACGCAACTGAGATTCAACAATTTTTAGAAACCGCAACCGCACAATGGCAGCGGCGCCACGTACCAGCAACCGACGGCATACCATTAAAAAGTCTGTCGCTATAACGCCCTGCTAATTCTGGGTAGAATGCCGCAATGATTGAGCGCCTGATTACCTTTGTTGTACTAGGTTTCTTTGTCTTTGTTGCCGACTTCGGTGGTTGGTGGCAGGACGGTGGACTTATGGGCTGGCTGAGTAACTTCATACTCTGGCTGCTACTGATTGTCGCCTGTTATCTCGTGACCGATAAACTCAGTGGAGAAGAGAAGTGAGTTTCTCACTTACCCAGATCTTTGCTTTCAGTTTGCTTTACCTGTCTCTACTTTTTGGCTCTGCTTATGCAACCGAGCGAGGCTGGATACCAAAAAAGGTGACACACAACCGCTTCATTCGCGTCGCGTCCCTGGGAGTATTTGCGGGGGCACTTTCTTTTTACGGCACTCTCGGCTTCGCTGCCAATTTTGGTGCGAGCTACCTGCTCTATTACTTTGGCGCCAGCGCCATCTTTTTGCTTGCGCCGCTGCTGCTAAATCCCATTGCCCGAATTGCCTTAGCTCATAAGCTGGGCTCCTTAGCCGATGTGTTTGCATTTCGCTACCGGAGGCCCTGGGTCGGCGGCATTGTAAGCCTGTTTATGTTAACGGGAGCAATACCACTTCTCGCGCTTCAGATTCAGGCGGTTGCCGATACCGTCCATCTCATCAATCAAGAATTCAGCAGAGCTGGGCTGGCTATCATTTTCTGCGCCACGATGGCCGTATTTGCAATTCTCTTTGGCGCTCGACATGTCTCAACCAGAGAGAAACATGAAGGTTTGATTGTTGCCCTGGGACTAGAATCCATGCTGAAGCTAATCGCCTTTATGACGGTTGCGATCTATGCCATCTATTCTGTTTTTGGCAGTGTCTCTAACCTCAATGAGTGGCTTACGACCAACCAGCCTCTTCAAGCTCATATTGTAAAAGAACTTTCCGAAGGCTCATCCCGCATGATGTTGCTGACCTTTTTTGCGGGGGCGGTTGCCATGCCACATATGTTTCACATCCTACTCACGGAGAACGATGATGCCGGCGTGATTCGCTCGGCCCGGTGGGGCTTTCCCCTGTACATGTTGTTATTGAGCTTATGTGTTGCACCTATTTTTTGGGCTGCGGAATATTCTCAACTCACCGCACCGGCGGAGTTCTTTGCCATTTCACTCGGCATCGCTGGCAATAGTGAAACCATGACACTCCTCGCATTTATTGGCGGGTTTGCAGCCTGCAGTGGAGTCTTGATTGTACTAACCCTGGCCCTAGCGACCATGTCCGTCAACCATCTGGTGCTGCCGTTGTATCGGGTCAGTGAAGACCGGGACTTTTTCTCGTTCCTGTTGAACACCCGAAGAATGTTGATCATTGTCATCATTTTGCTCGCCTACGGGCTATACAACCTGCTTAGCGAGCAACAGAACCTGATGAGTTTAGGCCTGGTTAGCTTTGTTGCGGTGCTGCAGTTCCTACCGGGCTTAATCGGCGCATTTTATTGGCGAGACGCCAACAGTTACGGACTGCTTGCTGGGTTGCTTGCGGGATTCCTATTCTGGGGCGCGATGTTGTTCTTTCCACTTCTGATCGACATTGTGTACTCCAATATTTTTGGCACCCAGCATCAATTTGCTCCGGGCCCCGACATCTGGTTTGTCGCGTCCATTACATCACTGATGGCAAACACTCTTGCCTACATTATCTTTTCTCGCTTGAATCTCGCTTCCCATGAGGAACTCATTGCTGCAGCGGAGTGCATGAGCGACTCCCCCATCCTGCCTTACCAGGGTGAACTGGGTGTCAGTTCAGTTTCAGAGATCCGCCATCAGCTGATTCAAGCCATCGGAGAGGCGGCCGCCTTTGAACAGGTCAATCTTGGACTGGACGATTTGCACCTGGCAGAATCTGAACACAGGCCCTTTGCACTCATTCAGCTACGCAACCAAATCGAGTCGAACCTCACCAGTATTGTTGGACAAACAATCGCCCATCGAATATTTGCCCAATACCTGCCCTTTCGGGAATCAAAGCCCGGACAGGTGGTGATGGAGAGTTTGCAGAGTCAGGAATATCGCTTTGAATCACATCAATCCTATCTCACCGGGCTTGCAGCTGAACTTGACAATTTGCGCCGATATCACCGGCAATTACTGCAGGACCTACCCACTGCGGTATGTACGTTGGATGGCAGTGACAGAATCCTGACATGGAATCGAGCCATGGTTGAACTGACGGGCATAAAGGCGGAATCGGTACTCGATTATCCCTTCCAAATGTTGCCTGTGTATTGGGTGGATTTATTGGATCAATTTATCCAGTCCGTGGACGCTAACTTCCTTAAGTCCCAGGTTCGAACACATGAGCAACTCTTGACCGTCAATTTACACAAGGAACTCACCGACACCGGTGACATCTTGATTGTTATCGAGGACATTACCGAAGAACAAACCTTAGAGAGACAGCTCATGCATAACCATCGGCTTGCAGCGATAGGTCAATTAGCTGCCGGAGTTGCACACGAGGTGGGGAACCCGATAACCGGCATCGCTTGCCTCGCACAAAACATCCCCATAGAAACCAATGACCCGGAACTGCTTGAAATCTCGCAACAGATACTGGAACAGACGGATCGAATTTCAGCAATATTGAATTCACTGATCAACTTCGCCCACAGAGGCAAGGAGGCCAATTCACTGCAGGATAGCCCCGTCAAACTCAAACAATGTGTCGATGAAGCCATTTACCTGCTTTCACTTTCCGCTGATTCTAAGGACATCCAATTCGTCAATCAGATTCAAAGTGATGCCTACACCTCGGGCGATGGCCAAAGGTTGCTGCAGGTTTTTGTCAACGTCCTGTCTAACGCCCGGGATGCCTCTCCGCGCCAATCGGAAGTGACCATCAGCGCCGAATTGATTGAGGAACGGCGGATTATTCGCGTGGTGGATCGCGGCCATGGTATTCCAGAAGAAGATCGAAACGCGATCTTCGAGCCTTTTTACACCACAAAAGATCCCGGTCAGGGTACGGGTCTGGGGCTCGCCATCGTCACCACAATCATTCAGGAACACGAGGGCAAAATATTCGCCGAAGCCGGCGAACCCATCGGTACCCGTGTCATCATCGACTTACCCAATTTATTTCGCCCCGATATCGATAAACCCCCACAGCGGTTGACTTCACAGCCCCATCCATAGTTTATTAGCCACACATTTTGCGTTGCGATACCTATGCGCCACAGAAGCATCTTGATCGTTGAGGATGAAGTTGTCATACGGACATCCTTAAAAAAGTATCTTGGCAAACAGGGTTTTAGCGTCACAGAAGCAGGCTCCGTAGAAGAGGCCGATGCAACCCCGCTCGACAAGTTCGATCTGATCATTACAGATCTACGGCTACCCGGTCCTCCTGGAACGGATATCATTTCGCGCGCCAATCCCACACCGGTTTTAGTCATGACCAGCTACGCCAGCGTCTCCTCTGCCGTTGATGCAATGAAACAGGGAGCCGTTGACTATATAGCCAAACCTTTTGACTATGGCGAGATGCTGGCAACAATCAATTCCATTCTTGGCAAACCCACCGTGGCACTACCGCCGATGGAAGGAATGCTTGGTCATTGCAAGGCCATGCAGATGGTCTTTGAACGCATCACTAAAGTGGCTCCGACCGGCACCAACGTGCTTATCCTCGGTGAGTCAGGTACGGGTAAAGAACTGGTGGCCAAGGCAATTCATACCGCCAGCAAACAGTCCCGTGCACCAATTATTTCAGTCAACTGTGCAGCCATTCCCGACACCCTAATTGAATCCGAATTGTTTGGTCATGAAAAAGGCGCTTTTACGGGGGCCACCCACCGACGCCTTGGCCTTGTAGAGGCTGCCAACGGCGGCACACTATTTCTCGATGAGATCGGCGAATTGCCCCTTGATGCACAAGCCAGGCTGCTACGGGTATTGCAGGAAGGTGAGGTCCGTCGTGTCGGTTCCGTTGAAACCACCCGGGTCAAAGTCAGACTCATAGCAGCAACCCATCGTGATCTAAAGGCACTCACCGAAACCGGACAATTCCGCGAAGACCTCTATTATCGACTGAATGTTGTAAAGCTTTCCCTGCCTCCGCTCCGGGAACGGGGGTCAGACATCGAGTATTTAGCTAAACACTTTCTCAGTCAGACCTGCCAGAAGTTAGAAAAGCCCTGCCTGGAGTTTGCAGAAGATACCCTTGCCCTGATGTCTCGTTACCGTTGGCCTGGCAATATCAGGGAGTTGGAGAATGCAATCGAACGCGCGGTAATCCTTGCAGAGTCGAAGATCATTTCACCGGATCTGCTTGCTATAGACTTTGATCAGCCCGCGGATTCAGATGCCGACTCAGATCCCGAAACCGAGGATTTGTCCCTGGAGGACTACTTCCAAAAGTTTGTGATCGAGAATCAAGATCATATGACAGAAACTGAACTCGCACAGAAACTAGGGATTAGTCGTAAAGCTTTGTGGCAAAAACGCCAAAAACTTCACATACCAAGAGTGCGTTCTAAGCGGAGATAAATACCGCTTGTTACCTTTAACCCCAAAAACTGTTACCTAAGGTTACACTCGCACACTTTGTGTACAACGCCTTTTCGCCTAAGCCCCTGTTTTTTATGCCAATGACGTATTGGCACGGATACTGTATATAAAGACCTAGCTAAAAAAGAGTTGGCGTAACAATAATAAAAACGGCGCTAACACCAGCTACTAAAAATAATAAGAAACACAACAATAATAAAAACGAAAATCTGGCTCGCTGAACGGGAAAAGTACGCTTTTCCCGTTTTTCTTTCTGGCTTTTAAAAAGCCCCTCCCTCACTCCACCAAACTGTTATATTACCCATCTTCAATAATAAGCACCCTGAATTAGACATGACTCTGTTCCTGCCAACAATATATGGTTGATATCGCAACGGAATTTGCCAACAACCCACAAAGCGTAAATGCGCTGCGGGTCGTCCAACGTCTACACCGCGAAAACTTTTCTGCATACCTCGTCGGCGGCTGCGTTCGTGACCTACTGTTAGGAAAAGCACCGAAGGACTTTGACGTCGCAACTGATGCTCATCCTGAAGCCGTTAAAGCCCTATTCAATAGCGCTCGCATGGTTGGTAAGCGATTCAAGATTGTTCACGTTAGATTTGGCCGAGACATCATCGAAGTCACCACTTTCCGAGCCCCCGCAAAAAAGCACGAAGAGGATGTTTCAGAAGGAGGCATGCTGCTTTCAGACAATGTCTGGGGCACGTTTGACGAGGACGTCATGCGCAGAGACTTTACGATGAACGCTCTGTATTTTGATCCTCAAACCAATGAGATCACAGACCTGGTCAGGGGCACCGATGATATCAATGCCAAACTCATACGTTTAATTGGTGAACCGGAACAACGCTATCGAGAAGACCCCGTTAGAATGCTTCGAGCAGCCCGCTTCGAAGCCAAGTTGGGATTCGAAATAGAAAAACGGACCGCGAGCAGCATGAAACAACTTGGTTTCCTGCTTCAGGACATTCCTCCCGCTCGATTATTTGAAGAGGTCTTAAAACTATTTATGTCTGGGCATGGCGAAGCGTCCCTCGAGAGCCTGATCCAGCACGAATTGCTAGGGTGGTTATTTCCAGACACCGCCAATAGTGATTCCACCTTTGCCCCAAAGCTGGTTCAACTGGCATTGGCAAGCACCGACAAACGTATCCGCGAAGGTATGCCGGTAACACCGGCATTTATTTTAGCCGCACTCCTGTGGTGGCCCTTCGTAAAGGAGAAAAAGAGGCTAGTAGATGAGGGCTCAACAAATCTCGCTGCATCCCATGAGGCAGCCTTAAATGTGATTGCGAAACAGCAGCTGTTTACGTCAATTCCTAAGCGTTTCTCTGGCCCAATGCGGGACATCTGGCAACTCCAGGCAAGGTTGCCGAATACTCGAGGCAAAAAGCCCGCCATATTAGTGGGTCACAAACGGTTTAGAGCGGCTTACGACTTTCTCTTGCTGAGAGAAAACTCTGGGGAGAAACTTGATAACCTAGGGGAATGGTGGACCACCTATCAGGAACAAAATCCGATAGATCCCACGACGGTGATAGAAGCGCCCGGCAGCCGTAGCCGTCGACCGAGAAAACGGCGACCAAAGCGAGCAACATAAACAGTACAATTCCCCCCAGAGGAACATCGGAGTTTTTGGATTGAAGCCAGACAGCTTACCCCGCTTTATCGCCGTTGAAGGACCCATTGGGGTCGGCAAAACTTCATTGACGAAACGACTGGCCAGCTCCCTCAATTACGAGACATTCTTGGAAGCACCGGAGCGCAATCCGTTTCTCGAACGTTTTTATCAAAATCGAAAGCAAGCAGCCCTCCAAACTCAATTGTTCTTTCTATTCGAACGAGCCCGCCAGATTCAGGACTTGAGGCAAGGGGATATGTTTGAGCCGGTACGCGTTGCTGACTTCCTGCTGGAGAAGGACCGACTGTTTGCCGAGATAAATCTCGATAGTGATGAGATGCTGCTCTACGACAAAATTTATGAACACCTGACCATCAATGCACCCACACCAGATCTCGTCATCTATCTGCAAGCGCCGGTCGACGTACTGTTGGAGCGGATCCAAATTCGCGGCATTCCGTCAGAGCAAAACATTGAACGGTCCTACTTAAATCAACTCGTTGATGCTTATACTCAGTTCTTCCACTACTACGACAAGTCGTCGGTACTTATGGTTAATGCCGCTGAAATTGATCTCGCCAATAGCGACCACGATTACGAACATTTATTGAGTTATCTCAAATCAGCACCTAGAGGCCGACAATACTATAACCCCACGCCGTCAATGTTATGAGCAAATTACCCCATAGCGTCTCGCTTGAAATTGAACAACACGCGCTTTTGATGCAGCGCAAATCACTTTTACAAATGTTCAATGACCAACCTGAACGCGTTAGTCGATACACCATCGACGCAGCTGGCATTTGTCTGGATTATTCGAAGAACTTCTATGATGAAGACACCGAAAAACTGCTTATCAAACTCAACCTCCAGGCAAATCTAAAGCAGTTAACACAACAAATGTTTGAGGGCGCCGCACTCAACAATACGGAAGACAGGCCCGCGTTACATACATTGCTTCGCGCTCGCTCTGCTCCTCCCGGATTAAAAGAAAAGTACGCCGACGTTGTCACAACGCTACAACAAGTGAAGAACATCAGCGATGGGATTCGATCCGGAAAATGGACAGGCAGCTCGGGCGAGGCCATTAAACATATTGTTCATCTGGGAATCGGCGGATCCTATCTTGGGCCCAAAATGGTTGATGAAGCCCTGGCAAGTAAACGTGCCACAGATGATCAGGATATTGAATGCCACTACGTTGCGAATGTAGATGCACACCACTTAACCGATGTGTTGGGGAAATTGGACCCCAATAAAACCCTCGTCATTGTTGTCTCGAAAAGTTTTTCTACTTTGGAAACCAAAGCAAACGCTGAGACCACCCGGGCATGGTTGCTCAACGCCATGGATGAAAGTGAACTCAAGTCACACCTTATCGCCGTCAGCTCAAATATCCCAGATGCCAAAGCATTTGGCATTGATGAACAACATATTCTACCCATGTGGGACTGGGTCGGGGGCCGGTATAGCGTCTGGTCTGCAGTTGGTATACCAATTGCCATTCGTTATGGTTTTGAAACATTTAGGGAACTGCTAGATGGCGCGGCTGACATGGATGAGCATTTTTTAAGTGCGGCACCCCAGGAAAACCTACCGGTCGTTCTTGCATTCTTGAGCATCTACTATCAACATTTTTTTGGTGCGCATACCCATGCGGTTTTGACCTACGACCATCGACTGCTTTATCTACCGGATCATCTGCAGCAGTTGGATATGGAGAGCTGCGGTAAAAATCGAAACCTCGACGGCCAACTCCTCAACTACGATTCCGGAGCGATCATCTGGGGGGGTGAAGGTACTAACGGTCAGCATGCCTTCCACCAACTGTTACATCAGGGTACTCGTTTCACCGGCATCGACTTTATCATGACGCTTAAGCCGGACCATGAATTTCAGAATCATCACGATAAACTCATCGCGAGCTGCCTAAGCCAGTCTCAAGCGCTGATGCAGGGTCGAAGTCTGGAACAAATCGAAGACGCAGCAAACGAAACGCAAAAGAAACACAAGGTAATGCCTGGAAATCGCCCCTCCAACAGCCTCGTCTTAGAGCGTTTGGATGGGAAACGGATCGGCGCCCTCATTGCACTTTACGAACACAAGGTTTTCTGCCAGGCAGCTATTTGGCAAATTAACCCCTTCGATCAGTGGGGCGTTGAGCTCGGAAAAGAACTCGGTGACCGCATCCTGGATGCCATGGATGGCGGAGAACAAATTCTAGACGGTTCCACAAGGGCATTGCTCGAGCGCTATACCGTCAGTAGAAAAAGCTAGGAGATCCACATGTCAAAAACCTATCCGATCCTTCCAGAGGCGTCTAAGCGCGCACTCATCGACAATGATCGTTATCTCGAAATGTACCAGACCTCTATTGATTCACCGGACTCATTCTGGTCGGAGCAAGCCAACGAGTTTTTGACCTGGAGCAAGCCATTTACCCAGGTCAATACTGCTGACCTGAGTAAAGGCGAGACAAGTTGGTTCGCGGACGGTGAACTCAATGCCAGTGTGAATTGTATTGATCGGCATCTGGCAACCCGGGGCGATCAAACTGCCATCATCTGGGAAGGCGACGATCCAACCGATGATGCAAAAATTAGTTATCGCGAGCTACATGAACAGGTTTGCCGGCTGGCTAATGTCCTTAAAGATCGCGGCGTTAACAAGGGCGACAGGGTTTGTATTTACATGCCGATGATCCCCGAAGCCGCCTATGCCATGCTAGCCTGTACACGAATCGGCGCCATACACTCGGTTGTTTTTGGTGGTTTTTCACCCCAGGCGTTACAGGATCGCATTCTCGATTCCGATTGCCAGGTGGTCATTACCGCCGATGAAGGTTTGCGAGGAGGAAAGCCTATTCCCCTGAAAAAGAACGCGGACAGTGCCCTCGAAGAATGTCCAAACGTTCATACGGTTGTTGTTGTAAATAGAACCGGTGGCACAATCTCCTGGAATGACTCACGGGATGTCTGGTACCACGAGGCAATTTCTACCGCGTCAACGGACTGCGAACCCACCGCCATGAATGCGGAAGACCCGCTTTTTATTTTGTATACCTCAGGCTCAACCGGGAAACCAAAGGGCGTCATGCATACAACCGGCGGCTACCTGCTGCAGGCTGCCATGACCCATAAGTATGTATTCGACTATCATGACGGAGACATTTACTGGTGTACTGCTGACGTTGGTTGGGTTACGGGTCACACCTATATTGTCTACGGCCCCCTCGCCAACGGCGCAACAACATTAATGTTTGAAGGTGTCCCAACCTACCCCGATGCGTCCAGATGTTGGCAGGTATGTGATAAACACCAGGTCAATATTTTTTACACAGCACCAACTGCGCTTCGTGCCCTGATGGGACAGGGGAACGATTTTGTCACTTCAACTTCAAGGCAGTCATTACGCCTGCTTGGGTCCGTTGGAGAGCCAATTAATCCTGAAGCCTGGGAGTGGTATTACCACATTGTCGGTGACACCCGCTGCCCGATTGTCGATACCTGGTGGCAAACTGAGACCGGCGGCATCATGATCACCCCGCTTCCAGGTGCTACCGCCTTAAAACCTGGATCAGCGACCCGGCCTTTTTTCGGCGTCAATCCGGTGTTACTGGACCCTGACGGGCAAGTCATTGAGGGCGCAGGTTCGGGAAACCTCGCCATTGCGACATCATGGCCTGGTCAAATACGAACCGTCTACGGTGACCACAAGCGTTGTGTGGAGACCTATTATTCTGCTTACAAAGGGTATTACTTCACGGGTGACGGCGCCCGGCGTGATGAAGATGGTTACTACTGGATCACCGGCCGAGTCGACGATGTATTAAACGTTTCTGGCCACCGAATGGGTACTGCAGAAGTGGAAAGTGCACTGGTGCTCCATGAATCGGTCGCGGAAGCCGCTGTTGTCGGTTACCCCCACGATGTAAAAGGTCAGGGCATCTATGCCTATGTCACATTAATGAGCGGCATAGAAGGTTCTGCAGCACTTCTGGAAGAACTCAATCAGACCGTCAGGACTGAAATTGGCGCGATTGCAAAACCCGACATAATTCAATGGGCACCGGGACTACCCAAAACTCGATCTGGAAAAATCATGCGGCGTATTCTCCGCAAGATTGCCGAGAACGAACTCGGTAACCTGGGTGACACCAGCACCCTGGCTGACCCATCGGTGGTGGACGACCTGATCTCTAATCGACCCAAGAGCTAATTGAATAAATTAGTCGAGCATCGCAACCGGCGATGCTCGTTCTTAAACTGCCGATAGATCATTCCAACATCATTTAGCAGCAATTCACTACATTGGCGGCCGTCATTTGCGCCTCAGCAAAACTCCTTTCTGGAATTAGTCCGATGCCAGGCACGCCGTGCCAATCGCGACACCAATCGTGCTACGCCCATCGGGCGCAGGCAGCAATGTGCCATCGAATCGATCTAACACAGAGCGGTTGATCTGTGAAAAACCTGTGACCAGGTAATTACCATTGCGCAACGGATAGACGCCACGGGTGCGATCATTGCCGGTGCCGTCATTGTTTCCAAGCAGATAATTTTTAATGGTTGCACCAGCACTATTAACGACTCGAATCGACTCCCGGGCAAAATCTGCAAATACCAGGTTGCCATCAAAAGTATTACTGATTTGTCGCGGCGAGGCGGAGTCTACAAGCAGCGCTGTTTGCTCATTACCATCAACGTCGAATACTCGAATCTGATCCTGCGCCTCTGTACTGCTATCAAATGAATCATCAGCCAAATAAATCAAATCATCTCGTACCGTGACATGGTTAAACTCACCCCCAGCTTTTTCAGTCACAACAGTCCGGTTAGTCAAAACAACATCACCATTTAATGCATAGTCATATCTCACCAACTGCGCGGTATCACCAAAGCCATTACCGGTTGTATCAACCCGCGCGGTCAAATATAGCTTCCAGATAATGCCATCGGGGGAATAAAAGTCGAAACCAGTATATTCAGTAGCATTGGCGAAGCTGTTGGCCAAGAGAGAGTCCGCACCAGTCTGGATGATGTTGCCTTCTCCATCCGCTGGAATACGGCTACCGTCGCTATCAAAGATGTGCACCTCGCCTTCACTATCGGAATACAGGACACAATTGTCTGGCCCTTGCGTCGCCATATGTCCTCGGCCTATGCCAAAGTTGGGTGCCGGCCCACCGCCAAAAAAGAACCCATCAAATTCTCCCGTATTGGCGCTATAGCGCGCAATATCGGAGCTGTTATTTGGAGAAAGTAAAACCTCCGTTGGTCCAGCTATACAACGCACGTTACTCGGCCGTGTAGGGCAAACCGCTGGTGGGGGGGTGATAGTTGTCGGAGGCAACCGAACCACAATGCCGCCGCCACCATTAACAGGTTGGCCAACCATTTCTTCATCCTCAAAAATGCCGTTAATAATGGCCTGATTGCGCGCGGTCACGACCACGTCCTGGGTTGGTTGCAAATCATTTTGTTGCATAAATTCAAGTAAACCAGCACTAATCATAGGCATTCGAACACGGCTATCGCCTTCTATGGTTACGCCCTGGCTAATTTTTTGATTGTCCACAAACCCTTTAATAATAGGCTTACCTTCCGCATCGGTGTCGGTTGGAAGATGGGTAAAGACAAAGGTGGTGAGATCAGAATAGAGTGTAGATACCAGCATTTCACTCATCAAACCATTGGCCACCTCAACTTCTAATGCAGGTTCGCCTGACTCAACCTCTAGTTCCACCGGAAACGAAAGCGACTCAGTTGCACTGGTTACCGTCACTGAATCGCCCATTGGCGTGAATCCTGGATCGTCCAGCACAGCGTCAACAACGAAGGTACCGTCGTTGTTAATGGTGACATCTACGGCTCCCAATGAGCTGCTTAACCTCACGCTACCGTTCTGACTGGGTGGCGTCAGTGGGTTTGCACCCTGAGGCACCTCAAATTTTGAACTGACGGATGAATCAACGTTATCATCGATTACTGGTTGAACAAAGCCTCTGATATCACCTGGCAACCTACCACAACTAACAGTTGCAACGGGGGGAGAACAAAAAGGCCCAGCACCAAAATTCAAACACTCATTCAAGCTACCGAACAAGCCACAGTCATCAAGTGCAGTCACCTCCTGTGGCTTGATCGTGACGCTAACAGTGCCAACACTGGTAGTTGAATCAGTCACAAGAAAGTAATTGAACTTATCAACACCCGTTTTGAATTCTGTTGGTCTATAACGCAGTACAAATTTGGTCGTCTGATTGGCCGCTACCTGTTCTATGGTTACTGCCCCGAGGCCAGGGACAAGACCTACCTCATTGGGTATACCGCTGGGGTCCACGGTAACAAAAAAAGTCGGCTGAGCCATGTCGTCAATGCCAATCGAATTAACATTTTTATCATTAGCGAGAAAGTCGATGTCTACCGATGTACCGACAATAGTTTCAGTTGCATCATCGACCGCGAGAGGGTCGAACTCACATTTTCCAGAAAAAGATACCACCTGCATAAATGTCACAGGGGCAGCATTGGTATCGGTGACCTCCAGGTTCCACGTGAGCGAAAATTCACCTGGGCCGCCATTACAGGAAACAGTACCCAGCCCTGACTCAGGACTAAATCCGCCGAGAATAGGTGTCTGTATAAACGAAAATGGCTCGGTCTGAAACGTCGCACTGATGTTCCCTGTAAATGCATCGTTAACAATTTTATAGCTTCTGTTGTCAGCCACCGAGGGCGAGGAGAGAGAAATCGTCACGGGTGACTGTTGCTGCGGGATGACGTTATCAAAATCAGCCTGGGTCTGAGAGAGTATTCCCATCTGAATCTCATCCGGTTGCGTATTGCTCGGCACCGGATCAGCAGGGTCGGTGGGGTCAGTGGGGTCGGTTGGCTTATCAGGGTCTGTTGGGTCTGCAGGATCAACGGTTGCAACACAGTTGCCACCAAACTCAATCGTGTCACTAACGGGGAGAATACCCAGATTGCCAACAAGCTCAGAGTCAGATGAAAATGCGGTAAAACCAAATTCTTTGCCGGTGGCGAGATCTCCAGATAGGCGTCCAAAAATCGAGAAAGGCCCCTCTCTTTGACAGGTAAATTCGAAGGTTGTCAGATCCGCTACGCGACTTGCACCGGTTGTATTACGTGATGGGAAAGTTGCGTTCGCGGTCCCAACATTCACCGTCTCCGGTCCTCCTTCCGCGACAATACTACCTGCCACATTTAGAGTGCCTGGTGAGTCGATGGACAGAGCCCCACCTGGAGCATCGGTTCTTTGAAATGCCCGAACCTTAGCAACAACAACATCCCCGATGCTAAACTCCCTGGCTTGCATCCCACTGCCATCAAGAAAGATGGCGTTGAACCCCACATTGATGTTGGACAAAATAGCAGTTGAGAAATGGGGGACAAAAATAGTGAGGCGTTGCTCACCGTTGTCATCACTTTGACTAATGTTCAATGGTTCAACAACACCTGCACTCGCCAGGGCACCAACAACCAGATCTCCTTCGGCTATACCCTCGCTGGGTGCTAACATCGATAGCTCGATCGGCTGACTAAATTGGGTACCCGCGGGTAGCATCTTAAAGGCAAGCAAAGGGTCTTCGGTTCGATCCGGAAACAGCGCGTCCAACTCGCTCGTGCTTACTGGGTCAAGGGTAATTTCCAGCGCCTCACTCACTGCACCTTCAGGTACTGAGATACTGACACTTCGACCTTCAACGATCACGTTCATGGTGCCTCCACCAGGTTCAAGCATGGCGACATTTGCCGGGAGTGGTGACGCCGCTGAAACTGGCGGTGTAATAGACGGGAGCATACTGTTTTGCGAGCTAGACTCGCTGCAAGCAGCAACTGTAATGCTCAATAGCACCATGTAAAAACACCGGATCCTGGCCACTGTCATCAACCGATAGTTCATCAATACCTCTCTGAGCAATATAAATTTGTCATCGGCTCAAACTATAAGAGGCATCTCAAAACCATAGAATCACCGGATTAGGTGATATAGGACGGACGGTAGATTACGGTAAAGTCTCTGACCAAAATCACATATACTTTAAATCTTGCAGCAGCAGAACCGTTCCCCCAGGGGGTTTTGGAGTGGATACTTACGACATCATTCTGGTTGATGATGACCCTCATATTAGGCAACACATGTCGGCGGTCTTAAATGCGGAACCTTGCTTTCATTTGACCGCGTGTGCTGAGACGCTGGAAGCGGGGCTGAAGCTGATCAAACAGTCACCACCCCGCGTCTTACTTGTGGACCTGGGTTTACCAGATGGCAGTGGCCTTGATCTCATCTCAGCAGCAAGTCAATTACCCCAAACAGATAGTATGGTCATCAGCGTGTTTGGTGATGAACAAAACGTAATAGCAGCACTTAAGTCGGGCGCGACTGGCTATCTACTCAAAGACGGCATGGCAGGCACCATCATCGACGATATTAAGTCTTTAATTGCCGGCGGCTCGCCTATCAGTGCAAAAATTGCGCGCCACCTGCTAAACCGGTTTCAACCTTTGCCCACACAACAGGGCGATGCGCCCACCCTGACCCAGCGACAGACCGAAGTCCTTAAGCTGGTTTCCATGGGATACAAACGAAGAGAAATTGCCGACAAACTGTTTGTCAGTGTTGATACGATTGGGACCCATATACTTAACATTTACAAAAAGCTTCGCGTCAACACCAACGTTGAGGCCATTAAAAAGGGCGCTGACCTGGGGTTACTTTGATGTGATACATGCTTTGCTATCACGATGGCACATTCTGCTTTTCCTATATTTGGTGGCGACAACCTGCCATGCAATCGAAATCGATCGGGCGTTGTTTACGAAGGTATCCGCTCATCCACACTCGGACCACGATCCCGGCTTAGCACTAATAGGCAGCGACACATTGAATTGGGAAGCCCGTTCACTTCCTGACTACTGGCGAGCCGCGACGCCTCAGGGGAGTCAACATCAGGGTGGTCAGGGATGGTACCGATTAGATTTTGACTTAAACAAATCCTCAATCGCGAACTCAAGCAATTGGGCCATCTATGTGCCAAAACACAGTCGAGTGATGGCAGTGTATGTGAACGAAAAAAAAATTGGCGACACCGGAAGCTTCAAAGATCCACTGTCTGACAATTTTGTGATGCCTTATCTGCTACCCGTTCATAACAGTTTGCTAAATCCAGGGACCAATCATCTTTATATTCGGCTGGCTGGTTATGGTTTCGACGAAGTGAGTTTAAGTAAAGTTTTCGTGGACACCGAGGACAACCTGAGAACGGCCTACCGCCTTCGTTACCTGTTTAGCGTTGGCGTCGCGCAAATCGGTTTTTATTCAATGCTACTGCTGGGTGTTTTGGTCTTTTTATTTTGGCTGTCGCGTAGGGATGATGGCCAATACTTGTGGTTTAGCCTAACTTGCCTAACTGGCGCGGTATTCTGTAGCAATCGTATTCTTACGGACTTTCCTCTGCCACTCACCGCCGAGCATCAAACGATTTTCTACAGCACGGCGGTTAGCCTGTTCACGCTGTTTAGCGTCATGTTTTTACATCGGTTTTCAGAACTTAAACTCTATGGCCGCGAACGCCTTTATTTTTTGCTGATTTGCTGTCACGGATTGATTGCACTCAACCTCCCTGAACAGTTTGTGCGGCTGGCGACCAATTTGATGCATATTGTTGATGCCAGTGTTGCGATGTACATACTGTACGTCATCTATAGTCACCGAGATCGCAATGTTGTACTCGATCGATACCTTGTCCTGGGTTTATGTTGTTTGGCCTATCTACTCAGCTTTAATGAACTTCTATTACGGTTGATGGATCACCCCTATTCCAACTGGTTAACTTTACAGTGGGCCCCGGTACTGATGTACATTGCGTTTGTCAGTTTAGTCCTGTCCAGACTATTTCGTACTCTGAAAGGCTTTGAGCAACTGAATCTAGACTTGCAAAAGCGCGTAGATTACAAAAGTCAGCAGGTGGTTGAGTTAGAGAAACAACAAGCAGTGGTAGAAGAACGCCGCCGTATCATGTTTGACCTACACGACGGTATTGGCGGTCAACTGGTTAACGCGATCAACTATTTGCACCGCCATCCAGGCCGTGACACCGTGTTGCTCGAAACAGTCAACACTGCACTTCAAGACCTGCGTTTTATTGTTGACTCGATAGACACCAACGGTGAGCAAGAACCGCAATTATTGTTAGGTATGTTTCGCGAACGATTTGAACCCATAGTTGAAGCTCAGGGAATTCGATTTTCGTGGAATGTCGATGAAACTCTTGCGTCAACTAAGCTTGGACCATCTGCAGCACTCAACCTGCTTCGGGTTTTACAGGAAGCGGTGACAAACGCCATCAAGCACGCCCACGCTAGTACAATCTTTATTGGCACCACGGCGCAAACGATTGAGATTGAAGACAATGGAGTAGGAATTGACCTAAGCAAAAAACCTGGTCTCGGGATACGTAGTATGCGCGAGCGTGCCAGCAATATTGGCTTGGAGCTTGAGATTGGAAAATCTAATCGCGGCACGTTGGTTAGACTCAAATTCAGACCAAAAAAAACGGCGCACTAGGCGCCGTTTTTCTTTAATGCCACTATCTAGTCACTAGCTAGCATCTGCCTCGGAGGCATCGTCTTGAGCCGGTGCTTCTTCTTTCGGTAACAGCTCTTTGATCGAAAGCTTGATACGACCACGTTCCGTATCTAAACATTTCACATCAATTTCCTGACCTTCTGTTAGGTAGTCAGTGACCTTCTCAACTCGCTCATGGGCGATTTGAGAGATGTGCACAAGACCATCTTTGCCGGGCAGAATATTGACGAATGCACCAAAGTCAGCAATCTTAACAACCTTGCCATGGTAGACCTTGCCGATTTCTGCTTCAGCTGTGATGGATTCAATCATCGCAACAGCAGCATCTCGGGATTCTTTTCCTTCACCGTAGATAATAATGGTGCCGTCGTCGTTGATATCAACGTCAGCGCCAGTTTCTTCAGTGATGGAGCGGATGGTTGCACCGCCTTTACCAATGACGTCACGGATCTTGTCAGATTCAACTTTGATCGTCACCATCGCAGGAGCGTTTTCAGATACCGCTTCACGGGATCGGCCAATGACCTTGTTCATCTCAACTAAGATGTGCAAACGAGCATCTTTAGCCTGGGCTAACGCTGACTCCATAATCTCTTCTGTGATGCCCTGGATTTTGATATCCATCTGCAGAGCAGTCACGCCCGTTTCTGTACCGGCAACTTTAAAGTCCATATCACCAAGGTGATCTTCGTCACCCAGGATGTCGGTCAATACAGCAAAACCATCTTCTTCTTTTACAAGACCCATGGCGATACCGGCAACTGGCGCTTTAAGCGGCACACCGGCGTCCATCAAGGACAAGCTAGCACCACAAACACTGGCCATCGAAGAGGAACCATTGGATTCTGTGATTTCAGAAACGACGCGGATTGTGTAAGGCCAATCTTCCAGTGTCGGAAGTACGGCGGCGATACCGCGACGAGCCAAACGACCATGCCCAATTTCACGACGCTTTGGTCCGCCGGAGAAACCGGTTTCACCAACACTGTAATGAGGGAAGTTATAGTGCAGTAAGAAATGATCACGGTAGCTACCCTGAAGGGCGTCGATCAACGCTGCATCTCGCATGGAACCGAGAGTTGTTGTCACGATAGCTTGAGTTTCACCACGGGTAAACAATGCTGAACCGTGAGTCTTCTCGAGCAGCCCAACTTCAACTTCGATATTTCGAACGGTCTTGGTATCACGACCATCAATACGAGGCTCACCGGCAATAATGCGACGACGAACTGTTTTCTTTTCTAGCTTGGCAAAGTATGCAGAAACATCACCTGCAGTATATCCAGACTCTTCGGTTGCCAGACTTGTCGCTGCTTCATCACGAAGTACCGCTAACTTGTCTTGACGTTCCATTTTGTCGACTGTCTGATAAGCACCACTAATCCCGTCAGTGTACTTTTCAGCCAATGCACTGGTGAGTGCTTCATTTTCTGCTTCAGGTGTCCATTCCCAATCGGGTTTGCCAGCTTCCGCTTTCAATTCTTTGATCGCCTGAATCACAACCTGCATTTCCTGGTGAGCAAATAGCACTGCCCCTAGCATCTGGTCTTCAGTTAATTCCTTCGCTTCTGATTCCACCATCAAAACAGCAGACTCGGTACCAGCAACAACCATATCCAGATCAGAGTCGGCAAGCGCATCATATCCAGGATTTAGCATGTAACCATCTTTGGTGAAGCCCACACGAGCACCACCAATAGGTCCGTTAAAAGGCAGACCTGATAACGCAAGCGCTGCAGAAGTACCAATCATGGCAATAATATCTGGATCGGTGTTTTTATGGGCTGAGATCACCTGACAGGTAATCTGTACTTCGTTCATAAACCCTTTAGGGAACAACGGACGAATAGGTCTATCAATCAAGCGACAAGTTAGGGTTTCCTTCTCAGAAGGACGTCCTTCACGCTTGAAGAAACCACCGGGGATTTTACCCGCAGCGTAGGTTTTCTCTTCGTAGTTCACTGTCAGAGGGAAGAAGTCCTGACCAGGTTTTGCTTCTTTTCTTCCAACAACTGCAACAAGTACAGTCGTTTCAGCCATTGTGACAACAACAGCTGCAGACGTTTGCCTGGCGATCTTGCCAGTTTCAATCACGACCTCCTGGCCGCCGTAGGTAAATTTTTTCTTAATATGAGTCAATTTTTTCTCCAATACATATCTATTTTGAGCCCCGGGAATCAGCACAAGATTCCCAGGACTGCAGGGCGTCTCTTATCTTCTAAGCCCTAAACGTTTAATCAGCTGAGCGTATCTATCTGTGCTTTTGTTCTTCAGGTAGTTCAGCAACTTTCGACGCTGACTTACCATTCGGAGTAAACCGGTTCTTGAGTGGTGATCCGCTTTGTGGTCTTTAAAGTGAGACTGAAGCTTTTCAATATTTGCGGTTAACAATGCCACCTGAACTTCCGGGGAACCTGTGTCGGTTTCTGAATCTCCGAACTCTTTAACAATTTCAGCTTTATCTTGTGCAGTTAATGCCATTTTATTTCTCCAATATGCAGTTTTAGTGAGACGAATGACCACGCATATTTATAGTCACCGTCATTTGCTTAATATTAATAGAAGTGCAAATCTGCGCTTCCATACTACTTACTTCTTCTTTCTTACTACTTACTACTTACTACTTACTACTTACTACTTTCTTCTTACTCAGTCAGGTAGCGACAAGTCTTCTTGGCGCAATTCGACCATCTTCCATAATCTCACCAACCCCGATAAACGCTTCCGTATCGGATTCAGGAGATTCTGAAAAAATTCTAACCCAACCAGTTGTCGGTGCTTTCGCAATTTGAACGGGTTGTCCCTGCTTCAAATATGAAGCACTAATTTCTGTCAACTCAACACTCGGCCAATCCGGTACCGCAGCGGCGGGGGATAATAAACAATTATCCAGGCCAGCCTCACCATCGGTCTCGAGCAATTCTGTTAGCTGCTCAATCGTCAGAGACTCCACTAGATCAAAGGGTCCTGAGGCAGTTCGACGCAGTTCAATGACATGGGCGCCGCAGCCTAACACTTTCCCGATATCCTCCGCTAGCGTACGCACATAGGTGCCTTTTGTGCAGTGAATGTCCAATGTCAGACTGTCAGTTGTGAATCCCCGTAACTGTAGGTCCAGGATCTCAACGGATCGAGATTTTCTTTCAATTTCAATACCCTGGCGTGCAAGCTTATAGAGCGGCTTGCCATCTACTTTGATCGCCGAGTACATCGAAGGTACCTGTTCAATTGGCCCACGAAATTGATCTAAAACCGCTTCCAGGCTGTCATTAGTTAATTCAGGGACTGGACGATGCTCAAGGACTTCCCCCTCCGCATCCCCTGTCGCCGTGGTTTGGCCTAATTTGATAACGGTTGTATAACGCTTATCCGCATCCAACAGGAACTGGGAAAACTTTGTTGCCTCACCAAAACAAAGCGGTAACACCCCCGTCGCGAGAGGGTCGAGGCTGCCGGTGTGGCCGGCTTTTTTTGCACAGAACAGATGTTTCACCCGCTGCAGTGCGCCGTTTGAACTCAACCCAAGGGGTTTATCCAAAACCAAAATACCGTGTACCGGTCGGCGTTTAATACTTGGCCTACCCATTAGAACCATCCGGTGAAGCACCTTCTTCGGCATTGTCATCGTCCTGATGAAGCTGTGCGTCACGCTTAACGGCGTCATTGATCACCTTCGACATATGGGCGCCGTTTTCGATACTGTGATCGTAGTGGAATCGGAGTCGGGGTGTCGTTCGGGTGGAGAGCAGTCTGGCTAACTGGGATCTGAGAAAACCTGCGGCATTATTCAGAACTTCTGTGCCCTCTTTGGCAAGTTCTTCGGGCAACATGGTGAAATAAACGTCAGCAAAGGCGAGATCGCGACTCACTTTAACTTCACTCAGCGTCACCATACCAACCCTGGGATCTTTGATCTCAACCTGCAATAGAACCGCCAGCTCGCGCTGGATCAGGTCGCCAATACGTTGACCGCGACTGAATTCTTTTGGCATCTAAGACCTATAGTTCCCTGGCAACTTCTCGAGTATCAAATACCTCGATCTGATCACCGACTTTTACGTCATCGTAGTTCTTTACGCCGATACCGCATTCAGTACCGTTTCGAGCACTCTTCACTTCTTCTTTGAAGTGACGCAAGGATTCTAATTCACCCTCATAAATCACAATATTGTCGCGTAGTACTCGGATTTTCTTGTCTCGATGTACAGTGCCTTCAATCACCATACAGCCGGCGATGTTGCCGAACTTCTTGGATTGGAATACATCCCGTACCATCGCAATACCGACAATCTCTTCCCGAACTTCAGGTGACAACATGCCACTAAGAGCGGCTTTGACGTCATCAACTAGATCATAAATTACTTTGTAATAACGAAGATCAATGCCATCTCGTTCGACTAGCTTTCGAGCTGCACTATCGGCACGGACATTAAAACCGAATAATACAGCGCCAGAGGTAATAGCGAAGTTCACGTCATGCTCGGCAATACCGCCAACACCTGAATACACAACATTCACCTTCACCTCATCGTTACCGGCTTCTTTCAGAGCACTTACAATAGCTTCCAATGAACCTCTCACATCCGCCTTAACGACAATGTTGAGATAGTTAACTTTGGTGTCGCCGAAACTGGCAAGTAAGTTATCCAGGCTTGCTGCTGGAGTTGCGAGTCGCTCGTTATCGGACTTCTCTCTTCTGAACATCGCCACTTCACGGGCACGTTTTTCATCTTTAACAACGGTGAACGTATCACCCGCCGCTGGCGCGCCATCAAGACCAAGCATAGAAATTGGCGTTGCAGGACCAGCAGATTTAACCGGCTTGCCGTCATCACCGGATATGGCTCGAGCTCGACCAAAGTTTTGCCCAGCAACAATGATGTCGCCCTGTTTTAAGGTGCCGTTCTGAACCAACAGTGTGGCTACAGGACCCTTGCCCTTATCCAACTCTGATTCAATCACAACCCCGTTTGCTGGACCTTCTTCAACCGCTTTGAGTTCCATCAATTCAGCTTGCAGCAATACAGCCTCAAGCAAGGCATCTATGCCTTCACCGGTTAGGGCCGAAACGGGGATAAACTGTGTATCGCCACCCCAGTCATCGGGAATCACATCCTTTGATGCCAGTTCATTTTTTGCTCGCTCAGGATCAGCGCCTTCTTTATCAATCTTATTAATCGCCACAACCATTGCTGCACCAGCTGCTTTAGTGTGCTTGATTGCTTCTTCAGTCTGAGGCATAACCCCATCGTCAGCAGCGACTACTAATATGACAATGTCTGTGCTGTTTGCACCCCGGGCACGCATTGCTGAGAAAGCAGCGTGGCCTGGTGTGTCAATAAAACAAATATCACCCTGCTTGGTTTTCACTCGATAAGCACCGATATGCTGAGTGATACCACCGGCTTCACCGGTTGCAACACGGCTGCTACGAATGTAATCAAGCAACGACGTTTTACCATGATCAACGTGGCCCATTACAGTAACAACAGGCGCTCTTGGTAACATTTCTCCGTCCAATGCCATCTCCTCTTCAAGGGATGTTTCTACCTGGGCTGAGTCAATATGTTTCACAGTATGACCAAACTCTTCAACAACCAGCGTCGCGGTTTCCTGATCTACTGTTTGATTAATGTTTGCCATAATACCAAGACTCATCAGCGTCTTAATGACGTCTGTTGCCTTAACTGACATACGCTGGGATAGCTGTGCAACCGTAATCGATTCACCAATTTCCACTTCGCGTTTTTGCTCCTCGGTTGGGGCGCGAAACTTTTGACGAACTGGCTTGGCAACTCGCTTGGGCCTGCTTTGAGACAGTCCCAGGGGTGCAGCCTTAACTTCACCGGTTTCACTCTCGATGATGCTTTCGACTTCTTCTTCGATAATTTCAACGATCCGATGCTTGCGATTACCGTGCTTGGAGCGTTTTTCTTTAGTATCGTTGTCATCAAGATCATGTCTGTCCCGCTTATCTTTGCGGCTACTAATCTTGGCTTCTTCTGCTTCTTTCTTCTTAACTTCTTCAGCCTTGCGCGCTTCTTCAGCGGCAGCTTCTTTTGCCTTCTTCTCAGCTTCTTCCCTGGCTTTAGTCTCTTCTTCGAGCGCTAGTTTCGCGGCTTCATCACGACGACGATTGGCCTCAGCTGACAACTCATCATGGGCTGCTCGACGAAAGGCTTCTTCTCTAAGTTGCGCTTGTTCTTCGGCGGATATTTCAGCCGGTGCTTCTTCAACCGCTGCTACTTCTTCTGCAGTCGGCTCTTCAACAAGTGTTTCGTCAGAAGCTTGTGCGGCTTCAGCGGAGTCGTCGGTCTTGCGTACGTAGGTGCGCTTCTTCCGTACTTCCACATTAACCGTTCTGCCACGACCTGAACTACCGCCTGTTTTCAGCGTGCTAAGGGTCCGACGCTTCAATGTAATTTTCTTTGGCGCAGCCTCAGACTCAGTCTCACCGTGACTGCTCTTCATGTGCACAAGCAGGGCCTGCTTTTCCTCTTCGGAAACCAGATCCGTCGCCGCAGTTTGCGGCAAGCCAGCTTCTTGCAATTGCTGCAACAATCGGTCAACCGGTGTACCTGTGGTTTCCGCTAATTGAGTTACAGTAATTTCTGCCATTCATTCCACCCTAACTATGATTACGCTTCCTCGGCTGAATCTTCTTCGAACCAGGGAGCACGTGCTGTCATGATTAGACTACCCGCACGTTCTTCATCCAAACCTTCAACATCAAGCAGGTCATCAACCGCCTGCTCGGCAAGATCTTCCATGGTGATAACGCCCATTTTTGCTAGCTGAAACGCTAGCCGTCGATCCATGCCTTCCATCTCCAGCAGGTCATCGGCGGGCGTTACATTTTCCAATTCTTCTTCGTTGGCCAATTCCATGGTGGTCAACGCACTTTTTGCTCTATTGCGAAGCTCTTCGACAATATCTTCATCAAAACCTTCGATTGCAACCATCTCCTCCTGAGGAACGTATGCCACTTCTTCTAACGTGGTAAAACCTTCTTCAACTAGAACAATCGCAACATCTTCGTCGACATCGAGCTTGTCCATGAACTTCTCGATGATAGAACCCGCTTCTTCATTCTGTTTCTCAGCGGCTTCAGCTTCGGTCATAATATTGAGTACCCAGCCCGTCAACTCGCTGGCGAGTTTAACGTTCTGGCCGCCTCGACCAATGGCCTGGGCTAAATTGTCTTCCCCTACAGCAATGTCCATGCTGTTGGTCTCTTCATCAACCACAATAGATACAACTTCTGCCGGCGACATTGCGTTTATTGCTAACTGCGCAACATTGTCATCCCACAACACAATATCGATTCGCTCGTTACAAAGCTCTCCGGATACTGCCTGTACCCGAGATCCACGCATACCAACACATGCACCCACGGGGTCTATTCGGCCGTCATTGGTCTTAACTGCAATTTTGGCTCTTGAACCCGGATCCCGAGCAGCACCAAGAATTTCAATAACGCCATCGGCAATTTCTGGCACTTCAATTTTGAACAGCTCTATCAACATTTCTGAACTGGTACGTGTAAGCGCCAGTTGAGGACCTCGAGCTTCCGGTCGCACTTCTTTTAGCAATGCACGAAGTCGATCACCAATTCGGAATGTTTCTCGCGGAATCCATTCTTCTCGCGGCAGAATCGCTTCTGCATTATTTCCCAAATCTACAATGACAGCTTCACGATTGACCTTTTTGACCTGGCCATTGACGAGTTCGCCAATTCTAGATCGGTAAGCATCAACAACCTGTGCACGTTCGGCTTCTCGAACTTTTTGGACAATAACTTGCTTGGCAGTTTGAGCCGCAATTCGGCCAAACCCAACGGATTCGACTTCTTCCTCTATCCAGTCGCCGACCTGAATTTCAGGATCGTCCAACCTTGCAGCGGAAACAGTCGTTTGAGATGAAGGGAATTCCATCGGCTCGTCATCATCAATGATGATCCAGCGCCTGAAAGTTTCGTAATCACCGGTTTCCTGATTAATGGAAACACGGAGTTCTACGCCTTCTTCATAGCGTTTCTTGGTTGCCGTGGCGAGCGCGAGCTCTAGTGCCTCAAAAATGATGTCGTTAGGGACACCCTTCTCGTTGGAAACTGATTCCACGACCAGTAATATTTCTTTACTCATTACATTGCCTCAATTCTGACAATATACTTTAGAGGCAAATGCCCCCAAGTCCCATTCACACCGGTCGATTGACATTCCTAATCAAATACCGGCACCACCTGGGCTTTGTCTATGTCTGCAAAGGGAAAAAGAATTTCTTCTTCTCCGAGCCTCAGGACAACATCTCCGTCCTCGACCCCACACAACAAGCCTGTATATTTTCGTTTTCCTTCATAGGGTGTACGCAGATTCACTTTAATCTTCGCACCCTTAAACATTTCGTACTGAGACAGCTGAAACAATCTCCGATCCATACCTGGGGAAGAAACCTCAAGAGTATATTTACCCTTTAGAGGTTCTTCGACATCCAACAGACTGCCTACCTGCCTACTTACACTGGCGCAATCGTCAACATCGATCCCCGCCTCCGCGTCTATAAAAATCTTCAGCACGGAGTGCTTGCCCTGACTCAAGTATTCAAGCCCCCAGAGCTCAAACCCCAAACCCACGACGACGGGTTCAATCAATTCTCTTAACTGCTCGCTCACGTCACGCCAACTATTTACATTCGACCAATAAAAAATGGGCTCTTGGCCCATTTTTCAGTGCGCATGACGCACTGAAATCCACAGTTCGCCAAAACGATTTTAATGCCCGGACCAGGCCAGTCTTACCCCGTTGAGGGTGAGGCGGCATGACTCGAGCTAATAAAAAGCCCCTAAAGAGGGGCTTCATATCAAACTGTGGTAGCGGGGGCAGGATTTGAACCTACGACCTACGGGTTATGAGCCCGTCGAGCTACCAGACTGCTCCACCCCGCATCAACAAGGGGGCGAATTATAGGGATGTGTTGTGTCCGGGTCAACAGCTGTGGAGGAACAGGCCAGATATAGGTGATTTTTATTTGGATGGAGCCGGCGGAAAGGCCCGGCAATGGGGCTGGCGGAGGATATAGAGCCGCGAGTCTTCCACAGGACCTGTATTGTCGGGGCTCGGTAATTCAGCTACGCTGATTTACCTGTTGCGGTTTGTGTTTTCGCGAAGCGAAAATACAAACTTGGTGCCGAAGAGAGGACTTGAGGGTCCGGCCGTCCGGCCTCCACGAGCGACTTCTGGTATTACCTGGGTCGTTTCGGCTCTCAGCAATTCAGCTGCGCTGCGCGGTCGATGTTTTGCGTTCCGCAAAGCCACCGACTTAAGCCACGAATTTGGTGCCGAAGAGAGGACTTGAACCTCCACGAGCGTAAGCTCACTACCCCCTCAAGGTAGCGTGTCTACCAATTTCACCACTTCGGCTAAACTTGTTTCGGTTATCCCTCTGGGATTTCCGATGAGGCTGCACTCTCCGCAGCCGAATCTTCTACAACCGGTAATTCTGACTCAACTGCCGCTGAAACAGCATCAAGTTCCGGAAGTTCTACTGATTCTACCTGCTGAACCACGTCTGGAATACCCAGCGTACGTACAGACTCTGACTTTTGCTTGGCAAAGTAAGCCAAACCAAAACTAGTCAAAAAGAATGCGATTGCAATCATGGTTGTGGTTTTTGTCAGGAAATTACCTGCACCACCGGCGCCAAATACCGTACCCGACGATCCAGAACCAAATCCGGAACCCATTTCAGCGCCTTTGCCCTGCTGGATCAGGATTAACCCAATGATGGCAAGGCTCGCTAATACGTGAAGGACTAATACCAGTGTTTCAACTATTTCAGGTTGCATAATTCTCTCATTCTTAATCCGTCCCGGTGACCATTCACCTGGACGTCATTCTTCCGTTGTAGCACAACAGATCGAACTAAAATCCTTCGCCTTAAGGGAAGCGCCGCCTACCAATGCCCCGTCTATATCTGGCATTGCAAATAAACCTGCAGCATTCCCGGCGTTGACACTGCCACCGTAGAGAATTTGAATTCTCTCGGCTGCATCCTTGTCCTTGGCTGCAACAAGCTGGCGGATATGTTTATGAACATTGTCTGCCTGCTGCGGTGTCGCAACTTCTCCTGTCCCTATCGCCCATACCGGTTCGTAGGCAATCATGAGCCGATCCAACGGCACCATCTCAATCAATTCAGCCAATTGCGCTGCAATCACCCGATTTGTTTCATCGCTGTCTCGCTCAGCCTTGGTTTCCCCAACACAAAATATTGGGATCAACCCCTTTTTTAACACCGCCTCGGTCTTCCTGAGGCAGACTTCGTTACCCTCTCCATACAACGCCCGACGCTCGGAATGGCCGACAATGACGTAACTTACCCCAACGTCCGCAGCCATCGCGGCGGATATTTCTCCCGTAAAGGCACCGGCTTCATGCCAGTCAACATCCTGGGCACCCAGTTGAATATCGGATCCCGAAATCAGTTCTGCGACCTGAGCCAGATAAACAGACGGGGGACACACCACACGATCTACGTGAGAAGGCAGCGCTAGAAGCTCCAGCATCAGGTCTCTATTTTCGACCCAATTGCCATTCATCTTCCAATTTCCTGCGACGAATATCTTCCTCACAGCAACGCCCAAAAGCGGCTGCGCATGTTAAACACTTTAACCATAAGTTTCAATCAACTACCTGCGGATTCGACAACAGCTGCCAGGCTCTTTGCGAGCGTCTGAACTGATGAGGCATCTTCTCCCTCCACCATGACCCGCACGACGGGCTCCGTACCAGAAGGCCGAAGTAGCACACGCCCCTTTCCATCAAGCGATCGCTCTGTCGCCTCAACAGCGCCTTTGACCAATTCATCGTGGACGGCTTCCTTGTCACACTGAACATTAATCATACATTGGGGGAATTTTGACATCTTTGCTTTCAGGTCATGCAACGATTCGCCCGATTCGACAATCGCACCGACAACCTGTAATGCTGAAACAATACCATCACCGGTTGAGGTCACATCCAAGCACAGTATATGTCCTGAGGATTCTCCACCGACCAACCAGTCATTTCGTTGCAATTCCGCCAAGACATATCTATCCCCGACCGCGGCTCGGACAAAGGGCACCTTCAAATCCTGCAACGCTAATTCGAGACCAAAATTGCTCATTAACGTGCCGACGACCCCACCATCCATATGGTCCCGTCGTTGTCGATCATCGGTGATGACAAAGACCAACTCATCACCATCAACAATCTCACCAAGGTGATCGACCATGACAACTCTGTCACCATCACCGTCCAGTGCAATACCAAAATCTGCGCGTGCTTCAATGACCTTTTTTTGTAACTGGGCGGGCTCTGTAGAGCCAACCCCATCGTTGATGTTTAGGCCGTTTGGCGTAACACCCATTTCAATAACTTCAGCACCGAGCTCTCGGAAAACACTAGGCGCAACGTGGTAAGTTGCGCCGTGCGCGCAGTCCAGAACAATTCTCAGTCCCCTTAAGTTCTTCTGGGAAGGGAAACAGCTCTTACAGAACTCAATATAACGACCAGCAGCATCATTGATACGACTCACCTTACCGATCTTGTCCGAAGCCACCACTTCCATATGCTTTTCGGCTTTTTTTAGCTCTCTCTCGATCGCAAGCTCAATTTCATCATCAAGTTTTTCACCCGCCCCGGAGAAAAACTTGATGCCATTATCAACATAAGCATTGTGCGACGCGCTGATGACAATGCCAGCCCTGGCGTGAAAAGTTCTGGTCAGGTAAGCAACGGCTGGTGTTGGCATTGGACCTAACAAACGAACATCAAGACCTGCCGAAACCAGACCCGCTTCAAGGGCCGATTCGAACATATAGCCAGAGATTCTAGTGTCTTTGCCAATTAGGACTTCACCTCGACCATTTTTGGCAAACACTCGACCAGCAGCCCAGCCAAGCTTAAGCATAAATTCAGGGGTGATTGCTCCCTGGCCGACTGCACCACGAATACCATCCGTTCCAAAATATCGTTTTTTCAATCTTGCTCTCTTTCAATCAAACTGATCACCATCATTAGCGAAGGCTCTGGCCATAGTAAGTGCAGCGTGAGTTTGCGCCACATCATGAACTCTCAAAATAGCGGCGCCCTTGCTGTAAGCCCACACAGCTCCGACAAGACTACCGATCAGCCGATCATCTCCTTCGGACCCAAGCACCTTGCTAATAGTACTCTTTCTCGAAAGCCCCACCAACAATGGGCACTCGAGATCTTTAAAGACTTCAAGTTGGTTGATCAAATGGAGGTTTTGCCTGGGTGTTTTGCCGAATCCAAACCCTGGATCCAGTAAAAGCTTTCCTTTTTCCAAACCTGCCGCCATGCAAACACCGATACGCTCGACAAAAAATTGTCTGACATCGGCTAGCAAATCATCATAGCTGGGATTCATCTGCATGGTTTTAGGATCACCTTGCATATGCATCAAGCAGACCGGCAATCCAGTCACCCGAGCAACTTCCAGAGCACCGTCCCTGCGTAGGGCTCGAACATCATTAATCATTGAGGCACCGACCCTTGAAGCCGCCAACATGACCTCCGGCGTGCTTGTATCAACGGAAATCGACACATCCAGCCGAGAACGTAACGCCTCAACCACAGGCACCACTCTCTCCAGTTCTTCCTCAACAGAAACACTTTCAGCGCCAGGTCTGGTTGACTCCCCACCAACGTCAATAATATCTGCGCCCTCACTCACCATACGTTCGGCACGGCGAAGCGCATCGTCGAGGGATACATACAGCCCACCATCGGAAAAGGAATCTGGCGTGACGTTGAGAATACCCATGATAGTAGGGCGATCATTTTGAATTAACATGGCGCTAAAACAACAACGGACCCCTTAAGGTCCGCTGCTTTGTTCCTTGATTTCACCTAGTGCTCACCGGCTGGCCCACCAACTGGGCCGCTAGGGCGCGGCTCAGGGTCAGGGCTGGCTGCACCGCCAGCACTATCAGCACCACCCTCACCAGGATCATTCCAATTGCTAGGAGGACTTGGGCTACGACCGGCCATAATCTCATCAATTTGGTTTCGATCAATGGTTTCATACTCGAGCAGCGCTTCAGCCATATTGTCGAGCTTGTCTCGATTGTCGGTCAGGAGCTTCGTCGCAATGTCATAACAGTTGTCAATAATTGCCCTGACTTCTTCGTCGATAACTTTTGCTGTCTCGCCGCTTACCTGAATTTTTGGCGCACCTGCTGACATACCCAGGAACACTTCCTCTGTATCATCGGCATAGGTGAGCGGTCCAAGCTTCTCAGACAAGCCCCACTTTGTGACCATATTTTTCGCCATCTTGGTTGCGCGTTCGATATCGTTCGACGCCCCGGTGGTGACGCCATCCAGGCCAAGCGTTAACTCCTCAGCAATTCGACCACCAAACAATGCGCAAATTTGCGACTCCAAAGCGCGTTTGTTAATTGAATACCGGTCCTCTTCGGGTAAGAACATCGTGACACCTAATGCGCGACCCCTTGGAATGATCGTGACCTTGTACGTTGGGTCATGCTCTGGCACAAGGTAGCCAACGATACAGTGACCTGCTTCGTGATAAGCGGTGTTACGCTTCTCTGCTTCGGACATAACCATGCTCTTACGTTCAGCACCCATCATGATCTTGTCTTTCGCCTGTTCAAACTGCTCCATATCTACAGTTCGCTTTCCCTGTCGAGCAGCAAACAACGCTGCTTCGTTTACCAGGTTGGCAAGGTCCGCGCCGGAGAATCCAGGAGTACCTCGGGCAATGTAGGATGGCTCCACATCTGAACCAACCGGCACCTTGCGCATGTGCACTTTTAATATCTGTTCACGGCCACGAATATCCGGCAATCCAACCACAACCTGTCGGTCAAAACGACCGGGGCGCAATAGCGCAGGGTCAAGCACATCGGGGCGGTTTGTTGCCGCGATCACAATAATGCCTTCGTTACCATCGAAGCCATCCATCTCAACCAACAACTGGTTTAAGGTTTGCTCACGCTCGTCATGACCGCCGCCAAGGCCGGCACCACGATGCCGACCAACAGCGTCAATTTCGTCGATAAAGATAATACAAGGTGACTGCTTCTTAGCCTGCTCGAACATATCACGCACACGGGAAGCACCAACACCGACAAACATCTCAACGAAGTCTGACCCGGAGATAGAGAAAAACGGCACTTTGGCTTCGCCAGCAATCGCTTTAGCTAATAAAGTCTTACCGGTTCCCGGTTGACCAACCATCAAAATACCGCGGGGAATCCTGCCGCCCAACTTCTGGAATTTTGAGGGATCCTGAAGAAAGTCGACAAGCTCTTTAACGTCTTCCTTAGCTTCATCAACACCCGCCACATCGGCGAATGTCGTTTTGATCTGATCTTCGCCGAGTAGCTTGGCTTTGCTTTTACCAAACGTTAGCGGGCCGCCACCTCTGCCGCCGCCGCCCTGCATCTGACGCATAAAAAACATGAACACGGCAATAATGACCAGGATTGGAAAACTCGCAACCAATAGCTGAGTCCAAATAGATTGTTGCTCGGGTCGCTTGCCACGGAATTGCACATCGTGGGCCTGCATATCATCGATGAGCTTCTTATCAATGATTTGTGGCTGAACAGTTTCGAAAGCTTCTCCATTGTATCGAGTGCCTTTGATAAGGGGACCTTCGACCTCAACGGTTTTGACCTGACCACGCGAAATCATATCCAGAAATGAGGAATACTCGATTTCCTGGGTACTTTTGCTCACATCAAAGTTTCTGAATACTGTTAGTAATACAGCAGCGATGATGAGCCACAGTAATAAATTCTTTCCCATATCGTTCAACGGACTGTCCTCTCTATCCTTTAGAAGGCCTTTTGGGGCTACCCACCTTACTATAGATCACTGCAGGGGCAAAAAACTGCGGCTAAGCAGGCTTTCGATATCCCTGACCAATCACAAATATTTCCGGTGAACGGCTTCTTGACGATTTTGGTTTAAAATTGGCCACCTTTTTAAACCTTTGCTGAAAAGCTGATCGAATGCCACTGATCCCTTCGCCTTCGAAACACTTACAAACCAAAGTCCCCCCCGGCTTGAGCACCTGATCAGCCAGATCGACCGCCAACTCTACCAGATACGCTGCGGCGGGTTGATCTACCTGTGTCATACCACTCAAGTTTGGGGCCATATCCGAAATTACAAGGTCCACCGGCATTTCAGCAATTTCTGCCAGGAGCAACTCAAAGGGCTCCGGCTCGGTAAAATCACCCTGAATAAACGTAACCTTCGGTATTTCCTCAATCGGGAGGATATCCAGCGCAATCACACGACCTTGATCGCCCACTGACTTTTGCGCCACCTGGGACCACCCTCCAGGAGCGGCGCCGAGATCAACAACGCACTGCCCCGCCTTCAGGAGACCGTATTTTTCCTTTATTTCCAGCAACTTATAGACCGCACGCGAGCGATAACCCTCCGCTCTGGCGCGCTTAACAAATTCGTCGTCTTCGTGCTCTTTCAGCCACTGATGGCTCGATTTTGACTTTTTCATACTTAACTGAATGATTACTTAAATAGTGACTCGATCGGGACTCGCGTATGGACGTCGATCTACTGTAGAATCGCCGCCCTTCCCGACCCATTATGAGTCCATGAACGATAAAACACAGCAAAAACGACTCCGAGCAATTGGCCACAAACTAAAACCCATTGTCACTATAGGCGGCAATGGATTTAGTGAAAGTGTGGTACTTGAACTTAAGCGTGCCCTGGACGACCACGAACTCATTAAGGTCAAAATTCATGCCGAGGACCGGGACGACAGAACCGAATCTGTCGCGAAGCTCATTAGCGTTACCGGATCCGAACTGATTCAAAGAGTTGGTAACGTGGCGCTAATTTACAAGGCCGCCGCCAAACCCCAGGCTGGGTTGTCCAATATCCTTCGGTCCGACATCTTGTAGATCCATCACCTTTAGATCCATCACCTTTTAGATCCATCACCACCGAAGCCAAGGGTCTGAAGAGGCTGGTCCCGCACCTAGATATGCAGGATTTCGCAGATTTCGTATTCAATATCACCGCTCGGTGCAACAACCACAACAACATCACCCGTTGACTTGCCAATCATTGCTCTAGAAATCGGCGAATACACCGAAATTTTGTTCGCTTTGATATCCGCCTCATCATCACCCACAATCTTGTAGGTCACTTCTGCGTCATTATCGAGATTCAACAGTTTAACCGTCACCCCAAAAATCACTTTGCCGGTGTTCGGAATCACCGTCACATCGATGATATGAACATTTGAAAGCTTGCCCTCGATTTCAGCAATACGTCCTTCAATAAAACCCTGCTCTTCTTTTGCATACTGGTACTCTGCATTTTCTCGAAGGTCGCCCTGGGCCCTTGCCTCTGCAATGGCTTGAATAATTCTGGGCCGCTCAACCTGCCTGAGTTGATCCAGTTCTGTCTTGAGCGCAGTCTCGCCCTCAGCGGTCATTGGAATCTTGTCCATATCAAATCTATCCAATTATTGAATCGCCCATAATCGAGCGACAGTTGTCATGAGTGTTAGGAATTTGGCGGTGTATGTCCAGCCCTCTAGAAGGTTGGACCTTAGCTGACTAACATTGGCTCGCCAACATTAGCTGGCGACAATTTGTTTGTGGAGGTCCTGCAAGCGGTGCACATCATAGTGCTCTCCGTGTCTGACCGCTTCGATACAAGCCCTGGCACCCGCAATTGTGGTGGCATTGTAGACCTTGTGTTGAAGCGCTGTGCGACGAATTGCATAGGAATCAGCGATCGCTTGTTTGCCTTCTGTGGTATTCACAATGAGATCAACTTCATCATTTTTCAAGGCATCAACAATATGCGGACGCCCTTCGGCAACCTTATTCACAACTTTGACGACTATCCCGGCATCTTTTAGAACTTTGCCCGTACCTCGTGTTGCGATCAGTTCAAAACCAATCTCAATCAGATCTCGAGCAATCGACGCAATCTCTTCCTTGTCTGCGTCTCGTACGCTCAAAAAGGCGGTTCCCTTACCTGGAATCACGTCACCCGCGGCGATTTGAGACTTTAAATAGGCTTCGCTGAAAGTTGTGGCGGCGCCCATAACTTCACCGGTAGAACGCATCTCGGGACCAAGAATCGGATCAACCTTAGGAAATTTACCAAACGGGAACACAGCTTCTTTTACACTGAAATATTCAGGCACAATTTCTTTGGTAAAACCCTGTTCTGCAAGACTAGTACCCGCCATACATCGCGCCGCTACCATCGCTAAAGAGCGCCCGATGCACTTAGAAACAAATGGGACCGTTCTCGATGCTCGCGGGTTTACTTCCAGTACAAATATCTCGCCATTTTGAATAGCCAACTGGACATTCATCAAGCCAATCACATTTAACTCAAGTGCCATCGCTTTAACTTGAGTACGAATGTCTGCAAGCAGCTCATCACCGATGCTGTAGGGTGGTAATGAACAGGCAGAGTCACCGGAATGCACTCCCGCTTGCTCGATGTGCTGCATGACCGCCCCAATGACAACTTCTTTACCGTCGGACACGACATCTACATCTACCTCAATTGCTTGATCAAGAAATCGATCCAACAACACTGGAGACTTGTTAGAGACTGAAACCGCTTCTGTTAAGTAGGTCGTGAGCTCCGAATCATCGTAAACGATTTCCATCGCACGACCGCCTAATACATAAGAAGGTCGCACAATTAACGGATAGCCAATACCAGCAGCGGCAGCTATGCCTTCATCAATCGCCTTAATTGTTTTGTTGGGTGGCTGCCTGAGTTTTAACTTCTCAATCATTTCCTGAAAACGCTCTCGATCTTCCGCGCGATCAATCGCATCAGGGCTAGTACCGATAATATTCACTCCGGCGTCTTGCAAATCATTCGCTAGCTTAAGCGGTGTCTGACCACCAAACTGCACAATAACGCCTTTAGGCTGTTCCAATTCAACAATTGCCAAAACATCCTCAAGGGTCAATGGTTCGAAATACAGACGATCACTCGTATCATAATCTGTCGAAACAGTTTCAGGATTGCAGTTCACCATAATGGTTTCGTAACCATCTTCGCGCATTGCCAGTGCCGCGTGGACACAACAATAATCAAACTCAATCCCCTGACCGATTCGGTTCGGACCACCACCTAGCACCATGATCTTGTCACGTGTACTTGGGTTCGATTCGCATTCGGTTTCGTAGGTCGAATACATATAGGCCGTCGCAGATTTAAATTCTGCTGCACAGGTGTCAACGCGACGATAAACAGGCTTAACATTTAGCTCTGCGCGACGGGCTCGAAATTCAGATTCTGTGATACCCAGCACCGCAGCCAATCGAGAGTCGGAGAAGCCCTTTTGTTTCAACCCAAACATTCTTGATTTATCAATATCCGACAGCTTTGCGCCGGCGAGCAGTCGCTCCTCTTCAACCAGATCGGCGATTTGCACCAAAAACCAACGGTCAATTTGAGTCAGCTCAAAAATTTCTTCTAAAGGCAACCCAAAGCGCATCGCATCCGCAACATAACGAATCCGTTCAGCACCCGCTTCTCTAAGCTCTTTTCTCAGCTTGCTCAGCCAGTCTCTCGATGACATATCCATAATGGGTGACAATCCGTCAATACCCACTTCTAAGCCCCGCAATGCTTTTTGCAACGACTCCTGAAAAGTACGACCGATCGCCATCACTTCACCAACGGACTTCATCTGAGTTGTCAGAAAATTATCGGTCTGGGGAAACTTCTCAAATGTGAATCTTGGAATCTTCGTCACGATGTAGTCAATTGACGGTTCGAAAGATGCCGGTGTCACGCCGCCCGTAATATCGTTCGACAATTCATCCAGCGTGTAGCCAACCGCCAACTTCGCAGCCACCTTTGCAATCGGAAACCCGGTTGCTTTACTCGCCAGAGCGGAAGATCGAGACACCCGGGGGTTCATTTCAATCACAACTAGCTTGCCAGTATTTGGCTCAACCGCGAATTGCACATTAGAGCCGCCGGTTTCGACACCGATGACCCGTAGTACCGCAATCGACGCGTTCCGCATGATCTGATATTCCTTATCAGTCAGGGTTTGCGCCGGAGCTACGGTAATGGAATCACCTGTGTGAATACCCATTGGGTCAAGATTTTCAATCGAGCAAACGATAATGCAGTTATCGTTTTTATCTCTGACCACTTCCATTTCATATTCTTTCCAACCAACCAGAGACTCGTCGATCAGAAGCTCATTCGTGGGTGATAAATCTAACCCACGTGTACAAATTTCTATGAAGTCTTCATGGTTATAGGCAATTCCACCACCCGACCCGCCCATGGTAAAGGAAGGTCGAATTACACAGGGATAGCCCAACATTGCTTGAACCTGCCTGGCCTCTTCTAACGAGTGAGCAAAGGCGGACTTTGGTGTTGCAAGCCCAATTTCTTTCATTGCGTTGTCGAATAACTGACGATCTTCCGCTTTATCAATCGCTTCTTTGGTTGCGCCGATCAACTCAACGTCGTACTTTTCGAGCACACCGTGCTTCGCCAGATCGAGCGCACAGTTAAGAGCAGTCTGCCCACCCATGGTCGCGAGAATCGCATCTGGATTTTCTACCGCAATGATTTTTTCGACGGCTTGCCAGGTCACGGGTTCGATATAGGTCGAATCCGCCATCGCTGGATCCGTCATGATCGTTGCCGGATTGGAGTTAACCAATATGACTTTGTAACCCTCTTCCTTTAACGCCTTACATGCCTGAGCGCCTGAATAGTCAAATTCGCAGGCCTGACCAATAATGATGGGACCTGCGCCGATGATCAGAATGCTTTGAATATCTGTTCTTTTAGGCACGTCTATTTCCCACCTTGTCGTTGAGCCATCAGCTCAATGAAATGATCAAACAACGGCGCCGCATCGTGGGGGCCTGGGCTTGCTTCGGGATGGCCTTGAAAGCCAAAGGCTGGATGATCCGTCAAATGAAGACCCTGAATTGATTCATCAAACAAGGATTTGTGAGTCACTCGAACATTACCTGGCAGACTAGCATCATCGATGCAAAAACCATGATTCTGACTCGTAATCAGTACGGTGTTGTCATCCAAATTCTGAACCGGATGATTAGCTCCGTGATGCCCGTGACCCATTTTTTTGGTTTTCATTCCTGCCGCCAGACCTAGCAATTGTAATCCGAGGCAAATACCAAACACCGGCACATCCGTCGCAACCATTTCTTTAATCGCGTTAATCGCGTAATCGCAGGGATCCGGATCACCGGGCCCATTAGATAAGAACACGCCATCGGGATTCATCGCCAGGACTTCACTCGCAGGGGTTTGTGCTGGCACTACCGTCAGCTCACAGCCCCGGTCAGTTAACATTCTTAGAATGTTGCGCTTCACACCGAAGTCATAGGCAACAACTTTATAGCTGAACTCTTCACGGACCGTATGGCCTTCACCTATTACCCAGGCACCTTCGCGCCAACTGTATTGGGTGTCGGTGGTCACAACCCTGGCAAGATCTAAACCCTTTAACCCGGAAAACTCACGGGCCGCAGCGATGGCTTGCTTAATATCGGATTCACTAAGATTTTCTCCAGCAATTAGACAACCCTTCAGTGATCCCTGATCCCGCAGAACACCAGTTAACTTTCGAGTATCAATACCAGCAATCGCGACAACATTTCGCTCGGCGAGGTACTCAGTAAGGGACATCTCTGCCCGCCAGTTTGAGTAGGCCAGAGGTAGATCCTTAATGATAAGCCCCGAAGCCCAGACCTGGTTGGATTCTTCATCCTCAAGGTTCGCACCGGTATTGCCGATGTGAGGATGGGTCAGGGTGATGATTTGTTTTGCGTAGGAAGGATCCGTGAGGATCTCTTGATAGCCGGTCATAGACGTATTAAAAACAACTTCACCGACGGACTGACCGGAAACACCAATAGACTGACCTTCGAACCAATCTCCGTTCTCCAGGGCAAGTACTGCTCTATTGGCCAATTTGTGAATCTCCGTGGGTGGTAAAAGGGTTCAACAAAAATGCTTTGTAAAAAGCTTTCTCATGTCCTGTGACAAGATGTCTTGTCACAAATGTCGTGTAGCTAAATATCTTGTGGCTAAAAACTTCAGGTAAGTGTTCAGGTCGAAAAAAAGCGAGAGGGAATTGCTTCCATCTCGCTTTTTATAAAATTTCGTTTCCACGTTTTCTGTTGCAACAGTTCGGACCAGTTACTCGACCATTAGAAGGCGCTATTTGAGCCATTTACGACACTATCTGTCGTGCTACTTTTTGTTCTACTTTTCTTACTGCGCCATGACACTTCGCTGGCGCCGTATTCTAGTGGAACAGGCCATCAGAAGCCAGTCGGATCGACTTTTTTCGGCCTACAGGTCTTTTAGACCAAGCACATCTTGCATGTCATAAACCCCGTTATGCTGGGCTGCGACCCACACGGCAGCTCGTACGGCACCCTCCGCAAAGTTGGACCGGCTCTGGGCACGATGGGTGATTTCTAAGCGCTCGCCCTGGCCAGCAAACATCACTTGGTGCTCTCCGATGATGTCACCACCACGAATCGTGGAAAAGCCTATGGTTTGACGATCTCGCGCTCCGGTCTGACCTTCTCGGCCATATATCGCGACATCAGTCAGATCTCGGCCCAGTGCATCGGCAATCACTTCCCCCATTTTCAAGGCGGTACCCGATGGCGCATCAACCTTGTGCCGGTGGTGAGCCTCAGTGATCTCTATATCCACACTATCGCCGAATATACGCGCAGCCACATCCAGCAATTTGAATGTCGCGTTAACACCAATACTGTAATTTGGCGCATAGACGATCGCGATCTGATCACCGGCTTTCTGCACCTGGCTGTTCTGGGCCGGACTCAGCCCTGTGGTGCCAATCACGAGTTTCTTACCGCCGCTCGCACAGATATCAACATGAACCTGGGTTGCCGCTGCAACGGTAAAATCGATCAGGACATCAAAGTCATCAAGGATTGATTCCAAACTATCACTGATGGGAACGCCCAGATGACCGACACCCGCAACCTCACCGGCATCAGCGCCAATGAGGGACACGCCCGGCTGCTCGATGGCGGCTGTCAGTTTAGCATTGGGGTTAGCCACTATCGTTTCGATTAAGGTTTTACCCATTCTGCCCGCGGCGCCAATAACGGCAATATTGGTCATGATCTGATTCTAGAAATTGGAAACGGGGCGAGGATAACGATTTAGCAGCGTGCTGACCAGCGGCGCGAACTGATTCGCGCTCGCTCTGATTGAAAGATTTAATTTAAATCTGAGTTAAAGCGATTTTTAATATTGAAATGGACCAGGGGCTCGCCAGGCCAGCCCAGTAGCCCAACTTCTAGTCCGTCAGCGAATCAAAAAAGCCTTTAACATTGCCAAGCCAGGAAGCTTGTTTCGGCGACTGCTTGGTCTCAGATTGCCCGGCAAACTCTTTCAGCAATTCTTTCTGTCGTTTCGACAGGCCAACCGGCGTCTCAACCGTGACGCGACAGTAGAGGTCACCAATCGACCCACCACGAATTTGCGTGACATTAACGCCTTTACCTCGCAGTCGGAAAAGCTTGCCCGTTTGGGTCTCCGGGGGAATTTTGAGATTGACCCGACCATCCAGGGTTGGGACTTCCAACTCGCCGCCCAGGGCCGCGTCGACAAAACTGATCGGCACCTCACAATATAGGTGCTCACCCTCACGGGTAAATATCTTGTGATCCCGGACATTCATCTGGACATATAGATCCCCTGCAGGGCCTCCATTAGCACCAGCTTCACCCTGACCCGCCAGACGGATTCGGTCACCGGTATCTACACCCGGTGGCACTTTGACGGAAAGGGTCTTGGATTCTTCAACACGACCCTGGCCACGACAGGGGCCGCAGGGATCGGAGATCATCTTGCCTCGACCGCGACAGCGCGGGCAGGTTTGTTGAATGGAAAAGAACCCTTGCCGGGCTGTAACCTGGCCTACTCCACCACATTGCACACAGGCGATCGGTGATGATCCCTTCTTCGCCCCGGAACCCAGGCACTCCATACACTCTGCAAGCGTTGGAATTGTGATTTTGGGATTGGTACCACGGACAGCCTCTTCGAGATCAAGATCCAAAATATATTTCAGGTCAGAACCACGATGAACCTGCTGACCACCGCCGCCTCTGCCGCCGGAAAAGATGTCACCAAAAATATCTTCAAAAACCGAACCGAAGTTACCATTGCCATTAAAGCCACCGCCGCCACCACCTTCAAAAGCCGCGTGGCCATACTGATCGTATGACTGGCGCTTCTCAGCACTGGTTAGGATTTCCGCCGCTTCACTGGCTTCTTTAAATTTTTCATCCGCATTCACATCGTCGGGATTACGGTCAGGATGATATTTCATGGCAAGCCGGCGATAGGCTTTTTTTATTTCCTTTTCATCGGCATCTCTAGCGACGCCAAGGATCTCGTAATAATCTCGTTTTGCCATGAATCGTCATCTTCTAGTCTGGTTTTGCGGTGAAACGCAAAAAACCGGCTAAACCGGTCGTAATTGGGGTCAGTGCCAGCGTAAATCCCTGACACTAAACGGGATCAGGTAAAGCGCTTTACTCTGGCACTTTACTCTGACCCCGGCAATTCTTGTCTTACTTGTCGTCTTTAACCTCTTCGAATTCCGCATCTACTGCATCGGGATCCGTACCTTCAGGGGCTTCTGGTGCTTCGCCGGCCTGGGCCTGCTCAGCTTGCTTTGCGTACATACGCTGGGCAATTCCTGAAGACGCTTCCGTCAGAGCCTGAGTCTTTGCCTCAATCTCTTCCTTCTCGCCACCTTTCAATGCTGTTTCAAGTTCTGTGATGGCTGTTTCAATCGCAGTCTTTTCCTCTTCGGTAACATCATCTGCTTCCTCAAGGGTCTTGCGAGTTGCATGAATCAACCCATCAGCCTGATTGCGAGTGGTGACCATCTCTTCAAACTTCAGATCTTCCTCGGCATTTGCCTCGGCATCCTGAACCATCTTTTCGATCTCTTCATCGGACAAACCAGAGGACGCCTTAATCACAATAGACTGTTCCTTTCCGGTCGCCTTGTCTTTGGCAGACACATTCAAAATACCGTTCGCGTCCAGATCAAAGCTGACTTCAATTTGTGGCGCACCCCGTGGTGAAGGAGGAATATCACTCAAATCAAATCGGCCTAGAGACTTATTCTGACCTGCCTGCTTTCGTTCACCCTGCAGCACATGAATTGTTACCGCTGGCTGATTGTCTTCCGCTGTCGAGAACACCTGGGATTTTTTGGTAGGAATCGTGGTGTTCTTTTCGATCAGATTACTCATGACCCCACCCATTGTCTCAATACCCAGAGATAGCGGTGTCACGTCGAGTAATAAAACGTCTTTCACATCACCTGACAATACCGCCGCCTGGATAGACGCACCCAGTGCAACTGCTTCGTCAGGGTTAACATCCTTGCGAGCTTCCTTGTTGAAGAAGGCTTTAACTTTCTCCTGCACCATTGGCATACGGGTTTGACCACCGACCAAAATGATGTCGCTGATATCCGAAATACTGGTATCGGCATCTTTCATCGCCATACGAAGGGGTTCAAGAGTACGGTCAACCAGATCTTCAACCAGTGACTCCAACTTCGCCCGGGTTACCTTGATCACAAGGTGCTTAGGACCTGAAGCGTCAGCGGTAATATAAGGCAAATTCACTTCTGTTTGCTGACTTGAGGACAATTCGATCTTAGCTTTCTCGGCAGCCTCTTTAAGACGTTGCAAAGCAAGGGGATCATTGTGTAGATCCATGCTTTCTTGTTTCTTAAATTCGTCAGCGAGGTAATCAATCAATCGCATATCAAAGTCTTCACCGCCAAGGAACGTATCACCGTTCGTTGAGAGCACTTCAAATTGTTTCTCGCCATCGACGTCTGCAATTTCAATGATCGAAATATCAAAGGTACCACCACCCAGGTCATACACAGCGATTGTGGCATCGCCCTGACTCTTGTCCATACCATAGGCAAGGGCAGCAGCAGTTGGCTCGTTGATGATACGCTTCACATCCAGGCCAGCAATCTTGCCTGCGTCTTTAGTGGCTTGACGCTGAGAATCGTTGAAGTACGCAGGTACTGTGATAACAGCCTCAGTGACCGGCTCGCCAAGGTAGTCCTCAGCGGTTTTCTTCATTTTTGCCAGCACCTGGGCAGACACTTGAGGGGGCGCCATTTTTTTGCCCTTCACTTCGACCCAGGCATCACCGTTGTCGGCAGCAACAATCTTATAAGGCACCATTTTGATGTCACGTTGAACAACTTCGTCTTTGAATTTACGACCGATCAAACGCTTGATCGCAAACAACGTATTTTGCGGGTTAGTAACGGCCTGTCGCTTAGCGGACTGGCCAACTAATATTTCATCATCATCAGCATAACCAATGATCGATGGCGTGGTGCGATCGCCTTCGGCGTTTTCAATAATCTTCGCACTCTTACCTTCCATGACCGCAACACAGGAATTGGTCGTTCCAAGGTCAATACCGATAATCTTTCCCATTTCTTTTCTCCAAGTTTCCGGCGTCCGCGCCGAATCAATTCAATTTCAATCTCTATATAAGCACCGCCAACTCTAATTCAAGAGCCAAACTCTACCGGGCGCCCCTTTGTTTTATTCTCTAAACCGTCTCATCCACGCTGCCAGACTCTCCAGCGGGCGCTTTGGAAACCATCACCATCGCTGGCCGAACTAACCGTTCATTTAAGGTGTAGCCTTTTTGAACCACTGCAACTACAGAATTGGGCTCCATATCGGGGCTTTCTACCATCGACATTGCCTGATGCAAATTGGGGTTGAATGGTTCCCCAGAAGGATCAACGATACTGAGTCCCTCTTTCGCCAGGACATCCGTAAACATCTTCAAACACAGATTCATGCCTTCGATGATGGCCTTAGTTGCGCTATCGTCTGCACTCACTTGAGCCGCGGACTCAATACCTTTCTCAAGGCTATCGATGACCGGCAAGATGTTTTGGATCAGCTTCTCGTTGCCAAATTTGTGGGCATGCTCAACGTCCCGCGCAGCACGCCGGCGAACATTTTCCATCTCTGCTTCAGCTCGGAGCGCAACATCACGATGTTTTGCTGCTTCTTCAAGAGCCGCTGCAAGCTCGACCGCAAGATCTACTTCAGCAGCTTCCGCTGATTGAGGTGCTTCAGTATCGGAATTCGATGCTTCCGCAGTCGCCTCTGTTTCTGACTTCAGTTCATTTTCTTGATCGGAATCGGTCATGGCACCCCTTTCCACAGGCTATTCAATACACGTTGGGGGCCTATATGGGGATTACCCCTACTCCATTCAAGGGTTTTAGGTGAAATTGAAGGGACTAATTTGAAGAAGTGTTATGCAGGGACCCGAGGCAGGTCCCGGTGCCAGCGTTACCAGCGGGCTAATCTGCCTTTCGACTTCGGACGCCACCTAGCGCCGCTGAAAGGAGTCTCGCAGTCACGTCAACGGCAGGTATCACTCGCTCATAGGGCATACGGGTCGGCCCGACAACCCCAAGGACACCCACTTGTTTGCCCTCAATTCTGTAGGCTGATGTCACCACACTACAGCCGTCCAGAATCTCGTAGCCTGACTCCTGGCCGATAAATAGCTGAATACCTTTGGTTTCCAACGACCGGTCGAGCAGATCCAGAATGTCACTTTTGGTAGAAAATGCCTGAAACAGAGCTCGAAGGTCGGCAGCAGTGGAATCCTGGCCAATATCAAGCAGATTTTCCTGCCCCGCGACCACATAGTCCGGGGAGGCATCCGCCTCGGTGGGTAGGCTTTTTTCAGCCATCTCAATGGCTGTTGCCATCAGGGAATTCATATTCTCGCGGTCATTTTGCATAGAATCGAGCAGGCGACGACGAATTTGCAGCACATCCTGACCAACAAAAGACTGGTTAATAAAGTTCGCAGCCTCCTTAAGCTGTTGCTCTGTATATTCGTCTTTGGTTTGAATTACCCGGTTTTGCACCTCATGGTCATCCAGAACCAGAATCACCAGGACTCTTTGGTCATTCAGGGGTAAAAACTCTAAATGCCTCAAGATTGTCTGTTCCCGTCTAGGAATTGTCACAAGACCCGCCATATGGGTGACTTCAGACAATATGCCCGACGCAGATTCGACCAGTTCCTGGGCGGACATGTCCGGATCTAACTGCCGGCTCACCTGGGTCAGGTCAATTTTGTCCAGGGGCTGAATGGTCAGCAGATTGTCGACAAATAGCCGATACCCTTGCTGGGTTGGGATTCTCCCGGCGGAGGCGTGGGGCGAGGCAACGTAACCTTTGGCTTCAAGATCCGCCATCACATTCCGAATGGTGGCAGAACTGATGTTGAGCTCCGGACTCTGAGCCAGAGTCTTTGATCCGACGGGCTGACCATCAAGGATATAGCGTTCCACCAGATGCTTTAGCAGAATCTGTTCTTTGGCACTGGTTTCTGGCAGTTCACTCACAGGATATTTGTCTCGTCACCTATAGCTCAAATATACATGACCCTTAAAATGTTACCAGTCAGTCATAGCGGAATCATTGCTTCGCCACGGCTTAGTTTGTTTAATGCAGGGGTTAACGCGGGAACCTGAATGTTAAGTCACCTCACCATCAATAATTTTGCACTGGTTGATCATCTGGAACTGGACCTCTCCGGCGGTATGACTGTGGTCAGCGGTGAAACCGGCGCCGGCAAGTCGATTATGCTCGATGCACTCGCATTAACCCTCGGCAATCGGGCTGACGCCGCAAGCATTGGATTGCATCGGGATAAGACTGAAATATTTGCGAGTTTTGACATTAGCCAAAATGCCGAGGCCAACCAGTGGCTCAAAGATCACGACCTTGCCACCGAAGATTGTGAGTGCATTTTGCGTCGGGTCATTACCAAAGAAGGCCGCTCCAGAGCTTTTATTAACGGTGCGCCCTGCACGCTAGCCGATCTAAAAACCCTCGGCGATACCCTGGCCGACATCCACTCTCAGCATGAGCACCAGTCCTTACTCAAGCGCGACACCCATCGAAAACTATTAGATGAATTTGCCGGGGCCCTCGAACTCTCTGTAAACGTCGCAGCTATTCAACATGATTTTGAGGTAACACGCCTTAGGCTCGAGGAGATAGTCAGCAGTACAGAAGAACAAACTGCCCGGGCGCAATTGCTCTCTTATCAGATGGAAGAGATCGAGCAACTGGGGATGAGTGAGGATGAAGACCAACAACTTGAAGCAGAACAGAAAAAACTCTCAAACGGTGAAAACATCCTCAGCGCCTGCCAGGCAGCCCTTGAGCTGTGCGATGGAGATGACCACAGATCGGCAGTCGAACGAGTCGGGACTAGCGTCACGCAGCTAACTGCACTTAACGAACCCGACCTGGCCTCCATGCTTGAAATGCTCACCTCAGCCAAAATCCAACTTGAGGAAGCCGTTGCAGACCTTCAGAGATTTAGTGCCGACTTTGAGATCAACCCAGGGCGCTTAAAGGAAGTTGAGGAACGTCTCTCGGCAATTTACGACCTGTGCCGGAAACATCGAATTAAACCAACTGAACTCGCAGATCTCAGCACAAGCATCCAGACTGAACTCGAAAGCCTTCAGAACATCGACTCCGAGGCAGCTGAACTTGAAAGTAAACTCGAGGCCCTTAAAAAAGAGTACCTTAAAGTTGCGGGGCAATTGTCCAGCAAACGTAAAAAAGCAGCAAAAACAATCGAATCCGCCGTCACAAAACAATTGGCTAGCCTCGGCATGACCGGCGCAAAGTTTGTCGTATCACTCAACCCCGTCTCCCTGGACAAGCTTGTCGCGAACGGCCTGGAAGAGATTGAATTTTTGATCAGCACCAACCCTGGTCAAACCCCCCGGGCGCTTAACAAGATTGCTTCCGGCGGCGAGCTATCCCGTATCAGCCTTGCCATACAGGTCACAACGGCTGACACCTCAAGAGTTCCAAGCCTGGTATTTGACGAGGTAGATGTTGGGATCGGAGGCGGGGTCGCGGAGGTGGTTGGCACCTTACTTCGTAATCTCGGCCAAAAAGCGCAAATTATTTGTGTGACCCATTTGGCTCAGGTTGCAGCCCAAGGGCATCAGCACTTGACGGTCGAGAAAGCGACAAATGGCAAACTCGCGACAAGCGTCGTCAAACAGCTAGATGACCACGGCCGGGTTAAAGAAATTGCGAGAATGCTCGGCGGGCTGGATATGACTGAGCATTCCATTGCCCACGCTGAAGAGATGTACCTAAGCGCCCAGGCTTAACAGGCCTCTATTTGCGGCAATCAGGACAAAGGCCATACATATTGAGGTTGTGATCCGTTAATTCAAATCCAAGATTAGTCGCCACGGATTTTTGTCGGGCTTCAATTTCATCATCTCGAAACTCTTCGACACGGCCACACTTCACACAAACAATGTGATCATGATGTTCTTCCGTTGCGACCTCAAAAACCGAATGTCCGCCCTCAAAATTGTGCCGTACAACCAATCCAGCATCCTCAAACTGCGTGAGAACCCTATAGACCGTCGCAAGCCCAATTTCTTCACCCCGTGTCAAAAGCGCCTTATAAACATCCTCTGCACTCATATGGTGAATATTGGAACTTTCAAGTATTTGGAGAATCTTAACGCGGGGTAAGGTGATTTTGAGACCCGCGTCTTTGATTTCTTGAGATTCTGCTGGCATAAGAGGTTAAAGCGTTTGATGGTTTCCTGTAGTATCCCGTTTTTGAAATTTAATTGCCAAAGAATCTTCTTCAGGCCGAGTGAAATCCATCCATGCGAAACATCTACGTCCTAGTGCTATTTGCCGCTTTATTAAGCGGCTGTTCGACCTTGGAATTCCCTGGGGTTCACCGGATTACCATTCAGCAGGGCAATGTGGTTACCCAGACCATGATCGACAAGCTGAAGCCCGGCATGTCCAAGCGTCAGGTGCAGTTTGTACTCGGTAATCCAATTGTTGATGATCCTTTAAATCGAGAACGCTGGGACTATATCTACACCATTGATATTCCGGGACTCAACAAGCTCCAGCGCAACTTACATGTCTACTTTATTGAAGATCGCCTGAGCTATTTTGAAGGTGATTATGCTCCGTCGGAAGCCCTTGCAGACGCAACACCTGCAACCGAGACCGCAAAGGAAGTTAAATAGGCCAACCTAGGAATTTTTGCGTGCCGCTCGATTGCGGCGCGCCTGCTTAGGGTCAAACACAAGCGGCCGATAGATTTCAATTCGATCCCCGTTCTTCACCACGAGGTCTCGCTGCACTTTCTGGCCATAGATCCCAATCGGCGCGTCCGGCGGTAACTCAGGGCAGTCTACAAATACTCCCGATGCATCCAGAGCCTGCTGGGCTGAACTACCGACTGGTATTTGAAGCGCTCTGTGAAATCTGTTGTTAATACCCAAATGGATAATTTCGACTTCAATCTGATCCATATAGCTTATCCATAAAGCTGTGCCGCCCTCACACAAAAGACCTCAACCATCTTGTCTGCAGCGTTATCAAAGGCAAGACCAGCTCCCATGACCGCGAGGGTTCTGGGCATATCAAAACTCAAATTCAAACTGACTTTACAACCCTCATCCCCAAGAGCTTTGAAGTTCCATTCTCCGTGTAAGCTGGAAAACAATCCCTCTACATGCGACATACTAATTTTGTTAGGCCGGTCAAGACTATTTCTGGTGGTAAAACTTTGTCGGATCCCCGTGGCTTTCATTTGAATGCTCGCAAGCATTTCAATCTCGGACTCGCTAACAACGCGGCTGCTCTCACACCAGGGCAGGTAATCACTGTAACGCGCCACATCGTTTACAACATCAAACATTTGCGCCGGCGAGTAGGGCACCAGTGCGGAACGCTGAATACTTCTCATAAACTACAAAACCTTTGGCTTTCAGTGGGGCTAGATGAAGGTCATCACGAACACCGTACCAACCGCCAATGGTGCAATAAAGCGAACCAGGATTTCCCAGATTGCAAACTGTCCAGGCGAAAGTTGTAGTTGGTCCTGACTGACCGACTTATCTACAGCCCAACCAGAAAACAGGGCAATCAGCATACCACCTAGCGGCAGCATAATATTGTTAGACACATAATCCATCGAGGTAAAGAAATCCATGCCCGGCAACACCATGACATCGGACCAGATATTGGTCGAGAAAGCACTGCCCAGGCCAACAAACCAGGCAACTCCGCCCACAAGAATTGCGCCTCGCAAGCGGCTGACATGTAGGTGCTCAACCAGCCATGCCAATGCAGGTTCAATCAAGGAAATGGCCGAGGTAATGGCGGCAAAGGTGACAAGCAAAAAGAACATGGTGCCAAATATGACACCGCCACTCATTTGACCAAAGGCCAGGGGTAGAGTGACAAACATCAATCCAGGTCCAGAGCTAATTTCCAGACCGTTGGCAAAAACCAACGGGAAGATGGCAATACCTGCGAGTAGAGCGACCGAGGTATCAATTAAGGCAATAATGGTCGCTGAACCAACAATGGATGAATCTTTTGGCATATAGGCGCCATAGCTCATGATTGCACCCATACCCAGACTCAAGGTGAAGAACGCTTGACCCATGGCAATTAGCACACCGTTCCAGGTAAGTTTTTCGACGTTAAAGGAAAACAAAAAGGACACACCCTCACTAAAATGACTGGTGTTTGCTGAATAGCCCACAAGCAAAAGCAACAACAAAAATAACGCCGGCATCAAATATTTAACGGCCTGCTCCAACCCATTGGCGACGCCTCTGCCAACAATATAGATCGTGATTAACATGAAGATGCCATGCCAGGTGAGCACCTGGGCCGGATCTCCAACAAAGTCATTAAAAACACTCGACGCTCCCGCCCCATCAATGTCAACAAACACTCCGGAAGCAGACGAAAACATGTAGGACATAGCCCAGCCCGCAATCACGGCATAAAAGGATAAAATCATGAAGCCCGCCAGAGCGCCCATCCAACCTATTACATTCCAGGCTTTGTTTGCCCCAGAGTGCTCAACCAAACCCTGCATAGTATTGATGGGACTCTTTCGACCGGCACGACCGAGGAAAATTTCTGATGTGAGAATTGGAATGCCGATGAGAAAAATACAGACCAGGTAAACCAGCACAAACGCGCCACCACCATTTTCCCCCGCAACATAGGGGAAACGCCAGATGTTCCCAAGACCGACAGCGGAACCCGCCGCAGCCAGAATAAACATAAAACGAGAAGACCACATGCCATGAACGGAATCGTTGGAAGACATCCACTAATACCTGAGATTGAGTTACCGCATTGTCAGGTATTTAGCACCATGCCTCAATACGCATTCATGCGGTTTTAAAGCGAGCCGCTTCTTTTAAGAGTTCGGCAGCCAACGCTCTTATCAGTTCACCAGATTGGGCAGTCGCTTCGGATTGGACAACAGCATCTTTCGAATCTGCTGCGAATTGCTCGGCTCTTTTGTTGATATTGTCCACAGCGGATAGCTGCTCATTGGTTTGATTGGCAATTTGTTGGCAGAGCCGCGTCAAGCCACTCACATCATCACGAATACCGGTAATCAGCTTCTGACTACTCTCGGTTTTTTCGAGGCAGGCTTCAGCGTGGGCCTGACTAGATACAATCGCTTTGACCGATGATTCACTGCCCTGTTGCAACGCCTCGATCATCGCGTCTATTTCCTGGGTTGAATCCTGTGTTCGTTTGGCAAGCGTTCGCACCTCATCGGCAACCACCGCAAATCCGCGACCCTGTTCACCTGCCCGGGCAGCCTCAATGGCGGCATTTAGCGCCAGCAAATTAGTTTGATCTGCAATATTTCGAATAACATCAAGTACTCGACTAATGGCCGCACTTCTCTCGTTCAACTCAACAATAATCACTTTGGCTGCATTAATTTGTTCCGCCAGCGCCTGAATTTCCTGGCGTGCGGTTTCTCCGACAGAGGCGCCTTCTTCAGCTCGACTACCCGTTGCATCTACACTTGCAGCCACGTGGCCTGCACTTGCACTAATGTTCGAAATCAATGCACTCAACTGATCGATACCAATTGATATTTGCACAGACTCCGAATTTTGCCGGGTAGCAATACCCGTCATAGCCTGTGTAGCATTCTGAAGTTCTAGCCCGTCTGTATTAATTGCTTCTGCTGTCGACCGTACGGTTTTTGCCAGGTCGGATACAGAGCGAACAAACCCATCAAATTGCGACAACAAGGCGGTACTACCACTCGATTGTATTGTTAGATTAAGCTGCTCATCGTCGATGATCTGAGCGGTCACCTGCATCAACTCATCAGCTTGAACGTATTCTTTTTGCTGTTTAACCGCGAGATAAATCAGAAGTGCGGACTCAACCACTACATAGGTTGCGTGCAATGCCACAATCCAAACACCGTTTTCCATCTCTGGCAACAACCAGACTCCGAACCCTTTTGCTTGCAAAAAATAGAACAACAAGTGGTGAATCGCAATCGTGCCTGCGGCGGCAAGAATAGGCACCCAATCTCGATAAAACAGCAGCACGGCAAGCAAAACAAAAACACCAAAGTGCACCTCAATCATGCCGTTACTTTGCTGAATATGGAGCGCGGTAAAGAACATGAATCCAGCGCCAAAGCCAATTCGAGTCCATATCGAACCGGGGGCGAGATAGTAAAGTGACGCCAGTCCACCGAGCGCCACGCCACCAATGACGAGCGACTCAAGCCAGGTACCGTAGATCGGCGCTAAGCCCAGGGAGAAAAGCAACAGTCCACAGCTAATCTGCAGCATCAGCTTATCCGCCATCCGGTAATGTCTTGATAGTCCAGATTCAGTGTCCATAAACTTTCTCACTCACCTTCTCGTCGGTTCTCTTATCAGATCTCTCATCATGACGGCCAGGGACAAAAGCACCCAACCGATTCCTGACTGGTCCACTGCCCTTCGGTCTCGTTGACTAATAGCTTACTGAGTAAATCTTCCCCTTCTCCACAGATTGAGCCTGAGCTATAGGGACCAAAATAAACTAACTCACCATCGATACCCCACATTGCCACCGCTGGGCTAGCGGGAACCTTTCCACTCAGCCTCAGACTCAATGTGTTCGAGTCATCTGGAGTCAACGTTCGAAATGTCACATTTGATGACTGCCATTGATCTTCCAAATCTTGAATGTGGGGCAAGCTAAATTTGGTACAGGAGCAGCCTTGATCCACAAAATGCACAACTGTTCTACTACCCTCCTCCATTTGAATTTCAGCGACCTCGGTTCCGTCGAAGGTCACCCAGGTCGAGGTAAAACGATACTGAAACCACCAAAATAGGGCGCACATCAACCCAACCCACACCAGAAGCACTGCCACACCAACAAGCGGCCTGGCCGGCGTCCTGATACTTTCAAGGGGACTTTCAGGCGGACTGAGTGCAACGGTGTTCATTCTTTAAGCATAGATGACCTACAAAATTGCGCGAGCCTCCAACTACAGGACTTGCACGCTATACCGCGCCCTCTATAATGGCCGTCCAGCAATCGAGACCCCCATGGCAAAAAAAGCAACATCTCCAGGCAGCATCGCCAAAAACAAACGCGCGCGGTTTGAGTTTCAAATCGAAGACAAGTTTGAGGCGGGTATGGTCCTGACAGGCTGGGAAGTCAAAGCCCTGCGCGCTGGAAAGTGTCAATTGACGGAAAGTTACGTATTTGTCAAAAACGGCGAGGCTTTTATTAGTGGTATGAGCATCACGCCGTTAAGTACCGCGGTAACCCACATTCTCGCGGAACCCACCCGGGTTCGAAAATTACTCCTGCATCGCCAGGAAATCGCCCGCTTGATTAACGCCACCCAGGCCAAGGGCCAGACCTGCGTTGCCCTCTCGGTCTATTGGAAAGGGCATCGAGTTAAGTTAGAAATTGCTCTGGCGACCGGTAAGAAGCTGCACGACAAACGCGCGACCATGAAAGAACGAGACTGGAATCGCGATAAAGCCCGCGTCATGAAAGCTCACAACAATTAGCCTTGCCGGTTAACGGGACTCTAATTCGACAAGTGCCGCCTTACCATTACTGGCCAACATCACCTTAGCAACACCCCCAGCAACCAGCTGAGCTTCCAGGGCTAGTGCCTTTTGCTTCGGTGCAAAGAAGGCCTCAATCCCATAATTGACGTTTTGCTGGTCAATGTTTGCCGCCGGATGTTGCAGCCTGCCCCGGATAAAGAGCTGGTCCCCGGGCTCCTCTAGTGAAACGCCGGAAAGCTGGGCGATCCCTCCATGAGAGTTCAGCAAAATAAAGACGACCTCGCCATGACGTAGGGTCTCCAAATTCGGAAACATCGAGGACTCAATTTGAGATATTTCATAATTCAATCGCGCATAATTACCACGAAACAAAGACCGCGGATCAACGGGCACCGTGGCGAGCCGAACTTCCTGACCCGTCCAGAGGGGTATTGACGCTGAGACCAGCATGCCGCCAAGCACAAGCAATTGAGCCACCGCCGCGACCACTAACAGCCGAATATTCACGTTCTGACCTCCGTGGTTCGCTGCTTCCAGAACCTTGCCGCCCCTAACAACACACCGGCCATCAGGATGAACAAAATCGCGCCGCCAATATAATCGCCCACCAGATCAAAATATCGAATCATGGCGACCAGCAGGATCACACCCACCCCCGTCCAAAAATAATGGGTCACATTGCTTTGGACACCACGCAAAATAAGCCCAACCCCCAGAGCCACCAAGATCACGTTATAGGCAACCTGAAACGCAATCGCGTGCACGTCGTTTTCGACCAAAATGACCAGAGCAGTCGTGCCCGCCATCAACAAACCCGCGGCAACGATGGCAACCAGGCGACCAGCACCATAGGCAAGCATGCCCGCTACTACCCAGAAGCAACCGGCGATCACAGTCATCGACCACAGATGCTCCCAATTGGCCTCAATCAGCTCTTCCCATGGGTCGAGGAAACTTAAATAAAAACATAGGAACAGAACAAACCGGAGCGCCCAGACCCCCAGCACCGCACCGTAATCTCGATAGATTGAGAGGCTTTGACGATTCAGCCAGTGGCTCAAACTATAGGCAAAGCCAAACAAGCCAATGGTTACCACAACATGCTCGGCTTCTAATCGCATTGAAGATCCGGATTGCCAATAGGCAGCCAAAGAACACTCAATCCAAAATCCAAAGCTCAAAAAGGTCGCCATAAACAGCATCAAGCTACCTTCTGACCGAACGAGCACATAACCCGCGGCAATAAAAAACACGGGAAACAAAGCCGGATAAAATCCAAGACTGCTTTCCAACAACATCCAGATCACAGCCAGCACCAACATCTGTAACGCCAGCAAACGGCTACGAAGCAAGATTGCGGTGGGTCCACAACCCAATGCCCACCAGAAAACTCCGTCGGGCATATGCTCGCCAAGATGATAAATCTGCGCAATAAGGATAATGGATGCACCGTAGAAGAGGTTGGCGAGGAAAAACCCTCCGATGGCTCTGGTATTCTGGCCCCTGGCTACCAACCAAATGGAAACTCCCTGGGTGCTGGCGGTTAATACCACAAGACCTGCCATTCGAACCCATCTGGGTATTTCATCCCAGTTGGCACCAATCAGCGTAATCAGCGAAAGCCCAACAAAGAGGAAACCCAGCCCAATGAGAATCTCATAGCCCAGGGTCGATGATTCTCCGCGCTTAATGCCATAACGCTGCAGGATTGAATCCACCTGCTCCGGCGCAATCAGACCGTCATCGATCCACCCCTCCATCTCCTGGGCAAGATCGCGCTTTAATAGTCGAATCAGTCTCAAATTCACCCCCACTTTCTGCTAATAAACGCATCCCTATAACGTGATAATCCGAGCGTTGCAGCAAGCCTATTACCTTAACTTATCCACTGGAAGGATAACTAATCATTGGGAAAAGCCCTTTAAACCCGTACAATCGGCCCCACAATAGGTTTACGGGGGCGATTTGGATTCGACGCCGGTAACGAAACCTAAGGTGCATGTCGAGAGGGTAGTAACTCTCGTAAATCAATTACTGTAACTTTCACAGTTGCCAATGACGAAAACTACGCACTAGCTGCCTAAAAAACTCTTTTAGAGTAATTTAGTACCAGCTTGACCCGGGGCGAATGTGCCCATGTATTCAATCCGGGTGCACGACTCATGGGACCGCTGTCAGGCCCCGCTTGTGGCTAAAGCAGTTAAACTTAAAGCAAGCTCGCCTCTTAATCCCTTTTCGTTGGGCCAGTGAGAGGTTAAATAATAAACGGAATAAACATGTAGAGCCGAAGGCAGAGTACTGACGGACGCGGGTTCGATTAACACCATGGTCGCCTTGGGGAGTGATCCCCAAAGGAAAAGAGAGCTCATACGGTGAACGCTAAGGGGGCTTTAAACAAAAAGACGTTTAAAGCTTCTAAGCCAACGCCGTCCGGTGAATGGGAAACCAGTAAGCCGGCTAGAGACTCATAGGCTCCTAACGTCGTCTCGCAAGAGATCACAATGGAGTACTAGGGTAGGTATTAAGACTTAGTCAGTTGCGATACTTACAAACGCTCTCCCCTGTTTTGGATTGTAAGATCCGATACAGGTGAAGGAATAGTCCAGCCCTTGGCGAAAGCCTTGGATCACTGTCCCGCCGCCTCCACCAGCTTGTCTGCAGGTCCGTCGCAAGACGGACCGAAGATCAAGACCCGAAAGTAAATTAGTTTTTGTGTTAGCCAACACAAAAACTAATTTACGGCAGGGTAACTCCCAGTTTGCCCCACACTAGAACACTGTTTATATATACAGTATAATTCTCTGAATCACTCACCACCCTATCCAAGCAATGGCACAATACCGCCAGGCTAAAACACTCTCCATTGAAGCTGCTTCCTACATCGCTGGCCTCGTAGATGGCGAAGGCTCCATCACCCTTACCCGGAAACACAAAGGCGACATGCGCCAACCAGCGATTACAATCGCCAGTACCGAAAGTCAACTTCTGGAATATGTACTCAATCAAACGGGGGTCGGGAAAATCACCAACAAAACAACCAAGGCGAATTACAAACAGGCCTTCACCTACGCAGTCTACAATCGCCAGGCGCTCAACATCCTCAGGCAGCTAGAACCGTATCTATTGTCCTATAAGAAAGCACGTGCGAAATTGCTAATTGACCAATATATCCAGGTCACACCGAGAAATGGGAAATACAACAGCGAACAGTTAGCGGCGAGGTCAATATTTGAACAGATATTTCTTGGAATCGTACAATAAGCTACAGCCCAACACCTTTAGCGTTAAAGCTTGCATGCCCCTGCCGGCGGATCATGTGCCATCGTGCGGTTCTAATGCCTATAAAATTGGAACAGACAGACTAGGCTAATGCGGCAGTGAGAAAATGTTGGAACTCATTCGCTGCCTCCACGACTATTAAGCATTTCGGCTACTAAAATGGTCGAAAATCAAAGCGCGCTTCAAAAGCGTCCAACACCAAATTCAGCTCCGATCCATCAGCCGATTCAATCGCTCCTGCGCTGCTGCCGGATTCGATAAATCCTGCACCTCAATCATTTCACAACCGTCGCGGATCATTTCACTGACAAGGCTGGGGTAGTCGCGACAGTCTTCAGGGCGGTCGAAGTAGATATCGCAGGTATACTTTTCTTCGTCTGGGAGTTTGTTGAGCCAGGGGCAAGTACTGAGGTAATCACCGGTGGTAGGGTCAATCCAGATATTACCCTGCTGAACGTATTGGTCAATCTCAGGGCGATGGTCCTGCCACCAATTGATTTCCTCAGCGTTCGCGCTTAAACCACCGTTGCCGCCATATTTGACGCAACATTTGCCGCACTGGTTACAGTCTTTCATGGGGCTTTCATAGAGTTTGGCCTGATCTAGCGGGAGGCATTTTTAGAAGACCTTAAGCGGCGTGTTCAATGGCGTGAGGGTCACAATACCATTTGGGCATTGAATTACAGCTTCTGGATTCTTATCGCCGTTGCGGATGGTTAATCTTTCCATCGCACCAAGTGCACGTTGATAGGCTTCCGAACCATTCATCCAAACCGTGAGACTTTTAATCTGACATCCAGCCGGACTGGTTTTGGCGGGGTGGAGGCAGTCTAACCAGTCAATAAAAAATGGCGCGCCCGGTAGGTCCTTCACAAATAACAATTGCCAGGTCAGCAGCTCTCCCCGTTGATCCTGACGAGTGGTGGTTTGCACCCTGCTGGTTTCAATACCCTTATCCCCTAACTCCGCCTTCAAACCTTCAAGATCTTGCCGCGCCACAGCCCAGGACAGAAGACCGGTATCTTTGAGTTCGGCAAGCCTACCGCCAAAGTTGCCCTGCAGAAGTTGTTCAGGATCAGGGGCGATAATTTCCAGGTAACAATCAATGCCCAGGGACATCAAGGCATTGCGGGTTCCCATTCCGGTGTGGCTACCGGAGAATTCCGCCTTTATCCCAGTGAGCTGCTCAAGTTCTGCAATGCCAGCATCAAGATCAGCGCAGGCCCACATCAGGTGGTCAATCTTCATTTTTAGCCTCTCTTGTATTTTCCCGTGCTATCCAGTGCCATCGCTTGCCGCGCTTGCCGATGCCGCCAAGTGATTTGCCTCGGCCAATTTGCGTGAATCAGGATAAACGGATACTTTTTCGAACGCCATGCATCCAAATGCTGCGGCGACTGCATCTATATAGGTAGTTCACCAGAAATATGAGGCAATAAGATGGATATTGGAGCGGGACTAGCAGCATTAGCATTTTGGGGTTTTATCGGCACCTGCGTCATGGCAGGGGTCTGGGACAACATCCGCAAGCGAGACGCAAAACATGAAACCCTCCGCAAAATGATGGAATCCTCCCAACCGATGGACGAGGAACAGTTGCGACGGCTGGGATTATTGGCAGACGATAAGGACCGGCCAGACAGGGCTTTTAAGATTGCTGGAGTTTGGTTGATCTCTATCGCGGTAGGACTCGCGGTTCTAGCAGTGTTTCTGGGATTCGTTGAGCCGATTGCAAGAACGGCCGTGCTCGGTGCTGCAGCAATGATGGGATGTATGGGTGTGGGCGCTCTGATTGGCGGTTTCTTGACTGCGCCCTGGTATATAAAAGAGGGGAAAGACTAACAAGAAACAGCAGACCTACTTTGCAAAACGCCAAAGACCATTACCCAGATTGCCCCGAGGCGATGATGATCAGCCTCGCAAGAGAGGGAGATAAAGATGCTTTTGCCGAGTTGGTGCATCGACGCCAGGCGGATATTCGGCAACTTATGCGTAGGTTTTCTAACGATCACGCGCTTGCGGACGACCTCAGTCAGCAAGCCTTTTTACAAGCCTTTATTAAAATCTCGAGCCTCAAAGACTATCGAGCATTCGGCGGATGGTTAAAACGACTCGCCATTAATACCTGGTTACAACATTGCCGCAAACGGGACCTTCTTAGCGAATCAGATGAGCCGGAGGGTATACCTGGCACAAGGGAAACACCGGCAATGGCAATTGACCTTGATGCTGCTCTGAGCACTTTAAAAAGCAAACAGCGATTGTGCATTGTGCTGGCGTATCAAGAAGGCATGAGCCATCAGGAAATTTCCGACCTCACCACATTACCACTAGGCACAGTCAAATCTCATATCAAACGAGGTACCGAACAGCTAAAGGCAAGCCTGGCTGCTTATCGAAATACCCCAATAACAAATACAGACCTAGATACCGACTCAGATACTGACTCAGATACAACAGGAGACTCGAAACCATGAGTGATCTTGACCCAGATCTTCAGGCGATGTTTGCAGAACCAGCAGCGCTTTCAAGCGACCCGGAATTTACTGCGCAAATCATGCGGCAGATTGAATATCAATCAAGGAATACCATATTTATCCGGCTTGGTATCGGCGTAGTAGTCCTGTTAGTCGCATCCTTGTTTGCACTGCCTTTTGAGATTGCTCAATTCATCACAAGCTCACTGACCCTGCCATTGTTTAACTTCGGCGGTGGCTGGTTAGGTTGGATACTCATGCCTGTGAACAATGCAGGCGCACTGGTTTTACTGTTATTTAAATTTTTACGACTGGCACAGCCCCGGCGACGGGAATTGCATGGTAGTCTTCTGCCTTTCTAACCGCTATCGGGATTTACATGAAACATCTCTACTTCGTTCGACACGGTCAAACCGAGTGGAACGCCATTGCCCGCATGCAGGGCCAGTGGAATTCGAATTTAAATGAACGCGGCCGTGGCCACGCGGATGTCAACGGTCAGATGTTGAAGTCCCTCAATATCGAGGCGCTGTACGTATCCCCCCTGGACAGAACCCGTCAGACCGCAGAGATCATCAATCAATATCTCAACCTGGAGCCAGTATTCGATGAGCGGATCATGGAGTGGGATTGCGGAGATTGGAGCGGCGAGATGTACGCTGATATTAAAGTTAAGTGGGAAAAAGAATGGCAAGCTTTAGAAGCTGATCGCTTTAACTATCGCGCCCCCAATGGAGAAAACTACCCCGACATGTTTGATCGCTCAACGCCCTTTGTCGAGGAACTGCTGAAAGCAGATGCGAAGAACATTGCCATTGTTTCCCACGGCATGATCGGCAAAGTTATGGTGGCTAACCTGATGGGATACGATCCTGCTCAAACCTTAAGTATCCATCAAGAGAATGACATGGTTTACCGGGTTACCATTGAAAACGGCAACAAAGTGCTCGCACACTTTTCTGCGGGCGTTGGTCCAATTCCCGGTCTGCCGGACCGCCACTAGGCTGCGTGATTCTCGGCTCGGATCAGTCAAATATGTTGAGCATATTGTTCTAAATTTGGCTCTGATTCTCTCCTAATTCAGCGCCTATATTGCCCCCTGTTCATCACCAACAGGAGACAAAGCTTATGAACTATGTCAGAAAATCAGAACACCGGGGCGCAGTCAATTTTGGCTGGTTAGACAGCAAACACAGCTTCTCTTTCGGCAGCTACTACGATCCGGCTCACATGGGCATCTCTGCTCTTCGAGTCATCAACGACGATGTAATTGCGCCATCAATGGGATTTGATACCCACGGCCACGAGGATATGGAAATCATCACCTACGTGACCGAAGGTGCCTTGAAGCATAAGGACACTTTAGGGAACTCATTTGTCGTTGAAGCCGGAGAGGTGCAGCGAATGACCGCCGGAACCGGTATCAAGCATTCAGAGTTTAATCACTCTGTAGACGAGGCCGTAAAACTGTTACAAATCTGGGTCCTACCTGCTCAGAAAGGATTAACACCCGGATACGAGCAGGCTCGAGTTGAACAGGACGGTCCTCTCACACCGTTAGTCACGCCAGACGGTAGGTCGGGTTCGTTGATGATGCATCAAGATGCTTCGTTGTCGCGATTGGTTTTGCAGCCAGGCGAACAATATTACCTTGATACTGCCAGTACAGGGTACTTGCACATTGTGCGGGGCACTGCAGATATTAACGGCAATGCTTTCACGAATGGAGACGCGATCGGCGTTAGTGCAGGAGACGACCTAACGGTCATCGCCCAGGAAAGTCTGGAGGCACTATGGTTCGATTTACCTTGAGCCATACTCAACCCGTTACAAAGCCAGGGCATGTCCCTGGCTTTTTTTGTATCGCTTTAGAAAAAGCATATTGAAAGTTGAGTCGGATTATTGAACTATCTAGGCTTCCACTATGTGAAGGAATATCACGGTGAAAACTCTACTAATTGTGTGTTTTTTAACCATTTTGGTCACCTCGTGCGCATCACAAAAGACAGGCAGAGTTGATCTGTTAGCGACTTTCATTGGCAAACCAATTGATGCCGCAAGAAGTGAACTCGGAAAACCCTATAGTGTATACGATATGCAAAACGGGACATTTGAATACATCTGGAAGAAACGCATGGGAGATGCGGTTTCGGGTAGTAGTTTTATGGGAGTCCAGGTGGCCAGCTCCGACCCTCGTACCTGCAATCGAGTATTGATCACAAATCAATCTAAAACGGTGATTGCATTTCGATACGAGGGTAAGTGCTAGTCGTTTTGATGCCAGCCTATGCGTGCTGAATTTGCTTTAGTGGCTCTCTTATCCGGTCAACCAGCAATTCATCTATTTGCGCCTTCGCTGCGGCAACCACTTCCTGTGGCGACCCCTTAGATCCACTCGCATCAATCACATCAATGCTGCTAGCGCCAAGAAACGTGAACACCTGTTGTGCATGGCGGGATGAAAAGTCGTAGTCACTGCCAATTGGTGTACCACCCGATGTTGCAACAACATAAATGGCGGTTTCACCTATTAGTCCTTCTGGGCCATTTTCACCATAACGAAAGGTTACTCCGCTCCTTGCAACATGGTCTATCCAGTTTTTGAGATGAATAGGCACACCAAAGTTATACATCGGGATACCGAGCACTACGGCATCAGCGGCCTTTAGCTCTTCGATCAGGGTGTCCGACAAAGCTAAGTGCTGCTCTGTACTCGGTGAGACAACAGCGCCATCCGCATATTGATAAAAGGCAAGCAAGGTTTCCGCGTCCATTACCGGCAACTGAGCCTGGGCAACGTCCCGTGTGACCACTTGTTCCGCGTTCAATTGATCCACCAGGTAGCGGGTAATAGCTCTGCTGTTGCCTTCAGGATTTGAACTTGCGTCTATATGTAATAGTTTCATTTCTTTTGTCCTTTCAAAACGTTAATGAGTGGGCCTAGTGTACGAATCAGAAATCATCGAATAAGCGGTGTTCTTCGATTAGAATGTTCAAAAATCTAGAACATTCGAAAAATGTCTAAAAACCCCATCACAATCGAGGCATTGGAAGTCATCGACACGATTGACCGACGGGGAAGTTTTGCGAGTGCCGCGGAAGAGTTGGGAAAGGCCACCTCAGCGCTGTCATATATTGTGCAAAAACTCGAAGAACAACTAGACGTCACCATATTTGTCAGACAGGGTCGACGCTCGGTGCTCACCGCTGCGGGAAGAGTAGTCCTGGAAGATGGGCGACAGATTCTCGCGGCCACCTCCAGGCTGGCGGATAAAACCCGGGAAGTCGCAACGGGCTGGGAGCCGAGACTAAACATTTCTGTCGGCGCTCCCTGCGACTATTCAGAGTTCTTCAGCGCGATTCGAATGTTTGTTGACCTGTACCCCACCGTTGAACTTGATGTCAGTGAGCATATTTTAAACGGCGGCTGGGAGTTACTTGAGCGAGATATGGTCGATCTGGTCGTGAACATTCCGGGGCCCGTTCCCGCAAACAAAGGCTATAGGAGCACAATCTTAGGCAAGAATGATCTGGCCCTGGTTGCATCCAGAGATAACCCAATCAGCCAGTTTGCTAATCAACCGGCAGAATTGGATGAGGCGCTACGAACCAGTCGCCGTGTGATTGTTCATGACTCAACACAACTCAACATCTCAACTAGTGCCGGGTTAATCTCAAACAGCGACGCCTTCTATGTGCAAAACATGGATCAAAAGATTGAAGCACAGTTAGCGGGAATCGGAATCGGACATCTACCCCGGACAAAAATCCAGCCCTATCTAGATAACGGCACCCTCGTTGAACTGCACACCAAACAGGCCCTTAAAAATGAGAAGGTCTTTATGGTTTGGAAACTGGCCAATAAGGGAAAAGCCCTGGCGGCGATGACCAGACTGCTGGAAAAGGAACTCACTTGAAGCCGATTGTTCGGCATGCTGCCCGGGGCGTACTGTGTACCCCTGACTTTGAGGTGCTGCTTCTGAAGATCGACTTACCCTGGGTTCCCGGAGGAGCATGGACATTACCCGGGGGAGGAGTCGAACCGGGTGAATCTGCGGAAGACTGCATGAGACGCGAAGTGTTTGAAGAAACTGGATTAGAGGTTAAGGGTGAAGCTCATCCGATCTGGCATACGACAATTGAGTTTGTTTTTAAGGATAAACCCCGGGCTTCACACGAGACATTTTTCCTGGTTCCCGTCGATAAATTTGAGCCAACAATGGTCCATATGATGGACTATGAGTTGGAGTGGACAATGGAACTCAGATGGTGGGGAGTGGAAGAACTGCAGAGATCAGATGATCAGTTCTCGCCACGACAACTCCCGGAAAGGTTGGCAGATATTGCGCTGGGCGGGCAGCCTGAAACTTCGGTCTTTTTAGAAAACCCACTGCCGATTGGTTATCAACCTGCCTAGGGGTTCAGTCTAGAATTTTACTAGACTAGGTTTCTGCTGCTTCTTCTGGGCTTATATAGTTATAGCCTGCAACCCGGTCGCGGCCCTGCTCAATCGCAAACTGTAGCGCCTGTTCGGCGTGTTCAATCAGGTCCTCAACGGTTTCAGTGCCATGAAAGGAAGTAATGCCACCGGACGAAGTGATCTTCACGTCGTCCTGGTCATTGACCTGGATCTGGCTGATCAACTGACTAATTCGATTAATAATTTGTAATGCATCCTGCTCTGAACAACCGGACAGCACCATGCCAAACTTGTCCGCTTCGAAACGGGCAATCACATCCACTTCTCGGAGGGCGGCCTTAACAATTCGTGAAAACAGCTGGAGCACTTCGTTGCCTCGACCCAGACCCTGCTTCTCAATGATTTCCGTAAACTGGTCAACCTGAGTTACCGCGAGGGTAAACTCGTAAGTTCCCCGTTCGCTCATTGCCCGGTGCTGGGCCAACAATTCCATAAAATGTCGCTGATTGGAGCAGCCGGTTAATTCATCCAGGGTAGTAACGGCTGAAAACTTGGACTTAAGACTGCTGAGTTCTTCGCCCTGTCGCCTGAGCTCAATCGCCTTCTCTTCGACATCACCCTTTAGCTTATTGATTGCGATTCCGATCAGTACAACCGGTGCAACCATCGCTAGAAGTAGGCCAACGGCTATGATCGCTATCAAGCCAACATCAAGTTCTGGCAACAGAAAAATCATGGCACCACCAACAAGTAGCGTACTTGCTGTCATGACACCGTAAATTCGTGATTTCTGCATATTAAACGCCCAGAGACTATGTCGGGCTCTCACGGCCCTTTAAGATTCGTGATGATAATGTAAACGAGAGCCATTGAAAACTCATGGAAGAGCCGACGAGACTCTTTATTTACGGGATATCCGGGCAAAGGATCGGTTGTTAGTCGTAACGGGACACCCATTCTGGGTCAATCAAGTTGAACACATGGTCCACCATCCGCATCGTTAGCCCCCAGACGACCTGGCCACCGACATCGTAGCCGGGAAATGTCTGAACTTCATTTTGCATAGAAAATTGCGTCTCAGTCACACTATGACCGTGATACATATCGTTTAGAGAACCCCAAAGTACCTCTGCGACCTCATAATTAGGTTCAAAACTCACATCCGCGTTTTCCAGTACAAATACATGGGGGGACACCACCATATCGATGTTACGCCCTCTGGGGTTCGCCTTAATCTCGTCTAATGCGCCTAGATAGCGGCCATGCGCTCTTAGATCCAACCCAATCTCTTCTTGAGTTTCTCGAATTGCTGCATCTCGGGAAGAAGCATCAAAGGTTTCGATATGCCCGCCGGGGAATGCCATTTGACCGGACCAGGGATCACCGTCCCTGGGCGCCCGTAGGATAAACAGGGCCTCAGTATGGCCATCGGTTTGCTTTAGAATCGCGGCAACGGCCGCTCTTCGAGTGGCTTTATGCACAGGATGACGAAGCGGGTCATGCTGTTGCAGGGCAAAATCGATGTTGTCGATACTAATGGGCATCTGACGAGTGTACCTTATTTTTCATACTCGCTCGCAGTTGCCTGCAATACCAAATACCATAGATTTTGTTAATCCAATGGCAGGAAACCACCATGCGACTTTGGCTCTTTCTTCTAATTACACCACTCCTCTTGAGTACTGGTTGCGCAGTAAACCCCGTTACCGGGAAAAATGAGCTATCCCTGATCTCGGAAGCTGACGAAATTGAAATGGGCGCAAAGCAATACATCCCCTCTCAACAATCCCAGGGTGGGCAATATGTTACGGACCCTGCACTTATTGCGTACGTTAATAGTGTTGGGCAGCGTGTTGCTGCGGCCGGAGACCGAGACCTGCCCTACGAGTTTGTGGTCCTAAACAATAGCGTTCCCAATGCATGGGCGTTACCTGGCGGCAAAATATCAATTAACAGGGGGCTTTTGGTCGAACTCAAAAGCGAAGCCGAACTTGCTGCAGTATTGGGCCACGAGGCAGTTCACGCTGCCGCAAAACACGGCGCCAACTCAGTCCAACGGGGCATGATTCTACAGGGTCTGGTCACCGCAACCGCCATAGGCGCAGCTGTTAGTGAATCGGACTACGGAAACTACGTGGTGGGCGGCGCCCAATTAGGCGCTCAACTGATTAGCCAAAAATACGGACGCAATGCTGAACTGGAGTCCGACTACTACGGCACCCAATATATGGCAAAAGCCGGCTACGACCCAGCCGCCGCAATCTCACTACAGGAAACCTTTGTCCGACTGTCCGAGGGTCATGAGAGCAGTTTTATCGATGGGTTATTTGCGAGTCATCCGCCATCCCAGGAACGGGTGAGTGCAAATCAAAATACCGTTGAAGAACTCGGCCGTCCAGGTGGCGATCTGGGTGTAGACCGATTCCAAAAGGCCACTGCTTTTCTGCGCGAAAATAGTTATGCCTATACAAGTTTCGACAATGCTCAATCCCTTTTTGCCAAAGGCGAGTACGATAAGGCATTGGGCAACCTAACCACGGCACTCAAGCAGGTCCCCTCTGAAGCTCGATTCCACGGATTAAAGGGCAATATTTACTACCAGCAAAAGAAATACGAGGATGCCGAGGCCGCCTACGCCCGGGCCATCGAACTGGATAATAACTACTTTGAATACTATCTAGGCCGAGGTCTGGTTTCCTCTAAACGCGGCAATCGAACCCAGGCCAAACAGTTTCTTGAAAAGAGCAATGAGCTGCTACCCACTGCGGTTGCCAGTCAGGAACTGGGGCAGCTATCTCTCGCTTCCGGGAATAGAAATGAAGCAAAGGGGTATTTTAGTTCGGCAATGGGGGCGAGCGGCACTCTAGGTAAAAATGCCACCCTGTCATTTATTCAGCTAGATTTGCCAGACAATCCAAGTCGATACTTTCGAGTTGAACCCAAAAAATCCGATACTGGGCAGTTCATTGCGACGATAACCAATCTCACGCCGGCGTCTGTGTCTGTCCTGGCTGTTGAGTTCCGTGCAACCGTGAACGGCCAGCCCTTTAGGCAAGTAATCCAATTACCTATTAAGGCTTCGGGCACAGAAGATGTGGCTTCCGGTTGGCAGATTGAACCTACCGATCAACTAACAGACGTGAGCGTTGCCATTGTCGGCGCAACACTCTAGCTCCGTCTGTTTTCCGTAGCCCATAAGTAGAAAGCTAAAAATAGAAAATCAAAGCGCCTTTATATTATCGTCTGGATTTCGATCTACCAATTTGTTGAGTGGATCGATGCCAACGGAAACCGGCTTCTGATCAACTCGTAACGTGTAGTTACTGGCACCGCTGGTTAACTTCACCTTCTCGAGATGTAGGATTTCTGGCACTTCAGCATCGCCAACCTTCTCCCCTAGTACTCCAATATCTACCCAGTCCGAAATTGCGACTTCTGTTTCGAAACCTTCGCCATCAGCTTCGAATTTAATACTGGAGACATCAAAGCTAACTTCAAAACCACCGTCGTCCAACTCGATCACATCAGCATCATTTACTTTTACATCGAATAAGACAATTTTCTCAAACATATCCGTAATCGTATCCGCGTACTGAGGGTCCGCTCGGTCACGAATCAACGTCAGCAATTCTCGAGTGGTTGGATAAGGTGCATCCTTAAACGCATACTGTTCAAGGAAAGTTGCTAGCGCATCATTGATTGCAGACTCACCAATCAAATCTTTCAAAGCGTAAAAAACAACACTGCCCTTTCGATAATGTATATATGCCTGGTTTTCTACTCGGTAAAGGGGAAGCTCCTCAATGATTTCACTGCCGCGTCCTCGTAAATAACTATCCAACTCAAATGAAAGGAACTTCTGCATCTGCGCGGCACCGTATTTTTGTTCCATCACCATCAACGCAGAGTACTGGGCCAGGGTTTCGACAATCATCGTTGACCCCTGCACATCAGCCCCGAGTACCTGATGTGCCCACCACTGATGTGCCAATTCATGGGCCGTTACATAGTAAACATAATCAATATTGGTTTTATCCCGAAGATCTGCGGTAAAGCCAATGCTTTCACTAAAGGGAATGGTATTCGGAAAGGATTGCGCGAATCGCCCCTGAAATCTTGGGAACTCCAATATTCGGAACTGACGATACTGATAAGGAGAGAAGTTTTTGGAAAAGTAATCGAGTGAATCTTTAGTCGACTCTATCATCGTATCGACGTTGTAGTCGTGCTGATAATAGACTTCAATTGCCACGTCATTCCACTTATCTGTTTTTAACTGATAATCCCCGGACAAAAACGAAAAGAAATTCCAAATTGGCGAATCCATCTTGTAATGAAAATATCGCCGTCCATTGTCTTCCCACTCCTTTTGTAGATAGCCTGGCGCAATCGCAATCTGGTCCGGTGAAGTCGAAACAACAGCTTCAAAATCAACACGTCTGTTCGACATCAAGCCTACTGAGTTTCTACCTTCCGGGTCATCCAAATCCGGTAGTCGCTGAACTGGAGGCAAATCCTGTTCCCGACGTTTGTTATTATCCTGTAGCTCAGCACCACTTTGATAACCAATTTGAGGTAACAGGTCTGTGTTATTGAAGAAGGTGCCATTGCTCGCCAACTGGACAGGATGCCCTCTATTGGCAAACCCAGGAGTTGTCCACAAAACAGAAAAATCAACGCCGATGCTGTCACCCGGCAACATGGGAGACGCCAGTGTATAAATCCGGTAGCCGAGCTTTTCGTCGCGGGTCATTTCCGACTCCGGAAGATCCAGACTTTTAAGATCTACGCCGAGGGCTTCGGTGAAGTGGATCTGGCTGATCGGAAAGCTATTGCGGTTGACCAGTTCGTAGTGTCCTTTTGCTGCAACATCACGTTCTTCTGGATAGATATCAACTTCAACATAAACACTTTGAAGCGCCGGTTGTGGCTCACGTTCATAGCGCTTGTAGGCTTTTTCGTAATCCGCCTGCAATGTCTCCAGGTCATCATTCGTCAGGTAACGATTCAGCACATTGGTGTTGTAGTAAATGAACCCACCCACCATTAAAAAGGCTGTTGAAAAACCCCATAGGCTGATGACAACCGGACGCGTCATGCGAGCCCGCATCACTTTGACTCGATTAGCCCGGTCATCTTCACTACCCCTTGGCCAAAGCAGGTGAGCTGCGAGTAGCATCAAACAACCGAACAATCCCCAGTAGAAGGTTTGCCAGAGATGCGGCACAACGTCCTGACTGTAGCCCGTAAAGTCCGAGTAGGAAGTGGTCATGTTGATTTCAGCCATACGATATAGGTAATGCTCAAAACCCATTGCAGGCAGAGAAAGCCCAGACACGACATAAACAATCATGAGGAACATTGCGGTGTATTTGTTTCGGGTTAATACATAGAAGAACACCGACATCGTCACCATGAGGTAAATCGGAAACTGGAAGAAGAACAGTAGCCCAAGCAAATATTGAGGTAAGTCGATTTCGTAGTAGCCGTTAAATAGTTGCAGCGCAATTGCCGCGACCATTACAGCCAGCAACATAATGACAACAACTGTTGCAAGCCCCACCCACTTTGCCGCAATCATGACCCAGTTTGGGAAGGGCATCGCATCTATGATTTCGTGACTGCGGGTCGCACGTTCTCGCACCATCATATCGCCGGACATGTACACCAACACGACTAACAACGGCAATGAAAATACGCCATTGATCACACTCACCATATTGCTGGTAGTGGGATAAACCGGCGTGCCAAAAATACTACCCAGGTTACCGATGGCACCGGCTACAACCTGAATCATCCCCAACACCATAACAATGGCAAAGGGGACACTAAACACCAGGCTGCGTATTTCAAGTCGTGTTTGAGAGGCGAATTGAGAAACCTGTGCGCTAAAATCGAACTGTTGAGTTACCTTTGCTATGGGCGACCTACTACTGGACACCGCTTCCACTTCAGCGGGCTTGGCTGCTTTGATTTTCGAGCTACGATTTATCGAAAATGGATAGAGCCTATAACTTGCCCCCAGGCAACAAACGGCTATGAACAACCAAAGCGCTCGGTTAACCAGAATAGTTCCCTCTAAAGGAGGTAGATCTCGATTTTGTTCAAAGGGAGTCCAATAGCGTGTCAGCTCATCAACGGCGGTGCTACCGAAGGGATCCAGAATACTGGTGAGTTGCACGGTTTCCCGGTCCGTAAAATAGTCAAGCAGAAAACTCAGCATCAACAAAGCTACTGCAGCCACATAGGTATATCCAAGCGAACGGGTCACCGAGGCGATACAAAAGAATATGCAGCTGAAAATAAACAGGTTAGGTAAGCCGCCCAGCAATGTGCCATACACGTACGGGGTGAGACTAAAATCCCCGAGCCGTTCGGGGTCTAACCAGGGCATTAATTCGCCAACCAAAATCCCCATCAATCCAGCAAGATATACCAGCACGCCAAAGAAAAAGCTGCCGGTAAAACGACCGTATATAAATCCAGCTTTCGAAAGCGGTCTCGAGAGGAAAAATTCTATGGTCTTGTAGTCATAGTCTCGGATCACACTATTGGCTGTGAAGGTAATGGACATAATAACCGCAAGAAAAGATACGGAAAGTAAGGTGTTATAAATCGCCATGGTTGCGTTTAGATTGACGTTAGGACCCCCACCGCCAATAGACACATTCGGCGATGTCATCGCCAGAAAAAACAGTAGAAAAACTACCCCAGCCATCACATAAAACACGTACTGTTGGCGGTGGTAATTCAGCTCAAACTTTAGGTTATCCAAAAACATCATGCGTTCCTCAAAAGGGAGTTATAGAGAAACGGCGATGCCGTGATTAATCAAAGTTGCAAAATACACATCTTCCAAATTTGCTTCTTGATGATCGAAACCCTCCGGCTGATTCTCCGACAACACATGAATGACCGTATGACCCTCCCTTAAGTGAGACAAGATCACACGGAAATTTTGCTGATAGTCATTAAGCTCACTGCGGCTAATTTGCTTGCTCCAAACATTGCCTTTGATCCGCTCAATCACTTCCCTCGGCTTACCCGTTAGCAGAATTTCGCCTGCCCCCATAATTGCCATATTGGCGCAAAGGTCCGTGACATCATCCACAATGTGAGTGGACAGAATCACAACAATGTTTTCACCAATTTCTGCCAGCAGATTGTGAAATCGATTTCGTTCGGAGGGGTCGAGACCGGCGGTGGGTTCATCAACGATAACCAGCCTCGGGTTACCGATCAGCGCTTGAGCAATACCAAAGCGCTGCTTCATGCCACCAGAGAAGGTATCTATTGCTTTTTTTCGTACATCATAGAGATTCACCTGATGTAACAGGGCATCAACCAACTCCCGTCGTTCACCTTTGTTGACGACACCCTTTAGCATCGCAAAGTGATCGAGCATCGTGAGCGGTGACAGCTTGGGATACACACCAAAGTCCTGGGGCAGGTAGCCTAATACCCGACGGAGTGAGTCTTTATCCTTCAGAATATCAACTTCATCAAGCATCGCCGTACCTTCATCAGCTTCCTGTAGGGTGGCCAGGGTCCGCATCAAGGAGGACTTTCCCGCACCATTGGGGCCAAGCAAGCCAAACATGCCAGGTTCCAGTTCCAGGTTGATCTTGTTCAACGCTTTCACACCATTGGCGTAGGTTTTCGAAAGATCCCGAATTGTTAACATGCTTGCCCCTTAAATTGTCAATTTACTCGCGCGATGAAACGCTGCTTTGCTATCGCTAAGCAGAATTCAAGCCAGAAATTAACTTGTTGTTTTTTATAGAAAATTTTTACGCGCGCCACCAGTAATAAAAAGACTGTTGGTAAATTTCCACACTTCTTAGTCAAATAAGACGCACGCCGAGGCCGGTTGGTTCTATTAATCGATCAAAAACTTTTCCCTAGGCCAGGCCTAATCGGACAAATTGCTCCTCCGGTGCTTCAACTTCAGTCAAAGCTGTATGAAGCAGTTCGAGCATACGTTTTTCGTCGGGGTCTCCAACACGATTTTCAATCTCGTCGGGATCGTTCACGATTGAATATAAATGATGGTCATCTACCTGTGGACCCATCGCCCAAAACGGCAGCATGTCACCCTGTTGAAAGGGCTGCCGAATAACCGGGACGTCGGAGCCCGGCATAAAGTCCAGGTAGGCCCTGCGATCAGGATTAGGCAAACGTAAACCCGGCATTGACGGGACCGGCATTGTCGACCAGCGATTGGACCACATAGAAAGCGGAAACCCATCTCCTACAGGCGCTCTTGCATACTTATTTTTACCGTCCTGGATCTGAACCCACTGGCCAAAAATTCCGCCGATGGCATATTCTCTGACCGATGTTTCTTTGCCATAAATCAACGGCAGCAGAGACTTACCATGGGTCATGTGTTCAGACTCAACGCCAAACAATTCAGCTAGAGTTGCGTGGATATCAACATTTGTTGTTAAAGAGTCGATCTCTCCGGCTGCAATCCCGGGCGCTGCAATCATCAACGGTGTATGTCCGAGGGTCTCGTATTGAGGCACCCGGGGCTTGCCCCAGATGTCTTTTTCGCCAAGATAGTGGCCATGGTCTGTGCAGAGGATAAACATCGTGTCATCCCACAGGCCATTGTCCATTTCATCTAATATTTTGCCGAACCAGTGATCGATCATGCTGAGTTTTGAGCCATAATTTGCCCGGATATGTTGTCCCTGGCGGGCATCAATCACACCATTTTCAACCCCACCCACAGCGTAGGGCGGCCATATCAATAGATCACCATCCCATTCCGGGTCATATTTGTTCGCCCAGGGTTTGGGTGTGTCGAAGGGTTCATGGGGATCAAACTCATCAACAAAGACTAAAAACTCATCTAGTGCGCCACCGTTTTCTCCCAGCCAATCCGCCGTCGACTTCATCGTTCGCGGCCCGGGAAAATCGAGCTCTTCCTTGAACCAGGTACGGGAAAGGTCATAGACCAGCTTTCCCGCCTCTTTTGGGTATTTCGCTTTGGCTGGCAGTGTTGGTGTTCCAATCCAACTAGGATCTTCCCGGACTTTCCAGGGATCCCCCTCATGACCACGGGTATAGTCCCAGGCAAAAAAGTCTGTGTGGTAATTCTCCCCGCCGGTTTCAAATAGGTGCGGGTGATCTGAAAACAATTGGGTAGGGACGCCCTTACGGCGCAAATAGTGGGTGATAGGACGCTCCCACAACTCAATAGAGCCCCAGGGACGCCACAGAAAATCCATTGCACCGACTAGAATGTCATGGCGGGCAGGCATACACGGCAGCGATCCGGTGTAATGGTTAGTGAATTTTAAGGCCCGCTTGGCGAGTCGATCGATATTTGGGGTTTCAAACTCTTGACCGCCGTAACAACCTAACATATGCCGGTTTAAGCTATCGAGAAGTACCACAACAGCCTTCTTGGGTTTTTTAGGTTGACTCATTAAACATCCTGACGGGTGATTGCGACGTTGAATGAGAATAACCTAGGAAAAATGTCCACGCGACCAAACTTTTTACTGGCTTGCCCCGTCAATCAGTTAAGCCAAATAGATCTAGCAACCGAAGGTGCAAGTTGCAATGCACCCATAGACACACCCTGTAGGAAACTAAGTGTTTAGCAGAAAAACCGACGAGCAGCTCATTAAAAATGCCAAGCAAGGCAGCGAACGCGCTTGGCTACAGCTCGTCAAACGCTATGAGAAACGTTTGTACAACCACGCGTTCCGTATGAGCGGTAACGCTGATGATGCAATGGATATTCTGCAGGACGTTCTAATATCTGTCTATCGCAACCTGGACAATTACCGGGGCGACGGCGTCTTTGTTGCCTGGTTATTCCGAATCGCATCATTTCGTTGTATTGATTATTTCCGGCGGAAAAAATTTCACCAGTCGGCCGACGACCTAGAACTGATGGATGAGAACGCTACCTACGAGCCCGATACCAATCTGGCAACAGCTCAATCGAACCGGGATATGAGTGTCATGATGGGCTGCCTGCCCCTTGAACAGCGGCAAGTAGTCGAGCTTAAGTACTTTCAGCATTTCACCTTCGAAGAAATCGGAGGCCAATTGGGAATATCCAGCAACACTGCCAAGACCAGGCTCTACGCTGCTCTGGGTAAATTGAAGAAACAAAGTGAGATCGATCAGCCCGACAGCTGTCGTTTAAGTTAGAGGAGTATAACCATGACATCCGAATGCAATGAATATCGCGACCTACTACCCGACCTGGTAGATGACCAGCTCAGTAGTCTGCAAAAACAGCGAGTCGACCAGCACCTGAACCATTGTGACGACTGTGCAGAGTCCCTGCAGCAGCTCTGGCAGATGCAAGCTCTTGCGAGTCGCTGGGATGATCAACCCGTGCCCCATTGGAACCGGCGCAAAACCTTCTTCCCCGAGACTTCCTGGTTACCCAATCTCCAGTGGGTGAGCAGCTTTGCTTCAGTCATGGTTCTGGTGCTTGTGATCACCCAGGCCAATGTCAGCACTGCGGACGGTCTAACAATTAAATTTGGAGACCACTCCGGTGTATCTCAGGAGACTCTAGCAAAGGTACTCACTGAACTAGAGATGCGTCAGGAACAAGAATTACAACGGAGAGTGGCTAACCTATCTACAAACCAGGTGGCTGCAAACCAGTTATTGCTCAGAACCGTAATGGAAATGAGTCGAGAGGAACGCAAGGATGAACTCAGCACGCTGCTGACCGTCTGGGATTACGCACAGGAACAGCGAGCCCAGCAAACTGAAGAAAGCATCAGCCTGCTCCTAGCGAGTCAGGTAGAAGACAAACGCAACATCAATCAAATTAATCGACTATTGAGACAAGCCTCGGTGGAAGGAAACAACCTATGAAGAATCTACTATTGCCACTACTACTTGCCAGCGCCGCCACAGCACAGGCAGCGCCAGAAATTGATCGAATCCATAAAGACGTGATGGTCATGGCAAATACAATCGAACTCGCGTTCAAACAGGATGAATCCTGCAACCACTGCGACCCCAAAATTGAAACCAGCTATCTGGCCAACCAGGGTGTCGTGTTTACCGTTCGAGCCAATAGTTGGAGAAGTTTTCATGTCGGCCAGGAATCCGACGGCTTCTCCTTTGTGATCCCACCCTCGGAACCCAATGAGGTAAGGCGCGTTGAGATCAAACAAATGGTCGGTGATATTTTGGACGGTGTTGGGGTCGTTATGGACGAAGTTGAAAACCAGATAGAATTTTCCCTGGCGGACCTACAGGACGAGAACTCCATTATACGAATCGATTCTGAAACCCGCCGCGGGCTTCGAGAAATAAATCGTGAACGTCGCGAAATTGAATATCGCCGTCGTGAGTATGAAATTGAGCTGATTCACGCTGATGAAGATGAGAGAAAAGAAATAGAGAAGCAAGTAAAGGAGTTGGAGCAAGAGATTGCTGTTCTCGAAACCCGACAGGCGAAGCTCTCAAAAACCTATGAGGAGGAGAAGCGGGTTCGCGAAGCAGCACGACAGGCGAAGCGTGAAAAAGCCAAAATGGAGGCCGAGGAACAGCTGGCAATGATCGAGGGCATCGTACTCAGAAGCCTTTGTGACTACGGCACAACTTTGAAAAATATTCCGAAGGACGAACATGTTTCCGTGGTGTTCGAACGCAAGAATGAGCCCGAGCAGCGAATTGTTGTGATGAATATCGACGATATCAGTAGTTGCAGAGATGCAAAGTCTTTGAAGAATAACGCAACCAGCTACCTCTTCTAAACAACCTGATGCCCCTGACTGTGATATAAAAGGTTTAGTACAACAAAAACTTTTTTATCACAGTCAGGGGCGCAAATTTGGCCGCAAATAAACATTGGGAAAACCCTGAAGTCCTGGGTTATGGACGACTTCCACCCCGGAGTACCTTTGACCACAAGAGCAGCATAAGCCTCAACGGTCTCTGGCGTTTTAAACGTTACCCGTTCCCGGCTGACGTCCCATCCTCCTGGTATCAACCGGCACTAAACGATCGGGATTGGCAAACCATCACAGTGCCCTCGCTTTGGACCATGGACCCTTCGGTTGTCGATGATCAACCCATCTACACCAATGTGTTGATGCCCTATAAAACGGAACTACCTTTCGCACCAATCGAAAATCCAACGGGTATATACAGGCGCACCGTCAACATACCGGCTAAGTGGGCGGGAAAACGTCTGGTGATATATCTTGGCGGCGTCGAGAATTGTTTTTATCTGTATTGCAACGGCAAAGAAGTGGGCTTCTCGAAAGACTGCCGTTTGCCCACTGAATTTGATCTCACGGACTATCTCCATGTGGGAGAAAATAGTCTCGCGATCCAGGTCATCCGCTTTAGCGATAGTTCCTATATTGAAGACCAGGACCAGTGGTGGCACGCCGGTATTCATCGAGAGGTTAAACTCTACGCAACTGAAGCCGTCTATATTAAAGACATATTCGCCAGACCTACGTTCGACCCAGACTCGACCAAAGCACACTTACAAGTTGAGGTGCAACTGGGTGATCACAATCGCAGCAGCTTGAATCACCAGGTTGAAATAGAAATTAGGGGTCCTGGACTGAGAAAACCCAAGACAGCCTCAGCTGAACTCACAAAAACAGCTTTTATGCCCGTCATTGGTAAAGGGCCCGTGCTCAAACTAGACATTCCAATGGGAAAAGTTCAGAGCTGGAACGCCGAAACACCCAATCTGTATCAACTCAGCGTAAAGCTGCGGGGCGGCAAAACAAAAAGCAGTGCTGGACTAAAAACCTTAGAAACAACCACCCAGCAAATCGGTTTTCGCGACATCCGCATTCAAAACCGAGAACTATTGATCAACAATATGCCGGTACTCATCCGTGGTGTGAATCGACACGATCACTGTGACACCACTGGAAAGGTCATGACCGAGGCCCTACTTCGCCTCGATATCGAAACCATGAAACAACACAACATCAACTCAATTCGCACCAGCCACTACCCGAATGACCCGCTGTTCTATCAGCTATGCGATGAGTACGGTATGTATGTTGTCGACGAGTGTAACTTAGAAGCGCACCACCACTATGCCCAGGTTGGCGTCGATCCATTTTGGTCAACTGCATTTCTGTCTCGGGTCACAAGAATGGTTGTTAGAGATAAGAATCATGCCTGTATCATTATGTGGAGCATGGGCAACGAAACAGGATTTGGCCCTAACCATGCAGCGATGGCGGCTTGGGTCAAAAGTTATGACCCTACCAGACCCATCCACAATGAAAGCGCAATATGCGAACAAGCGGTTGCAGATCGATGGAACGAAAACCACCACGGTACCGATGTGGTGTGCCCGATGTATCCAACCGTGCAACAAATTATTGATCACGCAACCGCCGCGACCGATTCTCGGCCCCTTATTATGTGCGAATACGCCCATGCCATGGGTAACAGTTGCGGAAACCTTAAAGAGTACTGGCAAGCCATAGAATCTCATCACGGCTTGCAGGGTGGCTTCATCTGGGAATGGTTAGATCATGGCTTAAAACAAGAAAAGGATGGCGTTAAGTATTGGGCCTATGGCGGCGACTTCGGCGAACTCAGACACGATCTTAATTTTGTTTGTGATGGACTTTGTTGGCCCGACCGAACACCCCACTCCTCACTATTAGAATATAAAAAAATCATCCAACCAATTACGGTCTCCAAGCTTTCTAAACAAAAATATCAAATTCACAATCGAGATTTTTTTACTGACCTCAGGCAATACACTGGGCAATGGCAACTAGTCTTGAATGGCAACCCCGTTAAACGAGGCAAAATTTCAGGGCTTAAAGCAGAAGCACAACAGAGCCAGATATTTGAATTGCCCGCTGCACTGCCTTCCCTCCAGACCGGCGATCATTTATCAATCGTGTTTGAATTTTGTTTGCGCTCTGACACAAGCTGGGCCAAGAAAGGTTACCTGGTTGCCTACGAGCAGCACATACTGGCGAATCGAAAAGCCACTCGCCCCAGATCAATACCATTAGGAGCACTCTACAATAAAGAGAAGTCCCTACTTCAACTTCAAGGTACCAATATCAACTTTTCGGACGATGGAATTTTGTCCTTAAAATCTGGTAACGCGGCGGTTCTACTCGAAGGTCCTAGCCTCAATTTCTGGCGTGCGCCAACTGACAATGACGGCATCAAAGGTTGGTCAGGCCAAAACAATAAGGCTTTGGGTCGATGGCAGAAATCGGGTTTGGCTAAGCCTGTGCAAAAACATCAGTTGCTTAATGTCACCGAACATACGGTCATCAGTCGTACCGAGGCAAAATTTAAAGCCGGCAAGATTGTCATGGAGAGCCACTATTCGGTTTCTACCGAAGGTGACTTGCTGGTGAAACATGAATTTTCGATCAGCAAAGGACTTCCTGATCTGCCTAGAATTGGCGTACGAATGACCCTGCCGAATAGCTTTGAATCCTTCAGCTGGTTCGGCCGTGGTCCCATGGAATCCTATAGTGACCGCAAAACATCAGGCATTGTGAAATGGCATCAAAGCACTGTCGCCAATCAATATGTACCCTACATATTGCCCCAGGAGCATGGCAATTTAACGGATGTCAAAGATTTAGAGCTGGGCAGCAAACGCCATACCTTAAGCATTACCCCCATCGGAGATATTGAGGCTAGCGCCAGCCACTACTCCCAGGAGCAGCTTACCTCAGCCTTTCATACCTATGACATCAAACCAGAAAAACGTACATTCCTCTGCCTGGACGTTGGGCAACGGGGTCTCGGTGGTGCGAGTTGCGGTCCCGATACATTGCCCCAATACCTGATCGATCAGAAACACTACGTACTGGAGTACCGGATGAAGGTCCATCAACGTGGCTAAGTTGATCTGGGGAATACCCCTTAGGATATTTCACTGGGGCCTGGTAATTCTGCTCGGCATATCCTTCTACACAGGCTACTTCGGTGAATTCGATAGCATCGACACTCACATGCTCGCAGGTTACGGCGTGTTAACACTGTTGATCTTTCGTTTGAGCTTCGGTTTTATCGCAGGGGGCTATGCACGCTTTAGCAACTTCATCAAAGGTCCAAAGGCCACTATTGCTTATGTAAAAGCTCCGCTCGAAACACCCGGCCACAATCCCCTCGGCGGACTTGCGGTGTTAGCAATGCTTGGTATTCTGAGTATTCAGGTCGGTACAGGGCTATTTGCAACCGATGATATTTTTGTCGATGGCCCCTTGAATCATCTGGTCAGCAGTGACACCGCTGGATTATTAACCCAGATTCACGAAGTCAATCAACGGGTACTGCTGGCGTTGATTACACTTCATCTGCTTGCAATTGCGATCCATGAATGGCGCCTGGGGCATAGGTTGTTGTTGCCAATGATCACCGGCAAAAAGAAATTGAAGGGGGACACCGAGGTTGGCCAGCATCAGATTAGTCTGGCGCTGGCCTGTCTAGGGCTTGGATTGGCTGTGACCTATATTCTGGTCAATAAAATCTAATCAGCCTTATAATCATCGTGGCAACCCTTGCAAGAACCACCTAAGGCCTTGACCTTGCTGGCAATCGCGCCATTGTCACCGGTCTCAGCTGCTGCGCCAATAGCCTCGGCAGCAGTCACAAACCTATCCATTGCTACTTTAAATGCCGCGTCATCTTCCCAGATGGCGGGTAGTGCGTCCGTTTTACCGTCTCCGCTACCTTGAGGAAATACGCCCGGTACAATCGCGGCAACGTTGGCCATCCCTTTAGCGTGGTAAGCCAGCTCTTCACTGTGGACGCCACCGCGTAAAATCCCAGCGATGCCTCCCATATGACCGCCGACCACCTTCATAACCGCTTTTCGATAATTAATTTCGGCTTCCGCATCGGCAAAAGAAAACTGGCTAGCAAGGATCAAAGAGAAACAAACAAACAGACGAATCATGGTTATAACCTATAGCATCTAGTGGTAGTCAGCATAGCCTGAATAAAAACCACTACGCAATGGCGCTAATCCTGTTCACGTCGTTCCGCAAGAATTTTTCTCTGCCGCTTTACGATATGTTGCACCATCAACTCTTCATTTTCCTCACTCAAGTTGAGGTAGTCCGCGCTAATTGTCCAAACCGACCCAGATTGTTGGCAGGCAACAATCTCTGCGAGTGTATGGATGTGCAAGTCTGTGGGAAGTAGCGTGAGATCCATATAGAGAATCTCTCCCGCGCGAATTTCGGCTTCGATATCAAAACTCAAACCACAAGCGCTGATGCTGACCGGCATAACCACTGAATGGAAGTCAGCGTGAGAGGGCAAAGCATCTTTGAGGGCATTAAATTTGGTATTCAAAAGGTGAATCGCTTCGGCAAATTCTGGCTGTTGAACCCGCAGTTTGTCGATCAATAGCTGTAGCTGTCGTTCCGCTAATTGCAGTGTGTTATCACCACGAATTTCCCCCCGAGCCAGCGCCGCTTGCCTCGGGGCGACCTCATCGGGCGCTAGTACCTCATAACGAATACCAATGTTGTCATCAATTCTAAAATAACGGCGTCGTTCGTCCATGCTCGGCTGCCTCAAAAAATTTCGTCTTCAGAGAGTTGAAATTGAGTTTCAAACTCGCTCTTTATTTCACTATAGAGTCCGGGGTCAATTTTCTTGATTGCATCCAATTGCTCATCTGTTTCACTATCCAACCCTTGAGAAATGACAATCTCTACCCGCCTGTTCTGAGCTCGATTAGCAGCACTATCGTTCGCCACCAACGGTCTCGTCTCCGCATAGCCTTTCACAGAAAAACGCTGCTCTTTCATATAGCCTCCCTCAAAAAGCCCATGAGCAAAGGATACTGCCCGGGCAGATGACAACGCCCAGTTAGAACCAAATAGCCTGGTTTTAATTGGAATACTATCGGTGTGACCCTCGATGGAGATCATCCCAGGCGTACCCGCCACAACATTTCGAATTACGGCCAGAGTAGGCAAAAATTCTTCATTTAGAATTGCCGAGCCCGAGGAAAAAGAACCTTTCTCCTTCACTCTGATGGTAATTTTCCTCGCTTCTGTTTCGACCTCTAACATACCATCTTGAATTTGTTCACTGAGGGCGCTGGCAATGGTTAGAGCATCCTCTTCCGTTTCCCCGATAAGTTCTTTAAGACGATTCATGATGATCAATTTCACCGCATCGCCTTTCTCACCGGCGTTACTATTGCCCGTATCAAGACAAGCTACCTCAAGACTATTTTCCGTCAGGTTTTCGGTTTTTTGCATGATTTCATTGATAGGGGTCGGATCGGGACGGCCCGGAGAAAACTCCTGAGCAATAATGCTCGTCCCCTTTGGAATATCGTTTGCATTTAATACGTTCTGTACCCCAAAGGCTTCGGACATGGAGCCCGCGAGGCGTTTGAACTTTAATGCGTCCATTTCAGAGAATGACAACAGCAGTACAAAAAAGCACATGAGGAGCGACATCAGGTCGGCAAACGTCATGACCCATGGCGCAATCTTCTGTTTACATTCTTCTTGCTCGACTTCTTCCATGGCCTAGGCTTCTTCGGCCGCTTCGTTTTCCCTCTGGGATTCGGGCAGGTAAGCTTTTAACATTGCCTCAATCACCCTGGGGTTTTGCCCACTCTGGATTGCCAGCAACGCATCAATCACAAGACTTTTCATGCGGCTTTCTTCCTGAGCCCGAAGTCCCAGCTTATCCGCCATAGGTGCAGCGAACATCGTGGCTAACATTGCACCATAAAGTGTTGTTAACAGTGCAACCGCCATTGCAGGTCCAATCGTTTTTGGGTCGCTCATGTTCGCCAGCATGGCCACGAGCCCAATCAATGTACCAATCATGCCCATTGCCGGTGCAACATCCGCCAATGATTCAAATATTTTGGCGCCCCAGCTATGTCGCTCCTCACCCTGCTTCTGATCTTTACCAAGCAGTGTTCGAACCACATCGGGATCATGGCCATCTACCAGAAGTTGAATACCGCCGGCCAAAAAATTGTTGCTGATTTCCCTTCCTTCAAGACTCAAAAGCCCTCCCTTTCGGGCGACATCAGCCAACTCAACAACCTCCTCAATCAATTCCTGAGGTGAATCGAGTTTGAACTTGAAGGCCTTAACAACAACTTTCAGGGCACCGATAAATTGGCTCAGCCCGAACTTCATTAACACCGTGAAGGTGGAACCAACCAAAACGATTAAGAGGCTCGGTACATTTACAAATAGCGTCAGATCGCCGCCCAGCACCATCGCATAAATCACGATGCCGAACGCTCCAATCAAACCAATGAGGGTTGCTAGATCCATTGCACGTCTCGATAAATCTCCTACTTAGGGTCTAAGTCTAGTCGGCTTTTGACCGCCTGCACGTTGCGTTGACCTTTTGATTGCGCGTCAGTATCGTGCGGAAACCTCCTAGACACTGCATCCCTATGGCCGCTAAGAAGAGCTACCCGTTTGAATCATCTCTCGCGAGATTAGAATCACTGGTTGAACAGATGGAATCCGGCGAGATGAGCCTGGATGAAAGCCTTAAGTTGTTTGAAGAAGGCATTAAACTGACCCGGGAATGCCAACAAGCGCTGACTGAGGCTGAGCAGAAGGTGAATTTGCTGCTTGAAAAGAACGGCGCCCTGGAAAACTCAGAATTCACGGCCGACGACAATGGCTGACCCTCATTCTGGTCTTAAGGATCTGATCGAGGCACAACTCCCCGCATATCTCGACACTGGCTCAACACCAGCGGTACTCAAGGAAGCCATGCAATACGCGCTGATGGCCGGTGGCAAGCGAATTCGGCCAATCCTTGTGTTATTGACGAATGAACTCCTTGGCGGCTCACAGCGACAAGCCATTGATACGGCCTGTGCCATTGAGATGATTCACACCTATTCATTGATCCACGATGATTTACCCGCCATGGATAACGATGAATTGCGCCGGGGCATGCCAACCCTGCATGTGAAGTATGACGATGCCATCGCGATCCTTGCCGGGGATGCACTGCAAAGTCTGGCTTTTGAAACCATCGCCTCGGATCAGCAACTGACCGACAGCAAGCGAGTCTGGCTGGTGAGAACCATTGCCGCAGCGGCCGGGCCGCGGGGCATGGTTGCTGGGCAAATGTTAGATATGGAAGGGGAATCTCAAGACATTGGCGGCGACGCCCTCGCGGAAATGCATAATCGAAAAACCGGTGATCTAATTTCTGCCAGCGTTATGGCGGGCGCCTGCATTGCTGATGCCACCGATGCTGAACAGCAACATCTAAAAGCCTTCGGCTATTCTCTGGGGCTGGCATTCCAGATTCGCGACGACCTGCTGGATGTGACCGGTGACACTCAAACCCTCGGTAAGCCCCAGGGCTCTGATCTGCGCCAGAACAAAAACACCTTTACGACAATCTATGGAATTGAAGGTGCTAAAGCGCGCCTCGACACCCTACGTATCGAAGCGCTGAAATCACTGGAACCCCTTGGTCAACGGGCGGAACCCCTTATCGCACTCACGCACTTCATTGTAGATCGAATCCATTAATTTAGGATTTACGGGAAGCGCACTCAGTCGATGCATAGTGTAAAATGCCGCGCCTATGCCGATTGTATTTGACCAGATTCCGTTAACACGGCCCGCGACCCCGCTGTTGGACCAGATCCGACTGCCCGCTGAATTGCGTAAGCTCGACCCCGAGCAGCTTGAACAGCTAGCGGATGAACTACGCCACTTTCTAATTTATACGGTCGGCCAGACGGGTGGACATTTTGGTGCGGGGCTCGGTGTGGTGGAGCTTACCGTCGCTTTGCACTATGTATTCGACACCCCCATAGACAAGCTTGTCTGGGATGTGGGTCACCAGACATACCCCCACAAGATTTTGACGGGCCGCAGAGAACAAATGCAAATGCTTCGACGGCCCGATGGCATTGCGCCGTTCCCCTCCCGGGAAGAAAGCGAATATGACACTTTTGGCGTCGGCCATTCGTCCACTTCGGTCAGTGCTGCCTTGGGCATGGCGATTGCTGCTCGTATGCGTGATCAGCCCCAGAGAACCGTCGCCGTTATCGGCGACGGCGCGATGACCGCAGGTCTAGCGTTTGAGGCACTCAATCACGCCGCTGATACCGAGGCAGATCTACTGGTGATATTAAATGATAACGCCATGTCGATTTCTCGCAATGTAGGCGGTTTGGCTAGATATTTCGCCCGCATCCTGAGCTCCCGATTGTATTTGTCGATGCGTGAAGGCAGCAAAAAGATCTTGAGCCGGATACCAAAAGCCTGGGAATTCGCCCGACGCACTGAAGAACACATGAAAGGCATGGTTGTGCCGGGAACCCTCTTTGAGGAGTTGGGTTTCAACTATATCGGCCCGATGGATGGTCATGATTTACCGGCTCTGGTGTCAACCCTGGAAAATATTAAAGATCTAAAGGGCCCACACTTCCTGCACCTGGTCACCCAGAAAGGAAAAGGCTATCTGCCCGCAGAGGATTCCCCAGATGGCACCCATTCACTGACTAAGATTGAGTCCGACAAGACGCCGGACCCCAGCCACAATACACCAAGCTACTCAAGCGTGTTCGGCCAGTGGCTCTGTGACATGGCCGCAAAAAATCCAGCATTGATTGGTATTACCCCGGCCATGAAAGAGGGTTCTGACCTCATCGCTTTTGCCAAGGAATATCCTGACCGCTACTACGATGTCGCAATTGCAGAACAACACGCTGTTGCCCTCGCCGCAGGGCTTGCCTGTGAAGGTGCTAAACCCGTGGTTGCAATCTACTCAACATTTTTACAGCGAGCCTACGACCAGCTAATACATGATGTTGCCATTCAGAATCTGGACGTTACCTTTGCCATCGACCGCGCCGGTCTTCTAGAGGATGGGCCGACCCATTCCGGCGTCTTTGATCTGTCATTTTTGCGTTGTATCCCCAACCTTATTCTCATGGCACCCTCTGATGAGAATGAAGCCAGGCTTATGCTATCGACGGGCTACGAACATCCAGGGCCGGCAGCAATCCGTTACCCGCGAGGCAAGGGGCCCGGCGTTGAGATTTCTCGGAATCTGGATACCCTGGAAATAGGCAAAGCCAGAACGCTTAGGTCCGGTCAGGATGTGGCAATCTTATCTTTCGGTTCGATGGCGAGTGTTGCAATGGCTGTGGGCGATCACTTGAACGCCACCGTGGTAGATATGCGATTTATTAAACCCCTGGATGAAGCTTTGATTCGACAAGTGAGCATGGCGCACAAGCTAATTGTCACCCTGGAAGAAAATTCTGTAATGGGTGGTGCTGGCTCGGCAGTGAATGAATATCTGGCCGCCGCCGCAATTTCGATTCCGGTGCTAAATTTAGGCACCCCAGACCGATTTGTACTACAGGACAAACCGGCAAACATGCTGGCGGTTTCAGGTCTCGATGAAGCAGGGATTTTGAACGCCATCAACACTCGATTGAAACAGGACAATATAAAACTCGCGGCCCAAAAGGCCTGAGCCTATTTATCGAGCAGGTGGCCTAGCTTGCCGGCTTTGGTCGCAAGGTAGCGGGCATTATGATCGTTGTGACCGGTTTGCAGCGGTTGGCGGTCCAACACTTCAATACCCAGCTTGGTTAATGCAGTAATCTTGACCGGGTTATTGGTCATCAACACGACTTTGCTAATTTGAAAGTGGCCAAACATGGTCTTGCAGATCGTGTAGTCCCGCAGATCCGCATCAAAACCGAGTCGCTCGTTTGCCTCGACGGTATCAGCACCCTGATCCTGCAGCTCGTAGGCGCGGACCTTGTTGATCAGGCCGATCCCTCTGCCTTCCTGTCGCAGATAGAGAATCATTCCCCGACCTTCCTCAGAAATTCTCTGCAGCGCGGTTTGGAGTTGCGCCCCACAGTCACATCGCATGCTAAAGAGTGCGTCCCCGGTAAGGCATTCAGAGTGCACACGGCACAGGACGGGCTCACCATCGGTGACGTCACCCAGGGTAATGGCGACATGCTCCTGACCTGTGGCGGCGTCTTCGAAGCCATGCAGCATAAATTCCCCAAAGGGAGTGGGCAGACGGGACGATGCAATGTAAATGGCAGTCAAATTGAAATCTCCTAACCCGGTGATTTTATCAGGGTCGGGCCATAAAGTTCTGCTTGCAGGTAAAAAAGTTATAGGGTCCAAAAATTAGCTCTAGAACTTTCCTTTAAGCTGCATAACGCCACCGGACTCAGAAATGGTCACATTTCTGAGAAATGTCATGCCCAAGAGGATGTCTTCTGGATAATTTCCCATCATGACAGCGGCCTGAACATTACTCACCCGGATATTCCCAACCTGAACCACATCCAAAGTGATTAGCCTCGACTCCGTGACACCCCCAGCGGTGCTGACGTTGACCAGCCTGCCTTCACTCACATCCAGGCCCAAACTAATTGCCGCATTGGCATTTAGCGCAACAATATTCGCGCCTGTATCCACCAGGAATTGGACACTGCGTCCATTTATGGTGCCCCGGGTCAGGTACTGACCGGACGGGTTAAGCAAGATAGAGACGGTAGACTCCGTCGGTCTTTTGAAATTTGCAGCGATATGACTACTGAGATCAAGGGACATGGATTCACCATTAACCTCAATGACGGCACCTCGACTATCAGCGCTGACCAGAAGCACGCCCTCTTCACTACGTTGGCCGGTTTTTAATAGCTGTTCTTTACCGGCAATCTTTAACATGGCGGCGTTTTTAAATAGCCCAAGCACATCTATTTCAAGTTCCTGAGCTTGCCCGACGGAGCTGAAAAGCGCGCTGAGGAAGAAGCTGAAAACAAGCAACAAACTAAAGCCAATTTGTTTAATAGATTACCCCCAGCCCTGAGTTTGCGCGCCGATATAGGCAAGTTGCAAACAAAGGAGGGCGTAAATGCCCGCTGCAACATCATCCAACATGATGCCAAGTCCACCTTTCAAATTTTGATCTAGCCAGCTCACCGGCCAGGGTTTCAAGATATCAAAGAAGCGGAATAGACCAAATCCCAGTAAGAGCCAATACCAACCAGCAGGACATAGGATCAAAGTAATCCACAAGCCAACAAACTCATCCCAGACAATACAACCGGGATCTTTGATTTGCATGTCCCGGGCAACCCAATCACAAATATAGATACCAGCAACAAGCGTGGTAGCGACAATGCCAAGATGCCACCAGAGCCCCAGTGGCTGAAAAAGCAGATAGATGGGAACTGCCATTACCGTCCCAGCTGTGCCAGGCATCCATCGAGATAGTCCTGAACCGAATCCCAGAGCGAGGAAGTACAAAGGATGGGTAAAGGTTTTTCTGGCGCGACTGAACTCACTCATAAAAAATGCCTATAACCCGCGGCTTCAATTTCTTGCCCATCTGCATCAACAATTCGAGCGCCACTCACAGAATGACGCTTACTAACGATTTCTCCCAGTCTCGACAAGTTAAGATCCAACTGTTTGCCGATCGCATTAATTTGATCCCGATACTCCTGTGCCGCGGTAAAACAGAGCTCATAATCGTCACCGCCATTCAATGCCAGGTCGAGCGCAACCGCACGACCAAAGACTTTAACTAGCATATTGGAAACAGGTATCTGGCTGCGATTGATTACAGCGCTAACGCCACTACTTTCGACCAGATGACCCAGGTCAGAAACAAAACCGTCTGAAATATCGATAGCCGCACTCGCAACACCAAGCAATTCTGCACCGAGTCGCAATCTCGGCTCGGGATTTTGATACCTACCTAGCAGATCAGCGTTGGCATCATCACGACCCAACTGCTTCACTGCACCCGCTGAATCCCCAAGAAAACCCGACACATAAATATCATCTTCTATCCCAGCGCCAGAACGCAGCAATGCAGTACCATCGGGTACCACACCCATTACCGTCAGGGTGATCGACAACGCTCCTTTAGCAAGATTTCCCCCAACAACGGGGCAGCGATGTAATTCAGAACAGGTTCTCGAAGCTGCCGAAAAACGGCCCAACCAGTCAGCGTCGCCACTCGGTATGGTCAGAGCAACCGTTGCTGCATAGGGCTCTGCTCCCATTGCCGCAAGGTCGCTTAGATTTGCACCAAAGGCTCGAGTTGCAACAACGTCTGGAGCGGCATCAAGGGGGAAGTGAACACCTGCAAGCAGGGTATCCGTTGATACACATAGTGATTTTTCACTAGGAACCGAGAAAACCGCACAATCATCGCCGGGACCCGTGCTGACATAATTCGGCATCAAGGCATCCAAAAAGTAGCGCCGAATGATGTCGAATTCGTCCATCAAACTAGCCCGACCGAGCCTTGTATTCCAGCTCGCGTAACTCACGTGCCAGAGCGTCAAGCACTGAATTTACAAGCTTATGACTCTCTGCGGCGCCAAACTGTTTAGCTAACTCAACACCTTCATTAATCACAACACGATACGGCAGCTCAATTTTATGTTGCAGCTCATATGTGCCAATTAATAGCGCTGCAGTTTCGATCGGATCAAGTTCATTCACCTCTCGCTCTAATTTGGGTTTGATCAGTGCCAACAGATCCGCGCGATGGGCATCAATACCGATCAATAATCCCCGCAAATACTCTGTATCCACTCGCTTCATATCATGGTTCGCACGAAACTGGGCGAACACCTCTACAGCCGGGGTACGGCTCATGTGCATCTGATAGAGGGCTTGTAGGACAAACCGTCTCGCTTTGCTGCGAGAGGCCGGTGAAGGCTTTTTCATAAATTGCGCAACAAGCTAACCATTTCCAGGGCTGACATCGCAGCATCAGCACCCTTGTTACCTGCTTTGGTGCCCGAACGCTCTATCGCTTGCTCCGTGGTATCGGTTGTTAGTACGCCAAATGCAACCGGCACGCCGCTATCCAACGAAATCTTCGCGAGGCCGCTGGCGCATTCTCCAGCCACATAATCAAAATGTGGTGTACCACCGCGAATGACAGCTCCTAGCGCTATCATCGCGTCATACTGACCCGAATCAACGGCCTTCCTGGTGACAAGAGGCATCTCATAGGCACCAGGCACCCGAATGATAGTGATGTTAGCCTCGGCCACCCCATGTCGTTTTAGCGCGTCTACGGCACCACTGAGTAGCTCTTCAACAACAAAGCTATTAAACCGTGCCACGACGATGCCAAACTTTGCAGTAACGGCAGAAAAATCGCCTTCAATCGTTTTCATCTTCATTCCTGTTTTCTTAAGTTCATTTCAATAGCCCAGTCACTTCAGCTCGCCGCTATTTTTAGGGTCAATCTCAGATCCTCGCCCACCTGGCGGCTATCTTTGAGTGAAAACCTGGGGACCTGACCCATATCCAGAATGTCATCAAGCTGGACCAATCCACGGGCACTATTCCCCATCAGCTTTGGGGCTATGTAGAGTATTAACTCATCCACCAGGCCGCTTTGAATCAGACTACCGGCAAGGGTAGCACCACATTCAAAGAGCACCTCACTGCAGTCTTCTTCTCGGACCAGAAATTGTAACAGCTGAAGCAGATCTATTTGACCTTTATCATTGGCTGCAACCGTCGTTTGGCCAGCTCCATGTTCAGGAGTTTGCACCACAATTAAATTTGAATTCTGGTGGAGTTTTGCTCCCTGGGGCATTCTGCCTTTCGAGTCTAGTACAACAATCGGCCTTCGAATGTTCGAAGCGAGTTCGGCATATTCACCGCCAATATCCCCGGATCTAACATTTAGACCTGGGTTATCGGCAATAACCGTATCGACCCCGGTCACTACGGCACAACTTCTCGCTCTTAATCTTTGAACATCTCGCCGGGCCTCCGGACCCGTGATCCACTGGCTATCTCCATTTGAGAGAGCAGTTCGACCATCAAGGGACTGGGCAAGCTTTAGTCGAACGAAGGGTAAACCCGCTTTGAATTTTTTGAAATGGCCGGGGTTTAGCGCAATCGCTGACGATTCTAAGATGGGGCCAACAACTTCAATTCCTGCGGCTCTAAGTTTATCGAAGCCCTTGCCGCGATTCCCTGGATGCGGATCCTGCGCCGCAAAAACCACTCGCTGCACGCCCTTTTCAATTAAGGTGTCAGCACAGGACGGTGTCCGGCCAACAAAACTGCAGGGTTCCAGCGTCACATAGGCCGTACTGCCAGCGACATCGCCGCCTGCGGCCTTAATCGCGTTGACTTCTGCATGGGCTGTGCCGGTTTGGAGGTGGAAGCCCTTGCCAATAATCTCGTCATCTCGAACTAAAACGCAGCCAACCCTGGGGTTTGGTCTTGCGGTATACAGCCCGCGTTCTGCTTCTCGAATCGCGAGTGCCATATAGGTTTCATCGCTGGTCATATCAGCCGCCATATTGTTACGTTCGATCCTTCAATCGATCTATTTCTTCACGAAACTCATCAATGTCCTGAAAACTTCGGTACACAGAGGCAAAGCGAACATAAGCCACATCATCCAGTTTTCGTAATTCTTCCATCACCAGCTCACCAACATCCCGGGTTTTAAGTTCCCGTTCACCGGTGGCACGTAGCTTATGTTTGATATGGCTGATCGTCGATTCCACGGTCTCAAGACTCACCGGGCGTTTTTCTAAAGCCCTGAGAATCCCACTTCGAAGCTTATCCTCATCAAAGGGCTGGCGATTTCCATTAGATTTAATCACCCTGGGCAGCACAAGTTCGGCGGACTCAAACGTGGTAAACCTTTCTCCACATTCCTGGCATTCCCGGCGCCGACGAACTTGATCGCCTTCCGCAACCAATCTGGAATCGATAACCTTGGTTTCACCATGACCACAAAAAGGGCAATGCACGACAGTCTATTCCCGCTAAAAACGCAGCATTTTACTTCATTGCAGCCTGGGACGGGCTGTTATTTTCCGGGTGTGCTTTGATGGGCTGAGCTTTGATAGAATGCGCCCCGTTGTCTTCTTTCCAGCAGGCTTTCCATGGCTCAATACGTTTACACAATGTCCCAGGTTGGCAAGGTAGTGCCGCCTAATCGCGTGATTCTGAAGGACATTTCTCTGTCTTTCTTTCCGGGGGCAAAAATTGGTGTCCTCGGTTTAAATGGAGCTGGTAAGTCCACGCTGCTTCGAATCATGGCCGGGGTCGATAACGAATATCTGGGCGAAGCTCGCCCCCAACCTGACCTTAATGTGGGTTACTTACCCCAGGAACCTGTCCTCGACCCCGCTAAGGACGTGCGAGGTAATGTCGAAGATGGCGTTCGTGAGCTGTCCGATGCAATTGCAGAGTTTAATGCCATATCCGACAGATTTGCCGAACCCATGTCCGACGATGAAATGAACGACCTCCTCGCCAAACAAGGTGAACTTCAACTTAAAATCGATTCAATGGACGGCTGGGACCTTGAGAGAAAACTTGAAGTGGCTGCTGACGCCCTACGATTACCCGCATGGGATGCAGACGTCACTAACCTTTCCGGTGGTGAACGGCGGCGAGTTGCGCTCTGTAGACTTCTCCTATCCAACCCTGACATGTTGCTGCTGGACGAACCCACCAACCACCTGGATGCTGAAAGCGTTGGTTGGCTAGAACGCTTTTTGAAAGACTTTCCCGGCACTGTGGTTGCCATCACCCACGATAGATACTTTTTAGACAATGCCGCAGGCTGGATTCTTGAGTTGGATCGCGGCTACGGCATCCCCTACGAGGGCAATTACTCCGATTGGCTAGAAGCAAAGGATAAGAGACTACAAATTGAGAAGAAACAGGAGGTCTCCCGGCAACGTTCAATCAAAACAGAATTGGAGTGGGTTAAGACACAACCCAAAGCAAGACACGCAAAGAACAAAGCTCGTCTGGCTAGATTTGAGGAACTGAGCTCCCAGGAATTTCAAACTCGCAACGAAACCCTCGAATTGTACATCCCACCGGGCCCAAGACTGGGCGATGTGGTCCTTGAGGTCGAGCACCTGCAAAAGGGTTTTGGTGATGATCTGCTTATTGAGGACCTCACCTTTTCAGTTCCACGGGGCGCTATTGTTGGCATCATCGGCGGCAACGGCGCAGGCAAATCAACCTTATTCCGAATGATTTGCGGAGAGGAACAACCCGACGAGGGTAGCCTCAAAGTAGGTGAAACCGTTGAGCTTGGATACGTAGACCAGAGCCGAGAATCACTTTCAGACGACAAAAATGTCTGGGAGGAAATTTCAGAAGGCAATGAAATACTTGAAATTGGTCGTTACCAAACACAGTCGCGATCCTATGTCAGCCGTTTTAATTTTAAGGGTTCCGATCAGCAAAAAATGGTCAAAGACCTGTCCGGCGGTGAACGCAATCGAGTCCATCTTGCTAAACTACTTAAAAAAGGCGCGAACGTACTATTACTCGACGAACCTACCAATGATCTGGATGTCGAGACGCTTCGAGCACTAGAAGATGCTATTGAAGCATTCCCCGGGACAATCATGGTGATTTCCCACGACCGTTGGTTTCTGGATCGTATAGCCACTCATATGCTCGCCTTTGAAGGCGACAGTCAGGTTGTCTGGTTTGACGGAAACTATACCGAGTACGAAGAAGATTACCGCAAGCGAGTCGGTGAACGGGGCCAAACGCCTACCCGGGTTCACTACAAGAAGCTCGCCACCTAACTAGATAGTGAGCTGATCTAACTCACCGTACGCTGCAACAACTTGAGCTGCGGTGAGAGACCCGGTTTGAATCACATGGCTCCGAAAGTCAGTTTCAACCGCCAGAAACTGTGTGTGCATACGTTGCACAATCTCAGGTGTTGCTGAGCTTTGACCATGCCGGGCAGAAACCCTGGATAAACTGTCCTTCAGATCGCAACTGAGCACAACGTATCGGAAGACTCCAAACTTTTCTCTTAGCTGCTCAAACCACCAGGAGCCAATCACACCATCAACAAACACCTCATAGCCCGCTGCCCGATAGACCACAGCTGCATCGCACCAGGCATTTAGTATCACCTCATTTTGAATCTCAGACCCGGGCAACGAAGGATCGAGTTTATGCCGCACAAAATCAAAAAAGTAGTCCGTTGGGATATGCACACCTTTCATTGAATTTTCTGCTAACGACCTGGCCAGGGTTGTTTTGCCAGAGCCGGGAGCACCGGAAATAACAGTCACTGGGTACACGACTAGAAGTCCGCTATCGCGTCGAGGGCCTGGCTCAGTCGACTTACGCCTGTGACCTTCATGCCATCAATCGCTTTTTTGGGCATATTGCCTTTCGGTACAATGGCCCGTTTAAAGCCGTGTTTTGCAGCCTCACGAATACGTTCTTGACCGTTTGGTACTGGACGAATCTCCCCCGACAGACCCACCTCACCAAAACAAATAATGTCTTGAGGTAGCGCCCGATTACGAAAGCTTGATACAACGGCCATCAATAGCGCGAGGTCACTACTGGTTTCGGCAACCTTAATGCCACCCACCGCGTTGACAAAAACATCCTGATCACCCACCTGCAAACCACCGTGACGATGTAAGACCGCTAGTAACATAGCCAATCGATTTTGCTCAAACCCCACGGCAACTCGCCGCGGGTTGCCAAAACTACTGGCGTCAACAAGTGCCTGGGCTTCCACAAGTAATGGCCTGGTTCCTTCCCACACCACCATGACAATCGAGCCCGGCGTAGCTTCTTCGGTGCGGGACAAAAATATTGCTGATGGGTTCGAAACTTCCATCATGCCTTTTTCCGTCATCGCAAAAATACCGAGTTCATTCACGGCGCCAAAACGATTTTTGCTGCTTCGTAGTGTGCGATAACGAGCATCCTGGTCGCCGTCCAACATGATAAAACAATCAATCATATGTTCGAGAACGCGGGGCCCCGCCAGATTACCGTCTTTTGTCACGTGACCAACAAGCAGCAGAACGGTATCCGTTTTCTTGGCTTGCTGAATGAGAACCGCGGCACTTTCTCTTACTTGAGTCACACCACCGGGCGCTGAATCGACGTTATCGAGATGCATCACCTGAATCGAATCGATCACAATCAACTTGGGTTTCATTTCATCCCAGACCTGAAGAATCGTATCAACACTGGTTTGTGCCATGACCTTAAGCTCATCCAGTGGTAGCTGCAATCGACGAGCCCGCATGGCAATCTGGGCAAGGCTCTCCTCACCGGTCACATATAGAGCGGACTGGGTAGCAGCAAGCTGGCATAAGAGCTGAATCAAGAGTGTGCTTTTACCCGCACCAGGATTTCCACTGATTAGTATTGCTGAACCAGGTACTAGGCCGCCCCCCAACACCCGGTCAAATTCGACCATGGTAGTGAGCAATCGTGGGACATCGGTTGCAGAAACTTCCGACAGGGTTTGCGCGGACGCCAACTGCCCGGAGAATCCCTTTCGTCGAGCTGCACCCTGGGCACTATCAACGCTAAGGCGGGTCAGTGTGTTCCAGGCTTTGCAGTCATTGCATTGACCCTGCCATTTGGCAAACTCCGAGCCACAGTCGCCGCATACAAACACTGTTTTTGTTTTCGCCAAACTCTAGTCTCTACTCTCTATTGTGTATTGCTTAAGCTCAAGGATGTACGTTATGAAGTTTTTGCCTCGTAACGGCGCTTAACCCTGGCACCTAAACCGGTCATCAAGGTGTAACTGATCGTACCCGCTGCGGCTGCGATTTCATCAATGGGGAGCCGGCCGCCCCAGAATATCGCGTGATCCCCAGGTTGAACCTGATCAGCGTCCTCAAGCAGCACCGTGCACATATCCATAGATACTCTACCAACTAAAGGTCGTCTCTGGCCGCTAATTATAATTGGTGTGCCGCCGGGCATTTCCCTGGGATAACCGTCCGCATAACCTAGCGCAACCACTGCAATTCGGCTGGGTTTCTCGGCTACCCAGGAACTTCCATAGCCCACCGCATCTCCAACATCTAAATGATTGATGGAGATGATGGGCGCAGAAAGTGTCATTCCCGGCTTAAGTCTTGCCTCGGGGCGACCCGATGGCGCCCCACCATAAAGCATCAAACCGGGTCTAACCCAATCTCCATGCCCGCCCTGAAAGCCCATTAACGCACCGGAATTACCCATACAGCAGTCGGATTCTGGAAATGCAATCCGGCACTTTTCAAACATGTCGATTTGCGCCTGATTAAGTTTGTGCTCCGGGTCGTCTCCATTCGCAAAGTGACTCATCAAACCCTTTAGGTTATACCCGGCGAACCTTCGAGCAAGTTCTGACGCCTGCCCTGGTTCAAAGCCAAGTCTGAACATGCCGGTATTAAATTTTAACCAAAAGGGTAGCGTTGTCGGGAGTAGCTCTATCTGGTAATCGCTATGGAGTACCGGGGATAACCGATGTAACTCACAGTCTTTTACTTCTTGATTGTCCAGATAGCCTTCAAGCACCACAATTGGCTTGTTGGGTACAACGGCACGCAGCTGAACGCCTTCTTCTACCCTGGCGACCGCAAAGGCATCAGCTTGTGTTAAGCACTGCGCTATTTCAGCAAAGCCATGGCCGTAGGCATTGGCTTTAATCACCGCCATTTGTTTACTCTGGGGTGCCAGTGATTTGGCAAGGGCAAAATTCGCGGCAATATGATCCAGGTGGATTGTTGCCAGGGGATGGTTGGCGGTCATCGGACGATGTTATTCGTACATATAGTCGTCGTAACCGACGGCCAAATCTTCGAACTTGGTGTACTGACCAATAAAGGCGAGCTTCCTCCGACCAATAGGACCATTTCGTTGCTTGAGAATAATGACCTCGGCCACACCCTTTTCAGCATCCTCGTGATAAACCTCATCGCGATAGATTGCCATAATCAGGTCAGCATCCTGCTCGATTGCACCGGACTCACGTAAGTCAGACATAATCGGTCGCTTATCCGGTCGCTGTTCAAGGCTACGATTTAGCTGGGACAGCGCAATCACCGGACATTCAAACTCTTTTGCAATGCCTTTTAAGGATCGACTGATCTCGGATATTTCCGTCGCGCGGTTTTCCGAACCCCCAGTGACCTGCATCAACTGAATGTAATCAATCACGACCAGCCCGAGGGGGCCATGTTCCCGTACCACACGACGACATCTGGAACGCATCTCAGTCGGGCTCAGGGCCGCCGTATCATCAATCAAAAGTTGCTTGTCATTGAGTAGCGTCACAGCGGAGGTTAATCGAGGCCAGTCATCATCACCCAATTGACCACTGCGTATTTTTGTCTGGTCGATGCGCCCGAGGGAGGACAACATCCTCACAATCAACGAGTCAGCCGGCATTTCCATACTAAATACCAGGACAGGTTTACCCCCCGCTAAGACTGCGTTTTCTGCGATATTCATCGCAAACGCTGTTTTACCCATTGAGGGTCGTCCGGCCACCACCACCATGTCACCGGGCTGCAGGCCCATCGTCATCTCATCTACTTCGCGAAAACCAGTACTGAGACCCGTAATCGAGCCTTTGGTCTGGAACAGTTCGTCAATTCGTTCAACGGCTTTGGTTAGTAGCGGTCGAATCGTCTGGGGACCACCTCGACTTGGCCGATTATCACCGATCTTAAAAACCTTCGATTCCGCTATATCAATTAGTGCAGCGCTGGTTCGCCCCTGGGGATTAAATCCGCTCTCGGCGATCTCATGGGCAACGGAGATCAGATTCCTGATCGTGGCTCGCTCTGACACAATTTCCGCATAGGCCCCAATATTTGATGCCGTGGGTGTACTGTTGGCGAGATCAGAGATGTATGCAACACCACCAACGTTGTCTAACTCATTCACGCCGTCCAGGGTTTCTGAAATGGTGACAACATCGAGGGGCTTGTTGCGTTCCGCAAGATCCGCCATACAGCGAAAGATGATTCGGTGATCGTTACGATAGAAGTCTTCAGCAGTGACCTGCCCGGCAACATTATCCCAGGCCTGATCGTTCAGCATTAAACCTCCGAGCACGGAGCGTTCCGCCTCAATAGAATGAGGTGGGATTTTTAAGGATGCTGTTTGGTTGTCGTCGTTATCAAACGCCAAGCGATTACTCGATGTCGAAACTTAGGGGAGCAAAAGGTTACACCCCGACCGCGCGCCTGTCATTGAATAAGGTGCGGATAAGGTGTGTATAAGAGAAAATGGAAAGAAAAAACGACAGAGTGACCTCTGTCGTTTTAGCATTTCTGTCTTTATCAGTCTTCTTTGATGACGACGACTTTCAACTCTGCAGTTACTTCTGAGTGCAACTGAACAGCGATAACAAATTCACCTAGCTGACGAAGTGGACCATCAGGCATTTGAATTTCATTTTTCTCAATCTCTACACCGCGAGATGCCGCTGCATCCGCAATATCTCTTACTGTAATAGAGCCAAAAAGTTTGCCTTCATCACCAGCTTTAGTCGTCAAGGTAATATCTAAGCCATTGACCTTCACGGCACGGGCTTCAGCAACCGCAAGTTTTTCATTTGCCGCTTTTTCCAACTCCGCACGACGCGCTTCAAACTCAATCACGTTTTGCTTTGTTGCTGGCACAGCTTTGTGCTTTGGGATGAGGAAATTGCGACCGTAACCTGCTTTCACGGATACGCTGTCACCTAGCTCGCCCAGATTGGCAATGTTTTCCAGAAGTATTACTTCCATCGTTTACACCTCGTTAGTTCGTATCTTATTTCTCAAATCAAACCAGCTGTCTATCAATGCCAGGAATGCCAGCACCGGGTACAGCTGTAAAAGTAGGGCTAGAAAATAGAAACTCACTAGCCAACTGCTTGAAAATTGCTTTTCTTTGATGAACCAGTGAACAAATCCAAGCCCCGCAATCATCAGCGGAACCGTTAGGACCAGTACCCAGCGGTTCATCTCCTCGATGCTGAAACAACCTAGCACCGTCATAACCAGACCAAATGCCACTATTGGCGACAATCGAATCCCATGAAACTCTTGCTGAAAACCACCGGGGTTATACAGCAAACTTTGCCACCAGCGCGCTAACAGTAAAAACAACAGCATGCTGATGGCGTATCCCATCGCAAAATAGCCAAGCAATAACGACCGGGCTATTTCAAAAGTAGGCACAACCAGTGCCTTCGCCTGCTCGGGAGTTTCTGCTCGACTTTGAAGGTCTAACATAAAGTCCCGATAGGCATTTACCACCTCATCGACAACGCCACTACTGACGAACTCGAAGAGTAAAATCCCTATGCCCGCCGCCACGACCATGGCCACCAGGGTCATTTCCCAGGAGACCGTGACTCGAAGGGTATGCGCCATCGCGACGGTACCAAAAAGCATAATGACCGGTGTAATGTCGCCTAGTAAAAAATACATGCCAAACATGGGCAAACATGCCCACATAAGTACCATTGCACCTTCGGCTATGCCATGGCGCAAGACGACAAGGCTGACTGTGGACGTCGAGAGCCATTGTAAAAATGGCAACGCGGCGCTCACAACCGATACACCAATCGCTTGCGACCGGCCTCGCATGACAAACTCAGCAACGGCCCGCATGCTAATTCGGACTATTTATGTCCGTCAGTGTAAGGCAGCAATGCCAGATAACGAGCCCGTTTAATGGCCTTAGCTAGCTGACGTTGGTACTTAGCTTTTGTTCCAGTGATTCGGCTAGGGACAATTTTGCCCGTCTCCGAAACATACTGCTTGAGTGTCTCGATATCTTTGTAATCGATCTCGGTAACGCCTTCAGCAGTAAAGCGGCAATATTTTCTTCTTCGATAAAAACGTGACATAGACTACTCCTACGCTTCAGCTGCAGTTGATGTGTCTTCGGAATCATCCGCAGGCGCATCGCTGCTTTCAGTTTCAGTTCGAGGCGGAGGGGGAGTGTCATCCCGCTCTTTCTTCTCTCTGCTCTCTCGCTCTACTTTCATGATGGGAGAGTCGTCTGTTTCTGGACCTTTACGGCTCAGGATCAGATTTCGAATAACAGCATCGTTAAAGCGGAAAGCGGTCTCAATTTCTTCAAGAACAGCCTGAGTACACTCAATATTAAGCAGTGCGTAGTGAGCTTTATGAATTTTGTTGATCGGATAGGAAAGCTGATGTCGGCCCCAATCTTCGACGCGATGGACTTTGCCTTCGCCTTCTGTGATTAAAGTAGAGTAGCGTTCTATCATTCCTGGCACCTGTTCGCTTTGATCAGGGTGAACCAGAAACACGATTTCGTAGTGTCTCATAGGACTCCTTACGGTTAATGCCCCTCGGTTGCCGAACAATCAGCCATTCCGATGAAGCAAGGAGATTTAAGGGACGCGCATTGTAGTGAAAGCCTCAGGGCATTGCAAATGCCTAGCTACTGCGCTGCCGAGAGACCTCATACAGGCATATCCCGGCGGCAACTGACACATTAAAGCCAAAACTGGCGTTCGCCATCGGGATACTCGCGAGATAATCACAGTGTTTGGCCGTTCCAGCACGAATGCCCTTCTCTTCCGAGCCCAGAACAAGCGCTATATTACCTTTGAGATCAAGGGCACTGATGGGCTGGTCTGCATCCAACGTTGTGCCAACAATCCAAACGCCGTGCTGCTGCAACTCTTTCATTGCTCTCGCAAGGTTCACCACTTCGATGACAGGAACCGCTGAGGCTGCACCACTGGCGGTTTTGACCGCGGCATCCGTCAATGCTGCACTACGATCTCTGGGTTGAATAATGCCATGTACACCCAGGGTTGCGGCGCTTCGGATGCAGGCACCAAGGTTTCTCGGGTCCGTCACCCCGTCCAAAATCAGAAACAGCAAACCTTCCGGGTGTTCGTCCAATAGACCATAGAGAGCTGATTCATCGAGCGTCCTAATATGATCAACTTCAAGACCAATGCCCTGGTGGTTTACCTTTGTTAGGGCCGAAAATTCCTGCTCCGATAAACGAGTACAGGGAATACCCGCAGACCGGGCTTTCTCCGCTGCAGCAGCTAACCGGGCAGAAAGATTGCCATCCCGGAGCAGGAGACGGTTAATGCCTTTCGGTTGCTGCAGGCGCCCCATGACCGAGTTAATGCCAAACAGTTTATCCATCTAGCGACGTCGCCTCTTCTTGCTGCCGGGCTTTTTACTTCCTGGCTTTGCCTTATCTGCCCTGGAAGCTTCCTGCTTCGACCGGGGCTTACCCTTTCTGGCGCTCTCTTTCTTCTTTCGGGCTGTCTTTCGGATCAAAGGAGTATGGCTCACCAGCTCAAAATCCACCTTTCGTTCGTCAACATTCACCCGAACAATTTGTGCCTCAACAACATCACCCATACCATACATAGTGCCAGAACGTTCTCCGGTCAGAACCTGAGTGCCCTGATCATAATGATAGTAGTCACCAACCAGGGAACTAACATGGACCAGACCCTCAACATAAATATCGTCCAGCTCTACAAACAGACCAAACTTTGCCACCCCGGTCACTACGCCAGAGAATATGTCTCCGACTCGATCACTAATATAATCGCACTTGAGATAGTCCAGCACCTCATAAACCGCAGAATCTGCTCGCCGTTCCGCAAAGGACGTCCGCTCACCTAATTCGATCATTTGCGCAAGATCATAGGGATAAAAATCAGTTTTACGTTTTCTACCGAGCCGCAGGGTATGGCGTTCGTCCGTTGCAGAATAGACTTCCGACTTGATTAATCGATGGGTGAGCAGATCCGGGTAACGGCGAATCGGAGAGGTAAAATGAGTGTATGCATCGTACCCCAGGCCAAAGTGACCTTTGTTCTCCGTCTGATAGACCGCCTGATTCATAGACCTAAGCAGCGCCATCTGTAACACACTGCCGTTTTTCTGGCCCTGCAGCTGTCGCACAACCTGTTGGTAATCTGAGGGTTGTACGTTTTCACTAGCCTTAAAGCGAATCCCAAACAACTGCAGAAACTCCTCAAGGGCCGCTAACTTTTCTTGCTCGGGTGGCTCATGGACCCGGAACAAACCCGGACGTTTCTGGGCTTCAACTAAATTAGCAGCGCACACGTTTGCGCACAGCATGCACTCCTCAATAATTCGATGGGCTTTGTTGCGGGCTCTTGGTTGTATCGACTGCACTTTGCCTTCAGCTGAAAATTGGAATTGCAGCTCTGGAGAGTCAAACTCAATTGCCCCCCGCTTCTGTCGTTGGCGGATAAGCGCTTCATACAAGTTATTTAGTTCGTCAATGTCCTCAACAAGATCACCAAGTGCAATCCGTGCCGGTTCGTTGTTATCACCATGGATGGCTTTAGCAACCTCGGTGTATGTCAATCTTGCATGAGAATAAATGACACCATCGTAGAAATAGGAGTTCGTCACCTTACCCTGGCTGGAGATGGTCATCTCACAAACCAGAACAAGCCGCTCAACCTTGGGTTTTAAAGAACAGAGCCCATTTGATAGTTTCTCTGGCAACATCGGCACGACATATTGAGGGAAGTAGACCGAGGTTGCTCGCTCAACCGCCGCAGCATCTAACTCACTGCCTGTCTTTACGTAGTGGGCGACGTCCGCAATCGCGACAAAAAGTGTCCAGCCTCCGTTCTCGTCCTGCTCGCAATAAACTGCATCATCGAAGTCTCTGGCGTCTTCACCGTCTATGGTGACAAAGGGTAGCTCCGTGAGATCAAACCGATCCTTTTTGTCGGCAGCGGTCACCGCACTGGGCATACGATCCACCAGTGCAAGGATCTCTGGATCCCACTCGCTCGGGATATCATTATTGCGCAGGGCAATTTCTACTTCTATGCCCGGGGTTAAATGATCACCCAGGACCTCGACAATATTAGCCATCACAACACCCCGGGGACCGGGTTGTTGGGTAATTTCCGCTACCACAATCTGACCCGGCTCACACTCGGTGTTGACGTCTTGAATGATGACCTCATGATTGATTCGTTTATTCAGGGGCTCCAATAGTTTGATGTTGTTTTCAATATAATAGCGGCCGACAAGTTGTTGAGTATTACGCTCCACAACTTCGACAATCTCGCCCTCGGTCTTGCCCTGCCGGTTCTTGCTGCGGACCCGGGCCAGGGCGACATCACCATGGAATACCTGCCGCATTTCACGACGGGTAAAAAAGATGTCCTCGTCGTCTTCAACCAGAAGAAATCCGTAACCATCTGGGTGGGCTGAAACCCTGCCCTTGATCAGATCAATCTTACTCGGGATTGCGTATACATTGCGGCGATCAACAACCAGTTGACCTGCCCTGACCATTGCGCCGAGTCGTTTCGATAAGGCATCACGATCCTGGGACGATTCAAGCCCAAGGGTTTTTGCTATATTTTTTGCCGATGCGGGCCGACCAATATCGGCGAGACATTCTAAAATGAACTCCCTGCTTGGAATCGGATTTTCGTAGTTCTGTGCTTCCCGCTTTTGATGCGGATCATTTTTCAATTTGTGTACCTGTTGTTAAATTAATTGTTAGGTTTGTGCTTACATTTGTTTTCAGAATTGTGTTGTTTTGCTGTGAGACGTTGACAGCCGATAGGACCCTTAGTAACCTTCGCTCCCCCTCTTGCCGAGGTGGTGAAATTGGTAGACACGCTAGCTTCAGGTGCTAGTGGGGGCAACCCCGTGGAGGTTCAAGTCCTCTCCTCGGCACCAAAATTTATGGCTTTCGCATTAGCGAAAACATAAATAAAACTCGCACTACCCGACTGCCAATATATGGCTCCGTGGAGGCCGGGGCGCCGGTCCGATCAACTCCTCTCCTCGGCACCAAAATTTATGGCTTTCGCATTAGCGAAAACATAAATAAAACTCGCACTACCTGAATGCCAATATATGGCTCCGTGGAGGCCGGATGGCCGGACCC
>CAXBLU010000012.1:0-131024 GCA_963976815.1 uncultured Pseudomonadales bacterium | reverse complement strand
AAGGCTGTTTACTCGCTCAGGGCTTTTGTTTCGCTCAAGGCTGTTTACTCGCTCAGGGCTTTTGTTTCGCTCAAGGCTGTTTACTCGCTCAAGGCTGTTTACTCGCTCAAGGCTGTTTACCGCTCAAGGCTGTTTACCGCTCAAGGCTGTTTATTCGCTCAAGGCTGTTTATTCGCTCAGGGCTGTGGCTCAGCAAGCAATATGACGGCGTTGGTTTCGGCATGAATTGTGAGGTTGTCGGAGTGTGCAGGAATCAAGAATGCGGCTTCAGACTCACATCTGGCTGGACCAAGCTTCGCTACTCCGCTCACCCCGATGATTAAGCAATAGTCTGCCGATGGATCGAGTTCGTAGGAGTGACCCCTGGCAATCGAGATTCGTTTCGCGGTAAAAGCCGTAAAATTGGCGATGGATTCAACCTTGACGTATTTGTCCTTTTGGAGCATCGGCAGACTTTCCACTTTTGGAAGGTCAAGGATTGCCTGGTCTAGTGCCTGCTCCGTGTCCCAGCCTTTTTGGGTCAGTACCTTTTGAGCAAAAGATAGAATATGTCGCTCATAGGAGGCAGTTTGAAACTCAATAACTCGAACCCCATGCTGTAGCGAGTGGGGAAAAAATGGCTCAACGGTGATGACGTCGCCTACCCGTACATCTCTTAGGTGAGTGAATTGATTCATGGTTGCTCGGAGTTTGGTCTCTCTGGTTGAGAGGTCATTCGGTATCTCTGTCAGCCAACTTGTCATCAATTCGATGGGGACTTCGTCGTTCTCTCCTAACCCAGTCGCCCGCCGTTTTTCATCAAGGCGTTCATCAATGTGGATACGGGTCTGTCGGTAGGCAGCAACAGCGGACAAATATGCTGCTTTGAAAGCGTTGTCGTCAGGGTAATTGGCGCGCAGAAATTGATTAAAGCCGTAGCGAATTTTGCCGATGCCATCGGGCCAGACACGATTGTCGATGGCCGTCACAATGTAGACCTCAATTTTCTTTTCATGCAGTTCAAAATAGAGGTCACCCAGGCTTTGATCAGATAGAGGGTCCAATATTTTGAGCAGCAGCGGCGCGCTTTCTGCGGCACTCCCGATTAACGCCCCGGGCAACAGGTCTGTGAGCCAGGGCAATGGCATGCCGGCGGCAGTACAAATCCCTCGCTCCTCTATTCCGGTGTACCAGATTTCTGCACCCCAGGGTTTAGGAATACGCAGGGGTTGAAGGGGCCAGGGCTCGTGAAGGTTTATGGAAGGGAGCTGAAATTGCTCAACCAACAAGTGGAAGTGTTCTAATGGATCACCGCTAGCATCTTGAACGGAGAAATCTGCTAGTTGGAAAATACTAATCCAAAAATGATTGGCGTTTTTGAGCCAGAGCACCTGCAGGCGAGTGACGTTTGGATTCTTGAGATAGTCCGATTGATGATCAAAACTAAAGTACACAAAAGATTCTGATCGCTCGAACAGCGATTGGTCGTACTTGTCTATGTGTCCTAACGTTTCAATCATGGGCCGAGTATACCAGTGGTTATGGGTTTCAGAACGAGGTCCGATTATGGCTAGCTTAACATTCATGGGTTACCTAAGCTGTGTTCCATGACATCCGATACCGACAAACATTTTTCGCATCAACAGTTTGAGCAGGCTCGACAGGCCCGGGATTCACGATTTGATGGACGGTTTTTTATTGGCGTAAAAACGACCGGAATATATTGTCGGCCGATTTGTCCGGTCAAAATGCCCCTGGCCAGAAATGTCCAGTTTTATCTCACTGCTGCCGCAGCTTCCGAAGCTGGTTTTCGACCTTGTCTACGATGTCGACCGGAAGCCTCGCCGGGTACACCAGCATGGATGGGCACATCGACAACCGTCAAGCGTGGCCTCCAACTAATCAGCGAAGGAGCATTGGATGAAGATTCGATTGAAGCCTTAAGCGATCGCCTGGGGGTGACATCAAGACACCTTTGTCGGTTATTTGCACAGCATCTGGGCGCCTCGCCGGTGTCGGTTGCACAGACCCGTCGGCTACATTTTGCGAAAAAGTTGCTCGATGAAACCCGGCTGAGTATGACGGACATTGCTTTGTCCTCGGGCTACAGGAGCGTTCGACGCTTTAACGATCATATAAAGCAGGTCTATGGGCGCCCGCCGTCGTTGCTGCGCCGAGAAGCAATGGATCACAAGGGTGCCTTCTCCCTTAAGTTGAGTTACAGAGAGCCCTTCGATTTTTCAAGTATTCTGTCGTTTCTTGCGGTTCGCGCAATACCTGACGTTGAAACAGTAACTGATTCGGCTTATTCAAGAACCATAATTGTGGGTGGTGTGGCATCTAGATTGACCGTAAAAAAACATGCCGTTGAGGCTGCTCTGTTGGTTGCAATAGAAACCGATGATGCAAAATTACTGTTTCAAATTATGACCCGGGTGAAAAATCTGTTTGACCTCGATGCGGACCCAGCGGAAGTAACTTCAGTTCTGGAGCGAGACCCCGATATCCAAAAGCTTGTTCTACAGTCTCCGGGTCAGCGGGTTCCGGGTTGCTGGTCTCCGTTTGAAATTGCAGTTCGGGCAATTGTCGGACAGCAGGTGTCTGTGAAAGGGGCAACTACTGTGATGGGCCGGATTGCGGCCCAGTATGGGCAACAAACGGAGTTCGGATTATGTTTTCCTGAACCCCAGGCGCTTGCGGACCTGGATATTACAACCCTATCGATGCCACAAAAGCGTGCCCAGGCAATCAAAGACTTGAGCCACCGGGTAGCGGAGGGTCATATTCGTTTTGATCCGGACGTGGCAACAGAAACCCTGGTTGAGCAACTGACCTCAATCAAAGGGATCGGGCCCTGGACCGCACAATATATTGCTATGCGGGCGCTAAATGATCCCGACGCATTTCTTGATGGGGATCTGGTGCTGTTAAAAGTTGCCCGGTCCTATCTTGGGGTCGAGACCCGGCAGGATTTGCTCGATCGTGCTGAACGTTGGCGGCCCTGGCGTGCCTATGCGGGTATGCATTTATGGCGAGCCTCCGCCCAATTGGAGAATTAATTATGTTGTATTGTTACATGCCATCACCGATCGGCGATCTATTACTCGGGGGGGATGAGTGCAGTCTTTTTATTATTGGCTTCCCGGAGGGGAAAGGTAGAGTTGAGCCACATCCCGAATGGGTAGAATCCAATATTCGATTTAACGAAGAACAAAAACAGCTGACGGAGTACTTCCGCGGCGAGCGAAAAGTTTTTGATCTGGCATTGTCACCCAGGGGTACTGCTTTCCAGATCCAAGTGCTTGATGCGCTTCAAGAAATCCCCTTCGGTCGCACCTGTAGCTATCGAGATATTGCGCAAAAAATTGGCCGCCCAAAGGCAGTTCGAGCCGTTGGTGCTGCTAATGGGCGAAATCCAATACCAATAGTAATTCCTTGCCACCGAGTTATTGGTGCAGATGGAAGTTTGACTGGGTTCGGTGGAGGGCTAGAGGCTAAAGCCTGGCTGTTAACCCATGAGGGCAGTGCTCCGGGAAAACAAGAAGCCTTATTTTAATAGGGCGCGCCGGAGAGAATTCCTGGTGGAGCCGTCACTGACGAGCTGAAAAGTCTAATCACGGATTTGTCTCAGCTTCTAATTTGGATGCTAAGCAGTTTTCAAGGCCGGAACGCAAACCGAAGCGAATACTTCAAAGTAATCAGGAAAGGTTTTTGCGGTCACTTCAGGATTGTTAATTGTAATAGTTTGATTTCCAAGGGCGGCAAGGGAGAAGGCCATCGCAACACGGTGGTCGCCATAGGTATCAATTTCTGACGATTGTAAGACCTCCGGTGGTTCGATAATGATGTAGTCATCACCGGTTTCAACAATGGCGCCAAGCTTTCTTAGTTCCGTGGACATGGCGTGTAATCGGTCGGTCTCTTTAACTCGCCAGTTATAGATATTGCGGATAGTAGTGGTGCCTTCAGCGAAGAGTGCCATGGTAGCGATTGTCATTGCCGCGTCGGGGATATGATTAAGGTCCATGTCGATGGCTTGCAGTGGTGCCCCTTCAACTTCAACCCAGGTGTCACCTCGTCGGACGATTGCCCCCATTGCTTCGATGACATCGAGGAAATCAAAATCCCCTTGAACACTTTCCTTACCAATGCCATTCACTTTGATAGTCCCGCCCTTAATAGCTGCAGCAGCAAAAAAGTATGAGGCCGAGGATGCGTCTCCTTCAATCAAGTACTGTCCCGGTGACTGGTAGGTTTGGTTTGCTGGAATCTGGTAGCTCTGGTAGTTGTCATGGGTCGCCAGGACACCAAAACGCTGCATAATATCGAGGGTTAGGTCCAGGTAGGGTTTTGAGACCTGATCCCCAATGACATTCACCGTACTATCTCTGCTAGCTAGTGGTAATGACATCAGAAGAGACGTTAGATACTGACTTGAAATGTCACCCCTTACCGATACAGGCCCGCCTTTTATTCTGCCCCCGGTGACGCGAATGGGGGGACAATTTGGTTCTCCCAAATATTGAACACTTGCGCCCAACTCGATGAGCGCATCCACTAAATGGTGGATTGGCCGAACACGCATATAGTCATCACCATCAACGATAAACGTACCTGGCATCATTGCCAATATTCCTGTTAGGGGGCGAATGGCGGTTCCTGCGTTGCCAAGGAAAAATGTCGTATCGTTGGGGGGTGAAAATAGACCGTTGTTACCCCGAACTTTGCAGGACTGATAGTCCTTCGATAGATCTATCGCCACGCCGAGTTGGCGTAGAGCCGCAACCATCTGCTCGGTGTCCTCACTTTTTAAGAGGTTAACTAGCCGGGTTTCTTCAGGACACAGGGCAGCGAGTAACAGGGCGCGATTGGATAGGCTTTTTGATCCGGGTAAGTTGATCTCTCCGCTGATTGCGGATATCGGCTTTAACGTCAGTTGGTTCATGTAGTTTCTTCTCGTTCAATCGTCTCAGTAGATCTCTTTAGTAGATCTCTTTAGTAGATCTCTCTAGTAGATCTCTTTAGTAGATCTCTCTAGTAGATCTGGGGCGGTGCTAAATCCGGTTCCAGTCGGGTGAGGAACGATGCGATGTCTGATTCAACTTCGCGAAGTGGAGGCTTGCCTGGTTCCTCGAGTAAAACTTTGCCGGTTTTATTATCGATGCTTAAAAACAGCTCAGAATTTTCCTCTGTTGTTGCAAAAAAAACAGTAAAGGGCTGTTTACTCTGGTTTTTCATAAATAGGTGTCCGACCAGGTTTTCGATCAAGCGCTCAAAATCTTCCTCGTTCCAAAGCTGGATTAGGCTTAAGGGACCTTCCATGCTCTTAGCTTGCAAGGAGCCTGACCAATAGCTGCCGTAGTAGTTTTGTATGTCCTTGTGGATTGGTGCCTCCACGGCGTTTGCGAGCCCAGCAAAGTTAACAGGAGAGCTCATAGCGGCGGGACGCCAGTGTGAGAGATGATCTACCGTTTCGAATTCGCAGGCGGAGCACCACTGAGGATCAGCTTCTCGTTGGAAGTAGCCTTTTGGGGTGCTCTGTAAGGATCGACTTATGAAGTCGCCGAGGGCTTCGTTAACTGTTGGCATCTATTCAGGACGGATAAGTTTTCCCGCAGTATACCTGCAAAGGTGCTCTTTTAGGGGTTCTCTTGATCCTGGTCCGGGCGGTGTCTGGACGGTCCACCCTCGCGACCGGAGCGTAGCACCCTGCGGATGAGTTTTGCCCGATCACTCTGGTTCAGGTTTTTCATCGCAAGCAGCATTTGATCGTGCATGTGGGCTTGCACGGCATTACCGCTTTCGCGAAGCTTCTTGAATTCTGCCCGGGCAAGATCTTCATCAAAGGGGTCTTGCAAAATGACTTTTAAAAGTTGTCGCTGTTGCTGTCGCATTTCCTGATGTAATCCTCGACCTTCCTGGCGAAATTTACGGAATTGCTGCTTCATTTTGTCTTGTTGGTCAGGGTCGATGTTTTCAAGAACTTCACCTAAGTGTCCGGGGAACCGGGGTTCAGGGCCACCCCGAAGAAAATGGCCGATAAGGGCCCCTGCGACAATTAAATTTAACGTGGCAGAAATGATCAGGGCTATCAGGACGGCTCGACTATTCATCGCGTATCTCCCAGGTAGCTGACTCCAGGCCAGTTAAAGTGAGCTCATCCTCCAGAGAATATTGCTCTCCGATATCAACCATTAGGCCAATAGATAAGCCGACCAGAATCGGTAAGCATGCGGCGAGAGCTGGGTGCCATATTGATTCTGCGGGTGCCATCCAGTCCAGAAATTGATCCAGTGCGGAGCGCTTGTAGATGGTTTTATCCAGGATGGCTTGTTCAAGACCGGCGAGTTCCGATCGGTCGACAGAATAGCTGCTGAGCAGGCTATCCAGATGATTGTCCAGATGCCTGGCATCGTTTACGTCTTTCTCCCAGTCGGAGTGAGACGTTAAGGCTAGTTTTGCGGTGATCCGATGCTCTTCGGGCCACTTTTCTAGCTCCGCGCCATATGTAGCTAGGAGATGATCAAACTTCACTTTATTCATGGGCTCTGCTCCATAAGTGTTTTCTTTAGCGTTCGTCTTGCCCTGGATAAAAGTGATTCGAGGGCATCAACGCTAATATCTAATATTGTGGCTGCTTGTTTATTCGAAAGTCCTTGATAGTGGCAAAGGATAAGCGCGCTACGTTGTCGTTCCGGTAGGTTTGATATCAGTAGCTTCATGTATTCGGTTCTTTGCTCCTGATCAAGGTCGTTTTCCAGCAATGCACTGGTGGGTTCTTCGCGGTTTTCTAGTTCTGTCAGGCGCGATTGTTTTCGAAAATAATCCATACACAGATTGTGAGCAATTTGATGCAGCCAGGTACTTAGCTTTGCTTTTTTTGGATCAAAGGTTTTGGATTTTCGCCAAAACCGGATAAAGACTTCCTGGGCCACATCCGCCGCCTCAGCGGAGTTATCCAACATTCGATTGGCGTACTGATGAATCACCGGCAAGTTTTGCTGCAGGAGTAATTGGAAGGCGGCACTATCACCGGCTTGAACCCGGGTAATAAGTACCGCCTCCTGGTCTGGCTTTTGTTCAATCAAAATACAATCAAACTTTATCGGTTTCCGAGCTGCTTACTGATCATGATCTCGTTTTCTCTTGCCGCTATGTTTCTTGTGTGAGCGTTTGAGTTCTTGCTTCGACAACATGCCATCTTGATCCTTATCCATTCGAGCGAATGCAGCGGCTTTTGCTTCCTCCCGAGTCACAACGTCGTCGCCATTTAGATCCATTTTGGTGAAATGTTCATTTGCGCGCTCGCTCTTTTCAGCACCCTGTTCAGCGATGTGTTGGGATATTTCCGCTCGAGTAATCTCACCGTTACCGTCCGCATCAGCAGGGTGACCACGATCCTTCGGTGGGGTGGAAAATTCCTCAAGCGAAATGTAGCCGTCTCCGTTGGTGTCCGCTCGGTCGAACATTCTCGGACCCTTTGGCTCTGCCAGGGAGGCGCTACTGAACGCAAGCAGGCTCGTAATTAAAACCAGTTTCTGAATTTGCATAACAACTATCTCCGTTATTTGTGATGTTCATAGCTGTTACGGCGCTCGAAGTGATATCCGTCGCACCTCGAGGGATTAAAATACAGGTTTCAGGACCACCATTATTAGAATAGGGATTACGATAATTAAGGCGGATTCGTTATATAGGCGAAAAAAAAGCGACGATTGGATGACTTCATCCCGCTGCATTCTACGGATATAACGCATCGACTGGTGGTGATAGAGCAAAAGCAGTGCAACCAGACCAAGTTTGACCCAGAGCCATGTGCCTCCAAAGCCGTATCCCAGCCATAGCCAGGTGCCAAATCCCAGGGCCAGTAGAGCCATAATTGATGAGAACCGGAAAAGCTTGTGGCCCATGGTGACGAGTCGTCTGGTGTCCTCGTTATTCGCCTTTCCTTCCACATAGTGGACCAAAATTCGAGGTAGGTAGAATAAGCCGGCCATCCAGGCCATGACAAACAGAATATGAAAAACCTTGATCCACAACATTAGACAATATCCACGGCGCCGCCATCGACACGTATATTTTGAGCGGTAACAAAGCTTGCTGCTGTGCTACACAGGAAAGTCACAATATTGGCAACCTCATCTCTGGTTGCGATGCGACCGACGAGGTTGGGACTATAGTGTTCTGTAATGCGAGCTTCAGCTTCCTCCCAGGTATCACCCCAGCCAGATTTCTGAGCCCTCGTTAAATAGTGAGATTCAACTTCTGGGGTTCTTATTAATCCTGGGGATACGAGATTGACGGTAATACCCGTTCCGCTGAGTTCCTTTGCGAGGCTAACGGTCAGGTTTGCCATTGCGCCTTTTGCTGCGTAGTAGTGTGGCATACGGCTATTGGGTCTGGTTGAGCCAATAGTGCCCAGATTCACGATCCGTCCCAGCTTTTGTTGCCGCATATAAGGTATGACGAGGTTGGCCATGCGAACGGCAGATAATGTATTTTTTTGATACACATCTACCCAATTGTCCGTTGTCAGTGTGCTCCAGGTGCCAGGAACAGCGACACCGTAGTTATTCACTAGAATATCAGGTCGCAATTCGAGTTTTGCTAGTTGTTCGGCAACCTGTTCAGCACCCATGTCCTGGGTGATATCACCTTCCACCGCTGTGGCATTTTCTATCTGCTGCACCACGGCCTGGGCCGCGCCAGCTTCGATGCTATGGAGTATCACCCGCGCGCCTTCATTAGCCAGTTGGGAGGCAATAATGAAGCCGGTGCCTCGATTACTGCCTGTGACAAGTGCAACCTTTCCCTGTAATTCGTATTCCATAATTGTACGTGCTAATTCTGAGATACTAGATAATAAGCTAGTAGAGCTGTGATTAAGAGCCCCGATTAATGGTCACGGTCCAGGTCCAGGCTCCGCGTCCCTCAACCAGTCTACCCTGGCAGCAAAGCTGTTAAGATATTGATCTCTCTATAAGTCCCAATACAAAGAATATCTGTGGAACAGCTCGCTTTTGTCATGTTAGTTGGCCTGGGTGCCTTCATCCAAACCATTGCAGGGTTTGCAATGGGGTTAATCGTGATGGGCGGCGTTGCCCTTTTTGGGTTAGTGGAAATTAGTGCGGCCGCTGCAGTCGTGAGCATAATTAGCTTGTTGAATGTTTCGGTTGCTCTACGCCGCACCTATCGCTACGTGGATCGGACCTTTGTGATACCTATTGTCCTTGGGATGTTACCCCTGGTTGTGGTTGGCGTTTTTCTTCTCGATTACTGGTCAGCGGAGAATTATGAATTATTGAGGATGGTGCTGGGAATTGTGATTGTTGGGGCTGGCTTCCTGCTGATGTTGAAGCCGGCACCCTATCAGAAGGCATCAGGTCCAGTGGTGAGTTGGCTGATTGGTTCCGTGGCAGGGTTAATGGGCGGGCTATACGGGGCATCTGGTGCGCCTGTCGCTTATTACATGTATCGACAACCTCTAATGATACAGGCAGTACGGGCGACTCTTTTAGCGACCTTTGCCTTATCATCGCTGTTTCGTTCGGGCTTTGTTGCCTGGCATGGTCACGTAACGCCAGCGGTGCTTTGGTTGACGATAATTTCCATTCCCATGGTTATCGGCTCAACACTGATCGGCAGTAAATTATTGCCCTATGTTCCCGATGCCCTGGTGCGACGGATTGCGTTTGCGCTCCTAATACTGCTTGGGGTGTCGCTTATTGTGATGGGTTTAACTGACTGATAGATCCAGTTTTTTCTTGAACATGTGCTTTAACCTTTATTCATCCGCGTCCCGAGGCTTTTTAACTGAACTTCCGTCTGAACTTCCTTCTGAGTTTCCTTCCAAACTTGCTTCTGAACTGTTCTCGAACTTTCTTTCTAGCCATGCGGTGTCATGGTAGCGGCCGAATTTAAAGCCAACCTCATTCAGCACCCCGATTTGGGAGAAGCCGAACCGTCGGTGTAGTTGTAGGCTGCGGTCGTTTGGTAGCGCGACGATCCCGTAGAGTCGGTGGACATCCAGCTTGGATAGATTGTTAAACAATGCTCCATAGAGTTTGCTTCCAAGTCCCATGCCCACAGCATCGGGGTGCAGGTAGATGGTTGTTTCAACCGAGGAGTCGTAGGCGGGCTTGGGGCGTAATTTTGAACTTGAGGTGTAACCCAGCACCTTTCCATACTGCTTTGCGACCAGGCATTGATGAATAGAGTTTGGCATAAATTGATCGAACCAGGGTTGCCGTTGCTCGACCGAGAATGGTGTTGTGTCGAAGGTAATGGCTGAGTTCAACACGTAGTAGTTGTAAATCTCGGTCATGGCCCCCAGATCATTTTGAGTGGCGAAAACTAGTTCGATATCAGTCGAAGTCATGTGACCCGCTCATGCCTTTAGCGGTAATATATAGGAAATTCTGCATACCCCACCTAATGAGTAAATTTGACGATATTCGGCCCTATCACGACGATGAGGTCAAGGCTGTTATTAAGCATTTGCTAGAAGATCAGGAGCTCCTGGACTTTCTAGGCAAATACCATTCCCCGCGGCTTAGCAAATATGTTGCCCCCCTTGTCAGGCTGGTGACGGGCTACGTACTGCGCCGTGCTCTTGGTAAGGTCGAGACCATCAAAGAATTTCAGGAGGTGATCTCCTACTATGCAAAGAGAATTGTCACTGAAACAATGAGTGATTTTGTGTTCGAAGGGGTTGAGCAACTAGATCCTACCCGCGCGCACCTTTTTGTCGGCAACCATCGAGACATAGCGGGGGATTCGATGTTGGTTGACTATGCGCTTTGGCGATCTGACCGAGAAACCGTGCGTATTGCCGTTGGCGACAACCTAATCCAGAGAGAGTTTGCGACCAACTTGATGAAGCTGAACAAGAGTTTCTTTATTCGTCGTTCTGAAGAAGGAGCCAAAAAGGTCTATGCCGCGTTACTTCAGTCCTCCCAGTATATTCATGAGTCGATAGCTGAGGGTACCTCGGTGTGGATTGCCCAGGCTGAAGGACGGGCCAAGAATGGCATTGACGTCACTGATCCAGCAATTATCAAGATGTTTGCCCTGGCAAATCGTAAGGCGCCCCTGGGGGAAATGATTGAGCAGCTTTCGATTGTGCCGGTATCGATCAGTTACGAATATGACCCGTGCGACCTGTTAAAGGCAAAAGAACTGTCCTCTATCGCACAATCGGGGCTATACCAAAAACCTTCCGGTGAGGATTTGCTCAGTCTTGTAAAAGGACTGGGGGAATTTAAAGGTAAGGTTTATTTGAGATTTGGCTCGGCGTTGCAGGGTAACTTTGAGTCACCGGAAGAAATTGCTAATGCTATTGATCGCCAACTGCTAGACAACTATCAGCTTTATCATGTGAATTACTGGGCGTTGGAGCAATTAGCTCTGGACCCCGCGGCAGATAATGGTGGGTACGTTGATACCTGGCGAGCTCTGGGCAGTACCGTCCAGCAAGATTCAACCTCGGCTTTTGAAGCCCGGCTCGCCCAGTGTCCACAAGATCATCAGCGGAAGTGGCTAGAAATGTATGCTAATCCGGTGGTGAACAAACACCGTAGTAAATCTTCGCGGCTAGCCCCGGCGGCTAGCTAATAGAGTTCAATTGCTGGTTCCTGCAGGCGTGCAGCTTGCTCCCGGAGTTCTAGTACGTGATCAGACCAGTACCGCAGACTATTGAAAAATGGGAACGCTCTGGGAAATGCGGGATCGTCCCAGCGTTTCGCCAGCCATGCAGCGTGATGCATGAGTCGTAATGTACGCAGGGGCTCAATCAATTGAATCTGTCGATTGTCAAAGTCCACGAATGTTCTGTATCCCTCGAGTATTGCGTCTAGCTGGACCGTTTGTTCGTCCCGCTCCCCCGAGAGCATCATCCATAGGTCTTGAATAGGCACACCATTTCTGGCGTCATCAAAGTCGACAAAATGCGGTACGTCATCTCGCCAAAGCACATTGCCCATGTGGCAATCACCGTGAAGCCGGATGGGTTTTACCGCCGATGCGGTAGCGAAACGATTTCTCAGGGTTTCTAAGAGTTGCTCGCTCAGGGTGGAATACGCTGGTATTAATTCATCGGGAATAAATTTGTTGTCGAGCAAAAATGATCGAGCAAACTCTCCGTAGGTCTCGACGGATATATCGGGGCGGTGTACAAAAAGGCGTTGTTGACCCTCGGCATGGATTTTACCAATGTGGCGCCCAAGGATTTCCAAATTGTCGAAGTCATCGAGGTTTGGTGCTCGGCCTCCACGTCTGGGATACAAAGAAAACCGATAGCCTTCGTGACAAAATAAAGTGTGTTCGTCAATCACGAGGGGGGCAACCACGGAGATATCCTGTTGTGCCAGTTGAAGCGTGTATTCATGCTCCTCGATAATTTGTTCATCGGACCATCGGTTCGGTCGATAAAACTTGCCGATGATGGGTTCAGCATCATCAATACCAATTTGATACACCCGGTTCTCGTAGCTATTTAGCTCCAGAATTCTTGCGTCACATCGATAATTGAGGCTTTCCGTTGCATCCATCACCCGATCCGGGGACAGGGCGGCAAAATCTGTGACGTTCATTCGCTTTGTAGCGTTTTGATATGTTCGTCAATTAACCAACCTGAAATTGATACCATTGCCGGTCGATTCGGCATTTCTTTGTAGTGAAACCACTGGGCATCTGCGATCTCTTCTTCCTGAATATTAATCTCTCCGCTGTCGTACTCCGCGTGGAAACCGAGCATCAAAGAATTGGGGAACGGCCAGGATTGGCTGCTGTAATATCTCAGGTTTTTGACTTTTAGACCTACTTCTTCAAAAACTTCACGGTGCACGGTTTCCTCAAGGCTCTCGCCTGGCTCTACAAACCCCGCCAGGGTGGAGTAGAAGTTTCCCCTGGTATTGGCATTTTTGGCTAATAGGACCTCCTCACCGCGGGTGATGAGAACAATAATTGAAGGCGACAACCGAGGGTAAAACATTTGTTTGCAGGTTGCGCATTTTCGAGATCGATCGGATTCAGCGTCTCCTGTGGGCTTGCCACACTGCCCGCAGAATTTGTGAGTTCTGAACCACTCGACAATTTGTTTTGCCCGACCGACTAAGGAGAACACTGCTTCGTCCACCTGACCCAGAAATGACCAAAGGGTCTCGAAGGCATAGCCTTCGGGTTCGTCTGCTTCTGAATCAACCTCGGTAGCATAGACGGGGATACTGCTGATATAACCTAGAAAATGTTGGCCGATGGGCTCGAGACCAAGCCAACGAAATTCGTCAGCGGAAACGGGTTTCCATGGTCCCTCGGCAGGGCAGAGGATTTCAGCGTCCGAGACAATTATATGAAAAGCCTGCTCCGTTTCACCTTCGTGTGATGTGCCGGATTCGAACATCGTAGCCACATCTAAGCTTTCCCACTGCATTGCTTCGCTCCTCAAAAAACATGAACTGTATCACAGCTGTGAGGGGTTCGCGGGCGTTCGCGCAAGGCAAATGACCTGTACGTCACCGACACCATTCTCTTTGAGGATGCGGGTCAATTCTGACACGGTTGCGGTCGTGGTAATGACATCGTCAACAATAGCAACGTTTTGCCCTGTGAGGTCGACGTTAAGGTCAAAGGCATTGTGAATATTGGATGCCCTGCCAGCTGCGTTTAGCTGTTTCTGGGCGCTGGTGTCGATCATTCGGCGGGTGGCTTTGCCGAGGGTGGGGATTTTGGTGTATTCGGTCAATACCTGAGCAATTTCTGCTGCCTGGTTAAACCCCCGTGAGCGCAGAGCCCGTCGGTGCAATGGAACAGGAATCCAGCAGGTTGGTGTGACGATGTGGTTGCGCTGATAGGCCCTTGCGAGAAGTATGGAGAGCACTCTACCCACTGCAAGTTTATGACCGGTTTTGAACTGGCTAACAAGAATGTCGATCGGCGGTTCGTAACGGAATAATCCAAAGCAGTGGGAGTAAGGTGGCGGCGATTTGATGCACGACTCACATATATCGTTAGCGGTTTTTGATTCTAATCCACATTGCCAACAGGCGTTCAAGTTGTAAGGTAGGCCACGCTGACAGCCTGCACAAAGGTCGAGGTGTCTGTTAGTGAGGGCTTTACAAATAATGCATTTGCCGGGGAACAGGGTAAAAAAGAAGTGATTTAGCCAGGGTTTCATTGCCCTATGGTGAGAACTATCGGGTCTTACTGCTAGTAGCGTATCCCAATTGGGTTTGTAGGATTTCGGCTACTTTTTAACCGGTTTATGGTTCCGCTGGTGCGGGGCAGGCGTGTTCCTGGGATGTGTCATCACAGACGCTGATGTCGCTAAAATACTGAGACCATACTGCGATTTGTTGTTTTGTGATGCTGCTTTGTTCTGTAACGAAGGGTTCAACTCGCGTTAACATTTTGATGATGTAGAGATACTCATTGCCTTGAATTGATTTTGTCATACTGACTTCGCCCTGTTGACTATGGGCGTTTTTGCCACAAAAAGTGAGGCGAACAGAAGTGGGATAGTTGTTTTCCACTCCGGAGAAAAGGTTGAAGCTTTGCACTGCTTCACAGGTGTCACTTGTGTGATCGAGATCACCCATAACTATGGTGATCGGGTCTACATCGGCAAGAGATTTATGGGACTCGAAGCTGATTTTGGTTGACCAGTTATTCTTGGTTTCTTCCGGTGGAATAAAGTCAGTGAGACGGGTTGTGCCGTTGTTTAAGCTGTAAATGTTTTGCCAGTCAGTTGGCGGTTGGGCAATTAGCTTTTCGCCGATTACGACGTCATTTGATGACGTGGGGGAGACGGCACAACCAGCTGCTGTGAGTGCCAAGACAATGAGTAGGGGTAAGTGGGTGCGCATTCAGGTCAATACTTACATGAACGCACTGGCTTCTTTCTCCAGTGCAACCAACCGTTTGACCCAATTGTCAATCAGCGAGAAGTCAGCCGCCGTAATTTCAAATGCCTCACAAAGCACCTTCAGGAAACTTTGTTCTTCAACTTCGAAAGCTCCGTCCGCGTAACCCAGGCGAATCAGTGAGATCATGACAGTGACTCTGGCTTTACGGGTTGGAAATATTTGGTCGATGCCGTCGAGTTCTACGTAATGAGCAATGTAGCCACGGTCCATATTCATTTCGCGACGCATTTCTTCCATCATCAGTTCTTCGCCGACGGTCAGGTCACCATCGGAGACAACAACATTGTGGGCAAGGCAGAGAAACGTCTCTTTTTGTTTTATTGTTAGCGAAGATAGAAACATCGGTCCTCCTACTCAGGTGCAGTTAATGTGACCTGATAGTTTTGAATCTCTTCATCTTTCAGTGTGGTGACTTCAATTGTGTCACCGGGTTCGAAGCGTTCCAACAATGATAACAGTGAGTCCTCGTTGGTGACAGGCTCCCCTGCAATTGCGACGATCACATCACCAAGGTGAATATTGCCTCTAGCATCTTCCCGAACGCCCACCATACCGGCCTGATCAGCAGGATACCCTTCTCTTACGGAGAGAATCGCGATGCCCTTTACCTGGAGTCTTTTTGCCCAATAATCCGTCAGTGTTTCAATTCCGAGCACAGGTCGATACAGCGTGCCGTGCTCAATTAGCTGGGGTATGATTTTTTTGATCGCATTGATAGGAATTGCAAAGCCGATACCAGCACTGGCACCCGAGGGACTATAAATGGCGGTGTTCACGCCCACTAGCTGCCCCATTGAATTGAGTAGAGGTCCACCGGAATTACCGGGGTTAATAGCAGCGTCGGTTTGGATAACATTCTTGATGGTACGGTTACTAACGGAACGTATCTCTCTGCCAAGGGCACTCACAACACCAACAGAAAGGCTGGTATCAAGTGCAAAGGGGTTGCCTATCGCCAGGACCTTCCTGCCCACCGCAAGCTTCTCAGAATCACCCAGCGGAATTGGCTTAAGGTCCTCGTTTGGTGCATCAATTTTGAGCAGCGCAACATCTTTTTCCGGCGCAGTCCCAACAACCTCAGCCTCGTAACTCGCGCCGGAGCCCAGGGTTATTGTGATTTTGTTCGCGCGATTGACGACATGGAAGTTGGTCACAATGAGACCAGATTCATCCCAGATAAAGCCCGTGCCACTTCCGGTAGGGATCTCCATGACGTTCAGGGAAAAGCGTTGTCGTCTTAGTTGGGTATTGGTAACAAACACAACCGCTGGGCTGACGTCTTTGAATACAGTGATATTGTTGCTTTCGTCTCGAGTTAACGCCTCGTCTCCAGAGGTCGCAATCTGAGTTGCAGCGATGGCGGCTGTCTCGGGTTCCAGATCCAACCAGGATATGGTGAGGACTGTCAGACAGCCAAATAGAGCGGCGGTGAGGATAAATTTAATTGTCATCGGTGCTAGTCCGAAGTCGGGGGTTCACTCCTTTAGAGCGCACCCCCTGTGTTGGGTTCCCTAACGGGTCGTAGGGGTAATTCTAGCAACTGATTTGTCGGCTGTAATGAATTTGTTCAGGGAGTAGATATCATCTGGGCTCAAAGAACCAACCGTTTGCTTAAGCCGCAAAGTGTCGCGAATGTACTGATACCGGGCGCTAGCGTACTGAAATTGAGCCAGGTACAGGCGTTGTTGAGCCAAAAGTACGTCAACGATATTTCGAGTGCCTACTTCGTAGCCAGTTTGGGTCGCATCCAACGCACTTTGACTTGATTCAATGCCGCGTAATCTGGCTCTGACCCTTGCAACATCTGTATTGATAGCGCTAAACAGGTTTCGTGTGTTTTCGACCGTCTGTCGTTGGATTAGATCAAAATTGCGTTGCGCTTGTTCTAGTCGGTAGCCGGATTGTTTGGAGGCAGAATAGGTTCCGCCACCCGCAAACAGCGGGACGCTAACCACAAGCGAATAGGAACGTTGCTCAATTTCAGTATCAGAACTACCACCTCCGAGAAAGTTTTGTGCTGCGCCGGAAGTGCTCTCGGCCAGCCTTGCCTGGGCTTCCACAGTAGGCAGGTGTTGGCTACGGGAGGCGTAAAGGTTGCGCTGGGCAGAAGAGACATTTTCTCTGGCTGCAATCAGTTCATAGTTGCCTTCTAGGGCTCTGGTGACCCATGCCTCGCTATCGTTGGGTTCTGGGTACTCAACGGGGAATTCTGCGGCTAGACCGTCGATTTCAACATATCGTTCGTCCGTCAGGCGCAGCAGTCTTTCAAAGCTGATGTCCTGTTGGCCCTCAGCCTCGATAACACTTACCGTTGAACTGTCATAGGCGGCCGTCGATTCAAGTACATCTGTAATCGCCACAAGCCCGACATCAAACCGTTGTTGAACCTGCTCCAATTGCCGTTTTACAGCGTCTCGTTCCGCCCGGGCGGAGACCAGTTGGGCGTTGGCTTCAAGGATATTCAGGTAGGAATCTGAAACTCTAAAAATGAGCTCCTGTTGTTCGCTCGCAAATTCGGCTATTGCACCGGCTTCAATATTTTTTGCGGCCTGAAAACTGAACCATCGGTCGAGTCGGAATATGGGTTGAATCAGGCTGGCTTGCCAACTGTGATCGTTATATTCGTCGGTAAAATTACTGTTTACGATTGTGCGTTTAATGTCATCGGTCGTTGCGCCAACGGATATGGTTGGGAGCAATCCAGCACGTGCCTGGGGAAGTGCTTCTCGAGTCGCAAGATAGTTGGCTTTCGCCGCCGCAATTTGTGGATCCTTATTGATCGCCAAATCATAAATATCTGCCAGGTTTGTGGCCTGAGCATGCGGCGCTACCACTGTTGCGGCTAATGTTGCGGTTAATGTTAAGGCGCGGCTACTATTGAGCCAGACTTTAGTCATTTTCATACAATTTCCTTAGAACCGGTTTCCCGTCAATCGGCCCGTAGGATACTGGCTGATCTCAATGTATGCCAGTTAGACGCGATACTTTGGGTGTATTCTGCGCCTGACGACGGTCAGACGCGACATTTGTGATCTTTATGACGAGCAAAACCTCAAAATGGTTTAGTTTTTGCCACAGAAAATGCCCGGTGAGGGAAATTCGCCGAGTTGGGCCTCTAGCCAACTGGCGACTGCCAGGCAATGATCTTCTCGAAAAGGTGCAGCAACAATTTGAATGCCAATCGGCAGCCCAGATTCGTCCGTTCCAGCCCGAACGACGGCGGCTGGCCAGCCCGTTAAGTTGAAAGCGCCAGTATAGGTGTAATTTGCCATATCTTCTTCTTCGCCAAGGGATATCGCCGTGCGACCGTTCACCGGGCAAAGCAAGACATCAAAATCCCTGAAAAAGCTCAACATTGAACTGCGGAAGTTGTCCCATAGCTCAATGATTCTAGCGAATTCCTGTTGATTAAGTTCCGGGGCACCGGGAGCCAGCATAGCGACAATTTGAGGAGATGGCTCCGTTGTGCGGCAGTCCTCAAGCAATGCTTCAACCATTTCCCCACCATCAGCGGCAAACAACCGGCTTAATATTAGACTGGTCATCTCTATTCCCGACGGGCGAGCTTCGGTTATCGGATGACCATTGCTTCGAAAAAGCTCAGCGGTCGATTGGATGGTACTGACAATGGCAGGTTCAGGGACTTTTATGCCGTTTTCAGTGTGATAGGCAAATCGCAGTGTCGAAAGGTCCACATCTTTGGATAAACCAATGGGCATAGGAATGGTGTTGGGGTCCAGAAGGTCTGGTCCCGACATAATGCCCAGAAGTAACTCAAGGTCGGCGGCACACCTTGCCATAGGACCTGGCTGGCTAAGCCGTGCAATTAATCCCGAGGAAGGTAAGGCATTGCCGGTACAGGGCACTCTTCCGGTAGTAGGTTTAATGCCGGTAATACCTGAAAAATGTGAGGGCAATCGAATGCTACCTCCGGTATCTGTGCCGACGTCAAAAAGCGTTGCGCCAGCGGCTATAAGTGCCGCTGCGCCACCACTGCTACCGCCAGGTGTTCTAGACAAATCAAAGGGGTTGTTGGTGGGGCCGAACAGCAGGTTGTCGGTCTGAAAGGCGAGGGTGAATTCCGGCGTATTGGTTTTGCCCAGTAGGATTGCGCCGGCATCGCGTAACCTTGCAACTGCAGTTGCGTCTCTGCCAGGCAAAAAATCTTTACGGCCGGTTGTTCCCCAGGTTGTGACCACATCTTTCGTATCAAGGCTATCCTTGATTGTCATCGGGATGCCGTGGAGGGGACCATGCTGCTCACCGTTAGCAAGATCAGCGTCGGCCTTTGCGGCGTACTTTAATGCGTTGTCCGTGTTGAGGGTGACGACTGCATTTAGATCTGAATTTACCGATTCAATTCGATCCAGAAATGTTTTGACCAGTTCAACTGACGTGATCTGTTTGGCTTTGATTGCGGCGGCGATTGCCGAAAGTGGTTGGGCAATAAGTTCGTCCATGGGATGTCCGCTGGCTGTGATCTAACAACTACTTTACCGTGAGACAACCTTCGGAGCTAGCCTGTCGGCTAGCTCCGGTTGTGTTTCCTGTTTGACCAGGGTGGGGAAGCTAAGCGCGGGTGATTGTGAGGCCCAATCTTGCGCCATCAATATCAAACTCGACTTCTGCTTTATCCGTTGAAAAGCTCAAACTATCCGCCAGGGTCTCACCTTTAACGTGGGATTCGTGGGCTGTGATGGCTTCCGTCAGGCTTGGGTCAGCGGAAACAATGACATTGATTCGGTCTGAAACGTTAAATTGTAAGTCCTTTCGGGTTTTCTGAATTCGGTTTACAACTTCCCGGGCCAATCCTTCTTGGATGAGTGGTTCGGTCAGTTCGCAAACAAGCTCAATTGAGACAAACTTATCGGACAGGGCGTCCGTACCTTCCCGGGCTTCTCTGAACACCAGGATGTCCTCGGCGGAGAAAGTTTCACCGGACAATTCCAGAGACCCTGAGCCTTGGAACTCATTGACCTGTGCGGCGGTCAAATTTTCGATCTGCTGCTTGAAGGTTTTAAATTGTTTGCCGAGTCTTTTGCCCAGGACCGGTGAGTTGGGTTTAGCGTAAAGGTTGATATAGGCAGGCTCATCTTCGCTATAAACAACCGACTTGACGTTAAGTTCCGACGCCAAATAGGATTCCAGACGTGATATCTCCTCAAGCAACACCTTGTCTTTGTGGATGACCGTCAGTTCCGCCAGCGGGAACTTGGTTTTCACCTTTTCCTGGTTCCGTTTTTGTCGTCCTAGCAGAATGATGTGCTGCATTCGGGTCACGGCTTGCTCGAGAATCGGTTGAATGAGTTCTTCAGCAGCAACCGGGTATTGGCTGAGATGAACGGAGGTCGAAACCGTGTCAGGCAAATATCGTCTGAGTGATTGGTAGATAGTTTCCGACAGGAACGGCGTGAAGGGCGCCATGACCAGTGCTAGTTCGTGTAGCGTCGTGAACAGAGTTTGGTAAGCCGCGTCCTTGTCTTTCGACTCGCCTTCCGTCCAAAATCGAGACCGATTCAGGCGAATATACCAGTTGGTGAGTTCCTCGATAAATTCAAATAACTCAGGGACAACATTGTAGAGTCGATAGGATTCCATCTCCGAGGCAATGTTGGCCTTCAAGGACTGGAGTCTTGAGAGCACCCACTGGTCCATAATGTTGTCGCTTGGAATCGGTTTCGCCGAGGGGCGCCATTGGTCAATTTCGGCATAGGTGTTGAAAAACTTAAAGGCGTTGAGCCAGGGGAGTAACACCCTGCGGACCATATCTTTGACGCCCTCGTTGGCAAAGCGCTGTTCTTCACCACGAACAAGGCCCGAGTTAATCAAATACAAGCGAAGTGCGTCAGCGCCGTATTCCTCCATCAAATCGTCCGGCGGTGTGTAATTGCGCAGACTCTTCGACATCTTCTTGCCATCCTCCGCCATCACAATGCCGTTAACGATGACATTTTTAAATGGGTGGGTGTCAAACAGAGCGGTGCCGAGAACAATCAACGTATAAAACCAGCCTCGGGTCTGGTCCAGACCTTCAGCGATATATTCCGCCGGAAAGCCCTTCTCGAAGACATCTTGATTTTCAAACGGATAATGCAGTTGCGCATAGGGCATGGAGCCGGACTCAAACCAGCAGTCCAGCACTTCTTCGATGCGGCGGTACACACCTTCTTCACCCTCAAGACTAAAGGTCAGATCGTCGACGTATTCCCGGTGCAGGTCGTCAACCTTGACGCCGGTGAGTTCATGTAACTCTTCAATGGACCCAATACATTTTCGTGTTCCAGTCACGTCATTGATCCAGATGGGGATAGGCGTGCCCCAGTACCGGTTGCGTGAAATAGCCCAGTCGATCGCGCCTTCTAACCAGTTACCCATGCGACCATTTTTGATGTGGTCCGGGACCCAATTGATTTGTTGGTTTGCCGCCTGGAGTTTGTCCCGCATCGATTCGACTTTGACGTACCAGGAATCAATTGTCCGATAAATGATGGGTGTATTGGATCTGGGGCAAAATGGGTAGCTGTGTAGGATGACATCCTGGCGGTACAAGCTGCCTTGTTCCTTTAACATGCGGATGATGGGTTTGTCGGCGTCCTTTACATGAAGCCCCGCGAAGTCCGTGATTTCCTGTGTGAATTTTCCGGCCATATCCACAGGACAAACAATTGCGCTGATGCCTGCCTCTTTGAGTACTCGGAAGTCATCTTCACCAAAGGCCGGTGCCTGATGAACAATGCCAGTACCGCTGTCAGTTGAAACATAGTTGTCGGACACGATCTGAAAAGCGCCCTCATCACGGAGGTCTTCGAAGTAATTGAATAGCGGTTTGTATTGTCGACCGACAAGATCTTTGCCCGTTAACTCTTTGATCACCTCAACGGAGCGACCTTTTGTAACTTCTTCGAGTCTTGAGCTTGCCAGATAAAGGTCTTTGCCCAGTTCGCTGTCTCGGACTAATACATAGTCAATATCGTCGCCGACACAAAGGGCAAGGTTAGATGGCAGAGTCCAGGGCGTTGTGGTCCAGGCTGCAACGTAAGCCTCTTCATCCTGCAGCTTAAACATGACCGTGACCGCTGGATCCTGAACGTCTTGATAGTTCGAGCCCGCTTCGAAGTTGGACAAAATGGTGCCGAGTGCAGTAGAAAATGGCACGACTTTATTGCCGCGGTAGATCAGGTCTTTTTCCCAGAGTTGTTTAACCACCCACCAGACCGACTCCATATACCAGGGTTCCATGGTTTTGTAGTCGTTGTCGAAATCTACCCAACGGCCGATGCGCGAGATGGTTTTCTCCCATTCGGAGGTGTATCGCTGAACAATAGCGCGACATTCGTCGTTGTAACCTTTGATGCCCATCTTGGCGACAGCTTCCTGGGACGACATGCCAAGGGATTTATCAATTTCATGCTCGATCGGTAAACCGTGGCAATCCCAACCGAATCTGCGTTGGACGTAAAAGCCTTTCATTGTGAAGTAGCGGGGCACAACATCTTTTAGGATCGAGCCGACCAGATGGCCGTGGTGGGGCAGACCGGTAGCAAAAGGAGGGCCATCATAAAAGATATAGGGCGCAGCGCTAGCGGTTTGGGAGAGAGATTCCTGAAAGGTGTCTGCGGATTTCCATAGATCCAGCACCTCGTGTTCCGCCGCCACGAAGGAGTAGTTATCTTTGGTTGGATCGGTATTCTTGGTCATGTGAGATCAGTTTCAGTAGTCAATGGTGGATGGAAAAATTGGATAGATAAAATAAAAAACCCGCCAATCGGCGGGTTTTTGTTGTTCACACAGAACTAACCCACCAGAAGGGGAGGGATAATAATTATGATGTTCTGTAGTTGGGCTAGCATCTATGAAGGATTATGCATTGCCGCCTGCTTGTCAAGGTGTGTTGTTTTTGCTCGCTACGAGATCAATCAGGGTTTGCACGAGTAGGTCATGTTCCTCGGCTAGAATACGATTGGCGAGACTATCAACCGAGTCATCGGGTAGAACGGGCACCCTACGCTGGTTCAAGATGGGCCCGGTGTCGTATTCCTTGTCCACAAGATGGACCGTCAGACCAGATTCAGTATCACCATTGGCGAGGACTGCGGTATGTACTCGGTTACCGTACATTCCTTGGCCGCCATATTTTGGCAGGAGGGATGGGTGCACATTAATCACCCGGCCAGCAAATTCACCGAGGGTTTTTGGCCCCAGTTTTTTCATATAGCCTGCGGTCACCACTAGATCTACCTTTGCCTCCACAAGCTCCTTCCGGATTGCTTCATCCCGATCCGCAGCCGAAGGATGGGTGGCGGAAGAGATGTGTCGGGTTTCTATTGACGAGCGTCTTGCTCTGGCGAGAGCTTCGCTCTGGCTGTTATTGCTAATGGCGACAATTACCTCAGCATTAAGGCGCCCATCACTGCAAGCATCCAGAATCGCTTGGAAATTTGTGCCTCGATGGGAAGCGAGAATCCCCAGTTTTTTCACAACAATACACTCAATAAGCGAGTCACCCAGTTTAACAAATTACTCGATCGATTAAGCCCGGTCAGTTGATTTAATCGCATCACGAAATCGCCATGACTTTGTTGGTCTCCAGTAAGGTCTTCAGATTACAGAGAATTGCAATCCACCCCTCAGTGATCTGTGGATACACAACACTATTGTCAGGGAACTCATCATGGGTGACGGTCAGTTTTGTGGCGTCGTTTTTGGTCTCCAATTCAAAAGTGACCCGGCTGGGTTTTTCTTGTGTTGCGGCTGGGTTGTAGCGAACGTGCCATGAATACCTCAGGAACTCTGATGGTCTTGCTTCAATGACTTCTCCGGCGACCGCAATACTTTTGTCCTGATTGTAAAATGTGACGGGGCTACCGGCTTGCCAGTCTGACTCGATGTCAGTGTTGTGGAAATATTGTCTCGTAAACTCCGGAGAGGTGATGCCAATCCAGACTTGTTCAAGGCTCGCATGAATAAAAATAACAGAAACATGTTTAGTCATCGGAATTCTCCAGATTTTGTTTAAGGGTCAATAGGGCATTTACCTGGGTGTCACGAAACTGCTCCACCCAGCGATGGGCAATCTGCTGAATCGGAATAGGGTTTAAGTAGTGTCTTTTCAGGCGGCCTTCTCTGAGACAGACCACTAGATTGGCCTCTTCTAGGATCAGGAGGTGTTTACTGACCGCCTGCCGAGTCATTTCTAGCTCCTTACAGAGTTCACCCAGAGTCAGCCCGTCCCGCTGCCTAAGTTGGTCGAGTAGGTATCGTCGTGATTGATCTGCCAGTGCTTTGAACAAATTATCCATGGGCCCTATTATGCAACCAAATGGCTGCATGTAAAGGATTATTTCTGGGTTATAATTTTGAGGATTCGAGGCGCTTTAAGAAGGCTGGCTCGAAGTGTGTTGTGACGTGTGTTGCGAAGAGTGTTGTGAAGAGTGTTGTGAAGAGTGTTGAGAAATTGGTTATGAAGGTATTAATTTTTTCTATTTTGCTGTTCCAGATGGCGCCATTATTTGCTGATTTAGAAGTCACAGAAGGGTGGGCCAGGGCCACGCCGCCAGGAATGCCAATGGGTGCCATTTACGCAAAGATCAGTAACACCGGTGGTTCTGACATTGAGATCATTGGGATTTCAACCCCCGTGGCTCGAGCGGCGGAAATCCATCAAAGTATCGAGGTGGAAGGGATGATGCGTATGCGGGAGATAACACCTTTTATTGTCAGTGCCGGAGAAACTGTGCTTTTAGCGCCTGGAGGCAAGCATATTATGCTGATGGGGCTGCAGGAGGGACTCAAGCAAGGCGATACATTTCCACTTCGACTACAACTTTCCAATGATCAAGCCGTAGATGTAAAGGTGATCACCGGTGGTTTTGGTCAGATGTCAGCGCCAAAACATTAATGGTTGATGAACCTCGCCAGTTACGTGTTGCGATTGGATTACAGATCGCAGGTAAGCTTAAAGAAGCAGAGAAAATCTACCGGGAAATACTGGCGGATAATCCTGGGTCGGCTGACGCTCTTCACCTCCTTGGTCTGGTTCGTGCAGAATCCGATGACGAAGAAGCTGGCGTAAAGTGTATTGAGTCAGCGATTCAGCGCAATCCCAATGTCGCAGCGTTCCACCATAATCTGGCGGGTGTCTACCGCCGGGTGGGTAGGTTCAAGGAAGCTGAAATTGAGTTTCGACGGGCTATTGAGCTAAAGCGAGACTATAGCGAAGCCTATCAGGGACTGGCTGAAATGGTCGATTTCAAAGCCGGCGACCCACTTATAGGCGAAATCGAAAAGCTGCTAATTCAGGCGAGTCCCGCCGGATCGAGTTTTCTTCATTTTGCAGCGGGCAAGATCCTGGATGACTCGGGGGATTATTCAGCTGCCTTTGAGCATTATCGAAAGGGCAATGCTGCCGCAGACCGGACCTTCTCTACAAAACAATTCAGGCAGCAGATTAAGGACACGCTTTATTGTTTTAGCCCTGAATTTGTTGCTCAGAAGCAACATCAAGGGTCGACATCCAATCAGCCTATATTTGTGGTTGGCATGCCAAGGTCGGGAACTTCTTTGATTGAGCAAGTTCTAGCGAGCCATTCATCCGTGTATGGAGCTGGTGAGCTAAATGATATGAAGTTCATTGTGCATGAAGCGATGTTGAAGACTCAATCCCGGAAGCCATTTCCGAATTTTGTGCCACAGATTAAAGCTCAACAGCTAAAAGCTGTTGGCCAACGTTATCTTGAAAAAACGCAGCAGCCAAACTTCCAACATGTAGTGGATAAACACCCGCTTAATTTTATGTATATTGGTTTGATTTTTTTGATGTTCCCAAATGCCAAGGTGATTCATTCCATTCGTCACCCTTTGGATACGTGTTTATCTTGCTACTTCCAAAATTTTACAAAGGGTCAGGACTACAGTTTTAGCCTGGATACGCTGGCGGAATTTTACCTGGATTACCGGCGTTTGATGTCCCATTGGCACTCGCTTTTTCCCGGTAAGATTTTTGATGTTGAATATGAAGCGCTGCTAACGGATCAATCCGGTATCACTCAAGGGATGTTGGACTACTGTGGGTTACCTTTTGAGGAAGCTTGTCTATCTTTCCATGAAACCAAGCGCAGCGTTAAAACCGCAAGTTTTAAACAGGTGAGGCAGCCGATTTACCAGACCTCCCGTGAGCGGTGGAGAAACTACGAATCTGAACTCAAGGGGCTTGCCCAAAAAATTGGTTTGAGCAGCGAGCCGCTAATTTCCCCTATCACCATTAGTAGCTTCGGAAAAATCCTTTAGCTAGGATCGGCTGGTTCTTCCGCGAGTACACCGTCTTTTAATAGTTGATCGACTTTAGTTTGATCGAGTTCGAGCCAACTATCTAGAATTGTTGCGTTGTTTTCCCCTAGTCTTGCGCTGCCGCTACGAACGCCGCTGGTTGCTTCTGAAAACCGGTACGGGCTTTGAAAGGTTGGTCTTGTGCCACCTTCTCGATTGTCAATTTCGACCACACTTTGTCGGTGTTTTAAGGTATCGGAGCTATGTAAGAAGTCGCCCGTATCGTAAACACTGCCCCAGGCGATATTGCACCGGTCCAGGGCTTTTGTTAACGAAGCCCGGTCTGGAAATGACAGCAGAAATTGCTCAAAAGCTTTGCGGCGGCATTCAATCTTAACCTCTAGTTCCGCGCCTTCGGGGGTTGGATCCTCGACCTGGTGAACCTGCTCGACGGATCGCCAGAGATGGCGAAAATCTCCAGCTAACATAATTAGCCCGCCTGCGGCTTCCCAGACTTCACTGGCAATAGTTGCAGGGCGACTCTTCTCAAGATAGCCATAGGTCTGGTCATCGGTGACAAGCATTGCATCTATCATCGCAATGTCAATGTGCTGTCCAATCCCCGTGCGATGTCTTTGGTGTAAGGCGGCGAGTAGCCCGACCAGGCCGTGAAGCCCGGCATTGGTATCGGCAAATGACATACACATCTCAACGGGCTTACCTTCGGACCGCTCGGCCTGACGTTTTACGCTGCCGGTCTCGGCATGAATGATGGGTGCATATGCGGCCCGTTTAGCTTCGGGTCCTGTTTGGCCAAAACCAGAAATAGATAACATAATCAGCGCCGGGTTATCAGTTTTGAGAACGTCCCAATCTATCCCTAACTTCTTCATCACACCTGGGCGAAAATTCTCGATCAGAATGTCCGCTTTTTTGACCAACCGTCGAAGCAGCTGAACGCCATCGGGGTGCTTGAAGTTAATCGAAATATTTTGTTTGCCGGCGTTTTGTTGGTGAAAATAGCCTGATATGCCCCCGTGGACCCTGCCCCAACTGCGAGTCACGTCTCGATCCGGTGGCTCAACTTTTACGACCTCAGCGCCAAGGTCGGATAACATCCGTCCGGCAAACGGCCCCGCTAATACACGGGAGAGGTCTAGAACTTTTAAGTCTTCCAGCGGAAATTGGCTCATGGCGTTTTCTTTTTATGTCAACTGGCATTCCATAGTAGCGGATTCTGTTGTGAAAACGTACGTTCCCAACAAGCGTTAGAATGGTAGGATAAAAGGGATATTGGGAGCCGGAAGAAACCTTGAAAATCTGGAGTGAATTGAATCAAGCTGCACCAGACATTGCTGTTTTTGGCCGGGAGCGCCTGGATGGAAAACTGGCTTACCTGGCGACAATCAGGTCCTCCGTGAAGCCTAGAATTCACCCTGTGACCGCCATTGTGAGCGATCGACATTGTTTTATTTTTGCCGAGCCAGAATCCACCAAAGTACGTGACTTTTCGTCAAACCCACGATTCAGCCTACACTGCGCAATGTCCGATAGCTCCGGGAGCAGCGGTGAATTCCAACTCATGGGACAGGTGGTTCAGATCGAGGATGACAGTCTTCGGCGGGAAGCAGAGGCGAACTGCACGTTTCGCCCTTCTTCACGGTCAATCCTGTTTGAGCTGGAGATCGAAGAAGCCATAGCTACGAGCTACCGTGGAGGTAGACCCGATCGGCGGCGCTGGCGGTCTAATCCAGCACAAATAGAACAATGCTGATTTAGAGTCTTTTTTTCTAACTGCGACTACACTTTATGGATACTAAGTCTTTAATTTGTTGTCACCTATGTCCCGACTCCCAATCGAAGAACTCGCAATATTGTTGCTCGAGCCATCCCAGACCCAGCGCAGAATCATCGCGTCAAAACTCCGGGAAGCCGGAAATGATAATATGGAGCTTGTTGCGGACCCAGAAGCCGCCTGGACTAGCATGTGTGCCCTAACGCCGGATCTAGTCATGAGTAGTATGTATTTCAACGCGGGAACAGGTTCAGAGCTGCTTGAACGCATGCGTGGCACAGAAAAGCTCAAGGACGTACCGTTTATGCTGATTTCCAGTGAGCATAGATTTGAACAGCTTGATCCCGTCAAACAAGCCGGTGTAATGGCCATACTTCCCAAACCATTTAGTGTTGATGACATGCGGATGGCACTCGAAGCCACGGCGGAATATATGACCATCGATGAAGACGGTGATGAAGATTTTGGTGGTGACCTGAGGGTGCTGGTTGTCGACGACAGTTCGACCGCCCGCAAACATATCAGCAGACTGCTGGAGAATATGGGGCTGGAAAACATCACCCTGGCCCGTGACGGCATTGAGGCGGTGAAGATCCTCGAAGATACGATGTTTGATATTGTGATTACCGACTTTAATATGCCGGAAATGGATGGTGAAAGGTTAACGAGCTACATCCGAAATCACTCGGACCAGTCTTCAATTCCAATTTTAATGGTGACGTCTGAAAACGACGAAGCGAGACTCGACTCGGTGATGCGTTCCGGCGTCTCAGCAATCTGTGATAAACCCTTTGATGCAGTTCATGTTAAGAATCTGCTGGGGCAACTACTCCACTGATTCTGTCGAAGAATTCGCTGAGACTAACTGGGTATTTAGTATCGAATAGGTTTGAGACCTGTTTTAGAGGCTCAAACTTATTTTCTATAAGCCTCTGATTCTTGAAGTCTCTCGCGATGAGCGCTGCAGCAGCGTAGCTGCCATCCTCGGCGAGCAGTGCTGTTAACCATCTATCGACCTGGTCTTTGTTGTAGGGGGTGACCTCCTGGAGGTGGTTTTTGGCTTGTTGGTAGGTCCATTCCGACTGTGCAAGTTTGATCTCAATAATCCCTAAATGAGTGAGTAGTTCGCTCTGGATTTGCTGTCCGAGTCTGGATTCTGCATCCAGAAAATACTGCTCCGATTCCATTCGATCTATCGTCCAGCGGCCATAGGCCAGTGCCAGCGTTCTGCGCCAGCTAAATGCCCGGTGCTGTTCAGTCAGGAGCTCACCGGCGGCCTGGTACGCGAGGGTTTGAAACTCAAAAGCAGGCAGTGACGTAAGAGATTCAAGGTTAATGGTCACCCGGTCTTCTTCTGTATCGAATAAGGGCGCTGATTCTGATTGGACACCTTTGATCAGTATTGGCCTTGAGAGTCGGTTAAACCTCATGGCCTCTTCGATATGGAGTGAAACGATATCAAGGCTGAGTTGCTCAGGGCCAGGTTCTCGGCTTATGTCGTAATGGAGATCTTCATACATTGCTTCTGATGTTTTACCTAAGTCTTGTTCAAGGCGTATTCTGGTCTGAGTAGCCTGGGCTGCCTGCAACTCAAGTTGTTTGAGGGCAGCTACAAGGCCCGCGTCGTTGAAGTATGGGGCAAGCTTGTTGCGTTCCCAGGTTTCGACTCCAGAGCTGCCTTCCCTGGGATTGAGGGGCAGGTTTGCTAGTTGGTTCAGCAGTGCTTGAGCATTGTTCGATGTCGGTAGCTGACGGACCTGTCCTAAAGCGGAGCGGACAATGGAGGCAGGGTAGGAGTCGCCTGCGACGAACTGGTCGTCGAGATTTTGTGTGATCGCGACTAACGCCGCATCTAATTCGAGTTCAACATCGTCTCGGGTTAGATACTTTAAGTCAGCCAGATGATTTTTGGCGTTCCAGTGTTCGACTTCAAATTGTAAGGATTGAAGTTGCGAAGCGGCATTCTTTAACCGCCGCCGTTGATCTGGGGTGAGTAAATTTGGATTCAGCCCAGACTGATTGACGAGCTGTTTAAGGTCTTCAATCAAGCGTCTAGATTCAGAAAGGGTTCTGATCCGAGAAACTACAGGAGCATTCGCTAACAGTTTGCTGGCAATTTTTTGTTCAAACACTTCCATTAGTTGCGGTGCTGGTTTCACTGGCGGAGGAGAAGTGAAAGAAGGTAATTTTATTGTTGGCAGCATGCTGCAGCTGGTGCCAAGGCCTACCGTAAGAAAAAGGGCAATCGTTAGAGAGGGTCGCATAGGCTTATGACAATTGTTGAGATATCTCAGTCGCGACAGACTCAAGATATTCAATCTGTGCTTTTGCGGAATGAATAGTAGTTCTAGCGGATTGCTTAAATTTGTCATCTTCAATGGACCGCAGATTAATCAAGACGTTCAGCTCGCTGGCGAGAATTGTGTCTCGTAGTAGTAGAGCTGCAATCGCGGTATCGGTGATGAGGTTGGCATTGCCGTATTGTTTTACCGTATCCAGTTGCTGAGTGAGCTGAACGACCAGGGAGAGGCAGGCAAGGGGCGGGGTCGCAGCGGCCTTAAGGCCAGCTTGGATATCACCTTTGTTTCGGAAGGCTTGCATCAAAGATGAAAATGCCTCTGTATCCTCATCCGCGAGCTGGGTGAACCGTTGAACAGCGAGTTTTATTTCAGTGATGAGGTCTGACCGGGTTTTGTGGCCCGGGAAGTCGTCGCTGAGTTCCAACACCATGCTCATTAGACTCGCCGCCTGGGCACCGCTGAACGCTGCAGCAGCTCCGCCTCCAGGTGTCGACTTCCGACTCGATAGGGCATCTAGATATGAGCTGATGGATTCATTAGCAATCGGCATATTTTATAGGCTGCCCGTGCGGTGGAAATTCTCGTATAGACGTAAAGTGTTACGCATACACATAGCAACGGTCATCGGCCCGACCCGGGGGATAAAGATGTCCGTATGGGTATTAATATCATCAGCAAAATTTTGATGACTCGAAAAATTGATGCAGACGGTTCCAGGTTTGATTTCGGCGGCATGAACTTTCTCAAACTCATCACTGGGTACTCCGGTGATGACGATGTCTGATTGGGCAAGGGCTTCAGCCCGGGAAATGTCCGTCTCTGAAGCGTTTGCAGCATCGAAGGTTAGCGGGCCATTCAGATCAAAACTATGCACAAGTGCGCCATCGTTCGACATCATGACGGCAAGCGGCCGGCCAATGACTTCACTGCGGTTAAATATGGTCACTACCTTGTTTTCAATCGGCTTGTCCTGGGTCATGTCATAGATGCCAATTTCCGTCAGCATTTTTACAATGGCCAACGGTGTGCAGGGGAGCAGGGCTTTTTTGTCATGATCTCCACGCATCGCCAGGCGATCATTTTTATAGAGCTTGCGTGTCCAATAGGCGCTTCCAGCTTCAATGTCCTTTCGATAATCGACAAGATTACGGAGGTAGTCATCCTGTTGGCTGTTAAAGACCGGAAAGTAGATAAAGACACCGTGAATTGAGGGGTCTTCATTAATCTCGAGAATCTGAGCCTCAAGTTCAAGGCGTTTTAAGTTTCGAAGGTCGTAGCGAATGCCGATGTCGTCGAATTTTTGTTGTGTCGCGCGCGCGTAGGCGATGGACGGCTTGTCTTCGCTTGCGATGAGACCGACGACCGAAATTTGTTCCGGTAGGTCCGATAGCTGGACTCGAGTTTCCTCGATGTATCGGCCAGCCAGTGAATTAGGGTTTAAATTTAGAGCCAAGATTAATCCTGATTGTCGTAATGCTTTTCCTGTCGAGCGATGGCGCCCAAATAGCCCTTGTGGTGTCGCATGCCATACTGTTCTTTGGTAAAGCCGTTCAAAGGTATCAGTGTCAAAGCGATGGCGTCACAAATGGCGGACATGACGGCGATGGTTGAGCTTGGTGTTAGGTTGAGCGGGCAGGGTTCTTCAATATCAGATCCCATATCAAGAATGATAGTGCTCATGTTCCGAAGGGGTGAGTCCGCGTGGGAAGTCACACCAATGACTTGGGTATGGCCCAGCTCTGCGGCATTTTTGAGCATTTCCAGGACTTCAATCGACTTGCCGCTGGTTGAAAATGCCAAAATCAGGTCGCCCTCAGTCAGCATGCCCAGGTCACCATGCCCGGCTTCTGCCGGATGTATGAAGAATGCTGGAGTGCCTGTAGACGCGAGGGTTGCAGCAAATCGTTGGGCAACATAGCCTGCTTTCCCAATTCCGGTGGTAATGACCTTGCCGGTGCAAGCCTGGATCAGCTTTACCGCCTCTTCAAATGTGTCATTTACTTCAATCCCGGCAATTGCTTTAGCCTCGCTTTCTATAACGCGACGCATTGATTCTTTAATATTTATCTGGTTTTGCACGATTGGAGCCCCAGCGTTGAGCCAGTTAAGGAGGCGGGCATTATACTGAATCATGCGGCTAATGTAGCATCGAGTTACCCAATGAGGAGTAGTTGAAACATGGTAAATATAATAGGCAATGTTAAACCCGAGGATGACTACACCCATCCACTGGGGCCAGAAGAAAACTTTAATGAATCGGTTTATTTCAATTTTTTTGACCCTAAGGCGGGTAGAGGAGGCTTTATTCGTATGGGGAACCGTGCGAATGAGGGCTACGCAGAAATGACGGTCATTGTATTTAACCCCGACGGTTCGGCGTTTTTTAATTATAAGAAGCCCGAAATATCAACCAACGATGGCTGGGATGCCGGTGGCGCCAGGGTAGAAGTGCTGGTTCCCGGTGAGAAGGTGCGCACCTCCTACCATGGCGCTGCCCTGTATATGGCAAATTCCAAAGATATGCAGGATCCTTCTTCGGCGTTTAAAAGCAATCCCTTCAAGAAGATCAAAATTGACCTGGTACATGAGGGTGTTGGCCCGCTGTACGGCCACGTCGGAGACCCGGATGACGGTAATGACTTTGCCAGGGCCCACTACGAGCAGCACATGAAGGTCTCAGGAACCATTGAAATTGAAGGTGAGCCGGATATTAGGATTCAAGGGCACGGTCTGCGTGACCACTCCTGGGGACCTCGCTACTGGCAATCAATACGTTCCTATCGCTGGCTAACAGGGAATTTCGGCGATGACCTCGGTATGGTGCTCTCCATTGTGGGAGATAGAGTTGGCGGCATGTTTCATAAAGGCGAAGAATTTATCAAGGTTGAGTCCGTCAAACTTGAAACCAGATACGAACCGGGAACACGGTTTCATGAAGGATTTACGGCCCAGGTCACTCTACAGGGAGGTGTTGAGCACGAGATTGTCGGTAAGGTGAAAGGGTTTGTCCCATTGCGCAACCGACGCTCGGAGCAGGTCACCTATATTGGTGAGGGTATGACGGAATACACATTGGATGGCGAGCGGAAAGGTTATGGTTTAAGTGAATACCTTGATCAGCCAGGTGATGAAATCTAATTTTAAGTTCTTTTCTAAAGGCAAAAAAAAGCCCCGCTAATGCGGGGCTTTTAGTTTCTAACTAGTACTTAGTTCGCCTATGAAGGATCAGGGAACAAAAGTGCTGCTAGTGTCTGGATCGAACCATCGTTATAGGTTACGAAACCATTGCCACCTAGAGTAGCGATGCTACCTTCAGTACCGGTAACAGTGAATGTTCCGATTGTACCTGAAGAAGGCAAGCTGCCATTCACAAGGGCATTCAGAGTCAGAACAGCGCCGCTACCGTCAGTCAATGTGACCTGATCACTAGCGCCATTGTCGCCAGCACCTGCAGCCCGTGTCACTGTTGAAGTGATGGTGCCAGAAGGTGTTGTGAACGTTACTGTTTGAGCGTTTGCCCCAATGGTGCCGGATAGTGTCAGCGATACATCATTAGCTGTTGCGCTAGCGAAGCTAAAGTTAGCCGAGTAAGTGCCGCCAGGAGCAGCATCACCAGTAATTGACGCATCAGCTACACCAGTAGCCGTTAGTGCAATTGATAGTGAAGTCCCTGCAGTTTGAGCAGTAACCGAACCGCTAAACGCCAGGTCACTTGTACTAGCTGCTGTACCGGCCGCACGAGATGCAGAACCTGTGAAGGTTTGCGTCGTTGTTGAGCCAGAAGTAGTGGTCAATGTTGCAGCGGGAATACTAAATGTAGACCCAGTAGCAGTAGCAGTATCAGCTGTCAATGTAACAGTGTTACCACCAGTTGCTTCAGTCAGAGGCCAGCGAGAGCTAACACCCGTTACTGTGAAACCGGTAGTAGCGTCCTGGGTTAGAACATACTCAAGACCATCATCACCTTCGGTTTCAACGGCGTTTGTTACAGGAGAAGTTTTAGTTCCAGCTGTGATTGCGGCTGCGTCAGCTTTAAGAGCTGCATCCAGACGTGTGAATGATTTAGTGGCGTTTGTAGAGCTAACCGCGGCAACTGCATCAAGTTGTGCTGCAAGTGCTTCGGTAGAGCTGACAGCAGTTGCGCCGCCAGAGCCTTGAGCTCCTGTTGTACCAAGAAGTTCACCAACAACTGCACCCAGTTTAGTGACAAAAGCACGGACCGTATCGATTGGTGCTGCACTTCCAGGTGTAGAAGAAGGAGAAACTGACACAGGGTTGTTACCGATTGCCGTAAAGGCTGCTGCGTTAGACGCTGCACTTGCTGCTGCTGCACTAATAACGCCATTTGGACGACGTTGGGCAGCGGTTGCTAGACCACGAGCATAAGCCGCAGCGAACGTACCAAGCGCAGTACCCGTTGAGGTGATATTGCCGGTTGCTGGATCAACGGTGATGCCTGCGGACAGACGGGCAATTGTTTGTCCGATCGTTTCGCCAGCATTCTGTGAGCTAAGGATTGCTGCGCCGAAAGCACCAATTGCAAGCTGGGCAGGTGAATCTGTCACATTACCAGTTGCGGTTAGGTCGGCAGGTGCGATTGTAGTGAAATCAACACCATTAAGGCTGACGCCAGAGATGGCTTCGATAAGACCCGAAATCGCCAGGTTAGCCTGTGTTACTGAAGCAGCAGTTAAAGGCGTTGCTGCTTTGCTAGCGGCAATTTCTGATAACGGAGAAACGCTGCTGATGCCACCAGCTGATCCTGCTGAAATATTGCTTCGCAGAACTGTACCGGTAATGTCATAACTCTGACCAAATGCGACAAATGTGTCGTCTAATTGACGGCAGTCATTACCAGAATTGTCAGGGTTCTCATAATCACACAGTGCTGAACCGCCAGTGACGGTTACCACAATGGGATCTGTGATAGTTGGGAAAGCAGCGATGTCGTAAGCGATATCGTATGTACCGTTTAGAACCGTGCTTGAACCAATTTGATTACCGGTACCACCGGCGTCTGTTGCTGTTACAGTGGCGCCATCAATAATTCCCTTTACAGCGGAACCAGTGGCACTAACTTGAGGCGCAGGTGGTGTTACTGCTACGCCTGCTCCTCCCCCACTACTGCTATCACAGCTAGCGATAAGTACCGCTGCTGACAGTAGTGCGATACTTTGCAGTATTGACTTCATAGAGATTGCTCCATATCCATTGCTATTCATATTTTTGTTCGACAGCCCAATCGTGAAACCTTGCCGTAGTGCCGCGAACAGCACCCACGAATTATAGTCCACAAAATTAGAACGTAAATACTATCTTATTGCCCCGGCTACTTGAAGGGGGGAAACGCTAAGAATCCCGTGATTCAGGTAACAAGAGGGGAATTCAGATAAGTGGTTTAGTCCCTTGTTTCCACCTTGACTGAGTCGTCAGTCGAGTGAAGCGGAATGATTGCATGCTTCCGAGGCTAGAGCAACGGCCACTTAAAGGAATTTCTTAAGTATTTATTGACCAAAACTTGCTCAGTTAAATGTCTAAGACTTTGAAAAATAAAGAAATATATTATTATTGCTCTCCCCTTCTGAAACTTTAGGCGGGAAAAACCCTAAATTTTAGGTGTAAGCGTTTAGATTCCAGCTTATGCCGGGGTCTCTTTATCTCAAATTCCATGCAGGGTCCATCAATGTGGATAAAAATACTCGCATCAAAAAGAGGCGAGAAATGCCGTGAATATCACCGATCTATCAATTCGATATAAAAGGGCAATCTGGGTGCTGGTCGGGCTACTTTGTTTGTTCGGCTATGGCAGCGTGCAAAAGTTACCTGTGCAACTACTGCCAAATGTCACCAGTCCCCAAATCACAATTTATAACAATTGGCGTTCTGCGGCTCCCCAGGAAGTTGAAGAGGCCATTGTCCAGCCCCAGGAAGAAATGCTCCGATTCAATTCTGGCATAGAAAGTATTGTTTCAACGACACAGCGCGGGCAGGGGCAGGTAACCCTCAACTATCAGTTGGGCTACGACATGAAGCAAGCGCTCCTGGATGTGATCAATCGCTTGAATCAAGCGCCGGATGTGCCCGTTGATGCTGGCGAGCCATTTGTTGCTAGTGGTGGCGATAGTGGTTTGCCTGGTGCCGCCTCGGTTTTGATCTATGCAGCGCCCGGTAATCCGGTCACAGACATGATTGTCTATCAAGACCTAATCGAAGAAGTCGTTGAGCCTCGATTAGCCCGTATCGCGGGGGTTGCGCAGGTCAACCTAAATGCCAGAAGACCAAAAGAGGTCAATGTTGTGATTGATCCATTGCGAACCGCAATGCTGGGGTTGAGCGTAACGGACATTTCGAACGCATTGTCTCGGGCCCGGGACGTTTCGGGTGGTTTCGCGGATGTTGGTCGTCGCCGATATACCGTTCGATTTCTGGGTGAGCAGGATGTGAGCCAACTGGGAGATCTGGTGGTGGGCTGGCGAAATGAGCAGCCGGTCTATTTGCGTGAAATTGCCAAGATTGACGTGGATTATGCTGAAAATGTAGGCGTGAGCTTAAGAAATGGCTTTCCCTCCTACTACATCTCTATCACTCGGCAGAATGAAGCGAACACCGTCGAGCTCCTTGACGAGTTGAATATTGCGCTAAAGGAGCTCAATGATGGCCCGCTAAAAGACGCAAATATTCGAATCCAGTTAAGTTTTGATGCATCACTACACATTCGCCGCGCAATTTCGATGGTTCAGGGCAATATATTGCTTGGGATCCTGTTGGCCACGGGGATACTGTTTTTCTTCCTGAACAGCGCCAGAGCAACCCTGCTCATTACATTAACCGTGCCAATGTCTCTTTTGGTGGCGTTTATTACGTTGGATGTTCTGGGGTTGACGTTAAATGTCATCAGTCTTGCGGGGCTTGCCTTTGCGGTAGGGCTGGTGATGGATGCGGCAATTGTGGTTCAGGAAAATATATTCCGCCTGCGTCAGGCGGGCATGAACGCCGCTGGAGCGATTTCAGAGGGCTGTAGTCAGGTATCAGGTGCCCTATTTTCCTCAACCCTGACAACCGTTGCGATCTTTGTTCCGGTGCTTTTTATGGTGGGTGTAGAAGGACAGCTGTTCAAAGATCTTGCCGTAACGATTTCTGTAGCGGTATTGGCATCGTTGATTGCTGCTTTAACCGTATTGCCAGTGATCACGTCTCAGTGGGCGAGTGATCACATTAGCCCCGATAGGTTTATCCAACACTGGCGTAGGCTATCGGACCTGGTTGTTCGCCTGACAAAGGCGTCATGGATGCGCCATTCTTGGATCGGCGGCATTCTTGTAGCTTCTCTTATCGGTATCTGGGCCTTAACACCAAAAATCGATTTCCTACCCAGAGCAAATATTGACGCAATTTCTGTGTTCTTTAACCTGCCTCCCGGTATGAACGTCAAGACGATTCGCGGTGAACTGGCACCGGAGGTTGTGGCCCGTTTACAGCCTTACTATACCGGCGAAAAAACACCAACAATTAGAGCCTACAATTTTGCGTCCTTTAACGGGTTTTTCACCCAGGTTTACATCTATCCTGATCGAGCTGAGGATGTTGAAGCATTGGTTGAAAAGTTGCGCACAGAAATTCTCGTTGGTATTCCTGACGTGACACCATTTGTGAGCCAGGGCTCGATGCTAAATGTTGCTGGCGGTGGTGGGCGCAGTATTGCTGTTGATATTCAAGGTAACGACTTAGAGCAGTTGTTAGCAGCTGCACGAGAAGGCCAAACAGTGATTCAAGGGCTTTGGGACAATACCAACGTATTTGCCCGCGGCGGTTTAAGCCTAAATGAACCCGAGCTTTTAATGGTCCCGAACGATAGGCGAATTAATACTTCAGGTTTGGACCGGTCCGCGATTGGACGGACGATCAGGGCTTATACAGGTGGATTGTTTGCCGGCGAGTACTTTGATGGAAACCATCGTATGGATATGTTTGTCCGCACCGAAAAGTGGAATGCACCGGAGAAGCTTTTAACCTTACCCATTGCAACACCTGGAGGTGGCGTACAAAAATTGGGTGATCTTGTGTCAATCGAGCGCGCCGTGGGGCCAACAAATTTACAACGAGTTGATGGTAGGCGCACGGTGACGCTAAATGTAACGCCACCGCCGGAAGTCACGCTTGAAGAAGCAATAGAGAAATTACAGATAGAAGCAACTCCTGCAATCAAAGCTTTGTTACCCGAGAGCGCTAGTGTTCGCTATCGCGGTAATGCAGATAGGCTGAAGCAGGCTTTGAGTGAAGTGCGGAAAAACTTTTCTATAGCCATTTTGATTCTATTTATGATTATGGCAGCACTGTTTCGATCCGTTAAAGATAGTTTGATTGTGCTGTTGGTTATGCCGGTCTCAATCGTGGGTGGCCTGCTCGGCTTAAAAGCGTTGAATCTCATTACGTACCAGTCTCTAGATATGTTAACCATGATCGGCTTTATTATCCTGTTGGGGCTAGTCGTTAATAACGCAATTCTTCTCGTGGATCAGACGCGAAAAGCGGAACAAGAAGGTCTTGCGTCAGATGCAGCGGTCCGGCAGGCCGTGCAGTATCGAGCCCGACCTATATTTATGAGTACCCTGACGAGCTTGTTTGGCATGTTGCCGCTGATGCTAATCCCCGGTGTTGGATCAGAAATATATCGCGGTCTGGCTACGGTGATTGTGGGCGGTATGTTGGTGAGTTCAATTCTCACTTTGGTACTGTTGCCGAGTTTACTGCAGGTCAAAATTCCAACCCCGGTCTTACTAGATCGACTTCCATTCCTTAGAGCGAGGCAAGCATGAAAAAAATATTGATGCCAATTTTGGGGCTGTTTGTCGTGGCAGCGACAGCACAGGAAGCACCTCCGACCTCCGTGGTGCTGGAATCAGTGCTGGAGTTGGAAGTCGGTGAGCCATCAACTTTTAACGCATTTGTACGCAGTCGTAATGACATCGAGCTTCCCGCGACGGTCGACGGGGAATTGCTCTGGGTGTTGCCTGAGGGTACGCGGGTAAAAAAAGGGGAGGTGATCGCCAGGGTAGACGATCGACAGCTCATTCTGCAAAGGAATGAGCAGGCACTGTTCGCTGATAGGGCGCAGATTAATGTTAAATATCTTGAAGCTGAAGTTGTCCGTCTGTCTCAACTTCAACAGGCAAACCTGGCCGCAAAAACCCAGCTTGCGGAGTTGGTCTCCCGCCGAGATTTAGCACAAAATGATTTTGATGTTGCCAAATCAAGGCTCGCTCAGTTAGACGAAACCCTGGCTCGGACAAAAATTTTTGCCCCTGTGGACGCCGTTGTTGTGGAGCGGCTTATTGAGGGCGGAGAATTTGCCCGACGAGGCGACAGTGTTGTGAGAATAGTGAATCCGGACAGTCTAGAAGTTCAAGTGCTTGTGCCCGTTGCCTTTCTAAATAGATTGGATGAGAAGTCGTCTATTCGAGTTCGAGTCTCTAACATTTCTTTTGAGGCGCCATTGCGTTCGATCATTCAAATGAGCGATAGGCAGTCTCAGACGTTTGGCTTGTTAGTTGATGTGCCTGAATCGGTTGCTGGTCAAATTGTGGCGGGACAGTTTGCCGACGCCACTGTATTGATTTCTGATCAAAGTCGGTCGCTATTTGTGCCAAGGGATGCGGTGGTTTTACGCAGCGGAGGCAGTTTTGTATTTATGATCGAAGCAGGCAATCTGGCGAAGCGCGTGGATGTCATTGTAGGACAAGGACAGGGGGATATGGTGTCTGTTCGAGGTGAGCTAAGTGAGGGTGATAGAGTTGCTGTCCGGGGCGTAGAGAGTCTACGTGATGGTCAATCAGTCTTACCTACAGGCTGATTAACGGTTTTTGCTTGCGAACTGGCTTGCAACTTCTCCTGTGACTTGAGTTGCGAGAGGCTTGTTTCAACGGATTCTTCTAGCGCTTTCTCATCGGATGCAAGAAGTCCTTTTGGATCAAATCTCAGTCGATTGTGGGCAGGGACGAGTCCAAGGAATTCTTCAAAACCAATTCTCCTTAGCCAGGTGGTGAATACCTCGCCTGGTTTTCGAGTATAACCTTGAGCTTCTAATTGGCGTTCCAATTGAAAAAGTGGCGAATGATTGCCTTGCCTTAGCGGTGCGTTAGCAAACTTCTCTTCCTCACGAGGGGTTAGCACAACTTGTTCACTCGTGCTGATTCGCCACAGTAAAAGCAAGCTGAGCAGTACCCCAAACCCATACAGATAAGGCTCGTAGTCCTCCCGCTGTTGATCGTTCCACCATACTTGAACTAAGAAAGTGACATTGGAAAAAAAGTCGAGCATCGGTTGCAGCATAGTTGCCTGGTCGGATTCTGCCTCTTGCCAAATTGAAGGTGTTGTGTCCACGGCGCGCCAATGACCATCAATATATGCCAGTGCCCAGGAGTGTGCATGACGTTGGCGAACCACAAACATTTGCAGGAGTTCGTCGTATTCCTGCACCGCGTATCCAGTTGCATATCTCGCGGGTATGCCCATCTCTCTCAATAATAAAACGGTGGTCGTAGCAAAGAATTCACAGTGACCGGCTTTCCGATTCACCAGAAATTCTTCGATGGGGCTCGAGATGAGGTTTTCAGGTTGGTAAAGGCTATACCGAAAGTCACGAAAGAATTCCCTAATTGATAAGAGCGGCTGCTCTGGGTCCAAATGCTCTAAGGCTATGCGCTGAATGAGCGTCTTGTAGGCTTTTGCTGGGTGGGTGTCCGTTCGAGTTGGTGCGCCAGTCTGATTGGTACCTGGTTGGTAAGTCGCCTGATAGCGAGGGCTTGGCACCATGTCCATACCCTGTACTGTCCCATAATAGTTCTTCTGAATGTTGATCGCGGGAAGATCCTGAATTCTAGCTGTGCCAGGGGGAAGCGGTACTAAATCTTTTTTGTGATGAAACTCGTGGTAGATGTCGAGTGGTAGATCCTGGGCCGTAGCAGCCGATGTATCCCAAATAAAGTCGTCGGTATGATCTACCTGGGTGAATTGTTGTTCCATCACAGACCAGCTAGTTTCAAAGGGGAGGTCATAGACGGCCTCCTGCAACAAACCGGGAACGGCCTGGCCTGTTGGGGATTTTACTCTAAAAATAATTTCATCCGATGCTTTCAGTCGACCGATTTGGCCGATGGAGGTCTGGGTTTTTAATGGATTGGTGCGTTGTTGAATCCAGGTGGCTAACCAAACCTGCGCCCGCTTACGAAGTTCTAAATGTGTTTCGCGGATACCCGTGTGGGTGAAAAATGCACTAAGAAAAATCAGACAACAGAGCAACACCCAGGTGCTGGCACGGTGCCGAGGTGATCGAAGGGGCAACAGTGACAAAAATAGCAGTAGCGCTGCGGCGGGAAAGTAAAAGCTGCCAATAACCTTGCTGGTGCCGCTCGAGACCAATAAGAGACCAAACATTAAGTAGTCCATATCCCAGGATTGGGTCACAGGCTGTTTTTGCCTTCGCAACGAATAGAACAAAACATCGAGGGAAAGTCGGTCATTAGTGCTGTAGCCAGTCGTGACGGTTAGAGGAAAGAGTAAAATTGGCAACCATTGCATCAGAATCTGAATGAAGTGGTATTCGGTCCGATTAAGAAATAAGAATGCAATCATTAAAATGAGACATACGGCCGTCAGGTCAGCGAGGAGATAAAAATCCTGGGTCGTGAGTGCCCAGCGGCGATTAAAGAAGAATCGGCCTTCCCAAATCAGCGCCATTGGGATCGCAAATAGCAGTAGGTCCGATTGATAACCCCATAGGAGTAACGCTAGCGATTGTAAGCCTCTTAGCTTCATGCTTTTAATAAGTCAGCCTGTAGTGATTGGGTCTTAATGTTTGCATATGGTCCGTGAGGCAATTCAGTTTCTGAGATGACCAGGGATTTTAGAGCAACGCCCTCCCCGAGAATGCGATTCGAAAGTGATTCATGGTTGTCGGTCCAGTCCGCGTAAACGCCAATACAACCCGTTACCAGCCGACAGTGGGTGAGCACCAGATTAGAAAGTTCTGAAAACGGTAGGTGACACTGCTGTACCGTTGCCAGGGCTTCTAACTGTTCGTTCACAGCGCTTGTGCCACGACCTGCGGTAATGATGCGAGGACCATCGTCAGTCAAAAATATGAGGTCGAGCATGGAGTCCGCATTCTGAAGCTCAAGGGCGAAACTTGATGCAACTGCGATGGTTTCTTCTAATATCCGAGGGTTTTGTTGGCTGAGATCTAACAGCAACGCATTGCGGGCAAAAAATTCGTCTTGATACTCTTTAACGACCGGCTTCTGCATGCGCGCTGTACTCTTCGATGTGCTCGGCCAGTGGATTTTTCTCATAGAGTCTCCGTCCCGATAATCTCGAAGTGAGACAAACTCATCGGATTCTCCGATGGACCATGCTGCCGTCACGCCGCCCGGTTGAAAATTGCGCCCGCCGGATAATCGCCAGTTAGGGTTTAGTTGATACCGCTTCGGTAACACCAACAAAGATTCCGTATTGGCAAAGTGACTCAAGCCAAAATTCAGGGCAAGGGGGTCCTGGTGCATCACCTGGGTTTCCCTGAATGCGACAACACCTCGTCGAAGCGGCGTTGCCTCAACGTCAACATCCCTGTGGGCTTTGACGGCAACCTCGTCGACTCTAGCGGGTTTTATTGTGATGCCAGTGTTTTGGCGTTGTAGATAAATAAATCGATGGAAGCCAATAAAACGATCGTAGGCATTTCTGGATTCCTCATTGGGTTCCAGTGTTGTTGTGTATTGTTGTCGGTCAGGCAATCGTGTGACGGGCTGATCGGTGATCACTAAATCCTGTTCGGGGTTATCGCCGAGATTCTCAACTCTGATTCGATAGGTAAACGCCTGTTCGGCAGTCGCGTATTTTGGAAGAATTCGTTTTACTGCAACCCTGGGTCTGGAAAGCCTCAGCGTAATTCGCGAACCGATTGCAACACAAAAAAGTAAGGCGAACATTTGGTATACATAGGATGTTTCAGTGTTGAGTCCTAGTGCCGCCGTTAGTAGAGCGCCAGTTAGTACCAACTGACCACGGTCCGTTAATCTGCGCTTCTTTGGTTTTTTCCTAGGACCCATGGCCCGGACATAAGCGGGAAAAACCCAGTCCTTAAACATCATTCAGACCGGCACTGTGGTTTGTTCGATAATGTTGGCGATCAATTGATCTGCACTACCGCCTGAAAACTGAACTTCTGGATCCAAAGCAAGTCGATGGGCAATAACGGGGCTCGCCAGAGATTGGATCATTTCCGGAGTGACAAAATCCATGCCATGGACCAGGGCAAGTGACTGGGCGCACTTCATTAACATAATACACGCCCTCGGACTTGCTCCCATTTTGATACCGGGGTAATTCCGGGTCGTGGAGACAAGCTCAACAATATAACGCTTTAGTTCATCCGTAATTGCGATTTGCGTTACTGCCGCTCGGGTTGCCTGTACGTCGGCTAACGTAATGCAGGGCTTTAGCTGGTCAAGGGGATGTCCCGATTTCTGACTTTCGAGTATGGCTAACTCGTCCTCAATGTTGACGTATCCAAGGGAAAACCGCATCGCAAAACGATCCATTTGGGCTTCGGGGAGTGGGTAGGTGCCATGAAACTCAACCGGGTTCTGGGTTGCGATGACAAAAAAGATATCGTCTAACTTCAATCTGTCACCTTCAACACTTACCTGATTTTCTGCCATGGCTTCTAGCAGCGCTGATTGAGTGCGGGGTGAGGCGCGATTGATTTCATCCGCGAGGAGAATTTGAGTGAAAATGGGACCATGGCGGAAGCGAAACTCTTGAGTGTTCTGATCATAAATCGAGACCCCCAGGATATCGGTGGGTAGCAGGTCCGGTGTGAACTGAATCCGCTTGAATTCGGCACTAATGGAACCGGACAGTGCCTTTGCCAGGGTGGTCTTGCCAGTGCCGGGTACGTCTTCTAATAGCACATGGCCACCGGCAAAAAACGCGGTTAACAGCCAGTCTACACTCTGATTGTGGGTTTTAATGACTGACAGGATGTTCTTGCGCAGGGCAGCGATCGCTGCATTTGCGACGCCTGTCTCAAAAATGGCTTCCGTTGAGGGCATATTACGGTTTTCCGTGGCGAAATGTTGATCCAGCCACCAGAAGCCTTCGTATCGGGTGTACTTGGTAATCAAATAGCTGAGTGGGGTATGATCACAGGCAACAGAAAGTCCGTCAACAAGGTGGTTATGCTCGCTGAATCAACAGCCGACGAATGGAGCGACCTACTCATAAGAGTGGGAGCTGATCAGGACAGGGAAGCCTATACACGCCTGTTTCATCATTATGCGCCATTATTAAAGGGCTTTTTGATGAAAGGGTCCAACATTAGGCATGAACAGGCAGAAGAGTTGGCTCAAGAGACGATGATTAAGGTCTGGCGACGGGCAGACAGCTTTAACCGGCAAAAATCTTCTGCTAGCACTTGGATTTACACCATTGCGCGGAATTGCCGAATTGATTGGATACGGCGGGAAATGCGCCGACAACGAAATATTCATGCGGATGACCTGTATGAACCTGGGGAGGATAACCCCTCACAGGTTTCTCTGGTTCAGGTGAGAAACAAACGAATTGTCAGGGACAGCATCGATTCCCTGCCCCAGGAACAAAAAGAAGTGATTAGCAAGATTTATTTCGAAGGAAGGACCCATAGTGAAGTCTCAGAGGAACTTTCTCTGCCACTGGGTACTGTCAAATCGAGAATCCGGCTGGCTTTAAAACGATTGAATGTACAGCTTGATGCTGACACAGAGGAAGTATAGCGATGCAGGTATCAAAACATCCTGACAGCGATCTATTAATTGATTATGCGGCGGGCGCGTTGGGCCCAGCTCTGTGCGTATCTATTTCGTCGCACCTGCATTTTTGTCAGGACTGCCGAGGTAAGAACAGCGAGTTGACCAATCTCGGCGGTAGTTTTTTAGAGTCCTTGGAGCCTGCTCAGCTAAGTACTAACGCCCTCGACGAAGTCTTGGCTCGCCTTGATGAAATAGAACACGAGCCGCAGACATTGGAGACAGCGCAAAAAAACCTGAAAACTGACGAGGCCAGGCTACCCAATCTGGTGAAAAAATTGATTCCTGATCAGGGCGTTAAGTGGCAATTTTTGTCCCCGGCGTTACGTATCTCTCGTCTGGTAGTGGGTGAAAACCGCTACGAACTCGCACTACATAAAATTAAAGCCGGCGGGAAAGCGCCAGATCACGGTCACAATGGGCTGGAGATTACGGTGGTTTTACAGGGCAGTTTCTCTGATGAGGATGGTGTCTATCACGAAGGGGACTTCTTGGTACGTCAGCCAGGAGATGTACATCGACCTACCGCGAGTCAAAATGATTCTTGTATTTGCCTTTCTGTTTCCGAGGCACCTATTAAGCTTGTGGGTCCGATTAAGCGACTGCTAAACCCCTTTTTCTCCGTAACACCGCAGTAAACCACCTGCTCCGTCTATCTTTGGGGTGGCCAGCTTCAAACTAGCTAGTTTGATATAGCTAGTTTGAAGCAATACTTTGAAACACTAGCCTTTTTAAACAATGGTGCGGGACTCGTCTTTGCGATGGCAGGCAGCAATGTGGCCCTCACTGATGGTTTCTAAAAGAGGTGCCTCATGTTTGCATCTGTCTTGAACCATGGGGCAGCGCGGATGAAATGCGCAACCGGTGGGTGGGTTAATGGGTGAAGGCACATCGCCGGTAATGATTTGTCGGTTGATTTTGCGGTGTGGGTCTGGAACCGGGATCGCGGAAATTAGAGACTGGGTGTAAGGATGGCGAGAGGCTTGATATACCTCCTCACCGTTTCCAGATTCAACAATTTTACCGAGGTACATAATCGCAATACGATCTGATATGTGTTTCACCACCGCCAGATCATGGGCGATAAACAGGTAGGAGAGATTAAATTCCTTCTGCAGGTCAATGAGTAGATTGAGTATTTGACTCTGTATCGACACATCAAGTGCTGAGACGGGTTCGTCACAAACAATGAGCTTAGGATTTAAGGCAATGGACCTGGCTATCCCTATTCGTTGTCTTTGTCCTCCAGAAAACTCAAAGGGGTACCGACTGACGGATCGTGCCGGCAGCCCAACAATTTCGAGTAGTTCTCGAATTCGTTTTTGCTGAGACGCCCGATCACCAATTTTGTGGATGATAAACGGCTCAGCCAAAATATCGCCAACGGTATGCCGGGAATTGAGAGACTCCATCGGGTCCTGAAAAATCATCTGTATATTCTGGCGGTAAGGCATTAGATCACGACTGCCTAGTTTGGAAATCTCATGCCCTTCGTATTGAATGCTACCGGATGTGGGTTGATAGAGCCGGCTGATGCAGCGGCCTAAGGTCGATTTCCCACAGCCGGACTCTCCGACCAGGCCAAGAGTTTCCCCGGGCTGGATGTTTAAGGACACACCATCAACCGCTTTGTTGTACTTTTTGGTATTGAGAAAAATGCCTTCCTTAACGGGGAAGTGCATTTTTAAGTTATCCACTTGCAGAATAGGTTGGCTCATATTTCTTGCCACCGAAGACAGCTGACCTTGTGCTGGTCGTTTATAGTTTCAATAGGTGGTTGCGTTGCGGTGCAACTTTCCTGTCGGTAGGGGCAACGATTCTCGAATCGACATCCCGATGGTAGGTCAAGTAGGCCAGGTACCATGCCGTCGATTACGCTCAACTTTGATTTAGGTATCGTATCAAGGGTTGGAATCGAGGCAAGTAAACCTTTTGTATAAGGGTGTTTCGGTTGATCAAAAATGTCATAGACCGAACCGGCTTCAGCCATTTTCCCCGCATACATGACAACAACATCCTCACAGGTTTCAGCAATAACCCCGAGGTCGTGGGTGATCATGATGACGGCCATACCGAGATCCGCTTGAAGTTCCCGTATTAGTTCTAGTATTTGCGCTTGAATCGTCACATCCAGGGCGGTGGTCGGTTCATCTGCAATCAACAGCGCTGGCTTGCATGCCAGTGCAATGGCAATTACAACCCGCTGCCGCATACCGCCGGACAACTGATGGGGATATTCGGTCATACGGACGTCAGGAGACGGGATGCCGACCTTATCGAGAATTTCAACACCAGCTCTTATTGCGGCATCTTTAGTAATGTCCTGATGCAACAACAGGACTTCTGTGAGTTGGCGACCAATGGTATGAACGGGGTTCAATGCGGTCATGGGTTCCTGAAATACCATGCCAATTCTTGCGCCGCGAATCTTCTCCATTTCTGATAGTGATAGTTGGGCGAGATTCTGGCCCTGGAAAATCACTTCACCACTGGCGATTTGCCCCATAGGCTGGGGTAGTAATCGCATGATGGACAGTGCAGTGACGCTTTTACCGCAGCCGGATTCACCGACGATCCCGATGGTCTCACCCGGCTGAACATCGAACGAAAGATCATCAACCGCGCGTACCCGACCCTCATCCGTGTCGAACTCAGTGACAAGATGCCTGATAGATAGTAGTGGCTCAGTCACGGTGGCTATTTGTACTGGTCGTAAATGTTGATTTCAGATTCGAAAGACTCGCCATTCTTTTTTGCGGCAAGGGTTTCTTCTTTCATCTTGGTGTCGATCCACTGTACGTAATATTCGGCCGGAGAACGAGAATGTTTGACGTTAAAATCGTCCGGGTAGCGGATCCAGCGCCAGTGACCGACACGATAAAAGGGTTGGTAGAAACCTGGAGAAAATGAGGCGTTGTCGTGATGCAGTTGTGTCATTTTATAGGCCAGATCGATCATTTCTTGCTTGTCACTAGACGCGCGGTAGGTATTGATCATCTGGTCCATTTCTGGGATGGCCATCATTTCCATGTTGTTGGTTTGGGTCTTTACTGTCCGGGCAGGATTCACGCTACCGTCTTCGAGAAACGCGTTGTCGTATGCGTTGTCAGAGTGGTAGGTCTCCCAGAAGCGAGGGTACATTTCAAGAGAGACACTTAGGGCTGAAAACGCAATGTCATGTTTCTTCTCCTGGACTTTCTTCCAGCCGGCAGTGCTGTCTAACACTTCAATTCGAAACTCGAGGCCCGTCTTACTCGCTTCCTCCTTCATAATTGTAAGGATATCTTTGAGACTCTCGTAACCGGTAGTGAGAGTGAAGCTGAGTCGTTCACCCTTATCATTGACTAATATGCCATCGGAGCCGCGATTAACAAATCCCGCTTTGGCAAAATACTCCTGGGCCTTATTAATGTCGTACAGGCGACTCTTCAACGTTGGGTGGGAGAACTCACCGTACCCATCGGATGAGGTTTGCATCCGAACGTAGTCACCCCGAAAGAATTTATCAATCACGAGCTGCCAGTTGGTGGCGTGTTGGATTCCGGTACGAACATCCAAACTGTCTAGCAATGGCTTGTGTGAATTCATCCATAGGCCATAGGTGGGACGAGGATGTTGGTTGTAAAAAACGGATTTATGGATGTAACCGTTTTGAACATCCTTGTCGTCGTTAGGTAATTTGTCGTACCAGTATTCGGCCAGGTTTAATCCAAACTGATCTAGATCACCGCGCTTGAATGCTTCGAATACTTTTGGTGTGTCGCGGATTACGGAAATATGAATGCGGTCTGGATTGTAGCGGTTACGCCAGAATTTATTGTCTTTTGCCCACCAATCTTTTTGTCGAGTGAGTGCAATAGAGACCCCTTTTTTGATGTCCTTGTCCTCAATGACGTAGGGGCCGGTTGTAGGCTGGAATTTCCATTGATAGCGTTCGACATAGTCATCTCCCAGTTCTTTGTAGAAGTGTTGGGGAGCCGGGCGTAACTCAAGGACTCTTGAGTCCATATCTGGCTTGGCATCGGGAATTGTGATGGAGAAATTCAGGTCGTCGTATTTAGTGATGTTGGTATATTGAGTTGCATACCAGTTGTTATACCAGGGAGCGACGATGTAGCTGGACTGGTACATAAAAAACATAAACATAAAGTCATCGCTGGTGACCGCCTCACCGTCGCTCCAACGAGCTTCAGGGTTTAGTTTGACGTATACCGTTTTATTGGCTGTATCCACCGCCCAGCTTTCGGCCAGACCCGGGTGATAGGTGAATTCGTTTGGATGGCGGTGAGCGATTTGCAACGTTGTGTAATCAAGCAGAAATGGTCTAAAAGAACCGTTAGAATCTGGGCCCACCCGGCGTAGCGTCCGAGGGAAATCTTGAACAGTGTTGTATAAGGTGCCGCCCTTAACTGCTTTGTCAGATCCGATTTCTGGAAGGTGGCTGCCGTCTTCCCAGGTCAGGTCGGTTGGGATATCGGCGAGGCTTTTAAAGGAGAAGAATTCTGGTTTGGCGGCATAATAAGCGGCCACTTCTGCAGAATTGTCGATGACTTCGATTTCACTGACATCAGCGTCGCCGCCACAACTCGCCAGCAAAAATACCATGCCCAGTGCTGCCAGATTTCGATAGATAGTTTTCATTTGGACCTCAACTCGTGGATCTATTTGTACACAGTAAATTTTTTTGGATCGAAGGACTCTCGAACCGCTTCCCCAATAAACGTCACAATCGTGAGTAGTAAGACAAGTGTGAGAAAGGCAGACGTGACAATCCATTCTGCTGTTCTTAAGTTGGCTGTACCTTGCTTTAGTAGTTCTCCCAGACTCGGGGTCGGTACCGGTAGCCCAAAGCCGAGAAAATCGAGTGCGGTTACCGCGGTAATTGCGGATACCACGGTGAATGGCATAAAGGTGACCAGGGTTGATAGAACATTGGGCAGAATGTGGTGGAAGATGATTCGGGTATTTGAAGCGCCAATGATTCTCGCGGCGAAGGTGTAGTCCCGTGATTTCTCTTTATAGGTTTCCGTGCGCATGTAGTAGGTCATGCCCGTCCAGGAAAATAAGACCATGACAATCAGCAGGATTGCAATTCGCATGGGGATGGCAAATGTGGACGGAATCACCGAGAAGACAATAATGACCATATAGAGAAATGGGATGTTTGACCAAATCTCAATCAATCTTTGAAATAGTAAGTCAAAGGTTCCCCCGAAATAGCCCATTGCGCAGCCGATGACAACTCCAATCACGTATACGGCAACCATATAGACAATGGCAAAGAGTAATGCGATTCGGGTTCCGTATACTAGCCTGGCGAGGATATCCCGGGAGGTTGTGTCAGTGCCAAGGTAGTGTTCCTGGCTAAAACTGGGAGCTTCGGGTTTATAGATGTCGTTGGAGGAATGGTTCTCATAGGGGTTGTACGGCACGATCGGCATGATCAGCCAATTATCGCTGCCTTCTTCCTGCCATTTTGCCGCCAAATCTCGATAGTTGGTCTCGTAGGCGTAGTTTTCTCCGAAGTCGGTTCCCGGGTGAAATGCTGTGTAGGTGGGGAAATACAAGTCACCTTCGTAGCTCACGACCAATGCCCGACTGTTTACCCAAAGTTCTGCAATCATGACCATTAAGATCAGCCCACAGAGCACCAAAAAGCTGTAGTAACCCCGTTTAATATCCCGGAAGCGGCGTAGTTTTTTAAGGGTTTGTGGGTTGAGATTCAGCATCTATTGGAAACGTATCCGAGGATCAACAAACGCCACAAGGATGTCGGACAAAATGTTACCGATCAAGAGTAATACGCTGGCAAGCAGTACAACTCCCATCACGACGGGATAGTCTCGATCCAAAATGGCGGTGAGTCCTAGAAGGCCAAATCCGTTGATATCGAATACCGTTTCGATCAAGAAAGAACCTGAGACGAGCAGCGTGATGTTCTGGCCGAAGGTTGTGGCAATTGGGATTAAAGAGTTGCGCATTGCATGACGGGTGACTGCCTTGCGAAAGGAGACGCCCTTTGCAATTGCGGTTCGAATATAGTCCGAGGCCAAATTGTCCATCAGGTGGTTTTTCAACAAAAGGGTCGTAAAGGCAAAGCTGCCAATCAAATAGCAAATAAGTGGTAAAACGGAGTGATTGATGATGTCCATGGTCTTATCCCAGGGTCCAAATTCATCAAAGCGCAGGCTGACAAAGCCGCCCATGGGGAACCATTCCAGCCTCACGGAAAAATACAGCAGCAGTAGTGCGCCCAGTACGTAACCCGGGATAGCATAGCCAACAAAAATAAAGATCGAGGAAATGTTGTCCACCGCGGTCCTATGCTTGATCGCCTTTAAGACCCCGAGTGGAATGCAGATTAAGTAGGTAATCACTAACGTCACAAGGCCGTAGTACAGGGATACCGGAAAGCGACTCTGGATAACATCCCATACGGGTTCGTTATATCGGTAGGAATCCCCTAGATCGCCTTGAACCACTTTGACGACCCAATCTACGTAGCTCTCGAGTAGTGGTTTATCAAAGCCGTAGTATTCCTTAAGAACCTGGAGTTGAGCGTCGGAGAGGGCCATATTACCCCCAGCCATTTGCTGGCTGACACCGGTTGTCGCATTGAGCTGCTGGGATTCCATAATCGCCCGCTCAAGGGGACCGCCGGGCACTAATCTGGTGATGGCAAAAACAATAATCGTAACCCCCAACAGAGTTGGCGGTATAAGCATCAGCCTTCTTATAAAATAATCGCGCATATCTGGTTTCTGTCGAACGTTCTTGGTTGACGCTCTCTACGGTACAAACTTTTGATCTGTACAAATAAAAAGCCGCCGTGGTGGGCGACTTTGCGAGGGCCAATGGTGCCACAAAGCGCGGGTCTAAAAAAGGCGCTTGGACGTTTTTTAATCTCCGAATGCCGCATTCGAGTTCTGTTCCCGAGAAGATTCAGGGCGCTCAACCTCAAATGGACCAGGTTTATTAAATGCCGTACCTGAGTTTTAGGCAATTCGAGCTAAAAGGGCGCGCGGTGGAAGATAGAGCCCGATTTCTTCAGAATATTCCGGGTCTGGTAGGGTTTAGACTGGGGTTTTGGGTTCTGGGTCTAGCTAAGTGGGAATATTTTCTATTGCGTTGTAGGTTGACCTAATTAATTTTGCAGCTCGCGTTTCCGTTTCTGAGTCCGGCTGCATCTGATTCATTACGTAGCAAAAACTGAGTTCCGCATCGGGGTCTGCAAAAGCCATTGATCCACCCGCGCCAGCGTGACCGAAGGCATGTTGACCGGGTCCATAATTCCCCCCATGACTTAGAATGAAGCCACGGGAGCGACGGATTTTGGTGCCTGTGACCAGATCAACCGAATTTTCCACCTCTGGTTTTCTGGCTGCGGTTATTGTCTGTTGACTGATTAGCCGAGTCCCGCGTAATTCTCCGTCCCCTGCCATCAACGCGTACAAGCGCGCGATGCTCCTGGCATCTCCATGGCCATTTGACGCCGCGATCTCTGCGAGTCGCCATTCTTTGCTACAGGCGTCTTTGAAAGGGCTTATTGGTGGGTTTAACAGTGAAGCCTGGAAGTACTTGTTCGGTGGCACTGCTTGATTGGTTCCACCGGCATTCACCTGAATGCTACTTCTAGCGTGATTCGGTCCGATGAGTGATGCGCATTCAGCGTGTTTTTCCACTGGAAGCCCAAGATAAAAATTCAGTCCGAGGGGGTTGGCCACTCGATTTTGAAACAGCTCACCCAGAGTCATTCCTGTAATTCGCAGGGCCAGTTCTCCAACCAGATACCCCCAGGTGACGGCATGGTAGCCCGAGGCTTTGCCCGGTGACCAAAGTGGCTTTTGTTCGGCGAGTAGGCGGACCATTTTTGCCCAATCGTAAAGGTCTTCCACCCGCAGGGTTTCGTCCACACCACAGAGCCCCGCCTGATGCGAGAGTAATTGGGCGACGGTGATATTCGCTTTTCCATTGACAGCAAATTCTGGCCAATAGTCAGCTACCTTGTCCTCGTAACAAATCTTCCCGTCATCAACCAGAAGTGCAAATGTGAAGGCTGCAATTCCCTTGGTTGTCGAGTAAACATTGACGAGTGTGTCTGCTCGCCACGGCGTTTGGCGTTCTCGATCGGTGTATCCTCCCCAGAGATCAACAACTGGTTGGCCCTGGTAATAAACACAGAGTGCCGCGCCGACCTCTATTCCGCTCCAGAGCTCAGCAAAGGATTGCTTTACCCGATCAAATCTCGGATCCGTCTGACCTTCTACCTGTACATCCAATGTTTAGCTGCCTATAAAATCTCGTCGAAATACTAACATGGGTCTATGGGATCATGGGTCTATGCGATAATGAGGCACTTTAAAATTTTTGGAAGCACCGTTGGAAACTTTCGATGTTGAGCTAACCCGAATCAGAAAACTGAGCCCTAGCACCCAGGATTTCCGTTTTCAGCGACTGGATGGAACTCCCGTAGGGTATGAGCCAGGCCAGTTTTATAGATTCTCATTCGCTGACGAAGCAGGCGAGTTCGAGCGCAGTTATAGCCTTTGCAACTTTGAGGAGGACATCCAACCGAGTTATCTCGACCTTGTGATTTCGGTTGTTGAGAACGGGCGAGCGAGCCGATTGTTATTTAATTCTGAAGTTGGATTAAAGGCGAACGTTACTGGACCGTTTGGTCGATTAACTTTGCCTCGAGAAATGCCGCGCCGGCTCTTTCTAGTGGCAACAAGCGTTGGTATCGCACCCTTTATGTCGATGCTTAAAGCTCTCGAAGCTAGACTACTAGCGGAGGAGGTTGAAGTTCATTTTATCTATGGTACCCGGGACATCTCTGAATTCGTTTACGGTGCAGCGCTGACTGAGTATGCAGCAACACATCCTCAGTTCCATTTGCATGTTTGTTTTAGCCGCGACGACCCCGTGGCGCTCAATCAGTTTCGAGGCTATGTGCAAGACCAGCTGTTTCAATTAGGTCCGGATCCTGAGTCGGATCACTTTCTACTCTGCGGCAATCCTAAAATGATTGATGACGTCTATCCCCGGCTAAAGGAGTTAGGTTTTAGTGTTAAGCAGGTGGTGAGAGAAAAATATGTATTCGCTAAGGCTGTGAGCAAAGCGAGTGCAGCAAAAACGCAGCCAATGACCGAAGAACAAAAACGGTTGTTAGCGGAGAAAATGAAAAAGTATTCAAGTTAGACTGCGGCAAGTGAGTCGGAGCCGGTGTACGCCCAATGCCAGGGTTCGTAGTCGATGCCCTGGTTGTTATTGGCGGGATACGAAAGTTCAAATTCGTACTGGTATGCGTGCGCCATCAACCACTCGAAGGCGGCGGAAGATTCGAAACTCTCTTCGAGGGGCGGGAACTCTGGCGTCGTTAAATCTAGCGCACGACCTGTATGGTGCTGACTAAAGCCAGGAATCGCATTGACCTTCAATATTTCTTCCAGTGGAACACCGCGTCCTAACTTTCTAAGAAAGAGATCGCACTGGTAGTCGATGGAGCGATATGCAGAAACAATTTGCAACTCAATAGAATCGTTTGTCGCATGATTTTTCATTTTCCTCCATGCTGTGAACGTATTTGGCGTCATGCTCACGGTGCGGTCAAAAATGTCGACCCCGGCATCAACTAGTAGAACAGCTTCATCTGCTCTCGGCATACGGCAGGCATCGAGATGACTCTGCAGAATGCCTAATTGACTGAGTCTTCTATCCATAAATTTCATAGGGTCATCACTCCAAAAAGTAATGTCATCAGGCCAACGCACAAAAATAAGATACTGTACGTAATCCCCAGAAACGTGAACTTTATGGTGGTGAGGAGCCAGCCTTGCTGGTAAGTGACCTTAAGGCTTAGTAGCAAGTAGGTTGGCAACCAAATGTTGAGCGGGGCAGCTAACCATTCTCGCAGGTCAGTCGCTGGAAGTAATTCGATTAGATTGCTAGCCAGCAGTGCGAGAAAAATAAAACTATGGTTGTGGAGAGCAAGCACGAGATGCTCTGTGTAGAAACGACCCTTGCCGATATAAGACAATTTTAGCAACGCGGCAAATATGGGCAGCAGGCAGAAAATGACCGGAGGGGCCGCATCGATGACCCACTGTTTTGCGCGACCTGGATCGTCTTTGGCAAGCTCCACCGCTTTTTCAATCTGAGTGTTTAGTCTGGCGTTAAGTGCATCGGATTCCTCCTCAGATAGAGATCCCCATTTCATGTCCTCGATATAGATCTGCTTTTCCGCGAGATCGGGTTCTTCTTTCGATTGTTCGACTGCCTGCTCAATTCTAGAACTTAGATTCGCCTTAAACGCTTCGGATTCTTCTTCTGAAAGAAAACCGAAGTCAACTTCGTCGAGATTAATGTCCTTGTTGGCGATTGGAACGCTATTGTTCCCGCTAGATTCCGACGCACCCTGGTTATCCGCTGTTGGCACGACTTCATCACCACTTATATCAATCGTTGTAACAATATCTCCGACAGAGAAGGACGCTACAAAAAAGAAAATAATGCTGGTGATAAAGTAGAGGCGGACGGGTTGTATATATCTTGCGCGTCGACCCGAAAAGTACTCGCGGGTTAGGAAGCCTGGTTTAAAACATAAAGCAATTAAGGTTCGAGCACTTCGAGAATTTGGCGTAAACACATCTTCAAGAGCTTCGTTGACCAAAGTTAAGAAATGTCTGTTGATCGCTTTCTGATTTTGGCCGCAGGCGAAGCAAAATTGGCCATGTAAAGCAGCCTGGCAATTAGGGCACTGTTGTGATGCTAATTCTTGGCCCATTAGTCGCGGTACCCAGGGTCTATGCGATCAAGCCTTCGTAGCATGGCCGGCCAGACAAATTCTCCCCGTTGCCTCAGGGATTCAGTACTACTGCCTGCTCGTCGTTGCTCCAAAATGTTCTGCGGGATAGGGCTAATACTGCCGCCCGTGCTTTGCGCTTTGATTTGTATTTCACATGCGGTCTCAAGCCGATATATTTTTTGCCAAACACCGCCGGCGTTGGGGCCGCAGGCGAGGGTCCCATGGTTTCTCAGAAGCATCGCGTTGCTTGTACCGAGGTCCTTGATGAGGCGCTCGCGCTCGTCGAGATCAAGGGCAATTCCCTCATAGTCGTGGTAGGTCAATTCTCCGTAAACCGACAGCGCGGTCTGATTGATTGGCAGCAGGCCAGCTTCCAGGCAGGACACTGCTATACCGTTAGCTGTGTGCAGGTGGACCACAAATTTAGCATCGGGTCTCGCCATATGAACGGCACTATGGATCGTGAATCCTGCTTGATTCACCTCGTAGTCGCTGTTCGATAACTTGTCGCCATTAACATCAATTCGAATCAGAGAGCTGGCAGTGATCTCTTCGAACATCATGCCGTAAGGGTTGATCAGGAAATGGTGGTCAGCTCCAGGAATCCGGCCGGATATGTGCGTGTCGAGCATGTCGTCCCAGCCCTCGAGTGCGACGAGTCGGTAAAGTGCCGCGAGATCAATTCTCACCGCCCTTTCCTCGTCTGTTATTGCCTCGTTAGTTGGGTTGCCCATCGACTTAGCCGCATTTGATTGCGGCCAGTTTACTACCAAATGCCCCGGTACGTCAGGGCATACAACTGCCTTTATCGGCTGATAAAACGGGCTCAATGGCAAATGAATTTATCGAGTTGTGAGTCGATTAGAGTGAGTCGTTTGCAGTATAGGGTGGCTGAGTCAACCGCGGAGATACTGTTCTGTCGCTTCATCAGCCGCAAAAAACGTTTCGATTCTCAGTTCCTGTAGCGTCACATCCTGAGGCGTACCGAAGGTCGAAATCACGGTAAAGAAAGAGAGCGCAAGATCGCCCTTGACCACATTTACCTCCAGGTATGGACGGAAAGATTCTGGCGGTAGTGGCGTGGTTGGCATACCCGGATAGCTTCTTACTTCGTCTAGCAACTGACGGGCCTGTGAATTGTAAGGGTTTAGTGAAAGCTCGATTTCCAGGCTCTCTATAAAGTAGAGGGCCAGATCTTGCCAGTTTTGCAAATATTGGCGTAGACCTTGTGGGTGTAACGTTAATCGCATCACGTTGGGTGGATGGCCGCCGATATCTTTCCATACCGTTGCAGCATCGATGAATTTGCCAAAGATCCTGGCGTTGGCCTCGTTACCCATCAGCAGATTCCAATTGCGGTCAATGACAACAGCCGGGTAAGGCTCATGGTGGTTCAGCATAACCTCTAGCGCGTGTCGCGCCTGTTTCATCTCCCCCTCATCAATGTTGCTGTGTCCATACATATTGGCGAAACCCGCAGCATTTAACAGCGCGTTTTTTTCTCGAAGGGGCAAGGAAAGAGTGCTTGCCAATAGGATGACCATTTCTCGGCTAGGGGAGGACCGGCCGGACTCCAAAAAGCTCAGATGGCGTTGTGATACACCGGCATTTAATGAAAGGGTGCCCTGACTCAATTTTCTTGTTCTGCGCCAGCTGCGAAGTAAATCGGGGAATTTTGGTGGAGAACTTATGTGTAAGGCAGCACTTGTCATTTCAACTATCCTCGGAGTTCGATCAGCAGTTTATGATATTTCTGGCTAAAAACGATTACCTGTCTAGTAATTAAACGACCATTAGGACCATGGAAGACATGCGGAGACCTGAGCTAGCAGGGTGTTTTCTACTTTATTTTAATTGGCAAGCATCCCGCCTGGATGGTGCTCGCCATCAGCCGACCGCAGAACTCATCGGCGGACCGAAAATCTCGAAAGGGACCGGTTGAAATACGATAAATGCGTCTATCATCGGATTGAGTCAATTGGATCCTTGGCGATAGTCCATCAAAAAGGTTTTGATGGTGGCTAGTCAGGACCTCCCAGAGCCTATTTGCTGAGGCTTGAGTACTCATGGCGCCGACCTGGACAAGATAGCTCTGGGTGGGAATGATGGGTTCCGGTGTTGGGTTGTTATGCAGTAGATTGTTGGGGAGTCGAAGGTCCCAATCCTTTGACCAGGGCACCAGATCTTCGGTTGCTTTGCCGAGTACAGCGGCGCTCGCATTAAGTGTTGCAAGCTTGTCGATTGCTCTCTCAAACCCATTTTCCGTTGCGCGGGTCAACCAGACTATTGCTGCGTCTCGGTCAGCCTCGGTGCCGAGACCGTCGGCTAACATGACGCCGGTATGGAACTGGGCAGGAGGGTAGCCTTGCTCCGCGGCTTTACGGTACCAGAGGAATGAAGCAGGATAATTTTGCTCAACCCCTTCACCAAACTTGTACATCAGTGCCGTGACGGTTTGTGCCCTGGGATCACCTTGTTCCGCGAGAGCCTTAAAGGCCGCAAAAGCAGAGACATAATTTTTCTGCTCATAGAGCTCCGCGGCGACATCAAAATTTGCCAGAGACATAGAGGCTAGCGTAATCCCGCTGACAAACATCACTAGATTGAATAGTCTTTTAAGGTTTTTCATTGCCACGCTTATAGTTGCCCGTTGCCGCTGCCATCATACGCTGCTGTTCGTCCTCCGGTGCATGGTGCATCCGCTCTTCTAGCTTGAGGGCCTCCCTGGGCTTCAGGACTTTAATGGCTCGACCATGATGAAATATTGTCATTCTGTCGGACTTATCCAATTGGAAAGTGAAACCTGGCATATTTGCAGCGGATTTTTGAGTATTTAGACCATATAATGATTCGGCCAACTTCTAAAAGGGGCAGGGGTGAAAAAGTCTATCCATGAACTGAAGACCCAGCGTGGTGAACAGGATCAGGAAGACCTCAAATTATTACAGCGTGTCGCCACCAAAGATAGGCTGGCATTTGAATCGTTGTATGCACGGCACCATCAGCAACTAAGCCGGTATCTCACCAGGCTGATGCGCCGCCCAGATATGGTTGAAGAAGTCGTCAACGATACGATGTTTGTCGTCTGGGAAAACGCTGCAAAATTTGAGGGAAGATCCAAGGTTTCCACCTGGATTACAGGTATTGCTTATCTAAAGGGCATTAAGCGTCTTGATCGGATCAAGACAATGCCGGAACAGAATGCGGAATCGGTCTCGAAAGCAGAAGAACTCGAGGAGCCGACCAATCTGATCAGCCGTCTTGGCTTGGAGGATTGGCTTAGTAACGGCCTGGATCTAATTTCACCAGACCAACGGTCTGTCGTGGAGCTGACCTACTACTCGGGATATTCCTACCAGGAGATTGCCGAATTGATGGATTGTCCTGTCAATACCGTTAAGACACGAATGTTTCACGCTCGCCGACGATTGGCGAAACTATTACCGATCTTGAGGGAACACAAGGGTACAGGCCCTGGTGCAATTAACGTGGAAGATCTCGAGCTGCTATTGAAGCAGGATGAGCAATAAATCATGAAAGACCTACTTAATAGACAAACGGTGCACGACGAGGTTCTCGACCTGTTGCCGTGGTTCGTGAACGGCACCCTGGTTGATAAAGAGCAGCTAAAGGTGATGTCTCATCTTGGGGAATGTCTCGAGTGTCAGAAGGAGCGCGATAGGCTGCAGCAACTTCAGACCCTGGTGCAAAGCGATCAGGGGGAGGATTTTGGTGACTATAAACCGGCGTTTGAAAAACTGATGGATCGTATTGATGCTCAGGAAGCTGACGTTGCCGTGCCCATTTCGGCCGCTGCCCAATCAAGAAGTCGACCAAATTGGATGCCCTATGCCGCCGCAGCGAGTTTGGTGTTGGGTGCGTCGTTGTTGTTGGTGCTCAATCAACCGGAACCCGCACAAACATTGAACGTGCCGGCGAGTACACAGGCCGATTTCGGCATAGCGCCGTCCGTCAGTAAACGCATGACGCTGATGTTTGATGAGAATGTGGATTCGGAAACCCTGCGGGCGGCCTTTGTTGAAACCGGAGCTTATATTGTGTCAGGGCCAGATGCGGATGGACGTTATGTGGTGGAGGTTTTTATCTCGGACCAAGCCGATCAAGCTGAGCTAGTTGAGGCGATGACCCAGGTTGCAGGCGTAAAGTATGCAGCGGTTCTCGATTAATTTCCTCACATTTTTGTTGGTGCTGCTGCTCTCCAGCTGCGTCTCGAGACCTGGACCAGATTCCATGGATGAGGTCTTTCGACACCAGGTACTCTTCACAATTTCAGAATCCTATATCTCTAAAACCCCTGCCTCTAAAGTCGATGCCTCTCAGGTCGATGTCTCTAAGGTCGATGTCTCTCAGGTTGCTGTCTCCAAATCAGGAGCCCCTGAAGCAAACCCTGAGCTGAGTGCGCGGGAGTCAGAAATTTTAATTACCCACATAATTCGCCTACACAAATTAAAGAAAGTTGCTCAATGGTCGGTAAAAGCCCTGGGGGTTGAGGCGATTGTTGCTGAGTTCAATAACGATCGTCAGATTGAAGAAGTGCTAGCTGCGCTCCAGGGAGATACTCGTATTGAATCGGTCCAGCCGGTTCGCACGTACGAACTGCTGACCTATAACGACCCCTATTTTCACTTGCAGAATGTCGTGCCTAATCAAGAGCTTGAACAGGTTCATGATCTTGCGACCGGGAAAGATGTTGTAGTTGGTGTTGTTGATACGGGGGTTGATAGAGATCATCCGGAATTAGTGGATCACATTATTTACGCCAAGAATTTTGTCGGCCACGACCAGTCTGACTTTGATAATGACGAGCATGGCACAACCGTAGCCGGGGTGATCGCATCAACTGCTAACAATGAATTGGGTGTGGTCGGTGTCGCACCGGATTCAAAGTTGATGATTTTCAAAGCCTGCGCGCAAAATAATCAGACTAGAAAGTCTTCCTGCGATAGTTTTTCACTAATGAAGGCGTTGGCCGAAGTACTGCGACAGGGACCAGACGTACTGAACTTAAGTCTTGCTGGCCCCCAGGATCCGTTGCTTGAACGTTTGATTGATGCGGCGGTGAATAGGGGCATTATTGTCATAGCGGCGGTGGATCACAGCAACCCGGATAATTCCTTTCCTGCTTCGATGCCAGGTGTAATTGCCGTGAGTTCAGCCTTTCAATTCGATCAAAGATGGATGCCGAAGGACGGCGTTCTGGCTCCGGGCACAGAAGTGTTGACGACTACGCCAGGTGCAACCTATGCATTTCGTTCCGGAAGCTCAATGTCAACGGCATTTGTGACCGGTATTGCGGCTTTGATGAAGGAGCAGGACGCCAATCTCACGACGTCTAAATTCACTTCAATTCTACATCGCACCGCCCAGGCACGGATCAATGAGGTGCCTCTGGTTGACATTTGTCAGGTCGTCAGCGGTAGAAGAAAAAACATGTGTGCCGGTAGTGCTGTGGTATCAAATGGGACAGCGGATCGCTAAGACCAACATAACCGTCTATCGTCGCTTAAGATGCTGGTAAGTGTATTCCAGGTTGGTTTCAAAATGTTGCTCGAGAAGAATTTCATAGTCCGCCAGGTTAATCTCGGGGAAGAAAACGTCTCCCTTGGGCTCAACCTCGATGGTTGTGAGGTGTAGTTCGTCAGCAAGATGAAGCGCCTGGGCATACAGATCTCCACCTCCGGCAATAAAGGTCGGCTTGTTTTCCAGTTCAGCTTTCTCCAATGCCACGGCGAGATTTGCTGCTACCAGACAACCGTCAGCTTGATAATCGGCATTGCGAGTCACAATAAGCGTGACTCGCCCCGGTAAGGGTTTGCCAATCGACTCATAGGTTTTTCGACCCATAATCAGCACGCCACCCATGGTGATATCGCGGAAAATTTTCTGCTCACCTTTGGCTTTCCAGGGAATGTCCAGGCCTGCGCCAATAACGTTGTTTCTGGCTCGAGCGGCAATTAGCTGAATCTTCATTACATCTGTTCTACGGTTTCGATACCGAGCAGGGACAAGCCCTGTTGTAAGGTTGTGGCGGTCATTTCAGAAAGCAGGAGTCGACTATCCCTCACCTCCGTTTCGGATTGCAATATTGGGCACTGTTCATAAAAACTCATAAACAGCCCGGCTAATTCAAACAGGTAGTTACACAAAATGTTGGCCTGGAAGTCTTCGATAACGGCGTCAAGGGCCTCTTCTAACTGAAGTAGCTTTAATCCCAGGGCGATCTCCGCCGGTTCCTGTAACGACAAGTTGCCGGTAAGGCTACTAGGTACAATATTGGATTTACGGAATACACTGCGAATTCTTGTGTAAGCGTACTGGAGATAAGGTGCCGTATTGCCCTCAAAGGACAGCATGGTATCCCAGTCAAAAATGTAGTTGGTGGTGCGGTTTTTGGATAATTCCGCGTACTTTATTGCGCCGACACCGACAACTCTTGCAACATCACGACGATCGGTTTCCGGCAATGTCGGGTTCTTCTCGCTGACCAATTGATAGGCTCGCTCGACGGCTTCGTCAATGACGTCGATAAGTTTTACTGCGCCGCCATCTCTGGTTTTAAAAGGTGTGCCGTCGGATTTTAAGATGACGCCGAAGGGCAGATGACGGAAAGACTGCTCCTGCAAATAGCCGCCTGCTTTTGCAACGGCAAACAATTGGGCGATATGCAACTTCTGTCTGGCATCAATAAAGTAATAAGCGGCGTCTGCTTTTAGGTTAACGGTACGATGACGAACCGCGGCAACATCTGTTGCCATGTAAGGGTATCCACCGTCGGACTTTTGGATAATGGCAGGTAGCGGTTTATCGTCTTTACCTTTGAATTCATCCAGGAATACACATTTTGCACCGTCGGACTCTTCAATTAGCCCTTTGGCTTCTAACTCAGAAACCACAATAGGCAGATCCTCGTTGTACTGACTTTCCGCCTGGATATCTTGTCTGGTTAGCGTGATATTCAGCTTGTCGTAAACCGCCTGGCAGTGGGTTGCTGACTCTTCAATAAAGGTTCGCCATAGTTCAAGACAGGCTTCATCACCACCTTGTAATCGGACGACATATTCTCTGGCGATCTTGGCAAACGCTTCATCGGATTTGAACTGACTGTTTGCCGCCTGGTAGAACACTTCTAAATCCTTGAGTTCAGTCGAGGCTTCAGCACCGGCAGCTTTTCGCTGGTCGAGATAGGCGAGCAGACTACCAAATTGTGCCCCCCAGTCACCAACGTGATTGGCGCGAATAACGTTGTGACCAAAGAACTCGAGTATTCTGACCGCGGTGTCGCCAATGGCAGTGCTACGGAGGTGGCCAATATGCATTTCCTTGGCAAGGTTTGGTGCCGAGTAATCTATAACAATGGTCTGTTTGGGTTTGACGTTGATGCCGATTCGAAGGTCATTCCGGCTAGCGAGGAGTTCGCTCTCCAGGAGTTTTGGATCAAGGTGAATGTTGATAAAGCCCGGGCCGGCGATTTCCAGCTTTTCCACGCCCTTTAAATCCAGCTCGGAAATGAGTTTTTCAGCCAGGTCTCGGGGGTTGGTTTTGATTATTTTTGCAGCGCCCATGACACCATTTGCCTGGTAGTGACCAAACTCGGGCTTTTGAGCTTGTTTGACAACAGCCGGGCTTCCCGCAGCGCCGAGCTTTGTCAGCGCAGCACTTATTGTGTCATCCAGATACTGTTTGAGATTCATTGCGTGTGGACCCGAAAAAGTTTGCTAGTGTAGCTGAAAAGCGTTTTTGTCGCACTTCCCATACGCCACTAGGATATTGCTTTGGCTGCTAGAAATGTGATTTGGTTGGGGCTAGCGAAGCATACCAAGATAGGCACAGCAGGATGATTGAAAAACAGTTCGTATCGTTGCAGTCGGCTACAGCGAAGGCCAATCCAGTTGGCTTTAACCCTTGCCAGGGTCTGTATGTGTACCCAACTGGGGGTGCAAAAGTGGCCTTTATTGCGACCCACTACAATGTCGACTTTTCAGAGCACTATCTTGGCGAATTGTTAGCGGATCGGGGCTTTGGATTTCTAGGCTGGAATACCCGGTATCGAGGTAATGAGGCCTGGTTTCTACTGGAGCATGCGCTGATTGATATTGATGCTGGTGTCCGATGGTTAAAGGAAATTGCCGGTGTGGAGACCGTTGTGCTACTCGGCAACTCTGGCGGCGGCTCCCTGATGGCGGCCTATCATTCCCAGTCCGTTGACCCCAATGTCAATGCGGTTGCGGGTATGAAACTCCCGGCGGCTGTGGATCAGCTGTTAGGTGGCGATCTGTACATTTCTCTTAACGCCCACGGCGGTCGCCCCGAAGTGCTGACTGACTGGATGGACCCGTCGGTGACGGATGAATCAGATCCGCTTTCGATCGACCAGTCGCTGAATATGTATAACCCAAAAAATGGACCGGCTTACTCTCAGGAGTTCATTGTTCGATATCGAGCTGCGCAAAAAGCTCGCAATCAACGGATTACGACCTGGGTCCTGGCAGAAATAGAACGATTAAAAAGCCAGGGTGTGTTTGAGCGGGTTTTTACCATGCAGCGGGTCTGGGCTGATCTGCGATTGATGGACCCAGATATTGATCCTTCCGACCGAGAGATTGGCCAGTGCTACGCGGGGGATGCCAGGCGGGCGAATTTTGACGCGCGGGGGATTGGTAACATGAGCAGCTTGAGATCCTGGTTGTCGATGTGGAGCGTGGAGTACTCCTGTTGTAGCGGCGGTCGTCACCTACAGCGAATTGAGCTGCCGGCGCTGGTCATTCAAAGTACCGCAGACGCGGGGGTTTTTCCGTCGGATGCAGAGAACATTTTTAACGATCTTGCCAGTGATGATAAGGAGCTCAAAATAGTCGCGGGGGACCATTATTTGATCCAACCCGATGGGATTCGTGGTTCGATAGCGGACCTTATCGACAATTGGGTTAAGGCGCGGGTTTTATAACGATCCTGAATCGATTGCCGTTGCGACTACCTGTTTTGCATTGTGCCAGACCTCTTTGTGCCGCTTAGGATCCTTCTGCCCGATCTCCGTAAGACAATAAACGCCTCGGCGAACCCGCTCGAACCAGCCGTAGTGATTACTGTTCAAAATTTGGGAGGTGTTTTCCGGTGTTCCTAGCTTTCTCATTTGTACAGCGCTGGCTTCTTCCAGATGTCCGAGAAAACACGCGACCAGCGTCGCGTTTTGGCGGTAAGCGGTCATAAGTTCGGTTCGAGTTGCGCCGCCGATGTTGTAGCTGGCGTTGCGGTCAGAAATTTCCTTTTTGACCGCATTTCTTTTTCGGGACTGAATTTTGCGCATAGGGGTGGGGAGGAAATATTCGTTCACCACGTCGCCGACTCTGGAGCTGGATACCACCAATAAACCAAGGCCCAATTGTTTGATGACTCTTTGAATGCCTCGCCACTGACTGCGGCGATATTTTTTCTGCGGGATCGCAACGTAAACACAATCACTAATTGCCTGTCGTTCTGTAGCCTGGACCAGCAGCCCTAAATTTGGGCTGGTTTTGAGCTCGACGATGACTAGTTGGTCGTCTCCCGGTATCTGTGCAACCAGGTCGCAATGCTTTACTTCACCTTGAACTTCATAGCCGCGGTCCTCGAAAAATTTCTTAATAGGCGGGTAAAGTTCTGTTTCTTTCATACAGGCAATTGCTCAATTAGCTGAAGGTGAAAGCCGCCAAAGCCGCCATTACTCATAATGACCACATGTTGAATGTCATTTTCCTTAATACAACGGAGGGCTATATCGACCAGTTGACTCCGATCGACAACAATTTGATGTTGCTCACCGGCTATGTTGTGACCCATATCCCACTGAATATTCGGCGGTTGAAACCAAATTATTTTGTCCGCGGAGGAAGTTGATTCGGCAAGGGTCTGGGCATGGGTGCCTTTCCGCATGGTATGGGATCCGGGTTCAATGATTGCGAGTATCCGGTCCGTTCCCACCTTGTTTCTAAAACCATCTAGCGTTGTAGATATGGCGGTGGGGTGGTGGGCAAAATCGTCGTAAACCGTTAGATCGTGTGACTCATAAATTAGCTCCATGCGCCGCTTTACGCCTTTAAAATTAGATAGCGCAGCAGCTGCGTCGACGGGTTTTACCCCGACGTGTCGTGCCGCTGCCATTGCCGCAAGGGCATTATTCTGATTATGCCGACCGCTCAATTGCCAGTTCACCTGAGCAACATTCTCACCGGCCAGCATTACATCAAAACGGCTGCAGTCGGCGGTATGATTAACGGCGCTGAACGTTGCGTCATCACCAAAGGAGAAGGTTTCTGACCAGTTCCCCAATGCGAGTGTGTCCAATACAGCCTGGTCTTTCGCCGGGTGAATCACGAGACCCGACGAGGGTATTGTCCGCATGAGCAGGTGGAACTGTTGTTGGATAGCCGCAAGGTCTGGAAATATGTCAGCGTGATCATATTCCAGGTTGTTGATGATCAGGGTTCGAGGGCGATAGTGAACGAATTTAGAACGTCGATCAAAGTATGACGTGTCGTACTCATCTGCCTCAATCACAAAAAAGGGCGTTTCACCTAGTCGAGCAGAACAACCAAAATTACCGGGTACGCCGCCAACCAGAAAACCAGGGGACATTCCGGCGTACTCTAAAATCCAGGCGATCATACTTGTGGTTGTGGTTTTGCCATGGGTACCTGAAACAGCAATGACCCATTTATCCTCTAATAGATAGCGACCTAGCCATTCTGCGCCAGAAATATAGGGAATACCGCGGTCCAACACATATTCGACAGCCACATTACCCCGTGGCAGGTTAGCGTTGCCTATCATCACGAGGTCGACATCGTCGGGAATATTCTCGGCACTATAGGGCGAGCGAATGTCGACTCCAGCATCTATTAGCTGAGTGCTCATCGGTGGATAGACATTTTCGTCGCTACCCGTGACCTTGAGTCCCTGTTCTCGAGCCAGAAGCGCAATGCTACCCATCAAGGTGCCGCAGATTCCGAGGATGTGTAGATGCATAGAAATACTCTTAACTAAACTGATCAAACAGGCCGCGAATACTGATCGCAACGAGTAACTCAATGACAAATGCTAAAACGATGCCCTGGAATAGGCTGATTTGAGCGGACTTTCTGAGAATAAAGCCAACAATTGCTAGCCACCAAAATAGACTGATGAGCGACAAAGCGTTGATGAAGTCGAGGAGCAACCCTGCTTCCATACCTTTGAGCATCAAGTTTACGGGTAGTAGCAGAGTGAGCAACAGGCCGTTGCAACTAAATATTGCCGTGATGGTACTGAGATACCGATTGCGAAACTGTTTAAATATGAGCAATCCGAATAGCGCGCTACCTTCAATCACGATGCTGAGGGAGCTGACGCCTACGGTCGTCAGGAAACTGAGTTGCGGTTTGTTGACGCTGAAAGACAACATCCCCACCAGCAGATAGAAGATCGTGGCAGCCAACGCTATGCCGACGTTTGGTGGGATCCTTTCAGGGCTTTCACGCAACAGGCAGAGCCGCCAGAAGTACAACAGGATTGCCTGCATCAAAAATGAATCCTTGTGATCATCGGTTGAGTTTACCTGATTGTATAGATGTTTTGGTTTTCGAATCTGATCTCGGTATGCTGGTTATTGGTAATACTAAAGAAGTCTGATTTGGAACCGATCACCATCTTATTTGCCTTTCTGTGTGGCGTGCTCTTTCGTCGCTTCGGCTTCCCACCGCTTCCTGGTTACCTTTTGGCGGGATTTGTTTCCCATGCGCTAGGATTTGGCGATATTGGGCTTATCTCAGCAATTGCCGATATGGGTATTTTGCTGTTGTTATTCACCATTGGACTCAAACTCAATATCCGCGAACTAGCGGCACCTCAAATATGGGGCGTTGCCGGCTTACAAATTTTTATCGCTGTGCCCCTCACAGCCGTTGTGATTATCGCCTCGGGGCTCATCTTCCCCACCCTATACCTGGAAAACCCGAGTGCACCCTGGGTGCTGGCATTTGCGCTGTCTTTTTCCAGTACAGTATTTGCCGTGAAAATGTTTGAAGACCGGGGTGAAACAATTTCGATGCATGCCACCCTGGCGATTGGCGTACTGGTAATTCAAGACATTCTAGCGGTGATTTATTTGGTGCTAGCCTCAGATACTCCGCCAGGCTATGGGGCTTTGTTTTTGCTCGGCTTACCCTTGCTTCGCCCGCTCGGATTGTTTCTTCTGAAGCACGCGGGTCATGGCGAGCTTGTCCTGTTGTTTGGCATAACAATCGCGTTAGGAACTGCCCAATTGTTTGAATTTTTACATCTAAAAGGTGGTCTCGGCGCGTTGCTAGCTGGTGTGCTGTTAGCAAATTCTAGTCGGGCTAAAGAGTTGTACAACAGCTTGATTAGCCTGAAAGATCTTTTTTTGATCGGCTTCTTCCTCCAGATTGGCTATTACGGATTACCTTCCGGCGAGATGATTGTGGTGGCGGTAGCATTGGGGTTGCTCATCTTTATTCGACCAGCTCTCTACTATCTATTGTTCACAGCCTTTCGCCTTCGAGCACGGACAAGCTTGTTGGCAAGCTTCGCGCTGTTTAATTATAGCGAGTTTGGCCTTATTGTTGCCGCGATTGCAGTGTCTCAGGGATTGTTGTCCTCGGAGTGGCTGACAACCCTAGCGGTGGCGGTTTCGATATCATTCTTTTTGGCGACACCTTTTAATGCCAATGCTCATAGGATTTATAAAAGATTCCATGGGATGCTACATCGTGTAGAGCGTCGTGAACGACTTAACCAGGAGTTACCGGCCAACCTATCGGATGCACAAATTGTGGTGCTCGGAATGGGGCGAGTAGGGCTTGGCGCTTATAATTATTTTGCTGAGCGACACCAGGATAAAGTGATTGGGGTTGAGGAAAGTTTTACCAAGGTGCTCGAGCATCAGGGTAACGGTGTTAATTGTGTGCATGGAGATGCCAGCGATTATGACTTCTGGGCTAATACCGGTATCCAATCAAGAGAGGTGGTTCTTGTCAGTCTCAGTAATCACGCTGAGAATTTAACGGTGGTCAAACTCGCCCAGGCAAGCGGCTTCTCGAATAAGCTTGCGGTGGTATCCCGCTACCCCGATGAGCAACTGGAACTTGAAGGCCTGGGCTGTATCGTTTTTAACCTATACGCTGAAGCAGGGTATGGATTTGCCGAACATGTTCAACAGGAGCTTAAGCGTTAACGGTCTCTGTTGCCTGGGCCTCAAAGGGTTCCGGTTCCTGTAACGAAAAAATTCGCTTTCCAGGACCTGGTTTAAGGTCATCCGCGGGTATCCAGGGTTTTAACTCGCCCTCGGTACTGGCCATAAAAATGACGGTTTGCGGGCTGTTTTTCTCGCAGTAGGCTTCCCAATCAAATGTGTCGGTTAAGGTGGTACTTCGGATGTTATAACCCTTCGCTGTAAGGCTGGCTAACTTCGAGTATGACAGCGAATCAGCAAAGACTTTACGACCAACGTAATCCTGATTGAGCTGAAATTTGGTGCTGCCATTATCGAGATCACTGTTTAATCCGTATATTTTGTTGCTGCCGAAGTTAGAACGAAAGTGCACCGCTGCAACAGCATTTACATCCCGATAAGGGGAAGCTAACAGCAGCGAACCGAGCCCACTAAGGTCCAAATAACGCTCGGCGTGTTCAGATACGGGATTTCCATAATAGGTTTCAAGTCCGGCCATCCTGGCAAGTCGAATGTTGTCCCAATTTGAATCCGTGACGACGGCTCTGAAACCTGCCTCTTTAATGCACATGGCCGCCTGTCGGGCAAAGGCGTTTGCGCCGACAATAAGATAACCCTTTCTTTCCGGCTCCATGACGCCAAGCAGATAAGCTAACGGTTTTGCAGTGGCGCTTTGAAGCACTACGGTGCCAATAATGATCCAGAAAGTCAGTGGCACCAGGTATGCGGCATCTTCGTAACCCAGCGTCAGTAATCGCTCAGCAAAGATGGCTGATATTGCAGCGGCAACAATGCCCCTGGGCGCTATCCACGCCAGTAGTGCGCGTTCTCGCCAGTTAAAATCGGAACCAAGTGTGCAGATCCAAACCTTTAGTGGTCTGGCCACGAGTTGGATCGCCACGAGTATCAGTACTGGTTGCCAGCCCAGATTTAAAAGTTGAGCAAAGTCTATGCGAGCCGCCAACAGAATAAACAGTAGCGATATCAGCAATACCGTGAGGTTTTCCTTAAAATTTAAGATGTGCGCGATATTCAGATCTTTCTGGTTGCCCAGGTACATGCCCATAGCGGTGACCGCCAACAATCCGGACTCGTGATGTATGAGGTTCGAGAGTGAAAAAACCACCAGCAATATTGCCAGGGTTGCCATCGACTGAAGGTATTCCGGCAAGAGGTGATGTTTTAGGAAATAGCCAAGTGTGAAACCACCAGCAATACCCATGGCGAGCCCAGTGAAGACGGTTTCAGCAAAGATGATCAGGGAATGGCTTAACGCTGCCTCTCCCAGGCTGATAGAAACAATAAACTCGTAGGTAACAACCGCAAATAATGCGCCGATGGGGTCGATAATAATGCCTTCCCATCGCAGTGCATTGGCAATTTTGCTTGTTGGCCGAACGGAGTTAAGCATCGGGACAATAACGGTTGGTCCGGTCACGACCATTAATGCTCCGAAAAGGGCACATATTTCCGGTGGGAATCCAAAAATGAGATAGGTCGCTCCGGCAACCAACACCCAGAGCAATAGTGCCCCTATGGTGACCATACGCTGGACAACCGTGCCGAGTTCTCTGACCTCCGCGAGCTTTAAGGATAAGCTTCCCTCAAACAAAATGATCGCAACCGACAGCGAGACAATCGGAATCAGCAGATCCTGAAATAACTCATCTGGATTAAGAAACCCGCTACCGGGACCTAGCGCGAGACCCGCAAGCAAAAGAAACAAAATGGCAGGGACCTGAATGCGCCAGGCAAGCCACTGGCAGCCGAGGGCCAGGAGCAATATGAGTGAGAGAACGAGTGCAATGTCCATTCGGTGCCAGCTTAAAAATAGGCCTGCACGTTATCACGACCTATGGAGCCCTAGCTAGCAGAGGGGCTGGAGAATCACCGCTGCTGTTTCCCGGGGAATTCGATCGGGAAACCGGATCATTTCTTTAAGAATAGCAGTGACCTGAAGTCGTTCATTACCAACGGGGGTAATAGCCTTGGCGTAGAAGGTAGCACCGGCAATCTCGATCTGAACGATGGGCTCTTCCTTTAGATTCAGATACCAATCTGGCTTGATCCGATTGCGTAAATTCGTTGCGCCGACAATAAATTGGTTTTGGTGACGCCGATAGGGCAATAGATGGTATTGAGCTTTACCGCTATATCTCCCCTGAGTAGTGATCTTGAGTAACGGCTCGTGGGCTTGCGCGTCCACAGCATCCAACTTCATTACGGCGGCCAATTCCATTTGCGATATTCCTATTGAGGTACTGCGATTTAACGTAAAGCAAGCCTATTGATTGACTGCGCAATCTGGAAGAGTAAAACCGGTGAACGGCTTTCAACGGGACTTTAATGGCAATGAATTGTGCTATCTGTGACGTGTATCACGGTGGAGGTGTGAGGTGGCGTCTGTCTGTGTTCGCAACCGCTGAGCCGTTTTGATTTGATTCTAAGGTTGATCTACAGCAAACTTTTTGATTGAGTTATGTGAGATCACTGAATGCCTTTTTCTGTGCGAGTCAATTCTCCAAAAAGTACCATTACCCTGGTTTGTTGGGGGGAGATTACCGTTGACGATTTGATGGAGTATGAGCGTCTCTATTGGGAGGGACCTGAACACGAGGGCTTTCACCACATCGTAGATTTACAGTTGGCGCAGCTTAATATTGGCCTAGATGAGGGCTTAATGTTAGCCACCCATGCGACGCCTACGGACCTTAATGCTTATTCTGGGGCCCGCAGTGCCATGGTTGCTGCGGATGAGGATCAACAGTTTTTACTCGAAGCTTATCGAGAAGCACGCCACGCAATGTGTAGTCCTTCGATAAGGGAAGTTGCAGTGTTCGTCGACTTTGAGTTAGCAAAAACCTGGGTAGACGAAAGCGTGGTCTCTAGATCGAGTGAGAATTCTTAATTCTTAATTCTTAATTCCTAATTCCTAAAGGTTTTGTTTAGAAAAACAAGTGGCGCCGAATGGCACCACATGTTGCTTAGCTCAAATTTACTCAGGTAAGCCCAATACGCGCTTGGCGATGATGTTCATTTGAACTTCGTTGGTTCCACCGTAGATCGTTACGGCTCGATTGCTTAACCAGTTTTTTGTGGTTTCCAGCTCGTTTTCAGTGAACTCTTCGCCGTTCCATCCAGCGCCCTGGGTGCCCATAAGTTCTGACTTTAGTTCAGAACCATCGCGGGAAAGGTTTGCGCCAATCAGTTTGAAGATAGACGTCGTTGCGCCAGGGGTTTTGCCAGACTGGCTTTCTTCAATCACCCGTTGGGTGGTCAGTTGGAAAGATCGCTCGAGCATGCTCTGGTTGAGAACCTTTTCACGAGCGCCACTATCTGCAATTTTGCCATTAGCCTCTCCAACGTACTCTTTTGCGATCTCCACAAATTCGTTGCGCTTAACTTTCTTTTTCTTAGCGCCACCGCCGGAGAGGCCGCCGATTCCAGATCTTTCGAACTGTAACAAGCGCTTACCTACTGTCCAGCCTTTGTTTAATTCGCCGATCAGGTCTTCACGCTTGGCAATTGCGTCGTCGAAGAATGTTTCACAGAAGGGCGATGAGCCAGAAATCAGTTGAATAGGCTTAATAGTCACGCCGGGCTGATGCATGTCCAGCAGAACGAAGCTAATGCCATCGTGCTTAGAGGCTTCAAAGTCGGTTCTAACCAGTGCGAACATCCAGTCTGCGTATTGTGCGCCGGAGGTCCAGACCTTCTGGCCATTGATCACAAAGTTGTCGCCATCAATGATCGCTTTTGTGCTCAGTGCTGCCAGGTCAGATCCTGCACCAGGTTCACTGTAGCCCTGACACCAACTGACTTCGCCACTAACAATTTTTGGAATATGACGTAGTTTTTGCTCTTCGGTACCAAGCTCCAGGAGCGTTGGCCCAATCATTGATATTCCCATACCGGTGAGTGCTGGTATGGCTTTTATACGGCCCATTTCTTGAGCAAGAATGCCCGCTTCCTGAGGGCTTAGACCACCTCCGCCGTACTCTTTTGGCCAGGTAGGTGTTGTCCAGCCGCGCTCTGCCATGACTTTTAACCACTGGCGTCCTGCATCGGTATCGTAGACCTCGTGGGCATCCTCCCAATGAAAAGTCCGATTGCGCATCTCCTGGGGGCAATTTGCCTCCAGCCAGGTGCTGGTCTCTTCGCGAAACGCTTCTAGATTACTCATGTTTACTCCTACAGCGGGAACTTGTGAGACAAAACCCATAACTTCGGATTTCGCCTAGCAGTCCAATAATTTGTGGCCGGATACTAAATTATAGACTGGCTAGCGGCAACAGCACCTTAGGCCATTCGGCCTGTGAATGATGCGGCATTGCCCGTTTATTGGCGTCGGGTCAGGTTTCTCTCATGTTCCTTGATTAGCCCAAGATCGGCGCCGATCATAGCTGCGATGGGGGATAACAGGTAAAATGGCCTATCGAGATTTCCAAGAAGCCCCATGTCAGATAATGAGCCCGAACTAGAGTTCGGTATAAAGCACCACTCAAATAGAGCAATTACCTACTGGCTTGTTACCTTGTGTGTAACAATCTTCACAATGATTGTTGTCGGCGGTATCACCCGATTGACGGAAAGCGGGCTCTCCATGGTGGAATGGCGGCCCCTATTGGGGACCTTGCCACCCGCATCAGAAGCCGAATGGCAGAGAGTGTTTTCTGCTTACCAGGCTTATCCCCAATACCAGCTAATCAATCACGCCATGACCCTGGATGGATTTAAGACCATTTTCTACTGGGAATATGGGCATCGCTTATTAGGTCGGCTTATTGGCGTGATGTTTGCGTTGCCGTTTTTCTTTTTTCTTTTCACCGGCCGAATTGAACGTGAATTAAAGCCGAAACTCTGGGTGGCACTGTTATTGGGCGGGTCCCAGGGCCTTATGGGCTGGTATATGGTAAAAAGCGGCCTCGTCGACGAACCCCTCGTGAGCCATTTTCGTTTGGCTGCGCATCTTTGCCTTGCCCTTGTGATACTGGCTTATCTGATTTGGCTGGTACTGGATCAAGTCATGGTGTCGCGTGTTGAAGTATCAAAGGTTTTTGGTCGCACAGTATTTTTCTTTACAGCTCTGCTCTGCGTTCAAATTGTGTACGGTGCTTTTGTCGCGGGTAATCGAGCGGGCTATGGGTTTAATACGTACCCGCTGATGAATGGCCAATGGTTACCGGAGGTTGCCTTAAGTCTGATGCCCTTTTGGCATAATCTGGTTGATAACAATGCCATGCTCCAGTTTATTCACAGGTGGATTGGCGGGCTGGTGTTGTTTTTGGCGCTGGTACTCGCAGTGATCGCTTATCTTCGCGAAGCAAGGGCCGTCAAGGTTGTTACCTTTGCATTGCTTGGGGCCGTTGTGTGTCAATTTCTGCTCGGAGTTCTGACACTGATTCATGTTGTGCCGATTGGTCTCGCCAGTGTCCATCAGGCGGGTGCCTGTATTGTTGTGCTGGCGATAGTAGTACTGCTGCACGTAGTCGCCGGAAACCGCAAATGAAGGTATGCCTGGGTCAAATCAACACCACGCCCGGTGACTTCGCCGGCAATCTGTCCGCAACCCTAAAGGGTATTGATGTTGCCGATCAGGCCGGTTGCGATATTGTCGTTTTCCCAGAATTGTCTATCCCCGGTTATTTGAGCCAGGATTTGATGTATCACACTCGTTTTATCGATCGAAATCTATCGGTGTTAGATGAGATTGTGGCTCATTCCGCTAGTTGTCATCCTGACCTACATATCCTGGTGGGGTACGTGGACCGCAATACTGGGGTAGGAAAACCCTTCTTCAACATGGCCGCTGTGGTGCGGCAGGGAAAGATTGTTGGCAGATATATAAAACGCCTGCTGCCCTTCTATGATGTTTTTGACGAGCTCAGATATTTTGAACCGGGCAACGAACTTTTGATGCTGGAGATTAAGGCTAAAAAGGTTGGTGTGACAATATGTGAAGACCTTTGGAATGATAAGGGTTCAGACGACTATAACTACACTGATAATCCCTTCGAGCAATATAGAGAGCTCGGCGCGGATATTGTGCTGTCCCTAAATTCGTCTCCCTATGTTCAGGATAAGCCCTGGCGGCGACTTGAAGTGATAGCGCCAGGTACGATATCTGGTCCGACCGTTGTTTATGTTAATCAGTACGGTGGCCAGGATGAGCTGGTATTTGATGGTCAAAGTTTTGTGTTGCGGGATGGGCAGTTATTGCATCTAGCCACGGATATTTCGAAAGACAGCTTTGAAATCGTCGAACTTGATACGGCACAGCCACAGGTGCTGGACCGCAGGAGTGTTTTAGAAAACACAGCGAGCCTTTACGAATTGTTGGTGCTTTGTTTACGAGACTATGTTCGTAAAACGGGCTTTGAAACTCTTGTGCTTGCAAGCAGTGGCGGGGTAGATAGTGCTGTAGTGTGTCAGATGGCCTGTGATGCGGTTGGCCCCGAGAATGTGCACGCAATACGACTACCATCAAAATTCTCCAGTGATCACTCTCGAGACGACGCTGTAGAGTTACATAAAAATCTTGGTTGTTGGGATTATGAGGTGAGTGTTGATCATGATTCTGTTGTGACCTACTTAAACTCGGAATTTGTGAAAGGAAAATCGGCCGACAATCTGGCCATTCAGAAAATGCAGCGAGGATATGCCGGCGTTGCAGACGAAAATATTCAGGCACGCCTTAGAGATATTTATGTCATGCATTTTAGTAATGCCTTTGGCGCAATGCCATTATCGACGGGTAACAAGACTGAGTCGGCCTGTGGCTACTACACCCATTTTGATATGAATTTTAGTTTTGCTCCGATTAAAGACCTCTATAAATTTCAGGTTGTTGAGATTGCCCAGGCGCATTCAGCGATACCGAAAAATATTTGGACCAAAGCGCCGAGTGCGGAGCTGGCGGAAGGCCAAACCGATGAGGCCAGTCTGTTGCCTTACAGCGTTTTAGATCCAATTGTGGCAGCTTACATTGAGGACTATGTCAGCACTTTTTCAGAGTTCCAGACATGGGCTAAAACAAATGGCGGCAGATATAGTCAGGATTTTGCAAGACTTGATCTGTGGTTAGAATCTGAAGACGCCCCCATCGCGTTCAATCGGATTATTGCGTTGATCGGGCGTATGGAGTTTAAACGGAGACAAACGTGTCCCGGGACAAAGGTGTCCCGGGTTGCGTTCGGAATTGGTCGACGGATTCCCATTGTCGAAAAATGGTCGACCTCTTAGCTTTGTCAGCGGCTTGGACCTGGCTTTAGGTACCGCTTAGTACCTGTATCGAACGAGGCTGGCTCTCTACAGTTTTTGGAATCGTGACGACCAGTACACCGTTGTTAGATTTTGCCGTAATGTTATTGCTATCGGCGGTATCCGGCAGCGTAAATTGGCGCACAAAATTTCCAGTAAAACGTTCCCTGCGTTTGTAACCATCCACATCGCTGGCCGAATCACTGTTCCTTGAACCCTTGATGGTCAAGATGTTCTTGTCCAAAGTGATCTCGATGGCTGAAGCATCAACCCCCGGTACATCAGCCGTCACGATAAAACTGTTTTCTTCTTCAAAAATGTCTACCCGAGGTACCCAATCGGTTGCATCGTAAGACGTCGCTTCGGACACTGGAAAAAATCGGTCGTCGAAAATACGGCTAAGATTGCGGTGCAGTCCACCGAATGGTGCGGTTGTGGGTCTGTAAACTACGTTGCTCATGAATTTCTCCTTCGAAAAGCTGATTGATCACGTACCACTACCTAAGCTCTATTCAGAGAGATTCAAGAGCTGGTATCAAAATAATCATTGCCAATGACTTGATGTAGGTCATGGCTGATAAATTATTCGTGTGTTGTAATATCTCCTAAATCTCGACTCTCAAATCTAAAGATCAGGAGAAAGGTAATGGCACTATATAAGAAGGTATTGTTGGCTCTGGATTTTCACAGCGACAATGCGGAAATCATCGAAAAAGGCAAAACGGTTGCGACTGAGAATGGCGCTGAGCTTTACCTGATTCATGTCGATGAACCCATTGCAGTTGCCTATGCTGCGGATGGTTTTGCATTTAATGATCAGATCGTAGCGCTTCAAAGCAGCATTCGAAAAGAAGCGCTGCAGAGAATGGAGAGCCTCGGTGAGGAATTGAAAGTCCCCAACGAAAGACGCCTGCTACGGGAAGGAAATCCATCAACAGAAATTCATACCGCAGCGTCTGAGTATGAGATTGATTTAATTGTCATGGGGACCCACGGCCAAAAGGGGCTGCAGCTTCTGCTGGGCTCTACTGCAAATAGTGTCTTACATGGTGTGAAATGTGACGTACTCACGGTTCGCCTCAAGGCCTAGAGCAAATTTAAACCGGCGTTCTTCGTAAGTGCGACACAGATAATATAGCCAAATGTCAGAAGTGCTCCAATAAAAGCAGTGCTTCTGACGGCTTTGGTTTTACCTCTCAAAGTCATGACACCTAATCCAATGTATGCAATCAGAGCCAGAAGCTTTGCTGTGAGCCACGTGTCCGTGAAGGGATAAGCGCTTAGGGCGTAGGCCAGGGTGAAGGCGGATAACAGCAATACGGTGTCTATGATATGGGGTAGGATCTTTACGGGCTTCGTAGTGAGAAGTGGGTTATCAGTGAGCATCCAAAGACCCCTGAGTAGGAAGAAGGAGCCGGAAAAGACAACGGATCCGACGTGTAACATTAAAGCTGTGGAATAAAGTGTCATGGCGTAACTTCCTCTGGGCATAGGTACATTAAACAATCGTTATGGGCAATATGGTCATCGGTTGTAGCCATAAAAATGGTCATGGGTTTGCGGGTCTTGAGAAATCCAGCTTCTTCAACAAACAGCTGCTTTGCAATATTTTCTTTCTCAGCATTCAATACCAAAAGTTGATTTAAACCTTCCTCATTTGTCCAACCAATCGTTGTATTAGCTTTGAGCCTCCGGAAATTGAGCTGGTCAATGGTGTTATAGATTGTGACGTCTCCTGCGGACTCTACGGTAGTGGAATAATGCAGGTTTGCTGTAGGTTGGACTTCCAGCCGAAGTGGGCTTTGTAATTCCATAAAAGGTTCTGGTTCTGTGTCGAACAAGTGGCGCTTGCAAACAAATCGCTCGAGACTAGATAACGCTAACTCATCAGCATTCGAATCCAGAAAGCCACCAAATTCCACGGTAACCACAGGGCAGCCTATGTCTTGTTCGATCAAAGTGCCGAGCGATTGATCCAGCACGACAAGTTTTTTCGTGAACAATTGAGTTACCTGTCGGAGTTTGATTTCTCGACTGGTTGCAACGGCAAAGGGCTCGCTATGGGCCGAGGTATTATGCGTGTCGACAACTGCCTCGGGGCAAAATTTTATTAACATTGCTATTAGTTGATCGGCAAGTTGTTCTTGATTGGTGGTGCCTCCCTGACCAAAACAACGATTCATATCTGTTTCTTCAGGGATATATCGGTGAGAAAAAACCGGTGGCAACAGTGCTGCCTCAACAGACGCAATAAATATCCCCAGATTTGTCTGGGGAAGCACATCGTCCTTGAGTAGCCGGTGGATAGCCTTTAGCCCCGAAGGTTCATTTGCATGCAACAAAGTTACGATGGCGCGGCTGCGGGAGGTGTCTCGGCCCTTAAGTTGAATCCATGTGGGTTCACCTAGCTGCTGGATGAAATCGATATGGTCCTGGCCCAGCAAGGATTCCAGTTCAGAAGCATTTTCTGCTTCGATTATCTTGATGCTGTTACTGGTTGTGGTCATCTGCTAGCGAGTAGGTGTTGAGGCGAGGTATTATAGACCAACAATCGTAGTCGATGTGTTTGATGAAGCTGAAAGAACCCGCGTTTACCCTGGGCGTAGAAGAAGAGTATCTACTTGTAGATCTTCAGACCCGTGATCTTGTCAGCGATCCGCCGGCTTCATTTTTGGCTGCCTGTGATGAAAGGTCTGGTCAGCATGTCAGTCCTGAATTAATGCGGTCTCAAGTTGAAATAGGGACTGGCATTTGTCAAAACGTAAAAGCGGCTAAACAGGAAGTTAAGCTGCTGCGCCGGATAGTTGCAGAAGTGGCGTCGGAGCACGGTTATGCGCCCCTTGCGGTATCCACTCACCCTTTTGCCCGTTGGTTGTCACAAAAGCAAACGGACAAAGCTCGCTATATGGATTTGACCCGTGAAATGCAGGCCAACGCCAGGCGGCTGTTAATTAGCGGCATGCATGTCCATGTGGGCATTGAGGACAGAGAGCTACGTATCGATTTGATGAACCAATTAAGTTATTTCTTACCTCATCTATTGGCGCTGTCTTGCTCTTCTCCTTTCTGGGAAGGGGAGGATACAGGGTTAAAATCCTATCGATTAACCGTTTTTGATGCGCTACCTAGAACAGGGCTACCTGCGCAGTTTGCGAGCTACGGAGAGTATGAGCGACATGTCTCAATCCTGGTAGATGCGGGTATTATCGATGACGCCTCTAAAATCTGGTGGGATCTACGTCCAAGCGCGAGATTCCCTACCCTGGAAACCCGGATCATGGATGTGTGTAGCAACGTTAATCATGCTATGAGCCTGGTTGCGCTAAATGTTTGCTTACTCAGAATGTTATATCGTTTACGTCGAGATAATCAGCGTTGGCGAATGTATTCCTCGATGCTGGTCAGCGAAAACCGCTGGAGAGCAATGCGTTATTCCTGCGGAGAGGGCATGATTGATTTTGCCAAGGGTGAGGTTGTGCCCTTTAACGAATTGCTTGAAGAATTAATAGAATTTGTCCGTGAAGACGCAGAAGCGTTGGACTGCATAGAGGAAATTAGCGCACTTAAGGATATTCTTGCGGACGGTAACAGTGCTCAACGGCAAATTGCGATATTTGAGGCGGGCCGAAAAGCGGGAAAAGCAGATTCTGAAACATTAAAAGAAGTTGTTGATTGGTTGATTAGTGAAACCGTTGCCGACTGCGATCCAGAACCATAGACAAATAGGAGTCCCATTGGCTAAAAACATATTTTATGCACAAAGCGGCGGAGTGACGTCCGTCATAAATGCTAGCGCGTGTGGTGTTATTGAAGCTGCCCGGGCAAACAAGTCCATGGGTAAAGTTTACGCCGGAAAGAACGGTATTATTGGTGCGCTTCGAGAAGAGCTCATCGATACCAGCAAGGAATCTAAAGCGGATATTGCCGCGCTGCGTCATACACCTGCGGGCGCCTTTGGTTCCTGCCGATACAAACTCAAATCGATTGACGAAAACCTTGCTGAGTATAAGCGGCTTATCGAAGTTTTTCGTGCCCACAATATTGGCTATTTCTTCTATAACGGCGGTGGTGATTCCCAGGATACCGCCAACAAAGTATCTCAGATCAGTGAAAAAATGGGTTATCCGATTGCCTGTATCGGCATTCCTAAAACCGTCGATAATGATCTGCCCCTGACGGATTGCTGCCCGGGATTTGGCTCTGTCGCGAAGTATGTGGCCGTCTCAACAAAAGAAGCGGCCCTTGATGTGGCTTCGATGGCGGAATCATCTACCAAGGTTTTTGTCCTGGAAGTGATGGGACGTCACGCTGGTTGGATCGCCGCCGCTGGAGCACTGGCAAAAACAGACAAAGCGGATGCACCACACATTATTCTATTTCCAGAAATTGCCTTTGATAAAAAAGTCTTTTTGGCAAAGGTAAAGTCCTGTGTGAGCAAGTATGGCTATTGTGTGATTGTTGCCTCTGAGGGCGCGCAGTATGCAAACGGCAAATTTGTTGCGGATGCGGGCCTAAAAGATGCGTTTGGCCATACACAGTTGGGCGGGGTAGCGCCTTCTCTGGTTGATATGATTAAAGCCCGCCACGGCTACAAATGCCATTGGGCAGTTGCTGATTATCTGCAGCGAGCGGCCAGACATATTGCCTCGGGGACGGATGTTGAACAGGCCTACGCGGTCGGCAAGGCAGCCGTGGATTTTGCTGCGGCAGGAAAGAACGCCGTCATGGCAACAATCGTACGAGGAAAAGGCAAAACCTATCGATGGTCAATTGGTGAGGCGCCATTGTCGAGGGTGGCTAACGTAGAGAGAAAGATGCCACGGTCCTATATTAGTGCGGATGGGTTTGGCGTCACGGCGAAGGGGATTGAGTATCTTGCGCCATTAATTCGCGGGGAGGATTACCCTCCCTTTGAAAATGGTGTGCCGAAGTACGTTCGACTAAAAAATCAGCTGCTAGCTAAAAAACTCAAACCCTTTCGAGTCAAGACTTAGAGAGTGAGGCTTAAAACTAGCGAGTTGCGTTTTCAACTGCAGTAATGCCGTACCCTACTAGCTGGCCGTCAATAAACACGAGGGGCGTCGTTTCGTCTCTTGTGGTTTTACCATCACTGTGCCGATGTTGCGTTCGGTAGTAGAGTACTTCGAAGGTGTCTCCGTTACGTTGGAAACTATCTCTATAATCCGGTTCCCCTAGATCTGCATGTATTGCGCCGATTCTGGCGCCCAGTTTAATGCTGTCGATGTAGCGTTCGTTTCTTTTCTGAGATTGCTCCCACTGTTCATCGTCGTCAAATCCGTCATTGCCAATGGCAACAACACATCCCGTGAGAGTTGAAGTGGTGAGTAAAAGTGCGGCAAGACGAGCGGCTTTGAACATTTTGTTCCCCTAAAATACAAAAATGGAAAAATTTACTTCTGGGATAGCAATCGGTGTGCCATAAAACTTTGTGCTGTTAAAACAAGGATTTATGGAGATGTTGATGGGAGCCAGTGGCGAAACACATCAACATCTAGTTTGCTGAACCAGTTTTGCATAGTAGGGCTTAGTGTCTGAACCGGCGCTGAATCCAATAATCACAGCTCAAAAATCGACCGCCTCCCAGGTAGAGTAGAGCGATCAGCATCACCAGGTAGGTTGCGGCAAACTCGATTCCATTGTTGAGTACTACAAAGGAGCCGTACTCCGTTAACCACTCGTAATTGCCATGTTCCTGCAAAATGGATTTGGCCCGATCTAGCCGCTCGGTCGCCGCGATGGTGCGATCGGTGGCGAACAGACCGCCGCCGCTAGCTACTGCAAGCCAGCCGTTTTTTATATGGACCGAGAAGATGGCCACGACCATCGTGATTGATAGAGGAATTGTGATCCAGCGTACGGCCAGCCCCACTAGAAGCAAGAAAGCACCACCGAGTTCTGCGGCGGTTGCCAGGGATGCCATAAGTGCTGGAAAGGGCAAGCCAAGACCCCAGTCGGGATTACCGAACCACTCTACTGTGCTATCGAAATGTTCAAACTTTTGTATGCCAGCCATATAAAAGACCGGCGCAAGATAAAGTCGGAGTAGAAGGGGTGCTATGAAATCGAATCTGCTTGTTATGTTTTCTAGAATGCCTTGAGCGTTATTGGCCAGTTTCAGCATAGATGAGATGTTCCCGGTTGAATTGTTGGAGCAGGTCGAGTCCGAAGTTCACAAAACCTGTCTCATCTTGACCGAGCGTAGCCGCTTTTTGTTTCAACCATTGTGTGGCAATGATGCCATCTTTACTTTCAGTCATGGCTGCAAGCAGTTCGTAGGCCATGGGTGTTAACTCAAAAAAGCGGATCGAATCACTGCTGTCGCGAAAAACCAACAGGTAAGTTGCAGCATTTTGTTGTTCCCAGCCCTCTCGAATTTGGTGTACTGGGAACTGATAAGCGATTGGTATCGCAAGTTCTGACAGCTTTAGTGGGGCGCTGATGAGTTCGTTCGTGTCCAGTATGCTGTCTGGTAGTTCTGCTTCGTGGATAAACAAATATAGTTCCAGCCATTCATAGTGAGCCAGAGGCTGGAGGTATTCTGGTTCATGGTTGGTGCCAGGGCGTGACATAAGGAATGCGAGAAACTCTTCGGCCAGACGGGGAAAATAGGGGGTTTCTGCACGCCAATTGATAAAAAACTCTCGAATGAGCCGGTCCCAATCGCTGTCATCTAATATTTGGTGGAGCACGGGGAAGAACTCGCTCATCAATCCAGAAATATTGTGGAATATAAGTTCGCTGTAGATGCCGACCCGTCGTTCGTCCAGACCCTCAGGTACTGGATAGGTATCTGGATTGCGCAGGTGTTGGGTGAACTGCGTTTGCAGCGCTAGAAGTTCAGAATTAGCGGGTAGCGAGGTCTGGTTTGACATTGTCTTCCTGATAACCGCGAATCTGGTTAAGTTCTAGCATGAGTGTGTCGATGTGGGGAATGTTGAAATCCCGTTCTAGCAAGGTCGGTTTATTTCCAATGAGTGCATAGGTTTGTTCAAGAAGATCCCAAACGGGGTTGATGACATCAGATCCGTGGGTATCAACAATTAGGCCGTCATCTTCGTAGTAATGACCTGCTATATGCAAATATGAAACTCTATTTGCAGGCATGGCTCGAATAAAATCCATCGGGTCGTAGTTGTGGTTGACGCTATTAACATAGACATTGTTGACGTCTAGCAGGAGATCACAGTCAGCTTCTGCAATCACCTGATTAATGAACTCAATTTCAGATAGTTGCCGTTTTGGGGTTGTGTAGTAGGACACGTTTTCCAGGGCCATTCTTTGGCCAAGGATATCCTGAACCCGTTTAATCCTGTTGGCAGTATAGGTAACCGCCTCGTCGGTAAATGGCATCGGCAACAGATCATAGAGCTGCCCGCCATCGTTCGTGTAGCTCAGGTGTTCGGAATAGATGCTGGCATTGTGATTAGCTAAAAAGTCTTTGATGGCATACACCAGGTCCTCGTCGAGGGGGGCTGGACCACCAATAGAAAGAGACAGGCCATGACAAATCAGGGGGGTACGCTCACTAATCGCACGAAGCTGCTTAGCAAATCGCCCCCCCAGTCCAATCCAGTTCTCAGGTGCTACCTCGAGGAAGTCTATTCCATCTGGCGTAGCCTCACTGAGCTGTGAGGCCATGGTTCTTCGCAAACCCAGACCAGCTCCCTGAATTGGTTTTTCCTCTGTCATACGCTCAACTAAACAGTCTTATTGACCGCATTTTCCTTCGCCACACTTGCCTTCAGTCTTGGCTTTTTTGTCGCCACCGCAAGATCCTTCAGCCTTGGCTTTGTCGCCGCCACATTTGCCTTCGCCGCAGGAACCTTCAGCTTTGGCTTTGGCTTTGTCGCCGCCACATTTGCCTTCACCGCAGGAACCTTCAGCTTTGGCTTTTGCTTTGTCACCGCCACATTTGCCTTCACCGCAGGAACCTTCTGCCTTGGCTTTAGCTTTGTCGCCACCACAGGAGCCTTCACTTTTGGCTTTATCGCCGCCACAGGATCCTTCACCCTTGGCTTTAGCTTTGTCACCACCACAGGATCCTTCAGCGAGTTGCATATAGCCGCTGGACATTTCAGTGGCAGAAAATGGGTTTGCATCAGCCATAACCGCTGGTGCAGCCATTGCTCCCATAGCTGTACCCATAGCAAGTACTAGCGCTTTACGTGTTGTGTCTAATTTCATCGTTTTTCCTCGAGGTTAATTTGTATTGAGCTGGGCATCCCAGTTCAGGTGCATTTATAGCATGCGTCTATTCAGACCGATCCAACCTTTGTGATATTTCTTTTTATCTTGGCTGATTTAGTCGATTTGTTGTCAATTCTGTGAGCTCTGTCACATGGAGGGCGCGATATTCCCGGAAATAGCTTGATGCATGGGGCAGCAATACCACCCTGGGATGGCTCCACAGACCAGACTCAGCGGGTAGAGGCTCAATTTCGGTCACATCTAATCCTGCACCTGCTAAAGCATTACTTTCAAGGGCGCGATGCAGGGCATCCTCGTCGATAGTGTTACCCCTACCAAAGTTATAGAGGAAAGCCTGGGGCGACATCAGATTGAGACGTTCTTCAGAGATAAAGTGGTGGGTGGCTTCTCCACCTGGTAGGAAAGAAAGGATGTGGTCAGCCAGAGGAAGATAGGTGTCCAGCTTGGATTGTGGAATTAGCATCACAGCGCCGTCTTTTTCCTGTGTAGGCTGACGCTGGTGGCCCCAAACTGTCATACCCATGTTGGTGAGCAATGCGCCGGTCTGTTTTCCGATATGTCCGTAGCCGAGGATTAATGCGGTCTGATTTCGAAGTAGCCGTGCCGGGAGCCGTTGCCAGATTTGAGCTTGTTGTTGGGATTTATACTGCGGCAGTTTGAGCGAAAACTGCAGCACAAGGGTCAATGCAGACTCGGCCATCATGGTGCCATGAAAAGTGCCGTGGAAATTTGTCACCTTTCCAGTGTTGTCCACTGCCAGATTTTCACGGCCAGCTGCTGGAGTAAAAATATATCGAAGTTGTGGTGCCAGATCGAACCAGTTCGAGTCGAAATACCAGGTGTCTAGCCAGGTAATCTCGGGAAGAGAGTTGAGCAGCTCTGCCTCGGTGCTGAGAAATTTGAGTTCGATCGACGGGTGCACATTGCTAAATTCGCGAAAGTCCTCGGCCACAAAGTTAAACTCTGGGTCCTCTGAATTCAGGTATATGTGGAGCATATTTGTCATTAACAACCTTCCTGAATTGGTACGATCTAAGGAATTTAAAGCAAAAAAAAGCGGGCTATCGCCCGCTTTTTTAGATGGTGCGACTACAGAAGCGGTGCAATGACTAGACTGACAATCGCCATGACGTTAATTAAGATATTCATGGCTGGGCCAGATGTGTCCTTGAAGGGGTCGCCAACGGTGTCACCAACGACAACGGCAGCATGGACATCGGAACCCTTACCGCCCAGGTTGCCCTTCTCAACATACTTTTTAGCGTTGTCCCAGGCTCCACCCGCATTTGCCATCATGAGCGCAAGTAATACACAACCGAGCAATGCACCTGCAAGCATACCGCCGAGGCTCGCTGCTCCAAGTCCAAAGCCGACTACAGCTGGCATTGATATGGCAATAACACCGGGAAGAATCATTTTCTTCAAAGCTGCTTTGGTCGCAATGTCGATACACTTGGCGTGATCGGCATCAGCTTCGCCTTCCATCAAACCTTTGATTTCCCGGAACTGACGGCGAATCTCTTCAATCATCTCCATGGCCGCATCACCAACCGCTGTCATGGTGATGGAGGCAATTAGGAACGGCAACGTGCCGCCGATGAACAGGCCGACCAGTACTTTCGGGTCAGATAGTTCTAAAGCAAAGTGTGGCTGAGTGGCATGCATCGTTTCAACAAAGGCGGCAATGATAGCGAGGGCTGCTAGAGCCGCGGCGCCAATTGCGAAACCTTTACCAATAGCGGCTGTGGTATTACCTACTTCGTCCAGGCCGTCGGTGATCTCTCTGATATCCGCGCCTAAACCGCCCATTTCTGCAATACCACCGGCGTTATCTGCAACTGGACCGTAGGCATCCAGGGCCATAGTCATACCGACTGTTGCGAGCATACCAACCGCAGCGATACCAACACCGTAAAGGCCGGCAAGTTCCGTTGAGGCATAGATAATACCGGCGATAGCCAGGATAGGAATCACAACCGACTGCATACCGACAGCAAGACCGGTAATCATGACGGTTGCAGTACCTGTCTTGCCGGACTCAGCGATTTTGACCACAGGACCTTTAGCAGTGTAATACTCGGTCACAAGGCCAATCAGAACGCCGCCCACTGTACCGGCCACGACCGCCCACCAGACTGCCATGGCAATTCCGGTGGCTTGAGTTAAGAAGTAAGCAGCGACAATCAGTACAACCGCCGAGACCTGGTGGCCCACTCGAAGCGCTGTTTCCGGTGCGGAGTTAGACATAAGTCGAACCGTTACAATTCCAACGATTGAACAAACGAGACCTAAAGATGCTAAAGCCAATGGCAAGAACATCAGGGCTGCTCGGCCATTTTCCGTAGATAGCGCAGCAACACCAAATTCCGCATCCATCAGGAGTGTTGATGCGATGGCAATAGTTGCAATCATAGAACCACAATAGGATTCAAAGATGTCAGAGCCCATGCCGGCAACGTCGCCCACGTTGTCGCCGACGTTGTCTGCAATCACACCGGGATTCCGGGGATCATCTTCTGGGATTCCGGCTTCAATTTTACCCACCAGGTCTGCACCTACATCTGCACTCTTGGTGAAGATGCCGCCGCCAACTCGAGAGAACAATGCGACACTCGATGCACCCATACCGAAACCGTGGATAGCATGAGCTGTTTCAGGGTCGCCGCCGAAGTACCAATAGAGGGTACCCAGACCAACAAGGCCTAAGGATGCCACACAGAGTCCCATGATCGAGCCACCGTAGAAGGCAACCGTTAGCGCGCTGGCAGCGCCACTTTGCTGGGCAGCAGCAGTGGTTCTGACATTTGCTTTGGTCGCAGAAAACATGCCCAGATAACCAGCGGCTGCTGATGTGAGCGCACCGACCGCAAAGGACAATGCAGTATTCCAACCTAGTGGTGAGAATAGGATGATCAGGAATAATGGTCCTGCGAACATCGCGAGCATAAGGTATTCCCTATGCATGAATACCATTGCACCTTCGTGAATAGCATCCGCGATTTTGCGAATTTTTTCGTCCCCGTCGCTGTACCGTGTCATCAATACGTAGATCACAAAGGCACAAACAAGACCCAGCACACCGAATATCGGTGGCAGCATTGTTATATCAGTCATAAGTGGTTACCGGTTGGTCAATTTAGTTATTGTTTTTCGCGCACTTAGTTGGCGCGTTCGATCAACGGTATAGTACAAAAGCTAAGGCCCAGGGTGAACCTCTAATTTTTAGGCCAACTTTAGCCTTCCTGCAGCAATCTTCTCAGGTCAATAATGGCTGCATTTGCCCGGGAGATGTGGGAGCCCATGACCAGGGAGTGATTGGCCACAATGCCAAACCCGCCGCCATTCAATATCATCGGACTCCAGAGAGTATCCTGGGTCGGTTCGAGCTCTCGAATGATTTGCTGAAGACTCACCCGGGCATTTTTCTTCTCTAGAACGTCCTGAAAGTCTACTTCTATGGCTTTGAGGAGATGCACCAGTGCCCAGGTTGTACCCCGGGCTTCATAAAACACATCATCGAGTTCGGACCAGGGGGTTTTAACCTGGGAATCGTTGTGGGTAGCGGTGCTTTGTACCGCTGAAGGGTCACCGGCGAGGGAAACATCTAACTGTCGTTTTCCGACGCTCGCAGACAGACGCTGAGAGAGGCTTCCGAGTCGAGTTTCGACTTCTGATAACCAGGTTCTGAGGTTGTCTGCCCGGGCATAAAATTGTGCGGATTGTTCATTGTCATCCCCAAGTCGTGTCAGGTAGCCCTCGAGCGCTTTAATACCCTTTTCATACTCTGCTTCTGATTCCGGGAGCATCCAGCTGTTATTATCGAAGTAGAACTGATTTTCGGCTGTGACAAGACCCTGATCCTCAGTTGACTGGGACTGGGATCGGCTTAGATTATTTCGAAGTGTTCGAGCCATGTCTCGGAGCTGTACGAGCACGCCAAATTCCCAACTGGGCACATTGTCCATCAGTATCCCAGGTGGCGTGATGTCATTGGTGAGAAAGCCACCGGGTTTATGCAGAAGAATGTCAGTTAAATTGATTGTTGTTGCTACCGTTGCGGACCCGGGTACATTTCGTACGCCGAGTTCGCTGGTCATTTGGGTGGTGACCTCAGCTACATCAAACAGGCCGGGCTCGGAGTCCCAGAGAAACGCTAGCAGCATAAAAAAGAGCAGCACGGCGGTGATTGCGCCGGTGACGGACTTGGTGCCAATACCCATAAAGCCAGTCGAAAAGGTGTCAGAAATCCTGGTCTTGAGATTTTCGAAAAATGCCACGTCGCTACCTGATTGCTTCGGTGAGTTGTTATGTTAACGAAATATCGGGTCCCGGTCTGCCTAAGAGATAGCCCATAGCAGCATCTGTACCTAATGAGCGTAGGATCTCAAGTTCCTCTTCCCGTTCGACGCCTTCTGCAATGAGCCACATGTCCCGCGCGTGAGCGATCTGAGCAACTGAACGGACAAAAAATTGGTTATCTGTTTTTTGGTCGAGGTCAGAGACAAAACTCCGATCGATTTTAATGAAGTGGACATCAAGACTTTGTAAATAGGCGAAAGAAGTTGCACCACTGCCAAAGTGATCTACGGAAAACTGGTATCCGAGGCTGTTTCCAGCTTGAACCAACAATCTCACATCGTCATAAGCCAAATGTACAGCGTGTTCTTGCAGTTCGAATATAACCCTGCTTGCATTGTGCCGGTGGAGCGTGAGCTGTTGATAAAACCAGCTTCGGAACTCGTCGTTTTGTAATGAATAGGTGGAAAGATTAATGACAATTGGAGGGCCATTCTGCTCGATGTTGGTCAAGGCTCGATCAATGATGAGCTGGTCCAGTTCAACCAGTAGCTCAAACCTCTCTGCCATTGGCATAAAAACCCCCGCACTAATCACTTGATCGTCAACTTCAATACGGACAAAAATCTCATTCGCAAAAAGTGTACGTTCGCCATTTGCTCTCAGCTGGTATACCGGTTGATAGTGGAATAGAAAATTTTTGCTCCGTATGACCTCCAGCAAGGTGCTGCGCCATTCACCTGCCTGCTTAACTAGATCTGAAACAGGATTCTGACTGTCGCCGTGGATGAGGAAATAGGTGCCGTTGGTGCCTTCCGCCTGGGCGTTTCTCAGCGCCGTGTCTGCATCCGTTAACAATAATGAAAACTCTATTGGATATTCTGTGAATGCTGCTCCCAGATGGGTGGTATCGAGGAAATCTGAGTCAGTTAATTGCTGCAATGAGGCGACCTGCTGGAAAGACTGTTCGAGCGAGAGTCGGGCCAGTTCAAGGTTGATTCTCGGGACAAAGATGGCAAATTCAGCGCCGTTCCGGCGACAGATTATTGCTTCGTTTCTGGTCCCAAGCGCTACCTTGAGGCGCTCGCCAATCTGTTTCAATAGGGCGTCAGCTTGAACAAATCCAAGCTGTTGATTGATTTTCGAAAAGTCTCGAATCTGCAGCAATATTAGTAGGTTAGAGCCTGGGCCCGACTCGGATTGAAGCTCGGCGGCAATTAGAGCGTCAAATTCTCTGCGGTTGATCAAACCTGTAACTGCATCGGTTTTTGCTTCGAGTCGTAAGCTCTCGGTGAGCTGGATTTGGCTGTCGAACATGATCTTTAGTTTTTGCGACATCCGATTCATTGCCTCGACAACCCGGCGTAATTCTCTGGTTCGTGGTATTTGCTCTTGCACCGGAAATTTGCGTTCACAGATGTCATCTGCCTGGGCTTCCACCGCGCGGAGTGGTCGCATGACCAGGCTCACCATAAAACCCAGCAGGCCGTAGCTCAAAACAACAATAAAACCAAAGAGGTAGAGGAAGTCGACGGTGAGCCTCCATAGGTCCCGGTAGGCACTGCCAGGATGTGCCACAACGGTCAGTGTACCCAGCCGCGTCCAGCCGTTTGTGATTTCAGAAGTACCTGCGGGAGTAGGCAAGTTGAGCAGTTGGGTAAACCAGTGCGGTACATCGGCCACGGCAATCGGATTGGTTCGAGTCACCAGCGCTTCACCCTCAAGATCAATCAAGCTGATACTGGAATAATATCCACGGTCGAATACCGCGGCTGTGAGGAGCTCAAGATTTGTGTTGTCCTGCTGCGCAAGTGCAGTTGTCATAGATAGGCCGAGAGATGTCGCCGTATCCTCCGCGTGAACTCGCATTTGTTCTTCAAGATAACCACGGGACTCAAGTACCGTAAGAACGAAGTTTGCTGAAAACAGCAGCACAAATATCAGTACCACGACAATCATGAGTTGTCTGAGCAATGTCATGAAGAAGTTCTCTCTTTTTGTAAGCGTTCGACCAGGTCGCGCCACATATTAAGGTCAGAAGACGAACCCATCTTTTGGCCCTCGCCGCGCATTTTTGCGAGCCAGAGACCGTCTCCATTAAAGCTATAGACAGGTTGTAGATCTGTGCGTTTATCCGCGGTTTTGATAATGGGGTCCAGATTATCAAGCACGCTTGGTATGGCGCTGGGGCTATCATAGTAGGTCAAGACCATATGGGCTTGATTGAGTGTTAGGGCTTTGACATAGGTGATTCGTAGTTTGTCGTCGGGCACGTTCAGCGCCCGGAGGGTGATGTACTTGGCAATTGCAAAATCCTCACAATCGCCCCCATCGGTAGCGAGAAATTCGATGGGTGTTGCCCAGTAGTCGGTTTTTTGCCAGTGGTTCTGATCCGCAACGAATCGGATTCTATTAAAGAAGTCATTAACCTGGATGAGCTTCTGCTGTTCTTCGAGGTCGGCTGACGATGAGACCATATGTTGCCAGGATAGCAACCGGCTTCGGGCCCGACGACCGTACTCTTTTGCTACTGCGTCTAGTATTTTATCGGTCAAACCCAACGGGTTTGCCAGCGTTAAACCCGCGCCCAGCATGAAAATCAGCAGGCAGGCGACCGGTGTATGTTTGGCTCTGTTTTTACGCCGCGAGAACTGTGGCGGATAGGCGGAAAAGTGCATTGCCGTCCAGATTGGCTTTGATCCTCACTTAACTATAGTCAGGGATACGTTAGCTGCACGGTCGGTGGGTTACCTATCTCGATAGTGGCGCGAATACGCGTTAAAGAGGCGTTGTTGAGTTGTTGATAGATCCAGCGGCCATCGGCATCGTTTTGAGCCACAATGTGAACTTTTGCCCTGTGTTGCTCCGCTTTTCTGCCAATTTCATGTAGCTGCCCCACTAAGGTATCAGTACGGCTATTCAATGCTGTTTTATCTAATCGAAATGCCTCATTTCGACTATTTTGGGCCCGGGATATTCTGCTCTCAAGGGCGGTGATAGTGGGGTGCTGCTCATCGAGGGATCGAGCTTTATTCAGCATGTTGGTTGCTTTTTTGTACTGTTGTGCGTCTATGGCTTCGATGCTCCAGGCCAGATAAGTATCGACAATTCGCTGTATGCCAGCCTGGGCAGCATTGTTGCTAGGGTCTATCGAGAGCACCTGTAGATATCGGAAATACGCATTGTCGTCTAACGGTGTGGTTAGTCGTTTACGAGCAAATGCGCTCTCTGCCTGATCTAACAAGGAAATGACACGATTGGATGGTACTGCCGGCTGATACGCCTCTGACGGTTCCTTGGGATTCGGTGTGATGGTTCGCTGCGGAATGCAACCAGAGAGCAGAAGGCTTGTAGCGAGAAGAAGGCTGGCAATGGATCGCATTAGGTAATAATCGCTTCTAGGTCGGTTCGGGAACGCGTAGGCTTGCGGTGCGGTCATATACATTACGACTATAACGGTTAGACAATATGAGATTCCAGCCCATACACAGTCTTCTACGCAGAAAATCATTTGCAGTAATGCTGACTTTTTTTGCCCTGGGTGCCTTTTCTATGGGAACTCAGGGAGCTGAATTTGGACAGCACAATGCGCTAGATGAGCCAGTTATCCTGCCGGTCGACGAGGCTTTCCACCTCTCCGTGGTGAGTGAGTCGGGGCAGCTGGTATTGCTGTGGCAAATCCAACCGGGGTATTACCTTTATAGGGACAAAATTCGCGTAAAGGGTAGCAAACGTATCAAAACTCCGGCTTTACCAGCGGGGCTAGAGAAAATCGATGAGTACTTTGGCCGCGTAGAGGTCTACTACGAGTCCTTGGAGGTCAATTTACCTCGGAAGGCGGACGAGAAAGAGACCTTTCAGGTTGAGTATCAAGGCTGTGCTGATGCGGGAATTTGTTATCCTCCACAAAAAAGAACGTTTACCAAGTAAATTGTGCTGATCTTCGTCAAACTTCCAAAGTTCATTATTAGTTTGTCTGCTAATACTTCGATATAAGGAAGGCTTCAAAGAAAGTACTATAAGTTCCAGAAAAATTCACTACAATGCAGCTAAAATCTAAAAAAGAATCGATATGAAGCAAATATTGGTGCTAAATGGACCAAACTTGAATCTACTGGGTGCCCGTGAGCCTGAAATATATGGACACGACACTCTAGAGGACATCATTAATCGACTTATTGGTATCGCAGGTACCCATGGTGCGGAAATTCTGCACTTTCAGTCTAATGGAGAGCAGGGGTTGATCGAAAGGGTCCATGCCGCAGCTAATGATGGCACTGTGTTTATATTGATTAATCCGGGCGCACTCACACACACGAGTATTGGCTTGAGAGACGCGCTGCTGGGTGTTCAACTGCCATTTATTGAGGTTCATCTGTCTAATGTCTTTAGCAGGGAAGCGTTTCGTCACCATTCTTTTCTCTCAGACGTTGCTGTTGGCTGCATATTTGGACTTGGCCCGCAGGGCTACGAACTAGCGCTCCAGGCAGCACTACAGCAACTTGAGGGGCACTAAGATGGATATCCGAAAGGTCAAAAAACTGATTGAGCTAATGGAATCTTCAGATATTTCTGAGATAGAGATCAAGGAGGGTGAGGAATCCGTCAGGATAGCCCGGGGAGCCCAGACAGTAGTCAATCCAACCGCCTCACATCCACCTGCTATGGATTCATCTACCGAGAATTCAACAGCCGCAAATCATAGCGCTGTTAATTCAAGTAATGGAACAACCACCATCACCCGAGGACCCCAGGGACATGTGGTTCGAGCACCGATGGTGGGAACATTCTATCGGGCACCGTCACCGGGCTCGCCTGCATTTATTGAAGTAGGTGCAAGGGTTCATGAAGGCGATACGTTGTGCATTATTGAATCCATGAAAATGATGAATCAGATCAAGGCAGACAAGTCAGGAAAAATTGAAGCTATCCTCGTTGAGAACGAAACCCCCATCGAGTTTGATCAGCCACTGTTTACCATCATTTAGTTTCCGCCATGCCAAACCGAATTTTGATTGCAAATCGCGGTGAGATTGCCCTGCGAATTTTACGTGCCTGTCAAAAATTGGGCAAAAAAACCGTCGCGATCTATACCGCCGTGGATGCTAATTTGCCCCATTTGGATTTGGCCGACGACACGGTCTGTGTCAGCCACTACCTTGATGCAAACGATATTGTGATGGCTGGTCTAACAAGACGCTGTGATGCCGTACATCCAGGGTACGGATTGCTGTCGGAGAATGCAGCATTCGCTGAGCAGGTCGAGTCATCGGGAATGGTGTTCATTGGACCCAGCCCCCAGCATATATCGGCGTTAGGTGATAAAACGGCAGCACGAAAAATCTTTTCTAGTCTGGACATCCCTTGTATCCCGGGTAGCGTTGAAGCGGTTTCCTCTGTTGAGGAAGCATTTGAGGTTGCTGCTGTATTGGGTTATCCGTTGATTATTAAAGCTGCATTTGGCGGCGGCGGAAGGGGCATACGCAAAGTTGATAGTGCCGCTGGGTTAGCGGAAGCCTTTGACGTTTCGGTCTCTGAGGCGGAAGTGGGCTTTGGCAGAAGCGAGGTGTTTGTCGAAAAGCTGATTGAGAACGCGCGGCATATAGAAGTACAGGTACTGGGCGATGGCAAGGGAGGTTGTGTTCATCTTGGAACCAGAGATTGTTCCGTGCAAAGACGTTATCAGAAATTGGTAGAAGAATGCCCAGCCCCGAATATCGATAATGTCTGTCTGGACGCGCTTACAGAAAAGTGCGTCGAGGCCATGGCAAAGCTTGGTTATAGAAATGTAGCAACATTGGAGTTTTTGCATACCCCGGGAGAATTCTTTTTTCTTGAGGTGAATACCCGGTTGCAGGTAGAGCATCCGGTTACTGAGATGGTGTCTGGAATTGACCTGGTTGCTGCCCAATTTCAGATTGCTGATTCCGGTGTAATTCCGTTTACTCAGGAGTCTATTCACTTGGTCGGCCATTCGATCGAATGTCGAATACTCGCAGAAGATGCCGCTGGGTTAGCGGGTCCAGGAGAAATAATGGGCTTACGGTTGCCCGGTGGTCCGGGCATTCGGTTCGATAGTCATCTCTACGTTGGTTACCGCGTCCCTCATCAGTATGATTCCCTGGTTGGCAAACTGGTAGTGCACGCAGAGGATCGAGAGATGGCGTTAGCACGGTTAAAACAAGCTTTGAATGAACTCAGGATCGATGGTATCCCAACCAACATAGAACGGCTGAAACGGCTGACGAGCGATTCGACTTTTATGAATGTCAAATTTCACACTAATTGGAATCCACAATGAGTTGGAAAACCGTGGCAATCACGGCAAGTAACGAGGCTGTTGATGCCTTAGAAAGCTTTCTCTGGGAAACAGGGGCTGTGTCGGTAACCTTAATTGACGGTGAAGATCAGCCAATCTTTGAGCCGGGTCCTGGAGAAATTCCCTTATGGCCGAAGCTAACGGTCACGGCAATGTATGAGGATGATGTTGATACCGTATCCCTTGCTGAGACGCTGCGTGGGCAAGGTTACGTCGTTCTGTATATTGATGAACTCGGTGATCGGGTTTGGGAACGGGAATGGATGAGTCAATTCAAGCCGATGAAGTTTGGCGAACAGCTTTGGGTTTGCCCAACTGGATTTGAGGTCGATGAGCCCGATGCGGTGATTCTGAATTTAGACCCTGGTCTGGCCTTTGGCACAGGCACGCACGCGACGACGAGTCTTTGTCTCGCCTGGTTAGACAAGAATCTTAAGCCCGGGTCCAATGTATTGGACTATGGCTGTGGTTCGGGGATCCTTGGGATTGCGGCAAAGCTGTTAGGCGCTGATAAAATCATTGCCGTCGACAACGATCCCCAGGCGCTGGTTGCGACCGCAGATAACGCTCAACGTAATGGCGTCGAAGATGACCTGCTGACCTATCTACCCCCGGATTTTGAACCGGGTACGCTGCACTCAGAGCAATATGGCGTGGTGCTAGCAAACATTCTTGCTCAACCCCTCATTAACCTGTCCCATACATTAAGTGAGTATGTGGCGCCGGGGGGTGACCTGGTGTTGTCTGGAATCATGAGTTCTCAATCCGATTGGGTTAAAAAAGCTTATCAACTGGAGTTGATTCGTGAGGTCGAATTGGATGGTTGGATTTGTCTTCACTTCAAGAAAGCCCTATGACCGCGTTTGTCTCCCGCTGCCCGAACTGTGACACTTCTTTTAAGGTCACCGAGGCTCAATTGTCTGCCGCCGATGGTGCTGTCCGATGTGGGGCTTGCCTTCAAATATTTGTTGCAAGTGACTATTTTGTCGAAGCACCCATCCCGGATCTCTTTCAGCAGGAGGCGGATGAAGATGGGGAATCAGAGGGAATAAGTGTATTAGCTGAGGAATCCACAGGTGAAACCGAAGTGCTTGAGGATGAAGCGGCCGACGCGGACTCGTTTCAGAGTGATCTGTCCCAGAGTGAGCCCCCAGAGGGGGTGACTGCGGAAATTGTGGATCAACAGGAGCCCGTTGAAGATATTTCTGCCGGTGCAGTTGATGACGAAGCTCAGGTAGAAAAGGCCCAGATAGAAGCGGTCCAGGGAGAAAATGTTCAGGTGGAATCTGACCTGGCGGAAACTGCTCAACTAGAAACTGCTCCGATAAAAATATGGACCCAAGAAGCAGCGGCTGTGCCGGTGGATATACCGCCAGAGCCTGACGGTGTTCCAGATCGAACCTTGGATCCAGATGAACATCCCCAGCCGGATATAACGCTCTCCACAACGGAAATAGTTTCAGGGCTGGAAGGCCTGGCGGCTTCCGAGCCCGAGGAACTGGTGGGGAATTTTGTGCCCACTAGAAGTTACAAAATTGGTCGCTGGTTGGTCGGATCTGTCCTGTTATTCATCGTATTCGGAATGCAGTATTTTTGGGCTAACAAAAACGTTCTCGCTATGGATGTTCGTTTTAGGCCCTACTTTCAGTCGGTCTGCAACCTGGCAAATTGTGAGTTGCCGGACTTTCTCGATGCGCAACTGCTGTCTACAACCGACCTGGTGGTGAGGACCCATCCGACGATCGAGAATGGTTTGGTTGTGGATGCGATTCTTCGAAACGAGGCAAGCTACCGACAAAGGTTCCCGCTGTTGACCTTGAGGTTTGCGGATATCAACGGCAACACGCTTGCGCAACGAACGTTTTCTCCAGACCTCTATCTGGCCGGTGAACTGGCGGGAATGCAGTATATTCCAGCCATAACAGAGGTTCGCCTGTCCCTGGACATTGTCGACCCTGGTCCCGGAGCCGTGAGTTACTCCATGCTAACGGTGATCAATTAATAGAGTCCTGCTATTATCCGCCACCACTCTCTGATGCGTTTGAAGTATGAAGATCGGTTCTTTTGATCATCCCAGTAAAGTTGTGCTTGCGCCGATGGCAGGCGTGACGGATCAACCGTTCCGAAATCTGTGTCGCCACAACGGTACCTATTGGACCGTCTCAGAAATGCTAACCAGCAACCAGAAACTCTGGAACTCGCGAAAGTCCCGTACGCGACTGTGCTATGAAAATGAAGTTGGTCCCCGTTGGGTTCAAATTGCCGGTGGCGAAGCGAGCATGCTTGCTTCTGCAGCTTTGGCGGCCCAGAACATGGGCGCCGATATTGTAGATATCAATATGGGGTGTCCGGCAAAGAAGGTTTGCAACCGGGCTGCGGGTTCAGCTCTGCTGAAGGATGTCGCCCTGGTTCAGGATATTTTTGAGCAGGTCCGGGCGGCGGTAGAGATTCCCGTTACGGTTAAGATCCGGCTGGGGTGGTCTCTGGACGAAATTAATGCGCCATTGATTGCAAAAATGGCCCAGGATTCTGGTTTAGCACTCGTGACGGTCCACGGCCGGTCAAGAGCCTGCAAGTTTACAGGGCAAGCTAACCACGACAGGATTGCCGAGGTTGTACAGCAGGTTGATATCCCGGTTATCGCGAATGGTGATATTCAGTCCTCGAAGGACGCTGAGCGGGTTTTATCGGTGACTGGAGCTGCGGGTATCATGATTGGTAGGGCGGCCCAGGGTAAGCCCTGGCTTCCTGGCCAAATCAGTCAATTTCTAGAAACTGGAGAAATTCAAAATAATCCAACTTTAGGTGAGGCAAAAGCCATGTTGAGGACACATGTAGATAAGCTCGCCTCGTTTTATGGTGAGCTGACGGGTCCTCGAATTGCTAGAAAGCATGTTGGCTGGTATCTCGCCGAGCAAAGTCAGGAATCTCCGGTGCTTAAGCAAGCGCTCCGGGAATTCAATCGACTGGATACGGTTGAACAGCAACTGCAGGCAATTGAGGCGATTTTCGACCTGTTGGGTGGCCAAGACACACTTGCTGCCTGACGATTGATGGAGCAAGTTGAATGTCAGATGCATACCGTATAGCTGGAGAAACCCTGGAAGAGGCGCCAGCCCCAACAACAGTTTCAGAACCATCCCTGTCCGACGCTGTCGAGGCTGCCGTAAAGAACTATATTACGGTCATGGACGGTCAAGAAATCAAAGATCTATACGAATTGGTTTTATCGGAGATTGAGGCGCCACTATTGGCGTCGGTGATGAAGCGAATTGGCCACAATCAAAGTCGAGCGTCTTTGATGCTCGGTTTGAACCGTGGCACCCTGCGTAAAAAGTTAAAGAAATACGGACTGGTTTAAATCTTCACTTTTACCGGTTACCCCGTGTAAAATTCGCGGCTCCCGAGGACGGCTCAAACCGTCCTTTTTTTGTTTGACGATTCAAACCCGGGGGCCCCGATGCCTAACGTCAAGATCCGTACTGCTCTAATCAGTGTTTCCGATAAATCAGGGCTGGACCAACTAGCCCAGGGTTTATCGCGCCATGGCGTGAGAGTGCTTTCAACCGGGGGCACTTTTCAAAAATTGCGTACTGAAGGTGTTGAAGTCAGAGAAGTCTCTGATTACACAGGCTTCCCCGAGATGATGGATGGTCGGGTGAAAACATTACACCCGAAGGTTCACGGAGGTCTGCTTGGACGGCGTGAAGCGGATGGCACTGGCACTGACGTCGCCATAATGGAAAGTCACGGTATTGAACCGATTGATTTGGTTGTCGTGAACCTTTATCCCTTTGAGAAAACCGTCGCTAATCCCGATGCCACACTCGAGGATGCGATCGAGAATATTGATATAGGTGGCCCCGCAATGCTGCGCTCTGCAGCAAAAAATTATGCTTCGGTTGCCGTGGTTGTGGATGCCCAGGATTACGAAAGTGTACTTGCGGAAATGGATCAATTTGATGGCGGCCTGTCATTACAAACTCGATTTCGGCTGGCTGTTAAAACCTTTGAGCTGGTCGCGCGTTATGACGCAGCCATCTCCAACTATCTAGGCAGCATCAATTTAGAAAGCCAGGAACAAAATCAATTTCCCGCAACAATCACAACCCAGTATCAACGCAAGGAAATCATGCGCTATGGAGAAAACCCACACCAAAGCGCTGCTTTTTATGTTGATCAACAGATGGTCGAAGGATCTGTTTCCGGCGCTAAGCAAATTCACGGTAAGGCGATGTCATACAACAACGTGGCGGATACAGATGCAGCCCTCGAATGTGTGAGAGCATTTAGTGAGCCAGCCTGTGTCATCGTTAAACATGCTAACCCCTGCGGTGTTGCGATTGCAGAGGATGTTCACGGGGCCTATCGATTGGCGTTTGAAACGGATCCAACCTCTGCCTTTGGCGGGATAATTGCGGTGAATCGTCCCATCACTAAAGCCTTGGCTGAGGATATGACCGAACGACAATTTATCGAAGTGGTAATTGCACCGGAGGTTAATGCTGATGCTATTGCTGTGCTCGAGAAGAAGAAAAATGTCAGGGTCTTGATCTGTGGCCCGCTAGGGCAAGACCGAACAGGGCAGCTCGACTACAAAAAGGTTGTTGGTGGCATGTTGGTGCAGGATGCTGATTTGGCGCTGCTTGATCAGTCGGCTTTGCGTGTAGTGACCGATAGGCAACCAACCGAACAAGAAAAAGCAGACCTGCTATTTGCCTGGACTGTTGCGAAGTATGTGAAGTCTAATGCAATTGTGTACGCCAAAGACTGTCGGACGATTGGTGTTGGCGCCGGGCAAATGTCCAGAGTTTATAGCGCTAAAGTTGCAGGCATCAAAGCCATGGATGAAAATTTGACGGTGCCTGGCTCGGTGATGGCTTCCGATGCATTTTTTCCTTTTAGAGACGGTATCGACGCGGCAGCTGAAGCTGGTATTTCTGCTGTTATTCAGCCCGGTGGCTCAATGCGGGACGATGAGGTCATACAAGCTGCTAACGAGGCCGGCATGGCGATGATGTTTACTGGCATGCGGCACTTCAAACACTAAAATTTGGTTGGTTCTACTTCAGGCATTAAGTCAGGTGAGGTTTAGATACATGAAAGTATTGGTGACTGGTAACGGTGGTCGAGAGCACGCACTAGCTTGGAAGGTTTACCAATCACCTGAAGTTACAGAGGTGTTGGTGACGCCTGGCAATGCGGGGACAGCTTCAGAGCCTGGAATTCGCAATGTAGATATTGATGTGATGGATATCGCCGGTCAAATATCGCTTGTCAAAACAGAGGGTATTGATCTTGTAATTGTCGGTCCAGAGGCTCCCCTTGTTGCCGGTGCCGTGGATCAGTTTAATGAAGCTGGAATCCGTTGTTTTGGTCCTTCTAAAGCCTGCGCTCAATTAGAAGGTTCGAAGGACTTCACAAAACAGTTCTTGGCCCGACATAACATTCCCACATCTGCTTATCAGACCTTTTCCGAGTTAGAACCGGCGATACAGTATGCCCGGAATATGACACCGCCCATTGTCGTCAAGGCAGATGGCCTGGCGGCGGGCAAGGGCGTAGTGGTTGCTGCGGACCATGGGGAAGCAGAACGCGCACTAAAAGATATGCTTGAAGAGAATGCCTTCGGTGATGCAGGAGCAAGAGTTGTTATAGAGGAGTTTCTTGAAGGGGAAGAAGCGAGCTTTATTGTGATTGCTGACGGTGAGACTTTTCTGTCCTTTGCATCATCTCAAGATCACAAGGCAGCCTATGATGGGGATATTGGACCGAACACCGGCGGTATGGGTGCATATTCCCCCGCGCCTGTTGTCACACCCGAAGTCCACCAGCGTATTATTGATCAAGTTATTGCGCCCACGATCAAGGGCATGGCAGAAGAGGGTACTCCCTATGTTGGGTTTCTCTATGCGGGGCTTATGATTAATTCAAAGGGGCAGCCCGGAGTAATAGAGTTCAATTGCAGATTTGGTGATCCTGAAACCCAGCCGATTATGATGCGACTGCAGTCAGATCTGACAACGTTGTGCCTGGCGGCAATTGATCAATCGCTGCATGAACAGTCGATCAATTTTGATGATCGTACTGCGTTGACGGTTGTGATGGCGGCGGGCGGCTACCCCGAGCGTTATCAGAAAGGTGATGTGATAAACGGCTTGGATCAAGAAAGCGGCGACCGTAAAACTTTCCATGCCGGAACAAAAATCAACGAAGCTGGGCAGGTGGTGACCAACGGTGGTCGAGTTTTGGGGGTGACAGCGCTGGGCACCAGTGTTCGCGAAGCTCAATCGAAGGCCTACCAGCGGTTAAGAGAAATCACCTTCGCGAATGCGGAATACCGTACTGACATTGGTTATCGCGCGATTGCCCGAGAATCTGGTAATTAAGCCGACGCTGACTTGATCGCAGCTAATCGCAAATCTATCAGCGCAGCACCGAAGGCTTTGCCTTTCAAATTAGCGTCGACCTGATCTGAACTGATGTTTTGTATGATCAGGAGAAATCGATTCCAGTCGAAGAGCGCTGGTTTTTCGCTTAGAACCTGGCCTAATTTGAGTAGCTGCTGAAATCGCTCCGGACGTCGCAAGGCATCTAGTTTTGTCAGTAGCTCAAGAATTGAATCTGGATTAGGCGCACTCTGCAATAAACTTTCCATATGCTGGCTGGTTGCTAGAGCCAGGTCCGAGTAGGCGTTCGGGACTTTGTTTTGTTTGAGGTGCTGAACAGCGCCATCGTGACAATGAAAAAATAGCGAAGCAAAACGAAGTTCAGGTTCTTTGATCTCTGAGGCAAGGGTGTCGAGTTGAGTGATTTGTGACTTAGCAATTACCGGCCAGAGCTGGTCATGGGCGCCTAAATCGCTGAGGAGTTGAAAAAAGCGTGCGGGATGATTGGTCTGCAGTGCTTTTGTAATCTCGATCCATACCCTTTCCTTGGCGAGTTCTTGAAGCAAGTTAGCTTCGATCATCTGGCGTAACAATTCAAAAGTTTCCGGTGCAACCGTAAACTCAGGGAATCTCGCATAAAATCGGGCAAGTCTTAATATTCGCAAAGGGTCTTCGCTAAATGCCGGTGAAACATGACGAAGAATTTTCTGCTGGATATCTGAGACACCGTTTTGCGGGTCAATTAGCTTGCCACTGGTAGATTGAGCAATTGCGTTGATGGTTAGATCACGCCGCATCAAATCTTCTTCGAGGGTTACCGACTCACTCGCATCACATTCAAAGCCTTTATGTCCTGGAGCTGTTTTACGCTCGGTTCTTGCCAGAGCGTATTCTTCTTTGCTCTTTGGGTGGAGAAAAACGGGGAAATCTTTGCCAACCCGTTCATAGCCGAGATCAAGCATGGCCTCCTCTGTGCTGCCAACGACCACCCAATCTCTATCGAGGACTTTGAGTCCTAGCAATTGATCCCTTACAGCGCCGCCTACAAGATAGGTTTCCATGATCTGATTATCGGCTAGAAAGGGCTGGAACGGAAAATAGTTTGTTGTCGTTGAGGCGTAGGGCAGTCAATGACCCTCCCCAGACACAACCTGTATCGAGACCAACAAATTGATCCGAGGATGTCTGACCCTTTATTGCTGCCCAGTGGCCAAATAGGATCCGACTGTCATCGGCCCGTGGAAAATCAAACCAGGGCGCAAAGCCAGATGGGGCAATATCCGTTTTTGAATCAAACTCCATTTTTCCGGATTCGTCGCAAAACCTGAGCCGGGTTAGATAGTTGGTAATAGTCCTCCATCTGTCCGGGCCCACAAGCTGCTCTGAATAACGGTCAGGCTCGTTGCCATACATATTTGTCAGATACTGCAGGTAGTTCTCATTCTGTAGGGCCGTCTCAACTTCTTTGGCGTAGTCTAGAGACTGTGGGATGGTCCAGTTGTGAGGGATGCCTGCATGAACAACCAAAACATCAAATTCTTCGCTGTAAATAACCAGGGGCTGGTGACGAAACCAATCGACAATTTCCGTAACTGCTGGAGCTTGAAGCAAATCCTGAAACGTATCTGAGCGCGATGGTATTCGATCTGTCAGCGCAACCGCCAAAAAGTGCAGATCGTGGTTGCCCAGAACGATACGGCAGTTTGGAAGTTGGCGGATAAAGTTAACGGTCTCAAGATTATCTGGCCCCCGGTTAATGAGATCCCCTGCAATCCAGAGGTGATCAGTAGCTGGAACAAAACCAATCTCGTCGAGTAGGGACTGGAATTCTTGATAACAGCCCTGAATGTCCCCCACGACATAGGTGCTCAAGATTCCGTATCCTCTTTAAAGTTCGCGAGCCGAATAAAGTCTTCCAGGGAGAGTGTTTCCGGGCGACGTTTTGGGTCTATATCCAGAACCTCAAAAGCATGCTGAGCAACAAAACCCTTAAGGGCATTTCGTAAGGTTTTTCGTCGCATACTGAAAGCTTGATTAACGAGATTTGCGAATCGCTCCTCGTCATCTGCCAGAGTTCTTGCTTGTTTAGGTTGAAGGCGAACAATTGCGGAGGTGACTTTGGGCTGTGGGATAAACGCCTCGGGCGGCACTGTAAATTGTAGAGTTGCATCGCAATAATACTGACTCATCACAGATAGTCGGCCGTAGTGGTTGGTATTGGGCTCGGCCACCAGGCGCTGAACGACCTCCAGTTGTAGCATGAAATACATATCCCGGATTTGCTTGAGTCGTTTGAATAACTTGAACAGCAAAGGTGTTGAGATATTGTAGGGTAGATTGCCGACAACCCGGATGTTGTCACCCAGTTGTCCAAAATCGAACTTCAGTACGTCTGCTTCAATAAGGGAAATGCCCGGGTACAGATTGCGGAGTTGTTCAGCCAGGTCCCGGTCGATCTCAATCACGGTGAGTGCGCAGCCCGAGTCTACGAGGGGCATTGTAATTGCACCGCGACCAGGTCCAATTTCAACGATGGATTGACCCTTTTCTGGCGAAATCACCGAAATAATTCTGTCGATTAACTGCGGGTCCTGTAAGAAGTTTTGGCCGAAGCGTTTTCGCGCTTTCATTTGACTCTAGCGGCGGTCATTGCGCAGGCACTTCTTATCGCTGTCATAAGACTACCGACGTCGGCGTTACCGGTACCTGCTATATCAAGTGCGGTTCCGTGATCGACGGAAGTTCTTATAATCGGTAAACCTAGTGTGATATTCACTGCCTCACCAAATTCATGATGTTTGAGGACGGGTAAACCCTGGTCGTGGTACATCGCCAGCACAACATCCGCCTGGGCCAGGCTGTTTGGTGTAAATGCTGTGTCGGCAGGAGTTGGACCGATGATGTGCATGCCTTTTTCTCTGGCGATGCTTAAGGCAGGTTGGATAATATCGATTTCTTCTCTGCCTAGGTGGCCGGATTCTCCCGCATGCGGGTTTAGACCACAGACTAAAATACGTGGCGCCTGGATGCCAAAATGATTCACCAGGTCCTTGTGAATAATGTCGAGGGTGGTTAGGAGGTCCTTTTGGTTGATTGCATCAGCAACTTCGCGAAGCGGAAGATGGGTTGTTGCCAGAGCAACTTTTAGATTTCCGGAAGCCAACATCATGACCACCTTGGTGGTACCTGTTCGCCGTGCCAACCATTCTGTGTGTCCGGTAAAAGGAATGCCTGCATCGTTTATGACAGCTTTATTGACCGGCCCGGTGACCATTGCGCCACAGACATTTTCCTCGCAAAGCGACACAGCGAGTTCCAGCGTATCCAATACGTACTGACTATTGTTGGGATTCAACACGCCCGGCTCAACCTTGCTGTGGCATTTAACGGGCAAAATATTCAATTGATGGGATTCGGCTTCCGAGGGATGCTTGATGAGCTTGAACTGACTAGCTCGGCCTAGTTTATCTGCGCGAGCTTGAAGCATCTCGGGGTCTGCAATCCCGATCAGTTTTGCGTCAAGTTCTGCGCAATTGATCGCGAGTAACAGATCGGGGCCGATACCGGCAGGTTCACCCGGTGTTACAGCGAGTACGGCTTCAACTGCGGATTTCGACAAAGGCGTCCTCACGTAACTCGCGAACCCAGGACTCGAGCTCTTCGTCCATTTTCTGGTTGCGAAGATAATTTGCCGCCTGGCGCATCAAAAATTCATTGCTCATATCTTCGATCCGGTGTCCTGTCACTTCCAAAAAGTGGAATCCATGCTGGCTTCTGAACACCGGTGAAATTTCCTCAATACTGGTAGAGGCAATATGTGCTTCAAATTCCGGTACAAAAGCACCGGCTGCGTTCCAGCCAAGGTCGCCGCCACTTAATGCGGAACCGGGATCATCGGAATGGAGTTTTGCTATCTCTTCAAAAGGTCGACCCGCAAGTACTTCTGCCCGGAGGGATTCTGCAAATTCCAAGGCTTCTTCTTCTGTCATGATTTCTGAGGGTTGTATCAGGACATGCCTCACTTGAGTTTGCTCGACCCGGCCTTCACTTTTAGCGCCTCGTTTGTCGAGTAGGGTAACCACGTGGTAGCCGCTGCCACTACGAATCGGCCCGCGGATATCGCCGACTTCCATTTCGCCTGCTACGTCGGAGAACATGGTGGGTAACTGCACGGCTTTGCGCCACCCCAGGTCGCCGCCTTCCAGTGCATCGGATGCGGTGCTGCGTTCGATGGCTAGCGTCTGAAAGTCAGCGCCTCCGTTCAACTCATCAATGAGTGCAGATGCAGATTCTTTTACGAGATTGATGGCCTCACTATCTGCCCCCTCTTGGAAAGGCAAAAGAATGTGAGCCAGTCGATACTCATCAGCGGTTAACGTCTTGCCAAGTTCCGATTGCAAAAACACCTGAATTTCTTGTTCGGTTACTTTGATTCGGCTACGCATGATGCCATCTCGAACCCGGCTGATGGCAATCTCGCGACGTATTTGGTCCCGCATCTCGACGTAAGAAATGCCATCCTTTTCAACCTCCAGGCTAAACTGAGCTAAGGTGAGGCCATTTTGTGAAGCGATGCGACTGAGAGCACCATTGAGTTCTTCGTCGCTGATACGTATACCGGCGCGGTCCGCCATCTGAAGTTGGAGGTTCTCGACAATTAGTCGTTCAATGATCTGCTCGCGCATGATGTCATCGGGGGGGAGGCGTTTATCCTGCCCCTTGAGTTGTCCGACTACTGCCCGGCGTCGAGATTCGACCTCGGATTCCATGACAACATCGTCATCAACGACAGCTGCTATCTCGTCCAGAATCACCATGTCCGCTGATGCGGTGGCGGAAAACCACAGGGTCATACAAGTCAGTGCAAATTTATTCATTACAAACCTATTCTATCTTCTCTTTCTCGGTAGCCTGGAATGGCGTCCTCGAGGAATGAATCCAAGCGCCCACCCAACATGGCGAGGCCCTTTAGCTGAAATTCAAAAAATATGCCGACATCCGATGGCGTTTTCAGGTCCGTGACGGCAATAAAACCGCCGGGTGTCGTAGGATCATCAATAAGTTGTGTCACATTGCGTGGATCCTTGAGGAATCGTCTCCAAACCAGCCGGGTTTTCCAACAACAGTCGTTATATTCAAGACCTGCAAATGCTTCAATAGTTCGATTGTCATCCCAGCCAAAATTCCAGCGACCGATGGCGCTCCAATGTTGGGTGATCGGCCAGATCAGATTCACGTCTGATTCTTCTGACTTTGTAATTAAACTAGGCTGTTGAATCTCTGAGGCCGTGTAGGTGTAGTTTATATTCAAAATCCGTCGCAACCCGTCGCTGTACTTCAGAGCAAATGTTCCCCGATTGGAGCGATTTACATCTGGTTCCCATTCGTAGGTGCCGGAGACTGACAGATTGTCACCGACCTTGAAGCGGGCTTCGGCAAAAAGCGGAGATTCGTCAGCAGTAGGGTCGTCGGCTGCGGTGGGCGAGAAAACAACGTCTCGATCTTTTAAGTAGTAGATCTGGCCTAGACTCAAAGCGAGGAATTCAGAACCTGTTTCCTCAGAAAGGAATCGACTGGTTAAACCGACACTAATATGCTCGGCATCACCAATACGGTCAAATCCGGAGAATCGATTGTTACGGAAGAGTGACGAGTAGGATTGTGTAGATGCACCCGCGTCAAATTGTGGTAGATCATTTTGATCGTCATTTTCGACATTCAGGTAGAAAACTCTAGGTTCGAGGGTTTGCTGGAGAGATTGGCCCTTCAAGGAAAAAAATCTATCGAAGTACAGGCCACCATCCAAAGAAAAGCGCCCTGTAGTAATCTCGGGGTTCGAGCGGGCTGTTAATGGCTCATCATCCAGCTGATACTTTCTGTGAATCACTCCGGCGGAAGGCTCAAAAAACCCCCAAATTTTTCTAAAAGGCCAGGCGACTTCCACATCCGTGTAGGCGCGTTCGCCAATGGTTGCGAGTGGTCCTGTGAGGCCAGTGTTGTCTTTGTCGAAAAAGGTGTAGTCGAATTTCATTTTTGATTCGAGGGGGCCTAAATCTTTACTCCAGGAAGCTGTGAGGTTGGGTAATCGCTCATATTGTTCAGCGCCAAGGGGGTCTAATGACTGGAAGCCCTGAACGTTGAGGGAAGATTGAAAGTCCCCTGATTGGTACGACAAGGTCCCCAAACGAGTCAGGGTGGCGCTTCGTTGTTCCGTTAGGTTGCCGCGGACAGGGTTGAGAAAGTCGTCGATGCTTGTGGAGCCAAATTCGCCACCAATATCATCTACATAATCGATGTCAGAAACGGCGTTGTAATCGATGGAGGTTGCCCATTTTCCAGACCAGCTAGCCTGGTGACGGAGGTTAATGTACCAGCGGTCCTGCTTCTCAAATTCCGGAATCACAACCCCAGTGTTGGTACCAGCCGTTGTTAGATCCTCTAGATCCCGATCGTCATATTCATCGTCGCGACGAATAAAACCTAGATTAATTTCATTGTTGGTGCGCAGGCTCATATGGCGAGCCTGGAGGTCGTGGATAAGCCCGCGCTTCCACATACTATGGAGCTGGTAAGTCGCGTCGTAGTTGGGCGCGAGGTTGAAGTAGTACGGGATAATAATATCAGTGCCGCCGTCATTGTCATGACCAAGACTCGGCATCAGAAATCCGGATTGACGGTCATCGTTTAATGGGAATCGCAGGTAAGGTGTGTAAATCACCGGCACATCTTTGATCCGTAATGTGACGTTGCGAGCGGTGCCATAACCCTCGTCTGGCCTGAGTTCCAGGGTCTCACTGTTCATCGACCAGACATTGCTGCCCGGATCGCAGCGAGTAAAAGTTGTATCATCAAGGAAGAGTTGATTTAGATTGTTTCGGGCGAGTGTTGCTGCCTTGCCGCGAAAACTGGATTCATGGAGCAAAAACGTCGCCTGATCTACCACGCCTTCTCCGGTGAGCAGGTTGGACGTCGCGTGTTCGCCGGTGAGCAGTAAGCCCCGGTCTCTCAACTGTAGCGGGCCGTCGATCTCAGCTATCTGAGTGGCTTCATCTTGAATAACTCTAGGTGAGCGAATCTCCTGGGTACCTTGATTCAGTATCACGTCGCCTGTCAGGGTCGTTGACTGATCAACGACGTGAAGCGCATTGTTTGCCTCCGCATGCATCAACCCAGTTGTCGAATCGTATCGTAGCGGCGGTTCCACATAAGCGCCATGGCAATAAAAGGGAACGCCGCCGGATTCAACAGCATTCAACGCAGACAGAGGACGCCAATCTATTTCAGCCGCAGGTCGAAAGTCCACGGTAGCCGCAGAAGTCAGGGAGGAAAATAGAACCAGAGGCGTAATGAAGTGAAGTGTTGGGCGAGTAAATCCCATCAACATGGTTAGTGAAGCCTTTATGGTTAGCACAGAACGAAAGAGTTAGGGGATAATAAAGCATTCACCCTATCAGGTCAGGTTATATTTAGGTCTATGCCAACAACCGATTTCCAAAAAAATCGCCTCTCTGGCCTGCAGAATTGGGGGGCTGCGTCACTGGCCGCCCAGGGCCATGAAGTGGAATCTAATTTCCGTATCAAAAGTGCCTCCGATGACGCGAGTTTTAGGCGCTATTTCCGGGGTTTTGTGGGGGGCGATAGTTATATTTTTGTCGATGCACCACCGGATAAGGAGGACAACCCAGGTTTTGTAGACATTGATCGTCGCTTGTCGGATGTGGGTGTTTCTGTGCCCAAAGTTCTGGCAGCTGATTTTGAGTCAGGATACTTACTCCTGTCGGATCTTGGTGACCGTTTATTGCTGCCCGAGCTTCAGGGCGCATCAATAGATGTTCAAGTTGACCTTTACCGCAGGTCTCTCAATACACTGGTCCGAGTCTCAACAGCAATTTGTGATGGTTTGCCAGCCTATGATGCGGAGCGCCTGCAGACTGAAATGATGTTGTTTCCCGACTGGTTTGTGACTCAGCAACTGCATTTAGCTCTGTCACAGGAGGTCGTCGATCAGTTTCGCGCGGTGAGTGATTTAATGGTCGAAAATGCCCAGGCCCAACCCCAGGTGTTTGTCCATCGAGATTTTCATTCGAGAAATCTGATGCCCCAGAGTGATGGAAGTCTTGGGGTGATTGATTTTCAAGACGGAGTCCTTGGTCCCATAACCTATGACCTTGTCTCGCTGCTCAAGGATTGTTACTGGAAACTGCCGAGAATCAAGGTGCTCGAGCTGGTTGAAGACTATCGCGTGCGAATTGCATCTGACGCCGGTGCAGCTGAGTTCTTACGCTGGTTCGATCTGATGGGATTTCAACGTCATCTGAAGTGCGCAGGTATTTTTTGCCGCTTGAATATCCGGGATGGCAAACCCGGATATCTTGGGGATATCCCGTTGGTTGTGTCTTATTTGACCGAAGTTGCGGCTCTTTATCCGGAGCTACAGGCTTTTGGCGAATGGCTAACGACAATTATTGTTCCTGCGATGAATAGGCGGCTGCCGTGAAGGCGATGATTCTGGCGGCCGGCCGTGGGGAGCGGATGTTACCTTTGACCCGTAACCTGCCCAAGCCGCTACTTCCTATTGGCAATACCACCCTTATCCAACGTCACATACTTCGATTGTCCGAGGCCGGTATTCAGTCTGTTGTCATTAATGTTCACTTTCTGGCTGAGCAGATACAGGCACAGCTTGGTAGCGAGCAGTTTGGCCTTCCATTGGAATACTCAGTAGAGCCTGAACTATTAGAAACCGCAGGGGGTATTCACGCTGCCCTGCCGCTCCTGGGAGATGAGCCTTTTCTGGTCGTGAATGGAGACATATTTACAGATTTTGACTTCACTACTCTGGTGCGCAGGCAAAAATCCGATTCACCCCACCTGGTGATGGTCGAGAACCCAAGCCATCACCCCGAAGGTGATTATGGTGTGGATGCTAATGGTCAACTGACGTTGGTGAGTCCCAAATATACCTATTCCGGCATTGCGGTTTATGATGAGAGTTTCTTTAAGGCAATGGTGCCGGGGAAGCTGATGCTGAGATCGCTATTTGATCAAGCCGTGGCCTCAGGGCAACTCGGTGGAGAAGTTTTCCACGGTCATTGGACGGATGTGGGGACACCTGACCGCTACCAGGCACTTATTGCTCATCTGGAATAATTTCCATACCTTTCACATTGTGGTGTAGCCAGCCTCTGATGCGTCGATCCAGTAAGTTTTCGCCATTGTGTCGGGCCCGGCTAGAATAGTGCTTCAAATTAATACCTTGCTGTTTATCCAACTGATTTTTCCGCGCGTTTTTCCTGCGCTGGACATAGCTTTGCTGGGTTAATGCAAGGGTATTGATGTCCAGCAGCGGGAGTTCCGGTGGCGCGTTGACCAGGCCCGCAACGTCTACAAGCACAATCCCCTGGATAGGGTTTTGTTGGTCGTCGTCGGGGTCTAGATCTACCAGGTTGAGTTCTTTATCCCAGGTATCGCCAAAGGAAAGTACAACCAAATTAAATTGACCCTTTATTTCGGTCATATATCGAACGAGCTGGCTAGCGGGTACCGGCTCACTTTGTGGCGAGGTCGTGTCAGGTATTGGTACGAGTAACACAGACCATCCGTGGTCACTCAATACGTTGCTCAAGCGGTCCGCCGTCGTTTCCATGACGTCAGGGTATCTGAGAATGACGCCACCCTGTGGTAATCCCGATTGATCCGGTAGATAACGCCAGTTATCGCTAGCAATAGCTGGCGTTGAATAGATCAGCCAACTCAAACCGATGATTGTCAACAATGTCCTCATTGATTGAGTATAGGTGCGTTATCTTTATCTGCTATTTCGCTACAATGCATTTTTAAAAGGAAAGATGAGTCGCAAATGGAGCCGTTAATCGCACCATCGATACTATCAGCTGATTTTGCTCGTTTGGGCGAGGAGGTTGATGCTGTGCTTGCTGCAGGTGGGGATATCGTACATTTTGACGTAATGGACAATCATTATGTGCCCAATCTAACCATTGGTCCTATGGTTTGTAGCGCACTACGTAAATACGGAGTCACAGCGCCTATTGATGTGCATTTAATGGTGCGGCCCGTTGATCGGATTATCGGCGATTTTATCGAAGCTGGGGCCACCTACATCACATTTCATCCCGAGGGTACGGATCACATCGACCGCTCCCTACAATTAGTTAAGTCAGGTGGTTGTAAAAGTGGCCTCGTATTCAACCCAACGACACCCTTGAGCTATCTTGACTATGTGATGGACAAGGTCGATATGATTCTGATTATGTCAATCAATCCCGGTTTTGGTGGCCAAACGTTTATTCCTGCCACTCTCGGGAAGTTAACTGAGGTCCGGCGGCGCATAGATGAGAGCGGTCGCGACATTCGTCTCGAGATTGACGGTGGCGTGAAGGTGGACAATATTGCTGAAATTGCTGCGGCCGGTGCGGATACTTTTGTTGCGGGCTCGGCAATTTTTGGCGCTGATAATTATGTTCAGACCATAAGCCAAATGAAGGCCAATATCCTCGGTGGCTCAGGTGCTTGATTGCCTGGGTACTCTTAACCTTGATAAGAAAGACACACTGCACTATTCTTTCGAGCTTCCGGTCTTTGTGCCTTTTTTGGATACGGTTCTATTAATGAACCCCGCTTACATTTCATATTGGTTTAAGCACGCCCATCTCTCTTGGCGATGGTGATCTCCCTTGCTCTGAATTAGAGCGGATCACCCGATATACCCCAGGAGAACACCATGACACCAGAACAATTTGCCGCCCTGGCTGAACAGGGATACAACCACATACCAATTACCCAAAGCGTTTTAGCTGATCTCGACACACCACTCTCCAGCTACATCAAAGCTGCGGCGGGTAGTTATAGCTATCTACTTGAATCCGCCGGACAGGGTGGCGAGAAATGGTCCCGGTATTCGATGGTGGGTCTACCGTCGGAAACTATCCTCAAAGTGGTAGGGCACAAAATTACCGTCGAAACGTCCGGGACTGTGGTCGAAGAAATAGAGACAGAAGATCCATTAGCTTACATCGAAGCATTTCAAGCGCGATATCGATATCCACCAATTCCTGATCTACCGATCTATACCGGTGGCCTGGTCGGCTATTTTGGCTATGACACGGTTCGGTATGTCGAGCCTAAGCTTCAACATACAATGCCACCTGACACGATTGGTGCTCCTGACATACTGCTTATGGTATCTAACGACGTGTTGGTGTTCGACAACGTCAAGGGCCTGATTCACTTAATTACCCATGCCAATCCAGGTGAGACCGACGCATTGACCCTGGCGTTTGACCGTCTGGGACAAATGCGAGAACGACTTCAACAGCCTGTATCGCCAAATTTCTTCGAATCTCAAACGGGACCGATGCTGCGAGAAGAAGATTTTGTTTCCACCTCTGGAGAAGAGAAATTTAAGGCCGCGGTAGAGCAAATCCGGGAATATATCGTCGCGGGCGATGTGATGCAGGTTGTGCTTTCTCAGCGTATGTCAGTCAGACTTGAGGCTACGCCGTTAGATCTTTATCGGGCTTTGCGTTCTTTGAACCCTTCTCCCTACATGTATTACATGAACTTGGAGGACTTCCACATCGTTAGTTCATCACCGGAGATACTAGCTCGATTAGATGACGGCGAAGTGACAGTGCGTCCATTAGCGGGTACTCGTCGGCGTGGCATGGACGAAACCGAGGACAGGGCCCTGGAAGTTGAGCTCCTCGCGGATCCAAAAGAGATTGCTGAACACTTAATGCTCATTGATCTTGGCCGAAATGATATTGGTAAGGTGTGTCAGATCGGCTCAGTTGAGGTGAGCGAAATGATGACCGTGGAGCGATACGCTCACGTGATGCATATTGCATCTAACGTCAATGGTCAGGTGCGACCGGAGGTGTGTGCAATGGATGTGCTCCGAGCGACCCTGCCAGTCGGGACTTTAAGTGGCGCACCAAAAGTGCGAGCGCTAGAAATCATTGATGAACTTGAGCCCGTAAAACGGGGCATTTTTGGTGGCGCGGTTGGGTACTTGTCCTGGAACGGTAATATGGACACCGCTATTGCGATTCGGACAGCCATAGTGAAAGACGGGACCCTGTACGTGCAAGCCGGCGCAGGTGTCGTTGCTGATTCGATTCCCCGTTTAGAATGGAAAGAGACCATCAATAAGGCACGTTCGATCATGCAAGCCGCCACCATGGCTGAAAATGGTTTGAGGGTATCCGGGTCGTCTAAGGCTAAAAGCAATACCCGGACGGCAAATGCCGCTGAAGCCCGCCCGGTATTGGAACGCTAGGAGGAAACATGATTTTAATGATCGATAACTATGATTCCTTCACCTACAACATTGTGCAGTACCTCGGTGAGTTGGGTGCCGAGGTAAAAGTATTTCGCAATGACGAGATCACCCTAGAGCAAATCGCCAGGCTCGGGCCGGAAAAGATTGTGATTTCGCCGGGACCCTGCGCACCGGATCAAGCTGGTATATCGATGGATGTCATTGGGGAATTTGCTGGCAAGATACCGCTACTTGGCGTTTGTCTTGGGCACCAGAGTTTAGGTCAGGTGTATGGCGCAAGGGTGGTTCGAGCGAGGCAAGTCATGCACGGTAAAACTTCCAAAATATGGCATACCGGAACCGGTGTCTTTACGGGGTTGACGAATCCTTTTGTGGCGACTCGTTACCATTCACTTGTCGTCGAAAAAGACAGTCTTCCTGACTGTTTTGAGATTACCGCGTGGACTGTCCTTGATGAGGACCCAGAAGAAGCGGGAAGTGGAGAGGGAGGAGGAGAGATAGATGAAATAATGGGGCTCCGGCATAAAGAAACGGGTGTTGAAGGCGTTCAATTTCATCCGGAATCAATATTGACGGAGCACGGACACCTGCTCCTGCGTAATTTTCTAGAACAAAAGGATTGCCCATGAATATGCCAGCTGCAATTGCCCAGGTGATTGCTGGGAAAGACCTGACTCAAGCTGAAATGATTGAGGTCATGGGGCTGATTATGACGGGCGCAGCAACAGATGCTCAAATTGGCGGATTTTTAGTTGGGCTTAAATTAAAAGGTGAAACGGTAACTGAGATTGTTGGCGCAGCAACGGTTATGCGAGAACTTGCGACGTCAGTTCACGTTGAATCTGCAAACATTGTCGATACCTGCGGTACCGGCGGAAGCGGCAGTAATAAATTTAATATCTCAACGGCGAGTGCAATTGTTGCCGCGGCCGCCGGCGCGGTCATTGCAAAACATGGCAATCGAGCCGCTTCGAGTAAAAGTGGTAGTGCTGATGTGCTTGAAGCCGCTGGAGCTGAGATTATCCTTAGTGCTGAACAGGTCGGGAGATGTGTCGACACAATTGGCGTAGGATTTTTATTTGCTTTGAATCACCACAGCGCCATGAAGCATGCAATCGGACCTCGTAAAGAGATGGTGGTGCGAACCATTTTTAACCTCCTCGGACCTTTAACAAATCCAGCGGGTGCTCGCCGCCAGGTGATGGGTGTCTATGGGAAAGAATGGGTGCGGCCGATGGCAGAAGTGTTGAGCTCCCTTGGAAGTGAGCATGTTTTAGTGGTCCATTCCCATGATGGCCTGGATGAAATTAGCATTGCTGCGCCAACCTATGTGGCTGAATTAAAAGATGGCAAGATTTCCGAATATGAGATCTCGCCGGCTGACTTCGGGCTTTCTCTGCAGGCACTGGACGAACTTGTGGTATCCAATGCGGAGGAATCCCTTGCTCTGGTCCATGCCGCGCTGTCCGGTGATAATGAGGCGGCAATGGATATTGTGAGCTTGAACGCCGGTGCAGCGATCTACGTTTCTGGGTTATGTAGTACTTTAAAAGCCGGTGTTGAAATGGCGCAGGACGCCATTGGGTCGGGGCTTGCCAGGGAGAAGTTGAATGATTTTGTCGACTTTACCCGTCAAATAAAGGCAACCCAATGACCGCAAATATTTTGGACAAAATAGTCGCTCAGAAACACGTTGAGGTTGCTGAACGAAAGCTACGCACACCCGGGGCTGCAATCGAGCAACTCGCCGTTGAGGCGCCGTCTACTCGTGATTTTAAGGGGCAATTATTGAGTCGCGTTGACTCACAGAAATCTGCGGTGATCGCAGAAATTAAAAAAGCATCGCCATCCCAGGGTGTCATTCGCGAAATATTTCATCCCGGAGAGATTGCGGTTCAATATGAAACTGCAGGTGCGGCCTGTTTGTCCGTATTGACCGATGAGTTATTTTTTCAAGGCTCTGACGAGTACTTGAAAGAGGCAAGAGCCGCGGTTCAGCTTCCTGTGTTACGTAAAGATTTTATCATTGATCCTTACCAGATATTTGAAGCGCGAAGCATCGGAGCCGACTGTGTCTTATTGATAGTGAGCATACTCAGCGACACAAGCCTGCGGCAGTTTCATGACCTTGCACGATCGCTGGGAATGAGTGTGCTGGTCGAGGTCCATGATGCTGTAGAAATGGCACGGGCGCTTAAAATCGAACCCGACATACTGGGTATTAACAACCGCAATCTCAAGACCTTTGAGGTTTCTCTGAATACGACACTGGAATTGAAGCGCGAGGCGGCCGCGAATACTTTAGTGATTACCGAGAGCGGCCTACATAACCGAGAAGATGTTGAGCTTATGATGGCTGAGGGTATCTTCGGATTTCTGGTAGGTGAAGCTTTTATGCGCCATGGCAATCCAGGCGATAAGCTTCAGGAACTGTTTGGGCGTTAACGGGTACCGAAAACAACCATGGTTTTACCCTTGACTGAAACAAGCCCCTGATCTTCCAGCGTTTTTAGAACCCGACCGACCATTTCTCTAGAACAACCCACGAGCCGGCCAATTTCTTGTCGCGTAATCTTGATTTGCATGCCATCGGGATGTGTCATTGCATCTGGCTCGTTACACAGATCCAGTAATTGGCGTGCAACGCGACCGGTGACATCTAGAAATGCCAGGTCACTCACTTTTTGGGTGGTTTTTGTCAGGCGATCTGCAAGCTGGCTTGCAACATTGAACATTAAGCCAGCATCTCTTTGGCTTACTTCAACAAACTTCGTGTAGCCCAGCTCAGCTACTTCACATTCGGTCTTGGCTTTCACCCAGGCGGTGCGTGTACCGTCCCCAAACATGCCCATTTCACCAAAAAAATCGTCCTTATTGAGATAGGCAACGATGATTTCCCTGCCATTTTCGTCTTCGACGGAAACCGTCACTGAACCTTTGGTAATGTAGTAAAGGGAGTCGCTTTGTTCACCTGCGAATATAATGGTCGCGCCGCGGGGATACTTACGCTTATGCGCTACGGAGAGGAACTCATCCATATTGCCAAAATTTGGTGTATTTAGACTCAGGCTAACCATAGGAGACCGGATCGGTTGCAATTTCAATACGTTAGATTACGTCCACTAGCCTACCAACACAACCACGGTTCCGATATAGCTTCACCTGAACCGTGTGAACGGTATGATTCTGGCGGCAGAACCTCTAGATGAGGCGCTGCGGAAAAAGCGAATCAGAAGCTGAGCCTATAACCTGATCTGTTGCGGATCATAAAACCCAATCTGCTATTATACTGCCTTAAACACTGTATTGGATGAGATGTGAAAGGGTCAGTTAAATGGATCGATAATGTCACTTTTTTGGCTGAGTCAGAAAGTGGCCATACTGTAGTGATTGACGGGCCTGCTTCGGCAGGAGGGCGGAATATCGGAATTCGACCTATGGAGCTAGTGCTTCTAGGGGTAGGTGGCTGCACAAGTTTTGACGTCATGTCTATTCTTCAAAAAGCGCGCCAGGACGTTACCGATTGTGTTGCCGAAGTCGAAGCTGAGAGAGCTGATGAGGTGCCTAGTGTCTTTACTAAAATTCATTTTCACTTTGTCGTGACAGGAAACAAATTGAAGGAGGCGCAGGTGAAGCGTGCGATCGACCTTTCCGCGGAAAAATATTGCTCTGCGTCCATTATGCTTGGCCGGGCAGGCGTCGAGATTACTCACGACTACGAGATACATTCCACATGAAACCGGGTCGACCTGGTGCGACGGGAGGACTTAGACACGTTGCGTTATTTGTGCATAACTTTGAAGCGTCAGAACACTTTTTTGTCGAACTCATGGGTATGAAAGTTGAATGGCGTCCTGATCCCGATAACGTTTACCTGACTACTGGTAATGATAATCTGGCATTACATAGGGTGAGTGAAGCGGAAGTGACTGGAAAGCTTGATCATGTCGGATTCTTTATTCAACAGATTGATAAAATTGATGACTGGTACGCATTCCTTGAAGCACATGGCGTGGTGATGCTGACAGAACCGCGAACCCACCGAGACGGCGCTAGAAGTTTTTATTGCAGAGAGCCTTCAGATGTAAAGGTTCAGGTGATCTATCATCCGCCGATAGCGAGTTTGGAAAAATAGCCACGCTGCATGGCTATCTTTATTGGTTAGACCCAGTAGGTTGTTCGAGTCATGGTTTTTGAAATGCCGGTCATGAGCTTCTTAATTGGATCTGGGAACCTTGCGCCGCCTTTTTTTAATGCGGTTTCCTCGTGTCGTCTCTCATCTTCGCGCATTGCTAACAACACTTCCCGGGAGCGATCGTCGCTAGCAGGTAGTTTAAGGAGGTGTTCATCCAGATGTTTACACACTTGTTCCTCCGTAGCTGCAACAAAACCTAGATTGACTTTGTCGCCTAACAGTCCAGTGATGGCGCCGATACAGTAGGAGCTTGCGTACCAAAATGGGTTTAGCAGGCTCACAGGTGTCTCTAGTTCCTTTAAACGACTTTCGCACCAGGCGAGGTGATCTGTTTCTTCTATGGCAGCTTCGTGCATGGCATTCGCCACCCGACCACTCTTAGCGGTTAGAGCCTGGCCATAATATAACGCCTGAGCACAAACTTCGCCGCAGTGATTTACGCGCATTAATCTGCCAGAAGTCTTCTTCTCTATGTCACTGAGGGTGCTTTGGGTTGTTGCAGGAGTTGCTCTGGCGGTGGCCCCGATGTTACCGCTGCTGGTTCTTAGCGCTTTGTCGAGTTCCAGTATCATAGAGTCGAAAATGGACATTAACCGAGTCCGCGTAACTGGCGTCCACCGAGAATATGCAGGTGGATATGATAGACGGTCTGACCACCTTGCTCATTGCAATTCATAATTAGGCGGTAGCCGGGATCGCTGAGATTGTTTTCAGCCGCAATGTTCTTAGCGGTAAGAATCATATGGCCCAACAGATTGGCGTTTTCGCTTGTTAAATCATTGGTAGTGGAAATGTGTTCGCGAGGGATAATTAACACATGGAACGGTGCCTGTGGATTTATGTCATTAAAGGCGATGACTTGATCGTCCTCATAGACTCTATCCGATGGAATCTCATTGTTGATGATCTTGCAGAACAGACAATCTTGATTCATGAACCTTCCTGTCGTAGTACGTAAGCGGTAAAACCTTTTTCGTTCAATATGTAGGCGGCGAGTTCTGCCCTTTTGCCGCCATCGCAGGTCGTAACGTATACGGCGTCAGTCTTTAACTTGCTCAAATTTTTACGCAACAAAAGAAGTGGGACATTGACCGCGCCTGCACGTTTGTTTGATTCGACTTCTTTTGGATTTCGCACATCGAGTAGGTATGTTTTTGGCTCACCTGCGGCAATCATCTCAGCAGCTTCGGCTTCCGTAACAGATTCGAGGACCGGTTTCATGAGCAAGCTTTCGAAATCCGGCGCAGAGAGTCTCATCAACGTGCCTTTGGTTAGCATTGCTACTGTGGCGTTGCGTGGTACATCGCTGATTAAAGCATCCTGGCCGAAGTTGTCTCCGGCTTTTAACTCCGCCTGTAATTGAGTTTTGTCTCCTACGGTGCGCTCTACTTTTACCGCGCCGGACTGAATAACATAAAAGTAGTCGCCGGGCTCTCCCTGCATAATGACAACATCACCTGCGTCATATTTCTGTTCTTCGAATTTACTGAACAAAGTTTGGATATTTGTCGGAGGAATAAACTCGAACAACGGAGAGCTGAGCAATGTGGACATCCAGTCGATGCCTTCATCCTCAACATCAGCGGCGTTCTTTGGAGCGTTCGACGAGGATGTATTTGCTATGTCTCTGGGTGCACGGAGTACTTTAACGTTTTCCGTTGTAATTGCTGTGACACGATGAGGGTTGTTGTTATCAAACGGGAACCTTGCTGCGTCGTCCCCGGCTTTGCGATTCTTTGCTTCGAACTTCTCATCCAACAGGTCAATCGCGCCGGTTAGCAACCAATAGGCATTTTGATCTTCTTCGTCCCGTTTGAAAATCATCTTGCCATTGGTGAATTGAGCGATTTCTGCACCTTTTAATGCGTCATCAAGATCACTTTCAGACATGCTGCTGAAAGGGACAAGTTTCTTGATGAGCTCGAGGTCTTGGCTATCCATAATTTGTTGTCTTGTGACTGTTCGACCAGGCCGGTCGTGTCATTGAGCTGCTTCGATCAGTAGTGGGTGTCAGGGCGTTCAAAATGGCTAAGACCCTCCCGTTCCAAAGCCTCCGATGTTGATTCTACGGCTTGTTGGTCATAGTAGGGGCCTAGCAATACAACAAACTGAACTTCATCGCCGTTAATCTTCTTTTCGATAAATGGGACATATCCTTTGCGACTGGCTTCCTGCTGGCGGGTTTCCGCACCTTCTAGTCTCGAAAATAAACCGAGTTGGAAAACGGTTCCGGGCTTGGGTGCCTCGATGTCCGGCATTCCTTGTCTTTCAGCGGGCACAAATTCTACACTTTCGAGCTGAACTAGCTGTGCTGAAGGAAATGCTTCGGGATCAGTACGTTCGGCGGTGGTGAATCGTGCAAAAATAAACACAGCGATGACCATTGCAAAAGCCCCTAACCAATTTTGTACACTAAACCAGGGTTTTGGGTCGACTTGAGGCCTATCGTTTTCTTGGTGTGTGTTTAATTGTGGGCTTGTTGCTCTCGTCTCTTCAGGCCTGTGCTGATTACGCTTGGTAACGGAATCCATTGGCACATGGGTGCTGTCCGTCACATCCTCTGGAACATGGGTATCGCTTTCAGTGCGTTTTACTGTTTGAGAGGCGGAAACAATGATTGCGGTGATATTGTCCTTGCCGCCGCCAGCCAGGGCAGCTTCAATTAGATTGTCGACCCGGGACTGATCTGTTCCTTCCTGGGAGAGTATTTTGCCTATGTTATCAGTGCTCACACAATCCGTTAGACCGTCACTACAGAGGAGTATTTTTTGACCCGGGAGCCATTTCTCGCTAATGCTATCTGCTCTGACGGTTTCTAGCTCCTGAACACCAAGGGCTCGGGTGACGGCATTTTTACGCGGATCTGATTCAGCTTCTTCCTGGGTGATTTCGCCCTGTTCAATTAAAGACTGAACGAGGGAGTGGTCGGTCGTGAGCTGCGTGACTTTTTGTTCATGGAACATGTAGGCACGGGAATCGCCAACCCAAAAAATGTTGTAAAGACTACCCTGGGACAGGAGCAGGACAATTGTGGTGCCCATGTTTGTGCCCTTCCCCTCCGTATTCGCATATTCCTTAATACGTTTATGGGCAAGCTCAATCGCCTGATTGATACCATGACCTTCTTTGACGTGAGTTGCTACAGTGTGGGTAGAAATTGCAGACGCAACTTCGCCAAAGCCGAGACCGCCCATTCCGTCCGCAACGATCCATAGCTCTTTTTCTGGGTCACAGACATAAGAGTCTTCGTTGTTATCTCTGAGATTGCCGACGTGAGTGCCAGCACCGAACTCATGCAATTCGAGCTCCTTTAAGGGCTTTGACGCGAGTAGATTAACGCTCGATTGTGAAGCATCTGGGAGGATATTGCCACTACTGGGATGTAAGTGGGTTGTGGATTGTTAGAGAGATTTAACTTTGCTATTCGCAAACGACTAAACGGTGGAAAATAGCGGCAACACGCTATATTCTTGTTGGCCTAATTAATGCCCGTGGAATTGGACTCTAGCAAATGGCGCGAGAAAACGTTGATGTCGCTGTTATGTTTGCCGACGTAACCGGTAGCACCAAGCTATACGAGGCGCTCGGTGACGATAACGCCAACCGAATTATCGGTAAGGTGATTGATGTGATGGCTAAAATCACAGAGATGTACCAGGGCTACGTCATTAAAACAATCGGCGATGAAATTATGTGCCGTTTTCCTTCTGCTACCGACTGTGTTCGGGCGGCAATCGAGTGCCAGGAAGAAATCTCCCAGGGTATACAGGGAGAGACCGTTGATGTGTCCATTAAGGTAGGCCTCCACTTTGGTCCAGCCATACTCATGGAAGACGGTGATGTGTTCGGTGATGCCGTTAATGTTGCCGCGCGAATGGCCGGCATCGCGAAGGGTGCGCAGATTATTACCACCGAAGATACAATCAAGTTACTTGACGCGGATCTGCAGGACATTAGCCGACAATTCGATAAAACCGCAGTTAAAGGTAAAGAAGAAGAGATTATTATTTACCAGGTCGTATGGGAAACTAGCGACGATGTGACGCGGATTGAAATTGTTACCGGCGAAGAAGAGGCAGAGGTTAAGCATCTGCAGATAGAATATCAGGAACAAAATACCCGAATTGCGTCGAATGATAATCGCACCTTTGTTATCGGGCGAGGCGTCCAAAGCGATTTACTTTGCCAAACACGGCTCGCCTCTCGCAGCCATGCAACAATTGAGTTTCGACGTGGCAAGTTTCATCTGTCCGACCAGAGTTCAAATGGCACCTTTGTCAAAACGGACGATGGTGAGAGTATCTTTCTTAGGCGTCAGGAATTGATGCTCTGGGGTTCAGGGCAGATTGGATTGGGCGAAGAAGTTGCCAACTGTGATCAGTCGGATATCATTCGCTTTATCTGCGAATAAACAGACCGTTATTCTACCGATAGCACACGCCACTAGGAAAAAACAAAAAAAAGCCGCAAAATAGCGGATTCAGGCACAGTTGCGTGCGGGAAATAGGATGTCGGAGTACAAACCGGATTCCGAGGCAGACGAAACCGTGCTGCGTAAGGAACCGAACAACGATAAGACCAGCCTTAAGTCTGGCACTCGGAATACAAATAGTCCCGACTCAGAGCGCGCGGACGATTCTGAGGCGTCTGCCTCGACTATCATTAGAAGCCCAGCCCAGCCCGATATTCCAGCACCTGAAGCCTCCAGTAGTAGTGCCACTATCTTACGGGGAGGCTCCGACGAGCCAGTTTCTCCAGCAAGCAGCGGCGCCACCATACTCCGAGAACCAGGCACAGCAACCGCTTCAGATGGTGCGACTATCCTTCGTGAGCCCGGTGGTCTGGCTAATCAGGGCGGAAATAAGCAGGGAGCCACAATTCTAAGGGAGCCTGGATCTGAGAGTTCTCAGGCGACAATTCTTCGAAGTGGCGACGAGATGAGAAGTGCACCTCCCGAGGCGGCTACGATTCTCCGAGATGGTAGCGGCGAGGAAGTGGATGAAGATCGAACCATTATCAATGTGCCGGAGGATGATGATTCGACAGTTATTGGCCACGGTGGTCCGAATGGAGATACCACCTATATCGCTGATGTTGGCCCCCAGAAGCCGCGGGGGAATTCCGAAGCAGGCCGACTCCTTAAAAACCGATTTGTCTTAGAAGAAAAAGTCGGTTCCGGGGGCATGGGTGACGTTTATAAAGCGCTTGATCTGCGTCAGCAGGAGGCTCAGGAACGAAACCCCTATATAGCAATTAAAATTTTGAATGAGAGTTTTGCGCGACATAAAGATGCGTTTATTTCTCTCCAGCGTGAAACAACTCGAACCCGGGGTATTCCCCATCCGAATATCATGGCGGTCTATGATTTCGACAAAGAGGGCGACACCGTCTTTATGTCGATGGAACTGCTTGATGGTAAACCCCTCGATGACTATCTAAAGGACCACCCCGAAGGTGTGTCGGTCGATGATGCCTGGAATATTATCGATGGGATTTGCCAGGGGCTAGGGCGTGCCCATGGAGCGGGTATTGTTCACTCTGACTTCAAGCCGGGCAATATTTATTACACCACAGAAAAGACCTGCAAGGTTTTTGACTTTGGTATTGCAAGAGCGGTGTCCAGTCCAGGTGATATAGAGGCTGATGGAGAGAAAACCGTTTTTGATGCCGGTTCTCTCGGTGCACTGACACCAACCTATGCTAGCTATGAAATGCTTAAAGGCTTGGAGCCAACCAAATCTGATGATGTGTACGCGGTTGCGCTAGTTGCCTATGAATTGTTTACCGGTAAACACCCCTATGATCGAGTGCCAGCGGATAAAGCCCTAGAGCGAGGCATTGTTCCCGAACCACCACAGTTTATGAAGCGCCGTCATTGGAAAGCGCTGAAAAAAGCTCTGGAAATTAAGGGTGAAAACCGGACTCAAAGCATTGATGAATTCGCCGAAGGCATGTTTAGCGAAGACCCTCCTTATCTTCGATATGCGGCGATTACGTTAGTTTTGCTTGCGTCTTTGAGCTTTGGTGTTTATCAACAATTTTATGGTGGTGCGGAGGCCTTGCCGGAGGAGTTTGTTACGCTTCAAGCAGGTTTTCAAGGGGCTGAAAGTAACGTTAAGGGGCGATTGTCGAATCCAAATTTTAACTCAGATGATTGGCACAAGCAGGTTGCTGAGGCGGTCGCCAGGCTCCGCGGGTTTGATTTACAGTTGCGTGAGAATTATCCGGAATTGTTAGGTGAAGATTGGGAAAGCAATGCTGCAAAAACAATTAAGGATGAACAAACCAAAGTGATGGGCGCTTATCTCGCTGAGATTAAGAGTCTTCGTGAGCAAGCGCTCACAACTGTAGTTGATACAGGTAATAGAGAGCTCGTAGAAGGTGCAGTGACATTGCTTGTTCAGGCATCGAAACTAATGGCGATTGTCAAAGACAAGTTTAATTTTGATTCTGCTCTGGTGTCGAAAGAGGAGTTGGAGGTTGTGAGCCTGAAGACTGCTCGAGACATCCAACTAGAAACAATTATCAAGAAAGAGGCAGCGGACGCTGCGGCGGAAGCAGCAAGGATTGCTGCGGCGGAAGCTGCACAAAAAGCGGCAGAAGAAGAGCGAGTTAGAAACGGAAGATATGAAACTCAGCTTGGAATGTTTCGCGAGATTTTGGCCTGTAAAGGCGATATCCCCGATGAGAAAATTTATGGTCCCCAGGGCCTGGAAGGCATTATCGGCAATTTGCAGCAAATTTACCCTCTCAGGTTCGGGATTGATCGGCCGGGTATTGTTGCCGCGCTCACGGGTTGTATTACTCAACGAGTGGCGGTCCGTGCACCCGATCGAGCTAGATTAATCAAAACGGCAGTAATGACTTACTTACCGGGACAGTCACAGCTGGCAGCAATAGAGATCAGTGATTTGGATCCATGTGCCGCCAGAGGGTTGGTTGGGCAGGGGAGTCGAAATCGAAGTTGGTGTGAAGACCCTCTAGCTGTGGGCGGTAGTGGACCTCAACTGGTTGTTATACCTGCAAAAACTGGCGCAAAAGAAGTAGATCCGCTCGGTTTGCCATACGCTATTAGCCGGGTGGAGATCCGCATCGGGGACTTCAACGATTTTTGTGAGGATACTGGCTGTCAGCGGCTGCAGGGGCCTTCGGCTTTGCCGGCGACCAACATCAGTTTGGACCAGGCCCGAGCTTACGCGGCCTGGTTGTCTGATCAGAGTGGGCAATCCTATCGAATTCCATCCGTGAGTGAATGGCTTCATGCTGCGACAACCAATGGTACCGCGGAGGTTGACGAGAATGTGAACTGTACGGTTGATTCCCGGGGGGTTCGATTGGGCGAGAAGCTACTCAATACCCTGTCTGGGCGACCTAATAATTGGGGTCTCTATAATCACGTCGGAAATGCGAGAGAGTGGGCTGTCGAGGGAGAAGAGTTGTTTGCGCTGGGTGGCGCTCACACGGATCCAAAGGCGGAATGTACGATGAGCAAAAGTGTGGTCCATTCAGGTCAGCCAGACCCCGTGACAGGCTTCCGGATCTATCGACGAATCGACAAAGCAGACAAGCCAGGCGCCTGATTTAGCAGTGATTTTGTTATCAATATGCTGGTTTTTAAAACCAGTGTGACATGGACTCAAATCGCGTTTTGAGATACCGTTTGTACCTTCAATCGCTTAACAAGAACGACAACAAATCAGCGGTTATGAGCCTTCCAACATCTCATCTTCTTGTTTCGCGGTCGTGGAGCAAATCGGACGTTTTATATCAAATAGAAACAGTTGTCGGCTGTGAAATAAAGGAATGGGCTGCAAATGGGAATAAATGGTCAGGGGTCTAGGGGGCTCGCTCTGCTGGTGGGGTTGTATTTTTGTATGGCCGCGGCAGAGTTTCCGGCATTTCGGATGGAAGTCTTTGAGCAGCAACAGGAAGCATTCACGGTGGAAATACCCGAGAGTGTGGAGGTGCCTGCCGTCTCCAAGAGAATTTACGGCATTGAAGAGCAGACTCGGCTGCCCGTTTCCGGTGTGGAAATTCAAGGAGTTGTGCCCTATCCAGAGCTCGGAATTTCACAGGAGAGCATTCAAGCGCTCATTAACCGGCGTTTTGAGGAAGAGCGCGCTATTGAGTTGGATGACAATAGTTTCACAGAGAGGGATTTGCAGGATATTGGGCGATTTTTACGGGACATAATAGATCGTGGCGGCTATGACGAGGCTGACCTCGAAAATTTGGTGACCATGGTTCGCACCCAGGAAGTTAAACGGGGTTGGATCACAATTGAGCAGTTAGATGCAATTGCACTATCAGTGACGGAGTTTTATCGCGAAAAAGGTCTTATTTTAGCGACAGCATTTGTCCCCGAACAGCAGGTCGAAGACGGCATAATTCGCTTAAGTGTGCTGGAAGGCCGGCTAGGTAACGTCACTGTGTCGAACAATGCCATTTTCGATGAATCGGTGATCAATGCAGCCTTCAGTAATGAAATAGGTGAGCCGGTGACCGAAGAGCGAATAGAATCTGCACTTCGTCGGATCAACGATTTACCTGGGGTCCGCGTTAGGGGATCATTTTCACCCGGGCAAAATGTAGGCGAAACCAGTCTTAACTTGGGTGTCTTGGATGAGAAGGCATGGAACTCCAATGTACTAATGGATAACCATGGTTCGGACACGACTGGTGAGATTCGTTTATTTGCAACAACGGAATGGCTCAACATACGACAAAAAGGACATCGCCTGCTTATCGGTGCATTACGCTCCGAAGGTCCGGATAGCTCGCTATATGGTTTAGCGGAATATGAACTTCCAATAACGGAAGATGGGCGAGGACGAGTGAGAGCCACAATAAGCACCAATACATTCTCTGTAGGCGCAACCCAGGGCACGACAGGTGGGTTACCTGAAATTATTGGTGAAACCGATAACTACGGGGTGCTCGGCACTTACCAGTTCGTTCGTAGCCGTACCCTCAATATTAATGCCCAAACGGCCTACACCTACAAAGATGTGCTCTTTGAAGTGGGTGATTTAGCGTCGCTCTCCACCGACCAACAAATCGAAACCTTCTCCGTGTCTGCTGAATACACACGGCTTTGGGATGACCAACAACTTCTCTTTTCTGGTCGTCTTGGCTTCGATCAAGGGCATATCATCCAGGGTGAAGTTCAGGATCAGTCCACGGATTTCACAAAAACAATTTTGAATCTCAACGTTCTTAAGCGATTCAGCGTGTACAACTGGTTGACCAAAAACGATAGTTTTTTCAACTTCGTCGTAAAGGTTAATTCCCAATATTCACCGAAATTCCTCTCCAGTGTTGAGCAATTCTCTATGGGTGGGCCAAGTGCTGTGCGAGCCTTCAGCGTGAGTGATATCTCCGTTGATAGCGGCGCGTACATGGGTATGGAATTGTTTTTTGATTTACCGATTGACCCCATTTCTCGTTTCAATCTACCGCTTGAGCCGATAAAACCATTTTTGTTCTTTGACTATGCTTATGGAGTATCACGACGGCCTGGCGGTGGTCAGGATCTGGATGCTCAAATTAAAGGGTATGGACTTGGCTTACGTGCAACCTGGGCGGGGCGGGCCAACTTGAATTTGATTTTTGCAAAACCACATTCGACCTCCTTCGACAACAATTTCTCCGTAGCTGAGGGAGAGTCAAGGGTCTACTTCGACCTGCTCTATCAAGTGCGATAGCCGATATTATGAAAACACCTCCAAATATACGACGGTCATCCAAGTCATCGGGTTCCACTCCCCGGTTACGGCCGTTGATGTCTCATATGCTGGAAAAGGGTTTGCTGGCTGGAACATTGGTCACAAGCCAACTCTTGTTAGCTCCCCTGGCATTTGGTGGCCCTGAAGGCGGGACTGTGATTTCCGGGCAGGGTTCCATTTCTAAACCCAGTGCGCTTGAAACACAGATTTCACAGCAGTCACAAAATCTATTAATGAATTTTGACAGCTTTGACCTTTCAAAAGATGAATCTGTCCTGATTACGCAACCTAACGCGGCTGCATGGTTTGTTGGGCAGGTAGTTGGCGGTAGCCCAACTGCAATTTTTGGATCCATCACAGCGAATGGTCAAGTTGCACTTGTTAACCCCCAGGGTGTGATATTTGGTGAGACGGCATCGATCAATGCCGCCGGCGTGTTTGCGTCTGCCATGGGTTTGACTAGCCAAGATCTGTTTCAAAAAGAAGGCGCAATATTTGAGGCTGAAAGTGGCGTAGGTGGTTATGTTATCAACCACGGTATAATTAACGCATCGGTTGGCGGCTCAGTGACATTGTTGGGGGAGTCTGTCACCAATACCGGAGTTATTGTTGCGACGTTAGGTCAGGTGAATTTGGCATCGGGAAGCAAAGCAGTTGTTAACTTTGGCCCTGATCAATTAATTGGTATTGAAGTGACCGAAGCGGTCCTCGAAAACAACGAAAGTCTAAAAGCGGCCATTACGAACACCGGAACCATTGATGCTGCAGGTGGCACTGTGATGCTGACCTCGTCAGTCAGTAAAAGTCTATTCGACCATGCCATTAATAATGAAGGTGTGATCCGCGCCAAGGATGCTGAATATAAAAATGGTGTAATCAAACTTTTTGGTTCTGGTGGTGGTGTACTGAATACCGGAACTATCGATGCGTCTTCGGAGGCTGCCGGTGTTCGTGGTGGGCGGATTACTATTACATCTGATTCTGACGTTTTGCTTAGCGAATCTGGGGCGATCCAGGCAACTTCGGCAACTGATGTTGGTGGTAGAGTCCAAATTGATTCAAGTTCGATTGTTCTTGCGGATAGTTCCAGCGTTGATGTATCTGGCCTGAGGGGCGGGGGGGCTGTTGAAATTAACGCAGCCGAATCAGCGATTGTAGAATCTGGCTCCTCTATCCTGGCTAATGCTAATCAAAGTGGCGATGGCGGTCTTATTGCGATTGACGCTGACACGATTGATATAGCGGGCAACCTTTCTGTTCGTGGTGGTCGTGAGTCTGGCGACGGCGGCCGTGTGTCTCTAAATGCGGCTAGTTCTCTAACTGTCACAGGTGTATTGGATGCGAGTGCTGAAAGCGGTGAGGAAGGAACAATTCTACTTGCTGCGCCTTCAATAGAAATCTCGGATTCGGACTCCGTTGGTACGGTTAATCTCACCAATTCCATTGGTGACATCGAAATCAATGCAAGTCAGATTGTCTCCGTAAATAATATTGTTAATGACCTTTTGGATCTTGGTGATTCTGATCTAACAATATCCGTTAGCGGCGAATCTTTATCTGTATCCGAAGGTGATGTCGTCGCTTTTGTTATGAGCAATGCCAACGATACGGTTAGCACAACAGGTCAAATCACGATAAGTGTCACCGACGGTAGCGTGAACGCAAACGCACTTATCGATATTGCCGGTACAATTGAATCAAAACCCTTCCCCGAGCCTTTGCCGAATGATCCACTAGCACCGGCTAATACAATATCTCTTGCTGCAAACAATGGGCGGATTCGTGTTCGAAACACAGGCCGTCTATTGGCGACGGGGCTGAACGCAAATGAAGGCGAGGTGCGACTCCTTGCGACGGGTTACGACGCCGATAATGAATCCGGTACAGTCTATTTTGAAGGTCAGATTGATGTAAGCAACGCGACCGGAAGCGGCGGCTCAGCCAAAGTGTTGGGTGATCGTGTAGCGTTACAGGGTGAGGCGTCGATTGATGCTTCGGGTGACTCCGGTGGTGGCGAAATCCTAGTTGGCGGGAATTACCAGGGTTCCGGTGAAGAACTCAATGCAGTTAAGACCTTTGTTGGTGTCGATGTTTTGATTAACGCTGATGCTGTCACAGCTGGTGATGGCGGTACGGTAATTGTCTGGGCCGATGACACGACCCGTTATTTTGGTTCGATTAGTGCGCATGGTGGTGCTGAAGCTGGCGATGGTGGGTTCGTAGAAATTTCCGGTAAGGAAACACTTGTTTATCGCGGAAATTTGGACCTTTCATCGACTGCTGGTGTCGCCGGTTCTGTGCTATTTGATCCTAAAAATATTATTGTTGCGGATGGCGGTGTTGGCGTTGTTCTTACAAATGATGAGTTCGGTGAAAATTCTACGACGACTGTAACTTTTGATGCTGATAGCCTTACCCTACTCGCGAATGCTGGAACCGCGGTTACGCTTCAGGCGAATAATGACATCACCATAAGCGAAGCGATTATTTCGAATAATGCAAGCGGTGACGGTGGTGCAATTACACTTCAGGCTGGCCGAAGCATTTTGATTAATGCTGATATCACGACCGACAACGGTGCGTTCACAGCAGTAGCCAATGAAACGGATGTCAATGGTGTTGTCGAAGCCCAGCGAGACGATACGTCTACTGCCATTGTTACTATGGGCGATGGTGTCACAATTGATGCTGGCTCTGGTTTGATTTCTATCACAATGTCCACCGGTGCTGGCGGGACTGGAGAAACCAGTGGCGATATCACGCTTGAAAATCTGACCACTACCGGACACATACTTATTGTCCAGGATGGTCAAACAGATGGTTCCGATATTCTCCGTACATCTGCAGATTCTTTGTTGTCAGCCACTAGTATTGCGCTCGATATTTCTAACGGTGCAAATACATCGGGTGTGATTGGCGGAAGTGGAACCGAGCTTTTAACATCGATCACAAATTTAGAAGCTCGATCTCAGGGTGGTAGTGCATTTATCTCTAACTCCGGCGCAGTCGAAATTGGCGGTGTCGGTGTGGGAACTTTAACTGGTATTAACTTGGGTAGTGGGTCGTTGGAGTTGACCGCTGCGGGGGCTATTACTCAAAGTGAAGCAGTTTTAGTTGCTGGAACGTCGACGTTGACGGCGCCAGGCTCGTCGATCACGTTGGGTGATGGCAGCAATGATTT
>CAXBLU010000011.1:0-147575 GCA_963976815.1 uncultured Pseudomonadales bacterium | reverse complement strand
GTAAAGCTGTCAGGGGGGAAATTACTAGAAACCCACTCGAATGAGTGAAGACCCAATTATATACAGTATATTGGTGGCATCAATTTTCCGGATGCTGACCAATGGATCAACTGCCACCAAATGGAACTTCAATTCATCGGTCCATAAAGGGACGTGGTGCGGCCAGTAATCCAGATTTGCGTTTTTCGAGTCAGCGGTCAGAACCCGTTGATGATGGCTGGTGGCAAGAGGAACTAGTCAATAACCCAAAAACTGAAGTACTGGTGGATCGTGGTAGAACGATCATTTCGACCAATCAAAGCCCAGATATTCCTTTTGATCAGTCCATTAATCCCTATCGGGGCTGCGAACACGGTTGTATCTACTGCTATGCACGACCGAGCCACGCCTATTGGGACTTATCCCCAGGGATAGATTTTGAAACCAAAATCATCGCCAAACCAAACGCTGATGTATTGCTTCGGCAAACCCTCACTAAACCTTCCTACCAATGTAAAGTCATCAATATTGGTGCAAATACCGATCCTTACCAGCCCCTTGAAGCCCGGCTCGGCACCACGCGAAAGATTATTGAAGTACTCGCAGAACATCGTCATCCCTTTAGCATTATCACCAAAGCCAGTTTGATTCTGCGAGATCTGGACTTGTTAGCGGAAATGGCTGCGGACAATTTATGTTCGGTGGCCGTCAGCGTGACAACGTTAGATAACAATTTGAAGCGAAAGCTCGAACCCAGAACCTCCGGCGGTGAATCCAGACTCAAAACCATCGAGGCATTAAGCACAGCAGGTATCCCCGTGACACTTATGGTGGCCCCGGTCATCCCGTTTATAAACGACAGTGAAATAGAAACAATCTTAGAGAGGGGTAAGTCAGCGGGCGCAGTGTCCGCAAATATGATTTACTTGAGACTCCCCTTAGAAGTGAGCCCTCTGGTTCAAGAGTGGCTCGAATTACATTACCCCGACAAGGCTGATCATGTGATGAGTCTGGTGCGCCAGGCCCGGGGCGGGAAGGACAATGACAGCAGGTTTTATTCACGGATGGAAGGCGAGGGCGCCATAGCGGAAACAATTCGTCAGCGTTTTAACATTGCCGCCCGCCGATTGTCCTTACCCTCGCAACATCGCTTTAAGCTAGATTGTAGTCAATTTCGCAAAGGCTTTGATCAGCTGAGTTTGTTTTAAGGGGGATCTATCTGTCATCTTTTAAACACTTTTAAAAGCCAGATTGCTCATAAATTAACCGCGTTGGATTACGTCCTCAGGCAAGGTAACCTATCGAGACAAATTGACAATCGTTGGCGATATCGAAGCAGGATATTCTACTCGTTGATCACAGATAATATTTGTTATATCCAACCGCAGAGTTAGCAAATGACACGCATCAATAAGCACCCGAATGCGAAGAAACACTCATATATAAGAGCTGCTCTTTACACTCTCGTTTTTGTCGCGGTTGTCGTTGGGGTAACAAGTGTTATTGGACCCTCAAACAGTCTTCAGAAAATTGATGATGAGGTATTGAATTACCGACCAGCTCTTTATTCTCGACATGCTCAGGAGCAGTACCACTTCTTTTTAAATTTGCCGTCCAAGGACATCCAGTTCGCTAGATATTTTGAGCTCTTGGATCAAGAAGACTACGCGGGTTTGGATTCACTTTTTGAAGACTATAACGCCAGATTATTAAAGGACATACAAGTTGAATGGGAGTTCGCTCAGCTGTTTATGGCGAACCCTCGCTCCAGCTTGCGCTACGAGTCACAGCTCGACGCATGGTACAGAGATTCTGGCTCGACATATGCTCAACTGATGAAAGCGTCTTTTCACGTGAATGCCGGTTGGATTGCCCGTGGCAGTAAAACGATCGGAGAAACTTCAGCGTCTCAGATTTCGGGGATGAATGAGTATCATCGAATGGCTATTTCAGAACTTCAGGTGATACTCGAGCTGCGGCCCGACTTATTTCCAGCCTATCTACTCTTCTTACAACTGGAGCGTTCTCAAGGGGATCTTGTACCGCTAAAGGAGCTGACGGAGCAGGTGGCGGCGCGTTTCCCTGGTTCCTACCATATCGCGCGAATCATGATGAAATCCTATCAGCCAAGATGGGGAGGGTCCCTTGAAGAAATCTCAAGCTACTATCGTGACCATATAAAACCTTATGAAAATGAGAATAAACCGCTCATTAGGTTTCGTGGTTACGAACTATCGGAGAGAGGATGGCGGGCTTTGAGAAGTGGCCAGGTAAAGCGGTGTGTCAATTTTTATACAGAAGCGATGCAATGGGGCATTGCTCCAAGTGATCTAGGCAACCGGGCCTGGTGTCTCGAAGAGCTTAACAGAACTGTACAAGCATTAGACGACATCCAACTTTACCTACAGCTTAAGGAAGACGAGTGGGCTCGTGGTCAAGAAAGCTATTTGATTGGCAGACTAAAGAGACAATTTGAGTGAGAAAAATCGTTTTATTTCTCTTATCCTTCGCTTACACGTCATCGTTGTTCGCATCATCTCTGGCTGCCGATTACGTGCAGACCGAAAAGACTCAAATTATTGAGGACCTGGGCAGTCTTGAATTGTCGGAGGTACCTGAACTGGGCGCCGTTGCTGGTATTCCCCTTGATTATCAGCGTTCCGAGCGTGCCAGAGTTTTTCTTGGCCCGCTGAATCTTATTCAAGAGAACACTACCCGGTCCTTTGGCCTGGTCATTAACCTTTTGTACTCGCAAATTTATTTCGACGACCTGGCCAGAACCGACGTGCCGAATATGGTCGAAGGGAATGAATTCGATTGGCAAATCTCAGACTCGATCACAACCGTCTCAGAGCAACAAACGATTGATGCTTGCCAAAGAAATAGTATGCGTTTAGGTCTGCACGGCGATGTCACGGCGGATGGCACAGCAGGTACGCTTAATTTTGATTTGACCTATCTAAACTGTATAACAGGTGAATCCTTAGCCACATACAATGAGACCTACAGGTTGGATAGCCTGGATACAAAGCTTATCGACGTGGCTAACTGGATTGATGATGGTATCCGAGAATTTGAGTTGCCGTCTCATCCTAAAAAAGAATTTGTTTTCCCATCCGCAAGGACAATTGACCGACTGACCTTGCTAAAGGATTTTAGCGCTCTGACCAAACATGATAAAGCTGAAATAGAAGCCGCCTATCTAGCCGCGCCAAACATCAGATATTTAGCAGTGTTGAAAGTTACCTGGGCAAGAGCAATTAATGAACACGATTCGATAGAAGCCTGGATTGAGCATTATCAAAAATCGTACGGCGGTTCGTCATATTTCTCATTGTTCTTTTTATCTCTGTTTGGCGAGAACGAAGAGGATCATTTGCAACAAAAACGCCTTGAATGGTTAGAGTTACTGATCGGTCAGGACCCGCAGCTCTTTCCTGCATATCGTGAACTTATCGATTCCTACCTGGACCTGGATCGGCCTGGAGATGCCCTCGCCGTAGCAAGTCATCTAGTCAGTATTCAACCGGATACTGTTGTTGCCTGGTGGCGTTTCGCTCTCTCACTTCAGGACATGGCATGGTTTTACCGAACTGAGCGTGCGACCAACCAGGTTTCATCGAACAACACCCAGAAATTTAATGAATTGCTTGCTCTATCCCAACGAGCAGTGGATGTTGGGTTGTTTTTGCATCCGACGCATCAAAAATTGTTAGCTCTCAGAATTAAAACCCATGGCGGGTATAGCAGCGAATTGATGTCAGACTTTCGTCGAGCCGTGGCTTCGTATCCTAAGTCCAGTGAGAATTACCGGCATGCAATGCACTATAGCCAATACAAATGGGGTGGAAATGATGCGGCACAAAACGAAATCATACAACTCGCGAGACTTAACCTTTCTACAAATGAAGTGGAAAAACTAGCATCACGCTTTGGTCAAGATGCTGCATTAGAAACTCTCCCTAACGATGAAGTACTGATGTATCTCGAAAAATTTGACAAGTTGTTGGCTCAACTTGATCGATATTGTGACTACACATGCCAACGTGTACTCAAGGAAACCAAAAAATACGGGATCAGTATCCTGCTACTCATTTCGATCATGGTCTTTGGTTTTGTGTTTGTCCGACGTAGGCAAAAGCATCAGTTTATGTCTGCGCTTCTCGATAAGGTCCTGCACTTAAAGCGTCAGAAGGTCAGGTTAATCAAGCTAGTGGTTATTTCAGATAAATTTACCTTATCGCTTCCGCAGCTCGATGAATGGTTTGTCGTGGAGTTGTCCGGTGGCCATGTTGTCGTCAGATCTGCCCATGGTGTGATCCGAAATTCGACGCCCGAAGGACTGCTTGATGATGTGCTGTCCATTATTAGCACCGAGCTTGATGAAGTGACGAGGAGGTGAGATGCGATACCTAATATTGATTTTTCTCGTTTACTCTTCAATTGCGGTGGCGGAGCCAGCACGATCAAGCTATGAAGTTGTGATTCAAGATTTTGAAGCACGATTTGGCGATTACTTACCCGAAGTTGAGGAGGTGGTTGGGCTAACGGATAGTCTCTCCCCTGAAAATAAGAGTGATGGCTTGTTTATCGGTATTTCGGAAACGCGATCTACGGACGGTAGCGATTGGGGTTACTTTATAAATCACCTGCTTGTCGCAGAAATACTCTTCGACCCTGGTACAAGAATTAGAACCACTGCCCGAAATGCTTTTTTGGAAGGTGGTGATGGGTATTACGACGGCATTACGGTTGAGGCATTGAGGCGGAGACAGTCGATCTCAATCGCATGTCGCGTTAATGATCTAGATTTTGCGATATCCGGCACAATCAACCAAAAGGGCAGTATTTTAGAAGTCACACAAATATTTTTCGATTGCGCAACAGGGCGGGACCTTGAGAAGTTTGACGCAGTGCTTGAGATTGATGATATTTCCAACGAACTAACAAAGCTTGCTACTTGGATTGAAAGCTCATACAACGCTCACACACAGCATCCTGTTGCAACGAAAACCTATAAATTTCCTCCAGTCGAGGAGATACAGCGCTATGTTGATAGCGTAAATAAAAAGTCTGCGGACGAATCTTTTAGCATTCTGGAAAGTCTGCGTGAACGTTTTCCAGAACACGTAGTGTTTCGGGCCGATGCAATGTGGGTGCATCCTTATACCGACACTACTGATCAAAAATACAACCGTATTATCAGCTTAATAGAAGGCCATTGGGAGCAAACACTAGTCGTAGAGAATATGCTGGGGGTATTTGATCCTGGCTTAGACCTGGAGCGAGTTAAGACAAGAGAAAATTGGTTAAAGCGTTCTCTGCAGCATGATCGCAATAATCTAGAAGTGTTTTTGGCGCTCATGGAAACCAAATTTCGACAGGATCAATATCCTGAGGTCATGGCAGTCGGACTCTACATCATGAAGCGTTGGCCTGGTAGTTACCGAAGCTGGCAAAGTTTGTCAGCCACCTTGTCGGTAATGGCAGGCGAGTGCGATCGTACAAATTGTGATGGACTTGGAAATGATCAAGAGAAAAACGTAAATGACCTCAGGTTCTTTGCCTGGTCGATGATTAGAATCGCCAGCTCGATACATCCTGCCCATCCTTTGATTCAAGCGGAGCAGGCTAAGCTGGGTCAAGTACCTTTCAGCTCTGTTAAAACGTTTACGTCAGTCAGTGAAAAAATTACTGCAGTGAAAGCCGACTTACTAAGGGGGAATTTTACTCCATACCAAACGACCATAATCGTTGTGTCGGTCCTGATCCTCATCATCTCCATTGTCTGCCTGTACCGCTTTTTCCAACTGCAGGTGCTTCGAGTCCAAATTGGTAAAAAGCTAGATCAAATGGGGTGCTATTTTGAGAATCAGGGTGTCTCTGCCATGTACATCCCAGCGATTGATTCGACCATCAGAATAAAATTCAAAAATCGGAAACCGGTGATTCAACACGACTACGGTATTGTTCACGGTGAGTGGGATGATGCGATCGAGGAAGTTGTTGAGATGGTGTCTGTTGCAGAACGATTCGACTAAATGATATTCAAGAAATGGGGTCAGAGTAAAGGGACAGAGTGGCTCGCATAGAGTAAAACTGTTGGGAGTGTAGATTGGCAAGATTGGCTGTGAACATGATGACAAAAACTAAGGATTGCGTGAGTGCAATTCCTGCGTTCTCTTATGCGCTTGCTACTCACGATGCACTCGGCAATACCGTCACCATGAAACAAAACCCCTTTGATCAAATCAGCCAATTGGTCGATCCCACCGGCAATGTGACCACACTAAATTACGATGCCCGTCGACTCAGCAGCATTTCATTCCAGACCTTCAATCAGTCTGTAACCTACGACAGTGATAACCGTATCAAGCAGGTGGAGAACGTCCTGTCCAATGCCGATAATCAAACCACGCGGTTAGATTATGACGCGGTGGGCAATTTAATCAGCTCACTCGATGCCGAAAGCAACGAACACCAGTTTGAGCTAGATGAGTTAGATCGCGTCAGCAAGATTATTGATCCTATTAACGGTGAGACAACGTTTGCCTATGATGAACGCGGCAATCTGACCCGCGTCACCGATCCAGAAGGCCGCCAGACCGCTTTTGAATACAATGGCAATGATCAACTGATTGCAGAAGTCATTGACGTCGCCCCCAATCAAACCCGTCGTGCATACGACTACGATGGTAATGGTCTGTTAACCGCCATCCGCACCCCGGCCGGTGCCCGCATTACCTTTACCTATAACGATGCCGCACAACTGACCCAATCCGACGTATATGCAACGCTTGTTGCAGTGACCCCAGACAAGACCATCACCTTTGGTCCCGATGATGCAGGGCGGCTCACCAGCTACAACGACGGCACCACCAGTGCCGCTTACACCTATGACCTGCTGGATCGTGTGACCAGTGTCACCACAGACTTTGGGCCCTTTAGCAAAACATACTCCTACGGCTATTACGACAATGGCTGGATCAAGACCTACACCAATCCAGAGAACATCACCTATACCTACACCTACCACGCAGATGGCAGTCTCAACGGTGTGGCCATACCGGGTGAAGGGCAAATCTCGTTATCCAACTACCGTTGGCTCGCGCCACAAACCGTGACCTTGCCCGGGGGGCTCAATCTTAATGCCAACTACGATGACCTGCTGCGCCTGGAAACCTATGAGATGAAAGACGCCGCCGGGCAACTGATCGCCTCCGGTGACTACCAATATGACAAGGTCAATAACATAGACCAGATCGTCACAGAGACTGATATCAAAGACTACGGTTATGACGATTTATATCGGTTAACCAGCGCGACCTTCACGGAAGGTGCAGCAACAACCAATCTGGAATCCTACGGTTACGATGGCGTGGGTAATCGCCTCACGGCGGCTAACGATCCTGTCTGGGCGTACAACAGCAAAAACCAGTTGATCAGTCACGAAAACACCACCTACGAATATGACTTAAATGGCAATCGCAGTAAAAAGATCGTGACGTTGCCGGATACCACCACGGAAGAGACGAACTATATCTACAACCCTGAAGAGAGATTGATCCGGGTTGAAGATGTCAGCGGTAGTGCCATTGGTGAGTATGACTATGATCCCTTTGGGTTGCGGCTGAAGAAAGTTGCGGGTGGTGCCACCACTTACTTTTTATACAACGGCGAAGGCCTGGCGGCGGAGTATGACGCCACTGGCACCCTGATTGCTGAATATCACTATGGGCCGAACAAGCCCTGGATGACGGACCCGTTGTTGCAGAAAAGAGACGGGATTTATTACTACTATCAGACGGATCATCTGGGGACGCCGCAGAAGTTGTTGGCTAAGAATGGGCAGGTGGTTTGGCAGGGTGAGTATTCAAGTTTTGGGGAGGTGACTGAGAGTGTTAATACGGTAACGAGTTTGTTGAGGTTGCCGGGGCAGTATGAGGATGGGGAGACTGGGACTTATTACAATTATTTTAGGGATTATGATGCTAATGTTACGCGCTACCTTCAAAGAGACTCAATTGGGCTAGCTGGTGGATTGAACACTAGTGCTTATGTATTGGCGAACCCGATCAGAATTGCAGATACCGATGGTAAACATCCTGTTGTTATTGCCGCGGCGGTGCTGATCGTAGCGGCTTCTGTTTACTACGGCAATGAGGCGTTGAAGTCCATGGTTGATGGTGCTGAGAAGGCGCGAGAAGGAAAGCAAAATGAGCAGGATCGTATAGAAGCGATGATAAACGGCGAAAGGATACCTGTCGACAAATCTGAACTGATCCAAGAAGGGATCAGAGACATTCAAAAAGGAGCCGCAGATTTGGCTACTGGTGTTCCCGGTACAATGATCACGGGTCCGGCCGGAAATCCGCTGAACAAAACAGATGCAGCCAGCATTGTATCTCAAGAGGCCTTAAAGCGATTATTGATGGGTGATGTAGGGCTAGAGAGCGAGGTGGAAGAGTGTCCATAATGCGCGTTTCTCAATCTCCGAAATCATGGATTGCTCTTTTTCTAGCTGTTCTTATGTTGCTCAGTGTGATTTTTAGAAATGAAGTCTTCTTTCTTGGTCAAAGTTACTTCTGGGGAGCGGACAAAATTGTGTTCGAAAATGTGGAGGTTAGTGCGGTGGAAGAATTGCTGGTCTATTGGGAGGAGGGAGACTTTGGCAGTCGAGCGTATGGGATTATTCCGATAGACAATTCTGAATACCCACCCATGCTCTCGGTAAGGCTTATGACATCTGGTCGAATAGTTACTTTTCAAACATTGTCTAGGACAGAGTTTGAAAACTCAAATTCACTTATATCTAAGTTCCGACTGGGTGAAATTGTAAATGATGATGTTGAAATAATATCCATAGATGGTCGACAAGTTATTCGAGTTAACTCTATAGATAGTGTTAGTTGGACAATTCCAGAGCTTTCGATCTACCTCTCAGTTGATTCAAAGCAATCTGAGCTACCATTGATGTTAAAAAAGATTTGAATTTTCGGGGTCAGAGTAAAGGGACAGGGTAAAACTGTTAGGAGTATGGATTGGCAAGATCGGTTGTGAACATGAAGACAAAACCTAAGGATTGCGTGAGTGCAATTCCTGCGTCGTCCTGCGCGCTCGCCAAGAAATGGGGTCAGAGTACAAGAAATGGGGTCAGAGTAAAGGGACAGAGTAAACGGACATGAAGGATGAGTGATGTCTTACAAAGAGAAGATTTTGATTGTGGCAGAGTTTGGTTTCGTAAAACTTTTAGGAATGGGATATGCCACGTCGACCTCGGTTCTGTCCAGCGGGTTTGCCGGTCCACGTTGTGCCGATTGGAAACAATCGGCAGGTTTGTTTTGCTAAGGAAGCGGATATGGCCGCTTATGCGAATTGGTTAGGTGAGTATGCAAAGAAATTTGAGGTTGAAGTACATGGTTGGGTTTTGATGACGAATCATGTTCATTTGTTGCTGACGCCGAAGGATGAGGCCGGTGTCTCGAAGCTGATGCAAACATTGGGCCGCTTGTACGTCCGCTATTTTAACTATGGTTATCAGAGAACTGGGACGCTGTTTGAAGGGCGCTACAAATCAAGTGTTGTTCAACAAGAGGAATATTTATTGAATTGCCTGAGATACATCGAACTCAATCCGGTTCGGGCTGGGATGGTGAATGATCCAGGCGACTACAAGTGGTCAAGTTACCGAGCGCATGCATTTGGGGTAAAGGCAAAGATATGGTCACCTCACGCGTTGTACTCAGATTTGGGAACGAGCGATATCGCGCGGCAGTCTCATTACCGAAAGTGGATGAGCGAAGCGATGGCAACGGAGGTGTTAGGAAAAATTCGAGCGTGTTTGGAAAAAGGTTTGGTACTTGGTACGGATAGGTTCCGTGAACAAGTCAGTGGGTTGATGCGATGACTTTACTGGAACGCCAGCCGCTCTGTCTCTTTACTCTGACCCCATCTCTCACATTTCTCGACCCCATTTCTCTCGGCACAATAGACCGTCATAGCTGATATTCAGCTCGCCTTAGCTAGTTTCCACCATGCTGCTATGCTTTATACACAACTGCGTAACATTTGAATTTGTGTGAGCTACACAAAGGGAGCAGCAATGCAGAAAACCACGAAACTCACCCACGGACAGATCGTCCTATTGCTTGGCAAAATTCCGTTTTTCCGTGCGTTTGATATGACAGAAAAAGAACAATTGGTTCAACATGCCGCCTTTTACGTAGCCAAAGATGGGGAGAAAATCGTTGAGCAAGGATCACTGGATCATGATTTTTACATCCTGCTCAGCGGCACAGCCGCAGTTTCTCTGGAACACAATCCCACAGAGCTCGCGGAAGTGGGACCCGGTGATTTTTTCGGGGAAATTTCATTCATTCTAAACACACCGCGATCGTCCCATATCACTGCAAAAACCCTCTGCATTTTGCTGCAGGTAAATCGCAGAATGCTCGGTAACCTGGGGCCTGGTGTACGGGAAAAATTCAAAGATCAAATCATTTTTAAATTAGCGAATATGGTATTGGGCGCAAACGATAACAGCGCTTCAACACAACAAGAAATGGGGTCAGAGTAAAGGGACAGATTAAACGGGCAGGATGAATGTGTAATGGCTTACAAAGAGAAGTTGCGAGTAGTGGGAGAGTTTTGTTTCGTAAAACTTTCGGAGAGAACGTATGCCACGTCGCCCTCGATTTTGTCCTGCGGGTATGCCGATCCACGTTGTTCAACGGGGCAACAATCGGCAGGTTTGTTTTGGTAAGGACGCGGATATGGCCGCTTACGCGAATTGGTTGGGTGAGTATGCGAAGAAATTTGATGTTGAAATACACGGTTGGGTTTTGATGACGAACCATGTTCATTTGTTACTGACACCGAAAGACGAGATTGGTGTGTCAAAACTTATGCAAACGCTAGGACGATTGTACGTGCGTTATTTTAACTATGGTTATCAACGAACTGGGACACTGTTCGAAGGGCGCTATAAATCCAGTGTTGTTCAGGAAGAGGAGTATTTCCTGAATTGTCTTAGATACATCGAACTTAATCCCGTTCGGGCTGGGATGGTTAATGATCCTGGTGATTACAAGTGGTCTAGTTACCGTGCACATGCGTTTGGCGTAAAGGTAAAGATGTGGACGCCACATGTATTGTATTCAGAGTTAGCAGTGAGTGAAATCGAGCGGCAATCCCACTACCGGAAGTGGATGAGTGAGGCGATGGCAACGGAGGTGTTGGGGAAAATCCGAGCGTGTCTAGAAAAAGGTTTGGTACTTGGTACGGATAGGTTCCGAGAACAAGTCGGTAGTTTAAAACGATGACTTTACTGGAACGCCAGCCGCTCTGTCCCTTTACTCTGACCCCATCTCTCAGAGCCAGTCGCCAAGGAAGATTAAGAAACACGCGGGAGCTGGTTATCGATGGCATTCCGTTTATCATTGTGTATCGAGAGCATGCTAGTACAAATTGCATTGAAATCTTGCGTGTACTTCACGACGCACAGCAGTGGCCAATAGCTGATTAAAGAAATGGGGCAGAGTGGAGTGGCACTTACTTAAGCTTCTCCAGGTGGTCAAAGTCCAGCACATTCTGCTTCAAACGATGTTTGAAAAGCTCGTCCCCAATTTTCGTTGCAGCCTTCCAGGCTGACTCGACACAAAATTCGAAACGTTGAGGAATCGAGTTCGGCGTTCTTCCTGTATAGGTGTTCTTCCTGTAGTAGTGGGACCAAGCTCCTCTCCTCAGCTCGTTAGAAACACCAAATGAACCCTCCGATTCCGCTTACCCTTATTCTCAATCTTGCTGATCTCAACTGGCCCGATTTCGGACACACTGTTTAGGTGTGTGCCGCCGCAGGGCTGATAGTCGATGTCGCCAATTCGAACGGTACGCACAACACCGCTGCCTCGAGGTGGTTGCACGGACATGGTTCTCACCAGTTCTGGTTTGGCATCTAACTCTTCATCGGTGATAGAGCTAAGTTCCAAAGTGTGTCCAGCGGTGATCAGTTCGTTTATTCGCGTGGTGAGATCAACCTTATCAATTTGGTGGTCGCCCAGATCAAAATCCAACCGACTTTTTGCCGCGCCGATTGATCCGCCGGTGACTGGCACTGGTATCAACGATCCGAGCAGATGCAATGCTGTGTGCATTCGCATATGGGCGTAGCGTCTGTCCCAATCGAGGGTCAGTGTGATGCGCTGGCCAACCTTTAGGTCCGAAGCATCCTCAACTTCGTGCTGGATCTCGCCAGTGACCTTGTCTCTTTTTGTATCAAGAATAGAAATTGTTCTGTCTGGGGTTTGCAGTTGCCCGCTATCGCCGGGTTGACCGCCGCCCTCGGGATAGAAAATTGTATCCTCACAAATGACCTGTTTACCGTTGATGGCGGTAATTGTCGTGTCGAGATCCTGCAAATAGCTATCTCGGTAGTAGGCAGGCTGATTGTCCATATCTGAATTCCGTTGTTTCATCCGTCACGCTGTTAGTAGCACTTGCTGCACCAATTTGGTGAAATGGGTTCACTCAAAACAATAAGGTAGCGCAATGAAGCTCCATAGCAAAGTCTGTGACATTCTCGAAATTGAATATCCCATTGTGCTTGCTGGAATGGGTGGCGCAAGTACACCTGAATTGGCAGCTGCGGTTTCCAACGCTGGCGGACTCGGCGTTCTGGGTGCTGCAGCCTGTCAGCCGGAAGAACTTCGCGAATGGATCCAAAGGACCCGCAGTCTGACGGATAAGCCCTTTGGTGTGGATACTTTGCTACCGGCTTCTGTGCGCCGTGCCGCGCAAAAGGCAGGTGAGGGTGGAACTGATCGTGATGATCCAATGGAAAAGCTAAAAGGCCATATGGCATTTGCCCAGGAATTCATGGATCGGGAAGCACTGAAGTCCTCGCCTAATGGACCCAGGCGTGAAGGCGGCTTGCCGGTGTTCAGTAAAGAATTTTTTGAAGCGCAAATGCAGGTGATCGTGGATGAGAGGGTGCCGGTTTATGCCGCGGGGCTTGGCAGTCCCGGCCCGTGGATGGATGAGTTTCGTTATAACGGTACCAAAGTAATGGCAGTGGTCGGTGCTGTTCGACATGCGGTTCAGGTGGCGTCGATTAAGCTCGATGTGATTGTTGCCCAGGGTCATGATGCCGGGGGCCATAATTCCCCTGTTGGCGCTATGTCCTTAATTCCCCAGGTTGTCGATGCGGTAGGTGATATTCCGGTCCTGGGTGCAGGTGGTATCTGTGATGGTCGCGGTGTTGCGGCGGCGATGATGTTAGGTGCAGCAGGCGCCTGGATTGGAACGGCATTTCTGGCGGCTGAAGAATCTGGGATATTGCCCCACCAAAAAGAGGCACTGGTTGAAGGTACGGAAGAAGGGACAGTGATCTCCCGTTCTGTAACGGGTAAACCCGCGAGGATTATTCGCAGCAAATGGACCGATGCCTGGGAGCATGCTGATATAAACCCGTTACCAATGCCTTATCAGGGCGCTGTTGCTGGACCGGTGATGGCGGCTGCGAGCCGTGATGGTCGAGCTGATATCAATCCGGGGTTTGCGGGGCAAGGCATGGGTATGATTCGAGCGGTTCGGCCGGCAAAAGATATCTTTATGGATATCGTTCACTCGGCCGAGGCAAGCTTTGAGAAATCAAAAACCTATATGGTATAGGGCTGTTTACCCGCTCAAGGCTGTTTACTTATCTATTTAGTAGCAGCCACATCGTTGACGATAAGCCACAGCAATTTTAGGTAGTCGTTGTAGCCCTTGATGCGAAGAAACTCATCGTTACCGTGGACGCCGTTGCTTTCCCCCAGATAGCGGCCGGGACCAAATCCATATGTGGGAATACCGGCGGCTCTTAACTGCGCGGAGTCCGTGGCTCCCGTGGACATGGTGGGCAAGACTACGGCTTCAGGGAACTCCTGTTTGATGACCCGTTCAATCGCGTTAAACAACGGTGTAGTCAGGGATGCTGGATCATGGGCGGGCCGGGTCACTGCCATAGGTTCTATGCGAACGTTGGGGTCGTCAATGATTTTGCTAATGGCAGCCCACATGACTTCAGGGTCCGTTCCCGGCAGTGCACGGATGTCTAGAGTCGCTTCTGCTCTTGAAGGAATAACGTTTCGCTGATAGCCCCCCTGGAAAATAGTTGGTGAGACCGAAGTTCGAATAATCGAAAAAAAGTAGGGATTAATATCTCGAAGTTGCTCCTGGGTTTCTAAAGAAGGACTAGGTTCAAGAATTTTACGATAGACCTCTGCTTCAGCGTCGGGTCTGGTTGCAGCGAGCCGTGTGAAGTAAGTCCGAGTAGTATCGTTGAGTTCCATCGGCAGGGGACTATCAAATAATCGAGCAACCGCCCGTGCCATCACGCCGATTGCATTATCTCTGGTTGGAATTGAGCCATGTCCCGCCTTGCCGTCGACAATCAGTTTTGCCCGGCGTGGGGTTTTTTCTGCGGTGCTGATTGAGAAATTAATATATTTGTTGGTCTCTAGATCAATTGCGCCGCCGCCGCCTTCATTAAAAGCAAACTCTGCTTTGATGTCATCGAGATGATGCTCAACAAGATAAGTGATGCCGAGGGTACCGCCGGCTTCTTCATCAGCCACACCGAGAAAAATAACATCGCGGTCTAAAGGTACATTGAGTTCTTTCAGGGCTAGCAGGACTTCGAAGCTACCGGCGACGATGCCTTTATCATCCGAGGCACCTCGTCCAAATATTTTTCCCTCGGCGACGGTGCCGCTGAAGGGTTCAAAGGTCCAATTTTCACGTTCGATGGTGACAACATCCGTATGCCCGAGGAGCAAGACCGGTGCTTTGCTGCCGTTACCCTTAAGCCGCGCAACGATGCTGGTTCGGCCTTTTACGGGCTCATAGGTCTTATAGGGTATGCCAGCTGCTTTGAGTCTTTTTGCGAGGTAATCTGTGGCGAGATATTCGTTACCCGCCGGTTGGGAGGTATCCAGTTGGATCAAATCCACCAGGGTTTGTAAGCTTCGGGCTTCGAAAGCCTGCCAATCCATTGGTTGGCTCTGGGCAAATGAAGGCTGTGTCAGACACAGAATGCTAAGGAGCAAAAGGGCTCGATTCATGTTGCTATCTCACTAGTTCTTGAGCCAGCAGGATAGCGAACATGAAGCTTTCAAGCCAGTAGACCTATTGGCTGAGTTTCTCGGCAGTACTCAGTATGCCGTCATAGTTGGGTCTGTCTTTAAAGCTCTTCTCGGCGAATTTTGCGAACACTTTTCCATCGCTATCGACAAGGAATAGACCGGGATAAGGAATGCCATAAGCCGCATCTCCGGGTTTCGGTCCCGTGTTCAGAATGCCTAACTCTTTGATCAACGTGCTTTGCTCGTCAAATAAAATTGGGTAGGCTAACTGATTACGATCATAGAATTTCTTGGCATCTGCCTGACTATCGTAAGTCACCGTCAGTACCTTAATGCCTATCGCCTCAAACTTCGGTGTGTATTCGGACAACTGCACGAGTTGTCGTTTGCAGAATCCTCACCAGACAACTGAACGATTAAACTGAATAAGATAGCCGTTTTCACCGCTGATACTGGCGTTTGTTTGTTCCAATCCGTCCTGGTCACCCAGAGAGAATGCCGGGAACGTGTCACCAGGGTTGATACTGGGCGCCCAGTCAAATTCTTCACTGATCGCCAACGGACTGAATAGAATCGTGAACAGAGTGACTGCGTTCACGAGAAATTTGTGCATCAATTTGTTCATCAACTTAATCATACAAGAACCTTAACCTATGACTACACTATCGGACCGGATGATATTGCAGAGTATTTCACCCTCCAATAGGATAGCAAGCTTGTTTATTGCGAATGAGTTGAACTGTTGGATTTTAGCTTTTCTACAACGAGTCTCTCGACCGCAAGCTATCGGATCCAGCCCCTGACGGAGGAGGAAGCTCGAGATATTTTGGATTGGCGCTATCCAGTCCCCTATGATTTTTATGATCCGCCGGAACCTGAGGATATTGACGCGCTTATTCAGGAATTTGTTGATCCTGCCAATGGTTTTTATGGCATCCGAGATGCCGAGTACGGGTTTGTTGGCTTTTGTTCCTTTGGCGAGGATGGTCAGGTAGCCGGTGGTTGCTATGAGGAACCAGCATTAGATATCGGCTTAGGCATGCGTCCGGAGCTTATCTATCAGGGGCGTGGGACTCAATTTTTTCGAGCCATTGTCGCATACGCCACGGAAACCCTCGCCGCCAACCCATTACGGCTCACGGTAGCAAACTTCAATTCGAGAGCCATTCGCATTTACCATCGTCTAGGCTTCGAAATAACCAGCCAGTTTTTAGATACGAATCATAGGGTTCCCTATACGATTATGGTTCGCCGCCCAGGGTAAAATTGAGTTAATATTTTGAAATCGACTCCAATGGCGCATATCTATGCCAAATACTGATGGAGAATTTTCAGGCAAGGTTGTTATTGTCACCGGCGCCGGTGGTGGGCTAGGGCGATCCCATGCGCTTGAATTTGCTCGGCGTGGAGCACGGGTTGTGGTCAATGACCTGGGTGGTGCAATCGATGGCACAGGCTCCGGGCACACGGCTCAAACCGTTGTCGATGAAATACGCGCAAGCGGTGGTGCCGCGGTTGCCAGTACCCATTCGGTGGCATCAGAATCGAGCGCCGCAGACATTGTTGATTTTGCGGTTGAGTCATTCGGTACCATCGACATAGTTGTCAACAACGCCGGCATTCTTCGAGATAAAACATTTGCCAATGTCACCATGGAAAATTTTCGTGCGGTACTAGATGTTCACCTCATGGGTGCCGTATTTGTAACCCATGCGGCCTGGCCGATTTTAGCTGAGAAGGGTTGGGGCAGAGTTGTGCTGACGAGCTCTGAATCAGGGCTGTTCGGCAACTTTGGGCAATCCAATTATGCCGCGGCAAAAATGGGCCTAATCGGTTTGATGAATGTGTTGAAGCTAGAAGGCTCGAGAAAGGGAATCCATGTGAATTGTCTTGTTCCCGCGGCACTCACACGAATGACAGAATCTCTGCCAGACGGCGCTGCGAGGGGGCAACCCCAACAAGTCAGCCCAGCTGTTCTTTATCTATCTTCGGAAGGTGCACCTAACGGTGTGGTTATGCAGGCAGCGGCAGGCAAGTTTTCGCTACTCAAGATGCAGCGGGGTGAAGAAATTGATCTGGGTGAAGATTGTGATTACGAAAACTTTAGCCGGGCTGCTAACCAAATACTGGATATACAGTAGATGGCTTTACCCCATCGTTTCCCCGATCTGGTCACCAAAAATACCAGGATTCGCCTGTTAGAGCCTTCAGAAGCTGGCAAGATGGTGTTGTTTCGCCGGGAAAATCGCGAGCACCTGGCCCCCTGGGAACCCCGACGTCGGCCGGAGTTCTTCACCGATAATTACTGGCGCATGCAGCTCCAGCAGCACAAAAGGGAATTTCAGCAGGGACTTTCCGTGGCACTGGTGATTCTGGATCCCGCTGAATCCGAAGTGATTGGCGTTTGTAATTTTACCAATATTGTCCGGGGCACCTTTCAATCCTGCCACCTCGGCTATGCGCTGTCAGAGCGACATCAGGGCTGTGGTCTAATGGCGGAAGCATTAAAACCAGCCTGTCGGTTTATATTCGAAGAATTGTTACTGCATCGGATTATGGCTAATTATTTACCCCGTAACGAACGCAGTGGACGGCTGCTTGCAAAACTAGGCTTTGAGGTGGAGGGGCTGGCTAAACAGTTTCTGCTGATTGATGGTCAATGGGAGGATCACATCCTGACCTCGCTGATTAATCCCCGGGACCTTCAAACGAGTTCTTGATTCGAGATCTTGAAACAGGGGCTATTTAAGGCGTTGTGTTTGGTTCGGGTGCAACCAGTCGGATCTGGATGCCTTCCTTTTGGAATCTTTCCAACACCCGCTTGGATATCTGCGGTGTGATCGAACGGGACCAGAGTTGGGCGGCCTGCATACTTTCCGCCATAAGTTGTGGCATCACCTGATTAGCCTTAATCCCAGCAGGGGACTTGTTAAAGGCAATCAGCCCTTCAAGTTCCTCCAGAGTGAAATATTTGGCATAGATTGGATAGATTTCCTGTTGCAGGGATTCTTCGTTAAAGGCCTCTTTGACTGACTGGCCAACCTCTTCATTGACAATCTGTATTGCGGAGTCCGGTAATTGTGGATTGCTAATGCGCAGTACCGACACCAGTTGTTGGGAGAAAGCCCGGGCGTATTGCTCGCTATTGGTGGCAGCGCCGGTGACCGTGATCAACTCCTTAATGGCGGCAAGCTTTGCAGGGTCCACGGGCTCAGCACCCCAGCTCACACCAGAGGAGAAGAGACAAATGCTGCTAAACAAAATGAGACTTAAAATACGAATGGAGTACACCGATGAACACCCGCGATACCTTATTCTAGGCGAGATTACCGGAAGCAGGAACGGCATTCGGCTAGAAGGGGTATGTTTTGAGTGCCTAGCGGGTCAGATTGTGACGTTTTAGGCAGTTATTTGGCCGCTAGTAATCCGCTGGTTTCTAGTCGTAAGTTGTTGATATATAAATTATTATGCCCCGCACTCAGTTTTTGGCATGGGAGTTGTATTACTAATAACAGCTTAGTTAACCCCCCCATTACACAGGCCTTTCTCGGGCCTTTTTTTTGCCTGAAATTTGTCCGGTTTTAGTCTTTTTGTACCACTAGCGAATTTTAAGCAGCAACACTAATAGAATGGGTGTTCCGACGGCCTGTAACAGCATAAACCTCACCAGTACCTGGGTATTGGACCATCCCAGTTTGTGTCTAACGTGGTCATGGAGCGGATATCGAATCTGGCCAAATATGCCGATCTTGAAAAATCTGAGCAGTGCCACCTTGATCATGCCGGTTGCGCCATTGACCAGAACCACAAACGCCACCACAAGAATCAGAAATGGATTGCCGCAGGCCAGGACTAGTACACCGAGCATCAAGCCGATCGGTCTGGAGCCAGCATCCCCCATTAACACAGCGCTGGGATAGCTGTTATGCCATAGATAACCGGTTAAGCAGCCGACTAGAACAAATGCCATGGTGGCCCAGTCCGCACCCTGTTCGTAGTGTGGAACAAGCAAGTAGTTAGCAATGTCAGCGTGGCCAACAATCACATAGAGAATGATTCCGAGGAAAAGGATCCCCATGCCCGATAGGCTAGCGGAGAGTCCATCAACCCCATCGGTGCAGTTTGTGGCGTTGATTGAGACCCAAATCAGTATGGTGGCACCCAGTACAAACAGATACGGACTAATGATGATCGGGTCTTTAAACAGGGGCAGCCATATGGTGTAGGGCTGTAGCTGGCAAATGATCATGGAAGCGACCAGGGCAACCCCAAGGTCAATAGCACCCAGACGGTACTCGCTCCAGCCGCCGATGGCACGGTCATCCAGGTAGCCCACCAGCATCGCAAAGGCGACACAGAGCAATATGCCAAAAAACATCCAGTCGAAGGGGACAACAAGTACACTGGTGATTAAAAAAATGGGAATAAAAATTAGCCCTGCGCTGACGGGTTTGCCGATGCTTTTTTCGGCATCAACGGCAAACTCTCTTCCTTTGTCCGTGGGGAGCAAATGCCAGAGTTTCGGCAATAACCACCAGGTGAGGAGTGCGGCAACGGCAGTGCCCAAACCGGTGAGGAATATATAGGACGTGAGCAGTCGAAATGGACCTGCGACATCAGCCAGATACTGGCCGAGGTAATACAGCACGATGTAAGCCTACTAATTAAAAAAAATGATTATAGGGCTTTGTGGCCACAAAAGAATGAATGCTTGTTGGAGAATTACGCTAATTGTGACCTAGGGCACAATCGCCTTAAATAGAAAACGGCAATGACGCATCACAATGCCCTGCGCCTCAGCATACTTGTCGTAAATTCCATCCACCTTGTAGGAAATCTCATCGTAGGGAGGTACTTCAGAAGCTGGTAATCCCCAGGTAATCATGCGGTACAGTTCTTCGGGCTGAGAAAAGACTTCTGGTACATCAAATCCCCAGCCACTGTCGAGTGTGAGTCCTGCTTGATGGAGGCGATTCTCTACCGACTGGTGAATTGAACCATGGCCCGTATGGCGACCTGAGTTTTCATAGTGGAGTTTTGGCGGCAGCTTGCTTGACCAGGCAGGAATGGGCTCTTCCATAGGGCATAGGGCAAGTAAGGTGGCGCCTGATCTACAAACCTGTTTGGCGCCCGTGAGCCAGTGAATGGGCGCTCGACGGCCAATAATGAGATCAACACTATCTGGCTTTGCTGGGAGATTAGCCGCACTACCATCCCAGGCATTGTGACAAAGAAATTCAACATTGTTGATACCGGCGGCCTTTTGATTGGATTTTGCCAGGTCAATATAGGTCGGCACCCGGTCATAGGCGATGACTGAATGGCAGCTAGCGGCAATATTCAGGGCCAGATCACCATGGCCACAACCTACCTCGAGCACCCGGGTTTCTGGGGTCAGGTGCTCTTCGAGCATCTCCAGAAAAGCGGCTTCTCCATTTTTTTGGCCAACTTCTGATTGCCAGGGGTAGTAGTAACCCGTCTGATTGATGGCGAGATTGTCATACCACTCATCAGAGTGCGCTCTGGGGATACTCAACTCAGCCATAACAATTGCTCCAGTTTGACGTCCTTCCAACTTGCTTAGCTGGGGTGCGAACGGTAACGTCTATGACGCTAATGCAGTTAATCCCCGGGGTCAATATGGCGATTACCACTCAGATCAATCTTTTAAAGTATCGCCGGACAAAAATTGTCGCCACGGTTGGTCCAGCATCTTCAAGTCCCGAGATGCTAACGGGGTTGATTGAAGCTGGCGTTAATGTCTTCAGATTGAATATGTCCCACGGCGAGCATCAGGCCCATACCGAGGCTTACCAACATATACGGCGGCTTGGGGTCGAATTAGATCGTCCCATTGCGATTCTGGCTGATCTTTGTGGACCAAAAATTCGAACCGGGAAGTTTGTCGGGGACAGCATCCATCTTGTCACCGGTGAACAGGTTACGATCACAACCCGGGATGTCATAGGGTCGCCGGGTTTAATCCCCTCGCAATATCCGTTGTTGGCAGCCGACGTCAAAATCGATGACCGTATTTTACTGTCAGATGGACTCCTCGAACTGCGAGTTGAATCAAAGTCCGACTCTGATGTGATTTGCCAGGTGATTCATGGTGGAGAACTGGGTAATCACAAGGGCATTAACCTCCCGGGGGTTGCGGTTTCCGCGCCGGCAATGACCGAAAAAGATTTTGTCGATGCTAAATTTGCCCTGGATTTGGGCGTGGACTACATTGCCCTGTCATTTGTTCGGCAGGCAGAGGACCTTGCACCACTTCGAGCGCTTATCAACGAGCATCAAACCGACGCGCGAATTATTTCCAAAATCGAAAAGCCAGAGGCCCTGGAAAATGCCGATGAAATTCTCGATGCGTCCGACGGTATTATGGTGGCGCGGGGAGATCTTGGGGTTGAGTTACCGGCAGAGCAGGTCCCTATCGCCCAGACCCAGCTCATTGATTTGAGCCGAAGCAAAGGCAAACCGGTGATTGTGGCCACTCAAATGCTGGAATCCATGATTACCCATTCAAGACCTACCCGGGCTGAGGTGACGGATGTTTCCCATGCGGTTGAGCGGGGTGCTGATGCCATTATGTTGTCCGGCGAAACCGCAATGGGATTATTCCCTGAAGAGGCCGTTAGAACCATGCACCGGGTGGCTAGACAAACTGAAGCTTATCTGTGGCGAGACGGGGTCTGGGGTCATGGGATAGATCAGACGCCAAATGAAGCGCTGCCGGTATGGAATGTGATTGCAAATGCAGCAGCACAGATTTCCCGGCAGATTATGGCAAGCGGTGTGATGGTCGTGACCAAAGGGGGCACTTCTGCAGCCACGGTCAGCACGGCTCGTCCGGCAGCGCCCATAGTCGCAATCACCAGCGACATGAGAGCTTTGCAACGGATGTCGTTACTCTGGGGTGTTATACCGGTTATGGTTCCTGAGGCAGGCAAGAGCAATCCAAATGAACTGGCTCGAAGCACTGCAGAAGCGTTGGGCCTGGCTGAGGTAAATGATTCAGTTGTACTGGTACGAGGCTTTAACGTCGATCCAGAACTGAATACGCCGTCGGTGACGGTGATTAATGTGCGGCCGCATTAGTTTCCGGTTAATCCTCTAGCGTAAATCGGTCCGCATCCTGCCACGCCGGAAAGTCCTGCCGGTACTGTTCCAGGTCCGCGAGATCAATTTCTATAATTGCGCTGGTGTCTCCCGAGGAGAGATCGGACAGCCATTTGCCGTTTGGATGTATCAACCCAGAGTCGCCACTGTAATCAACCTGGTTGCCGTCGGTGCCGACTCGATTTAGACCGACCACATAAGCCTGGTTTTCTATTGCCCTGGCGGTTAGCAGGGTTCGCCAGTGCTGGCGGCGTTTTGCGGGCCAGTTTGCAACATAAAGGAGCAGGTCATAGTCTCCCTTGTTGCGGCTAAAGATGTTGCGGCTAAAGATGTTGCGGCTAAAGACAGGGAACCTCAAGTCATAACAAACCTGTGGGCAAATTCGTACTCCCTTTAGTTCAACTACAAGCCGTTCAGAACCGGCGGAAAAATGTTGGTGTTCTCCAGACATTCGGAACAGGTGTTTCTTGTCATACTGAATCGGTGTTTCATTCGGTTTGCAGAGCAAAAACCGGTTATAAAATTGGCCTGCCTCCCGGATCATCACACTGCCACATATCGCAGTCTTTAATTCGTCAGCCTGTGATTGTAACCAGACCACGGTTTTATCGGTCATTGCTTCTGCGTGCTGTTCTGAGTTCATTGAAAAGCCGGTCGAAAACATTTCTGGCAGCACAATGAGGTCCGCGGCAGCCATGGCGAACAACTTTGCTTCAAAATGCGCGCGATTGGCGGCTGGATCTTCCCAATGTAAGTGGGACTGAATGAGCCCAAGTTTGAGTCTTGTCATGATCCACCAACCTGACTAGTGCTAGTCCCAGGTGTATTGCTATTTGAAAAGGCGACCAGCTTCTCCGCTGCTAATTTGAGGGTGTCATCTGATTTTGCAAAACAGAAGCGGACCACCTTTTGATTTGGCGGGCTATTGTAGAAGACTGAAATAGGGATGGCCGCAACCCCAACAACCTGGGTCAGGTGCGCGGCAAAATTGACGTCATCGAGGTCAGAAATCGCGCTGTAATCCGCAAGTTGGAAATAGGTGCCAGGTGTTGGTGTCATCTTGAATTGCGACTTATCCATCAGGGCCAAAAACAAATCCCGTTTCTCCTGGTAGAAGCTCGGTAGCTCGATATGGTGTTCGCCGTGGTGTTGCATGTAATCGGCTATGGCGTATTGACTAGGTGTATGGGTCGTGAAGGTAACAAACTGATGGATCTTGCGAAACTCGACTGTGTAGGCGGTTGGTGCAATGGCATAACCGACTTTCCAGCCCGTTGCATGGTAGGTTTTACCGAAGGAGGAAATAACAAATGATCGTGCTCTGAGTTCCGGATGACTGAGCAGACTCAAGTGTGGTTGGCCATCAAACACCATATGTTCGTAAACTTCATCGCTGATCACGGTGAGGTTGTGCCGTTCGACGAGCCTGCTGAGTTCAACCAGGTCCGAGGACGTCAGTACGCTGCCCGAAGGGTTATGGGGCGAGTTGATAATGAGCGTGCTGGTTTTTGCGGTAATGCTGTCTTCAACCTGCTGCCAGTCAATTGCAAATGCTGAAGTCATACTGACGTGCACGGCTCGGCCACCGGCCAATTGAATGGCTGGATCGTAGGCATCGTAGGCGGGGTCTAACACAATCACCTCGTCGCCTTGCTGGACTGAAGCTTGAATGGCGACAAATAATGCCTCGGTAGCCCCGGAGGTAATTGTGATTTCCGTATTCAGATCAACATCAGCCCGGTACATCCCAAGCACTTTGTGCTGAATTTGTTCACGTAATTCGTGGATGCCAATCATTGGTGGGTACTGATTTTTACCATCAGCAAGGGCTTTACTCAGGGCGTCAAGGAGTGCGGCGGGCGGAGAGAAATCTGGGTATCCCTGGGACAGATTGATCGCACCATACTCGGCAGCCATCGCTGACATGGTAGTGAATATGGTGGTACCAACTAACGGTAACTTACTTCGAAGCATGAACGGCAAACAGTCACTTTGAAGCGAGCTACTTTACGTGCTTTGTCCTAAAAGTTCATGCGGGAAGTGTTGGCTTGCAAGTACATGTCGAAAGTACATGTCGAAAGTACATGCGAGAGTACAGTTCAGGCAGCGTCTTGCCCGTTCGTGAGGGGCCCACTGGTGAGGGGATGCTGGTCCACGTAGGCCATGGCATTTGCGATGGCCTTGTCGACTCTTTTGTCCATCTCTAACTGTTCATGGGGAGATAAATAAAAGGTCATGTCCACCGAGTGACGTACGTATCGAGGGGGCAGGTGATTGAGGGAAAGACAGGCAACGTCGGCCCAGAGCGACGCGTCAAATTGGCGCTTGGTTCCGGAGTCTTCCAGTGCCATTTGACGGATCTTTTCAAAGACAATTTTTTCGTACCAGTTCTCAACGCTTTCCATATCAGTGCCTGCTAAAGGTCTTGCCTCCCCACGCTGGTGCACGGCAAATCAGGAGGTCCCGATGAAAGTATAGTCAAGAATCAGCCAGCCAGGATTTGACCGGCAGATAATTGTCGTAAAGGTCCGCCTCAGCTGATCCAGGTTCAGGGCGCCAGTTGTATTTCCAGATTGCTCTAGGCGGCATGGAAGCCAACACCGATTCAATTCTTCGGCCCGACTGGATCCCATAACGGGTGCCTCGATCGATGGCGAGGTTAAACTCCGCATATCGACCGCGACGATAGAGCAGGAATTCCTCCTCGCGTTCACCAAATGGCGTGTCTTTGCGGGACTCTAAAATGGGGGCGTAGGCGGGTAAAATGGCGTCACCAATACTTTTAACCAGGCTAAAACTCTGGTCAAAACCCCCTTGATTCCAGTCGTCAAAAAACACGCCGCCGACCCCGCGTGCTTCACCTCGATGGCTCAGATAAAAATAGTCATCACACCAGGATTTGAATTTTGCATAGATGTCCGCGCCGAATGGATCACAGGCTGCCTTGGCTGTTTTATGCCAGTGAATGACGTCTTCCTCAAAGGGATAGTAGGGCGTCAGGTCAAAACCACCGCCGAAGTGCCAATGGGTACCATCAACCAGGAAAAACCGCAGATTGGCGTGGAATGTAGGTACATATGGATTTCGTGGATGCATGATCATTGAGATAGCGGTGGCTTGAAAGCCCTTTCCCGCAAGCTCCGGGTTCCGCTCACTTGCCGCCGGTGGTAGGGAGTCTCCCATGCTATAGCTGAATTGGACGGCTCCCCGTTCAATATGTTGACCATTATCGATGACCCTTGGCCGGGAGTGCGCACCATTGGGTTGGCGAATATCTTCAATCGAGAAGTTTGCATCGCCGTCTATCCCAGCCAACTTGTCGCAAATGTCGGTTTGCAGTTGGAGAAAATAGTCGCGAACGGGTTCTATGTGGGCCTGGTCTGTCATTAAAATCGCTGTCGGTCGTATAAGTTGAGGGGCACACCTTAGCGCAAACCCGAGTGGAATTGCATGATGTAGGTCAACTGCGGATTCTATATTATGGCGCCATCAGAATCGCCGGACTTAAGCTTCCGAACCAAAAGGCAACCGACCATGCAAACCACTATCGATCAAGAGAGCCTGGTACCACTAATGGAACAGCTCGCCGTTGCCAACCAGGCATATGCCACTCGTTTTCCCGGTGAAAGCCCGCTACGCCAGCCGGTTCATACGCTTTACGGTGGCGCCCATCTTTATAAATCGGGAGCAACTGCCAAGATTGGTGGATTGGCCCAGCGGCACTTTGTTGAGTACGCCCAGAGCCCGGAAATGTTTGCCAGCAATTTGGGTATTAGCCATTCCCCAGAACTCGCGGCGGCAGTTTTTACGCGAGTCGGAGAGAAGTTGAAGGCCGAGCCAATCGAAGATCACCGGGCGGATTTTGAGGATGGTTACGGCACCCGCACCGATAAAGAAGAAGATGATCACGTTGCCAGTGCCGCTGAGGCGATGGCAGAGGGTCTGCAACGGGACGAACTACCCGCGAGTGTTGGTATACGAATCAAAGCATTAACAGAAGAAGCCAAGGTCCGTAGCTTAAGAACCCTGGATCTTTTTGTTTCGAGGCTGGTTGTGGCGGCATCTGGGCAGTTCCCGCCTGTTTTTTATGTCACCTTGCCAAAAGTGACTTCGATGATTCAGGTACAGGTTTTGTGTAAAGCTATTGAGCTACTGGAAAATCGAACCGGCATTTTACCCGGGACAATCCGGGTTGAACTGATGCTCGAAAATGTCCAAATGTTGTTTAACGAAACTGGCCAGTTTGGTCTGCGGCAACTGGTCGACGCCGGAGCAGGGCGGGTCACGACGGTGGTACTGGGTACATTTGATTACACAGCCAGCTGTAATGTTGCCTCTTCCTTTCAATCCCACACCCATAGTGCCGCGGATTTTGCTCGGCAGATGCTGATTGCCGGATTAACGGGGACCGGCGTGAACGTCTGTGATGGCATCACCAACATCATGCCTATTCCTCTCCACAAGGGGGCGGATCTGGCGGAGACAGAACTTAATGAAAATCGGCAGATTGTCGCCAGTGCATGGCAATTACATTTTGACAATATTTTGCATTCAATGAGGCTAGGTATTTATCAGGGCTGGGATTTAAATCCAGCGCAAATACCGGTGCGGTTTGCTGCGGTTTTTTACTTTTATTTGCAGGGGTTGGAAGAAGCCCAGATCCGGCTAAAACGCTTTATCGAAACCGCGGCCCAGGCCTCATTATCGGGCAATACCTTTGATGACGCCGCCACCGGACAGGGCCTGGTTAACTTCTTTGTCAACGGGCTGCAATGCGGCGCCCTGGTTGAAACCGAGGTCCTGGCCTCCGGTTTGACCGTGGCTGAACTACAAACCAGGTCTTTTGTCCAGATTGTCGAGGGCCGTGCGAAGAGTGTATAACCCCCCGTGGCATCTCATGTCGAGATACTTATAATAACCACCTTTTACTAGCCACCTTAAAATTTAAGCCGAGCCAACTATGGATCTGAAATTCAGCGAAGCAGACTTCGCATTCCAATTGGAAGTACGCAATTGGATCAAAGATAACTATCCCGAGGAAATGCAGCAGCGTCATAGACGCAGCGCCAACGGTCACCTAGACAAGGAAGACCACGTTTATTGGCAGCAGGCGCTCTATAAGAAAGGTTGGGCTGGACTCAACTGGCCAGCAGAGTTGGGTGGACCAGATTTCTCGCCAACCGAGCGATATCTCTTTGATCTTGAAATGGCTGCGGCGGACACACCTGGGATCATGCCTTTTGGCCAGTCGATGGTTGCGCCTGTCATTATGAAATATGGCTCTGAAGAGCAAAAAGCAAAATACCTGCCGGATATCCTGTCGAGTAAAGCCTGGTGGTGTCAGGGGTATTCAGAGCCCGGAGCGGGAAGCGATCTGGCTTCACTTCGCACCAAAGCGGTTCGTGACGGTGATGAGTATGTTGTAAATGGACAAAAGACCTGGAACACCCTGGGCCAGTACGCGGATATGATTTTTTGTCTGGTTCGGACCAGTGACGAGAACATTCGTCAGATGGGTATTTCCTTTCTCCTGATTGACATGAAAACGCCGGGTATCGAAGTTCGACCCATTATTACCATAGATGGACCGGCTGAAGGTCATCAGGAAATCAACGAGGTCCATTTCACCGATGTGCGTGTGCCCGTTGAGAATCGAATTGGTGAAGAAGGCAAAGGTTGGACCTATGCCAAGTACCTGCTCGAGTTTGAGCGAGGCAACGCCTATTCCCACGGATTAAAGGCAGGGTTGTCGGGTCTAAGACGCATGGCGGAAGCAGAATTGGCTTCCGACGGTTCCAAATTGATTGACGATGAAGATTTCCAGCGAAAACTTAGCCAACTGGAAATTGAAATTCATGCGATGGAATTTACCGAGCTACGTATTCTCAGCAGTCTCAGTACCGGTAAAAATGTTGGACCGGAATCTTCCCTCTTAAAATGTCGTGGCACCGAACTGCAGCAGGCCCTAACGGAACTTGCGGTTGAAGCGGTAGGTAACTACACCATCCCCTTCGACAATTCCGGCGTGCTCAAGAATGTGGAATTTGATCCCATCGGACCAGAATATGCCGCGGCAACTGCGCCGGCATATTTCAACACACGCAAGGTTGCAATCTACGCAGGATCGAATGAAATCCAGCGGAATATTATGGCCAAGATGGTGTTGGGTCTGTAGTCAGCTAGAGACAGTGATGTCGCTTAGCCGTTAAGCGACGTCACTAATATCTATGCCCAGGAACCGTGATTCACCTAGCTTCTCAGCGGTAACATGGGTGGGTACCTGATGCTCTTCGGAGTAGGTAAAAATTTCCCCTAACGTATCTTGGATCTTGTTGATGTGCCTAAGCACATTTCCATGGTCATATCCGCGTCGCTCATAGAAAATATCAATAATGCCCCCGGCATTAATCACAAAATCCGGCGCATAGAGCGTACCTTTATGAAACAGGTATTGCCCTGCACCGTCATTAGCGAGTTGATTATTTGCAGCACCCGCAACAATCGGCGCCTGAATCTCAACCAGCGTGGATGTGTTCAAACCACCGCCGAGTGCGCAGGGCGCATAGACATCAACTTGTTGTTTGTGAATGTCATCGTTGTTAATGACCTGTACCGAATGTAGGTCCAGTACGCGTTGAATGGCGGGTTCATAGGCATCTGAAATGAGCACCTCCGCGCCTTCTTTGACTAACAGGTTCACGAGGTTTCGGCCAACGTTACCGACGCCCTGTACCGCTATCCTGACACCATCCACAGAATCGGATTTGAAGCGATGCTTTAGACTGGCTTTGATACCTTGGAGAACACCGTAGGCCGTTGATGGAGAGGGGTCTCCGTTTGCGGTGCTGCCATCACTCAATTTGCGTTCGTGTATTCCCGCTACATGTTCGGTGACCTCGTGCATTATGCGCAGATCAGCAACGCTGGTGCCGGAATCTTCTGCGCCAATATACGCACCATTTAGGGTGTTGATGAACTCCCCCATGGCACGCAGTAAAGCTTCCGATTTACCATTTGAAGGGTCGCCGATAATGACTGATTTACCGCCGCCCAGTGGCAGAGAGGCCAGGGCAGACTTGTAGGTCATACCCCGGGACAAGCGCAGCACATCGGTAATCGCGTCCTGCTCGTTTTCATAGGGGCGCATCCGGCAACCCCCCAGAGCGGGGCCAAGATTGCGGTTGTGAATGGCGATAAGCGCCAACAGGCCGCTCTTCGGATCGTGACAACGTACAACTTTTTCGTGGTCAGCAAAATCTTCAAATGATTTTGCGTCCAGTACCTCTATCAACATATTGCTCTCTTTTGTCTCTTGATTTATGGCTCTTGCTTCAGAGCTCTCAATTCAGTGCTCTCAATTCAGGGCTCTTAATTAGTGGTTCTCGTATTGGTGCGTTTGATTCGGCTTTTAGGCTGCAGCTTTAGGATCAAATATCTTGATCGCTTCAGGCTGGGCGGTCAGTCTTGCGAGTAGTTGGTCTTTTTCAAATTGGGTAGATTTGAAGTTGCGTTCCTTAATATAGCCATAGCCGCGTATTTTCTCAGGCAATGCAAGTAGCGTCCGTAGCGCAGGCGCGTCCAACTTATCGAGGCTTAAGACCTTGTCTAGGAGCTGCTCATAATCCTGTCGAATTTCTCGCTCAAGTTTGCGGTCTTTTGTGTAACCGAATGGATCTAAAGCGGTACCCCGGAGGAATTTGAGTTTTGCCATCAGGGTAAACATTGGAAATATCCAACTGCCAAAGGTCAGCTTTCTAGGGAGGCCGCTGTGTTTGTCCACGGGTGCAAGTAAGGGGGGAGCCAGGTGAATCGAAAGTTTGTAGTCACCTTCAAACTCCTCGGCTAATGCCGCTTTGAAACGACCGTCGGAGTAGAGGCGGGCAACTTCATATTCATCCTTATAGGCTAGAACCTTGAAGTAATATCGAGCAACAATTAAGCCGATGTCTTCGCCGAACTTCTGGGTAATAGCTTCAACTTTTGCCTGGTACAGGGTCGCGAGTGACTCGTTCTGGTAAGCAACCAAATAGGCCCTGCGATCCGCCACCAGCTCCTCAAAAATTTGTGGCTCAACAATCTCTTCTTCGCCGTATTGAGCCGCTGCCGGGTTATGGGCTTTTAATCTACCCAGGTTAAATGCCGTTAGGTTTTCATCAACGGCTGCGCCATTAAGCCGTATAGCCTCAATGATCGCTTCACTGCTGATGGGGATAAGACCTTTCTGGTAGGCATAACCCGTGAGGAAAACGTTGGCGGCCATAGTGTCACCGAGCAAGTTTTCGACAACTTCGGTGGCGTCAACAAAATCCGTGGTTTCGTCGCCGACACACTCTTTGATAATGTCGTGCATGGATTTCGCCGGAAATTTTGCATCGGGGTTGCGGGTAAATTCTGCGGTCATCGCCTCGTGGCCATTGATGATGGCCGCGGCCTGGCCCCGATCGACCTTTACCATGCTGTCATTTGAGGCAGCCACAACCAGATCACAACCGATGACCAATTTTGCACCACCCGCGGCAATTCGGGCGGCATGAATATCCTCGGCTTTATTGGCAACCTGTAGGTGGGTAATCACAGCGCCAAATTTTTGCGCAAGACCGGTCATATCCAGGACCGATGCGCCTTTGCCCTCGATGTGGGCTGCCATACCGAGAATAGCGCCGAGGGTTGTGACACCAGTGCCGCCCACTCCAGCGAGTACCACACCGTAGGGTTGATCATGGACCGGTAATACAGGTTCGGGGATTTGAGAAAAATCAAAGCTCGCTGGCGTGACCGCAGCGGTGCGAATGCTGCCGCCGGTGACCGTGACAAAACTTGGACAGAAGCCTTTGACACAGCTCATGTCCTTATTGCAACTCGACTGCTCAATCTTTCGCTTGCGGCCATAGGGGGTTTCGTCGGGCACAACGGATAGACAATTCGACTGCTTGCCACAATCACCACAACCTTCACATACCGCTGTGTTAATAAACGGACGAATTTCTGGGTCCGGCATCAAACCGCGTTTTCGTCGTCTTCGCTTTTCGGCTGCACAGGTCTGGTCATAAATGATGACCGAGGCACCCTGGTATTCCCGCAGTTCACACTGCAATGCATCCAGATCATCCCGGTGAGTATAGGTAGTGCCCGCGGGGAAATTACTGCGGGTGTACTTTTCGATATCGTCGCTGCAAACCGCAATTCGAGCAATCCCTTCCCCATGCAGTTGGTGGGCAATCTTAACCACGGACAACTGGCCGTCCACCGGCTGGCCGCCGGTCATCGCGACGGCATCGTTATAGAGAATTTTGTAGGTAATATTGACGCCCGAGGCAATGGCTGCACGAATGGCAAGTAAGCCAGAGTGAAAATAAGTACCGTCCCCTAGATTCTGGAACACGTGTTGGGTTTCGGTGAAGGGTGCTTGACCGATCCAGGTCGCACCTTCGCCGCCCATTTGGGTAAAGGTGTCCGTTTCCCGGTCCATCCAGGTTGCCATGTAGTGGCAACCGATTCCGCCCATCGCGCGACTGCCAATCGGTACAACGGTTGAGGTGTTATGGGGACAGCCTGAACAAAAGTGTGGTGTTCGTTCAACGAGATCTTTAGGTCGATTTAAATACTGTTCTTTGTCGTTTAAGAACTCAAGACGCCGCTCAATCTTCTCGCTGTTATAAATTCTGGTAATGCGAGTACAAAGTGCTCTGGCGATGACTGCGGGGGTCAGCTCACCGGTAGCTGGCAGCAGCCATTCGCCTTTCTCATTACGTTTGCCGACAACAGTAGGTCGGACATCCGAGTGCCAGTTATAAAGTTCACTGGTCAGCTGGTCTTCGATCAAGCCGCGCTTTTCTTCAACTACAATAACTTCGTCCAGGCCCGATGCAAATTCGCGAATGCCGTCGGGTTCGAGGGGCCATGGCATACCAACCTTGTAAACTCTCAGACCAATTTCCGCCGCCAGATCATCCTCAATACCAAGGTCCTGTAACGCCTGAAGCACATCAAGATAGGACTTACCCGTTGAGACAATACCGATGCGTGGTTTGGGACTATCGATCGTGATCCTGTCCAGCTTATTGAGTTTGGCGAACTCCAACACCGCGTTGAGTTTTTGGTTGTGCAGGCGCATTTCCTGCTCGAGGGGTTTGTCGGGCCACCTGGCGTGAACGTCCAAACTAGTCTGGGGTGTTTTAATCTCAAAACCCGGCGCGTCAATTAAGGTTGAATAGGAGGCATCAACGGTTTCAGCAATTGTCTTTAATGCAACCCAACAGCCGCTGTAGCGGGACATTGCCCAGCCCATAAGCCCCAGGTCGATGACTTCCTGAACCCCCGCGGGATTTAGGATAGGGATCATTGCATCCACAAATGCATATTCAGTTTGGTGGGGTAGGGTTGAGGATTTACAACCATGGTCATCCCCGGCAACCACCAGAACACCTCCGTGTTTGGAGGTACCCGCATGGTTTGCATGTTTAAAAACGTCGCCGGACCGGTCTACACCTGGTCCCTTGCCATACCACATGGCAAAAACGCCGTCGTATTTAGCCCCTTCAAAAATATTGACCTGCTGTGAGCCCCAGACTGATGTGGCCGCCAGATCTTCATTCACGCCGGGCTGGAAATAAATATTATGTTCTTTGAGGTAGGCGCTGGCTTGCCAAAGGGTTTTGTCCAGACCGCCGAGGGGTGACCCTCTATATCCAGATATGAATCCCGCTGTGCTGAGTCCGTGGGCCTTATCTCGTTCTTGCTGCAACATGGGGAGTCTGGCGAGGGCCTGACTTCCTGTGAGGAATACGCGGCCGGTATCCTGGGTGTATTTATCTTCGAGCTGGACCTTATTAATGACCATTGAGACTCTCCACTAGATTGGGACATGACGCGACATTAATCCGAGGATCAAAAGTCGGATGATCAAAGTGAGGGTGATTAATTGCTAGATAGCGGAAAGGTTGTCGAAAAACAGGGCCAAAGGACTGGCCAGAAACATGGCTAAAAAACAGAACCCGATAGGCTCGTAAGCATAGGTCGATCAATCGCATAACTACTCCGTCACAGGATCACTGTCAGGAAATCGTATTGTCAGATTCCTGGCCAGGGTCACCGGCCATCATCTAGAGTTTGAGACGGGTTACGTCTCGGGGCGCATGTTACCAGTTGCCTAGATTTGTTCAACCGCCGTGCGTTGAAGATGCGGTAATACCTCTTTGAGTACACGTCTCTGCTGCGCCGCCACCGGTGGCAATGGTGTTTGTGTTACTGCTTTAGCCACTAGCTCGGGTAAACCGAGCATTCGGAGAATATAGCGAGTGGTATCTGGAATCGCTTCACGACCCAGTCGACCACCGGCAATTTCGTGGGTGATATGTTTGGCCATGCCGTTAATCAAATTGGCAACAAAGGTCGGATTGTCTATTTTAAAGCGTCCTCTCTGGGCGCCACTCATAATATCGGCCAGGCATTGTTCCTGACTTTGTAATAAAAGGTACTCACCTTCTAGACCGCTCTTTGAGAGAAAATTTTTCCACTCTTCGTTATCGAGTGCTTCGTAGAAACAAAACTGCAGGGTTGCTGCAACCAATGAGGCGGGATCGGACAGGGAAGATCGAAGGGTGGTCAGTCGAGTTTCAAACTTTTCGCGAATTCCTTCCAGTGCTGCTTCGAATATCATCTGTTTATTATCGAAGTAGTTATAGAAGGTCCCAAGACCGACATCAGCCCGATCAGTAATATCCTGGATAGAAAGCCGTTCGTGGCCCCTTTCTTCCACCAGGCTCCGGGCAGCTTCGACTAAAGCTTGACGGGTTCTTTCTCTTTTTCTGACTAGCCGTGTAGGTTCAACCAATTCCCGATCCCTGCGAATTTACTGAGTTGTGAACGGTAACAGTATATTGGATTGCAAAACTGAATATTTAATGGAGATATTCAGTTAGGTGATGTAGTTTGCATTTCCATTGAGAACTGGCATGGTCTTCAAAAATGTATGTTCCATAATAGGTATAAATAACAATAATATAGATAATAAACCTCGAAATTAGGTGAGATAAAGATGGATTTTGGCCTTAGTGAAGAGCAGTGTTCCATTCAGGAGGCGGTAGCAAAGATTTGTGCAAGGTTCGGTGACGACTACTGGTTAGCCCGGGATAGCGATGGAAAATTTCCCGAAGAATTTGTCCGGGCCATCACCGAGGGTGGATGGTTAGGCATTGCGATGCCGGAAGCATATGGCGGTGCAGGTCTTGGTATATCCGAAGCGGTTGTGCTGGCACACACCATTGCCCGCTCGGGGGCAGGAATGAGCGGTGCATCGGCAATACATCTCAACCTTTTTGGGCCTAATCCCATTGTCGTTTTTGGTACCGATGAGCAAAAATCCCGATTTTTGCCCCCCTTGATCAAAGGCGAGGCCCGGGCGTGTTTTGGGGTAACGGAACCCGATGCGGGGTTAAATACCACCCGATTAACAACCCGTGCGGTTCGAGACGGAGATAACTACCTTATTAATGGACGAAAGCTATGGACCACCACCGCCCAGACCGCCGACAAAATACTGATCATTGCGCGAACGACTGATCTGGCTGACTGCAAAAAACCAACCGAAGGCCTCTCATTGTTTTATACAGATCTGGATCGAAGTCGAATTGAGGTTCGCCTCATCGAAAAAATGGGTCGCAGGGCAGTCGACTCTAATGCGCTCTTTATCGATGATCTTATCGTGCCCGTGGCGGATCGAATTGGCGAGGAGGGCGATGGTTGGAAGTGTTTGCTGCACGGACTTAATCCCGAACGCATCTTAATTGCTTCTGAGGCGGTTGGACTTGGTCAGGCAGCGTTAGAAAAGGCCAGCCGCTATGCCCGGGAGCGGGTTGTGTTTGATCGGACCATAGGTAAGAACCAGGCGATTCAACATCCACTTGCGGAAAACTGGATGTCCCTTGAGGCTGCGATGTTAATGGTTTGGAAGGCAGCGAGCCTTTACGATTCGGGGCAGTCCTGTGGCGCTGAAGCCAATAGTGCCAAATATCTTGCAGCAGAAGCCGCGCTGGCTGCCTGTCAGAGGGCGGTGTTAACCCACGGCGGCATGGGTTACGCGAAGGAATATCACGTTGAGCGCTACCTGCGAGAGATTATGATTCCGGTGATTGCGCCAATCAGCCAGGAATTGATTAAGTCTTTTATTGCGGAACAGGTGCTGGGCCAGGAGAAGAGCTACTAGTCAAAGCTGTTAATCTAAGCTGTTACTCTAAGCTTTTGATCAAGAAGCCCTAGAACGCGCGCTCTTCAGCAATTTGTTTTTGTCTGGCTGCAATTGCCTGGCGTTGTCGCTCTAGTTCTGCCAGTCGTTCGAGTTCCTTCTTGGCGGCGGCAGCATCTTGTTTAGCCAGTTTTACTCTATCATTCCGGGCATTATTCTCCTGGCGATCATGTACCGTGAACTGGAACTTGCCATTGCGTATGAGCAGGGAGTAAGCATGTTGGTTGAAGGACAGCACAGTGTGGGTGGGGGTTTGCTTTAGAAAACCCGCAAATGCCAGTTCCATCGCAAGTTCCAATTCCTGCTTAATTTCGTCAAGCTCTTGATCCGTCCCGGCAAGTTCGTAACGAACCGCAATGGGCATTAAATCCGGACTGACCATAATCTTGTATTCTCCCTTGCTAAATTCTGGGAGTGGCTGCGGTGCGCTAAAGGGTACAAACTCGTCCGGTTCGGCGCGAAAACTGACTCTTCTACCAAAGGGGAGTCCAAAGGCGTACCCACTGTCCTGGCGGAAAATGATGAGTTGTCGAGCCAATGACACAACTGTTTCTTCCGCGGGGGAAAGTCGATCGCTCTGCATCTCGCGGAATTTGCGCTTAAGACTTCGGTTACGTTCGGTAATGTAAGCCGTGGCAACATCGTCATCCTCGTACCTTAAAAAGGCGCTGTTGCTTTTGCCTTTTTGAAAAATGTGCAGGGACCGCTGTTCGCGGCGGTAAACCAAATGATCGCCATCTATCTCGTCGGGTTCACCATATTTCCTCTTAATGACCTCAATAACACTATCGGCATCATCAAAAGCGCTGGTTTCAATGATGAGGGGGACATTGTCAAAATCCAGCCTGGCCTGATAAGTGACTCCCTGCCTTGCTAATTGAGGCGGCTGCACCGGCGGGTTGAGCTTCACTTCACGGATGGTCAGCGGTTGGACAAGTCCTTTGTATTTTAATCGGCCGGGCAGGGCGTCTAATTCGTGCCAACCCAGTTCCTGTTGAATTGCGCTCGGCGCGATGGGCTCCCCAAAGGCAAAACCAAAGGCACTGTCTATTTGCCCTTCTCCTGGGTTGTAGTGGCCAACTGGAAGCGGTATATGAGTATCAGGGGCAAGATCCGTTTCGATTTCCGGCTCGATAATTCTTGTTTTGCCGTCTTTAAGTTCCTGCCACTCGGCACTATACACGGGCAGGGACCATCCGCAGCCTAGTGAGATAGCTAGAACCCAGGTAAACCGTAGCCTTACAAGGTTTCGCAAGACAATAATCATGGTCATAGTTTTGTTTACAGATCAGGACCTAAATTGAGTATAGTCTTCCCTGTGAGTTAGGCTGCTCACAGGCGATCAATCACATAACCAAAAATAAAAGGGGTATCGCTGTGGAACATGAAGGAATTCACATTGCCGAGCTGGTGACGGGCGTTACCCTGCTAATGCTGGTGGCGGCCGTGACAACCATGCTAAGTAAGCGAATCGACAAATTACCGTTGACGATTGGCCTGGTGTTTGTGGGAATCGGCGTCTCCTACGCTGCCGAATATGTACCTGGTTTTGGTTCATTAAGCACCTTTGCACTTTCACCGGATCTGGTGCTGTTCGTATTTATCCCGACCCTTATATTTGAATCTGCATTTAATTTAAATGCCCGGCATGTCATGCGGAACATCCTGCCGATTCTCACCCTTGCGGTTCCCGGCCTCTTATTATCAACGGCAATTATCGGCGCCATCATGTATGCCTTTTCTCCCTTTGAGTTGATGGTTGCCTTGCTCCTCGGCGCAATATTAAGTGCGACGGACCCCGTGGCCGTGATCTCAATATTTAAACAGCTGGGTGTGCCGGAGCGACTAACGGTCCTCGTGGAAGGTGAGAGTTTGTTTAATGACGCGACTTCCCTGGTACTGGCAACCCTATTGATTGGAATTCTCACGGCGGGAAGTTTTTCAGGGGACGTGGTGGTCTCTGGCCTCGGTGAGTTTCTGGTGGTGTTTCTCGGTGGCGCTTTTGTTGGCTGGTTACTGGCTCTGGCGGTGGGTCAAATGCTGGGTTCTATCGAATCCGATGCGGCGATTGAAATTACCCTATCGACAATCCTGGCATATTTTTCATTCATCATTGCCGAACACGTATTTCATGTCAGCGGCATTATGGCGGTTGTCGCCGCCGGCATCATGATGGGGTCATGGGGCAAAACAAAAATTTCCCCCTCAACCGAAGAGTTTATGGAGCATTTTTGGGAGTACCTGGCTTATCTCGCCAACGTACTGATCTTTTTGATGGTTGGGATGCAAATTGACCTTGTTGCGCTCTGGGCATCGATTGATCTAATTCTGTTGGTGTTTGTGGGCATGCTGATTTCCAGAGCTGTGGTTGTGTTTGGCGTGGTGCCGCTAATCGGCAAGTTTCGAGGTGCCGAAGCGATTGAGATGCCCTATCGCATGGTCATGTATTGGGGTGGATTACGGGGGGCTATTGCCCTCGCTATTGCATTGTCGCTGCCCGCTTTTGAGTACAAAGACGAACTTATTGCTGTTGTGATGGGCGCCGTGGTGTTCACGCTGGTCATTCAAGGATTGTCCATCGAGTTTCTTGTTAAAAAACTCAAGCTAGACGAGCTGAGCTTATCCGATCAACTCACCAAGCTTGAGGGCGATCGGGATGCCCGGGCAGAAGGGCTTTCGCGAATGGATCGGTTGGCCAACAGCGGACTATTCTCCCAGCGGATTGCGGACAACATTAAAGAAAAAGGTGATCGCCAAATTGAAGCCCTGGATGCCGAGATATCGGGTATCCACGGCAGCATGGACACCGATGAGATGCTTCGTATCCTGGCTCTGCGCTGTATGGTGCGTGAAAAGGCCCGCTACCGTGAGTTGTTTGCCCAGGGATTGATCAACGAATGGGCCTATCGGGAGTTAAACCACACCATCGATGTTCAGATGGACAGCGTTCGGCATAGTGATGGTTTACCAAACTCCGAGATGGAGACGTCACTTGGCAAGCGGTTCAGTCTGGTCTTGATGGCAATCATGGTATTTATTCCCGGTATGCGACGTACTTTGGAGTCAGTTCGTACCCAGTGGATTGTGCGTGACTATGGGGTTGCCTGGGGACGCTATCGTGGTTGCCAGAGCGTGCTCACCCAACTGACCAAGTTAGCGGGTTCAGAAATTGATGCTAATAGTGTCGAACGGTTGAATTCGATCTATGAAGACATTGCGGGTCAGGTTAAGTCCCAGATTGACGAAGTTGCGGAGCAGTATCCAGAATTTGTCGAAACCATGCAGGAACAACTCGGACAGCGCCTGATGTTGATCGCTGAACATGACGCGGTTGAACATGCCAAAGAGCTGGGCATTATCCAATCAGGGATCGCCAGCTCAATCCTCAAGGATCAGGCTGAACGCCTGCGTACCCTTGCTCAAGACAATATGTCCGCTTGTTTCGAAATTGAGATTGATGAACTGTTGGCGAAGGTACCGCTATTTTCTGAGATTGCACCCGAACAGTATGGAGTGATTGCTGCGCACCTGCGTTCTACGACGGTGCCGAGAGGTACTGACATTATTCGTCAGGGGCAAATAGGTGATTCAATGTTTTTGATTGCCCGGGGAATTGCAAACGTTTCAGTGACGGACAATGGTGAAACGCGGAATGTCGCGACTCTGTATGCGGGAGACTTCTTCGGCGAATCTGCGTTGCTCCATGATACGCCAAGGAATGCGACGGCAAAGGCTGCAACACCTTGCTCCATGTACGAACTGAAGCGCTCCGAGTTAGACAAGATCTGCGCGGACTATCCAGAAATCCGCGCGGGTGTGGAAAAGGTAGATGCCCAGAGACAACAATCCAATACCAAGCTCGGTCAGACGTCCTGATCGGGCTCCTTACCTAGCTGGTTCATCAGGTTGTCGGTACGGTCCTTAAGGTTTTTAACTACGCCACCTCGTTGATATTCCGCAACAAGCATCGCTTCGAGCTGTTTAATGTAAGCATCGGAGGAGGGGGTCTCGTTGTCTGGATCATAGTGCTCCGAGGCACCAAAAAGATTGATCCAGACATCGGTGCGCCGACCGAACTCTAAGAGCCGATTAAAGTACTTACCAGGATTGTCTGGCGATATGATCAGCCCGATCACCCCCGCTAGTATTGATAAGGGGGAAAGCACCAGATCGCGGAGACCATCCAGCGCGAGCTTAAACTGGAATCCCACCACGTCACGGATAAGCTGCCAACGATCTGGCGCGGGAATGGGTGTTTTGTCGTTTTCTTCTGTCACAGTTCACATCTTAAATTAGTTATTTTTCAGCCAGTTAACTACCGCTCGTCAGTCTTTCTTCTGCATTGATCAAAAAGATACAAATCATCAATCGGGTTTTAAATCCTGATCTACACTGAAATAGAAATCTCTATTTGGGTACTACCTTGTCTGCAGCGATATCATTGCCACATGGCTTCACAGTTCACTATGACCTGTCGGACCCAGCCCTGCAAGATGCGGTAGCCTCGATGCCCTTTGCCTCACCACGGGTAGAAGGTGAACGACCTGCCATTTTGGTCGCTGACAATCTTGAGCTGATGAATAACAGTCAGTTTGATCATGGCATTCTAATAGACACGTCCTTCACTCAGGTTTTTGCACCGGCCAATACTATTGTTTTTCCCGTTGAGTCCAATGTGCCATTTATGGCGGATATGGTTGCCCTGGTCACCAGTATTAGTCAGGGCAATGTGTCGAGTTTGCTGAACCTTCAGCATCATTTTGCAACCCAGATGGAATCCCTGAAGAACAGTCTCGAGGAAGCTGTGGTATGGACCGACAGCCAACTTCGAATACTGAGTTTTACCGATAGCGCGAGCACAATACTGAAGCAGCGTCGTGCACAACTGACCGGTCAGAGTTTACTGGATGTCCTGCGCTGTGAGGAGGATGACCTGCTTGCAATGTTGGTGAAACGGGCGGCGGTCAACGCTACCGATAAAATGGAACTTGAAGGTCGACTTGCCGATGGCAGCAAAATATTTCTCATGGTCGGAATCAGGCCCGTGGCCACCGAACGATATCAACTGAATTTAGTAGATGTGTCCTCCCAGAGAGCGGCGGACAAGCGTTTTATGCAACTCGCCAACTATGACCCCATGACCGGTCTGGCTAATCGAGGTTTGCTCTTTGAATTTATGCACCATGCAACCGGGCGAAGTAAACGCAGTTCCCGGCTGGTTGCATTGATGTTACTTGATCTCAATCCTTTTAATCGGGTGTCCGATGACACTAAAGCCCAGTTGGGTGACGAGTTGATCAAGAATGCGGCGAGCCGGATTAAGTCACTTTTACAGGACCAGGACATGCTTGCCCGGTGGGGTGGAGATGAACTTGCGATTGTCATTGAGGATCTGGAACATCCCGAAACCGTTAGTCGGATTGCACAGAGAATTCTAAGTGTCCTGTCGAACCCCTTTGTGATTGAAGGCCGGGATTACTACGTTGCCCCCAGTATAGGCATTGCGGTGTATCCAGAAGCAGATGAGACGGTGAATGGATTGATACAAGCTGCTAACACGGCGATGTTTGAAGCGAAAAAAGAAGACGGTAGTAACAGCTATCGTTTTTACCAGGCCAAGCTTCAGGAGGTTGCGGAACAACGGGCTAAGATCGAACAGGGCTTACTTCGTGCTCTGGAAAACGATGAGTTTGTATTGGTTTATCAGCCTAAGGTTTCGATCTCTCGGGAGAAGGTGACCGGCTTTGAGGCTTTACTTCGCTGGGACCACCCTGAATGGAAAAATATTTCTCCCCAGGTTTATATTCCAGTTGCTGAAGAGTGTGGCTTAATCAGTCAAATCGGCGACTGGGTGTTGCGTCAGGCCTGTCGTCAAATGGCTCAGTGGCAAGCGGAGTATCCGCAGCTACAGGATTGTAGTGTTGCGGTGAATGTCTCAACTCGGCAGCTTACGGATAGTAATTTTGCCGGCCGGGTCGCAACCATTCTTGCCGAGACACGTTTAGATGTTGAAAAGCTTGAAGTGGAAATAACAGAATCCTCTGTCATGGAAGACCCTGAACAGTCGATTGAAATACTTAACAAGATCCATGATCTTGGGGTTAAGGTTTCTATTGATGACTTCGGCACTGGCTATTCTTCGTTAAGTTATCTGAAGAAGCTGCCAATTGATTGCATCAAGATAGATCGGAGTTTTGTGATTGATATTGGTCAAAACGAGTCGACCGAATCTATTATTCAGGCGATTTTGGTGATGTCCTCGAAGCTGGGGTTGTTTAATGTCGCTGAAGGAATTGAAACGGTTGAGCAACTCAGTTTCTTTGAAGGTACCCACTGCGATTTGATTCAGGGGTATATGTTTAGCAAGCCGCTATCAACCCAGGAAGTGGAAATACAATTCGGTGGACCCGCTCCGGCGTTGTATGAAGCCTTACAAAACCTCGCGTCCTTTAGACCCGAAATCCAAGATTGATTGTTCCGGCAGATTTTGCCAGTCAACGATTTGTTTGATCCGGCCCTGTTTTTTCTCTAATTGGTACTCGTACATAGGGTCATAGTAGTTGACGAGCAATTCTTCGATCCATTCAGAATGTGCCGCTGCATCTCCCGTCCGATGGGCTGCAAAAGCATCCTTCATCAAGCCTTTAACCTGCTGATATCGATCTCCACCCAGCCGCTTTTGGATGGCGGAGATAGCCGACATAAATTCACTCTCGAGTCTTGATAGACCGTCTGCTTGAGGCATTTCAGCCAATTGATTGATCACGTATTCATTCAGAATACGTTGGACTCTATTTTTAACGGTATCTTTCAACAATAGTATTGGGGCGCGTTTCATTTCGGCTTGAAGCGTTATAGGCAGTGATATTCGGCCAATAAGTCTACTCTCATCTTCCAAAACGATTGAGCCGGGTTGCTTTAGCAGCTTAATGGCGAGGTTGTTTTCGAAGTCTATTTGAGCGGGCTGTTCTGTACGAGTCCTGCCAAATGCTGAACCCCTGTGGTTCGCAAGCCCCTCAAGATCAACAGCGTTGTCGAATCTGTTCAAGAGGTCGGTTTTGCCTACTCCGGTCTTACCAGAAATGATGGTACAGGGTGGTAGGTCCTCGAATTTTGCTAATAAAAACTGACGGAGTGCTTTATAGCCGCCAGGAATTCGCGGGATATTTGTACCTGCCTCAGCGAGCCATTGTTCTGTAATTTGGGAGCGCTGGCCGCCGCGAAAACAGTAGAGCAGGGCGCGGGGGTGTTCAGCTATAAATTGTTGCCAGCCAGCAATTCGTTCAGATTTGATGGGACCGACCAGTTCATAACCTAGAGCCTCTGCAGCCTTTGGCCCTTTTTCTTTGTAACAAACACCCACAAGATGGCGTTGTTCATCATCCAAAATGGGTAGATTAATCGCATTCGGGAATGCGCCTTTAGCAAATTCTACCGGAGCGCGGACATCCAACAATGGTGTGTCGGTGCAAAATAATTCAGCAAAGTCCATTAGATTTTATCTACTCTGCTTTAAGAACTATTATCTGCTCTGTATTAGCCAGAATCTTTTTTCTGGAATACAACAGTGGCATTTGCCCTTCATCTGCCCAGACTTCCAACATGTCATCATAATGTTTACTTGTTGGGTCGCCGGATTGTCCTGGCGCATTGGTCATAACGGCACTATCCCAGTTGCCCACATCGACCACCATTCTCCAGGATGCACCGCTTGCGACTGAGTAATCCTGTCGGTAACGGGTAGAATTTGCTGTGTCAGCACTGCCGCCGCGGGGCATCGGTTCTAGCGTCATTTGTTTTTTAAGGGTGTCATTCGCATAGTCATGCAGTGGATGGACAAATTTCATTTTGTGAAGGTCACCCCAACGCCATTGGTCAGGATTCCCATCTAACAGTTCGGACAATTCAATGATTGTCGATCTCAACGTCGCAGAGGCGAGTCTTTGGCGTTCGTCGTCTGGCATCCTGTCGAAGTAGTCAATCAATACTTGTTTGTCAACGCTGCCGATGTCGGAATGGTCTCTCAAGCCGGATACTTCACTAAACAGTGTGGGCATCAGATATACGTTGTGCCACACCTCAAACAGCGCCGCTGCAGCGGAATCTCTTTCTAATCGATAATCCCACCCTTTGAAAAATTGTTGGGCAAGCTCCGGTAGTTCGGCGATATTGAGCTGACTGAGAATTCGTCGAGCAGGAATGGATAAATAATCTCGCTGTAAGTCGACGGAGGTTGTAAAACTATGCTTTTTGTCGGCGCTCAATACTTCTTTGATTCTTTGAATACGCCAGGGGTCTGCCCACTCGAAGCCAATGATACGTTCTTTATACGGGTATCCTTTTGGTAAGCTCATGGCATTTGCTGTTGCAACGAAGCCCTCCGGTGGATTGTACTGAACCGGGAGTTGGTCCATGTCGTAAAATCCGTGCCATTCGTAGTCGCCATTTCCTGGGATAGGTAGCAAGCCATCATAGTTTTTTCGTATGGGCGTTAAGCCAGCGGGCTTGTAGCCAATGTTACCGTCAATATCCGCATATACCTGATTTTCCGAGGGTGCACCCCAACGATTTAATGCGCCAAGAAATTCGTGCCAATTATTAGCTCGCATGTATTCAACGGAACCAAAGTAGGGGGCCATGCCCGCTTCAAGCCAGGCAGCACGTACGGCAAAGGCTCGATTGGATTTTTCGTCGGAGTAGATCACAGGTCCATCCCGGGTAAACTTCAGCTCCTGTTCAACAGGCGGTTCATTACGGACCGATATTTGCTCTTTAATGATTGTCATCGGCTGCCATTGGTCCCTGTAGCGATATTGATCATCTTTAGTTTCGTAGACCACTAGATCTTCCTGGTCGATTGAGAAGATTGTTAAGCCAAAAGCAATTTTTTCATTATGCCCAATAGAAATCCCAGGCAGTGCGGGTTCACCGGCACCTATAACATTAAGTCCTGGTGCAACGAGATGGGCGATATAACGTAGAGAGGGGACTGCGTGCCCCCTATGCGGGTCGTTAGCAAGAATAGGGCGGCCAGTATTAGTCTTATGAGGTGCGACTGCCCAGTTATTACTACCTGCATCAATGACATTGTCATCTAACATAGCAAGAGCCTTGGCAAAATCAGGGCGTTTTACGCCAGCAAGGTGGTTGACCCGGGTAAAATCTACCGGTGCCTGGGCCAGGGCGTATAGTTTGACGGCTTCATAGGGTACATCGCATGGGTCTAACCCCTTTGGAATCGTAAGTTCAAATTCTGGTTCCAATTTGCGCCGGAGCGCATCGGTTTTAACGCCATGTTTACAAATGACATTGGCGCGATGCACTTCGTTGATGACGTTTCTCCATAATCCATTGCTGCGGATTCGGACAACATCTTCTGCTGACCATTGAGCCGGTTTGTAGTCCAGTAACTTAAATTCCGGTGGTAAAGGGGCACCGCCGGCTTCGACTAGCTTCACATAGGCGTTAATACCAGCCGTAAAGGAAGTCGCTATTTGTTTTGCATCAGAACCATAGGCTAACCATTCTCGGAACATACTGCGACGATATAGGAACAAACGGGCTGCCTTGTCCTGTTCGACAAAGTTAGAACCCAGGACCTCTGACAGTTGTCCTAATCCTCGTCGGCGCCACAGATCAATTTGCCAGAGCCGGTCTCTGGCGGCATTAAAGCCCTGGACAAAAAACGCATCGTAGTGATGCTGGGCGTAAATGTGAGGAACGCCCCATTTGTCGATCAGGATCTCAGCGTCTCCCTCCAGACCTTTGACCTTATATGTAACCTTTGACTGCTTCGCTGGAGCCGCGTAGGCGAAGGAAACAGTGAATAGCGACACTGTTAGCAACAGGGTCGTAAAAGTCGCCATAAACGTTGTCAGAAAAAAGGCAGGGCGCATATACCGGTTCGCTGTTGAGAGTGAAGCCCCGACTATACTGAAGATTGGCAATTTTTGTAGTCTCAGGCTCTCTCGAATATTGCCGCCAGTCCCTGACCGCCACCAATACACATGGTTTCGAGACCATATCTGGCGTCCCGACGCTCCAGCTCATGGAGAAGGTTGGCGAGTATCCGGCCCCCCGTTGCACCGATAGGGTGGCCCAGTGAGATACCCGAACCATTGACGTTAAGCTTGTCCCGGTCATCCCAGCCCCAACCCTTTAGGACCGCCAACACCTGGGGTGCAAAAGCTTCATTGAGCTCAACCAGATCAATGTCGTTCCAGCTAAGTCCGGTTCGAGCGAACAATCGTGCTACGGCTGGTACCGGACCTATGCCCATTCTAGATGGCTCACAACCGGCTGCTGCCCAGCCAGTAAGATATCCCATGGGTGCCAGACCCAGTTCTTCAAGCTTGTCTTCAGCGACCACCAGGCAGGCAGCTGCGGCATCATTTTGTTGGCTGGCATTACCGGCGGTGACAACTCCAGATTCGAGTGGCCGTAGGGCAGCCATGGATTCCAGGCTCACATCATTTCTGACTCCTTCATCCATCGCAAATATCTTGGGTTCCCCCCGGCGTTGGGGAACTGAAACGGGTACAAGTTCCTTATCGAATTTGCCTTCGCTCCAGGCCGCTGTGGCACGTTGGTGACTGCTGACAGCGTATTCATCGCAGGCTTCTCGGCTAATGTTGTAGTCTTTTGCTAGATTCTCGGCGGTTTCAATCATTCCAGAGATAACACCAAAACGCTCTATCGGTTGTGACATGACCCGGCCACGGCTCAGGCGGTCGTGGAAAGTTGTTGAGCCCATTCGAGATCCAGTGCGCATATCGTTAGTGTAATATTCGACATTACTCATACTCTCGGCGCCGCCTGCAATCACCATATCTGCGACTCCGGTCTGGACCATCATGGCGGCATCAATAACAGCTTGCAGCCCACTGCCGCACCGACGATCAACATGTAGTCCCGGGACGGATACTGGCAGACCGGCTGCTAATGCGGACCAGCGACCAATACATGGCGCCTCGCCGCTGGCGTAGCCCTGGGCGAAGACAACATCGTCGATTCGTTCCGGATCACAACCCGTTCTCTCAAGCAGTGCTTTGATCACAATCGCACCGAGTTCCCCGGCCGGTAGTGAGCTTAAACTACCGAGGAATTTGCCAACGGGTGTTCGGATGGGTGAAACGATTGCGGCTCTACGCATAGGTTTAATGCTCCAATTAATTTTGCATGTTGGGTGGTTGAGAGTTGTTCAGGTTTAACCCGCGACAATGCCGTTATCGCGATAACGGGCAATTTCACCGCTACTTAAACCCAGTATGTCCGCTAGAATTTCGTCCGTGTGCTGGCCCAATCGAGGCGCGGGGCACACAGGCCCACGATCTGCCGCGGTAAATCCGAGGGGGTTCTGGGGCATAAGATACGTACCGATACCGGGTTGGTGAATTTCCTCAAACAATGGATTGTCCGTCGAACATTCAGGATCCGTTGCGACAAGCTCTGAGACAGTTTGATATTTGCCCCAACAAACCCCCGCAGCTTCAAGTTGTTCCGTCAGGGGTTGATAATCCCTGTCAGCAAACCAGGGTTCGAGTAGTTTGCAGATTTCTTCTCGACCACTGTAACGATCACCTTCCTGATCAAAATCAAGCTGCATCGATTTGCCAAGCTCACGGATGGCCTGTTCCTGGCCTGTGACTTTTAAGATTGCTTGCCATTGATTAGCACTTACTCCAACGATCATGACCCGGCGGCCGTCGCGGCTCTTGAAGTCTCTGCCGAAGGTGCCATAAATATGATTCCCCAGGGGTTGTCGATCTTCATGGTTGATCATGACTTCACCGATATAACCGAGGTGGCCCATCGTTGCGAGGGCCACATCTGCGAGTGCAAGCTTCACAAATTGTCCTTTACCGGTGCGGGTCCGTAGCCTTTCCGCCGCGAGTAATCCTATGGCGATGTGTTGACCAGCAATGACGTCCCAGGCCGGCAACGGATTATTGATGGGTTTGCCCTCCGCGAATTTTTTGTTAGAGGGTTCGCCGGTGAGATAGGGGAGTCCGAGTCGACTATTGACGGTGTAATCCAGTGCACTGCCGCCGTGACGATCTCCCGTCAAATTGAGATAAATTAGATCGTCTCGATGGGCTCGAAGTTGCTCGTCCGCGAGCCAACCCCGGGCCGGAAAATTGGTCAGGAACAATCCGCAGTCATCACCCGGCGCGGTAATCAACTGGGTAAGTAGTTCGCGTCCCTCGGGAGATTTGAAATCCACTGCTATCGAACGCTTACCTTTATTTAGGCTTTGCCAATAGATGCTTTCATTATTTTTAGTGACAGGCCAACGGCGATAATCGATACCACCCTGAATAGGATCAAAGCGAATCACGTCAGCGCCAAGCTGAGCGAGGGTCATGCCGCCGGACGGTGCTGCGACAAACGCACTGCCTTCAACAACGCGTAAACCAGACAGTACGTTCTGCATTATGTTTTGTCTCCCGGACCGGCGTTAGCGATGAGTTCTCGGGATATGACTTTTAGTGCAAGGGTTTCTTCGGCACCTTCGAAAATGGAAAGTACCCGGGCGTCCAAAAAGTATCGGCTCACGTCACTTTCCTCGGCGTATCCCATGCCGCCGTGAATCTGCAGCGCTTCCCGGGTCACCCATTCCGCGGCGCGACAACTGAATAGTTTCACCAGACTTGCTTCCATTTTTCCGGAACCACTATCCAGCATTCTAGCCACCGCGTAGCTGAATTGTCGGGAAGCAATCAGCGCTGACCACATTCGTGCCAACTTTACTTGGGTCAATTGATAGTTGCCGACGGCTTCACCAAAAACTTTCCGATCCGCTGCATAACTCACGGCTTTCTCCAGGGCGGCTTTCATGACGCCGCAGGCTCGCGCGGAGGTTTGTATTCGTCCGCCCGACAAACCCGCCATTGTCAGATAAAACCCTTTGCCGATGCCGTCGTGTTCACCCACCAGGTTACCTGTGGGTACAAAATAGTTTTCGAAAGCCAGATCAAATGAATGCATACCTCGATACCCAATTGTTGGGATAGCTTTACCCGTCAATTGACCACCTTGCGGGTTATTGTAACTAAACTTGTGGCCTTCAAATCGGGGTTTTTCCACCAGAAACATACTTAAGCCTTTGTGACCTATGCTTCGATCTGGGTCTGTTCGGGCGATCACAACAACCACATCTGCTTTACCGGCAAAGGTGCACCAGGTTTTTGCGCCATTGAGTAACCAACCGTCCTCTGTCGGCGTTGCTTTGAGGATTAAGCTAGCGACGTCAGATCCATAATCCGGTTCTGTGATGGAGATTGCCGCGAGCTTTTGTCCAGAAGCCAATTGAGGTAACCAGAGGTTTTTTTGTGCCTCAGTGCCGCCGCTTAATATGGCCCGGGCGGCAATTTCAGGACGAGTAATCAAGCTGCCGGCAGCACCCAGGGAGCCCCGGGAGAGTTCCTCCGTGACCACTAACATACCGATGGAGTCGTGACGTTCGTCGGGCATCAGACCGCCAAACCGTTCGGGAATACAGGTGCCAAAGCAACCCATTTGTGCAGCACCGTTAATAATGTTGTCGGGGATGTCGGTATCAAAACGGTGAATATGTTCTGCCTGGGGCATGACAACCTCTTCCGCAAAGCGAGCAAAGCTGTCCTGGATCATATCCTTCTCTTCGCCTAGACCACTGGGCAGCCTTAGATTCGCCCGGGCCAGGAGTTCTGCGCCGATGGCAGCAAGCGAGGTGGTGGTCCCCTGTGCGTCAAGAAATGTGGAGAAGGGTTCCGTTGCCATCAGAGACAGTAACTTTTGTCGGTGCAGGCCAAGTTCCTGGGCATGGTTTAACAATCGTTGCCAGACCGTGCGAAGGTTTTCCACGCAGAAGCAAAGTGACAGGTCCAGGGTAATGTTGTCTTTATGCTGTTCTTCAGTAGCATATTTCACCATAACCGAAGATGCCTCGAGTTCCGCAACACAAAATGCAAGGTCATAACTCACTTGCTGGTGATTATCGAGCAGTCCGACGGAAAAATGTCCGCCGGTTGTGCAGGCATGATTAAGATGCTGGAGCGCGGCATCAACCTCGATACGTAATATCGAAAGACACTCTGTGGCGTTCTCAAGTTGTTCGGATGTTAGTGGGCTGGATGCACCTGAGGTCACTTATTTACTCCAATATTCTACCAATTGTTCGGCTTTCAAAAATGCACAACCGATGATAATTCATGGGTTGTTGAATTTTGTTAACTTAAGGCCGCAGGATATCATTCAAATAGTGAAAGATAAGCAGTGCACTTGCTTAAGTATTTAACGGGAACCGGATTGCATGACCGATAACGCAAATCTTTACGCGCATTTTAAACAACATTTTCCTTCAGATGCCGGCCAGACATTACTCATTGATGCCGCAGGAAGAGTCGTGAGCTATAGGCAAGCCGATGAGGGCTCGGCTCGGATAGCCAATGTGCTGAGGTCCTCGGGGGCTTTACCGGGAGATCGGATTACAGTCCAGGTTGAGAAGTCGACCGAGAATCTGTTGTTGTATCTAGCTTGTTTACGGGGTGGATTTGTCTACCATCCGCTGAACACTGCTTACACCGCGGCGGAACTCGACTACTTCCTTGGCAACGCGGAGCCTAGCATTGTGATTTGTAGCACCGCCTCGGTCAGTATTATGCAATCTGTATATGAGGTTCATTCGATACTGACACTGGATGCTGACGGGGCTGGGACCTTAATGGAACTGGCGGCGGCGGCAGCAACTGAATTCGAAATTGCCCGGTGTAAAGGTAGTGATATTGCGGCTTTGCTCTATTCATCGGGGACCACGGGGCAACCGAAGGGCATCATGCTAAGTCACAATAATCTGCGGCAGAATGCTCAGACCCTGGTTAAGGCCTGGGGATTCACATCTACAGATCGGCTTCTGCACATGTTACCTATTTATCATGTGCATGGACTTTTTGTTGGCCTAGGCTGTGTGCTGATGACGGGTGCCAGTATGGCCTGGCACAGTGGCTTTAATGATACCGTGGCAATCTCGGCGATGCCGGAGTGCACTGTCATGATGGGGGTTCCGACCTATTACACTCGCCTGTTGAGCAATCCTGCGTTTGGCCGGGAATGTTCTGCCGGTATGCGGTTGTTTGTTTCTGGGTCAGCGCCACTTCTGGCGGAAACCTTTGTTGAATTTCAGGCCCGTTCCGGGCACACCATATTAGAACGTTACGGCATGACAGAGACGGGTATGAATACCTCCAATCCGTTAGTGGGAGAGAGGCGACCAGGAACCGTTGGACCTGCGTTGCCGGGGATTTCTGTGCGTGTGGTCAATGATGTGGGTGAGCCTCAAGGGGAGGGTGAGGTGGGCAATCTCCAGGTTAAGGGACCTAATGTGTTTTCTGGTTATTGGCGCATGCCGGACAAGACCGCTGCTGATTTTACTCCGGATGGCTTCTTTAACACCGGTGATAAGGCGACGATTGACGCTGATGGGTATGTCTCAATAGTCGGGCGGGAAAAAGATATGGTCATTACCGGTGGATTCAACGTTTATCCGAAGGAGATTGAGCTGGTGATAGATGAGATGGCAGGCATCAAAGAGTCTGCGGTTATTGGCGTTCCCCATGCAGATTTTGGTGAAGCGGTTGTGGCGGTGGTGATCGCGGATGAAACCAATGGCACAAACATTCCGGCGGAAAAGGAAATTATTGCACACTGTCAAACCCTGCTCGCCAATTTCAAGATACCGAAACGCGTTGTTGTTATTGACGCGCTTCCACGCAACGCCATGGGCAAGGTGCAAAAAAATCTGCTGCGAGAACGGTTTAGCCAGACGGCGGGGTAACGCGCGTTAGGCTGAGAATTTATAACAGGTTGGTCCATGATCTAACTAGTGTCGACCTCGGCCTTGCGGTAGTCCGAAGTGATAAGACCATCAGCAGACTTCCCTCTAGGTGACCCCCGGCTTGTGTATTATGGGTGTGCGGGTCTACATTCCACGGGTATACATGCCAGGTATACATTGCACTGGTATAGATTGCGTAAATAGCACCAACAGACTATGTGATTGAGGAGCCTCCATGGGGCAGTATGAAACCATTAATATCGAGAAAAAAGGCCAGGTAGATTGGCTAACCCTAAATCGACCAGAATCCTTAAATGCCATCAATACACCGATGGTGACCGAACTTAGAGATTACTTTGGTGGCCTAAAGGAAGATGCCGACACCCGGATTGTTGTGATGCAAGGAGCCGGTCGAGCTTTTTGCGCCGGGCTGGATATTAAATCCTCGCAGTCGAGGGAACATGAGGCACCCTTTGGTGGGGGTATGGGCTTCCAGGGCTATTTGGCTGAAGTTTACATACGAATGCGCAATTGTCCTCAACCGATTATTTCGCTTATTCAAGGTCCAGCCTGTGGTGGCGGGTTTGCTTTTGCTCTGGCCTCAGATATCCGCATTGCCGGTGAAACAGCGAGGATGAATGCTGCATTTATCCGGGTGGGCCTCTCCGCCTGCGACATGGGTGCGAGTTACTTTCTACCCAGATTGATTGGAACATCGATTGCTTCGGAGCTGATGCTGACCGGCAGGTTTATCAATGCAGAAAGAGCGCTGAGAACAAATCTGGTTTCAGAAGTTGTTCCTGATGACCAACTCGTTGCAGCAGCTCAGTCCTATATTGACGATATGCTAACCACGTCACCGATGGGGTTGCGACTGACCAAGGAAGGTTTGAACGTATCAATTGACGCTGCCGGCTTGGAAGCACAAATGGCCGTTGAAAATAGAAATCAAGTTTTGTGTTCACGTACCAACGATGCCAAAGAGGGGATGACTGCCTTTTTGGAAAAACGCAAACCCGTTTATACCGGCACCTAAACATAACAATGTCGCTATCACTGGCGTCAATTATTGTAGATGTGTCACGATCCGATTTATTAATAGGAGTGAAGTATGGAAATCAAAGGTAATAATGCAATATTTGTTGGGGGCGCATCGGGAATGTGCCGTGCGACTGCAGTACGATTTGCGGCCCAGGGTGGCAATGTCGCGATCTTAGATCTCGAAGGCTCTGATGGTGCCAACACCGCAAAGGAACTTGGCGGCAAGTTTTACCCCTGTAACGTAATGGATTTTGACGGCATGGCAACTGTCATTGATCAGGCCGTTGCTGATATGGGCGGTTTGCATTTTATGGTCAACACCGCCGGTGGTGGTGGTGCACAAAAGACCGTTAAGAAAGACGGTGTTAGACATTCCCTGGACGACTTCCGTCGAGTGATCGACCTGAACCTAATTGGCTCATTTAATATTAATTCGATTGCAGCGGAACATATGCAAAAGAATGAACCCAACGAATCCGGTGAAAGAGGGGTGATGATTAACACTGCTTCTATTGCGGCATTTGAGGGTCAAATTGGCCAGGTTTCCTATACCGCAGCCAAAGGGGGTATTGCTGCCATGACGCTAACAATGGCCCGTGACCTCGGTAGCCTGGGTATTCGTTGCATGACAATTGCGCCAAGCCTGTTTGCCACAGGACTCACCGCAGGAATTCCCGATGAAGCTTCTGCGAATATGACAAAAGGAGCAGCCTTCCCAAGGCGAATGGGTAAGCCCGATGAATTTGCCGTAATGGCAATTGCGATTTATGAATGTGCGATGATGAATGGTTCAACTATTCGTGTAGATGGTGGCCAGCGTTTTGGTCCGAGGTAAATAAAATATTGAGGGGTGCTATTGGTGCCCCTCAAGCACAATAATATTTATTGACGGTGGCGGTTGATCGTCACTCGGTTTGTTAAGTCGTCGTTGAGATGGTCGTTAATAGGCTTATTAATATACCGGTAAAGTGGCTTAACCTACTTTTGGAATTCGATCGCTCTTAAGGTCACCGGGTAAGTGGACGGTAAAAGTGCTGCCTTTCTTGGGCTCGCTTTGGATCTCAATACAACCTGCGTGACGCTGCACAACTCGATTGACGATACTTAAACCAAGTCCGGTACCCTCTACGCCTTCGTGGGCTCTGTGGAAGGGTTCAAAAATTTTCTCCAATTGCGGTTCGGTCATTCCCATACCTTTGTCTGTGACGTGAATGGTCACTCGTCCATCCTCCGCAAGATCTTCTATCAAAATATGGGCCCCGGGATTAGGTTGGGAAAATTTAAGGGCATTTTTAACCAGATTCTGTAGCATCAAATATATTTGGGTGGGGTCACCAAAGATTGTGGTTGTGTTGTTACATTCGAAGCTAATATCGGTTGCTTCGAGCCTGTGCTCGAGGGCCAAGCTCTTACACATCTGTTCCATCAGAGCGAGTAGGTTAATTTCCTCAAAGTCAGCGGTTGACTGATCTACGCGTAGGTAAGTCGTTAGACCCTCCACCAGTTCAAGCATATGTGAACTTCCATCATCGATGTATTTAAACCACTCGGCTTGTCGATTGTTTAATTGAATGTCCTTTTTTAGGCTTTTTTGGAGCAGTACAGAGGTTTGCTTGATGTTGCCAATCTTGTCTCTAAAGTCGTGGGAGAGGCTGCTACAAAAAGCCTGCTGATCTCGATTACGTTCTTCCAACAATAGCTGATACTTTTGTCTATCGATCGCAAAAGTCACCACCCGACGTAGATAGTAGGTACTTAATTCACTTTTCAATATGTAATCTTGAATGCCGTGATGGAGTAAATCCTGTGCGTTGCTCTCGCCGGGTACCGAGGTCAGTACAATCACCGGCGCATGGGGAATACCCTTGAGCTTTTGAAGTTGTTGAACGGTTTCTTTTGCAGATGACATTGGGAAGCTCAGGTCACACAAACAGATGTCATAGGTGTTACTTACGAGTGATTCGAGTCCGGCGCCAAGATCAGAGTCGTGATAAATTTGAGTTTCAGAACCGAACGCGGAAAGACATATCTTTCGCTCTAGCTCGATATGATCCTGGTCATCTTCGATTATCAAGATACGCATGTCATTCCAATCTAATTCCGGGAGTTTCGCTGACACTGGACCAATAGTGCACAAAATCTCGGATCATGGAGGTAAGTTCAGTAAAGTGAAGTGGCTTGATTAGATAACTATTGGCACCCTGATCGAAGGCATCTTGAATTTCTTTCCGGGAGCCTGACGTGCTGACAATCACAACCGGTAAAAGTGAAGAGGGCGCCTGTAGTCGGATTTCTGTCAGTGTCTCAAGGCCATTGAGTCTAGGCATTTTTAGATCCAACATCATAAGGTCAGGCCATTCGTGAGGGGATTTAGCAGCTGAGCTGAGGTAGCTTAGGGCTTCTTCTCCGTCTGAAACATGCTTAACGCTGTGATCTGAGCTAATACCCTGAATTGTCTCGATGATCAGTTTCGCGTGATCGTCGTTGTCTTCAACAAGGAGCAATTTTAGGGGTCGAATTAGTGCCATGTTTAAGTGTAGACCTTTATATCCACATGGGTTAGCTGGTCTGGGGGAAAATTAGGCTAAAAGTTGAACCCTTGCCGGTCTCAGACTCAAGCGCCACGCTGCCTCCATGCCGATCCATAATGGTTTTAATAATAGACAAGCCAACCCCAGTACCTTCCCGGGTGTCCAACCGCTGGAAAATCTGAAAAATGCGTTCATGGTGTTTAGGATCAATGCCGGTTCCATTGTCTTTGAAATGCAATTGCACCGAGGATTTATCCACGGTTGATGAGATCACAAGCCTGGGACTCACTGTATCATCGACGTATTTTAGGGCATTTGTAATTAGATTCTGGGCGCACTGAAAGAGCATGCCTTCATTGGCATCAATTGCTGCGAGTGGTCTGCAAATGATGATTTCAGCTCCAGCCTCTCGTACGGTTCCTTCCAGGGTTAAGAGCACATTATCAATTAGGATATCGGTATCAACTGTGGCTAATTCAAGATCGATCCGGATGACTCTAGATAACTGCAGCAGGTCATCCAACAGCCGTCCCATCCTGTCCACATTGGACTGAATACGCTCGACCTTATTAGCTTGTTCAGCGGAGATGTTTTCGATGGATTCTTTCAACTGGTGAGCAAACCCGCTAATCGTGAATAGTGGAGATTTCAGATCGTGGGAGACGGTATAAATAAACTGCTCCATTTCTTCATTGCGGGTTTCGAGCAGTTGATTGGTGGCTTCCAGTTCACTTTTCTGACGTCGTTGTTCAGTCAAGTCAAATACCGAAGCAACAACGAGCAGCTGCTTGCCAATATTCATTGGGTTTAAGCCAATTTCAACGGGAAACTCTGAGCCGTCTTTGCGAAGCGCCATTAATTCTCGATCGTGGCCAATATGCGCTTCCTCCGGCTGCCGTAGAAAATCATGGCGTTTTGCTACATGGGCTGCTCGTTGGCGGGGGCTAACGAGAATGTCGACAAGTTGCCCAATCAACTCGCCTGGTTCGTAGCCGAACAACTGTTCCGTTTGGTTGTTTGCGACTGTGATGATGGCCTGTTCATCACAGACAAAAAGCGCGTTTGGCGCGGTTTCTATAATTTGAGTAAGTTGTTTTTGTTCGCGCATAAGCTGAGAAACATCGCGGGCCAGAATGGAAACGCCAACTGAGTTTAAGGGGCCGGAATCGACCACTCTGGTAATCGTCAATTCTATTGCTGAATCAATTTCGTTTTCCGCCGGTGCAATGGTTAGGACGCTGTCATCTTTAAGCGTACGCTCGATCGCCTGCTGGAGTTCTGGCCTCCTTTTGGGTTCAAACAAATTGACGAAGGAGTCCAGTGGAGCCAGCTGTTTAATGCCGCTAAAGAGTTTGGTTGCAGCTTCATTACAATGCAGTACCTGGCCTAGCTCGTTTATTCGAATAAACCCTTCTGAGGATTGTTCAACAAGACTTGCTAGCTGTTCTGCCCGTAAAATCGCCCGTTGTTCATCATCGGAAATACTCACCATCGCCCGTTGCGAGGCGAGTAAAGTTTGTCGTTGCGCTTCGAGAGTAATATTTTGCATCTGGCTTTTCTTCAGTGATTGTCGCTGTGCCCTGAATACAAAGTAAAAGACCAGTGTGAGTAGTGCGGCAAATAGCGCGATGGAACTGAGTGAACCAACCAGAAAGACTTCTCTAGCCCGTTCAACGAGGTAGCGAGCGAGTTCAATTCGCAGTATCTGAAGCCTGGTTCGCAATTCTAAGTGACGAGCTAACCAGCGCTTTTGCTGCTGACCAGTTAAGTCAAATGGAGTGTCGGAAAATGAGTCGTTGAACAACAGGAGGTGGCGAACGATGTCAGAATTTATCTGGTCTTCAGCTTCCGCTTTAGGCCATTCTTCAACCCACGGATGCTCGGGTATGCGAAGTGGTGATTGAAGTGCTTTTGCTTTCCAGTCGACCTGAGGAGTATCGGAACTCAGATCAAGATTTACCGCAGTCAGAAGTTGATTCTCCTCACTCAAGCGAAACTCGATATCAAGTGCGTCGTTTGCCAGGTTGACGTTACTGACAATAGAATTAATCACGATCAGAACAACAAAGGTAATCAGCGTGATTGAAAAGTAACGCATCGACTATTCGGTCTTGTACTTAAAATCGCGTCCGAGAGATTTCATCAGTTCATTCACCTCTTCTTTCAGCTGAATGATTCTATCCTCTCTATCAATCGACGCGGAATAGATGGTTTCCAATTGCTGATTGCGCTGTTGCAATTCTGTCATGGTACTTTCCGCTTGTTCGAGGGATTGCTGAACTCCTGGTATTGCAATTAGTTCCGGTAACTTCGGCGCCAATACAATGGCAGTCATCAGGGAGACAATTGCCGTGAGCACCTTTAGCCAGCCCTGTATTTCATACAATGGATGCCAGATTGTGACTATCGCGAATAAATGGGTAGTCCCGCAGAGAAAGATAAACGCCACAAATAGGCCTAGTATTTCCGGGTAAGGGAAGGCTTTGCGGCGCTTATATAGGAAAATACCAAGTGCCACGGGTATCGCGTAGTAGGCGAGGGCGATAGTTGCGTCCGATAGCAAGTGAGCCCACAAAATCTCTGGCTTCCACAGGTAGCAATGACCATGGGGCATGAACCCCGGTTCCGAAAATCGATTCAACCACTCATACATGCTTATACTCTCCGCTTCCCTGGGGTGAGTCCTCGCGGGATCGGCGATTTGTATCGCTCCGCTCTATAAGAGTAGCAGGTAATGAGAATTAGAGTTAAGCAGGATCGGCCCACGCCCAGTGCAATACCGGAGGCGCCCGGAGTCGTGCTCCCAGTGGGCTATGGCGTCAAATCCTGCTAAGACAGGTCTTGGATTTGAGGGCGACGACGTCTTCGCGTTTTGGCCGGAACCATGGTTCGCATTGACTCTAACTTGCCATAACATAGAAGCTTATCCCCAGCTTCTAGCAGGCGGCTTTGTTTAGGGTTCGGAATCACTTTAGCGCCCCGGTACAGTGTTAAGACGTTAATATCCCGTTCCGCCAGGTTGGTGTCTGATAGGCTACCACCGATAAACTCTGAGCCTTCGGGGATGTAGATTTCACTCACGCCGTAGCCTTTACTAACCGTTAGTCGTTGCCGAACATCAATCTCGGGGAAGTCAACTTGAGCTGCTATGTAGTCTATCACTGCACCCGCAATATCAAGTTGGGTGCAGGACTCAATACCTTCAAGGCCGGGTGAAGAATTGACTTCCATGACTTGGGGCCCGTCTTTGCCTTCAAGCATATCAACACCTGCAACCCGTAAGCCCATGATCTGGGTGCAGCGAACTGCAGTTTCGATGTACTCTGGGTCCAGGTCGACGGGTTCAGCCACGCCGCCACGGTGTACGTTACTTCTAAACTCCTGCCCCTGGGCAACCCGTCGCATTGCCGCGACCACCTGATCACCCACAACAAAGGCGCGTATGTCTTTGCCTTTACTTTCCGCGACAAATTTTTGAATCAAAACATTTTGTTTCTGACTCTGGAGTAGTTCAACAATGGATTCGGCCTGCTTAACAGTATCAGCAAGCAGCACGCCAATACCCTGGGTGCCTTCTATTAGCTTGATCACAACGGGGGCGCCACCAACGCGTTCAATTGCCGGTAAAACATCATTTTTGTCTCTGACAAAGGAAGTTCTCGGGATACCAATATTGTGGCGACTCAATATTTGTAAGCTTCGTAACTTGTCGCGAGAATTCAAGATGCCATGGGCGGTATTTGCGCAGAACACATCCATTTCTTGAAATTGTCGGACCACTGCGGTGCCGTAATATGTGACCGATGCTCCAATTCGAGGTAACACGGCGTCATAGTGACTTAGGGCTTTCTGGCGAAAATAAAGATCGGGGGTACCGCGCTCTAAGTCAATCGCAAACTTTAAGGTGTTAAGGACCTTCACATCGTGACCGCGGGAGAGTGCAGCTTCCTGGAGGCGTCTAGTACTGTAGGCTTTTAAACTTCTGGAAAGAATCGCCAGCTTCATTACGTGTACCTGCCATCAAAAAGTAATATCAGAGCTACGATACTAACCGAATTCATTTGGGATTACTCAGGTCTATCAAGTCTGGTCCTTTGACAGCCTTGAAAGTGAAATAGATCGCATCACAATGAGATGCGGAATATCATGGCAATACGTCTTAGACACAGACTTGATGCCAAAATATGATTAAAGCCCTTCTTTATCATCCTGACACGAATCAAATCGAACAAGGCGATGAAAAACTCATTGACCGTTGGCGAACGGACTCATCAGCCATTCTCTGGGTCGACCTGGAAAATGTTCAATTAGAACAAGAACAGGCATTGCTGGAAGGTTTTGAGCTTCACCCACTGGCCATTCAAGATGCTGTGAGGTCACGGCATCCACCGAAGATTGAGGTCTTTTCTGATCATCTTTTTGTGCTACTTCGGGGCCTCGATGCTGACTATTCAGGTATCGAGTTTGGCGTTATCCAGCTTGCACTGTTTGCAGGAGAACGGTTTTTTATTACGAGACACACCCGGCGTTCAACCAGTACTAATTGGTTAATAAGCCAGGTTCTGATTGACCCGTCCATGTTCAAGGAAGGACCAAAATCCCTGGTGGTACATCTAGCGAATCGATTGGTTCGCCGTTATGTGGAAATTCTGCTCGCCTTTGAGCCTCGACTCGATGAGATTGAACAGGAAATATTTGATCGCCCGGAGGATTCATTGCTATTTGAATTGACCCGGCATAAAGGCAGGCTTCGAGAAATTCGGAGGATTGCAAGTTATCACCTCTCTATCAGCTCGGAATTGGTTTCCGATCCGTCCATAGTGGGCGCGGAACTTTCCCATGAGGTGATTGATGTACTCGAACAGGTCGAGCGAACGGTTAGTCTTGCGGAACTCTATTACGAAACCGCTAAAGACCTCACCGATGGTTATATTGCACTTTCAACCCATCGATTGAACCGAGTGATGCAAATCCTTACCGTGATTACTGTCATTTTTGTCCCGCTCACTTTTATTGCAGGGATTTATGGAATGAATTTCGAGAACATGCCGGAATTAAGGACAAGCACCGGATACTTTTTTGTGCTGGGCTTTATGACTACCGTCGGCATTGTCCTCTTGGCACTATTTCGTAGAAAAGGTTGGGTGTAGATGAACGAAGAACAGATTCCCGGTACCGACGTTGATCTAGATGCTCTGGCCAATCGAGCGATCGAATGGGTTCAAAGTGATTTTCTGACGCTTCAATCGGGGCTGCAATTTGGCTTGCTGTTGTTTGCCGTACTACTGACCGTTGCGATTTATTCTCGTCTCGAGGCCTGGTCGGGTGGATTGCGGGATCGCTACGCGGACTACGCCATCCACCGTTTGTTTACTGCAGTCCAGGACAATGCCTTTCCGCTTACCTGGCTGATCATTCAATGGCTCGCTATTGTCGTGCCAAGAATGCTGGGCTGGGATGATCAAATCCTCGTGGTTACCACGAGTTTACTGACGGCATGGGTTTTTATTCGCATTGTCTCAACGCTTATTTCAAATCCGTTAGTGGCACGGGTTGTCGCAACCATTGTCTGGATTTGGGCGGCACTGACCATTTTAGGTTTGATTGATGAAACTAAAGCCGTGATGTCAGATATAGGCTTTGGTCTGGGCGGTGTAAAGCTAAACCTTATGGGGGTATTCGAGGGCATCGTGACGCTGGCTTTCCTGCTCTGGCTTGCCAGCTTTGCAGCGCAGATCATAGAAAACTCACTCAAGAACTCCCCTAATTTAACGCCATCTATTCAGGTCCTGTCGAGCAAGCTTGTGCGCATGGGATTAATCGCACTTGCGTTCTTCGCGTCGCTCGGCATTGTCGGAATTGATCTGACCGCGCTGGCGGTGTTCAGTGGTGCAATTGGTGTGGGTCTTGGTTTTGGTCTACAGAAAATATTCGGCAACCTGGTCAGCGGTATTATTTTGTTGCTAGATAAATCAATCAAACCCGGAGACGTGATTGCGGTACCTGGTTACTACGGCCGTGTTGATTCACTCGGGGCCCGATATGTTTCTGTCTATACAAGAGATGGTATCGAGCATCTGATTCCCAACGAGGACCTTATTGTGAATAGGGTGGAGAATTGGACCCATTCCCAAAACTTTTTGCGATTGAGGCAGGCGCTCGGTGTTCACTACAAGTCCGACGTTCATCAGGCTATGGCGCTTTGTATTGAAGCTGCCAAAGAAATACCTCGGATTCTCAAGGAGCCAGCTCCGAACTGTCTGATGCGGGGCTACGGTGATAGTGCTGTTGATCTTGAGGTCCGATTTTGGATTGATGATCCTATGAACGGGCGCGCCAACGTTCGAAGTGAGTTGCTAATCGCGATCTGGGAAAAATTTCATGAACATAATATTGAAATCCCATATCCACAACGAGATTTGCATATCAGATCTTCAGTCCTCGATAACAGGGATGAAGATGAGGAAGAGGACAAAGGTGAACCTCTCGGTGGGAAAGACTGATTTATTCAAGCGATAGATCTTTGTAGTGTTATCAGTAGCAGGAATTTTTTTATGAAACTTTTCACTTTAATCGTCGTCATCCTTGTGCTGTCAGGTTGTACCTGGGTCAAGGTGACGGAAGCCGGGCAGACCGTGTCGGTCCTTAAATCGCAAGATCTGTCTAGTTGCAGCAATCTAGGCAAAGTGACAGCAATCAGCAGAGCCAAGGTCGCTGGTATCAGCCGAAGTGAGAAAAAGCTCACAACGGAATTAGAAACCATTGCCAGAAATGAAGCGGCGACAATGGGTGGCAATGCTGTTGTCGCAATTGCGGCGATAGATGGCAACGAGCAGGTGTACCGCGTTTATCAGTGTAACTGAACTCAGAACATGCCTAATGTATTGGGTGAGTCAATCGGGACTGCTTGAGCAAGGTCCCACAATTCGGTGATTTTTCCGTTATTGAAACGGACTATGTGTACAACAGCGTATTGGGCGTTTTCGCTGACCCGGGATAATCTTGAATGGACCGTCACCGTATCATTCTCTTCAAAAGACTGGATGACCTCAAAGGACTTGTTGGGTTCGTCATTTGCACTTAGCAACATCGCGTCGAGAAGTGACTGGCGATCATGGGCAAAATACGGGTTGTGATGTCTAAATTCGATGCCTACATATCGCTCAAAAGCTTCGCTGACATCACCGATTGCAGCCATGGTTAAGAATTCTATAGCGTTGGCTTTATTGGACATAATGGAGAGTTTCCCGTTTAACGTTAAGGATGCACGCTGACCGAACAAAGTTCATCAAGTTCTCACAACATTGACCCATTTAAAGACGTTGAGTTTCGCATCTCATGGGGTTCTCGAATGGTGTTCATCAAAAAGCACATTCGTTCCGCCGTCGCAACGAGCTTTGTAATTGCCTCAGGTGATGCGGGTGATTCAATATGAAGCGATGTTTCAATATCGATAAGGCGGCTTTGAATGGTATCTGCTCCAATTGAGCCGGTTTGTTCAAACCGTGGGATGACGGTCATCGAGACGTCCGTTAATTCAATCTTTCTAGCCTCACTCGACCGAGCAAGTTGGGTCAGCATTCAAAACGCGATAGCTGACGCAAAATAGGCGAGGGGAGGTGGTGCGGTATCGTCTCCTCCCATGTTTTTACCTTCATCGCAAACAATCTCGAACTGGTCGAACTGAGCTTTTTTGGTTTGCCTTGGCCCCTTAACGGTCCGTACTTCAAAGGCAAACTGAAAACCCCCGGTTACCGGCGTGAGCTTAAAAGGAGATTCGGGTTCACTCATGATGCACCTTTGGATAATGATTGATGTTGCGCCATTCTAAGCCCGTTTCAATCATTTTGGCTATTAAACGATCGGGCGAAAGTGGGAACATAGGCTGGCGACCCGCTGCTAGACTTTCAAAGTCACGTCGATGACAGAATTCTCCAGATCAATCACTTCCATGACTTCATGGGTTGTCCTTGGTGTACCGGTAAACGGTTCGAAATGCGGTCTTGAGACCGGATGTGTGTAGATCCGCCAGATTGCCCAGACTGTAAAAATGAGTAATGTGATACCCGAAAATATAAACAACGCATTGCTGGTCACAGACATAAATTGGGATGTAATTGCAGGACCAATGACAGCGCCGGCGCTATGGAGCAACAATATGATGCTGCCGGTTTCGATAAGGGGCAATGTTGTGTGATCATTTGCATGGGCCAGGCTGATGGAGTACAGCGGGAAGGTGGTGCCACCAAAAAGGAACATGAGCCCAATCATGATCATGGGATGGAATGAACCGAATAACGAGATAGCGATACAGGTTAATACCGCCGACATGGATAGTCCGACCAGCACATAGCGCCGATCAAATTTATCTGACAGGCGACCGATAGGCAGTTGCAGAATGGCGCCGCCAAAAAGTGTTGCTGCCATAAAATAGCCAATTTGCTCGGGAGAGAGATTTTGCGCTTCAGCAACAAGTGGACCTAGTACCCAGAATCCCGAGGTCACAAGCCCGCCGACAATCGCGCCGCCAACGGCAACATGGGATGCCGCATACACCTTGCGGAATTGGAAACGAACATTGGGTATTGGGTTCGGTGCTGGAGAGCGGGTCAGCCCAACCGGGATTGCCCCCAGAGAGAGTAGGATTGCACCCAGTACAATAAGTTGGATATGGTCAAAGCCAGTACCAATCATCATTTGCCCGAGGGAAATTGAGACAAGGGTTAGTGTTGTATAGATTGATAACACCGTTCCCCGGTTCTCGACGGTTGTTCTCTCATTTAGCCAGCTTTCGATCACCATATAGATACCGGCCATTGCCCAGCCAGTCACAAGTCGAGCAACTAACCAGAGTTCAAACTGCTGAAATAAAGCGAGCAGTAGCAGGGCCGAAGTGGCTGCTGCGGCAAGCACTGAAAACACTCGAATATGGCCAACAAAAGAGACTAGCTTAGGTATGGTCAGGCAGCCGACCACAAACCCGAAGAAGTAGGAAGAGCCGGTATAACCAATCAGCGGGACGGACCAACCTAGCTCACTTGCGTAAAGTGGAGCCACGGTTAACTGTAATCCATGGCCAATCAGCAGGATAAATATGGAGAGTAAAAGTGCTGCTAGGGAACCGACGACCAGTTTCATTTTGGCTACCGTAAAAAGGGCGCAATTAGGCCCTTTGGCTGGCGGACTTTCAAGCATTTTAGGTTGCGAAATGCCTTAAATATATGCCCCTGGGCTCACCTCCCAGACAATAAGCTCTCAATCGTACAAATCCTCGGCCCTGATTGATCATTACCTGGGCGTATTTTTAGAATTTAAGCCTATGGCCGGATTTCATGCTCTTTGAACTGAACCGGCTAGCTAGATGGTAAATGGCTGATTTCCCACTGCGTCGTAAGACTCACCTACAGGGGATATACTACGGCTTCTATTCTCTGCTTGCCGCTGTCATCAATGAATTCGAAAACCCTGGTACAAACCATTCACCGTTCGATTCCCTTAAGTCAAACATTGGGTTTTCACATAGCGCAGCTGTCTGAAAGTGCTATAGAAGTTTCAGCACCCTTAGAACCTAACATCAATATTCATAACGCGGCTTTTGCAGGTAGCCTTTATTCAGTGGCGGCATTAACGGCGTGGGCAATGGTCACGCATCTGGTGACGGAAGCAGCGTTACAGGCGGACGTGGTGATCGGCAAAGCAGAGATTATTTATAACCGGCCAATTACTGAAGCTATTTTTTGTCGCAGCGAGGTTGCGAGTGCTGCTGCTGAGGAATTTCTCACGGAACTCAGGCAAAGCGGGAAAACCAAAATAAACCTCGTCGTTGAAATCGGCAATCACTCAGAGGCGTCTCTTCGGGCCGTGGTATTCGCGACCGGTGTTTCATAAGAACGATTAATCATGATCAAGACTGAGAGACAAAATCACCAGGCACAACAGGGTTTGTGCATTTTACGGATTACAGAGCCAGATTGATGCCTAGACCCGCACTTACCGATGAACAACGTAAAGCAACAAGAAGGCTTATTCGCCGTGCAGCGGCTGAACTCTACGCTGAAAATGGTTCGGTGGACATTTCTGCCCGGAAAATAGCGGAGCGGGCAGGGGTCTCGGTAGGATCTTTGTATACCTATTTCGAGAATTTAACCGAGTTAATGCAGTCCCTTTGGAAGGAGCCGGTGATTAGGCTTATCCAGGAGCTTGAAGCCACCCAAACCAGTTTGTCGTCGCCGCTGGACAAGCTTCAGCACAAGATGGAAACCTACGTAAAATTTGCCCGGGAAGAGCATGCGGTTTACCGCGGGGCGTTTCTTTATGTCAGGCCCGATTCCCACAAAAAGCCTATTCAAGTTAGCCTGGATGATGATCGGCTGTTTCGCCTGTTCCGTGATTCCATTCAGGAGGCGCAGGAGCAGGGACTGGTCAGGGACGGTGATCTCAACGCCCTGGCGCAAACGGTTTGGTCGGCATTACACGGGGCAGTATCGCTGCCGATCAACGTTGATCGGCTTGCTCTTGCAAAGTCCGAGGTTGCCTCCCAACAGATGGTGGATGCAATGCTTGAGTGGCTACAAAAATAACCGCACTTACAGCTTGTCCATGGGTCTCGCCCTCAACGATGGCATCCGTAGCAGGGACCGAAATACCCGACATAATCTAAGCCATGTGGCCTAAGGTCACCGCTAATCTTCCGGCATGGTCCGACAATCGGAGCTGAGCAAGATAGGTTAGTGGGAATGCCTGGCTGTTTTCCCTATGACTCAATCCTGAGCAATTTGGCCCAATCTGTCACGAATTCACCCTGCCCATCGTCCTATAGCTAAATAGAGCTAAACCATCACATAAACCATCACATAAACCCACAGCAAAAATGGATAGGGGAAACCATGATTAAGAGATTCTTAAAGCGGTCAGTTGAAGCTTTTGGCAAGACATTTGATTACGACGTGACTTATATGACAGATGTGCTGGCCCACAATACAGGGGCATTTATCAAGTTGTCTTTGCTGCAGCCTATGTCGCAGCATTGTGTTGCACTTCCTACCGCCGCTTACTACACCGCGAAGGTGAGGGCGGTCTTGAGGGAAGACTGCGGTCCCTGTACACAACTGTGCGTCAATATGGCGTTGAAAGCCGGCGTTGCACCTGCAGTGATGCGTAACGTGGTCAGTGGGGAAGTCGAACAGTTAAGTGAGGACGTACTGCTCGCTTTCCGCTTTACAGAAATGTGCCTCGATCATGGGGAGGAAGACAATGAATTACGCGACCTGGTGTTGAATTGTTGGGGAAAAGATGGATTGATTTCATTAGCGTTTGTCATCGCCACATGTCGAGTCTACCCGACAATGAAGTATGTACTGGGTCATGGGCAGACCTGCCAACGGGTTGTAGTGGGTTCGGATGCAATAGAGATTCAGGCTTTGGAAGTTGCACATGTATAAGGCGCTTGTGGCAATTGTCCTGGTTCTCGGTGCCATCCTGTTGGTGAACGGTGTAGTGATGTTGGTGGTACCTGAAAATTGGTATTGGACGGTGCCGGGTGTACCGGACCGCGGTCCCTTTAATCAACACTTTGTTCGAGACATCGGTTTTATTTATGTGCTTGCCGGTAGTTGCTTTCTGTTCGGTTTAAGGGATCTGCAACACAGAATAGTCTGGTGGTTTATCCCGACTGTATGGCTGACCTGCCACAGCATGTTTCATATCTGGGAAGTTGCGGTTGGCATTTGCGGTCCAGAGGCGTTGTTGGTGGATTTTATGGGCGTCACGTTACCTTCCCTATTGGGACTTGCTCTGTGTGTTTACGCCTATCGGCATTCAGCGGCCAAAAAAACCGCCCATGCACAACCCGGGGACTTATATCACCGGCCGGAAAACAATCGATAAACAGCGGGTAGCACTATGATCAGCGCTAGAATATGCACCGGCTTTATCTTTGTTTGCGTCATGCTCGGGCTTGGGCTTGGGATTAGGATTAGTAGTCTAGTGCCAGACCACCAGCGGCCAACAGAAATAGAATGGTTAACAACTCCGCGCCCGGTTGCATCGCTACCGGGGATGATGGACAACCACAATTGGAAGCTGATTGCTTTGGGATACAGCCGTTGTCCGGATGTCTGTCCCACGACGCTAGGGGCCATGGCTTCCCTAAAAAGGATCAGCGATTCACCCGTTGACTATTTTTTCTTATCCCTCGACGCTGTGTCCGAGTCTTCGGTGGTCCATTATGCGGCAGCTTTTGATCCCCGCATTCGGGGTGTCACGGCAACATCAAAACAGGTCAGGCATTTTGTGGATAGTGCCGGTGCTCAATACGAGCTGTCGGAAGTAATCAATGGCCCGGTGGCTCACTCTACTTTCTTGATCCTGGTAGATCCCACAGGATTGATGCGTGGACGCGTCAGACAGGGTTTCCAGGTCAACGAACTTAGCCGTGAATTTGCCAAATTGGCTTTCTAACATTCAGAAGTTATTGGCTTGGAAACCTGTCTCAGCGGGCGGCATGGCACCCCCGGTGCAATTCTTCAGCAAGTTCAAAAACACTGTCTATAATCAAAATGTTGGGCGCAACTGCCCGAAGTTATATATTTTTGAGTGAATAGATGAACAGAAAGCGATTTGGCCTATCAACTAAAATTCTTGTGATCCCCGTCGTTGGCACACTGAGTCTAATTTTGTCGTTGACCATTAACACCGTTACGACTGACTCTAACCGGGTGCTGCTCGAAGACGCCGAACTGACACAGTTTCCACTTTTACAAATCTCAGAACGTAATCTAGTTCAGCTCGAAAGAATTAAAGAGACCCTGTCCGGTGCTGTTACCACCGGTGACGAAGAAATGGTGGTGACGGCGGATCAAATGCGCCTCAGACTCTTCGATGACCTGGAAAAGGCCAAGTCTATTGCGCCGAATTTAGAGCGTGATATTTCTATGGTTCAAGAAGAAGTGGAACTTTATACCACCACAGCAGAACGCGTAACGAGCGAAATGATTTCAGAAACCGCTGACTTTAGCCGACTGGGTGAAACCATTTCAGAAATGAACGTTCAATATGACGCAGCGCTCGGATCGCTGACCCAATTTCGAAACAATCGCCTAACGAACTTCACTACCGCCATAAAAGATGCCAAATCTAATGCGGTGAATGCAATTTATTATGGCGTTGCCGTCAGTGTCGTTGCCATGATTGTACTATTTGGTACCGCGGTTCCAATCAGCCGAGCTATTGTCAATAGCGTCAATAACGTCGTTTCCTCACTTCGGGATATCGCCCAGGAAGATGGCGATCTTACGGTTCGGTTAAGGCAGACTTCGAGTGATGAGGTTGGAGACCTGGTTCACTGGTTTAATACCTTTGCCGATAAACTGCAGAATGTGATTGGGCAGATTATCTCAACCGTTGATCCCCTTAGCGATCTCGCAGGTACGCTTAATAACTTTGTCTCTCAGACACTCGACACGGTGGCCACCCAGAAAGGCCAGGCCCAGTCAGTCATGTCATCCGCGGGTGAAATTAACAATAGCGTAGAGAGTGTGTCGCGATACGCCAACTCTGCATCTGAGAATGCGACGGAGACAACGGAGATTGCCCGTAAGGGTCATAGATCGATTCTGGACACAGTGAAAAATATTGATGAATTGTCGGAGGATATTTCTGCATCCGCTGCAACAATTACTGAGCTTGACCAGACCGCTAAAAGCGTCAGCCTGGTGGTGGGTGTGATCAAAAATATTGCTGAACAAACTAATTTGCTTGCCTTGAATGCGGCAATTGAAGCGGCGCGGGCAGGAGAGCAGGGCAGAGGTTTTGCGGTAGTGGCGGATGAAGTACGGAGTCTCGCGAGCAAAACGCAGCAATCCACGGACGAGATTCAAGGAACCATCCAGGCGTTAGAATCCGGCACCGAGCGGGCCGTTCAAATGATGCAGTCCAGCACTGAAAAGACCAACGAATGTGTTACCAGTGTTAACGATGCAGGTAATCGTTTCCAGGCGATTATGGAGAACATCGATCGTAATCGTCGGGTAAATTCAGAAATTGCGTCCGCGACGGATGCTCAACAACAACTTTCAAATCTGCTGCAGAAACACGCAACTGAAATTGGTGATGGCGCAGAGCAATCCCATGATTCCACTAGCAAGTTGGCAACCAATATCTCTCAACTGGCTGAACTTACCCAATCGCTGAAGTCCGTCGCTGATCAATTTAAGGTTTAGATTCGGTTTTATGCTACCAAACTGGCTAAACCATACCTAGGCCTCACGTTCCAGGCTATTGGCATCGGTATGATCGTAATTCGACCTACCGTAGATATCCAGAACGGTGGTTTCCTGATAACTCATTAGATTGCCCTTAACGGTAATTCGATGGGAAAACCCGGTGGTTTTGGCCCTGTTAAACATAAACGTTGACTGAGCAATATCAGCCGATTCCGCTGAGGTTGAGACGTTAAAGACTAATTCTTGTTCCAAATTGTCAGGGGCAGCCAGGGAACCCTGGGCGACTACCGCGACGGCCCTTGGAATCGTAAACGTTTCTGTAATGTTGTTATTGGCTGCGTCCCAGAGCCAATATCCCACTTGATGATGGAATACCTCGTCGTTCGATTGTCGTTTGACGATCTGTTTGTAGTGCACGATCGCAAGGGTTTCTTCCTCCGCATTGGTGACATCGCCCGCGGCTTCAAAAGTGATGGTCTCGTAATAGGGGTTATCTTCATCCCCATCCGGTTCCGGTGCTCGATCAAGCCCCTTAGCTCCGCTCCATGTGCCAACTAATGCAGCCAAAGGACCGTAGTCAACGCCATTAATTATCGTACATTTGCTCATAAGTTCTCCGGGTGTGTCTCTTTTCCTGCGCTCATAAATGTGCAGGTTTGCCAGTTTAGAGGTGAAAATTTGAAGGTGAATGGTAGCAACTGTGGCCAGGCCTGCACACAGGTCGCGGCGTCTTGGGTCAATCATCGAAAGATCGCGGTATCTGAGAGTGGTCGAAACTTCTCAGTTGCTGGTTCCTGTATACCCTGGTGTTCACAGTAGGTGAGTGGTCACTCAAGTCATTGGACTCGATAACTGATCAATTCTAGCTCCTTTGATTAATTTAACATAATATAGATTATGCGAAATCATATAGGTTTAGAGGGTGGGACTTGGGCGTAGTTATCCTGAGTTAAAACTGCCTTGGGTTTGAATTTGAGCCCTGGTTTAGACGCGCCATGATGTGTTCATGGCCATTGAGTTCGCCACCGGCGCCGTACTCTGGAATCTCACCGACCTTCTTGAATTTGAATTGGCTATACAGCTTCTGTGCCCGGTTAGTTTCCCAGGTCGTCAGGTACACCGTTTTGCTGTTGGATAGGATTGGATCTCTGAGTGATTGTTCTAATAGCGCTGATCCGACTCCCTTAGATTGCAAATCCGATAGGACGTAGAGCCTGCGCATTTCGCTACCAAGGCGGTCAAATTCTGGCACATAGGATTCGTAATCAGGCGTGACGGTGCCGATCTGTGAAAACCCAATCAACTCGGATTCTGATCTCGCCAGGTAAAAGGTGTCGGATTCCATCATGGCTTCAAAGTGTTGATCCGACATCTGAGTCTTGATGTGATCATTTATGGTCTTCTGACCCATATCTTTAAGAAAGGCGGCTGCGTACGTAACGCGTGCAAAGGATGCCAATTCAGCTATTTCATGGGCCAGAGCAGCTTTGATTTCCATGTTTGTTCCGTTGTTGAGGGTCGCTCATTGGTCAACTTAAAGTCGGCGAATCTGTTGGTCAATTCCGCAGGACATTTTGTTATACCTTTCATATCACCTCTAGCATCACCTTTAGTTTACCTTTCATATTCCTAGCGGCGCTTCGATTTCTGTCTTACTTGTTTAATCATCCGGCTTATTACGTTGACGTTAACGTCAACTAGGAATAATCTCCTTCCCACGCTAATCAGGTTTTTCCCACGGCTCTTGCTATGACACTTGCTACGACTCTTACTACGACGCCCCAGCAGTACTCTATTACGGATCTGTCCGTCGAATTTGCGGTTACTACTCGAACCCTCAGATTCTATGAAGAAAAAGGACTGTTAAATCCTGCTCGGGATGGCAAAAAACGGATGTATTCTCCCGCTGATCGAACCCGCCTTGTACTGATCCTGCGGGGCAAGCGACTGGGGCTTTCACTACAGGAAAGTAGTGAAATTATTGGGTTATACGACCCCTCCTCCAATAACGAGCAACAATTGCTGCTGCTAATCAACAGGATTCAAGCTAAAAAGCTTGGCCTTGAGCAACAGCGACGGGATCTAGATGACATGATTAGCGAGATGGACAATTGGCTTGATCGCTATCGTGAAGAATTGCAGTCTTCAACACCCACTCTTCCAAGGGAGCAAATTTAATGAGTCTTTATGCAGAGCTAGATCATGGCCTGGGTCAGGATATTGATATGTTACGGGATGTCGTGCGCCGATTTGCAGCCGACGAGATTGCCCCCAGGGCGGCTGAAATTGATGCGGAAAATAATTTTCCGGCTGATCTATGGAAGAAAATGGGAAGCCTTGGCATTTTGGGTATTACCGTATCCGAGGAATTTGGTGGATCTGGAATGGGTTATTTGGCCCATTCTGTGGCAATGGAGGAGATTAGTCGCGCTTCAGCAGCCGTGGGTTTGTCCTATGGTGCCCATTCCAATTTGTGCGTGAACCAGATTTTTAAAAATGGCACCGATGAGCAGCGACGTCAGTACCTGCCGGGTTTATGTTCCGGGGATCACGTCGGCGCCCTTGCCATGTCAGAACCCGGTGCTGGATCTGATGTGGTCAGCATGAAATTAAAGGCTACCAGGCAGGGTGATGTCTACGTGCTAAATGGCAATAAGATGTGGATCACCAATGGCCCCGATGCTGATACCTACGTGATCTACGCAAAAACCGATATTGATGCGGGGCCAAAAGGTATCACGGCCTTTATCGTTGAGCGCGATGCGCCGGGATTTTCAAGGGCACAAAAACTCAATAAGCTCGGCATGCGGGGTTCCAATACCTGTGAGCTGGTTTTTGAGAACTGTGAAGTACCCGTGGCCAATATCCTGGGTAAAGAAAATGAGGGTGTTCGGGTGTTGATGAGTGGCCTCGACTTCGAAAGAACCGTTCTAGCTGCTGGTCCTGTTGGTATTATGCAAGCCTGTCTTGATGTGGTGATGCCCTATATTCACGAGCGGAAACAGTTTGGCCAGGCCATCGGTGAGTTCCAGCTGATGCAGGGTAAGGTCGCCGATATGTATGTGGCGCTGAGTTCAAGCCGAGCCTATCTATATGCCGTTGCCCGGGCCTGCGATAACAATCAAGAAAGCAGGAAAGATGCAGCCGGCGTGATTCTTTATACCGCTGAGCAAGCGACCCAAATGGCACTTCAGGCGATTCAAGCCCTGGGTGGTAACGGTTATGTTGAAGACTATGCAACAGGAAGGTTGTTACGGGACGCCAAGCTCTACGAGATCGGCGCCGGCACATCTGAGGTGCGCCGGATGTTAATCGGTCGCGAATTGTTTTCAGAAACCGCTTAAGGAAACGCACTCATGGCGATACTGAAGTCTCAAATAAATCCCCGCTCAACAGAGTTTCTCGAAAACTCGGAACACCTGTTGGGTCTGGTCGCGGATCTCAAAGAAAAAGTCCAACAGATTTATAAAGGTGGTGGAGAAAAGAATCAAACTCGCCATAAGTCCCGGGGTAAGTTACTCGCCAGGGATCGCATCGACACCCTACTCGACGAAGGGTCGCCGTTTCTCGAGTTGTCGCAATTTGCCGCCTATGATTGTTACGAAGATGATGTGCCAGCCGCGGGCATTATTACTGGAGTGGGCAGAGTTTCAGGCCTCGAATGTGTCATTGTCGCAAATGACGCCACGGTAAAAGGTGGGACCTATTATCCCTTGACCGTGAAAAAGCATTTGCGGGCCCAGACCATTGCCGAACAGAACAACCTCCCCTGTATTTATCTGGTCGATTCCGGCGGCGCTAATTTACCTAATCAAGATGAGGTGTTTCCCGATAGAGAACATTTTGGCCGGATCTTTTTTAATCAGGCCAACATGTCCGCCAGGAACATTCCACAAATAGCCGTTGTGATGGGTTCCTGCACCGCTGGAGGTGCCTACGTTCCCGCAATGGCCGACGAGTCGATAATTGTGGAAGGTCAGGGCACAATTTTTTTGGCGGGTCCGCCGCTCGTGAAGATGGCAACTGGAGAGGAGGTCAGCGCAGAAGAACTTGGCGGGGCCGACGTCCATAGTCGGACCTCCGGAGTAACTGATCATTTTGCGAAGGATGATTACCATGCCCTCGCCCTCGCCCGCACTGCTATTTCTCGACTGAACAAAAAACAGCTAGATCAATTAGATGTTATTGATCCAGTTGAACCTTTGTTCCCGGCAGAAGATCTCTATGGAATTATTCCAAAGGATACAAAGCGGCCCTTTGATATTAAGGAAGTTATTGCAAGGCTGGTGGATGGTTCAGAATTTGACGAGTTTAAAGCGCTATTTGGTGCAACCCTGGTGTGCGGGTTTGCGCGCCTTTATGGCAAGCCCATAGGCATTGTTGCAAACAATGGTGTGCTGTTTAGTGAGTCCGCCCAGAAAGGCGCCCACTTTATTGAGCTTTGTGGCCAGCGAAAAATTCCATTGATCTTCATTCAGAACATCACCGGTTTTATGGTCGGCAAGCAGTATGAAAGCGGTGGTATCGCCAAGCACGGGGCCAAAATGGTCATGGCAGTAGCCAATGTTCAGGTGCCTAAATTGACACTGATTATTGGCAATTCCTATGGCGCAGGAAATTACGGGATGTGCGGTCGCGCCTACGATCCTCGGTTTCTCTTTTCCTGGCCCAATTCACGCATTTCCGTGATGGGTGGAGAGCAGGCGGCGGGCGTACTGTCCCAGATTCGCCGTGCCCAGATTGAAGGTAAAGGGGACCAATGGTCAGATGCCGACGAGCAATCCTTTAAAGATCCTATTATTGCCAAATTCGAAGAGGAAGCTCACCCCTACTACGCCTCTGCACGATTGTGGGACGATGGTGTGATTGATCCAGCTGACTCTAGACGTGTGCTTGGGCTTGCGCTTTCCGCAGCCCTTAACCAGCCGATACCGGAAACCCGGTTCGGCGTGTTTCGGATGTAAGGGCGTATATGTTTACGAAAATATTGATCGCTAACCGTGGTGAGATTGCCGCTCGAGTTATACAAACTGCGCGCCGACTGGGAGTACGAACCGTTGCCGTATATTCCGAGGCGGACGTTCATTCACGGCATGTGCAAATGGCAGACGAGGCTGTATTAATAGGTGAAGCACCTCCATCTAAGTCCTACCTATTAATAGACAAGATCATTGCTGCCGCCATTCAAACCGGCGCCGAGGCGATCCATCCAGGTTATGGTTTTCTTTCTGAGAATGCGGATTTTTGTGCCGCCTGTGAACTCCACGGTATTATATTTATTGGTCCGCCGGTCTCGGCGATTAAAGCCATGGGTTCAAAATCCGCGGCCAAAACTTTAATGGAAGCAGCCGGCGTGCCGTTAGTGCCGGGCTACCACGGTGATGATCAAGCGCCGTCAAGATTGCAACAAGCCGCTGACGAGATTGGCTACCCGGTGCTGTTGAAAGCCGCTGCCGGGGGTGGTGGCAAAGGCATGCGTGCGGTTGAAACGCCGAAGGATTTTGATCAGGCGCTCGACATGGCAAAGCGAGAAGCCCAGTCAAGCTTTGGTGATGATCTAATGTTGGTTGAGAAGCTGGTCCTCCAACCCCGGCATGTTGAGATTCAAGTGTTCTGCGACACTCTGGGTAACGCGGTTTACTTGTTTGAACGAGATTGTTCAATTCAAAGGCGCCATCAAAAAATCATTGAAGAGGCACCGGCGCCGAACATATCTCCGGAACTGCGACAGCAACTAGGTGAGGCCGCAATTAACGCCGCTCTGGCCATTGACTATGTCGGCGCAGGTACCGTTGAATTTCTCCTTGATGTGAATCACCGGTTCTATTTTATGGAGATGAATACACGACTACAGGTAGAGCACCCCGTCACCGAAATGATTACGGGGCAAGATCTAGTTGAGTGGCAGTTGTTGGTTGCAAATGGAGAGCCCCTTCCCCTCCTCCAGGAAGAGCTAAGAATTGATGGCCACGCCTTTGAGGCGCGAATATATGCAGAAGATCCCGATCATGACTATTTGCCGGCCGCGGGAGTGCTCGAATATCTAACGGAACCCGAGCAAAGTGACTGGCTGAGAGTTGATACCGGCGTCTTACAGGGTGATGAGGTGGGTGTTCATTACGATCCTATGATCGCCAAGCTAATTGTCTGGGGGCGGGATCGCGAAGAAGCACTGTCTCGAATGGCCATTGCCCTGGGGCAATATCACATAGGAGGTGTGACAACCAACGTACCCTTTCTTCGTCGTCTGGTGACCTGTAAACCGTTTAAGGATGCCGAGGTTGAGACTGGGTTTTTACAGGCCCACCAGGAGCTTCTCGGGCCTAAAATTCCTGACCTTGATCAGTACTTAAGCCTCGCGTTTTTATTCCTGGTATTGCGCCAAAAACGCAACCGTGGAACATCCCCCTGGGCCATTGAGGATGCCTGGCGAATGAACTCAGCGTTTGATTACCATAAAATAATCGTAATCGACGGTGCCGAGCACCTAATCTCCGGACATCAAAAACGAGATGGTTCCTTTGCGTTACAGGTTAACAGTGGTTTGCTTGAAGCCAGGGCAAGCTGTAGTGAGAATGTATTAACCGCTGAAGTTTCTGGCCGACGGTACAGGGTTGACGTCTTTCCCCATAAAGCAGGATATTTTTTGGTCGACCCAGAGGTCAGTTTACATTTTTGTGAACCGGCTGGTATCGATTACGAAAGTAACAACGCCGCACAGGGCTCTTTTACCGCACCCATGAATGGGACGATTGTTGAGATATTGCAAAACGCCGGAGACACGGTCGAAGCGGGTGATTCTATTGTGATAATGGAGGCCATGAAGATGGAGCATGTGATTCGAGCCCATGCAAACGGCATAGTAAAAGAAGTGTTTTTTAAGGTCGGAGACTTGGTTTCTGGCGGTGACCCACTTATCGATTTTGAATCTGTAGAAGAGTCAGAATAAATGTTATTACCGAATTTTGTGAAGGTTTACGAGGTGGGCGCCAGAGATGGTCTCCAAAATGAGGCGACTAACCTCTCCGCCGAGGTGCGGATTGAGCTGATCGAAAGGCTTGTTGCCGCTGGTATCCGTAGTATTGAAACCGGTAGTTTTGTTTCACCTAAGTGGATTCCTCAAATGGCAGGCACAGATAAGGTATTTGCCGGTCTTAATCGCAACGAGGACGCGACCTATGCTGCCCTCGTCCCCAACGAGAAAGGTATGCTTGGGGCAATTGAGGCTGGGGCCGATGAGGTTGCTGTATTTGCTGCAGCGTCCGAGAGCTTTTCCCAGCGAAACATCAATTGCAGTATTAAAGAGAGCCTCGCTCGATTTGAGCCTGTGTTAAAGCTCGCTGCCACAAAAAAAATTCCCGTTCGTGGTTATGTTTCCTGTGTGATTGGCTGCCCCTATGAAGGTCCAATCGAACCCGAAGCCGTTCGAGCCGTATCCAATTCACTATTTGACATGGGCTGCTATGAAGTTTCACTCGGGGATACGATTGGTGTGGGAACTCCCGCAACCTTTCAACGGATGCTGGATTCAGTCATGAAGCACCACTCCACTGATTTAGCTGTACATTGTCATGATACTTACGGTCAGGCACTGGCAAATATTTATGCGTCTCTGCAAATGGGTATTGCTGTGGTTGACAGTTCTGTTGCGGGCCTGGGGGGCTGTCCCTATGCAAAAGGCTCAAGCGGCAACGTCGCAACCGAAGATCTGCTATATCTACTGGCAGGTCTTGGTATTGAAACCGGGATCAATCTTGATCAGGTGATTGACGTTGGACAATATATTTCTGAACTACTTGGGCGATCTAATCAATCAAAAGTGGCCAGAGCAAAACGATCCGGGCAGCAACCGATATGACAGCCTCTACAACAGCAACCGAAGTTCTATGGCGGCCCGACGAACAACAGATTACAGAAACGAACCTGACCCGGTTTCAAGCCCATATAGAATCCATTACAAACCAAAAATTTGAAAGTTACGATGCCCTACACCGGTGGAGTGTTGAACATTCAGCAGAATTTTGGCGAGAGGTCTGGTTAACTTCAGAGCTGATCGGAGACGGTTCACTCGAACCGGCCGCAACTGATCTTGACCAGTTTCCTGGTACTCGCTGGTTTCCAAATCTGCAGCTCAATTTCGCCGAGAACCTTTTACGCTTTCGGGATGACCGCCCTGCTTTGATCTGCCGATTCGAAACGGATCAGCGTCGGGTGATCACCTATAAAGCGTTATTTGATCAGGTTGAAGCCCTTGCAACGGTCATGCGGGCGGAAGGAATTGTTGCCGGTGACTGCGTGGCTGGGTTTCTGCCAAACATTAGTGAAGCCATAGTGGCCATGTTAGCGACCACAAGCATCGGCGCTATCTGGTCTTCCTGCTCACCGGATTTTGGTGTGAACGGTGCGACGGATCGCTTTGGTCAAATTGAACCCAAATTGCTGTTTGCGTCGGACGCCTACTATTACAACGGTAAAATCGTCGACTGCCATGAAAAACTCAGTGCTATCCGGGAAAGCCTGCCGACGTTAACGATGACAATTCTGGTGCCTATTTTTGCCTCGGATCAACGCGAACAACTGCTGAAACATTCGGACGTTTGTCTCTTCGAGGATTTTGTCCAACGCCACCCTCCAGAACCCCTTCAATTTGTGCGGCGGCCCTTTAATCACCCTATTTATGTGAACTTTTCCTCGGGTACCACGGGGATTCCTAAATGTATTGTTCACGGTGCAGGCGGGACACTCCTGCAACACCAGAAGGAGCACCGACTACATACCAATTTGAAATCGACGGACACGCTGTTTTTTCATACCACCTGCGGTTGGATGATGTGGAACTGGCTGGTGTCTGCCCTGGCCTGCGGTTGTCCTATTGTGCTTTTTGATGGCTCGCCTCTGGCTAAAAGAGGCAAAGTGCTGATTGACATGATTGACCAGGAGAACATCACGGTTTTTGGTGTGAGCGCCCGTTATCTCGCGTCAATTGAACAACTTGGTATTAAGCCCGCGCAAAGTCATCAACTAGAGTGTTTAACCACAATCCTCTCGACCGGGTCGCCGCTGAATCGATCCAGCTTTGAATATGTTTACCGGGACTTTAAGCCAGCCGTTAACCTTGCGTCCATTTCCGGTGGTACCGATATCATTTCTTGTTTTCTGTTGGGCAATCCAAACCTCCCTGTCATCTCCGGTGAGATTCAGTGCAAAGGACTTGGTATGGCGGTTGAGTTCTGGGATGAACATGACACTAGTTCTGTTGGTGTGACCGGTGAACTGGTCTGCACCCGGCCTTTTCCATCTACACCCATTGGCTTTTGGAATGATCAAAATGGTGAGAAATTTCACAACGCCTACTTCAGCCAGCACGCCGGCGTTTGGACTCACGGTGACTATGGGGAAACAACGGCCTCGGGTGGTGCAATTATCCATGGCCGCAGTGATGCGGTGCTCAATCCCTCGGGTGTTCGCATCGGGACCGCCGAAATATATCGACAGGTCGACAAGGTGCCAGAAGTGCTGGAATCAGTTGCCGTCGGTCAAACTTTGGAAGACGACGAACGCATTATACTGTTCGTCCGACTGGTTGACGGTCTAACGCTCGACGATGAGCTAATTGAACACATAAAAGCGGTGATCCAATCCAATACGACCAGACGTCACGTTCCAGCCAAAATTATTCAGGTAAGCGATATTCCAAGAACCCTGAGCGGTAAAGTTGTGGAGGTTGCAGTCCGAAATGTGATCAACGGAGTTCCCGTCGCTAATCAAGCCTCTCTGGCTAACCCCGAGGCACTTGCGCTGTTTGAAAACCTTGTCTAGGAGAAGCCTTTAAAGGAGCGGGCTAGGAAAGCGATTTAGGGCTCAGATTTTCGCTAACTGCGGAGCCTAATCCCTAAGTGACGATGTTCGAATAGGTCGTGTATAATCTTTGATGCTTCAACACGGTATGATTAAGCCAGTTTTGAACAATCGATTTTCTCAGATAAGTTTCACCGACAAGCGAGTTTTTTATGGAATGTCCTAAATGCCAATCGGCGATGGAAGAAGTAACCTACGGGCGTAATCTGGTTATTGACCGCTGCACCAACTGCAAAGGTATCTGGTTTGATGCGGGTGAAGCGGAGCAACTAAAGGGTAAATGGATGTCGGAATTTATCGACTCTGGGGACCCCGAAGTTGGCAAAGAATATAACAAGATTGACGATATAAACTGTCCCCGTTGCAGCAAGAAGATGGCAAAGGTTTCAGATCCAAAACAACCGCATATCTGGTATGAGGCCTGTCCTGACCAACACGGGATGTATTTTGATGCCGGTGAGTTTACTGACTACAAATACGAAACCCTTCTTGATAAGTTTCGCGACCTGGTCACCGGCAAGCGTGACTAAATGACGTGACTAATTGGAGTCATCAATTAATTAGCGTGACCAATTCCCTTGGTCACTGGACCACAGTGGCCAACCAAACTGATAAAAACATATGAAAGCCGTTTCATTTAACGTCAACAGTCTCCGGGTTCGTTTGCACCAGCTTGAAGCTGTTATCAACAAGTATCAGCCCGAGGTCATTGGCCTACAAGAAACCAAGGTGACTGACGAAGATTTCCCGGTGGAGGCAATTGAAGCGCTTGGTTACCACGCAGCATATACAGGTCAAAAGACCCACTACGGTGTTGCACTGTTAACCAAATCACCCATGCGTGATGTACTAACCGGGTTTCCGACTGATACGGAAGAAAGCCAACGTCGGTTTGTCAGTGCCGTGATTGATGTTAACGGTACTGCCGTGAAGGTAGCGAACGGCTATTTTCCCCAGGGCGAAAGTAGAACTCACGCGACAAAATTTCCGGCGAAAGCTGCCTACTATGCGGACCTGCTCGCCTTTCTGAATCGTGATTGTGATGCCTCGACGCCGGTACTTGTCATGGGTGATATGAACGTCGCGCCACTAGACCTTGATATTGGTATTGGTGAAGCCAATATGAAGCGATGGCTGAAAGACGGTAAGACCAGTTTCCTACCGGAAGAACGGGAGTGGCTTTCACTGATTTCTGATTGGGGGCTGTTTGATACTTATCGACACATAGCGCCCGAAGCCGATGACTTTTTTAGTTGGTTTGACTATCGAAGTCGTGGGTTTGAGCGAGAACCCAGGCGTGGATTGCGGATCGACTTGATCATGGCGACGGAAGTGCTGCGTTCAAAATTAGTTGATGCTGGTATCGACTATGAGATCCGAGGCATGGAAAAGCCATCGGATCACTGCCCTATTTATGCTGAGTTTGATATTTAGCGACTAGTCGAGATTCAAGTTGTATTGAAGTTTGAAACTGACCGGAACGCTAGTGGTAATCGATGTTAAATTGGCGATTGCGCGCAGTGACTCAATTCCTGGTCCCAGATCCCAATCCGCAGCATCTATTACAATGGGTTCAACGCTAGCCACCACAACCTGATACTTACTCTTTAATACTGATACCGTCACATCAACCTCTTGGGTGACGCCATTTAGTGTTAGGTTGCCTTTGATTTGCCGCTCGACGCTTGAGTCCAGCTTGAGCTTGTTAAATGTCGCGAGTTCCAGGTCAACTCGAATAACTGCCTTGGGAAACTTCTTGGTGTTAAACAACATGGTCCGAATACGCTCATCACGAATTGGAATCATGGTGTCGACGCTATCGAGATCAATTACCAATGTCGCAACTCCGGAATTCTCGATTCGACCTTTTAATTTTTTGAAGCTATGGGACTCCGTCACCTGACCGTTTTTGGTGGACTCAAAGTTTACACTTGAGTTCGCGCCATCGAGGCTCCAGTCCGCAAGACCCAGGCCGGGCATTAACGTTAACAGTACCGATGCAGTGATCAGTGCAAAAAGGTTTTGCTTCCTCATGATATCTCCGAGTATTTCAGGTTTCTTAATAGCGGCCACCTTAGCAACAGTGGGCGGCATAACACAAAAATGCTGATACCTACGCAGTTGGCTAGCATATCTCCGAGTTCAAAATATCGATAGCCTAAATAGGACTGACAAACTTCAATACCGACGCCGTAGGTGGCGAGAAAAAACCAAATCGCCCATTCTCTGTTCAGCACCGAGAAAAACCCCAGACCCGCTAGCACAAAAAAAGCCAGGCCATGGTTTGCCTTGTCCCAACTAATCATTTGGGTCGCCTTCGGCGGTTCCGGAGTCAGAGCTAGCCAGGTGATCACGCAAAGGGCTAAAACCAACAGGCATCTGGCGAGAATTCTGGCCAGTTTAGGGTCAACGGTAACGATTTATCTCCTGTCGAGTTTGGTCCGCGACACGTCTCGCGGCCCCGGCAAAATCCGAGGCAACTGAAGCGTAGATAACACTTCGAGAGGCGCTAATCGTGAGGCCGCCACCCCTACCATTGTCCATAAGCTGTTGGATATCTGCTCCCTGAGCACCCACGCCCGGGAGTAGAAACTCCATGTCACCGACAATCGATCGAATCCGACCGATCTCCTCAGGTCTTGTGGCGCCGACCACCAGTGCCACGTTGTTATGCTCATTCCAGTCATTAGCTGCTTTTTGAGCCACATGCTCATAAATCGTGAGACCGCTATCTAACATCAGGTTCTGGATATCGCTGCCCCCGGGGTTAGAGGTACGACAGAGGATAAAAATGCCCTTGTCCTGATAATCCAGGAAGGGCTGCATGGCATCCTGACCCATATAGGGGTTAATGGTGACTGCATCCGCCCTGAAGCGTTCAAACAACTCTTTTGCATACATAGCAGCGGTACTGCCGATATCGCCGCGTTTAGCGTCCAGAAGTACCGGAACGCCGAGCTTCTGGGCGTATTCAATGGTTGCCAGCAGGGTGTCTTCCGCCCCAACTGCACTGTAGTAGGCAATTTGTGGCTTGTAGCAGGCCACAAGATCATGGGTTGCATCAATAATTTCGCGGTTGAAGCTGAAGATTGGATCTGGATCGTTGGCAAGAATCTGGGGAATGCGGTTCGGATCAGTATCGAGACCAATACATAACATGGAATCGGTTTTTGATCGGCGTTGCTGAAGTAACTCGAAAAATGGGCTCAATTACGTCCTCTGACGTCAGTTTCGACAAATTTTGTCAGGCAAGTATAACGGAAAGGGGTTAGATAGAGAATCGTATATGTGATTTAAGTGATTGTTTTAGCTCAATATATTGAATCTTTATAAAACTTGGCACGTAGTTCGCTAATTAGAAAGCAACAAACACTAAATACACGGGGTATAAAAATGGCTACATCGATGCTTATGTCAAAGATCATCAGCCTTTCGGATGCCCGAATTCTCAGATCTGCAGGAGGCAAGGATATGAATCAAGGTGCCGAGCGGCGAATCGAGACAAGAATGGCGAGTACCGAACGACTATTTGTTCAAGTGACTGCTTCCGCTGAAAAAGATCTGGTCGGAGCGACCTTTAGTTGTTCCGCACTTGACGTTTCCGCAGGCGGTCTCCGCATTGTAAGTGAAGCCCCGATTCCCGAGGGCAGTAAGCTCGATCTCTGGGTTGATAGCACACGCCGACCAGGCAAGTATTTCCTGACCAGCGACGTTCGTTGGAGTGAAGCTGTCGTTAATGGGGATTGCTTTATGGGGATAGAACTTCTCGAAAGCCCTACCACGGACATCGACCAGTGGCGATTAGACCACTAGGCCCTGCCTTTAGCCCCCATCTTTCTTAACCCTGGGACCTTCACTGGTATCTTCAATAACATAACCCGCAGCCAGAGCTTCATCTCGAAGCTCGTCTGCCCTTGCCCACTCTTTGTTTTGTCTTGCGTTCTGGCGAGCGTCGGCGATGGCAAGAATTGCCTCCGGTACTTGCAGTAATTCAGGCTCCCATTTTGCTATATCCAGACCTAATATTTTATCGAAGGCTAATAGTGTCGCCTTCTTGTCTGCCGGCGCTGCGTCACACTTCACCAGTTCCCAGACAACCGCGAGGGCTCGAGGAACGTTGAGATCATCGTTGACGCAGACCACAAAGCGATCCATATATTCTGAAATAGGTGTGTCTGAGGGCGCACCCCATTCGAAGGCGGCTTCATAGAGGCGTCGTAGTGCAACGCCATTGGATGCCAGGGACTCCCAGCTGAAGGACATTTGGGTCCGATAATGGGCCGTGAGGCAGAAGTATCGATACACCAATGGGTCAATATCCCGTTCTGACAACGCCTCAAGCCGCAGGAACTCTCCCGTGGACTTAGACATCTTGGCATTGTCCAACTGAAGGAAATAACCGTGCATCCAGAAATTCGCCAGCCGAGTGCCCCGGCTCGCCTCGGTTTGTGCAATCTCATTGGTATGGTGGATGGGAATGTGATCCTCTCCGCCGCAATGGATATCAAAGAAGTCACCCAGATATTTGGCGGACATAGCTGAACATTCAATGTGCCAGCCGGGAAATCCTATGCCCCAGGGACTTTCCCATTCCATCTGGCGTTGTTCACCCTCGGGGGAAAATTTCCAAAGGGCAAAATCCGTCACGTGGCGACGTTCATTATCGACCCGTGCGCCGGCCATCAGGCCTTCTATGTCGAGCCTCGCCAGATACCCATAGCTGTTTAGCTTCCTCGAATCGAAGTAAATGCCATCATTGCTCCTGTAGGTATAACCCTTGTCCTCTAGATCCTGAATAAACTCAATTTGCTCTTTGATATGGTCCGTTGCACGGCACCAGGTATTGGGCCCCACAATATTGAGGGCAGCCAGGTCTGTCTTAAACGCTTCCGTGTAGTAGTCAGCCATTTCCCAGGCCGTCATACCGGAAGACCTAGAACCCACTTCCATCTTATCTTCACCGGAATCCGCATCCGATGTCAGGTGACCCACATCTGTGATGTTCATGACAAAGTCGACTTCAAAGCCATTTAGCTTAAGAACCCGGTGCAGTACGTCCTCAAACACGTAGGTCCGCAGATTGCCAATATGGGCAAAGTTGTAAACCGTAGGGCCGCAGCAATACAGCCCGACCTTACCAGGGGTCAGAGGCTCGAACGGACGGATTTTCCGTTCATAAGTATCGAATAGCTGTAGGTCGGCCATGGGTTAAGAGTTTTCCTGCTAGATGTAAAAAGAGCGCATGTTAACGCAATCGGGCTCGATCTCAAGTTAGCTGCCGAGATACCTTTCGGCCATAACTCGCTCGACAGTTTCCACAATCACCTGAGTCTGAGACTCAACCTCAATATTGACCTCGTCCCCGACCGAGAGTAACTGAAAGTTGGTTCGGGCCAGGGTTTCGGGAATAAGGTTGATCGAAAACTGCGAAGTTTGCCGGTCAAGATGTGCAACCGTCAGACTACAACCATTCACGGCCAGGAAGCCCTTGTTGAATACAAATTTGAGCCATTCTGGCTGAGCCTGAAAGGTCAGGCGGCGATTGTTTTCGGTTTCTGTAATGTCGACGACCTTGGCTGTGTCGATGATATGGCCAGACAGAATGTGGCCACCTACCTCAGCGTCGGACTTTGCGGAACGCTCAATATTCACCTGCTGACCAACATCCAAATATTTCAGATTGGTCAGATCCAGGGTTTCCTGGATCGCATCGAAGCTGACAATGTGGTTCTCGAATCCAGTGACTGTGAAACAGCAACCATTCACCGCGACGCTAGCGCCCTCCTCCAGCCCATTCATCAATTCATCATCGAATTTCAAGCTGAAACTCATTAGCCCAGTTTTGCGGACCAGTTGCTCAATTGGCAGCATGCGTTGAACAATTCCTGTGTACATGGCAGTTCCTTAGATTTCGAAATAAGCGTCTTGGCAGGCCTGGAGATACCAGGACAACGGGGTCACAGAATCGCCTTTTATTGCGCTTTGACGCGCATCCTGAAAGCGATTAACGCCGAGTTGGTCCTGGCATACAGCATCAAGGTGCTGCATATAGGTTTTGGACTTATCCTCTCGGGACAATCTTTTGGCGCGGCGTTTGATGCCAACAAGTTGCTGTTCAGTTATGGGAATTGGAGCTGGCATGTCGTTTCCGGACTTGATGATTCTGTGCAATACACTGGGCTTTGTCCTGATTATTCACCGTTGTGAGCCAAGACCGGGCTTTGCGACCCGGTCAGTACAGTAGGGATATGGGATATAGATGTCAATCTGGTGTATAAACGACGGCATCTAAAAAAGAGTTGGAAATTCCATGAAATTCGCAATATTGATATTAGGCATCATGTTCTCGTCAGGGCTTCTGGCGGAGGAAGAGAAACTGGTGTTGGGTATTGGTGGTCTGTTCTTCCGGGCAGCTGATCCCGCTGGCTTATCCGCCTGGTACACAGAACATCTCGGCATCAACCCGGTCCCCAGTTCCTATGAACAGGAAGCCTGGCAACAGCAGGCCGGGGACACGGTAATTTCTCCTATGCACAGAGCAACCGCATATTTTGGAAACCCTAATAAACAATGGATGATCAATTTTCGTGTGCGGGATATAGACCTGCTGGTGAGCCGATTAAGAGCCAGTGACATTAAGGTGACCAATCCGGATACCTTTCCAAATGGTCGTTTTGCGCGCTTAACTGACCCCGAAGGTAATCCGATTGAGCTGTGGGAGCAAAGCACTCCAGAATAAAGCACTCTGCCCTGGCGCCTGGACTCTATAGCAATACAACAATTTTTAAACGACATATTGAAAGGATCGATAGTTTGATAGATCTTCGAAGCGATACTGTGACTCAACCCGGTCCGGATATGCTGGCGGCCATGCAAACCGCAAAACTGGGGGATGATGTCTACGGGGAAGACCCGACGGTGAATGAGCTTGAAGCGTTTGCCGCTGAACTTACCGGTAAGGAAGCTGCGCTATTTGCGGTTTCTGGCACTCAAACCAATCTGCTTGGAATTCTGAGCCACTGTCAGCGGGGCCATGAGTATATTGTGGGTTCAACGGCCCACACCTATCAATATGAAGGTGGTGGTGCTGCGGTTCTAGGGGGTATTCAGCCCTGTACGATCCCCTTTGACCCTGCTGGCCAAATTCCCCTGAATGCTATTAGAGCAGCGATTAAGCCCGATGACTTTCATTTTGCAATCACGCGCTTGCTCTGCCTTGAGAATACCCAGGCAGGCAAGGTTCTGGATCTAGACTATCTGCGGAGTTGGAGTGAACTTGGGTTAGAACACGGTCTCAGGCGACATCTTGACGGCGCTAGAGCATTTAATGCCGCGGTCGCCCAAAACGTCCCAATCAGCGAGATTTGTCAGTATTTCGATACGGTTTCCCTGTGCCTGTCAAAAGGTCTGGGTAGCCCGGTTGGATCATTGCTAGTGGGAGACAGGGCCACCATTCATCAGGCCCGTCGCTGGCGGAAGATGCTCGGTGGTGGCATGCGACAGGCTGGCGTGATCGCTGCTGCCGGCCTATACGCCTTAAAGTCGAATGTTAAAAGATTGTCTCAAGACCATGATAATGCTAGATATATATCCGAAATAGTTAGCGGGTCCTCAGGTCTTGAGCTCGCTGAGCCGCCCCAGACAAACATGGTCATGTTAAGCAACAACACCGATGTTCAGAGTCTGAAAGCACATATGGCGGAACATGGTGTGCGTATTTCTGGTACCCGTTGGGTGTTTCATCTTGATGTGTCGAAGGACGACCTGGAACGGATTACCGCAGGGATTAATAGTTATGCTCCGGAGCGAAAAAGCGCCTGATGGGTCTGTCCTCTGCTGACATCACCGCAATAACACTGACCTTACAGCTAGCCTCGGTTGTGACGGTCCTGTTGTTGTTGTTCGGCACACCCCTTGCGTGGTGGTTAGCAAATACCCGGAATCCCTTAAAGACGCCGATCAGTGCACTAGTGGCATTGCCCCTGGTATTACCACCGACGGTTTTGGGTTTCTACCTGCTGATAGCGCTAGGTCCAAACGGTCCCCTTGGACAAGTCACCCTGGCCCTGGGGCTCGGTACCCTGCCCTTTACCTTTGCCGGTTTGGTTGTTGGGTCGATGCTCTATAGCCTGCCCTTTGTGGTGCAGCCATTGCAGAATGCCTTTGAAAATCTCGACAAACGTCAATTTGAGGTTGCGGCTACTCTAGGCGCCGGACCTTTTGACCGTTTTGTCTCCATTGTCATGCCTTTGTCCAAATCTGGTTTTCTCACCGCGACAATTCTGGGTTTTGCCCATACGGTTGGAGAGTTTGGCCTGGTATTGATGATTGGTGGCAACATTCCTGGCCAAACGCGAGTTGTCTCGGTTCAATTGTATGATCATGTTGAGGCGCTGGCGTTTGATCAAGCCCACGGCCTATCGGTGATTCTGGTTATATTTTCTTTTGTTGTGCTCCTCGCCCTATATGGTTCCCAGCGGTTTCAAATAACCCCTGGTCCTCGCCGATGAATCGTTCAGCGGGACTTATTGTACGGTTTAACCATACCTGGGATTCGGGCCGCAAATTTGCGTTATCGGTGGACCTGACCCTGCCGGGAACCGGTATTACCGGGGTGTTTGGTGCTTCGGGATCCGGCAAGACCACGTTGTTGCGAGCTGTAGCGGGATTACAAGTGTTGAACGAGGCTCAAATCTACCTTGATGAGAGATGTTGGCAAGACGGCACACGAAGGATCCCAACTGAAGCGCGACGAATTGGCTATGTGTTTCAGGAAGCCAGCTTATTTCCCCATCTTACCGTGACGGAAAACCTCCGCTATGCAAGTAAACGCGCTCCTAGGCCGCATCCTGATGAAGCCAGGATAATCGAATTACTGGGGTTAGAGCCGTTTTTGGCAAGCCGGCCTGAAGTTTTGTCCGGCGGCGAGCAACAACGGGTGGGGATTGCCCGGGCGTTGTTCTCCAATCCTGAACTGCTGCTATTGGACGAGCCGATGGCATCGCTGGATTCCCGCCGCAAAGCTGAAATATTGCCCTATCTACTCAAGATGAAAGCCGAATTGAGTATCCCTATGTTGTATGTGAGCCATTCCGCGGACGAGCTCGCCTCGCTTGCAGACTGGTTAGTGGTTTTAGATGGTGGATCGGTCGTTGCAAATGGCCCCATTGAAGAAACCTTTCCGACCATTTCGAAGGCCGCCCATGGAGATTCGGACATAGCGGTTCTGGTTGAAGGTAAGGTCAAGGATGTCGAGAGAGACTGGGGACTGCTGCGGATAGAATTTGGCGGCGGTCAATTACTTACCATGCTTACCGACCGACAAATTGGCGACACAATACGGGTCAGAATTCAGGCCCGGGATGTCAGCATCAGTCTAATTCAGCCCGAGCAGACCAGCATATTGAACAGCATGCCCGCGGAAATCGCGGGACTCGAAGAAAGTCAGGATAGATCGATGGTGCTGGTAACAGCTACGGTTAAAGGGCTTGCTGGGCATACCTCAATACTGGCGAGCATCACCCGTCGTTCCGCTGAGACCCTGTCTCTAAAGCCGGGTCAGTCGGTCTTTCTCCAACTGAAATCGGTAGCGGTCCTTAACTAGAAGTTGAGTACCCATAGGATTCAATAATTTTTCTCGCTGCCAAAGAGTGAATAAATGTCATTAACGCTGTTGCCGCTGGGTTGTCGCCAGCTCTTTTAAGAAGCACAACATCTTGACGAATTGGTAGGTGAAGATTCGCCGGCACCACCCATCCTGAACCGCGCCCAAATATATGGGTCGACTGGTCCGGTGCGCCTTCCTGTGGTGGTACTTTTGATTTCCCCTGGGGTCGCACCTGAGACAGTACCTGCGAGAGAGCAATGAATCCAAGGTCAGCATTTGCGGTACTAACAAATTGGTAGGTCTGAGCAATATTTTCTCCCTGGACCCATTTGTGTTCCGTAGAGCGTCTTAGTTGAAGTGCTTCCAACACCTCAACGGCGGCTGCACCGTAGGGCGCAAGCCTGGGATTGGCCAGGGCAAGTTTGGAAAACTCACCTTCTTCCAACACAGATGGGGTGCCATTGATATAATTTTCCCGGTTCGACCAAAGAGCAAGCCTGCCGATAGCGTATGTCCTGCGGGAACCGGGTATCACCAGACCCTGAGCGACTAGCGCAGCTGGTTTTGCCTGGTCAGCGGAGAAGAACACATCAAAAGGTGCGCCGTGGAGGATTTGAGCATAGAACTTGCCTGAAGACCCCAGGGAAACAATGCTTTTATGTCCGGTTTCTGCTTCAAAGGCCTCAAGGAGTGATTTGGTCGGAGCGGCAAAATTGGACGCGACGGCAATGTGCACGGTTTCTGCCGTAGCGGTGACGGCGAACCACCCACTGGAGATAAATCCAAGCAAAACCGTCAGGCAAAGTTTTTGAAATCTGCCCATGGCGCGGCTCAGTTGCTTGGGGATAGATCGAAAATTACCTCTTCCGGGGCGCGATTTAGCGCGCCATCCACAACCGGGACTACCGCAACAAACTCTAGATCATGCAGAACACAGGCTGTCGGCTCGGGAACAAACCCCAGGGCCCTATGGCCTTTACCCAGTGAATCAATATGCACGGCGCCAAACACCCAGTACTTTTCACCCCGGGCGATTTCAGCCCGGCGAACATTCTGGTAGGTAAAAGATTCATCGTTATCTCCCCCGACAATGCACCGCAACTCACACTGGGTATTTCGTGGGCAGCGATACTCAAATAATTCACGGACCTGCAGGCTTACGATCAATGATTGAGGTAGAATGCCCTCCGCCGACTCAGCATTGGCGCTGATTGGCCAACAGGCGCAGAAGATTGCGACTCTAATCAAAGGTTTAATATTCATAGTGACGTTTCTAGCCTGACCGGGACGAAAAGCACTTTCTACGAATGGAATGAGGATTGCAAATCCATGACTTCAGTACTGGTCTGTGGCAGCGCTGCTATTGACTTTCTAGGTTCATATGCAGGTTCCTTTGAGGACTATGAAAGTCGTTATCCAACGGCTGGACTCAATATTTCACTGCAACTCGCTCGGTTGAGTACCAGTTTCGGCGGCTGTGGGATGAATATTACCTATGGCTTAAATCGAATCGGAGTACCTGTCACCACCTTAACTTCCGTTGGGTTGGATTTTCTTGATCACTACCTACCTCATCTAGAACGAGAAGGTATCGACAGCCGTTACGTGTGTGTGGATGAAGCGTTTGAGCACTCGGCCCACTGCATCATTTTCTCCGATGACAACGGCAACCAGATAACAGCCTTTAATCCTGGAGCTTCACTTTCTGAGCAGCGTATTTTGCCGAAACAGATTCCACATTTTGACGAATTCTCGATTGCCATGCTCGCCCCAGAAGATGCGCCAATCATGCTCAGGCAAGCAAGGGATATCGCAAAATCTGGCCTCACGGTAATTTTTGATCCTGGCCAGGGGCTGGCGGAATTTAAACGGGAAGAAATTGTAGAACTGCTGAGCTTGTCCCACTTTGTTATTTGCAATGACCATGAGTGGGAAATCATGCAGACCAACTCGGGCCTCTCCGCCGAGGCGATTATTGAAACCCACGAGGTGATCATTACCCGGGGTGCAAAAGGTGTGGATCTCTACTCGACCAAGCGGCCCGCTAGCCATGTTGACGCCTTGCCGGATCAGCCAATCGTCGACCCAACCGGTTGCGGAGATGCATTTCGAGCCGGTTACATTTTTGGCATGATGGAAAAATCATCACCGGAGGCCTGCGCGCAATATGGCGCTGTCATGGCCAGTACTAATTTAAGCTGCAGCGAAACCCAACGTTATCAAATTGATCGTGCCCAGCTAATTGGCCTCAGACAACAGTATTATGGGGATCTGCCGGTTCTTCCGTTAGAGAATCAGGTTGTGGAGAAGAGCGACTAGTCCCTGTGAGTTGGCCAGAGCAACGCTCTAAGCCAATCGCCAAACCGATTTCCAGACAGTAGCTTTCGATAATAGTCCGCTTCAAACTCATCGTAGCTTTGCGCCATATTAAACAGGTCGCGCCTGGTGGTAATGTGATCGTCGGACAGGGTCTTTACGATTTTTGCTGGATTACCCGCCACCACAGAATTTGCGGGCACATCCTTTGTCACAACAGCTTTTGCCCCAACAATACTGTTATTGCCTATGGTCACGCCTTTTGTCACCAGGGCGCCATCGCCAATCCAGACGTTATCTCCCAGTATTATCGGCGCGCTGGTACCCGGCGCGTAGATTCGATGGTTCAGGTCGTGCCAATCTGCATCCGATAGGTAACAGTCCATTGCCAACATGCAGCTTTCACCGATAGTAATGTTCGCCGCACTCGTGATCCGCACTCCTGGGTTAATGATTGAGTAGCTGCCAATATTGATTTGACCCAGTCCGTCGAACACCGCAAGTCGAATAGGCTTGTCTCGAAGTGCCATAAAGTGGACATGATCGGCCGCCCTTATATTGATGCCGGAGATATCCAGATAACGCGGAAACATGACCCGGAGGTCTTGACCGGCTGCGTCAAACCCTGGCCTGATAAAGTGATCTACATAGGCTTTATTCCCTCGGTCCCGCAGGGTTTTTAGCCAGAAAGGTTGGTGATCTCGTCTAGTCAATCTTGTTTCCCGGGTGTCTGGTTAATAGTCGCATTCTGTGTAAGCATTGCCCAGCATTTGACCTATCGAGCCCTATGAAATCCGGTAAAGTGATATTCCTCAACGGCACCTCTAGTGCAGGCAAGACTTCTCTCGCTCACGCGCTTCAGGCGGCGTTAGTGGACCCCTATGTCCATGTTGCCCTGGATCAGTTTCGGGATGGCCTTCCGGATAAGTTTCGCGGCCTTAACTCCCCGCCGGGTACAACGGGTTACGAAGGATTGAATGTCGTGCCGGTGACAAGCGGCGATAAGCCGTTTACAGCGATTCAATTTGGCACCGCCGGTAAACAAATGCTCAGTGGCATGCGCCGTGCAATGGCTGCCATGGCACGGGCAGGCAACAACATCATAATCGACGACATCCTACTTGAGCCTGACTTCCTTCAGGATTACATCAAAGCGTTTGAAGGCTTGGATGTGATTTTTGTGGGTGTCCGCTGCCCCCTAAATGTCATTAATGCCCGGGAAAAAACCCGCCCCGGAAGATTCCCAGGTACAGCCTATGGACACTTTCACGCCTGCCACGCCCACGGTCATTACGATATCGAAGTTGATTCTTCCGCCGGTACGCCCCAACAGTGCGCCGAGCAGGTGATTAAATTCATGGCCGAGCAACGCTGGCGCGGATTTGCACAGACTTTTCAAGCGTCGTGACGGGTACTAGAGAGTCGTGACGGGTACTTAAGAGTCGTGACGCAACTGCTGGGTCTAGCGGATCGATCTAGATCGGTTTAGCGATGCCTCGATAGTTATAGGTCGCGAACCTGGGACCTGGAATAAAGCCCTCCTCCAGGGTCTCGAACTTAAAGCCATGATTCAATATTGATTTGTCCGGCTCTCTATTTAGGTGACAACCCCCGGCGAGATGTTTCCATATCGGATCTATTCGGTCCTGCCAACGGGCAACTGCTGCATCGTTTGCCTTACCATGCTCGACAAAAATAAGTTTCCCACTGGGTTTTAGGACACGTCGTATTTCTTCGAGCGCGGTCTCGGGGTCAGGAATGGTGCAGAAGGTCCAGGTTACAACAGCGGAATCAAAGTAATCGTTAGCGAAGGGTAAATCCTCGCAACCCTGGGTGACAAACTCGACCGGGATGTTGGAGGCAGCGGCAACTTCCTCAGCGTAGACCTTGAGTTCAATAGAAGGGTCGACGCCTGTCACACTAACGCCTGATGTGTAAAAAGGCAGGTTTAAGCCCGAGCCAATACCAACCTCGAGGACTCGTCCTTCTGCGGCTGGCACCCATTTTCGGCGCAGTGCTTCGAGCTCAGGGGCTTTCATCAGTGCATTTAATAGCTTCGGTAAAAAGTATTTCTCGTAAATGCCCATCTTGAGTGCCTGAATCTAGTTAAACCCACTGTGCCAAAGAGACATGGCACTGTAAATGGGACTGTGGCAAAGTTTGATCCATGATCGAATCGGAACTCAGCCTTTTTCGCCAATTAATTCATGGCGCTAACAACATAGTCGTGTTTACCGGCGCTGGTATTAGTACAGAGTCTGGGATTCCTGACTTTCGTGGACCCAATGGTATCTGGAAATCGATGCGCCCTATCGACTTCTCGGATTTTGTCGCCAGTGAAGATGTGCGGCGAGAGTCCTGGCGACGTAAATTTAGCGCTGATGTTATGGCAACAGCCGAGCCAAATAGTGGCCATCGAGCAGTAGCAAAATTAGTTACACTAGGAAAAGTAGGATTTGTCATTACCCAAAATGTAGACGGACTGCATCAGAAGTCAGGTATTCCCCAGGACCGGGTGATCGAACTTCATGGCAACGCTAACTATGCCACTTGCCTATCCTGTAGCCACCGGTTTGAACTTGACCAGATTCGCGAGTCATTTTCCGTGGGCGAATCTGTCCCCTATTGCACGGAATGCGGTGGCATCATCAAAACCGCTACTATTTCTTTTGGCCAGGCGATGCCGGAGCGGCAGATGCATTTGGCGGAACAGGCAACCCTAAGTGCGGACCTATTTCTCGCGGTTGGCTCTTCTTTAACGGTGTATCCAGCGGCGAGTTTCCCCAGGGTCGCAAAGCAACAGGGTGCAAAATTAGTCATTGTGAATAATGAAGCAACGGACCTTGATCCAATTTGTGATCTGGTCCTGCACTATCCCATCGGCGCAACCCTGACCGCCGCAGTAGATTAAGCCAAAGTAGGTTAAGCCAAAGTAGATTAGTTGAGAGTAGACCGGTTGCGAGTGGACTAGTTGCGAGTGGACTAGTCAATAATGGTGCTGACCATTTCAGTGAGCTCATTAATGTCGATGGGTTTACTGAGAAAGTGTCTGATTTTAACGGTACCAGCCATCTGCTCCTCAATAAGCAGTTGATCTCCCGTACAAAGCACAATGGGCTGGGAGCGATCGTAGGCGAGAAGTTCCGTGGCCAGGGTGATGCCTGACATTTTTGGCATAATCTGATCCATGATAACGAGATCAATTTCTTTCCAGTGGTCCCGATAATAGCCAAGGGCTTCTGTACTTTCGGTAAACGCGGTTACTTTATACTGCCTGGCCCTTAGTAACTCACACAGAAATTCCGTGATCTGCGGTTCATCGTCAACCACCATAACGTGTTTGCGTTTCAGGGGGATGGCTGGAGAAAATTGTTGTGCCGGACCCTGCTTCTTGTTTTTGATGAGAGCATCCGCGCGTTTTAACCCGTCAAAAACCTCGGATTCGTATCGTCTGATTGCGGCAAGGCGTTCCCCGGAAAATTCTTCGTGTTCCTCCAGCATCATATTAATCAGTTCCGTGTAACCGATGGTTGTGGTCAACGCATTGCTGATTTCGTGGACAAATTTTCTTTCCGGCTGCTTATCAGATTTGAGTTGGCGACCCAGGGCGACGAGTTCTGATACATCCTCGATGATCAACGTGGGTTCCGGGCTCTTTTGAACCAGATGGATTTTGGTATAGAGGCTGCTGACGCCTGTTTTGAATTGGACTTCAGCGGTGGGTCCTGACTGTTCGCCAAACAGTGAGCGAAAGTTCGCAATGCAATCCGGGTGAATGATCTGACGTAGGTCTGTGCTGGCTTCAATTTGTAATAGTTGCAGGGCAAACTTGTTTGCTCGTTTGACACAGAACTCGCTATCCAGCGTCAAAATACCGATGGGTAAGAGCTCAAATAGCGCTGAATCAAATTGGTTTTGGTAAGCCATACCCAACCATTCCCGTTAATACTTGTTAACCCAGCCGCCCCTGGGCTGGTTGGCCCTCTATATTACTGGCTGCATCATTATTACTAGCTACACCATTATCACTAGCCGCACTATAGCGAGAACCGTTAATCATGGGTAGTCATGGGGTTATTCTCTGTTTTCCCGGGGATTGAAATCAGCAGCTTGGACAAGAAATAGGCAGTAATTGCTATTTGTCTGGGTGACTGTCTATTGGTGCGTCATGGTCTATATTTTAAGTAGAACTACAGCTGGTTGACCGTCACATGGGAAGCGTCGAAAACATCAATGAACCGGAGATCAAGACTTTACAGGTCGATGATATTCCGAATTGCGCCACGAATGACCAATTAATTCTAGAGATTATTACGGACGATGAAGTTGATCTAGAACAATTGGCGACCTTTATTGAGGAGAGCCCGTCCCTAGTTGCAACAATTATTGGGCTGGCTAATTCAGCTTACTTTAGTGCACCGACGCCAATCTATACGGTAAGCGATGCAATTATCAAAGTACTCGGCATGAGGATGGTGAGGAGTATCGTCCTGAGCGTGATTCTCGGTCGTTCCCTGGATCTAACCCGCTGCGAGAATTTTAGCACCGTGGAGTATTGGGCTGATGCGTTAACCGTTGGACGGTACTGCCAGATACTCACAACCAATTCTGATTTTAAGAAACTCGTGTCGGCAGACCAGATTTATCTCAGTGCCCTTTTGGCCAACTTTGGACAACTGGTGCTGGTACATCACTTCCCTAACGAAATGAACCAGATATTCGAGGAATCCGAAGGCGATCTTGATGTGCAACTTGAACAACAAGCGCAAAAAATTGGCATGACCCAATCTGATGCTGGTGTATTGTTAGGCCGGCGTTGGCACTTGCCGACGATGGTCATAAATACAATGCACCACTACCTTGAGCCAGGATACGAAGGACAGGACTGGGCGGTGTCGAGATTGGTGGGCGAAGTTACCTACCTGGTCAATCGTGTGGCCCGGGGAGATGACGATCTCGAGCTAAGTCCGGTTTGCGAAAAAATCCTGAAAACATCCTCCGACGGCTGCAATCTTCACGAGCTAAAGGATCTGAGAAGCGAATTGCTCACGATTGCGAAACACCTTCAGAAAGGCGCGTAATTAATGTTGCAGGACTCTCTGAGTTTATTGAGAAGCCAGTTCCTCGGCTTGAGTCGTGTCCTCTCAACCATTACCGAGCTTGTTTCCTCAGCGGTACAACATAAAGATGAATCTGGATTATTACGAGCGGCTACAGAGCTCTTGATTCAGAATCACAATTTTCAGTATGTCACCGTGCACCTTGTCTTCAGGGGTGAATTACAATTAAGTACAGCAATGTCTACGCGAAGCATACTCCGCGGAGACATTGATGAGACTAAAGCGGAGTGGGTCAATACCTGCGGTGTGATCGCTAAACAGCTTATGGAACAACAGGAACAGCAGGAACAACAGAGCCAACAGAGCCAACAGAGGCAATCTGTTGTCAAACGCACGGTTGCAGATACCTTTTACTATGCGTCGCCGATTCTTTATCAAGAAGAAGTGCTTGGCATTATTACGGTAAATGCCCCTAGCCTTGATGAGAATCATAATAAGTTCTTACCGGTATTTGCCTCAACGCTTGCCAACCTGCTATTGAATACTCGACGTCATACGCAGCTGTCAGAAAATGTACAGCGTCGCAGTGAGGAACTCGAAACCGCATGGGAGTCCGCGAAACAAAGTGACGTGGCAAAATCTAGATTTCTAAATAATGTCAGTCACGAATACCTTACCCCGCTAAATGCGATTAATGCGGCGAGTTCACTGCTTAACGACACACACCTGTCTTCAGAACAACAGGAATGTCTTAACACGATTGTGGATTCCACCAAAAAACTTAGCGGAATGGTTGGTGGTACTTTGGACTTTGTGCTCAGTGAATCTGGAAACCTTCCCGGTGCAACGGAACAGATAAATCTGGGTCCCTTCTCACAACAACTCATTGCAGAGATGGGCCGGCTTTACTCAAAACCTGATTTAGATTTACAACTTGGGCTACCCGCTTCGCCGCCCACAGTTGTGGTAGATACAAAACTCCTGGGGCAGATACTTTCTCACCTGTTGAGCAATGCGTTGAAGTTTACGAGCAGAGGTTTCGTCAGACTCGATGTGATTCCGGTAAAATCCTCTGGTAACCTGATTGAGATTAAATTTTGTGTATCGGATTCGGGTATCGGGATTGCCCATGAGGATCAGAAGAATATTTTTAATGCATTCCACCAACTCAATGGTAGTTCTACACGACCCTATGAAGGAACCGGTCTTGGGCTAGCGTTGAGCCAGCGCATTGCCGATATGATGGGTAGCAAAATACTGGTCACCAGTGAACCAGGCGCTGGAGCACAGTTTGAATTTACCCTGCAACTTCCGATGGTTTCGCGCGAAAATAAGCAGGCTGTTACCGAGCTGAAACGATCCACCAATCACGTTAGTGTACTGTTGGTTGAAGACAATCTAATAAATCAAAAATTAGCTGCTAGGCTATTGGAAAAGATGGGCTGTGAAGTAGATATTGCTAACGATGGTATTGACGCGGTAGCCAAGTTTAGTCGTACTACCTATGATCTGGTCTTTATGGATTGCCAAATGCCAAACATGGATGGCTTCGAGGCAACTTCAAAAATGCGGGAGTTAGAATCTATTTCGCGTTCAACTAATGTCGGAACAGAAACAACGGGGTTACCTGGGCATCGAACACCCATCATTGCACTTACTGCCAATAGCTTACCCGCTGATCGTGATCGGTCATTTCGAGTGGGAATGGATGAATTTCTGACTAAACCCATTGCTAAAGAAAAGTTAAAAGACGCACTGACTCGATGGTCTCCAGGTTGATCTAAGCAATCCTGCCCAGGGACGCTATATTCACCCTATGGCCGCAAAATATTTCTATATATCCGAGCTTTCTTAGCTGTGTCTATTACCCTTTGATATGATGCAACCTTTGTTTAGGGTTGTCAGTTTGTGTTGATCTTCAAGAATCTTACATTTCAAGTCTTTGTTGCTGCACTGCTGGGTGTTGGTTGCGCAAGCCTGATTGGGACACCACTCGCTGCTGATAGCCTGTTAGCAGAAACCATTTTGTTGCTGAAGTCGACTTTTTTGTCTGCTCTGCGGATGCTGATTGCGCCTATGATCTTCTTCTCGTTGATCGGTGGCATCATCAGTATTGGCGATGTCCTACGCCTTCGAAGGCTTGGTGGCGTCACCGTGTTGTACTATCTAGGCACTACCTTCATCGCAATCCTACTCGCATTGTTTGCCGTCTTTTTTATTCATCCCTGGACAAACTATCCACCCAGCGTTGAAATTATGCATGCGATCCCCGTGGGACGGATGATAGACCCAGGCAGCGATTCAATCGTGATGGTGCTGCAGCAGATATTGAGTCTGGCGTTAACTAACCCTGTATCAGCCCTGGTGAATCTCAATATTCTCGGCATTGTCGCGAATGCCTTCCTAATAGGTGTTGCGATGGTGATAGCGCTACCGGGTAAGAGCCCCCTTTTTGATGTTGTTACCCATATCAACCAGGTGATCTTCAAGATATTGGGCTGGGTGATTAAATTTTTGCCGATCGGTATTTTTGCAATTTTGTTCGACTTTACCCTCAAGCTTGCCGATGGCGAGGGACATTCGGTGAACTTTCTGACCCAGCTCTTCCAGTTTGCCCTGCTAGTTGTTGGCCTGACTTTGATCCATGGGTTTATTGTCTTACCCTTTATTGCCTGGGTGACCACCGGAAAGAATCCCATTGAGCTCTTTCGCCAAATCGCGCGGCCAATGATTGTTGCATTTAGTACGTCTTCGAGTGCTGCAACGTTGCCAGTATCAATGAAGGCATGTGAGGAAGAACTGGGGGTTAGTAAGTCCGTGTCTAGCTTTGTATTACCCCTGGGGGCCACCATGAATATGGATGGTACCGCGTTGTTTGAAGCAATGGCGGCGGTCTTTTTGGCTTATTTGTATGGTATTGAACTCAGTAATATTGCCCTAATCACTATTTTTCTCATGTCGATGGTTGCATCTATCGGCGCACCTGGCATGCCCTCTGCGTCTATGTCAGGCATGCAAATGGTCTTGCTTGCGGTCGGCATTCCCCTGGAAGCCATTGCCATATTGTTGGTGATTGAACGTCCCCTGGATACTGTGCGAACTGCGATCAACGTCGAGGGCGACATTATTGGCACCCTGGTTGTAAGCCATTTTACGGTCAGTGAATCTCTAGCCGCGTCTGACGAAGGGATGAGTACTGGATAGGCCACCATCCACCGCGATCGCCTGGCCGTTAACATAACTGGCTTCATCGCTGGCCAGGAAAAGCGCCATATTAGCGATTTCATCAGCTGTTCCGTAGCGACTGGTCGGGTTTAATTGACCAATTTTATGTTCATTGCCTCTAGAACGAGCACCATCAAAAATCGGTTTGGTCATTCCTGTTTCAGTTAAGCCTGGGCAGATCGCGTTGACACGAACACCGGTGCCATAAAGCTCATTGCTGACGGTTTGAACCAGACTGATCACACCGGCTTTGGACGCAGAATAAGGTGATCCCCCGGCATTAGCCCGTAAACCGGCCACTGAGGCCGTGCAGATGATGCTGCCCTTGCCCTGTTTTGCCATGTGCTGCCCGGCGTATTTAACCGCAAGGAATGGTCCAATCAAATTGACGTTCAAGACGTTTTGCCAATGTTCGATGGTTTGCTCAAATAGCGGCACAAAACCCCCTGAGATTCCGGCATTTGCAAAAAACACATCAATATCGCCGTACTTCTCTATGGTTTGATTAACAAAGGCTTCAACCGCGGCTTCTTCGGATATATTTGCGGTATGGATATCCATTGTTGATTCTGCGCCTGCCGCGGTTTCCCTGAGGCCCTCTTCACTCAGATCTACCGCGACGACGTTTGCCCCTTCTGCGGCAAACAACCGAGCACTTGCCCGCCCAATGCCGCTGCCTGCGCCGGTGATAATGGCCGTCTTACCTGCGAGTCTGTTCATTGATTTATTCCCGTAGATTAAAATTTGAAAGTCCATCGGAGCCGAGGATCAAACGGGCAAAATAGTGAATAAATTCACGGTGTTGCTTGGTGACCTGGAGTCGAGTCATGGCATCTTCACCTTTTTTTGAGGTTAAATATTCATAACAACCCGTGACTGTGTTTGGACTTCCGAGTAATTCGTCGATTTCGTCGTTGAGGAAGTCATGGAGGTCTGGAAGGTCTGCCTCTGTAATGCCCGACCTTTCTGGCTCCAGGACGGCATTGCCCCATATCGTTGCGACATAAACCCTGAACCGGTCTTTATCGAAGAATTGATCATCTACGCCGGACGCATTAATGATTTCCTGGATGGCAGGTTGGAATCGACTTCGTATCTCATCTTTCGTCATGATTTTTTGGCGGTAAATTTGAATGGCGAGTATGCCATTCTCTCGCTGGTGCTAAAAGCAAAGCCTGTTTACACTTGAGCCAAATTCTAATCAGTGACAAAAACTCTAAATCTCAAATGCCCAATGATAAATAAGGAAACCCATGAGCGATCATCTGCTGGAAAAGATTGAAAACGGAATTGCCACACTCACCATGAATCGTCCGGAGAGTCTAAACGCACTTTCCGGAGAGATGATGGTGGGGCTATCGGAAGCGCTACCTCGATTGGTTGAGAGCCCCGAAGTGAAATGTATTGTCTTGACCGGTGCTGGACGCGGTTTCTGTGCCGGGGGTGATGTAAAAGGTATGGCCACGCGAAATGAAGGCAGTCAGCCTGGCAAGAACAGCAAAGGACCAACGCTGGAACAAAAAGCCCGGGATCTGCGCAAGGGCATGGAAGTTTCACGGATTCTCTACCAGTGTAGTAAACCAACCATTGCAATGATGCGTGGGCCTGCGGCGGGAGCTGGACTTTCCCTGGGGCTTGCCTGTGATATGCGAGTTGCATCGGAGACGGTTCGATTTACCACGGCGTTTGTTAATGTTGGTGCGTCGGGTGACTACGGCGGCAGCTACTTTCTGACAAAACTTGTCGGCGGCGCTAAGGCACGGGAGCTTTACTTCACCGGCAGAAAAATCGAAGGCGAAGAAGCGTTGCGGTTAGGTATGGTGAATCATCTAGTGCCAGATGATGCTTTAGAAGCGAAGACGATGGAATTGGCAAACCAAATTGCCAAGGGCCCCACCGTGGCGCTGCAGTATATGAAGCAGAACTTGAATGCAGCGGATACCGGTAGCCTGGAACAGGTGTTTGATATGGAAGCCTGGGCCATGACCCGAACCATGATGACCGATGATCACAAAGAAGCGGCACGGGCTTTTGTTGAAAAACGCGCACCGAATTTCAAGGGCGAGTAACCCTTATTCGCAATGACACGGCAGCGTAAAATTATCCATGTCGATATGGACTGCTTTTACGCTGCTGTGGAAATGCGCGATGACCCATCCTTAAAGGGTATTCCAATTGCCGTCGGCGGTGCCTCTAACCGTCGCGGGGTTATATCCACCTGCAACTATGAAGCCCGAGAGTTTGGTGTCCACTCTGCAATGGCAACAGCATATGCCATTAGATTGTGCCCTGACCTCAAAGTATTGCCGGGCCGCATGTCTCACTATCAAGCCGTGTCGCGGCAAATACGCGAAATATTTTCCCGCTACACCGACATTATTGAACCATTGTCTCTTGATGAAGCCTTTCTGGATGTTTCTGCGTGTGATCAATTTCACGGTAGCGGTACGCTAATTGCGCAGGATATTCGGCGAGCCATCGAAGCGGAACTTAATCTAACGGCCTCTGCCGGTGTTGCCCCTAATAAATTTCTCGCCAAAATTTGCAGTGATGAAAACAAACCCAATGGCCAATGTGTCATTTCTCCGGATGACGTGGAAGCATTTGTCCAGAATCTGCCCCTGGGAAAGATCCCCGGAGTTGGCAAGGTTACTCAGGGTAGATTGGCCAAAGCTGGGCTACACACTTGCAATGACATACGCATGATGGGCAAGCAGGATGCCCTACTCCAGCTGGGTGGCCTTGGGGAACTTCTCTGGCGCCGCGCCCATGGGATTGACGATCGAGAGCTAACCACGTCCTGGGTACGTAAATCCCTGAGTGTTGAGCGAACCTTTGCGGAAGATATTCTGGAGGTTGAGCAGGCAGCTCTGCTCATTGATGGCTTGTTTGACGAATTAACCCGTCGATTGGAAAAGCATCAGGAGCGGCCAATCAAGAACCAACAGGTAAAACTGAAGTTTTCAGATTTCCGAACCACAACCATTGAACGACATAGCCCAAATCTGGATAAGCGACAGTTTATGGATCTGCTTCCCAGAGCATGGGAACGAGGCAATGGACTTGGCATTCGATTGCTCGGTTTGGGAGTTACCTTTCGTGAGGTGGATCATGTGTCCGAGGACCAGTTAAAGCTATTTTGACTTTTTGTGTACTTTCTTAATCCCGCTGAGGCTCTTTATCCCGCTGAGGCTCCCTTTTGTTCATAACTACCTATATGCCGGTGCTTTCTGTATGATTGCGGCTTTTTCAGCCACCCGTCCAACATGCCCTCCTCCATGCGTAAAACCAAGATCATTTGTACCATCGGCCCTGCCTCTGACAGCTTCGAGATGCTTGAAAAGTTAGCGATTGCAGGGATGGATGTCGTGCGCTTGAATATGTCCCATGGGGATCATGAGGCTGCTGGCCGGGTTATTCGCTCAATTAAGACCCTGAACAGAAAACTCGTTCACCCCATAGCAATTTTGTTGGATACACAGGGGCCCGAGATTCGCACCGGTGATCTCGCCAATGAACTTGAACTTAAGAATGGATCCGTTATCACGATCAGTGTTCGGGATAATGTCGACGTCGAAGCATCATCATTCCATATCCATTATGACGACCTCATTGATACTGTCACAGTCGGTGATCGAATCACCGTGGATAACGGCATTATCAATCTTGAGGTCCTGGCGAAGAACGAAGACGGCACAATGGATTGTAAGGTAATTGATGGTGGCGTGCTAAAAAGTAAGCGCCATGTAAACCTGCCGGGTATCAGAGTTAATCTGCCGGCCATCACCAAGAAAGATCATGCTGACATTCTGTTTGGCCTCGAACAGGGTGTAGATTTTATTGCCCTCTCCTTTGTTCGAGATGCCGCTGACGTTCGTGAGTTGAAGGCACTACTGGGTGCAAAGGAAGGAAAGGTCAAAATCATCTCCAAAATTGAAGACCAATCCGGAGTTGCTAATCTTGCTGAGATCATGGATGAGTCCGACGGCATTATGGTTGCCCGGGGTGACCTTGGGGTTGAAATCAACGTTGCTGAATTACCGAATGTTCAACGAAAGATTGTTCAGCTTTGCGCTGAAAAAGGTAAAAGAGTCATTGTTGCGACCCATCTACTTGAATCGATGATTGAAAATCCAATTCCTACCCGGGCCGAAGTCACCGATGTCGCCAATGCAATCTATGAAGAAGTTGATGCTGTGATGCTTTCGGGTGAAACAACAATTGGTAAGCATCCGATTCGTTGTGTTGAGATGCTTGTCGAGATTGCGGATAAAACCGAGGCCATTCCAGGGCTTGGTTTTTCCAAGAACTTAATTGAGAGTAGCGAAAAGCAACAGGTTGCGAAATCCGCTGTCCAACTAGCGGAAGCCATTGGCGCGGTTGGCATTGTTGCCATTACCCGAAGAGGTTATATGGCGGACTTTGTGACCAATTGTCACCCTCAGAAGACCCGAATCTACGCCTTTACCAATGACAGCCAGACCCGACGCCGGCTGATATTAAATAGAAATGTGACTGCATTTCGCACAGCTTTTAGTAGTGATCCTGAAAAAACGCTCCGTACAGCCTTTGATGTCCTGCTGGCCAAAGGGGGCCTAGCAGTAGGTGACAAGGTTGTGGTGATCTCTGACATCCTTGCGGGTGCGGGCATTGAAGCCATTCAAATTCGGACTCTGTAGCCTGGGCGAGCAGGAGTGAAACGGTTGTAAGCATTGTCTCTGGCTCTCACTCGTGTTTTATTCTCTCTAAATATACCCAATCGGATGTACCCATGACCTGTTGTACCCTCTTGTTCCCGAAATCTAAGACGGTTGCCTGGACAGGGTTGTTATTTCTGTTGGCAGCCGACTATGCGCTCGCGGCCTCGAATGAGGATCTGCTGCAAATCATCCAGAAATTAGAATCACGCATTGAACAGTTAGAATCTCAGGCCGGCCGGACTGAGCGCAAAGCTGAGCCAGAACCAGCATTTGAGTCCACGGACAGCGACTATGAAATCCCCACCACTCCAGCTCCGGTTCAACCCCTTGAGCTTATACCAGGACCGCCACCCACCCCTATTTCAGACGAGCTAGAAGTCTCAGAAGCGGTACAGGTTCCAGCTAAAACAGAAGTACAAGAAATAGCCGGGGAACAGGCAGCAGCGGAGCTTCGCGCATTGGAAGACTGGGCACTATTTCTCAATATTGGCGTTGAGCAGCCGGACAAAGACGTATCACCAATCGTCTGGGAGAACGTCGAGAAGAGCTTTCGAGTATTGGATATTCTCGGGCGTGTTCGAACTTTAGATGTCGCAATCTCCATGGAAGGTGAAGGCGAACGAAAAAAGATCGGCCGTTCACTCCTGTTTCGTCCCCACTATGGGTTCGATTTCCAATACAAAATCGATTATTCAATCAAGCTGGATGGCAAGCGGCTGATGTCAGCCCAAAAATATCTGTCGTCTACCACCCTGTCACTCGATAAATCCGGAAGACTGCCCCTCAGGATTACCAACGGCAAAGAAACCCAATTTGAGGAGGCATACTCTGAACTCGCCCTTAATGTCCATTTTGGTTGCGAGAAACCGGCTGTTTGGGATCACACTAATATGGTTGAACAGGACCCAAGTTTTAAACACCTAAACACCTACGCTTGTTTGCTGCTCGATTTTGGCGAATGAAAAAATAGCTCAGGTATTCTTTGTATTAATAAACCCGTGATAATCACCACAAGACCTAAATAGGTTGTTGGGTAGATCGTTTCCCCGAGAATCATGTGAATGAGCCAAAGCGAGACAAACGGTGATAGGAAAATCAGGGTGCTCACTCGACTTGTATTCTCGGCCAGTCTCAGCGCTTTTGACCAAAATAGAAAGGCAAGCCCCATCTCAAATACGCCCACATAACTCGCGCCCGCCCATCCCTGCCAGGGCACGGATAAATCAGAAAAGACCAGGCACAGCAAAAACGACAGGGGCAGGACGGTGACAAAATTTAGACACATAGATACCCTTTCATCCCGGGGATCTTTCATCAATAAAATCCAGTAACTGGCCCAGATGAAGGTCGACAGTATTGCTAGTCCCAACCCAATCAGACTAAAACCGAGCTGAGCCGAATCATTGCCCAGGGCAATAATCACCACGCCGCTGTAACTGATAAAGGCCGCAATAAGATCGTATTTATTGGGGCGCTGGCCGAGGAAAAGAATAGAAAAAAGCACCAGCACTAGTGCCCAGGTGTAATTAACCGGTTGAGCAATTTGGGCCGGTAATCGGTCATAAGCAGCGAACAATACGAGGTAATAGATCAGTGGATTCAGCACGGCGAAACCCAGGCTTTGGAGTGGAAACCGCAGGAGTTCGTCTACCAATAATCTAAGCTGCCCAGCCTTTACAACGGGTACCAATAAAACCACGGCGGCACTAACCGAGGCATAAAAAAGTAGTTGGAAAACATCTACATATTCCAGACTGAGCTTGAACGCGGTAGCTACCGTTGACCAGAATGCAACGGTCAGGCCGGCGTAGAGATAGGCCTTTGTGGCGTTACCCACGGCGGACCCGCGGATTCTGAATTGTTATAAGTATAGGCATTCTGGGTATTTTTCGATTGGTCACTCGGCCGCTAATATGCCTGTCATGAAAGATATTCACCAGTTACAAGAAGTCTTAAGTCTCATTGCGGTTGCAGCCGTGACCTTTGTCTTTATTGTGCCACTGCTCGCTTAACCCAGATTTTATTTCACGTAAAACAGACGCGAATATACGCTGCGTAGATTGTTTTTTGGTGTCAGCGGTTATTGAGGGTAAGGCTAAATCTAAGTTCAGGACAGGTTTTGGTCAGTAACAGCCGCACCTTGACGGGCTCCACAGTTTATTCGGTAGTGTGCTCTTATAGGATGTCGTTATAGGATGTCGTAATGGGATGTCTTAACCGGGTGCTCTATCCAGAGTGATCTAGGCGAAGAAATGGAGGCTGGACCCGGAATCGAACCGGGGTACGAAGATTTGCAATCTTCTACATAACCACTCTGACACCCAGCCTTGGCAGCTTCACGTAAAAAGCTCGTCGCGAAGCAAGGCGCAGATTCTACATGATATTTTTCCCGAACTCACTGTCAATATTGAAGTTGCAGAAGGTTAATACCCACAGCAAAATCCCCCTTCGCAGTTTCCCTCTATTCAAGCTAACCCTACCCCACCCGGACGCCCTATCGAGCCGGAACCAGAACAGGACCGCCTAGTCCGGCACGCGCAGTCGGGGCCGCCCAGGTCGGCACGTAGTGCCGGTTCAATTGAGATATCTACTACGTGGGTAATTTTGCCGGTTTGCTTTAATGGTGCCCGGGGCCGGGGTCCAACGGGGACGCCTAGTTCGGGACGCGCAGTCGGGGCCGCCTAGGTCGGCACGTAAGTGCCGGTTCTAATGAGATTTCAAATACGAAGTTAGATTTACCGGTTTGCAAAATTTGGTGCCCGGGGCCGGGGTCAACCGGGACGCGCAGTTGGGGCCGCCCAGGTCGGCACGTAGTGCCGGTTCAATTGAGATATCTACTACGTGGGTAATTTTGCCGGTTTGCTTTAATGGTGCCCGGGGCCGGGGTCGAACCGGCACTATCTTACGATAACGAGATTTTAAGTCTCGCGTGTCTACCAATTTCACCACCCGGGCAGGTAGGAAAGGCGCGTAGTTTATCTAGGTCCGGCCCATTGCTCAATGCGAATTGACTGATCAGGTTAATTCAGGCGTAGTAAAGTGATTGAAGAGGTGTGCTGTGCGATATCAAAACCCAAATCCAGGACTTGAAACGACAAGACTCTCACTTGAGCAGATTTGGATATCTGGCTGTGGGGGTTCTGCCCTGTCGGACCACGATTGGCTTCAGTTTATTGGTCTAGCCAGAAACCGATTTTATACATTTCAGTTGGGGGCTCAACATGCCCAGGAAACAGCCCAGGCGGAACGCTATAGCGCGTTGGAAGCCGGGTTTGTCACAGAATTGATGGAGGCGCCGGGTTTAGAAAAGCTTTGGCTTCAATCTGAATTCAAAACATCCACCAGTGGCGCTTCAGCCTTCAAACGCCTCAGACGGCGAAAATTTAAAGCACGCTTCAGGTTTGTCTAATGGTTTAGCCGGCGACCGAACCTTTAACAGACGCTTCAACAGGCCCTTCAACATGATAGAGCTTGTTGTAGATACTCCATTGATCATCAATTTTGATCAAAGACAGAGTATCGAGAAACATTAAGCCTAGATAGGCATCCCTTACCCTTGCAACGGCGGTGGATCCCGCAATATCGATTGATACAATTTCGAGAATCTTCTCTGTACCTTCATCCGCCGCTGATGGCTGTTGACTCCCAACCAACCCGGCAAATTGCTCAACGGTCATTTCAGAAAAATCACCCTGAAGATATCCGGTGATGCGGGCTGAGGGGTGAAAAGCTTGCCGAACCTTGTCAGCGCTTGATTCGTACATACTCTCGAAGTAAACCTGGACCAGTTGTTTAATGGCGTTTTCGCTCATGACTCCTCCTGATTTTCATTCGTCTGCTGGTCTCGGGCGGATTCATCGTTCACCATACCCGATGATAAGTCTGGCCAGGCTACTCTTAGATAGAGAAACATAGACCACAGGGTCAGGGCCGCTGCGAGATAAAGTAAAACGTAACCTGTAATCACCATTGGGCTATCGAGATTAGGCCCACCCGCTAGGAGGACAATAATCGAGACCATTTGGAATGCAGTTTTGACTTTACCCACAAACGACACGGCCACACTTCGACGATCACTATATTTTGCCATCCACTCGCGAAGTGCTGAGACAACAATTTCTCGACCCACTATAACCAACGCGGGAACAGCCAAAATGGCGTTTGCATGAACGCCGACTAATAAAATCAAAGCAACTGCGACAATTAACTTATCTGCAACCGGGTCTAAGAATGCGCCAAACGGCGTCATGGCATTCAATCGCCGGGCGAGATATCCGTCGAGCCAGTCCGTTGCGCTTGCGAGCGAAAAGATAAACGCTGCTGCCAGATAACGCCATTCCATGGGCGCAAAGTAGAAGACCAGCACCAGTACTGGAATAAGCAGGATACGAAGGCTGGTTAAGACATTCGGTAGGCTGATTGGAAGTTTGAAATTCACGGCGTCGTACTTTCAGGTTTGATGCAGCGTAGCATAAATATGATCCGCGAGTGTTTTGCTGATCCCTTCTACCCTTGCAATATCCTCTGCGCTAGCACTTTCAACACGGTTTGAGCCGCCAAAATGTCGAAGCAACGCCCTACGCCGCTTCGGGCCTACCCCGTCTATGCCTTCTAGTACACTTTGTTGGCGTTTCTTGCCGCGCCGTTGACGATGGGCTGTAATGGCAAAGCGATGACTCTCGTCACGAATATGTTGGATTAGATGGAGACCCGGATTATCGGGAGATAGCACAATTTCCGGCTGACCTGAGAGAAAAAGGCTTTCCATCCCGGCCTTACGGGTGGGCCCTTTTGCCACGCCAACCAGTGTGACGCCTTCGATTTGAAGTTCCTCAATCATTTCTTCTGCTTGTTTGAGTTGGCCTTTACCACCATCGATAAATAACACATCCGGGAGTTTGCCCTCTCCCTTTTTAAGTCTGGTATACCGCCGGGACAACGCCTGGGCCATGGCAGCGTAGTCATCTCCCGGTGTAATGCCTTCGATATTAAACCGGCGATAATCTGATTTGAGTGGACCGTTTTGGTCAAACACAACACATGAGGCAACGGTCGCCTCACCAGAACTGTGGCTAATATCAAAACATTCTAGCCGCTGGGGCATTTCTGGTAGCCCGAGTCCGGTCTGCAACGCCTCATATCTTTGTTGCAGATTGTTGCGATTAGCTAGATGGGAGCCAAGACTTTGTTCGGCGTTGGTTGCTGCGAGGCGCAACCAGCGTTCTCGATGGCCCCGGACACTATCGCTGATGACCACTTTTTTCTCACCCGTGACGGAGAGGGTCTCGGCCAGGAGTAACTTTTCCTCTAGTCTGGTATTAACAATGATCTCTTTAGGTATTTCTCTACCGGATAAATAAAATCGAGGAATAAACGCTTGCAGCAGTTCAGCTTCGTTAGTTTCAACTTTGATTTTAGGGAAATAGGTTTTGCTCCCGAGCATCCTTCCCCCGCGAATCACCATCAATACCACGCAAACAGCCCCTGGATTGTATACCGCCGCAAGCACGTCGATGTCTCCGTCACCCCGGGTGACATATTGTTGTTCCTGTATCCGTTGCAAATGGGCTATCTGATCCCGGTACTTTGCTGCTCTTTCAAAGTCCAGACTACTGGCAGCCTTATCCATTTTGTCAGCGTATTGGTCAATCAATTTGCGGCTTTTCCCATCAAGAAAAATGCTGGCGTCCCGGACATCCTCAGCATAATCCTCTTTGGAAACCAGATCACAGCAAGGTCCTGAGCAACGTTTGATTTGATACTGCAAACAGGGGCGTGATCGGTTTTTAAAAAACGAGTCTTCGCACTGCCGAACTTTGAAAACTTTCTGCAGGATATTGAGGCTATCTCTTACGGAGTAGGCACTTGGAAAAGGACCAAAGTAACGGCCAGCCTTTTTTTGCGCACCTCGATGAAAAGCCAGCCTTGGATATTCATCCTTACTAGAGAGGAAAATGTAAGGGTAGGATTTATCGTCCTTAAAATCGATATTGTACGGCGGGCTTAACTCTTTGATTAGACTTTGTTCTAGCAACAGCGCTTCTGTTTCGCTGCTCGTGACCGTGACCTCAACGGTATGAATCCTGGCAACCAGTGCCATCGTTTTAACTTCTAGCGCGGTGGTTCGAAAGTAACTAGAAACGCGACTTCTCAGATTTTTTGCTTTGCCCACATATAGGATTGTCCCGGCTTCATCGTACATACGATAAACACCGGGCCGCGTGGTCAGATTTTTTAAGAAGGTTTTTGAGTCAAATGTCTGCATGATTCAATCGCGCGAGTTCTGCCGCGTATTGTAACGCAGTTCTGAACATAGGCTCGGTCAATCGATTGGTTTGTATGTTGTAGCGGCTGCAATGGTAAGAATCAACCACCCACAGAGTCGGCTTGAGCTGGTGAACGGCACCATGGGCAAAGGGAAAATTATTCGGGGTCAGGTCCAGACTGCGCAGCACTTCTTCATGGGCAACCCGGCCGAGACAGAACAAAACGGTTGGTTTAGATGGAACAGATGGAACAGATGGAACAAATGGAACAAATAGTTCAGCGAGCTCCAATCGAAGGAATTTCCTACAATTTTTCCGTTCGCTGGTCAGAGGTTTATTTTGCGGCGGTGCACATTTGACGGCATTGGTGATGCGAACCTTATCGATCAGGTTGAGACCCTTTAGCGTGCGGAATAATAATTCGCCCGATGCGTCACCCGTGAACGGTATGCCAGTCTTATTTGCACCGTGAAGGCCAGGCGCAAGTCCAACAATTGTCAGCGTTGATGGCGGACCGCTGCCGGTCACCGGTCGGTTCCAATAGTCAGGATATCGCGCGATATTTTGCCTTTGATAGGCGCGAATGCGCGGGCAATGCTGGCAATCTGTTATCCGTTGGTCCAGAGAACCCGTCTGGAAAATATTCTTTGTACCCGTCAATCTTTGGTCGCTTTAGCTCTAGGCAGCAACCCCAGAATCTATGATGCGGTGCTTAATCGCAAGCTTAGTTAATGCCACATCGTTCCTGATTCCGAGCTTGTCGAATATCCGATACCGATAACTGTTCACAGTCTTGGGGCTTAACGACAGCGCATCAGATATATCCGGTACCGGTTGTCCGTTGCTGACCATAATCGCGATCTGCATTTCCCGGCTTGAGAGGTGCTCGAAGGGGCATGTGTCATCTGGATTAAATGGTTTTAGAGCAAGTTCCTGGGCTATCTCATCGCTTAAATAGCGTTGGCCCGTAACAACTTTCTTGATCGCCCGGACCATTTCGACCACATCCGCTCGCTTGGTAAGGTAACCCGATGCCCCGATTCCCATGAGTTGGGACGGATAGGGTTCTTGATCGTAAATGGTCACCGCAATGACCTTGAGTTCCGGGTCTACTCTTAGACACCGCCTGGTCGCCTCCATGCCTCCGATCCCAGGCATATTGACATCCATCAGGACGACATCGGGCTGTTGATCACGAACGGCCATAATCGCTTCTTCGCCACTTGCGGCCTGACCAATAATTTCGATGCCCTCTTCATCCGCCAACAATCGGCAGGTACCCGTACGTACTAACTTGTGGTCATCAACCACCAAAACTCGAATCATAAATCACCTCATTATTTTCATTTTCCTTTTTGTTTATGTCATTTTGTTGCGTCGTTTTGAGCTTGCAGACCTTTTTTAGGCGAGCAGGAATTAACTTAAACCGACGTGAACCAGAAAGGAAGAGGTGAATTGTCGACAATTTTTGTAGGCGTTCTTAGGCCGATGGGAGCAGGAACGATGCTCGACAAATCAGTTTGATGGGTAATTTTTGGACGGGCTTGATGAGTGCAGCGGCACCGCCATTCAGCGGTGCAACAACTGCAAAATAACATCAAAGCATTTCTTGCTTAGCTGGTTTTATGCGCCGGTAAAAGACTGCAATCCGGTTTGGGCTCGACCCAAAATAAGTGCATGGACATCGTGAGTACCCTCGTAGGTGTTCACGGTTTCCAGGTTCATCGCGTGACGAATCACATGATACTCATCGGAAATACCATTACCACCATGCATGTCTCTGGCCATTCGTGCAACGTCCAATGCCTTACCACAGTTGTTCCGTTTCATCAGTGAAATGTTCTCTACCGGGCAATTATCATCATCCATTAAACGACCAATCCGTAGCACACCCTGTAGACCGAGGGTGATTTCAGTTTGCATGTCCGCCAGTTTCTTCTGAATTAGTTGGTTGGCAGCCAGAGGTCGACCAAACTGCTTTCGTTCCATCGTATAGGTTCGGGCCGCATGCCAACAGAATTCGGCAGCACCCATTGCGCCCCAGGCGATACCATATCGTGCCTTGTTCAGGCAGCCAAAAGGTCCGCTTAAACCCTTCACATTGGGCAGTAAGTTTTCTTCAGGAATTTCGCAATCGGCCAACACAATTTCGCCGGTAACACTGGCTCGAAGGCTAAACTTGCCTTCAATTTTAGGCGTCTCAAATCCTTTGGTGCCCCGCTCTACAATAAAGCCGCGGATTTTGCCGTCAAGTTTGGCCCAGACAACCGCAAGATCTGCGATTGGCGAGTTGGTGATCCACATCTTGGCGCCATTGAGCAGATAACCACCATCGGTTTTTTCCGCTCGAGTGATCATACTGCCGGGATCTGATCCGTGATCCGGTTCTGTTAAACCAAAACAGCCGACCCATTCGCCGGTAGCCAGTTTAGGTAAATACTTCTCCCGTTGTGCCTCATTGCCGTAGGCGTAGATCGGATGCATGACCAGTGATGACTGGACGCTCATCGCTGAACGATAACCGCTATCGACTCGCTCCACTTCTCGTGCGACAAGACCGTAGGAAACGTAGTTAACATTTGAGCACCCATATTGCTCAGGTAGCGTTGGCCCTAATAGACCCAGTTCACCCATTTCAGTCATGATCTCGCGATCAAATGTCTCATTTCGATAGGCCATTTTGACCCGACTTTGCAACTTGTCCTGGGCGTAATCCCGGGCGGCGTCGCGAATCATACGCTCATCCTCGGTTAGTTGGTCGTCGAGGAAAAAGGGGTCGTCCCATTTGAATGACATGCTGGCTACCTTAGTAATGTTGATTGATTCACCAAGTGGCGATTTAAACTGGCCGCGCATACAATACCGGATCGGCGGCGGTCGGCATTATAGCGAATCCTGGTCATAATGCCGAAGTCACATTTCGCCTATCCTTAAACCCAATTGTTATCGTGCGTGGAAACTAATTATGGCCCTAGATGAGGCAACCCTTAAGCAATTACTGGATACCGTCGAAAAGTTCGTCACGGAGCGATTAAGACCCCTGGAATCCCAGGTGGGGCTCGAGGACGCCATTCCCGATGAAGTCATAGAAGAGATGAAGGTCATGGGGCTCTTTGGCCTGACCATCCCCGAGGAATACGGTGGCCTTGGGCTGAATATGAGTGAAGAAGTTGCGGTGGCAATGGCCTTTGGACATACCTCTCCTGCTTTTAGATCGGTTTTTGGTACCAATGTGGGTATCGGATCTCAATCCCTGGTCATCGACGGGACTGAAGAGCAGAAACAAGCTTACCTGCCAGGTATGGCGACCGGTGAAATTATTGGTTCCTTTTGTTTAACGGAACCTGATTCAGGGTCCGATGCTGCTTCGGTCAAAACCACGGCAAAGAAAAATGGCGATCAGTATGTGCTTAATGGCACTAAACGATTTATCACCAATGCGCCAAAAGCGGATTTGTTTACGGTTTTTGCCCGCACAAATCCCGATGAAGCGGGTGCCCGAGGTGTCTCGGCCTTTCTTGTCGACGCAGGGTCCAGCGGAATATCCCTGGGTAAACCCTATCGAAAGATGGGTCAACAGGGCACTTATGTTTGTGACGTCATATTTGACGACGTGTCGGTTCCCGCGGCAAATATGGTGGGCGGAAAAGAAAACGTCGGTTTTAAAACTGCCATGAAGGTCTTGGACAAGGGGCGACTGCATATCAGTGCAATTAGTGTGGGGGTAGCGGAACGCCTGATCGAAGACAGTTTGCGTTATGCACTGGAAAGAAAGCAGTTTGGCCAGGCCATCGCGGAATTTCAGTTGATCCAGGGAATGTTAGCGAATGCCCAAACGGAAGCCTATGCAGCAAAATGTATGCTCATTGATACCGCCAAACGTCGAGATGCGGGTGAAAACGTTGCTGCACTTGCCGCCAGTTGTAAACTATTCGCCACGGAAATGGTCGGTCGCGTCGCGGACTCAGCGGTTCAAATCCACGGAGGCGCTGGATATGTTGAAGACTATGGCATTGAACGTTTTTACCGTGATGTTCGTTTGTTCCGCATCTACGAGGGTACCTCGGAGATTCAGCAAACGGTAATTGCCAAGGATATGATCCGTCGTGCCGGGCTCTAGATGGCCGGCTGCTGTGATCGTTTGAAAAGTAAGCAACGAAGCACCTATTCTTGCGCCAGAAGAGCAGCCTACGGTTAATAATATTGATATTATGTAAGTGCCATAGGCAAGATAGGCAAGCTTGAAAGCCCAGGCTTAACCGAATCCAGACCTGTGCAAAAAGCATAACCTGGACCGGTTGCCTCTAAGATAATACAGCCTAAAAACAGTCCCGATGGATAAAGCTACCAAAGTAACTTCCGTACGGGTCGGAGTACGTTGACTAAATGAAGGGATACTCAACCCGCGAAGTTGCCGAACTGCTCGAGCTATCGGAACGGACTATCCGTGACGTTGCTCGCGGTGTTCTAGATGCCGATCGCGGTGACAACAAGCATTATCGATTCAGTTTTCAGGATATTGTTGTTTTGCGTACGGCAAAGGAGCTACTGAATGCTGGTGTACATCGTAGTCGAATCAACAAAAGCCTGTTCCAACTTCAAGCCCGACTGCCGACTAACAGACCACTGACGGCTCTGCGTATTAGTGGTGATGGTGGCGCGGTTGTGATCCGGGATGAAAACCAGGTTTACAATCCTGAATCAGGTCAAATTCATTTCAATTTTTCGGTCTCAGATCTGGCCGGTGAAGTTGCCCCCCTCGCCCGCAAGGCTGCCGAAGACGCCGAATCGAGTGAACAATTAACCAGCGATGACTGGTTTGACCTGGGTGTCGATCTCGAGGCGGTGAGTCCTGAGGATGCCCCCGCTGCCTATCATCGGGCGCTAGAATTGGATCCGGACCATTCTGATGCCCATGTAAATCTAGGTAGGCTTCTCCAGGAAGGTGGCGACTACGATTCAGCGGAGGCGCATTATCATCAGGCGTTGGAGATGGATCCAGAGAACGTTCTAGCGGCCTTTAATCTCGGCACGCTACTAGAAGACGTCGGACGTATACATGACGCGATAGAAGCGTACAAAAAAGCCGCATCATTTGCCGATGCTCACTACAATTTATCACGACTCTATGAATTGGTTGGTCAACATACAGAAGCCCTCAAGCACCTAAAAACCTATCGAAATTTACTTGAACCCAGTTAATCGGAAATGTGCAGGGTTTTGTTGCGTCGTAGCTTTATCACTCCTATTATCTTTGCTCTTCATTAGCAGACCGCATTTTTATGAATAAACGTGGCGAACCTCGAGTAGCCCATCAGATCAGGTTCTTTGTGCACGTCCACGAATGCAAAGAAGACCCCGACTTGATTGGCCTGTCAGTGGAATGTGAAGCGATCGACTTTTCTACCCGCGGTATGCAATTTAAAACCGACAGTAAACTTCATCCACGATCTATCGTGAAGATCACCATCGGTGTTGGCGAGCCTTTTGCCATGTACGAGTTAGAAGGTGAGATTCGTTGGGTCAGAAATGAAGGTGACGACTACAGTATGGGCGTTCTCCTGCAGGAAAATGCCAATACCGATTATCAAAAATGGGAGACAGACTTCAAGTCAACCTTCGCTTAAAGGTAACCCCGTTTCTGCCAGTCGCCCGATGAGTTTTTCGGTCAGGCGGTAAGCATCCTTTAATAGTTCCATATCTACATTTCCCCGCCTGTCACGTCTCTGGTGGATGCGCTTGATGGTTGTTGGGTCGACCGAATGAAGCCCGATGGCAGGAATGCCTTGTAGTAAAAATGGCTCATAATCCCCGGTAATTTTAGACCAGTTGCGAACGGTAACAGATACACTAAGGTGCTCAGCAATTCTGCTTGTGATACAGGTCAGGTATTCGTCAGATTCTCCGCTGATGATCATGGGTCTTAAGCCGAGGGTGTCAAGATTGACCATCGCGACTGCCGTGTGGGTTTGATCAGCAAGGTAGGCCGCGGCGCCCTGCATGTCTCTTTCTTCCGCTGCAAATGCCACAAACTCCAGGGAGTATTTAAGGTCTTTGGCCTCGAAGTGTTTCTTCAAACTATCCAGTAGGACGATGCCACTCCAGTTGTCGGCAACACCGTGACCTTTTTGTACCTTGTCGTAATGGGCACCGATCACAATGGTTTCGATGCGTTGCCCTGCCACGCGGCAAACTAGATTGTCACTCCGGCTGGTTTGTAGGTCGATTTTACTGAACTCAGGGCAAGACTGTTGCCACCATGCCTCAATGATACGTGCTCTGGCGGCATTACTACGGGGTGCGTCATTCACATGGCTAAGATCAGGGGCACGAACGGTGATTGAACCCAGTGCGATATCGTCGCAGGCATTAGCGAAGCTCGCCAGACAGAACAGCGAACTAGTGAATAATCGGGTTAAAGGTTTCAAGTGCAACCCGTGTGACCTTCTGGCCTAGCATGATCAAAGAACCAAAATGCCGTGAATCACCATCTTCAGAATATTCGAACTTATAATGGCGCCAGACCCTCCACTGCCCCGTTGAATCCCGACTGAGGGATAAATGGTGTTGATGGACGGTTTGATCCAAAAGTTGCACCTCACATTTATTACATTCGCGCCGGGCTATAGATATCGCGAGTTCCTTACAACGCATTGCCGCTAGCCAGTAGAGGCTTGCGGCAGTAATTGCGATCAGTAAAAGGAGCTCAGACATCAGATGATGGTCGCACAGTGGACAAGAACAAAAAAGGGCCCCGTTGGAGATGGTATGTGATGGTTGGGGATTATGGCAGAGATGGACTCGGACCTTTCGGTCCTCGGGGCTCTGCCCCGTCGGCATAGCCGACGCCCAAATTGGCTACGCCAATTAGACTAGGCGTCCCCGTCGAACGGAGAGTTGAATCGCCCCACAAATAAAAAAGGGCCCCCGTTGGGGGCCCTTTTTTATTTGGCGGAGGGGCAGAGATTCGAAACATTAACGTATGTTATTGATAGTATTGAAAATGTGTCTCTTCGATAGTGGGCAATGTTACAAGCAGTGTTACTAAAGAGCGTCATTAGATCAACTAAATTAGGCGATTACACACACCGTGACATATAGCTCCTAAATTTTTGATGTGTAACTAAAGTCAATATCAAGTAGTCGAGAAGTCGGATGCGGTTGATTACGACGTCCGCTCTCAGAGACCAAGTGCAAATTCTTCCTAGCTCGGGAACTGATCACATAAAGTAACTTGTTTGCGCTAGCCAAATTATCTGTGTCATTAAAATTCGGCACAGCTCCTTCAAGCATGGCAAATGCTATTACAGTGTCAAACTCCAGCCCCTTTACACCATGAATTGATGATACAAATACTCCATTTTTATGTGCAAATGCACGAAAGAACGTATCACGATCTCCAGCAAACTCAATACCGTCGTTTAGCATGCGAGTGATCCTCACTTTCGCCGATTCGAAGAAGGAAATTCTGTGCTCCAACAAAGATTCATGCAGCGAACAATTGATCGCTAGTTCTTCAAGCAGATCATCGAAGCAACGGTTCAAGTACTTGAGCCCGTCTTGTTCAACAGCATTTCCTAGGCCGTTAACCAATCTAAGGAATCCTCGACTATCAACCTGAACGCCTGCACCGACGCCCTCAAGATCAGCTAGAACATCAGAGGCCCAGCGTAACCGGCGGATATACGTATTAGGTGCTGGTTTAGTCAAAATCAGACGTGCGACTTTATACCAAAAGTTTTCAATATCTCTCTGAAACGGTGTCAGACCCGGCCCATCAAAGTCATAATCCGGCAGTTTAGAGACAAGAGAACGCGTAAGGCTTGCCAAGTGTATCCACCAAGGTCCAACTATGCATATTTCGTTCTGTGGAATTCCGCATTGTTCACAATTTAGACGTATCAGCCTCACAATTTCATCCACCAAATGTTCTTTCGGAGTAGAGCGGTCAAAAGTAACTAGACTTGGATAATGCTTGTTCTCAGCAGCTGAGATGATTTCTGATTGGGTAACTTTAAAATTATCAAAGAAACTTATGATTCTATCTGAATTGCGATAATTTTTTGTAAGCTTCCTCTCGTCGAAAGACAAGTTTGATAGCTGATTGAGGGCATGGATATCCATTGCGAAGCCACCGAGCGTCGTGAATATAGATTGATTGGGGTCACCGACAAAAAAGGCACCGACGCTTCCATTGCCAGCTCTTAAAACTCGGCAAATTATTTGGTATTGGATTTCCTTGGTATCTTGATACTCATCGACAAGGATGCAGCTGAAAATATTGCTTAGAAGTTTGCTAACCTTCGGTTGAGTGTCAATTATCTGGAAAGCGAAAAGTAACATCTGCTCGAAATCGATTAAGCCCGCTTGCTCCAACCGATTATCGTACTCGTCGAGAATTCTATGCACTCTAGTCTCTTTCGCTAAGCTGCATTGCAACACTCGGCCTTTGGATTCGAAGTAATATCCACAATCGAATATTCGAATCCCTTGCTGGGTGGCGCACAATTCTTCTATTAATTTCTCACTGCCAAAGCCACTGACGACCTGGAACCCATTGGGAAGTCTGTTGTGATATATCCAGTATGGCTTCAAAATCCACTCTAGACAGAAAGCGTGTATTGTTCCTATCCACAACTGTTTTGTATTCACACCCAACAGTTCAATTCTCTCAACAATCTCACTTGCGGCATTATTTGTATATGTTATCGCGATCACTCGTTTTCTTGGAGATTTCAACTTTGAGAGTTCAACAGCGATCTTATAAGTCAGTGTACGAGTTTTCCCGCTGCCTGGGCATGCAAGAAGTAAAATATCATGAGGGCTTTCAATTGCTTCTATTTGTTTGTCATTGAGATCTTCGTGAGATAACAACATCCCGGTTATATTTTTGCTAATAGTGAATTGATTGAGCAATCTGAGAAATTTTCTAATAGATGCGTTTTCATATCTCTGAACCGCTCAGTATTAGCTTGGTATTCGGCAAGCAGCTGCAATAATTGCGGTAACGCCTGTTCTCGAGAACGAAGGTAAGCTTCAAGGAATGCCGCCTCAGCTGCGTTATCTGGTGGTCTTTGGTCAAATCGTGCGCGAGTATCCAGTAGCTCTACCTCAATCTCTGCAACTTGATGAGCTAATATTTTCCGAAGAACTCTAGTCTCAAACTCACCATGCGCGAACAACAATCCATCCAAAACATAATCTGGGATTCCAGTTCGATAGGTGAGGTGGTTGCCTAGAAGAATTGCAAACCAGCCTTTGCCTGCATAATTCGCCATCGACAGCGCGCGCTGCCCAAAAACAGCAATATCTGAAGAACCCAAATCTGAAGCCGCGACAGTGATTGTGTGGACGTCAGTGTAAACATCCTCAATGGCTTGCTTAAACAAATGAGAGTTTTTCTCAGCGATCAAATCAACCTCAAAAGTATTTCTAGCATAGAACGTTTCCAACCAAGGGTTGCCTTCGGTGAAAGAGTTCAATTTGATTTGTCTTTCCAGACCCTTCGTTGCAGATGAAGTTGCTTTCCTTTTTCTGGCTTTTTCAGCATCGCTATCATCTACTGCTATAGCGGTTGAGAAGAATTCAGCATCTAAATCGGTAAGAATACTACATCTCTTTTGGATTCGATCTGGGTGAAAAAGTTGTGCCACATTTTCGAAGCCAGTGCTTCTGATATTAACAATGCTAACTCCCAATTCGTCTAGGCTTAGACCTAATACTTTTTTGACCAACAGCGGAACTAGAATCTCTTCTGCATCACCTTCCACGAGCAACACACTGCGAGCAAAAAGCAGATTGCTTCGAATTGCATCCAAGTACCGTTCAACTTTTACGATTTGAGGATCGGTGAGTCCATTCCAAGGTTGGAAAGCACGATAGTCGCCATCCACCAAACCAATGATGTTTACAGCAGATACTTTACTGGATTCTGAAACATGCGACGAGTGCGTAGAGTAGATAACTTGAGTATTTTTGAATTTTATATGATCAAAAAGCGATTTTTGAATGTGCGTATGGACATGAGCTTCCGGCTCTTCGATTAGTAAAAAATTGGCGATGGATTCTCTTCTTGTTTGATACTCAAACTCGAGCAGTTTTAATGTTAAATAAATGATGTTTGCGCCACCCAAACTTAGCTCATGAATTGGCATTTCATGGTTATCTTCTGATTCGGAAAGAAACAATTTTAAAGACTGAAAGAGGACTTCTGCCGTATCAGGAACGTCTGACCTAATTGAAAGAGCATTTGGCGCATAAGCATCTCCAACAGCTTGGTTTACCGTTCGAGCTACATCGCCGCGGACCGCACCAACATCAGAAAGAGACTCAATTGATTCGTTTAGATTTAGTACTTGACTAACTATTGGATCAAACTCAGACTTATCCAGTTCCTCGCTCCGCTTCTTGAGGAGGTTGTATAGCGGGTTTCGTCTGTTGTTGTGGAAGTCAGACACAACATCACGAAGGGCTTGTATGTAAGTAAAAGAAACTTCCCTTGGCATGGATAAAACAGGTGGGATTTTGATGCCAATTGTTGGGTTATCGAGTTCAGATGGAAATGTTACCAAAGCAAAATCACCAACAAGTTCAGTATAGGTATCTGCGTCGGCAAAATTTGCCGTGCTTTTCCCAGTAAATATTGATTCATAATCCTCAAGGCGAATTCTACTTCTGAGTTCTTCTAAGGCAGCTGTATCACCAATGGGAATCTGAGAAAGTTCATGACGAATAGATTTCACTGGGCGAACAATCAAGTTATAGGTTGCTCGCTTCATAATGTCTCCTTCGAGCATTCCTGTACCATGTAGGAAAAGTGCTTGTATCGATTCATCGTCAGAAATTTCATCAAATTCGAGACTGATAATTATCCAATGTCCCCGCCAAGGTCCAATGCCTCGAGTGAAGTCTCCCTCTTGTAAGTTAGCTGAGGAGCGTCTCATTGAATCATCAAGCAGGAGGCGAATTGCTCGAAAAAGGTTACTCTTCCCCGCGCCATTTTCTCCAATTATTGTGTTCACGCCCTTCGAGAATAGAAACTCAGTACGAGAAAAATTTCTGTAATTTACTAAAGTGACTTTTGATAGGTGCACTTGTGTGGCCTCTAGTCGAACAAGCTTTCGCTTATCATCTCACAGTAAATTGGAAATAATAATTCACGATTGGTTTCCATCACATGGATAGAAGGGATGGATAGTTTAAACAGTTGGGTGGAACCGTGTAAATATGGTCGGCAATCTGATTTGGCCACTCGCTTAATAAAATTCGTTATTGAGCTTTTTTGGGGCGAAATTTCCCACGACCTAAACACGCAAACTATGTTGCTGAATTTCGTGTCTCTGATCTTTAATACCAGTTTAATACTTAACAAACATTAATGATATTTTCTATCCATTAATGTCGTCTAAGACTACTCTTGCCCTCTTCTGGAACTCTTTAAAAAAATGGCTATAGCGACTATGTCCTGCAAGGTGACGCTTGTTTTGCGGGATTTCATATCCTTTGTTGTGGACACACAAACATGCAAATAAGACCTCAAGTGTCTCCGTTAAAAAGTAGATATGTGAATCCAGTGCGCGATGAACTTTTTTGTTGTAGTCACCATGTACCAAGCCATTCCGGCACTTGACTGCCAATGAGATTAAATCTTCAGTTTTTTCTCTATCAATCATCTTAGTTCGGTCAAGGATAGTGAGGACCCCAGTGAGCTGTCTTATTATTTTTTGGTGTAAAGTCTCCTTTCCTGCATTACCTAACGCACCTAACAAGCGATCTCGTTGTTCGCTGACTGATAATGCATTCAATGCAATTTTTGTCTGTTGAATCACTGAGGCTATATCATCCGTCATCTCGACTTTTTCTGAGGAGTCAAACCATTCGAAGAGGCTGGCTGCACTAACCAATCGATTAAAATCATAGTAACTACCCGCATTTATGTTTGACGAAAACCGTGATAACGCCACGCTCGTAATTGAATCGTTTTTCGAGAACCACTGGACCACTAAATCCTCATAATTCTTACGATCTAGGCACGGCGCAGCTAACATGTCGTGACCATAAGTGCCCCCATCTCGATCCTGCCGCTCACCTTCTTCGTTATGCGAGACAATCACTTCAAAGCTGCTGGGGTTATCACCACCTGTCCTTTCCAAAGAGATAAATGAAATACTCTCGATGTTTTGTGACTGACCAGTACAGACTTCAGCAAAATGCTTAAACCGGTTGCTGACTGCTATGAGTGCATCAATTGAAACTGGTTCAGTAGGTGTAATCAGTATTCGAACTTGGTTCTTCGCTGAAAATCCCATCATGCTCGGCCCTGTAAACGTCGGTGCATGGAAAGCGGATATTTGTCCAATATCTGTGTTGGCTTCGAAGATGACACCCGAGCCAGAAAATGAAAATGTTTGTGTATATGAGTCTGGATTGTCATTTGGCTTGTACCCCTCCCCATCAATCCAGGGATCGATATCAAAGAATAGATCTTCAGCGCCACTCAAATGAAAAGAAAATGACTCGACGATGGCTTCATTTGCAGTGCAGTATCTTGATCCCATGACGACTATGTGAGGGAAAGCACGTGTGTTGTAGACTGATTCGTTTCCAGCCCACGATGTGCCACCACCAAAACTCACACACCTAAGTAAAGATGCGTACTGGCCATCTTGACATAGGCAGTTAACATAATCGGGCAAGTCGAATACTGGTTCCTTTGCATGCACGCTAAGCAAGGTATTTTTACCTGAAAGGACTAAAGTACCGGTTAGATTTTGATCGGCTATATTTAGGAAAACTTGGAGTTCTTTATCTGACATTCTTAACGTGAAATTGTCCAACTTGATCTGAGCTTACCTTATCGGAATCTTCAAATCTCTCTCGGTAATAAGTGCTGTCAACGAGTACTTAGGCTTTTCTCTTACAATAAGTAGATTCATCGTATGAGACCAGTCTAGCGAGTATGCTTTAGGAACATTCCTTTTTAACACCCAATAGGTAATTTCCTCAAAACCGTGGTTTTTCAACTTATAAATAAATTGAAACACTCTTAGCCGAACTGCTTGCCTATGAGACTTTTTGTTTTTGATTCTGAGGGCTTTTCGTCGATTTGTTGTGAGATTACAGTGTTAGTCAAGAAACAGGCTTACAAGTAATCCTATTAAGCGAGGCCTTCGTCTAATCCTAAACGCATTCTTGACTGTCGCAAATGTTGTAAAAGCCCTAGTTTAGTTTTTTAAGGTGTATCGTCTAGGCTCATATACTCAGTATCTAATCGGGCTTCCCAGCGATAATTTTAAATCTCTGAAGTTCTATCAACCAAGATTTCCAGATATGCGCTCTATGCCACTTTGACCACCAGTAAGGTTCACTAAAATCTCTTAATTTCCTTTTGTACTTACGACGGCTTGAGATGCTCAATTGCGTTATTGCATTGTTTGGACCTCTAAATCTACAAGCATCGATAAAATGCATGAGAGCTTCAGTTTGTTCTTTGAAATTCGGTATCTCGTAAACCTCGACCTTTTCAAAAGGGTTCTCCATAGATGCTAAATCGAAGAATTTTGGTAGTTTCTTGTTAAACCTAATTTCGAATCTTGTCATGGCATCATGTTCTAATAGTATTTTTCCCCTCTTTCTCATCTCCAATTTTTTGTCATAGCAGGACATGGATTTTAGGCTCTTGCGGCTTCCGTACTCGATAGTTTCTAAACCGAGTTTTCTACTGTATACGCGATTAATCTGAACACGGGGAACGAATACAAGAATGTCATTAAGGTCTACCTCATACAGATCGGTGTTGACATCCAATCTTGTAATTCTTCCTGAGACCAATAAATCTTCTCTAGCCCCGTTTGGCAGGATTGTATCCAGTAGATTGAGAGTTTCTTCCAAACAGTTAGCTGGATTAAACTCTACTCTTCCATCTAGCCCCCCTTCTCCGCCTCCTCCTGTGAATTTCTGTCTTAGTCCTAAAGAAATAAAGAGCCCCAAGGTTTTTAAAAGATATTTTGTCGAATAGTTGTTATCCGGTAACGTCATTATGTTTTCGGATCTTAGTATTTCTTTCTCGACATGGATTACTTGCCTTCTTGTTAAAGAAATAACAAATGCAATTCTATCTATTTTTATTTGAGATGCTCTCTTAATCTTGGCCCGGATCATCTCTCTTCCCCTTGTTCTAGTGTGTACGTTATACCCTCTGTAAGTAGCCTCCTTTGTGTGTGTAACCTTGATACGATATGTTTAGTTTCTTGATCATTACAACCAGCAACAGTAGCTGTGATTAGCACTTCAATTTCATTACTAGGCCAACCTTTCGATCTTGCGCCCAAACTCACTGGTTTGGTTACTAATCCACCGTCAATTTTTCTATCTAAAGTTGTGCTGGAAATGCCAAGCTTTGATAGCACTTCGGGACGTCTGATGATTCGTCGGTTTTCCATATCAATTCTCCTAAACAATATTTAGGCCGAATGATCCGAAAAACTGATGATGGTGTTTAGGACAAAGTCTGGATAAAAAGAGTGACTTTTTCTATTACTGAACAAGCCCGTCAATTGCTGACTTATGCTCTTTGTAACTTTTGAAAGCACTGGAGCCATCAATACCAAAACAAATCCCTACGAACGTAAAAAAGTCGTCTTCTGGATTCATATTGAACCCGCGATTTTCATCGAACCATATTTGAGTTAAATGTTTGAAAGTAGAGACCTGATATTTTGGGTGTTTTATTTTAAGGATATGGATGACTTCATCAAAACCGCTTCGATAAAGCTCTGCATCGGATGCTGTAATAAAATGCTCAGCGCTCATTTCGATTTGATCAAGAGTGGCTTGTCGCAGGGTGGGCAAAATTTTCTCAATTTTTGAAAGAAGTTTTTGGACTTCGGCAATTTTTCGGATGTCTGTATTCACACCGACTTCTCTAGAGACTTTTCCCGCATTGCGATCTTCACTATCTCTGTCACTGTCCCCGCGACGCTTTACCAGAAACCCCTCATGATCGATCATTAAATCGATACGCTGAATAACAGAATCCCCGAACCACTCCTGCAACGCAGCTCTTTGTTCCTGATCCAAGAACTTATATTCGTAATTATCCATTTCTCTCAAAATATCGTGAATCGTTTTTTTTTGTGGCTTTGCAATGCGTACACATTCTGGCTGACTTCTCAATTTTGTACTTCCAAGCACTGCAGATGTAATAACTGCCGAATGTGTTACCGATACCATTCATGATTACACCAATAACAGGGCCGATTAGGAAGAGGAATAGAAGCACAATCCCGACAAGTAGTATTAACGTGTCGCATTTGGGATTGATCGCGAGCGGAACATCAAAGCTGATCGATGTCTCGATTCGTCTTTGAGGAAAGAAAGGGGCATTCATAATTTACCTTGATTTGAGAACTCGGGCTATCAAGATTGCCTGTGGTCAGGAATGATGTGGCAGCGAAAGCAACCAGGACGATTAGGGATATTATTAGCGGACTATACTCCCAACTTTTTGCAATGCCGATATTTACCACATAGTTGAAGATGCAGAGCGGAGCTGGCTGAAAGCGGCCAAACAGGATAATTCGGATTCTGGGCAAAGATACTTCGTGGCTCCTCATATTTTAATTTCTGTAACCTGTTGTTCGAACTTTACGGCAGAGTTTCGTCGATGGAATAAAGCGTATCTAGCAATAACCAAAACAATGGCATAAACTAGGACTCATGCCTCGATCTTTTCTCTCGTACCTATTTATTTTCTCGTTACTCTTTGTGGGTATCGAAAGCGCGGGGGATTATGTGGGTGGCGAACAATCCCACGGAGTAGGTAACTCACACCTTTTGGTCAGCGACGATATTGCTTCGCAAGACACCCAAAGCGATGACACCCATTGCCAACACTGCTGTCACGGCCATTGTAGTAGCATTTCCGGGCAACTCACTGTTGTGCACAGTGATGTGACAAACCAGAGCTTTTCTCTTTACGAACCGAACATTCTCAATTTCGCACAGGCACCACCCACTCCTCCTCCCAGCGCATAAATCATTTCTGATGCTTTTCAGCGTACTTCTGTTTCTGTAAACCCACGACCGGTTTCAGGCTAGGCAGAGTGCACGATCGTTCATTACTATCGGATTTTGATTTATGCAAACGCAAAACATTGCTGCCACATTCCTGTCTGGCGGTTTAGTCACTTTTGGTTGCGCCGTATCTAGCGCACCTTCAAAAAGAACAAGAGTAAAAAGTATCCCATTCGGAAAAATGCTGCTTGTCTGCTTCATTCTCAATGGACAATTCCCTCCAGCTCAAGCTCAAGCTGAAGCTGAAACCATAAACAATAACCTAACGCTCAGCACAGCACTGAAGAGAGCTATCGAACAACACCCATCCCTTAAGCTCTTCGACTTTCGCGATACAGCGCTAAGTGGGCAATTGGAATTAGCAAACTTGAAACCCGCATACGAACTCGGGCTGGAAGCGGAGAACTTTTCTGGCGCTGATGAGTTCAGAGGTGTTGATGCCGCAGAGCTAACTGTTTCACTATCTTCCGTGGTGGAAATGGGCGATAAGCGCGCGGCCCGACGAGGCATCATCTCTAACAGTCGCGCCGTACTCGATGCCCAGCGGCAGGTAGAATCGCTGGCATTGCTGGGAGAGGTTACCCGGCGCTACGTGGACGTACTGGCCGCGCAGGAACGAGTTTCTCTGGCCAAAGAAGCTGATGAGCTTGCCAACCAGACCCTAATCATCGTGAGAGAACGTGCCGACGCGGGCGCAACCCCTGATGCGGAGGTAAAACGCGCCCAGGCCGCAGCCTCACAAGCACACCTCATGCTGCAATCCGCTCGACAACAATTGGGCTACCTGAAAGTCGCACTTGCAGCACTCTGGGGAGAAACATCACCAAAATTTGCGACTATCGACGGTGACTTGTTTCACTTTGGTGCGGATATCGACTTTGAAATGCTCTACGCCAAAGTGGAGATGAACCCGGCAATCCAGATCTTTGCTGCTGAAGAACGACTCAAAGAGGCGGAAGTACGCCTTGCCCAAACACAGTTAAAAGCTGATATCAGCTGGTCTGTTGGTGTGCGCCGTTTTCAGGAAAGTGATAACTCGGCACTGGTTGCCGGCTTTAGCATGCCGCTGTTTTCATCGAAAAGAAGTGCTGGCGCTGTTTCTATTGCACTTGCTCAACGCAACGAAATTCCCGTTCAAAAAGAATTAGCAGTGCTCAACATGCACACGCAATTATTTCGAGCTTTTCACAATCGAAAGCAAGCCATTCTTACCGCAAAGGAACTCCGAAACACCATTATTCCAGCGCTAGAAGAAGCGCTCCAAGAAATACAGACAGCTTACCAACGTGGCCGTTATGGTTATTTGGAATATGTTTCCGCCAGACAGGAATTGCTTAGCGCCAAGCGCACCCTAATCGAGTCCGCCTCATCCGCACTAACTTATGGAGCCGAAATCGAACAGCTGACAGCAGAGCCTTTGTCCGCCTCTCGATATGGTCGATCACCCGAATCAGCAGGATCAGTACAATGAAATCAAACAACCCAATTCAAACACTTGCCATCAAGATTATTTTTTCGCTCACATTTTGTTGTATGTCTACTCTGTCACTCGCAGAAACGGGCCATGGTGAAAAAGAAGAAGAGCACGAAGAAGATCACATCGAACTCACACAGGAACAAATTGAACATGCAGATATTGGCCTCTCTCGAGTTAGTGCTGGAAACATGCGAGAAACACTCCCCTTGTATGGCGTTATCACCAGTAACGAAGAGCAAATGCAGTCGGTCAGCGCCCGCTTTGATGGCGTCATTCGCTCGGTCAAAAAGAGGCTTGGTGATCAGGTTCGTAAAGGAGAAACCCTCGTCACGGTTGAAGCCAATGAGAGCTTGAAAACCTATCCCGTTGTTTCATCACTCAACGGTGTCGTCACTCAACGCCATGCCAATATTGGAGAGCAGACTGCCGACAGAGTTCTCTTTGTAATAGAAGATTTTTCCACCGTTTGGGTAGACCTGTCATTGTTTTCAAAGGACGTGCCTAAGGCAAAAATTGGACAAAGTGTCCGCATCAAAAGCACTAACAATGTTATCACTGGCGAAGGGCAGATTATCTACGTCGCGCCTGTAGGCAATAGCAGCAATCAAACCACGATTGCACGAGTCTTGGTTGGCAACATGGAAAATTTGTGGAAGCCAGGGCTTTTTGTAAATGCCGAAATAACTCTGTCTGAAACAACTGTCGCAATGGTTATTCACAGCGAAGCTGTACAGCTTGTGGAAGGCGAGAATGTTGTTTTTGTACAAAGTGATGAAGGCTTCGAGCCACGTCCCGTTACTTTGGGCCGCACCGATGGCGACTCCCGCGAAGTACTGTCTGGGTTGAATGTCGACGAAACCTACGTCTCGAAAAATAGTTTTGTTCTGAAATCAGAAATGGGCAAGGAGGATGCTGAACATGGCCATTAACAGTATCCCCAAAGCGACGCGCTACGCGCGTCACTATTTGCCACGAGTGCCACACATTTTTGTGGCGCAAGATTTTGTAAGGGCTTCGCTATGATCGATAAACTGATTCAATTTTCCATCGCGCGTCGGTGGCTGATAATGTTCTTTGTGCTCGTTGTCAGCGCACTCGGTGTCTGGAATTACCAAAACCTGCCAATAGATGCCGTTCCTGACATCACCAATGTCCAGGTTCAGATTAATACAGAAGCCCCCGGCTATTCACCACTGGAAGTCGAGCAGCGCATCACCTATCTGGTTGAGCTTGCAATCACGGGTTTGCCATACGTGGAAAGTACCCGTTCTCTATCGAGATACGCACTATCACAGGTGACGGTTGTATTTGAGAAAGGGACAGATATCTACTTTGCGCGAAATCTGATTAACGAAAGACTACAGCAAGCAAAAAGCGATATGCCATCAGGCATCGAGCCAGTGATGGGGCCGGTTGCAACGGGTCTCGGAGAGATCTTTCATTACGCCGTACATGCGGACAACGATGTCCGACAGGATAATGGTGAAAAATACGACGCCACTGCGCTGCGCACACTACAGGACTGGGTGATTCGCCCGCAATTGCGCTTGGTGCCAGGCGTTACCGAGATCAATACCATCGGTGGTTTCGAAAAGGAGTTTCATATTACGCCTGATCCGAGTCGACTGTTGGCGTTCGAACTGACCTTTGATGACATTGTTGATGCTGTTGAAAAAAACAACGCCAATGTCGGTGCAGGCTATATCGAAAAAAACGGCGAGCAGTACCTGATCCGAGCACCGGGGCAAGTCGCAGATATCCCTGCAATCCAACAGATTATCGTCGCACATAAAAACGGAACTCCAGTAACCGTGGCCGATGTCGCTGACGTTGGTTTTGGTAAACAACTTCGGACCGGCGCTGCAACTCTGAATGGTGAAGAAACTGTATTGGGTACCGCTGTGATGCTCCTTGGGGGCAATAGTCGCAGCGTCTCCGAGGCTGTTTCTGCCAAGCTAGTTGAGATTAATAAAACACTACCCAAAGGTGTTACTGCCGACCCGGTGTATAACCGAACTGTACTGGTAGATAAGACTATTGCGACGGTGCAGAAAAATCTTCTCGAAGGTGCTGTGTTGGTGATCGTGGTCTTATTGGTGATGCTTGGCAACGTGCGGGCTGCTTTACTTACCGCAATGGTTATCCCGCTCTCCATGTTGATGCTGATGACCGGAATGGTACAAACGAAAGTCAGCGCTAATCTAATGAGCTTAGGCGCATTGGATTTTGGCCTTATTGTCGACGGCGCAGTTATCATCGTGGAGAACTGTATTCTCAGACTAGCTGGCCAACAGCAACATCTCGGGCGCAGGCTGAAATTGGAGGAGCGCTTTCAAACGGTTTTCGTTGCAACGCGAGAGGTATTCACCCCTAGTTTAATCAGTGTTTTGGTCGTAATACTGGTGAACATACCCATCCTCGCACTTACTGGAGTAGAGGGGAAAATGTTCACCCCAATGGCCATGGCAGTGATTATGGCACTTCTGTCGGCACTGGTTTTGTCACTCACCTTTGTACCCGCAGCCGTGGCTCTTTTGCTTACCGGGCACATTGAGGAAAAGGATAACCTTATTGTCCGTCAATCAAAACGTGCCTATACCCCGATCCTGGGCTGGGTGCTCAAGTTTCGCCTACCTGTGTTGATAGGCGCCGTACTGTTCGTAGTAGGCATTGGCGGGCTAGCCACTAGAATGGGCACCGAGTTTATTCCGAATCTGGATGAGGGTGATATTGCCATCCAGGCTCTACGAATTCCCGGCACAAGTCTCACACAATCGCTAGATATGCAGTTTAAACTCGAACGCGCCGTACTAGAAATTCCAGAGGTGAAGCTATACTTTTCACGCGTTGGCACCGCAGAAGTTGCCAGTGACCCAATGGGACCGAATATTTCTGACGGTTATGTGATGTTAAAGGACAGAATAGACTGGCCAAACCCCGATAAATCGAAGGCCCAGTTACTAGAAGAAGTTCAGGAAAAGCTAGCGCTAATCCCCGGTAATGCATTTGAGATTAGTCAACCGATCCAGCTCCGTTTTAATGAACTTATCTCCGGTGTTAGATCAGATCTGGGTGTTAAAGTTTATGGGGATGACCTAGATCAATTACTGGAATCAGGTACTGAGATAGCGGCTGTTCTCAGTCGTATCGAAGGCGCGGAGGGTGTAAAGGTTGAGCAAGTTTCCGGATTGCCCATCTTGGCCGTCGAAGCCGACCGCTCTGCTTTGTATCGCTATGGACTCAACGTGGCTGATGTTCAGGACATCCTTGCCGCGGCCACGGGTGGCGAGGAAGCAGGTTTGATATTCGAAGGGGATCGACGTTTCAGCATTGTTGTCCGAGTGACCGAGGAAATCCGAAATGATCTGCAAGCATTAGAGCGCTTGCCAATTCCATTACCGCAAGGCGGTTACGTACCTCTCAGCGAAGTGGCAACGCTGAATCTTGCACCGGGGCCGAATCAGATTTCCCGAGAAAATGGCAAGCGTAGACTTGTTGTGAGCGCCAATGTACGAGGTCGCGATTTGGGCGGTTTTGTTGCTGACGTGCAAACACAGGTCGAGCAACAGGTGAGTCTGCCACCAGGGTATTGGGTGGAATACGGCGGTACATTCGAGCAATTACAATCGGCTACTGAGCGACTAAGCTTGTTAGTGCCTATCACGTTGGTCATGATTTTCGCCCTGTTGATGATGACCTTTGGTTCGGCCAAAGATGCGGCGCTGGTCTTTAGTGGTGTGCCCTTGGCGTTGACCGGCGGTGTTATCGCATTATGGCTACGAGATATTCCACTCTCCATCACTGCAGGCGTCGGATTTATTACACTGTGCGGTGTTTCCGTGCTGACGGGCGTCATGATGGTGTCGGCGTTTAGAGACAGATTGAACCAAGGCGACGATATCAACACTTCTATTCACCAAGGTGCGATCTTGCGATTAAGGCCAATACTAATGGTGGCACTGGTTGCCGCTCTGGGTTTTCTACCAATGGCCCTAAACACCAGCACCGGCGCAGAAGTTCAACGCCCCTTAGCAACAGTGGTGATTGGGGGAATCATATCCTCCACATTATTAACGTTGTTGGTGCTGCCAGGTCTGTACCTTATGGCTTACCGTAAACCAAAAACGATTATAGGAAATAGCGAGGATGTGGTGACATCCTAATTGTTGTTTCACGGGCCATGGGAGAGTATCTCCTCCCGTGGCCATACCAACTACCCAAACAATCTATCTACCCAAAGTGAGGCGTAAAATCATGAAACAAATCAAGGCATTTATTCACCATGTCCGGTCCGCCACAGTCGTCGAAGCATTGCGGGATGCAGGTTATAAAAATATAACGTTGCTCGATGTAAAAGGTACATTAAAACCTCTGAGCGAATCTGAACAAAATTATTCTACGGATGCTGGTGCCATTATTTCGGAGGTGAGAATATCGCTGGTTTGCGATGACTCGCAAGTTGATGAAGTCACCGACCTTATTCGCAAAGCGGGCAAAATTGGGCCGTATATCTCAGGCTGGGTTTATGTCAGCCCTATCGAGCAAGCGCTACCGATTGGTGGCGAAGCCGGCTAAATGTCAGGATATCGATATGCATAGCCACTCTAAAAAAGACAGCAGCGATTCTTCTTCTCGCATTGGCTGGGCATTTTTTCTCAATGTGGGATTTACAATCATTGAATTCATCGGCGGTTGGTTGACCAACAGCACTGCTATTATGGCTGATGCGGTTCATGATCTTGGGGATAGTTTATCCATAGGCTTAGCTTGGTTACTAAATAAGACTGCGGATAAGCATCCTAATGACACATACAGCTATGGATACCAAAGATTTTCATTATTGGGTGCACTTATCAATGGTGTGGTGCTGGTCAGTGGATCAATTTGGGTAATGAGTGAAGCGTTACCCAGGCTAGTCAGTCCGGAAATGCCGGATGCTCAAGGCATGATCCTATTATCAATATTTGGTGTGGCTGTTAACGGTTTTGCGGCCTACAAATTAAGCGCCGGTAAAACCCTAAATGAGCGAATTCTGAATTGGCACTTACTTGAGGATGTGTTGGGGTGGGTCGCCGTACTGATTGTGGCGATTGTACTGCTTTTCGTAGAAGTCCCTATTTTGGATCCGATATTGTCCATAGGTTTTACATTGTTTATTTTGTTCAATGTCACAAAAAATCTTACCGAAACTATCAAAATTTTCCTACAGGCCACTCCCAACGAAACAACTAGAACTAAGATCGTTGACGATCTTAGTTCTCTAAAGTTAGTTAACAATGTGCACCACGTCCATCTGTGGTCACTTGATGGTGATAATCATGTATTGACCGCGCACTTAGTGCTCGATAATTCGGTTGATCAATCGACACAAACTAGCATAAAAAATGAAATTGCTACCCTCTTGCTCCCTTATAAATTATCACATACTACAATAGAGTTGGAATTCCCTGATGAATTCTGTCGAGATGGTGAATAGGCTCGCGCGTCTGAATTTACTCCAATTTATAGCGGCATCGATGCTTCTTCTTTCAGCGAATCCCAATTATTCTGATGAACCATATTACACTTGGGTTGGTAAGAATGGCGTTGTGAACTATTCCCAGATAAAACCGTTGGGAGAAGATGCAAAGCTCATTAGCGAAAAAGAGTATCGGTTCGGTGTAAGGAAAGTGAATAAACCTAAGGACAAACCGGATACTCCACCCTTCCCTAAAGATAGCGCAACAGAAAGAGATCGTCTTATAGCCAAGCAACGAAGGCAAGAAGCGTTCGATGCAACAATGATTGAAGGTTCAGATAGAGAACAAGTTGACTCTATAGCCACTATAGAGATTAAAATTGCGAATAGTTATCACTTGCATAATATTATTAACTAAAGGCAGAATTCGCATGCAATCTCATTTAGTGCCTCTTTTAACTGAGCAGATCCTCTCTGCTAGCCGTGGGTGCGCACTTTCCCTCCTGTTTACAGTCATTTTCTGGTCAAGCGTAAGTCGGGCTATAACTGATGATTATTTGATCGAACTGCAGCAAATCGCTCAGCTCGCAGAATATATCGGTGTTGACTATTCGGAGGCTGTAAAGGATGGACGAGTGATTGATGTCGGCGAGTACCAGGAAATGGTTGAGTTCTCGGGAATCATCATCAAAAAAGCCTCTCTGATAGTTGAACGTTCCGAGAATTTTCAGACTGTTGCTTACCAAGCGGAGTCGCTTCGATCCGCCATTGAAAAAAAACAACAGCCCAATGCCGTGCAGGATTTGGCAGCTGCACTAAGACACACCGTGCTAGCCTTAGCACCGCTATCCTCCCTACCAAGTGCATTAGTGAGGACCGCTAAAAGTAAAACAATATTTGAAAATTCTTGTGCTACCTGCCACGGCATGGCTGGGCGCGGTGATGGGTTCATGGCCGAAAAGCTAGACCCGTCTCCAACCGACTTCACAAACAAGGCGCGTGCATTAAACCGGTCTGTTCTGGGTTTGTATGATGCCGTCGCTAACGGTATCGAAGGGACTGCGATGCCTTCATTCCCGCAGTTATCTGAACAAGAAAAATGGTCGCTAGCATTCTATGTTGGCGGCATTGCCTTTCATTCTTCGGAACAGTTTCAACCGCAGGTTCCCCCAGTTGTTTCCCTGGAGCAGCTAGTGAACTATAGCCCTTCACAATTAGCTAAAGGGCTACCAACAAATCAAAAAAAAGCAATTGAACGACTTCGCGCAAACCCCAATCAGCTATTCGCTGCGAATAAGAGCCCATTGGCGGTCACCCGTGAACGCCTTGAGGCAGCACTAAAGGCTTACCATAGTGGCGACTACGATATGGCGCACAATCTTGCTGTAAGCGCATATCTCGATGGCTTTGAATTGATTGAAACCAACCTGGACGCAAGGAATCAAACGCTACGAAAAAGTATTGAAAATACTCTAATTAGACTTCGCCGAGTTATCAGCCAACCAGAAAATGAAGCGGAATTAGAAATTGTGATGAGTGATGCATTCGATCAATTGAATCAAGCCGAGAAACTTTTGGCTGAAACAACTTTATCGAGCGGAACACTTTTTTCAGTTAGTTTGGTGATTCTTTTACGCGAAGGTTTGGAAGCCCTGCTGGTGATTATCGCGTTAATTACCGTATTGAGACGGACTCATCGTCAAGACGCGCTAATGTACGTACATCTTGGATGGATCGCAGCTCTATTGGCTGGTGGCGCTACTTGGCTGGCTGCTCAATCACTGATCAGTATTAGTGGTGCCAGTCGTGAAGTGATGGAGGGCGTCGCAGCGATGCTCGCGGCGATTGTACTATTTTACGTGGGCATTTGGATGCATAACAAATCCGATGCTGCACAATGGCAAGCTTATATCCAGCAACATATCAATACGAAGCTTCAATCTGGAACTCTTTGGGGGCTGGCTGCTCTCGCATTTGTAGCCGTTTACCGTGAAGTGTTTGAAACAGTTCTTTTCTACCAATCCTTGCTCACACAGGCCGTTGATACTCAATATTTATATATCGCTGGCGGATTCTTATTGGGTACAGTCATACTCTTCGCGCTCGCGTGGGTATTGATCAAATACTCAATCAAGTTACCTATCGCTCGTTTCTTCACAACAACCACTTATTTATTATTGGCACTTTCTTTTGTGCTGATGGGGAAGGCTATCTCGGCACTTCAAGAAGCAGCGGTCATCAGTATTTCATCAATGCCCGTGAATTTTTCAATTGAATGGATTGGGGTTAATTCAACATGGCAGGGGGTATTGGCCCAGACATCAATAATTCTCGCTTTCGTCATCCTTAATCTTCGAGCGAGATTCATGCGGCACAATAAACAGGAAGCAACCTAAGTCAGACGAGAAACATTAGCATCATCAAATCTACAATTGTTTTGCCGACAAGTTTTGAAGAATTCCACACTCCTCAACAGTTCGGTTGGTTGAGCAACTATTGCGAAGTGATTTTAGTTGTTGTCGGAGACCTTTTAGCTCTTTCATCCGCTGCTCTACCTGTTCAATGTGATTGTCAATCATCGTGTTCACGTCATCGCAATGTGTACCCGGTGACTGATTCAAATCGATTAGCTGGCGAACCTCTGCCAAGGCGAGATCAAGGCTTCGACAATGTTTGATAAACATAAGTTGTTCTACAGCCGACGAGTCGTACAGACGGAAATTTCCTTCGCTGCGCTTTTTAGACTCGAGTACGTTCGCTTTTTCATAATAGCGTATCGTCTGTACAGAGCACCCCGTTAACCTAGCCAACTCACCTATTTTCATTGTATTTCCTCAAATCTTGACTCTATAGTAACTATAGATATTAAGATGCGATCCTATGTAAGTACAAGAGTTCGAACATGAAAGATGGTGATAAGAAACCAGAGGTGGAAAGGATAGAGCCCACGATTGCATCACAACCTGTAAAGAACACACAATCTAACGGTGGGTTTGTCAGTCAATTCTTGATTACCAAGATGGACTGCCCGTCTGAGGAGCACATCATTCGCTTAGCACTGGATGATCTTGAGCCACGGGTGACACTTGAATTCGACACGCCACATCGACAACTCAAAGTCTTTCATGAAAATAGCCTAGATGCTATTCAGTCACGTCTCGAATCACTTGGTCTTGGTGCCGTACTTGAGCACACTCAAAACATTGGCAGCACTGAGTTATCGAAGGCAATATCCTCAGCCGAGGCAGTCAATCAAAAGGAGGCTGGCGTTCTCAAGTGGCTGTTAGCCATAAATGCCATAATGTTTGGTGTTGAAATAATTGTCGGCTGGTACGCACAGTCAACCGGGCTAATTGCCGACTCATTGGATATGTTTGCCGACGCAGCCGTCTACGGCCTAGCGCTCTACGCAGTTGGGCACAGTGTTCGCATGAAACTGCGTGCTGCGCACTTTTCAGGATGGCTCCAAATGATCCTCGCGCTAGGGGCGATGAGTGAGGTCATACGTCGATTCGTGTTTGGGAGTGAGCCTGAATCTGTACTTATGATGAGTTTTGGACTAGTGGCGCTAATTGCCAACTCGCTGTGTCTCGTGATGATCAACACGCAACGGGACAGTGGCGCGCACATGAAAGCCAGTTGGATTTTCTCGGCCAATGATGTGATAGCTAATCTGGGTGTGATCGCGGCAGGTTTGCTCGTGGCATTGACGGGTTCACGCTATCCGGACTTGGTGATTGGTTTCATCATTGGTTTGATCGTACTGAATGGCGCACGCAGCATTTTGCAACTGAAATCCTGAGTACGGGTGTTTGAATTTGTGAGAAGCAGGGACTACAACCCGCATCGTCGAAGATGGCCATCCGTTCTACAACACATTTCATCCGAACAGTTTTCACTGACAGTACTCCAGCAGACTTGAAGCAAGCGGAAACGAAAAAAGAGGATCATTCAGGCCATGAGCATTAAGACTCCGGAAGAGAAAACATTTACTCCAGCGCTCGGCTATTCGTTTTTGACACCGCTTTATGACTCGGCGATTGCAGCGCTGACGCGTGAAAGTCTTTGGCGAGGAAAGATGATCGAACAACTTAATCCAGCGCCGCATGAAAGGATTCTGGATGTGGGTTGTGGAACGGGATCGTTGGTAACTCAGATAAAAAGCCTTTCACTCTTAACGCAGGTCATAGGACTTGATCCGGATCCTGAAGTTCTTGAGGTCGCAAAGAATAAGGCTAATCGAAAAAATTTAGAAATCGATTGGAAAGAAGGTTTCCTCTCGGCAGAACGTGTGTCAGAGATTGGACCAGTATGTAAGATAGTCTCCTCGCTCGTCTTTCATCAAACGCCACTTGATGAGAAGAGACGCATGCTAAAACAGATGTTTTCAGTACTTAAGACGGACGGTGAGCTTTGTATTGCAGACTACGGTTTACAGAGAACAAAGCTTATGCGTCTGTTTTTTAAGGCGACTGTGCAACAGCTTGATGGTTTTCGTGATACTCAGCCAAATGCGGATGGTGTTTTACCAGGGCTTATCGAAGAAGCCGGTTTCTCTCAGGTAGAGGAGCTTGAGGTTATCCCCACTATCACGGGTTCCATATCAATCTATACGGGCCGAAAAATCGTGTAAGAGAATGCGGAAGAGGACTCGTGATTTTAGTTGTGGACGACAATGAAGAAATTAGACACCTGCTTTTTGCAACTCTAAATGCTCGTGGTTACGAAGTACTCACCTGTTGTGATGGTTTTGAAGCTATTCGCTTGTATGAGGAGCACCTGTCGGATTTAGAATTGGTCATAATGGACGTCACGATGCCGATGCTATCTGGAATCGACGCGATGGGTGAACTGCGTAAGATTAGTCAAGAGACACCGATTGTAATTATGAACGGCTATTTTCATGATCTTGATGTCCCTTTAATTCAAAGACCATTCACGCAAAAACAAGTTCTCAGTTTAGTTAGTTAGGAGTCTGGCGCTGTGAGTGAAATTAAAGTGCTATCATCTTTGGTTGTTCAGCTGGGGATGCAACGGGGATGCAATGCCCCTTGCCAAGATTGTGCCCGTATTTCAGTGCACACATCTTGCCGGTTTTGTATTCATGGCTTCTGTGTGAACTATGCAGATGCGTTCTGAATCAAGATGAACTTCTTTTTCTATCCAGACCGGTTTAGGTGGACATTAGCACCTATGCACTCACTAGCTTGAGGGTGTGAGAGTCGATTTGGGTAGGTTGAATTTCTTCTGACCACCAATTCATCATTTCGCGGCGTTGCTCTAAGTACTTTGCGCGGTTGTAAGCACTGCGGACGGCATTTTTATCAACATGTGCCAAAGCTGATTCGATTAAGTCTGGATCAAATCCTTTCTCGTTTAGAGTAGTGCTGCCTAGAGCACGAAACCCGTGCGCAACTAAGCGACCTTTGTACCCCATTCGCTTCAATGCCATATTGGCCGTCTGCTCGCTTGTATGTCTCCTATTGTTGTGTGGTGATGGGAAGACAAATTCTGACTGACCGCATAGAGCTGACATTTGGGAAAGTATGAATCGTGTTGCACTCGTCAACGGAACGATGTGTTCCCTTCTCTTTTTCATTCTTTCTTTCGGCAAGGTCCAAAGGCCAGTAACCAAATCAATTTCTTCCCATCTCGTACCGGCTGCTTCTGAAGGACGAGCCAAAGTGTGCAGCTGCCAAAGCATCAAGTTTCTTGTGCAAATTTGGATGCTGGCTTTATTGATGTCTTTTACTAAGCTCGATAGCTGCTCTGGCTTGAGCGTTGGGTAGTGCCTTTTTGGTGGGTTCTTAAAAGCGCTTTTTATTCCTGAGAGAGGGTTCGCATGGATTTTTCCGGTATTCACAGCGAAGGTCATTATCTCATTCAGCTTTTGACATAGCCGCTTTACGGCCTCTAGCTTCCCTTTGGCTGCTAAAACCTCTAGCACCTCAATAACCTGGGGTGCTCGAATGTCTTCTAAAGCGACATTACCTAGCCTAGGAAATATGTGGTTTTCCAATGAACGCCAAATATCATCCCTGTAGTCCGGAGTAAGTGTTTCTCTTTTGACTTCGAACCATTTTTTGGCTGTTGATTGAAAGGTCGATTGTTGAGCGTTGAGCTTGTGTCTTTTGAGGGCTTCGCGAGCAGTTTTAGGGTCAATATCTTGCGCCAACAACTCCCTTGCTTCATCTCGGCGTTTACGAGCTTCAGCAAGGCTGATTTCAGGGTAGGAACCAAGGCTAAGATTCGACCGAGTCTTGATAAATGGCTTTTGATAGTTCAGCAGCCAACTCTTAGAGCCATTGGGCTTGATTCTGAGCAACAATCCGCGCCCATCTGCAAGATTGTATTCCTTGTCTCTGGGCTTCGCGTGAAGCACTTCAGTAGACGACAGAGGTTTTGTTAGCTTTGCCATAATCTTTCCCCAATCTGTGTGACATCCGATGTTACATATCGATCGGAGTGTTACAAGTGAAATTGGGGCTTATTGGAATACTAATATTTAACTAAAACAAAGACTTAGGTGGCTAACGGAGTGTCTTGGGGGCGCTTGGGAGGTAGATATGGCGGAGGGGCAGAGATTCGAACTCTGGGAGCTTTAACACTCAACGGTTTTCAAGACCGCCGCTTTCGGCCACTCAGCCACCCCTCCGAAGACGCGCAATATACGCGAATAGAGGGGGTTTGTTAAGTCGATTTAGGCTCTGATTTTCATAAACATGAAACAGTTTCAGTGAGCGCTGGGCAAGCGGCTCCACCATTCTGGGGTTCAACCAGGATTGTGCGACTTCTGGTCACGGATCCGCCAAAACATGAACTAAATGGCGTCCATTCGCTGACAACACAATCTATCGCATCTGGTTGATTCTGTACCACCTCTAGAGAAACTGCCCCATATCCTACGGGGTAAGTGTCAACATCATCAATCTGTGTGGTATTTCGGCCGGTGCCACTATAGAGCCCGGGGGCAGCATCAAGAATCTGTAGTCTGGCGCTAAATCGGTTTTTGTGGCTAATTTTACATATCAACCGATAGTTGTCCTCACGGATTTCAGTTGCTAGCTCTCTGGTTGCGGAACACTGTTCGGTCCTGAGTACATTATCGCTGCTATCCCTGATCTCAAGCTCGGCTGATGCTGCCCCTTCAGGTGATAGTTGGACGTTGTGGATCTGATAGACGGCGCTGACAATAAGCCCATGGTTAAGTGATTCCCGCATGTTGATCTTATAGCCCGCTCGGGGTTGTTCACGACGGGCTTTCTCCGCTGCGGCTTTCTCAAGCTTTGCTGCTTTAATTTTTGCCAGGCGTTCTAGCTTTTCTTTCAGCTTGTTCGCCTTGGCTTCATTCTTACTATGTTGTTTCGTTTGTGAGTGGTTCTTGTGGCTTGATGAGGATTTGAATGACTTTTGACTAGATGCATACACCGAAGGTGCCGTTAACAAACTGCATAAAACGACAACAATAACTGCACTAATTTTATTTGCCCGCATTTGATTTCTCCCGAATTAATCTTGAAATGATGTTAGCTCCAAGAACTTTGTTTAGGGGGTGTAAAACGATGATCGTGCAGAATTTTGGGTCTGGCGGTATGAGATTAATATGATGTTATATGTTCTGATTAGGCAAGGGCGACTGGACCAGAATAAGCGCCTGGTGCGGACTATTAGGATGCACTAACCCAGTTGTTAGAAACGTGAACTGGTCTACAATTTGGCTTTTGTAGAAACCGTTCATCGCCAGAACGACACGCTGGTCCCGGTTAGTAGTTCTGGTTGGTAGTTCTGGTTAAAAGTTCTGGCTGGAAGTTCCGGGTAGAAGCGCTGGTTTGTTAATCACCGATCCATTTAGCTTTACGTTTTTCGCGAAAGGCTGCCATTCCTTCAGCGCCCTCCTCCGATTCGAACATTTTTACACTCCAGGCGGTGGCGTGTTCAAAACCCTCATCGATGGGTAACTCGGGAATCTGTCGAATCAATTCCTTGCAGGCTTTTAATGCTTCCGGTCCACCCTGGGCTAGCGCCTGGACTTCTTTTTCTACCTCTGAAGTAAGCTCCGCTGCAGGCACAACAATATGAGCAAGGCCGTATCGAACTGCATCCGCACCATTAAATCGTTCACCGGTTAAGAACAATCGGGTAGCAAGGTGTTTACCCAGTTTAGGGATCACAACCACAGAAATCACCGCGGGTATCACCCCTAGCCTCACTTCACTAAAACTAAATTGCGCAATATCTGCGGTGATTACAATATCAGCAGCTCCAACCAACCCGAGCCCCCCACCAAAAGCAGCACCATTAATGGCTGCAATTACAGGTTTGTCTGCACGCATCATAAGTTTCAAAACGTCCGCAAAAGGCACAGCATTTCCACCGCCGCTAATGGATGATCCTGGCGGGCTTTTCAGATCCGCGCCTGCGCAAAATGCTGGACCTGTACCCGTAATCACAATGGCTCGAACCGAGGTATCCGCAAGAGCGTTTTGCAAATGCTCATATAAACCATTCACCAGTTCCGCTGACAATGCGTTGCGATTATCGGGTCTGTTCAGCGTGATCCATGCGGCATGGTTTTTAACTTCGTACAGGGATGCGCTTGATTCCATAATGGGTTTTCCTTGGTTATATAAGCAGATATATACACAGATATATAAGCAGATATCTGGGCTGAGTTATGAGCTGAGATATGAACTGAGAGTAGAGCGGTAATTATCAATTATGTGAGAGTTGCATTCAGGATCATATTTGAGGAGTCTGACAATATATATTAACAAAGGAGGTTTCACGATGTGTCGGAATATCCGTACGCTTTACAATTTTGATCCACCTGCCACGGAGAGTGAAATCCAGGCCGCTGCACTTCAGTTTGTTCGCAAGGTATCGGGCTTCAATAAACCGAGCCAGGCGAATGAAGCAGCGTTTGTGCATGCCGTAACTCAAATCAGTCTGGTTGCAGCTGATCTACTTAACCAACTGGAAACAAAATCCCCGGCGAAAAACCGCGAAGCAGAAAAAGCCAAATCGGCAGCAAGAAACCAACAGCGGTTTGGTGGATGAAAGACTTTGATTTGAGTCAACAGCTACCGCCTAATTTGATTTGTCATGGTGCGCTCGACTTTGATGTTCGGCCCAAAGGCATAAGTCCCCGTCGCCTTTCTGCCTGGACGAGAGCCCAGGTCCCAAAAATGATGGATGTTATTGTCAGAATGCCTTCGGGGGTTCGACTCGTTTTTGTGACGGGTGCAACGGAGGTGAGCGTCAAAGCACTGGCCACAAACCTTGTGACGCCACCAGCGGAAAAGCGCCCTGTGGTAATGGATCTGGTGTCCGAAGGGGCGACCTATACGGCCTCAAGTCTGGAAGGCAATACCATCTTGCTCAATCCCAAAAATCCCGCTGATATTAATCTGGTCCGAGGTGAAATGACGGAGTGGAGATTTAGTGGTCTGCCGTCTCACAAAAAACGCTGTGAAATATGGTTACCCCACAATGCCATGATTGAACTGCGGCAACTAAGTTTGTCTGATGGCTCAAAGCTCGAACAGGTGGATGTAGATGATCGCCGCAAATGGATTCATTACGGCAGCTCCATTAGCCATTGTATGGAGGCGGAGCAGCCTTCACTCATCTGGCCCGCCGTTGCAGCAAAGGAACTTAATTGGAACCTACAGAGTCTGGGCTTTGGTGGTCAATGCCATCTGGATCCCTTTATCGCTCGGACGATGGCTCAATCCGATGCAGATATCCTGAGTATTAAAGCCGGCATCAACATCATTAATATGGATTCAATGAGGGAGAGAATATTCACGCCACTGTTACATGGCTTTCTCGACACAATCAGAGACAAGAAGCCGAAGGCCCCAATTTTACTAGCGTCGCCTATCTATTGTCCCAGTGCGGAACACCATCCGGGTCCAACAATCCCGGATAAAAATGGTAAGTTTGTGGTGATTCCTGGTCATCAGGCAGTGCGGAGAGAGAGCCTCACGCTGACCCGGGTGCGTAAGCTAATGTCTGAGTTGGTCGAAGCACGGCAGGACCCGAACCTCTACTATATTGATGGACTAACGCTTTTTGGTGTGCAGGATGCCGGGGACTTGCTGGATGATCTCCATCCTAACCCGGAGGGTTATATCCGCATGGGGCACCGATTCAGCAAAAAAGTGAATTTTCTCGGTCTATAAATGATCGTCTGCCGGCTTTTTTGCGTAACAGAATTTGTCACACTACCACTACAAGCTCCTATTTACATACCCATAACATTCATGGGGAGAAATTAGGTTATTATTAACGTCGAATAAATCAATAAACGGGCTGCCACTCAATGAAATCACTGTCGCTTTCTTTTTGCCTCGCGATATCGCTAATGTTTGCGGTCGGTTCGATGACCGTTGTCACCGAACAAGCGTACGCTGGAGACAAATCTAGTAAATCCCATCATTCCTCTAAATCAGACAAAAGTAAAAAGTCCAATCATTCCAAGAAGTCCCAAAAGAGCAAGAAGAAATCGGACAAGAGCAAAAAATCTGATCATTCCAAGAAGTCCGACAAGAGCAGTAAGAGCTGGGACAAGAGCAAAAAGTCCGATCATTCCAAGAAATCAAAGAAATCGAAGAAATCCAAGAAATCTAAAAAGTCTTGGAAGCATCACGACCATCACGGTAGCCATGACCACCATGGAAATAACGGCAATCACGGTCAGGGCTGCAACCAGGAAAAAGTGACGTTTTGTCACATCACCGGCTCCGGCGGCATTGTGATTAATGTATCAACCCGGGCAATACCCGCCCATGAAGCCCACGGTGATCGGTTGATTGATGAAGATGAGGGCCTTGAGTTAGGCGATGTATGTTACGCCGCCCCAACCTGCACAACCTACTGGGCAGATGTTGACGGTGACGGTTTTGGTGTAGAAATAGATCGATTTACCGGTGCATCACTTGCGGTTGAGTTCTGTGGCGTGCCAGATCCTGGTTATGTTCTACCGGGTGTGGTTGATCTTTGCCCTACGGCCCCTTCCAGCTCAAATAGCGGCTGTCCCCTAGACTAGGCGTTAATCTTCTTCCCAATTCAGTGCGGTGCCCTCCCCCTTTAATAGGAGGGTGCCCGGGAAGACCCGCAAACGCCAGGGCTCCAATTTAATCACAGCAAAGTTATCTGCCTCTGGAGCCGCCCAGGCAGGAACAATGGCCGGATCGTAGCCAACTGGTTCAGGAGCAGCTTTAAACTTTTCCCAAATTGCACGTTTGGTTTCTACGTCAAAAGCCCACTGGGCACGACACTCCGCTACACAGGTATCCTGGTCAGGGTGCCAATAATTTAAAGAAAGATAAGGGTGTGCTTGAAAGTGCTGTCGCTTGGTTGCGGTAGGACTGGTCGCGATCCAACCGGTCAGCTGTTTACCGTCCCAATCCCAAATTGGGTGTAAAACCCGGGATCTCGGCCTTCCCTCAACATCAACGCTGGCGGCGTTGCACCAGACAATTCTGTGGGCCATTGCAACAAAAGCCTCTGCAGCTTGCTGCAGGCTATCCATCGGCATCTTCCTGGTCTTTTACTGACTGGAGTTCTGAATCCAGCGGTGAATTAAGTTCTGAATCAGGTTCTGGGACAAAAACCGTAAAGGATTTTTTCACCAGCCGGGCTTTCTTATGCCAGACCTCAAAAACCCATTCTCCCGGCACTAGCTCCCAACTTTCATCAAATCCATAACCGTGGAGATGACCCTTGCCGATACTGACGCGTTTGGTTTCTCTGGATTTTTTATAGGTGCGGCCTCCGGGCCGTTTTAGTCCCGGTTCTGGAAAAACAATAACCGTGGTGATATCGATTGGGCGGCCACGGGGTTTGGTGTTGATCTGATATTCAATGCCAAATTCAGTGCCGATTTGCATTGGGATCTGAGTCGTAAAATCTTTAAAACGGTACTTCTTAACCGAGTCCACGGGTGGCGCGTCGTCGGTGGCGGGTTTGGTCAGGGTTTGTCGCTCCGAAGAATCAAACACGCCATAAGCGAGCGTTTCCGCGGCATTGATAAAGGTGTCTTCGGCGTATGCAGAGATCGGGAGCAGGAGGCAAAGCAAAAAGAGTTTGTTCAATTCAGGCTCTTTATCTATTTTTGCAACAATGATGCGCTTTTATTGACCAATAGAAAAGCTGGTGGGAAGCCTTGTAGATTGAATTTTTAGCCCCATACCTGATCTAAGGGAATGCGGGGCAATATTAAGTCTATTACGCCCGAAGGGATGTTAGTTGCAATTGCACTGGTATGCCGTAAACTCTTGAAAAGTTAGCCAATTTGGAGATTTCGATGGCAGATGCACAATTTTTAACAGAATCAGGTACTGCTCAAGGTAGTTCGGTCATTGCGACCAACAAGGTCTTGAGAAACACCTATATGTTGCTTTCAATGACACTCGCATTCAGTGCCCTGACAGCGGGTATGTCAATGGCATTTAACTGGCCTCATCCCGGTTTAATCATCACCCTCGTGGGATATTTTGGATTGCTGTTTTTAACCACAAAATTCCGAAATAGCGCAATTGGTGTCCTGTGTGTGTTTGGCCTGACGGGTTTTATGGGCCTGACCATGGGTCCAATCATTAATATGTACCTGCAAATGGCAAACGGCGCACAACTTGTCACCTACGCCTTTGGGACTACAGCTGTGACTTTCCTGGCATTATCCGGATACGCAATTGCTTCGAAGAAAGATTTCAGCTTTATGGGGCCGATGTTGATGGTGGGTATTCTAGTGGCTTTCTGCGCAGGAATTGCTTCCATATTTATACAGATACCAGCGCTGTCTCTAGCTGTATCGTCTATGTTCGTCCTGCTGATGGCTGGCATGATGCTTTATCAGACGGGTGAGATCGTCAACGGCGGCGAAACGAACTACATCATGGCTACCGTGTCTCTCTATGTCTCTTTGTACAATATGTTCATGAGCCTGCTGCATATCTTCGGTGCCCTCGGCGGCGAAGACTAATCTCTAGCGGATTAACTAACCCCGGTATGGAAATTTCATACCGGGGTTTTTTTGTGACATTTTTTGACGTCGACTTTTCTAGCAAATAATTAAAGAGATGCAGATGAACTTTGCAATAGCCGTTTTTGCAGGACCTCAGAATTCTGAGGCACCGCTATCAGCATTGCACTTTGCCCGGGCAGTTTTAGCTTCGGGACATCAGTTAAGTCGCGTGTTTTTCTACCATGACGGCGTCTATACGGCGAATAAGCTCAGTTATCCCCCCCAGGACGAACCCAATTTGCCCGCAGAATGGTCAGAATTTGGTATGACAAATCAGATTGAACTGATTGTCTGTGTCGCGTCAGCGCTCCGCCGAGGAATTCTTGATGCTACCGAGTCGGAGCGCTACGAGAAGTCTGACCATAACCTGGCGCCTGGATTTGAAATATCCGGTCTGGGTCAGCTGATCGACTCAAGTCTGAGCGCTGATCGACTGGTCACTTTCAAATGAGTCAAATTCTGTTTGTGCAACAATCCGCTCCCCATGGTTCAATTGTCGGCCAGGAAGGACTGGATGCCTGTTTAATGGGTTCAGCATTTGCAGACTGTGCTTTGCTGTTTTTGGGGGATGGTATTTATCAGATTCTCTCTGGTCAGGATACCGCCGGTCTGGGGCTTAAGGACTATTCCGTAAGTTACGGAGTGTTGCCGGATTACGGAGTGAGTCAAATTTTTTGCCGTGAGCAGGACCTGAAAAATCGTGGTCTGCAGTTAGATGATCTTACTTTACCGGTATCACCCCTGTCGGACCAGGCGGTGTCAGATCTGATTCAACACGCCGGGCAGGTGCTAACGTTTTGACAACGCTGCATATTAACAATCAGGCAAACTTTGCACTCTCACACCTTATTTCTCAAGGTGATGGGCTGCTTCTAATTGAGAATGGCGTCTACTGGACAGATCACACCCATATCCCGGTCTATGCACTTAAAGCAGATGTGGCAGCTAGAAATGTAAAGTTAGACGATTCCATTGCCCTGATTGACTACCTCGGTTTTGTTGAGCTTTGCGAGCAATATGACAAGGTTGTGACCTGGTAGATGGTGACCGAAACAGATAAAGAAGGCTTCCTACGAGATTACCGGGACTGGTCATCGGAAGCTGCACCTGAACTCGCAGCGTCCGAGGGAATTATCCTAAATGACAACCACTGGGAGGTCATTCATATCGTCAGGGATTACTATGATCGTTTTCACGTTTCGCCTACCTCTCGGGTACTGAGTAAAATTATCGGCGAGCAACTTGGTCAGGAAAAAGGCAAAAGCATTTACTTGATGCAGTTATTTAAAGGTAAACCAGCAAAATTAGTGGCGAAGATTTCTGGTCTGCCAAAACCCACAGACTGTACGTAAGCGAAATTCGAGAGAATTTTCGTAAGCGAAATTCGAGAGAATTTTCGTAAGCGAAATTCGAGAGAATTTTCGCAAGCG
>CAXBLU010000010.1:0-196053 GCA_963976815.1 uncultured Pseudomonadales bacterium | reverse complement strand
GACCAATCCAGCTCAGACCAATCCAGCTCAGACCAATCCAGCTCAGACCAATCCAATTCAGACCAATCCGATTCAGACAGGCCAAACTAAACCATGTCTGAAAAACTACAAAAAGTACTCGCAAATTTAGGTCTCGGTAGTCGCCGGGGGCTGGAAAAGTGGATCGAAGATGGCCGGGTAGAAGTGAATGGCAAGGTTGCCAAGCTCGGCGACCGTGTCAGCGAAGAAGACCGCATTTTTGTTGATAACAAACCCCTCACACAAAAAACCCAGAAACATCGCTACCTGCTTTACAACAAACCGGCCGGAGAAATATGTAGCCGGGATGATCCTGAAAAACGTAAATCAGTATTTTCTAACTTGCCTAAACTCAAGAACCAGCGTTGGATTGCGGTGGGTCGGCTCGACTACATGACAACAGGGTTGATGCTATTCACCACCGACGGCGCACTGGCGAATAAACTCATGCATCCGAGTACTCAGATTGATCGGGAATATGCTTGCCGGGTACTGGGAGACGTTTCCGACTCTCAGTTAAAGCATATGACCGAAGGTGTGTTACTGGATGATGGCATGGCCAAGTTTACGGATATTCAAAAAGGCCGGGATGAGGATGGTGCTAACCAATGGTATTACGTGGTGGTTATGGAAGGTCGTAATCGTGAAGTCCGACGGCTCTGGGAATCTCAAGGCTTGACCGTTAGCCGCTTGAAACGTGTGCGGTTTGGTTCCTTCTTTATACCCTCTGCGGTTAAAGCAGGGCAATACACAGACCTCAAACCAAAAGATATCAGGCTACTGTACGAAATGGCCGGTATAAAACGACAGTTTCAACGCAGAACTGAGCGCTAATACTTAACAACTGCAACCGACACATAATAAGTGTGCTCAGTTTCTGACCATAGCCTTTTCATAACAGACCTTTACCTGGTCCCGCCCCTCACTTTTTGCGTTAAACATCGCAAAACTTGCTCGTTCGAGAATTCGTTTTACCGTGTCATCGGGATGCAACATGGATACGCCAATCGACACCGAGGCGTTGACAGGTTTGCTATCTCGATCTAGTTCCATTTTGTTGACGGAAAGTCTAAGTCGTTCAGCCACTTCTAGTGCCGTTGCTTGATTCGTATTGGTTAACAGAACAACAAACTCTTCGCCGCCGTAGCGAAAAACTATGTCAGAGCCACGGATTTCGCTCTTAACCGTCTGTACCAATTGTTTAAGGATTTGATCGCCGAGGCTTTGGCCAAAACTTTCGTTGATACATTTGAAATGGTCGAGATCAATCATCAGGACAGCCATTGATTGTTCGTAACGCTTGGCCAGTTCAATTTCTCTTTGTAAGGTATTGTTTAGTGCAATTCTATTGCCAGCACCGGTCAAGGGGTCTGCCAGGGCTGCTGTGACCGCATCGCGATATCGGATGGCATTACGTAGTGGAAACACAATGGCGTTGAGCAAGCCTTCGAGTACAGCAAGATCTCGCTCGGGAAAACGTTTGGACCGGAAGAAAGTCAGTTCACCTAGATAATCCTGTTGGGTGATAAGCCGGTAACTGCAGGAGTGGATTGATTGTTTGCCAACGTTAATTTCGAGATCCAACAGGTCCAGTTTGTAACTGAAACCATCAAATGCCACGGTCGACTGTACCTGGTCAAAAAAGATATTGAGCAGGGTTTCCATCTCAAGACTCGTCTGGAGTGCTTGCATGAGTCGCCAGCGCAGGTCGGACTCTTGTAGTCCTGCCTGATCCGTAGAGCTAAAAATGACCTTGGCGTCATTTAGATCAACAGTGTTTCCAGTCGGCATCAGCATTTCCTTTCGGTTCACTTATTTGTTGATCTGTTCTAAGCGATAATCGTGCCAAGGCTGGTCGGTTTGTGAATTTAGAGGATTAATTACTTAATTATCAATTAGTTATGTTTATGCTAAAGATATTGTATTGTGGCGTGCCATCAAATTGCCTTGAGCCGCGTCAAAAACCCGTCGAATTGATAGGCAAAGTCCTGCCGTTTATGGGCAGTGACTAGCCACCGTTAAGTTGCACAAGTCCCGGCCATTTGCGATCAAAGGTTTGACCGTTCTCCTCACAATCATTGCTGATTAGGTACAGGTAAAGGGGCATCAGTGTCTCGGCACGGATAAGGGTGTTGGGATCTTCGTTAGGGAATGCCGCCGCTCGCATCTTGGTGCGCGTGCCTCCGGGGTTCAATATGTTGACGCAGATGTCCGAGGCATTTTCCACCTCCTCAGCGAGAAGTTTGGCAAAGCCCTCCATGGCGTATTTAGACACTGAATAGGCGCCCCAGTAGGCCCTTGGGGTCGCGCCCACGCCAGAACTGGTAAAAATGACCGAGGCAGTGGGGGCAAGCCGTAATAGTGGCATTAAGATCCGGGTCAGGTAGCAAACATTGGTGAAGTTAACTTGCATGACCTTGGCCCAGGTGTTGAGGTCGTAGGTTTCAACCGGGACCCGGTCGCCCAGAATGGAGGCATTATGCAACAGGCCATCTAACCTGCCGTACCGTTCGAGAATGACGTCGCCTAACTGTTGGAGTTCGCTAATGTCCTGGGTCGCGAGATCCAGGACGACGATGCCAGGTTCGGGGTAGCCCGCTTCGATAATTTCATCATAGATCAACTCCAGAGCATCGGTCCGCCGGCCGAGCAATATGACGGTTGCGCCATGGGCGGCATAGGTTTTTGCCGCTACCCGGCCAATGCCATCGGTGGCGCCGGTAACCAGTATGGTCTTGTTCTTGAGCAGGTCTGTAGAGGGAGCGTAGGACATTAGCGGCCGGTACCAAATAGGATGACTTTTACGGATTTAATCAGGATAGAGATATCCAGAAGCAACGAATAGTTCTTGATATAGAAGAGATCGTATTGCAGTTTTTGTGCTGAATCGACTTCAGTATCCCCGTAGCCATACATGACTTGAGCCCAGCCGGTAATTCCGGGTTTGACGGTATGGCGTAAATTGTAAAAGGGAATGCTGTGTTCGAGACCTTCGATAAATTCTGGCCGTTCAGGCCTTGGACCAATAAAACTCATTTCCCCTTTAAGTACGTTCCAGAACTGGGGCAACTCATCAAGGCGGTATTTTCTAAGCTGCTTGCCGAAGGGGATTAGTCTCGGGTCGTCCACCGCGGCGTATTGAGCGCCATCGGTCTCCGCATCCTCCACCATGGTACGGAACTTATAACAGTAAAACGGTTGATTGTTTTCCCCGGTCCGTATTTGCCGATAAAGAATCGGTCGTCCACTGGTCACCCCAATTAGCAGCGTTGTTGCCAGTATGAGGGGAGATAATAGGACTCCTCCGATTAAGGCAATGATTACGTCGACATAGCGCTTAAAGCGAAGTCCTATGCGGTTGTGGATTAATTCAAAGCCGTGGGCGGTGGTAAGCCATTGTTGGCTCAGATGAAAAATTGGCACCCTTGAAAGGTAGCGCTCATAAAAATCACTCAGGCGATAAATGCGGGTGCCGTGGATCCGGATATCCATTAATTGATCCACCAGTTCGGCTGGTACCTGTTCGAGGGAGGTGACAATAACGCCCGAGACCGGGGTTTGATTCATGACCTCAGTCAGATCAGCCCAGGCACCGGCAGTGCGCGTATTGGCTTCAAATTCCGCTGGGACCTCGGTTGTCTGGCCGTCACGGGTGAGCATTAATATGGTTTCTGCCTGAAAATCCCGGCGAAAATCCTGCAGGAACTGACTTGGATTGTCGTCGACAATCACCAGCCAGTGAATTTGACTCCGCTGCTGAAGAAACCAGAGGTTGGCGATATAGCGAAAGGAGAGTGACCAGATCCAGACCATCATTAGGGAGGCGGCCAACACACCTCGACCGACAAACCCGCCAATAAAACCCGGGCCGATGATATAAACCAGCAACGCGGCGGATATACCCGTTAGGACAATTGCAATAAACGATCGCTCCAACATACCCAGTTGGCCATAGGGAGAATCGAAGGTGTATAGATCCATCAGATAGAAATAGAGGAAGGTCAGCCCCAGGATCAGGGACAGTTTCCAGGTGAGCAGAAAGTCTGCTGCGAACCCGTCGGTAATCAACCAGTGATTCAGGTTGAATATTAACCCAATGCCGAGGGCATCGATGGCAACCAGCAACATCATCGTAAAGTTGCCGTTGGCAGAAATAAGGGATTTAGCGGGTGGCATGGATAAGGTAGTTAACGTCTGTGTCACGCCCCAGAGAATAGCGCCTGGTGATCGGGTTATAGGTCATCCCGGAGATGTCCTTTAACTCAAACCGATGTTTTCGAAGCGAGGTTGCGAGCTCGGATGGTTTGATAAATTTTTGATAGTCGTGGGTGCCCCTGGGCAACATGTTGAGAACATATTCAGCGCCGAGGACCATCAAGCCGTAGGCCTTTGGGTTACGGTTAATGGTAGATAGGAAAAGTTGGCCATCGGGTTTGAGGAGACGCTGACAGGCTTCGATCACAGAATCTGGACTGGGCACATGTTCGAGCATCTCGAGGCAAGTAACCACGTCGAATTCCCCTGGGTGTTGGTCAGCGTAGTCTTCCACAGTAGATTGCAAATACTCAATCTCCAGTTCGGACTCGAAGCGATGTAGTTTAGCCACCTGCAATGGTTTTGGGGCCATATCAATACCGGTAACCTCGGCGCCTGATTGTGCTAACGCTTCCGTCAGAATTCCGCCGCCACAACCGACATCAAGAACTCTGGCGCCCGCTAATGTTGCTCGACTCAGGATGTAATCCAGTCTTAGGGGATTGATGTCGTGGAGTGGTTTGAATTCGCTGTTGGGGTCCCACCATTTGCGGGCCAACTCATCAAACTTATTGACCTCAGCGCTATCCACGTTTTTGTCTACATTTTTGTCTATATTGTTGTCCACATTGCTGTCGACGTTCAGATCCAAGTTTTTATCAACTGAGCTGGTCATGAATGCATCCTGGTTTTCCATTCTTTGGCTTTGGCTAACACCATCCCAATATCCAAATCGGTAAAGGACTTATTGTCTAATTTGGCTTTGCCGTGAATCCAGACATGGCTCACCTGATCTCCCGAAGTACTGTATACCACTTGAGAGACGGGGTTGTGCACGGGCTGGCTCAAAGGGTCGCTCAAATCAATGGCAATCACATCAGCCAACTTACCAATTTCCAGACTGCCGAGTTCATGCTCTCGACCCATAAGCCTTGCGCCGTTGATTGTACCCATTGCCAGGGCATCATCCGCCGAGACATGGGTGGCAACACCACTTAATCCTTTTGCCAGTAGCGCGGCACTACGTAGTTCCGCGGACATGTCTAAATTGTTATTGCTGGCGACCCCATCGGTCCCTACGGCGACGTTCACGTTAGCCGCTATTAAGTCAGGAACCGGACAATAGCCGCTTGCGAGTTTTAGATTGGAATCGGGGCAGTGCGCCACACTCACATTGTTATCTGCGATTAGCCTGATCTCTTCCGCTGTTAATTGAGTCATATGCACGGCCTGTAGAGCGGGGGAAATTACTCCTAGCTCCTGCAACCTTGCGATGGGACGTTTGCCCGTGTCCCGCAGTGCATCTTCTATCTCGGTTGCGGTTTCGTGGAGATGTAAATGAATTGGGACAGCCAACTCTTCTGCATAAGCCGCAATCTGCTCAAAGCCTGAGTCAGAGACGGTGTAGGGAGCATGGGGGGCCAGGGCAGTTCTGATTAAGGGGCGGTTCTTGATATCGTCGTGGACTTTTAAGGCTTTGCGCAGGTGCTCTGCTTCGTCGTTAGCCCAGTTGGTTGGGAATTGGATAATTGGCATGCACACCTGGGCTCGAAAACCATGATCGGAGTAAGCATCTGCTGAGGCGTTGGGAAAGAAGTAGCTGTCGATTGCGCAGGTGGTTCCGCCTCGAATCATTTCAGCAATCGCAAGGCTGGTGCCGTCATAAACATAGTCAAAATTGATGAACTGATTCTCTGCGGGCCAGATGTAGTTGTTCAGCCAATCCATCAGCCCCTTATCATCGGCATAACCCCGCAGCAAAGTCATTGCCGCGTGGCCATGAACATTAATAAACCCCGGGGTAAGTACGTGATCAGGCAAGCTTGTCTCGGTGTAGGAGGGGTACTTTTCAACCGCTGCAGCCCTTGGCAGTAGATCCTGAATTGATTCACCCTCAATGACCAGGCTGTGATCCAATAAAACAGCGCCTTTAGGTATCACGGGAATGAGCCATTTTGGGCTCAAAATCAACTGGTTTTGGTCGGATTCACTCATGGGGCGAATTATGAACTGATCAGCAGAAGAAGTAACGGGGCACGGTCAGGGACTGAATCATAAAGGCGGCATTTAAGGCTGCATCAGCGCCGCAATTACCTGTCCTTAGAAGGTACAAAAAATCGCACTTTAGGTATGTGATCATGGTACACTTTGACGCTTGTTTAGCCCTTTTCTCTAGTTGGAATAACCTGCAAATTTATGTCAGATTTTGAGCCTGATATTACCCCCGTAAACATCGAAGACGAACTCAAGCAATCCTATCTGGATTATGCGATGAGCGTTATTGTTGGACGTGCCTTGCCGGACGTTAGAGATGGGTTAAAACCTGTGCACCGACGTGCGTTATTTGCGATGAATGAGCTAAATAATGCCTACAATCGAGCTTATATGAAGTCGGCTCGTATTGTCGGTGACATCATTGGTAAGTATCACCCCCATGGTGATACCGCGGCCTACGACACCATTGTCAGAATGGCCCAGCACTTTAGCATGCGTTACCCCCTTGTGGATGGTCAGGGAAACTTCGGTTCCCTGGATGGCGATAGCGCCGCAGCCATGCGTTACACAGAAATTCGAATGGCAAAAATTGCCCATGAGTTACTCGCGGATCTTGATAAAGAGACCGTTGATTTTGTTGATAACTACGACGGCACCATGCGGATGCCAGAAGTGCTGCCCTCCCGGGTACCGCTGCTGCTTGTTAATGGATCTAGCGGTATCGCCGTTGGTATGGCAACCAATATTCCACCCCACAATTTGACTGAAGTTGTGAATGCCTGTCTTGCTTTGATCGAAGATCCAGAAATTGATATTGATGGGTTGATGGAGCACGTTACAGGGCCGGATTTCCCTACCGGTGCGATCATTAATGGTCGTGGCGGTATTGTTCAAGCTTACCGAACTGGCCGGGGCCGAATTCAGGTCCGGGCACTGTGCGAGATTGAGAGTAACGAAAAGACCAATCGCGACACGATTATTATTAAAGAAATTCCCTACCAGCTTAACCGGGCTCGCTTGATTGAGCGGATTGCAGAGCTGGTCAAAGAAAAGAAATTGGAAGGTATTAGCGAGCTGCGTGACGAATCCGCCGTTGATACCCGCATTGTGATTGAGCTCAAGCGTGGTGAGGTGGGTGAGGTTGTATTGAACAATCTTTACGCCCAGACCCAATTGCAGAGTGTATTTGGCATCAACATAGTTGCGCTGGTTGATGGCGAGCCGAAGATTCTCAATCTGAAAGAGGTGCTTGAGGCATTTGTTCTGCACCGTCGCGAAGTGGTCACCCGTCGAACAGTTTATCTGCTGAGACGAGCCCGGGCGCGAGGACACGTGCTGGAAGGTCTTGCGGTTGCACTATCGAATATTGATCCGGTGATTGAGCTGATCAAGACCTCAGCAAATGCTGCAGAAGCTAGAGATAAACTGATTGCGACCAGTTGGCGCTCCGACAATGTTCAGCAGATGCTTGAAAAAGCCGGTCCAGAAGCAGCTAAGCCCGATGATATGGATGCCCGTTATGGGTTGAAGGAAAACGGCGACTATTTCCTATCCCCTGAACAAGCCCAGGCCATCCTGGAAATGCGTCTAAATCGTCTGACAGGTTTAGAGCAGGATCGTCTGCTCGACGAGTATAAAGAAATTATTGAAACTATTTCCGGGCTGCTGGAAATTCTCGCCAGCCCAACTCGATTGTTAGAAATCATCAAAGAAGAGCTGGTTGCCATTCGCGAAGAATATGGTGATGAGAGAAAGACAGAGATTGTTGGTACGCAGGAAGATCTGACCATGGAAGACCTGATTACCGAGCAGGACATGGTGGTTACCTTATCTCATTCCGGCTATGCCAAGACCCAGCCAACAACGGATTATCAGGCGCAAAAACGCGGTGGCCGCGGTCGATCAGCAAGCGCGGTCAAGGACGAAGACTTTATCGAGCGTCTGCTGGTTGCGAGTACCCACGACACAATTTTGTGCTTTACCAACCGTGGCAAGGTTTACTGGCTCCGTGTATTCCAGATTCCACCGGCTAGCCGTGCTGCACGGGGTAGACCGATGGTTAATATATTGCCCCTCGAAGAAGATGAACGCATCACAGCCATGTTGCCTGTAAATGCCTACGATGAAGACAGATTTGTCTTTATGGCAACGGCTAACGGTACAGTCAAAAAGACGCCGTTGATGGACTTCTCCAGACAGAGAAGTAGTGGCTTGATTGCGATTGAATTGGAAGAAGACAACACCTTGATTGGTGCCGCTATTACAACTGGTGACTCAGATGTCATGCTATTTGGTAGCGGCGGTAAAGTGATTCGCTTTAAAGAATCTGACGTTCGTGCCATGGGTCGAACCGCCCGAGGTGTTCGAGGCATTAAGTTAAAAGCTACCCAGCGCGTGATATCCCTCATCATTCCAGAGCCAGACGGCGAGTTATTGATTGCCAGTGAAAACGGCTACGGAAAACGGAGCCGCTTTGAGGATTACTCTGTCATTGGACGGGGCGGCCAGGGTGTTATCGGCATGAAACTCGGTGACCGAAACGGCGAAATGGTTGGCGCAATTCAGCTGAGACCCGGAGATGAAGTGATCCTAATTAGTGATCAGGGCACTCTGGTTCGAACCAAAGGTGAGGAGGTTTCCGTCCAGGGGCGAAACACTCAAGGCGTGCGTTTGATTAACCTGGTTAGCGGTGAAAGCCTTGTGGGGCTCGCCCGGGTTGAAGAGCCTGAAGATGTACCTATCCCCGAGGGTGACACCAATATTGATGGCGCAGCGAGTGAAGGCACGGTCGGTGATGAAGGCAGTGAAGGGGTTGAATCTCCAGACGCTACGCCCAACACCGACGATGAATCACCAGACGAGGAGTAAAGTCTCTTGGCTGGCGATGACAATAATCCTGAACAAGAACTAGGCGAACTCCGACAGAAAATTGATAGCCTGGATCTGGAAATACTGCAGCGTCTAAATGACCGCGCCCAATGCGCTCTGCGAGTTGCTGAAGTTAAGCAAGCGGCGTCAGGGGATATTGCCCCCGTCTACTATCGTCCCGAACGTGAAGCCCAGGTGTTGCGCAACATAGCCGCACAGAACCCGGGGCCCCTAAGCAGCGAAAAAGTTATGGCGGTATATCGGCAAATTATGTCGGCCTGCCTGGCGTTGGAAGAACCGTTAAAAGTTGCATACCTCGGACCAGAGGGCACATTTACCCAACTTGCGACCTTGAAGCAGTTTGGTCACGCGGTGATTGGTATGCCGATGGTGACTCTGGATGATGTATTTCGTGAGGTCGCCTCGGAAAATTGTAACTACGGCGTCATCCCAGTCGAGAATTCTACGGAAGGTGTGATTAGTCATACCCTGGATAACTTCTTGAATTCGCCTCTGCATATCTGCGGCGAAGTGGAACTCCGAATCCATCACCATCTAATGGTAGCGGAAGGTGTGGAAGAGGCGGACATAGAGAAAATTTACAGTCATCAGCAAACACTGGGTCAATGTCGCCGCTGGATTGATGGGCACTTTCCTAAAGCCGCCCGCATCACGGCCAGCAGTAATGCGGAAGCCGCAAAAATTGCCTTAAAAGAGAAGGGGTCTGCCGCCATTGCCGGGGAAATTGCCGCTGAAACCTATGGCTTGAAGATCCTGTCGAAAAAAATCGAAGACCAATCTGACAACACAACCCGGTTTATTGTGGTGGGTCGCGAGGATATTGGCCCCAGCGGTAATGATAAAACTTCTATTATGGTCTCGACCCATAATCAGCCGGGTGCTCTGTACCGTGTACTTGAGCCATTCCACCGCCACAGCGTGATGTTGACCTCCATTGAAACCCGACCGTCAAAAACCGGCATGTGGTCCTACGTATTTTTCATCGATTTTGAGGGGCACCGGGACGACGAGGTGATCCGTAAAGTGATGGAAGAAATTGACGCTGATGCCCTTGAAATCAAATTGTTAGGTAGTTATCCCAGAGCCATCTCAGCTTAAACCCACGCGATTTATCGCCTAGACGTGAGTGCCATGACCACCAATTACTTTGACCTTGCCGCGCCAGGTATTCAAGAATTACAGCCCTATCAGCCCGGCAAACCGATAGAAGAATTGCAGCGTGAGCTGGGCATTACCGACGTCATCAAGCTTGCCAGTAACGAAAACCCATTGGGGCCCAGCGCTAAAATTGCGCCAGCCATCAGTGCTGCGTTGCCGGACCTTGCCCGCTATCCCGATGGTAGTGCTTACACTTTAAAGCTGAAATTAGCGGCGTTTTTGGACGTTTTACCCGAAAATTTAACAATGGGGAATGGCTCTAACGATGTTCTTGAGTTGCTTGCCCGGGTCTACCTGCGGCCCGGACTAGAGGCGATTTGTTCACAGCATTCTTTTGTTGTGTATCCGCTGGCAACTAAGGTCACCGGAGCTTCACTGAAGGTAATTCCTGCCCGGGACTTTAATCAGGATTTAGACGCAACCCTAAGCGCTGTGGGTCCGAACACTCGTATGGTGTTTATTGCCAATCCTAACAATCCCACTGGTACCTGGATTGATGAGGCCACGCTGACGTCATTTCTTGATCAGCTAAGGGATGATGTTTTGGTGGTGTTAGACGAGGCCTATTTTGAATATGTTGAGCACCCAACCTATCCCGACGGTATTGCGTTGTTTAAGCGATACCCCAACGTGGTGGTGACCAGGACCTTCTCCAAAGCCTATGGGCTGGCAGCCTTGCGCATGGGTTATGCCGTGAGTCATCCCGATGTTGCGGATCTGATGAATCGAGTCAGACAACCATTTAATGTGAATTCGTTGTCCTTAGTTGCCGCTGAAGTTGCCCTGGATGATCAGGCGCATGTGAAGCAAGCGGTGGCGCTTAATACAGCTGGCATGGCCATGATCACGGCTGCCTGCGATGAACTAGGCCTTGGCTTTATTCCTTCCGCCGGCAACTTTATAGCAATTGATTTTGGTCGGGATGCTGCGCCTATTTACGATGGGTTGTTGCGGGAAGGCGTCATTGTTCGGCCGATTGCAGGTTATGAAATGCCCAATCACCTCAGGGTGACCATTGGGCTTGCGGACGAAAACGCCCGGCTAGTCGAAGCCCTGCGGCGTGTGCTGGGCTAAAGCGTGATAAAACGAGTTGCCATCATTGGGCTGGGTTTAATTGGAGGCTCTATTGGTCTGGGACTCCGGCGTCAAAAAATAGAAGTGGTCGCCTTTGACCAGCAGGATCAAAGCTTATCCGCAGGCCTGGAATTAGGCGTGATTGATCGCGCAGCAGACTCGGTTGCGGATGCGCTGAAGGGTGTAGACCTGGTCATTATTGCCGTACCGGTATTGGCGATTGCCGATGTGCTAGAAGACATAAAGGCTACGGGCTACTCGGCATTGATGACGGATGTGGGTAGCGTCAAACAGCCGGTCATCGAGGAGTTTATTTCAGTATTTGGTGAGGTCCCAACCTGTTTTGTACCCGGCCATCCAATAGCCGGGTCGGAAAAACATGGTGTTACCGCTGCCTACGAAACTTTGTTTCACCAGCATCGGGTCTTACTAACGCCATTAGCGAACACCGAGACTGATGCCATTGAAGCTGTTCGTAATCTTTGGATGAACCTGGGGGCAGACGTGAGCTTGATGTCGGTTGAGCATCACGACAGCGTATTGGCCCAGACCAGTCACTTACCCCATCTATTGGCCTATGGACTGATTGATACCCTCTCGGGTCAGGGAGACAGCCTGGAGATATTTGAGTATGCCGCGGGCGGACTCAGGGACTTTTCCAGAATAGCAGCTTCGGATCCGACCATGTGGCGAGATATTTTTATGTCGAATCGTGGCCCGCTGCTTGCCATTCTCGACCAATATAGTCGTGATCTGCTGGAATTGCGGAGTGTCATTGAAGCCGGTGATGGCGAAGAACTGTTCGAGCGATTGAGCCGATCGAAGACCGCCAGGGATCATTTCAGCGATCTGTTGGAACAGCGACAGCAGACTTTGAGTGCAGCAAAAGGCACTTCCGGCAGCATTTCTAAACGTGCAGGAGACTAAATTATGACCGTTCCAGTCATCGCCATCGACGGCCCCAGTGGCTCCGGAAAGGGTGCCATCACCCATATGCTGGCGAAAACTCTGGGTTTTCATATTTTGGACAGCGGCGCTCTGTATCGTTTGATTGGTCTGGCGGCAAGAAGAAAGGCTATTTCATTTGATGCTGAGCCAGAGCTGGCGGTGCTTGCGGCGGATTTGAATATTGAATTTCGGTCGACCGATGATGCTGAGGAACCCATCCGAATTTATCTGGATGACCAGGATGTAACCCAGGACCTCCGAACCGACGAGGCGGGTACGGATGCTTCCAGGGTCGCGCCCCTGGCCAGTGTCCGGGATGCTATTAAACTGCTCCAGCAGAACTTCAGGCAGCCTCCAGGCTTGATAGCCGATGGCCGGGATATGGGTACCGTGGTGTTCCCAAATGCGGATCTTAAGATCTATTTAACGGCTAGCGCTGAGGCGCGGGCGGAGAGGCGCTATAAGCAGTTGATAGATAAGGATATTGGTGTTAGTCTGCACGACCTTTTTCTAAGCATCCAGGAACGGGATGAGCGGGACATGAACCGAGAGGTTGCGCCCCTTGTACCGGCCGAAGATGCCCATGTGATAGATAGCACTGAATTAGGTATTGAAGAAGTCTTTGCACAGGTTTTAGCGTTAACAAAAAAGGCGCTGCAACGGGATAGCGAGGACTGAAGCAGTTTTAACATGACTCGTCGTGTTAACGGTACTTTTGTATTTGTTGTATTCAGCGGACAAGTTGTATTCAGTAGACAAGTACCACGAGCGAGCAACGCTTTACCCACCAATGGTATCGCTGAGCTTTTATTTTAATTTGACCCGCCAGCATTGGTTATTCAAAGCGCCCGCTTTGATAAAGGTAAGGCGGATATGTAATGAGTCTCATGACTCGGGAAATCTCCTATATGAGCGAAGTAGAAGCAAACGCAGAAGCAGCAGAAGTAAACGTAGACGAAATCGAAAACCCCCTCGCAACACCAGAATCTAATGATGGAATGGAAAGCTTTGCCGACCTGTTTGAACAGAGTCTGGTTGGCGTCGACATGCAGGTCGGTTCCATCATCACCGGTACCGTTGTTGATATCGACAATGAATGGGTCACGGTTCATGCGGGCCTAAAATCAGAAGGCGTTATTCCACGCATCCAATTCCTAAACGAATCTGGCGAACTCGAAGTCGCAATTGGCGATGAAGTTCAGGTTGCGATGGACGCGGTTGACGATGGCTTTGGTGAAACACGCCTCTCGCGTGAAAAAGCCAAGCGTGCAGAAAGCTGGATGATGCTCGAAAAAGTTTACGAGAATCAGGAAGTGATTAAGGGTGTGATCAGCGGACGAGTGAAGGGCGGCTTTACCGTCGAAATCCGCGATGTCCGAGCATTCCTACCTGGATCTCTGGTTGATGTTCGTCCGCTACGCGAGACAGAACACCTGGAAGGTAAAGAGCTTGAATTTAAAGTCATCAAGCTGGACCAAAAACGTAATAACGTGGTTGTTTCTCGTCGTTCAGTATTGGAAGAAGAAAACAGTGCAGAACGTGAAGCATTGCTTGAAAGCTTGCAAGAAGGCCAGGGCGTTAAAGGTATCGTTAAAAACCTTACCGATTACGGTGCCTTTGTTGACCTCGGCGGCGTTGACGGATTGCTACACATTACCGACATGGCCTGGAAGCGTATCAAGCACCCAAGCGAAATTGTTGCCGTTGGTGACGAGATTGATGTCAAGGTACTGAAATTTGATCGTGAGCGTAATCGTGTTTCCCTTGGTCTTAAGCAACTGGGTGAAGATCCATGGGTTGCCATCACCAAGCGTTACCCAGAATCTACTCGCACCATGGCGCGGGTGACTAACCTGACTGACTACGGTTGTTTTGCTGAGTTGGAAGAGGGTGTTGAAGGTCTGGTTCACGTATCTGAAATGGATTGGACTAACCGAAACATTCACCCCAGCAAAGTGGTTCAAGTGGGCGATGAAGTGGAAGTGATGGTGCTCGACATTGACGAAGAACGTCGTCGAATCAGCCTCGGTATCAAGCAATGCCAGGGTAACCCATGGGAAGAGTTCGCCGTGTTACATACTAAAGGCGATCACATTAAGGGCTACATCAAGTCGATCACAGACTTCGGTATCTTCATTGGCCTCGACGGCAATATTGATGGTCTGGTTCACCTGTCTGACATTTCCTGGAACGAACCCGGCGAGCAAGCCGTACGTCGCTTCACCAAGGGTGATGAGATTGAGACTGTGATTCTGTCTATTGATGCGGAACGTGAGCGTATTTCTCTTGGCCTCAAGCAGTTGGAAGAAGATCCATTCTCTAACTACGTAGCGGTGAATGAGCGCGGCGCGATCGTGATGGGTAAGGTTAAAGAAGTTGATGCCAAGCAAGCAATCCTAGAGATGGCTGACGAAGTTGACGGCGTGTTAAAAGCGTCTGAAATCTCCGTTGACCGTGTTGAAGATGCGCGTAACGCAATCAACGTGGGTGACGACATCGAAGTGAAGATCATTTCTGTCGACCGCAAGAACCGAACCCTTGGCGTTTCTATCAAGGCGAAGGACATTGCCGATGAAGAATTGGCCGTCCGTGAGCACAATGAAAAGAGCTCTGAAGTCAGTCCGACCACCATTGGTGATCTGATTAAGCAACAAATGGATAATGGCTCTAACAACGACTAGTCGATTGTTAGGACCATTTGACTATGACCAAGTTAGATTATGACTAAGTCGGAACTGATCGAACGCATCGCATCGGTGCAGACTCAGCTCTCAGCAAAGGATGTAGAGCTTGCCGTCAAAATGATCCTGGATCATATGGCGGAAGCTCTCGCTGAGGGTGAGCGGATTGAAATCCGTGGGTTTGGCAGCTTTTCTTTGCACTATCGTGAACCTCGGCTTGGTCGTAATCCAAAAACCGGTGAGAAAGTTGAACTCGCCGGTAAATTTGTTCCCCATTTTAAGCCTGGAAAAGAACTCCGAGATCGCGTCAACCTTGGTCTTCAGGCTGAACTTGCCATCATCGACGGCTAGTCACGCTTAAACGTCTTGCCGCCCGAATTTTTTAGCAAAAGAGACCGCTTGGATAAAAGCCCAAGAATCTTTGCTATTTGCCGTTTATAATTACGTCATTCGATTGGCGTGTAGCTTATGAATTTGATTAAGAGCCTGGTGTTCTGGTTTGTTGCGATTGTTGTGTTTTTTGTTGCCCTGTTGGCAGGGTTAGACAACAGTGATTCAGTTGCGTTGACATTCCTCGACTGGTCCACTCCCGAGGCACCGGTATCCGCCTGGGTTTTAGCGGGCTTTTTACTTGGCATTGTGCTGACCGCTGTCTTTAATTTTTGGAGTAATACTCGACTCCGACTGAAGGCCCGGCAGGCGAATAAACAGGTCGCTAAGATTAACCAGAGTCTGGATAAAGCCAAGGCCGAGTCCAGTGTTGTTGAAGCAGGTGTACCTGAAGAATTAAGTTAAACTTTTTGAATAATTGAGCCGTCTATTAACTATTGGTAGGTGGCATTGAGACAAACGTGGATAGTTGGCTTTTATACGTTCTAATCGTAGCAGCCATTGGCATAGGCTGGTGGATGGGTCGGCGTGAGCGGGTGAAAAGCGCTGACGTGACTGGCAACAACTACTACCAGGGCCTCAACTACCTCTTAAATGAAGAGCCCGATCGGGCTGTTGCCTCATTTATCGAAGATCTCGAAGTAAATTCTGAAACCCTCGAAACCCATCTTGCTCTGGGCACGTTGTTGCGTCGTCGCGGAGAGTTGGAAAAGGCCGTGGTTGTTCATGAAAATATCCTGACCCATCGACAGCTTGATAAGGACTCAATTCTTAACGTTCAGCTGGAATTGGCCAGAGATTACCTATTGGCTGGTCTGCTCGATCGGGCCGAGGACCTACTGCTTAAACTCTGCCAGGAAACCGGCCATATTCGCCGGGAAAGCCTGAAGTTAATGCTTGAGATCTATGAACGTGAGCGGGAATGGCATCGAGCGGCGGAGATTGGCGAACTGCTTGCCGTGGGTGATGAATCTGAGAAGTACGAACGATTTATCTCCCATTACTACTGCGAGATTGCCCAGGAGTTGATCAAACGTAAGCGCAATGAAGAGGCTGGTCAGGCCATCAGTGATGCGATTGGGCACGATGCGGGAAATCCGCGGGTCAGCCTGGTTCAGGGTCAATTGGCGGTTGCGGAAGGTCGGTTTGATGATGCGATTGCCTGTCTTGTTCGGGTTAAGGATCAAGACCCCACCTATGTGCCGGAATCTTTGGATCTATTGGTACTCGCCTATGAAAAAGCCGGCAGACCCACCGCCGACCTGAAGGCCTATTTAACCGAATGCCTTGAGCTGACACCCAGTATTTCAATTGTCTTGCACCTTGCCGAAATTCTGCGTAAATCCCAGGATGATGAAGCGGTTGCCAAATTTATTGCCAATCACCTGAAGCAAAATCCCACAATCCGTGGACTAACCCAATTGATTGATATGCATATTGATCATGCCCATGGCGTTAGCAAACAGAATCTATCTATTCTGCGGAGTTTTGCCGAGGCACTGGTTGCCGATAAGCCAGCATACCGCTGTAAAAGCTGCGGCTTTGACGGCAAAAAAATGCGCTGGCATTGCCCTAGCTGCAAGTCCTGGGGCACCATTGCGCCAATCTTCGGCCTTGAAGGTGAGTAGGCTCATTTAAGTCAAGTTGATCTGAATTAGGCTAAGTTGATCTACGTCAGACATACTCCTTCGACTCTTTTCAGTTAATCACTCACCCCCAGTCGCGCTAATATCTGTCCCTACCCGGGGTGATCTCCTACTTTTTGTTCTCCATCCGTTTGTTAATTTTGGTTTTGCTGTTGAAACACCTAAACGCACAACTTTAATTCACTACGGAATATCCAATTGGAGAACAACATAATGAAAGCACAAAACGTTTTTATCGCCTTTATCACCATGCTGGTTCTCAGCCTCGGCAATGCAGTGTTTGCCGATGACATGGGGACTGAATCAGAACCGGCATTGGTAACGGTCAACATCAATACCGCATCTGCAGAAACCATTGCGAAGAACCTGCTGGGTGTCGGCTTAAGTCGTGCCAATGCCATCGTCGCATATCGCGATAACTATGGTCCTTTCTATGCTGCTGAAGAACTTTCTGCGGTGAAGGGGATTGGCATGTCGACGATCAAAAAGAACGAAGGAAAGATTGTCATCGAGTAGGTTTGCCCGGGTTTGAACCGCGCTGCCCACACAGTGCGGCTTGACCTCAAGCCCGCTTATGGCGGGCTTTTTTAATTAACTGCGACCTCTGTGTTTTTGTTTCTTCTCGCCATCTTTGCCTTTGGGACTGAGTTCATCGCTTTGCTGGATATTGGCTCTTTATCAAAATCGAGTAGAAAGCTATCACTCGTTTGGATACAGTTTGTTAAACCTATAGCGTAGCTTCTAATGTTAGGCACATTTCTGAAAAAAGCATTTTCATCCCTTAAAACGGCGAAAGGGGTTCTAACCCATCAACAGCAAGTAAACTGGAATAAGAACGGTTACCTCGTGCTCCCTGGCTTTTTTGACGCATCCAAAATCGATCAGTATATGTGTGATCTCGATCAGCTCTGGTCCGAAAGATCCTTAACAGCTGGCGACGTAACAATTGATTTGCTCGAGGGAGTCCACCAGGGGAAGCGCTTAAAGCTTAGAGATGCACCTGATGAAGCGTTGCATCAGCGGCACAAGCTAAATGATCTATTTCTAGACATGGAGTCATGTCGTTGTTTGAACGTTGATGATTCTCTCAGTCAGATTCTTAGGGATTTGCTAGATGGTGAGCCACTTGTCATTAACTCTTTATCGTTCACCAGGGGATCAGAGCAGCCCTACCATTTTGACAGTTACTATATGCCACCTCCCCAGCCTGATAAAATGGTGGTAACGAGTATTTGCCTTGAAGATCAATCGGAGAATGCCGGACCTCTCAGCTACTTTCCCGGTTCTCACAAAATAGAGCCTTGGATATTTGACCATGGAGGCATCAATGCGATTGAGAGCGATATCTCCGAGGCGACAAATTATATTGAGCATGAGTTAGCAGTAAATAAACTCAAGCCAGAGATGTTTGTTGGGAAAAAGGGGGATGTCTTTATTTGGCACGCCCAGCTTTATCACGGCGGCCTTCCCATTAAAGATCCATCTCTCACACGTCGAACTCTGGTGACTCATTACTGGAGGAGCCAGGACCTAGAAGCACAATTCGTCAAGAAGTACTCAGAGTTTGCGAGCACGATGAATCGAGCGCATCCTGAGGTTTGATAGTGCTTTCGTGCTTCGCCGCAATTCAGAGAGTCGGGCTGGGCAGAAGTCTCTGGTTGGTCAGCACGAACACTACAGTCACAAAATACAAGATTCATAACAGAAGGTAGAGCACGGTGAAGAGATTTTTCAAATACGATTTAGGCGAACTACCCAATGATTTTGACCCTGATGTGTATCTAAAACTTCATCCAGATGTCGAAGCAGCTGGAGTCGATCCAGCAAGACACTATCTAGAATACGGTATTGGGGAAAAGCGTGCTTATAAGATAAGTAATCCGGCCAGCATAGAGAATGAGCTTGCTAGCTTTCTGACGGTTGAGCCAACGGAGCAGAATGCTTTTGATCTATTTCCTGATGCCTGGTCTTCAACTTTTGATTCGATCTATACAAAGGGGAACTTCCCTGCAACGAAAGATGCTCGAATTGAATGGTTACTGACAAAAACTGAACTCAACGATAAGCAGGTCCTGGAGTTAGGTCCGTTAGAGGCCGGCCATACGTTAATGCTTGAAAATGCAGGCGCGAGAGTCTTAGCTGTTGAAGCCAACAAAGGTGCCTTTGTAAGATGCCTAATTGTAAAAAATCAATTCGACCTACGGGCAAAATTCCTGCTGGGAGATTTCCAAGAAATGGATCTAACCAACCAGAGTTTTGAGTTGGTGGTTGCAAGTGGCGTGCTTTATCACATGGATGATCCCGTTGGTTTGCTCAAAAAGCTCAGTCTAGTAACCGACAAGCTATTTCTTTGGACCCACTACTTTGAGCCTGATTTCGAAAAGTGGAATAGCGCCTTGAAGGGACGAATTGAAGATGGAAAGTGGGATTATCAGGAGCCAGAAATAGCTGTTGTTGATGGTTTTGAGGTAAGACTGGTTAAGCAGTACTACAAGGAAGCTTTAGATTGGTCGGGCTTTTGCGGTGGTCCGGAGGTCCACTCCAAATGGATATTTAAAGAAGACTTGTGTGAGCTTTTGCGTGTGCTGGGTTTCAATAAAATAGAGCTATCTTTCGATGATGTCGGTCATCAAAACGGGCCAAGCTTTTGTATTTTTGCTGAAAAATAGCGCGAACATGTGGTGTTCGCTATTCGTTTCTATCAGCGATCGTGAGAGCAAGTGAAGTGAAGGCCGATAACTAGGCTTGCGCGGGCGTCTCATCATCAACGCCCGACGCAGTTTCCCGCTTACCTAATTGATTTCAAATACTTCAACGATGCCAATCCCCGATGTTTCACTTACCCCTCTCACAATTGCGGTATAAGCACCCGGCTCAAGAGAGCGTGTAATGACGGCCTCCTGAGAGCGAGAGGGTTTGAGGTCTGCTCTTAAGCTGCTCGCACTTGAGTGGGATTCCCAGTTATCGTTTGAATCGATAAGTGTTCCGGTCGAATCGAAGAGCTGAACAAGAGGGTCCGCTAACAAACCCTGAAGATTGGGATCGGCGTCAACAAGGCTAGGACCACGAGCTCGAATGGTGACGGTTTTAGCTGTCGTACCGGTGATGATGACACCGCCGATTAGAACGTCATTCCCCGTGCCAACAAATCCCCGGGTCGCAATGTTGTTTAAGCGAGTAGCGCCAGAGTCGTCTACCTCGAATATCTCGACGATGCCAATACCCGATGTGTCGTTCACGCCACGCACAATTGCTGTATATGCGCCAGGGTCCAGGGTGGTCATGATGACGGCTTCATTTGATCTAGAGGGTTTTAAATCTGCTCGTATTTCTGCCGCTCTCGCGTGATCTTGCCAGTTATCGTTGGAGTCAATCAGATTAGGGCCGCTAAATAGTTGTAGAGAGGGATCTGCCAAAAGGCCCTGGAGGTTAGGATCGGCGTCAATCAGGCTCTCACCTCGAGCACGTATGACAACCGTTTTGGGTGAATCACCGGCGATAATCAATCCGCCAATCAATACTTGATTCCCAGTTCCAACCAGATCTCGTGTTGCGATGTTGACTAGCCGAGCATTTGCCGCTCTCGTTGCATCAAGCGGAAAGGCGTCATCGGTATCGGCAGTACCGTCATTGTCATCGTCTGTATCGGCATTGTTACCGGTCCCGTCGCTATCCGTGTCGGTAGTTTCAGCGCTATCCAGTGGAAAGGCATCGCTGGTATCGGGCGTGCCGTCATTATCGTCGTCAGTGTCTGTATCATCGGGAGTACCATCACCATCTGTATCGGTGCCAGTTGTCGTAGCGGCAGTAAACGCGGCCATCTGGTACTTGGTAGTGCGAATGCTGAGAACAGCATTTGCTCCGTTTGTTTCATCGGTGATCGCGACACCACAGGGCACTGACTCGCAGGTTAGATCCGGTGACGAAAATTTATTCAGTTCTGGCGCATCGCCAAAGTCTGTTGTATCTGCCATGACAGTCACAAAAAGGCTGTTTACTCCATGTCCCAGAGACCAGGGAAAGGTGCCACCCTGTAAGTCATTTTCTCGAGATGTCTCCGCCCGTGAGTGAGTGACACCCAGAATATGACCGATTTCGTGGGCAGTGACGTTGTCACGGCAATCGATATAGACGCCTGTGTTAGCCCTGTTCGCGTTTGAAGTTGAAGCAAAGTCGCCTTCTAATCCTTTGCCCGTTAGCGTTGCTAATCCACAAAGGTCACCGCCAGGAAAGGGCAGATAAATCAAGGCAATGTCGGATCCTGTACTGGCTTTTCGAGCACGTAAATCCGAGAACACGCCCTGCTGAGCTTCCATTTGATCGAGAATGCTCGAGAGGCTTGTAGATTCGTTTATGTCTACCTCCACTGGAGTGGAGAATCTGAAACTTAAACCGGCCGCACTGTCGGAGAAAATTTGATTGGTCGCAGCAAGCAGTTGATCAAACCGGGTTTGGTGATCATTGCTATAAAGAGTTTTGACGCCAGGGGAGAAGTAGACGAGAACGTCGACAACTGGGTCGGCAGGCTTGCTGCTTGCACTCGCGACGTCAGTGCCGAGGAGTCGTTCGTTGTAATTGCTGACACCGTCACCGTCTGTGTCTTCGAGCAGTTCGATGCTTTGAAGCGTGAAAGACCTGCTGCTGATTGCACCAGCATCGGATCGAACTGTTCTAAATGCGAGGGTTCCCCCAGTGGAGTCGTCTTTCACCCGCAAGTGAAAGAAATCGAAACCCGCATCCGATTGTTCAGTAAAAGAGGTGTTAATTGTGGTGGCCGTTGTTTGTGTGCGAGGTGCTAGTGAAACACCAAGAGAGGAAGATGCTGCTGTGAACAAACCAAAGCCAAATATGGAATCACCATTTGCCTGAACAATATCAACGGTGAGGTTGCCCGTCGTGTTGGATGGGCTGGCATTGACAATGGCTGGCAAGGTAATGGAAACATTGCTACCGCTAATCACAGCGGTTGGATCCCCATCAAAGAAAACAGATGCGTGGGTTTCATCGTTGCTACTGCTGATGGAGTATCCCCCAGATTGATTTAGAGTCACCTGATTGCGGGTTCGAATTGAATCAATGCGGGTCCAGGTGCCATTTTGTTTTTCGTCGAGCAACAGCGTGATGTAGAAGGTGTTGTTTTCAGGAATATTCAACCCCGTCTTGAAATCAGTCACAGCAATTGAAGTACCTGCGGCAAGGGTTGAAGACAGATAGTGATAGCCTAAAGTAAAGAATGAGCTATCGAAGTTGCTCAGTGTCTCGTGTGCTATGGCTCTGAACCTCAGTTCTGAACTGGTGCTGCTGTCTCGATTCTTAAGGCCAGCTGTGAAAATCACGCTGGTTTGGCTATTGGTTTTTATCTCACAGGGGCAAACAAGATCCACCTGGGTGGCCTGGGCGGCGAAGCCGAAGGTTAGTAGTATTCCAAAAATGAATATTCTAATCATGAATTCGATTCCGTTTGTAATTCGGGTTCAGGACTTCGGTAGTCTGGTGTGGCGGGATTAACGTGATGGTTGAAAGATCGAGCGAGCCCGATCCATACATGAGACTTGTTGCCTCGTAAATTGAACACACCTGATGACGTGCCAATTGTTGCAAATGTTGATTCAGGTCCCAGAGTCATGACGAAGCTATAATCCGAATAGCCGTCAACTTTGCCATTGATCGTGAGACTACCGCTGGGGTTCTTCGTGACCTTATCCACCCACACACTGATGTTTTGCTGTGGCTCTGGCAAGGCCATGGTGACCAGGTCACCGGATTCCAGCTCCAGAAATTTTTCTCGTTGAATGCCAAACAAACTCAGGTTGGGGACATCCTGGCGAATATGCGGAGGCTGGATCGAGGGGTCAGTCTCGAGCCAGGTTGAAGTCGTTCGGACGATGCTTTGATCTGTGGCTGCTTTGTACAGGCCGTATTCTCCGTTTGTTGCTAGGGTTGTACGGCTAGAGGGCGCATTAGGTTCATTGAAGCTGGTTGGCGTCGTTGCTTTCGTTCCGTTAGCTCCATGTGTCCCATTTGCTGTTTTTAGCGCAAAGGCCACCAGTAAACAGGTCGTGGCAATTCCGACAAGAATGAGAACGTATTTCATGGATAAGGAAAGTTACAGATTGTTTTAGCAGTTTGCCGCTGGAATTGGCTGAAATCCAGACCTATTGCACCTCAAATACTTCCACTAGTCCGATTCCAGTTGTTCCTCCGGAACCGCTGACGATGGCGGTATAAGCGCCGGGCTGTAGTGTAATCAGGATGCTGGACTCCTTATCGTTGGTCGGCTGAAGATTAGTTGGAATGTTGTCCGCATTGCTATGTGATCGCCAGTCATCGTTTGTATCAATGAGATCTGGCCCAGAAAACACCTGGAGCACTGGATCAAGAAGTGCGCCTTGTACGCCAAAGTCGCTAAGACTGGGCCCCTTGGCTCTGATGAGCACAGTCATTGGTGCATCGCCGGCGATAATCAAACCGCCAATCATCACATTATCTCCCGCGCCGACAGAGCCTCTCGTGGCGATGTTGACTAATTTACTAGCATCGCTTTCGACTTCGAAGATTTCCACTAGACCAACCCCCGTGGTCTCTTGATTACCTCGAACAATAGCGGTGTAGGGGCCAGGTTCGAGGGTAGCGACAATCACAGATTCCAACTGAAATGTTGGCACGAGGTTCGACGGGATCTCACTCATACGTGGATGCTGGTCCCAGTCATCATTGCTATCAATCAGATCTGGCCCACTGAATAGTTGTAGTTGTGGGTCAGTGAGAACGCCAGCTACGCCACGGTTTGCCAAATCTGGACCGATGGCGCGAATAACAACCGTTTTTGCTGACGAACCCTCAATAATCAGACCTCCAATAGCAACACCATCTCCAGTGTCAACGAAAGCACGTGTAGCAATATTGATGAGTCTTGAGTCCGTGGGCGTTGGCGTGGAGCCCGCGGGTCCGGTCGTCGTTAAACTATAACTGCCAGTTTCAGTGGTGCTCGTCGCTGAATTGACCAGGATTCGATATGTTCCAGCATCAAGCTGGGTTGAAATTTCAGCATTGAAGCCAGTGCCGCTGTCGTCGTCTTCCGTGATTGGGGAGAGGCTCTCCGTGAGTAGCCTGAGGAATGGATCAAAATCGGTCGCATCAAGATTGATTTTGACGCTGCCACCTTCAGTGAGCGTCATTTGGTAGACGTCCACTCTCGAGTTGTCTGTGGAATTCAGTATGTCACTAATCTGGCAATCGCTATCTGACAACGCGCCCGAGACGGTTTGGTTTGGAGAAATCGTCTCCACAGCACATTCGGCGGCCGACAGGAGGTTCGCCCACGAGAAAAGGAGACACGATATTGTTACGCGTAAACGTGTATTCATGCCAAAAAGTATAGACTTAAATCTGATACTCGGAGGGATGGCGCAGCATAAACGACTCGTTTTTGAGCGTTAAATGGGGACTGTAGTGTGGGTCACGTGCGAGTTGCGCAGGCCAGCGGTTCATCATGTATTCGACTTCTTGACGAAAACGCTCTTGTTTCTCCGGCGTGTCCTCATAACCTCTGGAAACAGACTCATGATGGTACAGCTCTGCCCAGGGTGTCCAAACGACGGAGTAGCCTGCTTCTGAAAGTTTCAGACAGAAGTCAATGTCATTAAACGCAACCGCCAGGCGCTCTTCCATGCCACCGATTTGTAGCCAAAGACTTTTTCGGGTCAACATGCAGGCAGCCGTGACTGCCGAAAGATTCTGACTAACCTGTAGTCGACTGAAGTAGCCTTCGTGGTCTTTGCTAAAGTGTTTGTGCGAATGGCCAGCAACCCCTCCGATTCCTAGAATGACACCTGCATGCTGAATGGTATCGTCGGGATAGCGCAGTTTTGCACCGACACAACCGACTCCAGGCTGTGATCCGTGACCCACTAACTCGGCCAGCCATTCGGGATTGATGACTTCAGTATCATCGTTCAGCAGGCAGACAAATTCCGACTGACATTGTGCGACGGCGAGATTATTCAAGGCTGGAAAGTTAAAGGGTTGGTTGGCAACGACGACATTAACTCCATTTTCTGAAAGGGTTTTCAAATAGTTTAAGGTGTTGAAATCATCAGAGCCGTTATCCACGACCAGTAGTTCGTATGCTGGATAGTTCGTTCTTTTGAGAATACTGTCGATACACCTATGTAGGGTGGCGTAGCCATTTCTCGTGGGGATAATGATGGTCACGTCATGGTTTTCCGGAAGATCATACTTCACCCTGTACCTGATTTGACTTAGTTGTACCTCTGCATTTACACCTATTCTCGCCAGGTGATCACGTACCGCAAGCCTTCCCGCTTCCAGAGCATTGGGTTTGGTGCTGATGTCTGCCGCGGTACTGCCTTCGTGTACACGCCAGTGATAGAGAACGGACGGAATGTGTTGAATTTGAGAAGGTCCAATTTTCTCAATCAGCCTCAACATCAGATCATGATCCTGAGCACCGTCATAACCCGGTCTAAATCCGTCTACTTCTTGAAACACTGCTCTGTTGATCACGACTAAATGACAGAGATAGTTTTGGCTGAGTAGCAGTTGATAGTTGTAGTCGGGTTTGAAGTAGGGCCCTTCTCTCATTCCCTTTCTGTTCAGCTTGTCTTCGTCGGAGTAGATCAATTTCACCGAATCGTTGGCTTCTATACAGCTCGCGATGGTTTCGAGTGCGACCTTGGACAAGGTGTCATCCTGATCCATCAAGACGATAAAATCACCGGTTGCAAGGCCGGCGGCATTGTTGCTTGCAGCAGCTATTCCAGCGTTCTTGGCGGATCGAGACAACTTGATGCGAGGGTCTCGCTTATAGGTGTCTAACAACTCAGCGAGTTCCAGATCATCGCTGCCGTCATCGTGAATGCACAGCTCCCAGTTATCGTAGGTTTGAGCCAATACCGAATCAATTGCGTGTTGGAGAAAGGATAAGCTCGGTCGGTAGACGGGCATCAAAATGGAGAAAAGTAGGCTGGATTCGGTCGGGGTTAGATGACACTTTTCCTCCACACCTCTAATCCAATCCAAGTATCCCTTCCCGGCGGTGGGATTAGGTATAGATGTGGCGATGAGCTCAGAAGGTTTTTTGTCACGCATTTTTTTATAAGTTCCCACGATACCTTCGATTTGAAGCGTTGCCCAAACTTGGCCTAGTCGCCTACGATTTCGTGAAAACATTTTTGAGCTATCTTCTAAAAAGTGCGGTGCGATGGCGCACGGGAGCTGAATGAAAAACTGTTGATACGAAGCATCGATCGAATTTGAACTTCTGATGTTGTCGGCGTGGAAACACAGTTCACAGAAATCTCATTCGATTGATGACTTTCAGGTGCTCTCTGATTAAGTCGAAGTCGTAGTCCGAGACCTGTTTGAGGGATTCCTCAAATTTTATCAGGTTGGGCACCTTCATTGGGTTTACCGCTAGTAGTTCCCGCTTAACGAAAGGACAGCCCATCTCGAGCACTAGCTTTTGCCACAAAAAATGGCTTCCGTTCAGGGGTATACCAGCAGATAGGCTTTGTAGCATGGTTTCAATGTAATCTTGTTCTTCTTTGAGTCTTAAATTAAAAGACTTTGAGTTTAGATCAACCGCTCCGAGTTCTTCGTACATCATTCTTGCAGCAATCTGATATGGATATAAGGCTTCACACCTAAGCCGAAGTTTTAGCAACAAACGGGTTAACCCGATCTCGTAATGCCTGACCACAGCACCCTTATTGTTGATGTAACGTAGGTCAGTCCAAAATTTCCAGAACTCTGAATGCGCAAGTGTTTTTTGATTGAATAGTATGAAATATGACTGAAGGTGGTAGCGAATTTCCCAGCTATCGGTAATGGCAAGCACGTCTGCATGCTGATTCGCATCAGAGTTTAAGATCTCGTTCAGGGGTTTGAAAGGCCCGTAGACACTATCGTTCACTATCAGCAGTGCTTCTAGTGACTCCGGTTGTTTGATTGATAGGATGCCATCCTTATAAGCACCAAAGTCATAACCAATATTCTTTCGACAAAGAATTTGGCCCACATGAGGTTTGAGCAAGGCGATGCTGTTAGGGTCCAACTTTGTCGAATTAGTGACAAACACTACACAAAAACCAGTATTTGCCAATGCCTCAACCTGACGGTGTACATAACTGTGTACTTGACCATTTGCATCAAAGTTCGCGTAGATTGCCACCTTAGTTGCTTTGGCAAGGTTTTGATCACCCTCGATGGTCTCTACGATTCTAATGCGCCGGGACCGAAACAAAGCAGCCGCATACGCAGCGCTCCTTAGAATCGCTCTGTAAACGTCCGTTGTGATTTCACGCAGCAGCCTAACTAGTCTTAGCAACAAACTCATATGCCATAAAAAATAATGTCTCCAAACGCATCATAATCTTCATTGTCGCGCCAAGCGAGCAAAGGGTGCTCTATTACCGAGGTGGGTTTCCGTGAGTGAACCGAATTTGATTGTGACACTGCTGAGTTCAGAGGCTCTCACCTAGCGAACAACCCAGGATGGTGAAGTAGTGGCGCTTGAATTGAAATCCCCTCAAGCGGAGAGTGATCGCCAACGTGAATTTTTGTTAGACTCCAGCCACACCGTCGCTCTGCGGCACGCCCTTAACCTGAGACAATTGATTCCGTTTTTGTGAAGACATCAAAACGCTTATTCCAAGATCTGACTGTCGCCCTCTACGCAAAGGCTAGCTCTAGCTTTTTGAGGAGGTATCTATGAGCAATCTGTTTGTGCTCGGAATGCATCGATCCGGAACATCTGCTGTCGCAGGCGCATTGGTTGCGAGCGGCTTTTATCCCGGTCGCGAATTGTTACCAGCGGACCCTGGTTTTAATGATCGCGGTTTTTATGAAAATAAAGCGGTTGTTGCGATCCATGATGAGTTCTTTGATGCTTTTGGGTTGGATTGGCGGTACTGCTACCAGTTGCCACCAGACTGTTTTGAGAGTGAAGCGGCGGAACTGGCCCGCAATAAAATAAAACAATTATTGGATGGTGAGTACAGTACGAACCAGCCCTGGTGTATCAAGGACCCGCGAGTCAGTGTGCTTTTTCCTTTATGGCGTAGGGTGCTCGATGAAACAAAGATTGAGTACAAAGCCGTGCTGACTCAGCGAGACCCAGGAGCGGTAGCCGCATCATTGGCGCGGCGAGATGGGTTGTCGATTAACCAGGGCTTGCTGCTTTGGCTCTATTACAGCCTGGCCGCAGAGTTCTATACACGAGGCGTTGATCGCGCTGTCGTGCTATACGACGATTTCGTGAGAGATCCCGGGCTGCAACTAGGTCGTTTGTTAGAAGCGTTGGGATTGGGTTTGAGAAGAATACCAACATCTAACGAACTCGGTGTTGATGTGGGATTGCGTCACGTCGGTAGAGAAGAAAGCAATTGCCCGGAGTTATTTTTAGAACTGTTCGAATCATTGCGTCAGGTACCTGCGCCCACTCAGCAGATTGATGCGATCAGAAACCCATTGTGGTCAGCTTTCCCATTACTTCCGGACATGGTGGGTCTGGAGCGCATTGCTGACTCAAGGGCAAAAGACCTCGAAACAACCTCGCTTCATGTTCAAAACCTCGAGCAGTTGATTGAGCGGGGAAAAGAAGACAATCGAAAAAGTATTGAGCATGCTAAAAATTTAGAAAATGCATTGTCTGACGCTCTAGAAACGAATGTCAGCCTAAAAAAGACAGTGACCACACTTGAAGAAATGCAGCGGGCTGCGGAAAGTAAGGCTCAGCAGATGACTGTTGAACTAGCTCACGCTCGCACGGAGGCGGATCGGGCGAATGAAGCATTCAACGCGATACGTCTGAGCCTTTTTTGGCGGCTCACTCGACCTGCCAGATATATTGTCGAGCGGGCACGTCGACTTCGCCGTTTGAGAGCTCGAACAGATCATCAAATTGCACTAAAGCCAGAAAAACAAGTCCAACTAGATAAAGGTTGGTACGTCAGTACAGGTGAGGAAGCACATCTTCTTCTAGTAACAGACCAAAACTATCTGCCATCTGGAAATGTTGAGCTTACTTACCTTCTTGAAGAGGGGAGTTGCGAGCTGAATCCCATTTTACATGTCAATTACGGCTTCGAAGAGGGGCAGGTTGAGTTTTCGATGCCGACACCGACGCCGGGTCTCAATCGCATTAAGCTGAGTATGCCCGATCACACCAATTGCTTGCGTCTTGATCCTTTGACTACTAAAGGCAAATTCAACATTACCGATTTTAAAATTAGAGAATTATTCTGACCGCATAGTCGTGATGGAGGGGTCAATTCCAAAATCGACCTGGCCGGTCTGGTGATAGTCGTTTGGTAGAACTTTGAACTGTAGAGCGTCAATGATTCTGGCAATAAAAGTTTCCTCTCCGTCGACAATCGCCCGTACACCAGCGTTCATAAAATAGCTGCCTGGGTTTAGGCTGCAGGTGAATGGAAACCTGATGCGCAACCTTTCGCCTCGTGCAACGTTGTGCTTGAGATGGGAAGTCTCGCTGCCGCCGATCTCAAAGCCAGTGACTGATTTAATCAGCATACCGAGTTCAACGTTCTCAAAGCTTTGTGAAAAAGTGACATCAAACTGATAAGCGTAGTGCGCTCTTGCAGAAAGGAGATTTACCTGTTGATCTTGATTGTCGAGAATCTGAAGGTTAATGATGGTAGCGCCTTGATCAGGGTAGACGACAGGCTCGGAAATCAACGCTGGATCAAAGGTCGCGATTTTGTTGTTGCTGTCATTGGTGCTGAGGTTTTGCACGTTTACGGGTTTGTTTTCTCTGATTGCATCTCGAACAGACTGCCGGTGATCAGCTGGAGCAAATAAGAGGCGGTGATAAGACTCGGTCACTCTTGAAGGTTCCCCGCTTTGAATGATTTCACCCTCGTCGAGTAACACCGTTCGATCGCATAGTTCTCGTATGGTCTGGGATGAGTGCGAAACAAAAATGATCCCGACACCTGAATCAGCTAATTTTCTTAAATGTTCAAAACATTTGTGCTGAAAGCCCTCATCACCAACTGCTAGCGCTTCATCAATAATCATGATTTTTGGATCGAGATGAGTCGACACCGCGTAGGCAAGTCTCATCTTCATGCCGGTGGAGTAGTGCTCGATGGGGTCATTTATTGCGTTGCCAATGTCTGCAAATTCGATGATCCGGCTGACTCTACTCTTCATTTCCTGGCGGGTGAATCCCCTCAGCGCCCCAACAAAATAGATGTTTTCGTGACCGCTTAAGTCGTCAACTAGCCCGAATCCCAAATCTAACACCGGGCAAACTCGGCCGGAAGTTTCGAGTTGTCCTTCACTGGGCAGGAAGATGCCGCTCAAAACTCTTAGCAAAGTCGTTTTGCCTGCACCGTTGCAGCCAACAATCCCGACGATTTCACTCTCATGAAGTTCAAGGTTTACGTTGCGCAGTATCTGGGTTCGCCTGGGAGCGTATTTCGTGGAAAATCTGTGCAAAAGCCTATGGGACGGTTTGTCGTAGGTATCGAATGATTTCCCTACTTGCATCGCTGATAGCAGAAGACCTTTAGATGACATCCATAAAACCCTTGCTGAGTTTTCGATAAATAGCGAGGCCAATCAATAAACTGATGACACTTAGAACTGAGTAGATGGCCAATAGGGATAAATCGATGAACGTACCGTTGATGATGAGTTGTCTTGAGAGTTCAATCGGGATGGTGAGAAAGTTGAGTTGAACAATCTGATGATAGGGTGCGGGGATCATTTCTATGGTGTAGAACACAGGTGACATAAACAGCATTGCAGTGGTTACAAAAGGCATCACCATCGCGATATCCCTTAGATAAACACTTGCCGCCGAAACAATCAGACAGAGCCCTGTCAGAGCAATGTAAAAAGGTAGGACAACAATTGGCAGCATCAGCAGAACGGGAGAAAACTCATGGCCAATGGCAATCAATAACCCTAAAAGCACAACGAGGCTCCCGAGTAGCTGTGGGATGGTGCTCAACACAGTGCTGAATATAAAAGTAACTGACGGGAAACTGACGTTTGAGATTATTCCGCGTTCGGCAAAGATCACTGTGGTCGACTTGTTGAGTGCGTTTGCGGTTGCCGTATGAATCATCAGACCCAGAAACAAGTTCATGGCGAAGTAGCTTGAGCTCTCATGGCCGGGCCATCTCGCGGCAAAAAATTCGGTGAATACGAGCGTGTAAATTGCCATTAACAGCAGTGGTGACAACACAGTCCACAGTAAGCCGAATGCCGTTCCGGCGTATTGGTTGATCCATTCCCGTCGGGTTAAGGACAAGACCAGCTGTAGTCTGGCGATCTGTGCGTTATGATTCATGTTCTGTTTTCAGCGACCAAGAACGAGAGTATGCCCACTCAGGAAAGCCCAGTCCAAATTTCGGTGATAATGGTGAGCTATTTTACCGGGCCAGTGCTTTGGCAAGCGATCGACAGCGTGCTCGCTCAACCGGTTGAACTTGAATTGGTGTTAGTGAATAACGGCAATCCAATTGATGTTGTCGAGAAGCTGGAATCACTTCAAGGGGCCAATCTCAATATTAAATTAATCACAGGGCAGGGGAATGTTGGGTTCTCTAAAGGATGTAATCTCGGTGCCAGATTATCCTCGGGATCAAATCTACTATTTCTAAACCCTGATTGTGTGTTGTTTCCAGACAGTCTTGAGCGTGTGCTCGAATCGATTGAAGATTTACCCAGGGGTTCTCTCCTTGGCGGTAATTTATTGGATAGCGATTTGAAACACTGCGAGAACACCCGTAGAGAGTTTCCAACGCCCTGGCGGCTCGTTGTTGAGTCGTTGTTCCTTTATAAACTCGCCCCTAATCATCCATATTTCAAAAGACTCAAGGATTCGATTGATGTGACCACAGAAGTACCGGTGCCCACATCAGTGGTGAGTGGCGCGTTTATGGTCGTTAGCCGCGATATGTTTGAGCTATTGAATGGTTTTGACGAAGACTACTTTTTACACGTGGAAGATGTCGACTATTGTATGCGGCACCACCTCTCCCAGCATCCCGCCTATTTCTGTCCCGCCGCAAAGGCGTATCACTTCCAGAGTTCAAGCCAGGTGAGTTGGTATCGTGTTGAACTCTATAAGGCGAAGAGTTTCCAGACCTATTTTCGAAAGCATTTCACTTCTTCTTACCCGTCTTATTTTATCAGCCTACTGGGCATTGTGCTTTATGGCCGGTTTGTAGCGAGGTCGGCGCTGAAGTTGTGTACGCTTGGCAGATTGCCCGTCAGTTCAAGGTTCCAACCGGCGATATCGAATCAAGAAATATTATGACCACCATTGCTGTCCTGGTCAGTTTTAACCCTGATCCCGAACAACTTCGGCGTAACATCGAAGCATTGAAGGTTCAGGTCGACGAGATTGTTGTGGTCGATAATTCTCCAATTGAATTTGATGTTTTTCCTATCAATCACTACATTTGGCTGCCAGAAAATGCAGGTGTGGGACGAGCGCAAAACCTGGGAGTGCAGAGAGCCATCCAGCTTGGGGCAGACCAGATTTTGTTTTCTGATCAGGATAGCCATTTTTATCCTTATGCAGTCCGAACCCTGTCTGAGGCATTGCAATCTGGCTCCGAAGTTGCAGCTGTTGGTCCTGTGTACCGCGAACTGAATTCAAACCAGCTGTCGAGTTTTTTTCTGTTGCGAGGGTTGCTTGTAAAAAGAACCCCAGGTTTAAGTTTGCAGAAAGGCCAAACAATTCAGACAGACTTTCTTATTTCATCCGGAATGCTGGTGAAGGTTTCTGCATTTCAGCAGGTCGGAATGATGAGAGAAGATTACTTTATTGATTACGTCGATACTGAATGGTGTATTCGAGCGACGGCTTTAGGTTTCCGTCTGTTGGGAGTTGGAGGGGAAATGATGAGCCATCGGTTAGGTGAAGGGTTCACCAGGGTGTGGCTCTGGCGCTGGCGAAAGGTGGCCAGCCACTCTCCCTTTCGCTACTTCTATATGTTTCGAAATTGCACGCACTTAGTCATTCATCACAACATGTCAATCGGCTGGCGGTGGTACCTGGTCAGAAGGTCACTTGTACAGCTGATTTATCTGGTTTTGTTGGATCGGCGTATGGCTTCGATCAGAGACGCTATCTGGGGTGTCTACGCTGGGATATCGAGGAGCACCAAAGCTGAAATTTCCTGAATCGGTTCTATTTATTCTGTGAATCACCAACACCGGGAGATTCTTTTTATTGGGAAATTCGACTCTGCTTGGAGTGCTGATGAAGGTATACTCTGCATTTTTAGATCAGGGAAAGGAAGGTATGGAGGATTCGCAGATCAACGACGAAATTGACCTCAAGCAACTAATTACGAGTGTGCTTGAGACCAGAGTGTGGGTGTTTGTTGGTTTGATAGTGGTGTCGGCCATATTTTGGGGTATCCAAGCGACTCTCTATCTGACCGCACCCAATGTTCTTTCCTATGAATCCAGAATCAATCTAATATTCAACGGTGCAAGCGAGCGGTCTTATCCTAACGGTAGTCCTTTCACCATCAACGATGTCATCTCTCCTGTAGTCCTGCACAGTGTTTATGAAAATAACGGGCTTTCTGATTTTATTGGTTTGAGGTCGTTCGTCAGCAGTTTCTCTGTGCGACCTTATACTCCGGATAGGAATCTTATTTTGGCAAAGTACACTGATTTGTTAGAGAGTAAGAATCTGAGTATTGCCGAAATTGACCAGCTTCAGAAAGGGCTAAACGATGAGCTAAGCCGCGCATCTGTCGACGCAGTTACTATTACTTTTTCAGGTAAGGGGCTGGAAACGATACCTAAGATTCTTGTTGAAAAAGTGATGCGTGATGTCCCCGGCGAATGGGCGCGACATATGATCGAAGAAGTGGGTGTTGGTGAATTCCGTGAAGCGATTTATACCAGTGGTGTACTTGATGAGTCCGTCATAAGTAATATGGATTACCTTATTGCATTCGAGATGTTGCTAGACAGGTTAGAATTGCTACAAAGAAATATCTTGGTTATTAAGGAGTTGCCAAACGGGTTGGTGGTTGCGGATGAAGAATCCGGGTTGTCCTTACCGGATTTGGAAAAGGCCGTATTTGATGTAAAGCGTTATCGGGTTGCGCCACTCATTAATCCGGTCCGATCTTTAGGAATCGCTAAGAACCCAGAGTTAGTTCAGTTGTACTTCGAAAATGAGCTGATTGAACTCAAGCGAGGCTTAGAAGTTCATTCAGCGAAACGTAAGAACATATCAGAGGCATACTCCAACTATCTGCAATCCGGTTCAGGGCAGCAGGGTTCTTCTGCATCGACAATGAATTCCGTAACAACCCAAATAGAACCGGAGTTTTTTGACAAAATCGTGGAGCTAACAAATTCCGGTGCAGATATCATCTATCGGCAAGAACTCAACACACTTTTTTTGGAGACTTCTGACAAAATGTCTGAAGCTGAGGCCGAGATTGCCAGGATTGAGCAAATTTTGAGTTCAATGAAGGGGCAAAATACGTCAACTCAGATCTTAAGAGAGAGTTATTCAAGTCAGGTTAATGAGCAATTGCCATCTATAATCGAGCAGCTTTCTAACTATTTCCGAGTGTCTGAAAGACTCTACAAGAAACTAAGTGCAGAAAACTTAGGCAGTGCTCGTGATATGTTCAGATTTGCAGATGGAGAGAGCTCATTCACGCAATCTAATAAGATTTTGTCTATGTCGAATCTGCGACTATTTATTATCGTATGTTTTCTCACGGTAATTGTGATTGTACCCGTCGTAATGATTCGGAAGAGTTTGCTCAAGGACTAAAGTTGGTTACAACTGAACTTGGTAATGTGGGTCGAATAGTGTGTTTGAGATTCCCTTAAACTACAATTGTTGAGCATCTGACCGGAAGCGGAAATAGGTTTTTGCCTATTCGGTCAGGTGTTAATCAGAACCAAATAGCTGTGGCGGGTAATCCAAGGAGGTTGGTTTATCGTCTTTCAACAAACTGGGAGATTTGGTTGGCGCTTGGAGGTTTTAGGCGGCTCAGCTTCATTAGATTTTGCGAAGCTATTATGTTCTGAGGTGCACGAGCTAACAGTGATTCAGAGTGGTATCCGTAGCGCGCGGCATATACTTAAAGTGGCTCCCTGACCTGGGCTCGAACCAGGGACCCAATGATTAACAGTCATTTGCTCTACCAACTGAGCTATCAGGGAACATTGGAGGCGAGGATTCTATAGATGAAGGTTATTTTGGTCAACACCCTTTTAGCAATTTGTCTCGTGAGAGTACTGTCGTAATTCCTCTTGCCATAGGGGTGTCAGGAGTCTTGTCTTAGACTCCTGATTTTCCACCTCCGTTTGGGCTAAAATCCCTCCCCCAAATGAGGTTCAATAATGAAATCAGGCCAGTTTGAACTCCAATCTGACTACAAGCCCGCAGGCGATCAACCGGCAGCGATTGCGGGTTTACTGGATGGCATAGCTTCAGGTTTAGCTTCACAAACTCTACTTGGTGTTACTGGCTCAGGTAAGACCTATTCAATTGCGAACGTCATCGAGAAGTTACAAAGACCGACGCTGATCATGGCGCCGAATAAAACGCTGGCGGCTCAACTCTACGGCGAGTTCAAAGATTTTTTCCCTAATAACGCCGTCGAATATTTCGTCTCCTATTACGATTATTACCAACCTGAAGCTTATGTGCCCAGCTCAGATACCTATATCGAAAAAGACTCAGCCATTAATGAGCATATTGAACAGATGCGTTTATCTTCTACAAAGGCATTGCTACAGCGCAGAGATTCAATCGTGGTTGCCTCGGTATCTTCGATCTATGGTTTGGGTGATCCTGGGGCGTATCTCAAGATGGTCATGCACCTCGACCGGGGAGACAAGGTTGATCAGCGTTTTATCCTCCGTCGTCTGGCGGAGCTTCAGTACTCGAGAAACGAGATGGAGTTGAAGCGTGCAACCTATCGGGTGCGGGGAGATGTGATTGATGTGTTTCCGGCTGAATCCGATAAAGAAGCAATTCGCATTGAGCTCTTTGATGATGAGATCGAGGATCTGGCGTTTTTCGATCCGCTCACGGGTGAAGTGCTACGACGCGTGCCGAGGGTCACAATCTTCCCCAAGTCTCACTATGTCACGCCGCGGGAAACCATAGAAAAAGCGTTAGATCAAATTCGTGACGAGCTCACGATCCGCCTCAAGCACTTAAAAGATGAAAACCGTCTAGTTGAGGCCCAGAGGCTGGAGCAGCGTACTCGTTACGATCTGGAAATGATCAAAGAGCTCGGCTATTGCAACGGCATCGAAAACTATTCCAGATATCTCTCGGGCAGGGCACCCGGTGAGGCGCCTCCGACGCTCTACGATTATTTGCCAGATGATGCCCTGCTGATTATGGATGAATCCCACGTGGGTATTCCGCAGCTAGGTGCGATGTACAAGGGCGACCGGTCCAGAAAGTCGACCCTGGTGGAATACGGCTTTCGATTGCCTTCTGCCCTGGATAATCGGCCGTTGCGATTTGAAGAGTGGGAAAAGCTTGCGCCTCAGATGATATTTGTCTCCGCAACTCCGGGCCCCTACGAGAAGGAAATATCAGGGCAGGTCGTGGAGCAGGTGGTTCGCCCAACCGGCCTGATTGATCCAGAAATAGAGGTCCGTCCCGCCCAGACCCAGGTAGACGATGTGCTGTCGGAGATCCTTTTGCGGGTTGAGAAAGATGAGCGCGTTTTGATTACCACGCTAACGAAGCGAATGGCAGAGGACCTCACAGACTATCTAGACGAGCATGGCGTCAAAGTTCGTTATCTCCATTCGGATATTGATACCGTCGAGCGTGTCGAAATTATTCGAGATTTTAGATTGGGGGAATTCGATGTCCTGATTGGGATTAACCTGCTTCGAGAAGGTCTGGATATGCCAGAGGTATCCCTGGTTGCAATTCTGGATGCCGATAAGGAAGGATTTTTGCGCTCGGACCGTTCCCTTATTCAGACGATTGGTCGAGCAGCTCGACACCTGAGCGGTAAGGCTATTTTGTATGCAGACAAAATTACCGATTCAATGCGCCGGGCGATGGATGAAACTGATCGCCGACGGGAAAAACAGGTGGCACATAATTTGGCTAACAACATCACGCCAATTGGTGTTACCCGGGAAATTTCCGACATTATGGAGGGCGCCCGAACTTCTGCCCGGGCTGGTCGACTGATGAAAGTGGGTGAAAAGAAAGGTAAGTATCGCTCGGATGCCTTGAGCCAGGGCGAACTTGAAAAGCGTATTGTTAGCCTTGAAAAGGAAATGTTTGATCAGGCCAAGAATCTTGCTTTTGAGGAGGCCGCTAGTCTCAGAGACCAGATAGAGGAATTGCGACAACAGTTTGTTCGAAGCTAGTCGCCCTAGACGCTGGATTCTGCTGAGTAATGTTGGTAAATTACGCGCCCTCTGAGTCAGATGGCTACGGAGAAGCAAGGGAGTATAGCTCAGTTGGTTAGAGCATCGCCTCGACAAGGCGAGGGTCCTCAGTTCGAATCTGAGTACTCCCACCAAGTTTGCGGCTTTGGCAAAGCCAAAACGCAAACATCCGAGCAAGTGGCAGCGTTTTGCAAAGCAAAATCGCGAGAACTTGAGCGGTAACAATAGTGAAGTCATGTTGTTACTGTTCCAAAGTGACTCCTGTCTTTTGATTTTAGGCAGTTAGTTCGTGGCTTTGCCGAAGGCAAAACATGAACACCCGAGCACGCGCAGCGTGAGCGGTAAGACAAGTGAATCACGGTCGCACGCTCTACGAAGCTGACACCAAAAAATTCACAGTTACAAATAGAACCACCGGCCAACCCCAACAGGAAAAGCCATCCAGACCGCAAATGGTCTAAACTAAACACCGTCCCCCGGGACATAAGGATGCCCCCGGACCCTTCCGAACATCCTCCACCAGGCTTCCGCGCAAGCAAAGTCTGACTAAACAGGTATTCGCCTTTGGCGAAGCCAAAAAGCTAAAACCACGTGGCCCATTGTAGGGGTCACCACTGAAAGCGAGGACAACATGCCCACAATTACTCTTCCTGACGGCAGTCAGAAACAGTTCGATCACCCCGTTACAATCCATCAGGTCGCCGAATCTATCGGCCCAGGTCTCGCTAAAGTCGCGCTGGCCGGTAAGATCGATGGAGAACTACTCGATACATCTCATACCATTGAAACCGACATTGCGCTGTCTATTGTGACACCCAAAGACGATGACGGCCTTGAGGTGCTCAGACACTCCTGCGCTCACCTCATGGCCCAGGCAGTTCAGCGCCTATTTCCCTCTGCCCAGGTCACTATCGGCCCGGTGATCGAGGATGGTTTTTTCTACGATTTTGCCTACGAACGCCCATTTACGCCGGAAGACTTGCTTGCCATCGAAAAAGAGATGACAAAAATAAGCAAGGAGAACCTGGAAGTCACGCGTTCCGTGATGTCCCGGGATGAGGCTGTAGAGCTGTTTCGCAGTATGAATGAAGGCTACAAGGTTCAGATTTTGGAAAGCATTCCAACGGATGAAGATTTGTCCTTCTATAAGCAGGGCGACTTTATTGATCTGTGTCGCGGTCCCCATGTACCGGACACAGGCAAACTGCAGGCTTTTAAATTAACCAAGGTTGCCGGTGCCTACTGGCGTGGCGATTCCAACAACGAGATGTTGCAACGAATCTACGGTACCTGCTGGGGCGACAAAAAAGCGCTGAAACAGTATTTGTTTCGGCTAGAGGAAGCAGAAAAGCGCGATCACCGGAAGCTCGGTAAGAAGTTTGATCTGTTCCACACCCAGGAAGAAGCACCGGGTATGGTGTTCTGGCATCCCAAAGGCTGGCAGATCTGGCAAACCATTGAGCAGTACATCCGCGGTGTGCAGCAGCAGCACGGCTACCTGGAAATCAAAACGCCACAATTAGTGGACATGTCACTCTGGGAAGCCTCCGGCCATGCGGACAAGTTTGGTGATGGCATGTTCTCGGTCCAGACAGACAATCGACTCTATGCGATCAAGCCCATGAACTGTCCCTGCCACGTCCAGGTCTTCAATCAAGGACTTAAGAGCTATCGCGATCTGCCTATACGCCTGGCAGAGTTTGGCTCCTGCCACCGGGATGAGCCGTCGGGCACGCTCCACGGAATTATGCGGGTCCGGGCCTTTGTACAAGACGATGGGCATATTTTTTGTTCCGAGTCTCAAATCCAGGACGAGGTAATCGATTTTATTAATATCCTAGAAGGTGTCTATGCTGATTTTGGTTTCACCGAGATCATCACCAAGCTTTCGACCCGTCCGGAGCAAAGGGTCGGAGATGACGCGGTCTGGGATAAATCAGAAGCGACCCTGGCAAAAGCATTAGATGCAAAAGGTCTGGATTGGGAGGAGTTACCGGGCGAAGGCGCGTTCTATGGGCCGAAGATCGAATTCTCCCTAAAAGATTGCCTCGGACGTGTATGGCAATGTGGCACGATGCAGGTCGATTTCTCGATGCCAGGCCGGCTCGACGCCCAATTTGTCGATGAGGATGGCAGTCGTCAGGTCCCCGTGATGCTACACCGGGCGATGCTGGGCTCTTTCGAGCGGTTTATCGGTATTTTGATCGAAAACTATGCCGGCGAAATGCCGCCCTGGCTGGCTCCGGTTCAGGCAACAATCCTGAATATTACTGACTCCCAGGCGCCTTATTGTGAGGATGTTTATAAGTCTTTGATTAAAAAAGGTATTCGGGTCGAGAAAGATCTGAGAAACGAAAAAATTGGCTTTAAGATCCGTGAACACACCATTCAGCGAGTGCCATATCTGCTGGTAGTAGGCGATCGGGAGATCGAAAATGGCCATGTGGCGGTCCGTGCGAGGAACGGCGACGACCTCGGATCCATGTCAATTGACGATTTTTCTGAACTTTTAGCCAAAGAAGTCGAAAAAAAGGGAAGAGTTTCCTAGATTTAGGTATACTCGCGCCCCCGAACTGAAGGAGAAGCGGAATTAAGAAAGAGTCTAAGAGGTCCCGGATTAACGACGAGATAGATGTTAAGACTTGTCGATTGATTGGAGCCGATGGTAGTCAGGTGGGTGTTGTGCCTATTGCTAAAGCGTTGGAAGCAGCACAGGAGGCAAAACTGGATTTGGTTGAAATTGCGCCGGATGCAGATCCTGTTGTTTGTAAAATTCTTGATTACGGCAAGTTTATTTTCGAAGCGAAAAAAGACAAAGCTGCAGCCAAGAAGAAACAGCGTAAGACTCAAGTGAAAGAGATGAAGTTTCGTCCGGGAACAGAAGAAGGAGATTATCAGGTAAAACTACGCAACCTGACACGTTTCCTCAACGACGGGGATAAAGCCAAGGTGACCTTGAGGTTTAGAGGTCGCGAAATGGCGCACCAGGAACTAGGCATGGAACTACTCAAGAGAATTGAGGTGGACCTTGCTGACATTGGCGCAGTTGAATTGCATCCGAAAATGGAAGGCAGACAACTAACCATGGTACTGGCCCCAAGAGGCAAGAAGAAAGGCGAAGAAGCCGCTTCCTAAATTTAGGTGGCCTTCGGTCACTTTCAAAAGCCTGCACTGCTCGAAAGAGCACATAGCAAAGCCGATGTCCGGTAGGGCACGGTTTTTAATTTTTTATTGTATTAAAATCGCGGAGTTATCATGCCCAAACTTAAAACAAGTAGTGGTGCTGCCAAACGGTTCAAAAGAACTGGTAAAGGCGGATACAAGCACCGACAGTCTTTCCGAAGTCACATCCTGACCAAGAAGGGAACCAAGCGTAAACGCCATCTGCGTGGAATGAAGCAAATTGCTTCTGCTGATATCCCTTTGATTAAACGCCTACTCGGCCATTAAGCTGTAATTAGCGAAGCTAATTATCAGCAGCCGGCAGTGCTTTTGCGTAGCAAAAGTCACGAGAGGGGCAAGGATAACTATTAAGGGTCTAAGGACCTAAATGATTTCGGAGAAACAAAATGCCAAGAGTTAAACGTGGTGTCACGGCTCATCGCCGACACAAGAAAGTACTAAAGCAAGCCAAAGGCTATTACGGAGCGCGTTCGCGTATCTTCCGCGTTGCCAAGCAGGCTGTGACTAAAGCCGGTCAGTATGCTTACCGTGACCGTAAAGTTCGTAAGAGAATGTTCCGCGCACTTTGGATCCAGCGAATTAACGCCGCTTCCCGTCTGCATGGTTTGTCCTACAGCCGTATGATCAATGGTCTGAAAAGAGCAGAAATCGAAATTGATCGTCGGGTGCTTGCTGACCTTGCTGTTCATGAGAAAGAAGCTTTTGCAGCACTGGCAGAGAAAGCCAAGCAAGCTATTGCCTAACCAATTCAGTTAAGGACAGATCATGTCAGACTTAACTGAACTTGTTAGTCACGCTTTAGCGGCCGTTGAGGCCGCTGCAGAAATCAAGACGCTAGATGATGTTCGCGTTTCTTACCTCGGTAAGAAGGGCGAAATCACTGCGCAACTCAAAAGCCTCGGCAAGTTGTCCGCTGAAGAACGACCCGCCGCAGGTGCCAAGATCAATGAAGCCAAGCAAACCGTGCAGATTGCCATAGATGGTAAAAAAGCACTGCTAGAACAGGCGAAAATTGACGAGAAACTTTCCTCTGAAACAATAGATGTCACGCTTCCCGGGCGTGATGTGGATGTGGGTGGCTTGCACCCCGTGACCATGGTCATGCAGCGGATTGAGAACTTTTTCCGCGGTGTGGGCTACGAGGTGGTTGAAGGCCCGGAAATTGAAGACGATTATCATAACTTTGAAGCTCTAAATATTCCCCAGCATCATCCCGCCAGGGCGATGCACGATACCTTCTACTTCAATCCGAATATGCTGCTTCGCACCCATACCTCACCCGTGCAGGTGAGAACAATGGAAAACCGGGAGCCGCCATTTAGGATCATTTGTCCTGGGCGAGTTTATCGAGTCGACTCTGATTTAACTCACACGCCGATGTTCCATCAAATCGAGGGGCTGCTGATCGATCGTGAAAGCAGTTTTGCCGATCTAAAAGGCACGATTATCGAGTTTCTCCAGGTGTTCTTTGAAAAAGAACTTGAAGTGCGTTTTCGGCCTTCCTACTTTCCCTTTACCGAACCGTCAGCTGAAGTTGATGTTCAGTGCGTTCACTGTGTCGGGAAGGGATGTCGGGTTTGTAGCAACACCGGCTGGCTAGAAGTGATGGGCTCCGGCATGGTGCATCCAAAGGTGCTGGAGATGTCAGGCATTGACCCCGAAGAATATAGCGGCTTTGCCTTTGGTATGGGGCCAGACAGGTTAGCCATGTTGCGCTATGGCGTTGATGATCTGAGATTGTTCTTCGAAAACGACCTGCGTTTCCTAAAACAGTTTAACTAACATCTCCCAACTTTCCGATCTGCAATGAGTAATTGGATTAAGACATGAAATTCAGTGAAAACTGGCTCCGAGAATACGTAAACCCGACCCTCACCACTCAAGAACTGGTCGATCAACTCACAATGGCCGGCCTAGAAGTAGATGGCTTTGAGCCTATCGCTGCAGACTTCTCAAAAGTAGTCGTGGGTGAAATCTTAGAAACCAATTCCCATCCCGATGCCGACAAATTAGTGGTCTGCACAGTTAGTACTGGTGATGAACAACATCAGGTTGTCTGTGGTGCACCCAATGCTCGAGCCGGCATCAAGGTGCCTTTTGCGATGGTTGGGGCAAAACTCGAAGACTTCAAAATCAAAAAAGCAAAGCTGCGGGGTGTTGAATCATTTGGCATGCTTTGTTCCGAGAAAGAGCTCGGTTTAAGTGATGACCATGACGGTTTGCTTGAACTACCTACGGATGCTCCTACTGGTCAGAACGTACGAGAATATTTAGGTCTTGAGGATTCAATGATCGATCTGGATCTCACGCCAAATCGAAGCGATTGTCTGGGTATTGTCGGCCTAGCCAGAGAAACAGGCTTGATCAACGGTCTCGATGTCAAAGTTGATGAGATCAGTGAAACTGCGGCGGTTCACGAACAAACATTCCCCGTGGTCTTGTCGGCAGGAACATCCTGCCCACGATTTGTCGGCCGGGTCATTAAGAACATTCGACTCGATGCAGAGACGCCGCTTTGGATGAAAGAAAAACTGCGTCGCAGTGACGTTCGCAGTATCGATCCCGTTGTGGATGTCACGAACTATGTGATGTTGGCACTTGGTCAACCCATGCATGCTTACGACCTTGAGAAACTCGCGGGCAGCATAGTGGTGAGAAATTCAAAGGCAGGCGAGAAGGTCACACTATTAGATAGTCAGGAAATTACGTTAAACGACAACACTCTCTTGATTACCGATGATTCCGGTCCCATCGGGATTGCGGGGATTATGGGTGGTCTGTCGACTTCTGTGACTGAGACGACCACGGACATATTTCTTGAGAGTGCATTCTTCTCACCGCTCTCAATCGCCGGCCAGGCAAGATCCTACGGCCTAAACACCGATGCATCCCACCGTTTTGAGCGGGGTGTTGACTGGCAAGGTCAGCGACAAGCTATTAATCTGGCGACCGAATTGCTGATAAAGATTGCCGGCGGCGAGCCCGGTCCTGTGACCGAAGTCGAGGATGCCGAATCCTTGCCGGAGGTACCGGCGGTGGTATTACGTTTGGCAAGAGTTTCCAGACTTTTAGGGGTAGAGGTCAAAGCGCAACAGGTAGAGGACATGCTCACCCGACTCGGGTTTGAGCATTCTGTTACCGATTCTACTGATATGACCTGGAAGGTTTTAGCTCCATCCCATCGATTTGATATCGCCATTGAAGCTGATCTGATTGAAGAGATCAGTCGCATCTACGGCTACAACAATTTGCCGGTAAGGACGCCAAAGTTGCATCTGACCATGGCGCCGGTCACCGAGACAGCCCTTGCACTAAATGACTTAAAGTCAGCACTGGTCTCCCGGGGATATCAGGAAGCCATTACCTATAGTTTTGTCGATGCAACGGTCCAAAATACTTTGGATCCAGAGAACGATCCTATTGGGCTCGCTAATCCCTTATCCAGTGAAATGTCTGTCATGCGGACCACGCTATGGAGTGGCCTGATTAAGGCTCTGACCCACAACCTCAATCGTCAGCAAAATCGAGTGCGCTTGTTTGAGACAGGGTTACGATTCATTCAGCCACCGAATCAGGTGGATTTGGAAATGGCTGACGTAAAACAGAATATGATGCTAGCTGGATTAATTTGTGGACCCAGGCATCGAGAGAATTGGGCTGACACCACAGACTCCGTGGATTTCTTCGACCTCAAAGGGGATGTTGAATCTCTCCTCAGCTTTGTCGGTGGTGTGGGGCAGTTTGATATCAAGGTTGGGCAACACCCAGCGCTGCATCCAGGACAAACCGCCATTATCGAGCGGGGCGGGGTTCAGGTGGGTGTGATGGGCTTGTTACATCCTCAGACCCAAAAAGCCCTGGATCTGGACCCAAATGTTTACCTATTCGAGCTTGAAGTGGCGAAGCTACTCGAAAAGCCAATTCCAAATGCCGTCAATTTGTCAAAATACCCAGAAGTCCGCCGAGATATCGCCATCATTGTCGAAAATCAGGTCAGTGCCAGAGAAATAGACGCCTGCGTCCAATCTGCCCAGATTGAGGTCTATAAAAACCTCAAGTTGTTTGACGTATATCAGGGCAAAGGTATTGATCCTAATAGAAAAAGTGTCGCTTTAGGCTTGACCTTCCAGCATCCATCCCGCACTCTTACAGACGACGAAATCAACGGTTTTGTCGACCAAATCGTTGCTGCACTGACGAAGAATCTGGATGCTAGCTTAAGGAATTGAAGATGAGCGCGCTCACCAAGGCGGAAATGGCCGAGAAGCTGTTTGAAGAGCTGGGTTTGAATAAGAGAGAGGCAAAGGAAGTTGTCGAGCTCTTTTTCGAAGAAGTGCGGGCATCTCTCGAAGGCAATGAGCAGGTCAAGCTGTCTGGATTTGGCAATTTTGATTTGCGAGACAAGAGCCAACGCCCTGGCCGTAATCCAAAGACCGGTGAAGAAATCCCTATTACTGCGCGAAGAGTTGTGACTTTTCGTCCAGGCCAAAAATTGAAAGCACGAGTGGAAGCATATGCTGGACCCAGATCATAACGCTGAACTGCCGCCTATTCCCGGCAAGCGTTACTTCACCATTGGTGAAGTCAGCGGTCTGTGTGCAGTAAAACCGCACGTCCTACGCTATTGGGAACAAGAATTCCCCCAGCTAAAACCCGTTAAACGCCGGGGCAATCGCCGTTATTATCAGCGTCAAGACGTGTTGATGATCCGTCAGATTCGCTCATTGCTCTACGATCAAGGCTTCACCATTGGCGGTGCACGTCAGCGCTTATCCGGTGAAGATCAAGCTGAAGACAACACCCAGTACAAGCAACTGATTCACCAGATGATCAGTGAGTTGGAAGATGTGTTGGTTGTGCTTAAGTCCTAAAATCTAAAAATACACCATGAAGGTCTTTTTGACAGGTTCGTCCGGATATATTGGTTCGGCTTTAGTGAAGGCTCTCTATTCAAACGGGTTTAAGGTGACTGCGTGCAGTCGCAGCCAACGACCACAATGGTGTCCGTCGGAAGTTAGTTGGATGGCTAAGCCACCTAGAGAACTTCACGCAAATGATCTCAAAAATCATGACGCTATTATCCATCTTGCCGCTCTGGCAGATGCGTTCAGTGAGTCTGAAAGCGAAATCTTTGAGATAAATCAAAGTTTAACCGAACATATCGTCGAAAGCGCACTACAAGCCGAAGTCCCTAACGTCGTCCTTTTCAGTTCAATCAAGGCGGTATCTGAGTTTTCGATTGCCAATAACACTTACCCGGTGCCGGTAACACCATACGGAAGATCGAAGCTGGCAGCGGAGCAGTCAGCTAAAACCTTGTTGAATTCCTCCGCTATCAATCTGTTCGTATTGCGACCTGCTCCGGTTTATGGCCTGCCAATAAGTGGCAACTTTGAGCGCTTAGAGAGAATCGTTCGTCTAGGTCTACCGTTGCCGTTTGGGTCTCTGACAGCCGAGAAGAGCTATTTGTTTCTAGGTAACCTCATCGACTTCGTTGTTACATTGTTGAACGGAAAAATTGACCCAGGGACTTACAACTTGTCTGACAAAGAGAGGCTGACATTGCCGGACTTGCTACGGCTAATCGGATTAGCAAATGGTCGTACACTCCGCCTGTTTAAATTCTCTTTGCCGCTCTTAACTCCCGTTGCTCGCCTATTGCCTAATGCGTACGTCAACCTGCTACTTTCAGACTCAATCGTTGAAGAAAACATAGCCCAAAAGCAGAATCGATGGCAGCCTCCGTTTACCGCGAGGGAAGGTATTGCGCAATCATTTGGGAACTGGATAAAACCCTGATAGAATGCCCCGCTTCGGGGCGTAGCGCAGTCTGGTAGCGCACCACACTGGGGGTGTGGTGGTCGTAGGTTCAAATCCTGCCGTCCCGACCATTTGAACATCACTGGATTAAGATTATTTTTTCTAAAGCTACGAACGTATTGCGGTTTGCTGTATTGAATCCAGGAAGTTTGAAGGTCCTGATCAAGAAAGTATTCCGTCGATTGACGGTAAACAAGACAACGGAAATGGAAGCTTGGATTCTCGAAAAAGTCATAGACTTTGATGACTTTGCAAAAAGAATAGACCCAGAGCTTTTCACTGAAGCGTCTGAGTTTAGAAGTCGATTGGAGTATAGCGCGGAGAAAACACTCGCAGATCTTGGTTTGAAAGTAGGTGGCGCAGGACATATCGAGCTGATCTATTTTGTTGTTAAGAGGCTTGGTCCTAAGACCGTACTAGAAACTGGAGTTTCAGTGGGTTTTTCAAGTAACACCATACTGAGCGCTTTGAGTGGTGTTGAGGGTGGTGAATTGTACAGCAGCGATTTGCCTTATTTTCGGTTACCGGATCCTGAAAGGCTTGTTGGGTGCCTCGTGGCTCAGCCTAGACCGAGCAACTGGCACTTGTATACAAGTGGGGATGAATCAAATTTATTGCAGATTACGAAGTCACTGCTTACAAAAATTGATTTGATTCATTACGACTCGGACAAGACATATCAAGGTAAGAAGTGGTGTTTTGAGGTCTTGCAGCCATATGTATCAGCGGAGGCAATTTGGATATTTGATGATATCCAGGACGATAACTTTTTCTATGATTTGGTGCGTTCCCGCGAATTGAATTACCAAATTTTTCTTTATGGTGGTAAGTACGTAGGACTCATAGGAAATTTAGCTTGAATGCTGCGACTACTTGTTCTTGCCACACTCTCTCTCTTGGTGTTCCGCCACATAGCAGATTATGGCGCTTATGATGTCCTCCTATTTGGAATTCTCCTCGGGCTGATTCTTTTGCTTGAAGTTCTGCTTACCACAAAGCGCCTAGGATCAGCGCAGTTATGGTTGTTCTTAGTATCGATAGTAGCAATATACTTCGTTAGCCTCCTAAAAAACGGCTTAGGTGTGGGAACCTTGTTTTTGCCACTGGCGCTTGCATGTTTAGGCATCGCTCTTCAACTCAATCGAGACCCTCAGTTCTATAAAGCAATTTGGTTAATGATGGTTGTCGTTTTTGCCTACCATGCAGTTTCAATCCTATATTTTGATATGAATCCAGATGATGTGGTCTACGGATCCAAGAATCATATTTCAACTTTCTACCTTTCAATGACAGCTGCCGGATACGCATTACTAGCTCGAAAATCTAGAAGACTTCCACTCGCTCCGGCTGTTCTTTGTCTAGTTGGTTGTCTATTGGGTCAAGGTTCTGCAGGAAGTGTTGCCGGGTTGGTGCTATTTTCCGGAGCACTATACGCGATACTACTTTCGAGGTTTCCAATGCAAAGATTCACTTTGTTATTGATCGCCGTGCCCGTGGTGGTGTTGGTTCTGAGTATTGGTTTGGTGGACTACAGCAACGCGCTTCAGAGTTACCTTTGGAATCAAGGCTATTCATTAGAAATAATGAAACGACTAGATTTACCAAGAATTTTGGGAGAAGACGTCAGATTTGAAATCTGGGTCAGTTACATCGACAGGTTAGATACACGTGGCCTACTGTTAGGCTTCCCCTTTGGAGCAGAGTTTGGTTTCCATGAAAATCTTCACAGTTCCTACTTACTTCTTCATCAGCGAGGTGGTGTATTTTCGTTGCTCATATTTGGTTTTCTGATTTTCATTCTTTTCGAATTGTGGAAACATAGTCTTGTAGTGTTTTTTTGTTTTCTTGCTCTCATCGTTCGAGCAGCGGGTGATACAGTATTCTACGGAGTTGGGGTGTTTGATTGGGTGCTGATACTCTGCGCTGTTTCGGTGATCAATCCGTCAGTAAGCGAATCTAGGACGGCAATGAAGTGATCATCTCCGATTTGAAAGTGTTTGACGTTCTTGCAGTCATTTTCATTGGATTGTCGCTAGCATTATTTTTTCTTGTTGATGATTCTCAGATCAATACTATCCCAACCTATTTTTTAGCCCTGTTGGCGCTTGCCGCTCCGAGCTTGACGTCGAAGGACTACAAACTTCAAAACACGCTGGGTTTCAAATTGGCAATTTGTTTTATCGCATTCTCTGTTATCTCGATCGTGTGGTCGAGCTTTGAAGATAATCGAAAAATCATTTCAATTTTGGGTGCGGCGTCTACGTTGTTAGGTTTTATATTTGCAGGGAGCCACCTGCTGTCAAAACCTGGCGTAGGGTACGGCATTGGGTTTATTCACTTCTACCTCTTATTGTTAGTGGTTGCCATACTCCCACCTGTGTCTGACTTCGTGTTCCGTGAAGATATTTTATGGCATTGGGTCAGACTAGAGGGCAATGGTCGTCTACGGCTGGCTTCAGTGGCGGCGATGTGTGCTGGGCTCGGTTTTGTCTATGCACTTGTTCTATCGATTTCTTCAAAACAAGCATTAACTACTTGCGGCTACCTGGCGTTATCAATTTTTCTATTCTTAGCCTTAGTATTTACTAAATCTCGGGGGTCGCTACTTGCTGTCACTCTATGCGTGATTTTGATCACATATTTTCTATCACCTATGAAGATTCGCGTGTGGTTATCCGCCTTACTTCTTCTAGGTGTGGGTCTTTTTCTGGTGATGGTGCATCAACTCTATCCCGAATTGTGGGAAAGCTTCCTTAGGAAGGGACTTGGATTACGTAACTTTGTCTGGCGAGACGCTGTTAGTCAATGGCTCTCAGGAAACCTTGTTTTTGGTGCTGGCATCCTCAGTCCATTCTACTCGGAAGCCGAATATGAAAGGGTGCCTGGGATAATGGACCTGATGGTATTCCAGCATCCCCATAGCATTTTCCTAGCAGCATTAGTCAATACTGGGTTGGTAGGCTGCACTCTGTTGGTGGCAATGATAGCTGCCCCACTGATTCCGCTTGTGGATATAAGAAACAGGAATAGGTTGGAGCGCTGTGGTTTCTTTGGTCTTGTTTACGCGGGCTTTTGTTTGTCATTCGATGGAGGAAGTCTGATCACGAAGGTGAATGAGCTCTGGATTGTATTCTGGTGCCCTTTTCTAATAGCCTGTTTTTGCTGTCCTAGTTCTGGAGACAGGAATTGATACTGCTCCATATTATTAGCGGCCTCCGACAAGGTGGAGCTGAATCGATGTTGGTTAAATTGTGCCAAAAGGAATTGGAATCTGGCCATCAAGTGTTTGTTGTTAGCCTGGCAGGTCCAGGAGCGCACGAGGAGCATTTAAAACGAATTGGGGTGTCTGTTTTCGCGCGCCGGTTATCATTGCTCAATTTGTTTGTAAATTTGAAGGCCTTAAAGCTATTCGTAAAAGATGCAAACCCTGACATTTTGCAGGGGTGGATGTACCATGGAAATTTGGTATCGTTGATAGTATCAAGTCTAAATTGGGTTCGGTCGCCTGTAATTTGGAATATCAGGCATTCAGTATCGGATGTGCGTTTTGAAAAGCTGGCCCTTAGAGTATTGATCTGGTTAGGCTCGAAACTGTCTCGGTATCCAAACGGGATCATTTACAACTCACAAACGGCTATGGAGCAGCATCATGCGCTTGGCTACTCGAGTCGACAATCAAAAATGATTGGTAATGGATTTGATGTTCAGAAATTCAAACCCGACTTAGCTTTAAGGTACAAGTTACGACAGGAGTTGGATATTCCCGATAGTGCGGTTGTCATAGGTAGTATTGCGCGTATGCACCCGATGAAGGGGCACTCGGTTCTAGTCAAGGCACACTCGTTAGCGTGCGAAAAACATGATGACCTTTATTTAGTCGTTTATGGAGCTGGAGTCACTTCAGAGACTGTCGGCTGCTCAGGGATAGTCAATTCGCGAGTTCACTTTATGGGTAGCACTCAGGAACCTGAATTGGTGTATCCGGCGTTTGACGTATTTATCTCTGCATCGCTATGGGGGGAGGGGTTTCCAAACGTCATCGGTGAGGCCATGAGCTGTGGTGTTCCTTGCATTGTGACCGATGTCGGCGATAGTGCGTTCATTGTAGGCAGCTTGGGTGTGGTACTTGCTCCTGGTGACTTAGAGGGACTAACTGCTGCAATCGAAAAGGTAACGATAAGTGACCCCGTTTTGAGCGAAGCTTGTCGCGATAGAATCGCTCGCGACTATTCAATCGATGCTATTGCTGAGTTGTACTCGACCTATTATTTGGAGACCTTAGGATGAATGGGAAGAGATTAAATACGATTTATACAAGTGCCCAGCCTTATTCGGTCGAAGCAGCCAAAATATTAAAAGTGGATTCAGGGATCGAGCCTGTTTATTGGTTGTGCAGTGAAGTGATGAAAGTCGAAATTGAGAAAAATTTCCCCCATGCGATAACACATGATCAACTGTCCTCATTCAAGGGGTTACCTGCACCGATGTTCAAAGGTGACATCAAATCGGAGCATTCTTTAGTCGATCGGCTTTCAAGTTACGAGAATATTGCATTGTCAATGATGGACCGTAATGATTCTAACTCAGGGACATTTTCCTATACTGAGCGCCTACGATTTTACTATGACTTAATCGGGTATTGGTCATCGGTAATACGAACTCTGTCAGTTGACCTGATCGTGTTTGAGGAAGAGCCGCACCAGTCATCTGATTACATTCTATTTTTGGTGGCAAGGGAACAAGGCCTACAAACGTATATGCCGGTGCGAACAATCGCGGATTTCGGTTTGATTCCTATGTCAGACTTCGAAGCGGGCTCGGAACTCCTTCACACCCTTGTTGAGCGACATCAAAATGATATTGTTCCGAACACTTTGCCTGATTATGCAGCCCGATATCTCGAAAAGCTCAGAGGCACTTATGAGTCTGTTTTGGCAGAACACCTTTGGGACCAGGTGGATCGGGTAAAGTCGATTAGAAAACCTACTCGTTTCACTTTTCTTGCGGACGCTCAATTTTTCTCGGCTAAAATTTTTGTGTTTTCGTCACTTGTTCAGCGGCTTCGATTCCTGCTCGGTTTTGATACATTTCCCTCGGATCAAAAGCAAAAAGGACAAAAACTACAAGATTCACGAGTGTCTTATCCTGAGATGGTTTTCAATCGATTGAAGACATATTTTAAGAAAAAGAGTAATCGTGCTTACTATCAAAAGCTGACGAAGAATGAGCTGGATTTAGACCAGCCATATGTGTTTTGTGGGCTGCAGTACCAGCCTGAGAAGTCAACCTGTCCACTTGCGGGAAGGTTCGTGGATCAAACCTTAATGTGTGAAATGTTAGCGGATAGCGTACCTGAAGGTTGGAAGGTCTTTGTTAAGGAACATCCTAGTCAATTTGTTCCCGATTACACTCGATACGGAGAACGTTTTAGGGACAGCAACTTTTATGATCGATTGAAACGGAACCCCAAAATCGAATTGGTTCCTCTGAGCGCGGATACCTTTGAGTTAGTTGATGCGGCAAGGGCAGTCGCCTCCGCGACGGGAACGTTGTGCTGGGAATCAGTTGTCCGAGAAAAGCCCGCGCTTTGTTTTGGCCATGCCTGGTTCGATTCTTGTGAAGGCGTTTTCAAAGTAAACTCGTCCAGAGAATTGGAAGATGGGCTAAAGCTTATAGAGGGCGGCTACAAGGTAGACTATCGTTTGGTCGAGAGGTTTGTTGTTTGCCTTCTTGAAGTTTCTCGCCGCGCGGCTGTCGGCGGTCCTGCTCAGCTTGAACACTTAGGGATAACTGTTAAAGAAAACGCGAGTGTTCATGCTGCGTTGCTCATGGATATATTACGCGCTGAACACGGGTAGGAAGTTTGCCAGTGCCGTTTCTGAGCTGAGGGTAATCATTTCTATACCAGTTTCTTTTTGAAGAACCATTAGTGCATCTTCCATTGGAATACCTATCTCAGGGTCGTTGGTAGCGTGTTTTGAGCTGCTAACCTCCCTAGTCTCGTGTTCTAGCGGGTTGGGAATTGCTAAATGTTCGAAGGCTGGATTGTTCACAAAAAAATACTTGGATCCATTTAGGTCAATACCAGCAAAAATTATTCTTTTGTAACCGATGCTGTGTGCCCAGAATGAAATTGCGAATACAGAGCCTGCGCACTGCATCATAAAACTATCAGGTAAACCAAGTTTTCGCGCGTATCGAATCGACTTTTTGAGAACGGCTTTTTTTCGAGTTAGAAGCCATGAAGACACAAGCCTGGCATGCCTGGGAATGTTGGAGGCTAGTACCGATTCGGTATCTTCTGCATTTTTCCAGATTACTTGCTGTATTGAATTGCTTCCAACGCGATCTAGAATTAGTGGTAGGAGCTTTTCTAATTGCATTGCCTCAACTCTGCTCCGGCTTGCTGTTTCTAGAAAGTAGTAGGTCAGCGGGATAGGTAAAAGTACACTATAGCTTAAGCCTGCAGTGTCGAAGGTGGACAGTTGCTCCCATGTCTTAACGGAGACAGAATTTAGAGAGTCACCGGCACCTAAAACAACCAAGGTATCCGACCTTTTTAGCCTTTTTAACAAAATTGCCTGGTTCAGTTTTAATCCAGCTTTGAGCAAGTTTTTCGTACCATTGTAAATGGCGTATGCAGTATTGATGGGTGCAAAACTGGAAATAGGTGTGAGAATTAATTGTGTTTGCATGATAAGATTTGCCGCTTTAGTGGAGAGTAGTTTAGATGCGAGTGTTAGTTACTGGAGGAGCCGGATATGTGGGCTCGATTTTAGTTCGAGTTCTTCTTTCAAAGGGCTATGAGGTCCTGTGTGTAGACAAGCTTGATTTTGGCGGCGACTCTATTGTCGATCTATTAAGATATCCCAAATTCGAGTTTCTCAATCTGAATTTACTCCATGCTGAAGAGGTGCGCGAGAAGCTAGATGATAAAGAATTTCACGCTGTACTGCACCTTGCGGCAATTGTGGGCGATCCTGCCTGTAAAATTGATGCTGAATTGTCACGTCGGACAAATTTGGAAGCATCGTCTCAATTACTGGACATTGCTGTTGCCAAAAATGTCGATAAATTCGTGTTTGCTTCAACTTGTAGCAATTATGGAAAAATGGATGAAGCTGGTGGGTTCGTTACTGAGGATTCGCCGCTAGCGCCGGTATCTTTATATGCAGAGCTGAAAGTGGAGTTTGAGAAAAAGCTGCTGGAAGTCTCGAATTCTGGCGTTGATACTTGCCTCACTGCCCTCAGGTTCGCGACAGTTTATGGCTTGTCTCCTCGGATGCGATTTGACCTAACAGTCAACGAGTTTACTAAGGAAATGGCAATGGGTAGAACCCTAACGATATTTGGCGAACAATTCTGGCGACCCTATTGCCATGTCGCTGATTTTTCTCAAGCCTTTCTTCGGGTGCTTGAGGCACCTAAGTCTGCGGTCGATAAGCAGGTGTTTAATGTAGGAAGTACGGATGAAAACTACACTAAGCGAATGCTAGCCGATGAATTAATGAACGTATTCCCTCAAGGTAAGATCGAGTATGTTGTGAAAAATGAAGACCCTAGAGATTATCGAGTTAACTGCGACAAGATTGGATCTGTCCTGGGTTTTGAACCAACCATGGTTGTGTTGGACGGAATTAGAGAGATCGCAGATGCCCTGAAATTAAAAGTCATTTCGAATCCTGATCAACAACGTTATTTTAATATCCCGGTGTGACAATGGAAATTACGCCACAAGATTTAGTGGATTTTGTTCGAGAACAGTTCCAAACAAAGGAGTTTATCCCGCTCCACGAACCTCGATTCGATGCTGATGATAAAAGGTATGTTAGTGACTGTATCGAGTCGACTTTTGTTTCAACAGTAGGTGAATACGTAGGTGAATTCGAAAACTCGTTGAAAGAAGTTGTTGGTGTGAAGAACTGTGTCGCCACTGTAAATGGTACTGCTGCTTTGCATGTTGCGCTTCGAGTCGCTGGAGTGGGGCGGGATACTGAAGTTCTAACCCAGGCTCTTACCTTCGTTGCTACCTGTAATGCGATTTCTTACTTAGGTGCAGCTCCAGTTTTCATTGATATCAACCGGGCTTCACTGTCGCTGTGTCCGAAAGAGCTTAGAAGCTTTTTGGAAAATACAGTCACGATTGATTCATCCACAGGTTTGCCAATAAATAATAGTACAGGTCGTGTTATTTCTGCATGTGTGCCGATGCATACTTTTGGCCACAGTCAAGATATTGAGGAAATAGTTGGAGTATGCCGGGAGTTTGCTATTCCAGTTGTCGAGGATGCGGCTGAGTCCTTAGGTTCAACGATAAATGGTAAGCCCTTAGGTAGTTTTGGAGATCTTGCTATTACTAGCTTTAATGGGAATAAAATCGTTACGACTGGAGGTGGTGGGGCAATATTTTCGAACAATGATGAAATGATGGAAAGGGTTCGGCATCTCTCCACTACTGGGAAATTAACCCACCCTTGGGAATATAGGCATGATGACGTTGCGTACAATTATCGGATGCCTAATCTCAATGCAGCGCTCGGCTGTGCTCAGTTAAGGAGACTAGAACCTTACCTTAAATCGAAAAGAGAATTAGCAGACGCTTACCGTGGTTTCTTTCGATCAAGTCAACTCGAGTTCGTAGATGAGCCGCTTGGTTGTCGAGCAAACTTCTGGCTGAACGCCTTTTTGTGTCGCGATTTGGTTGAACGAAACTTCTTTCTAAAACAATGCAATGCAGCTGGCGTTATGACTAGACCTGTTTGGGAACTAATGAGTGACTTGCCTATGTTTAGTTCTGCTCAGGCGACAAGCGACCTTTCAATCACTCGAGATATCCACAGTCGTCTCGTCAACATACCGAGCAGCGTTCGCTTGTGAGGATTGCCGCTATCACTGGCGCTCGTTCGGAGTATGGGATATTTCGGCCTATTCTAAGCGAATTGAACCAATCTGAAGCCTTTGAGCTAAAACTAGTAGTTTCAGCAATGCATTTGAGTCGTAAGTATGGTTACACCGTTGATGAAATTGAAGCTGATGGCTTTCATATTGACGCGAAGGTGCCCATGTTGGAAGAAGATAGTGGACCCTTAGCAATCGCACGCTCAGTTGGCGTTGGTACTATTGGTTTTTCAAAAGTCTTGGATGATTTGCAGCCCGACATTGTTCTATTGATTGGCGATCGATTCGAGGCTCTGGCTGCAGCGCAAGCTGCAATGTTGCTAGGAATCCCTGTTGCACACGTGCACGGTGGGGAACTAACAACCCATGCGATTGACGATAGCATTCGGCATGCGATTTCGAAAATGTCTCACATACATTTTACATCTACAGAAGTCTATCGAAAACGATTAGTTCAAATGGGTGAGCAACCGAATAGAGTTTTCGTGTCCGGAGCACCAGCATTAGATGTGATTTTGGCCGAGAAGCCGTTATCTAAAAAAGATCTAGAGCGTCAGCTGGAGTTCCGGTTTCGCGATTTGAACTTTTTGGTAACTTACCACTCCGTTACAGCAGGAAGTGATGAGGATGATTCTGTGGGTCCTATGTTAGAAGCGCTCAAGGAGTTTGATGATGTGGGGCTCATAGTTACCTACCCAAACGCTGACCAGGGAAGTGATGAAATCATAGATGCACTTCATGATTTTAAGAAAAACGTGGGTGAGCGCGTATGTTTGATCCAATCTCTAGGTCAGCGAAAGTACTTTAGCGCACTACACTATGTAAATGCTGTTATCGGCAATTCGTCTAGCGGTTTGATTGAGGTCCCAAGTTTTCAAATACCAACGATTAACATCGGAAAGCGTCAAGGTGGCAGGATCCAATCTGAATCGGTATTGAATTGTGAGAATGTGAAAGCTGGTATCGTAAAAGCAATTTCTAACGCAGTTGAGCCGAGTTTCTTAGAGGTATGTCGGACGACCAAAAATCCCTACGGTTCCGGTAACGCATCAAAAATCATAGCTGAAACTCTTGGGCGAGACGATATGAATCGTCTCGGTGTTAAGGTTTTCTACGACTTGGAAAGTACGGAGATTTAGAATGCAAGATGTATTTATTATTGCCGAAGCCGGCGTGAATCATAATGGATCAAAAAAGCTAGCCATTAGATTGATAGAAGAAGCGGTTGTTTCAGGCGCGGATGCAGTAAAGTTCCAAACCTTCAAAGCCGATGAACTGGTAACTAAGGCCGCAGAAAAGGCAGAATATCAGAAAGCTTTAACAGACGAAAACGAGTCTCAGTATCAAATGCTTAAGAGGCTCGAACTTTCAAATTCGGATTTTATTGAGCTTGCCTCTTTCTGTGCATCAAAAGGAATCGAATTTATTTCCACACCATTCGACCTGAGTAGCCTTAGATTTTTGATTGACGAGGTGAAGGTAAAAAGACTAAAGGTATCATCCGGGGATTTGACAAACTCGCCTATGCTGATCGAGTTTGGTAGGAGCGGTCTGGAGATAATACTTTCCACTGGTATGGCAAATGTGTCCGAAATTGAAGATGCATTGTGGTCCCTGGCTTACGGTTCTCTCTATCCAAATCAGCCCCAGTCCTATGCAGAGATTGCAGAAGCTGGTAACTCAATAGAAGGGAGGGCATATTTACAAAGCAAAGTAACGCTGCTTCATTGCACAACTGAATACCCATCGCCGCCAGAAGAAGTCAATATTGCCGCGATGGAGCTACTTCGAGATATATTTGGAATCCCTATAGGTTACTCCGATCACACAAAAGGAGCGCTTGCTTCACTGCTAGCCGTCTCTAGAGGAGCCGTGTGTATTGAGAAGCATTTCACTTTGGATAGATCGATGGATGGACCTGATCATGCAGCATCGCTGGAGCCTAGTGAGCTGGCTGAGATGGTTGAGACGATCAGACAGATCCCTGTTTTAATTGGTCGTCGGGTAAAATGGCCGACTGCTTCGGAGCGAAAGAACCTCCCGATTGCTCGTAAGAGTTTAGTAGCGAGCCAAGACATCGCTCTAGGTGACGTGCTAGGACATAACAATATTGCAATCCGTCGACCCGGTGGCGGGCTTCGACCGATCGAGGTATGGAGGATCCTTGGAGAAAAGAGCAGCCAAAAATATGCTGTCGGCGAATACATATTGGAGTAGTGGAACGAATGGATTGGCGGACGTTAGTCGTGCAAGAAAATGACACGATATCTACAGTAATTCGTAGGATTGAGTTAGGCGGAATGCAAATTGCCTTGGTGCAGGCCTCCTCGGGAGAACTCGTCGGAACTATTACAGATGGTGATGTTCGACGGGGCATGATCGCGGGTAAGGAAACTGATGCGCTAGCAAATGAAATTATGAACAGGAGTCCAATTGTGGCTCTCGAAAGTGATTCTCAAAGTAAGATACAGAAGCTTTTGCTAAACCACGAATTAAACCATATCCCAGTGATTTCAGAAGACGGTGTTGTTGTTAGGATCGAGGTTCTCCGAAATCTGATCCAGGTTAAGAGAGTAAAAAACCCTGTACTTATAATGGCTGGAGGGTTTGGTACTAGATTAAAGCCATTAACTAACGATTGCCCTAAGCCCATGTTGAAAGTGGGAGAGAAACCAATGCTCGAACATATCTTGGAGAGCTTTATAGAGTCTGGATTTTCTGATTTTTACTTTTCGGTTCATTACCTACCTGAAGTGATCATGAGTTACTTCGGCGATGGTAGCAAGTTTGGTGTCGATATAACCTACGTAACCGAATCTCAACCCCTCGGTACTGCAGGTGCTCTAGCCTTGTTAGCACCTTTTTCGATAGAGTTACCTCTGCTAGTTATCAATGCCGATGTTTTGACAAGCCTTAACTTTAAAAGACTTTTGGATTTTCATATCGAATCAAATGCTGGAATGACGATTGCGGTGCGCGAATATGAGCTTGAAGTACCTTATGGTGTTGTAGAGACAAATGGCAAGTACGTCACAGATATTGTCGAAAAGCCGATTCATAGCTACTTCGTTAGTGCCGGCGTTTACATTATTGATGCTCCTCTCCTCAGGAAACTAGACGGTCACTACTTGGATATGCCGGATTTTATTTCTAGGCTGATTGATGAAGAAGTTGATGTCGTAAGATATCCCATCTATGAATATTGGTTGGATATTGGCCGTGTAGATGATTTTAGACAAGCGCAAAAAGACGTGCTTAAGTTGCGGAAATGATAGGCGGTAAAAGAGTACTGGCGCTGATTCCAGCACGTGGTGGTTCAAAAGGGGTGGAACGAAAAAACCTTCGTGAAGTGGGTGGGCGGTCTCTTTTAGACCGAACTATCTCAGTTTGCATTGGTTCAAAATACGTAGACTCGATTGTTCTATCAACTGACGATGATGAAATCGCTAAAGTAGGGCTAGAGCTAGGTGCTTCCCTCCCATTCATCAGACCAATGGAGCTTGCCGGCGATAATGCTACGTCTGCAAGCGTTGTATTGCACGCGTTGGAAAACTTGTCGAATTTTTCAATAATTGTGTTCCTTCAGCCAACATCGCCTTTCAGGTCCATTGCCGACGTGGACGGATGTATCGAGCTTATGGCTGATGGAATTCACAGCGTAGTGTCAATTAACAAAATCTCTCATTCTCCGTATTGGATGTATACTCATGAAAAAGAGAGTCAGAGATTGGTGCCCTTCATTGCTACAGCTGATACGCCAACCAGGAGGCAAGATTCCCCGAGCGTTTACGAGCTAAATGGCGCAGTTTACGTACTTGATGTAGAGGCTTTTTCCGATAATCCCATATTTGTATCTGAACACTCTCTCGGATATGAAATGCCTAAAGAAAGGTCTTTTGACATTGATACTGAACTGGACCTAACAATTTGTGACCTTCTCGCATCGACGAGTTTAGTTAGGTGACCTCGTCGTCCCGGTCGGTATTCGATCGTATATTTCAGAATGCCTCTTGGTTGGTTATTGGTAGTGTAGTAGCCACTGCGCTTGGAGCGATAACTAGCTTGTTGATGGCCAGATATTTGGGAGCTGAACTCTACGGCAAGTATGCATTTGCGATGGCATTTGTGCTGATTGCTTCACTGTTTTCGACGTTTGGGTTTGATCGGGTAACTCTTCAAGATTTAGTCCAAAAGCACTTCGAAGAAAATGAGTTAATGGGTACTGTAGCTATACTAAAGCTCGTTGGAGGTGTTCTCGTTATTTTGTTTAGCAGTGTTGCTGCTCTACTCTGGTCTACCGATGCAGAAGTTAAGATCATCATTCTCATCGCTTCATCATCTTACCTCTTGAGATCGATATCTCATCTCGATGTTTGGTTTCAAAAACACCTCAAATCGAAGTACGCGACAATTGCTTTAACGGCTGCTACCTTGGGGTCGGGTCTCACGAAAGTGCTGATGATTTTCTTGTCAATGGACGTTGTATATTTCTCCGTTGCATCGGTTTTCGAGGCAGCCATTTTCATTGGCGTTATGCTCTATTATTTCCAGAAGAAAGGCGGCACGATTCAGGGCTGGAAGGTTAATGGTGCCTGTACTAAGTCAATTTTATATAGGTCTTGGCCATTAGCTTTTAGCGCTTTGGCAGGCACAATATATACGCAGTTCGACAGAATAATGTTAGGCCAGTTTGATTCAGTTAGCGCGGTTGGAATCTATGCACTCTATGTTCAAGTACTCAGATTGCCTTCGGTGTTCTTTGATGCGATTGTCCGTAGCAGTTCTCCAATCCTACTTGACAGTTTTTCGAACAGACCATCAATCGAATTTGAAGAACAACTGGTTAGAGTGCTATCCCTAATAACCTATTTGGGAATCGGTTTTTCTATAGCATTCTATTTGTTCGGCAACCAGGTCATAGCATACTCAATAGGCGAAGATTTCCTGACATCGCTATTCGTTGTCGGCGTTTTACTTGTTTCGTTTTTGCTTCAAATACCGAACAGCTTCAGGGTTGAGTTGCTGCTATTGCAAGGTAAGGAGACGGTTATTTTTAAGCTGAGATTAGCTTCGGTGCTCTTGAATGTAATTTTGAACCTCTATGCCATTCCGCGCTACGGAATTGAAGGTGCAGCAGTCGCAACGTTAATTACCGTTTTCTTCTTCGAAGTAGTATGCAATCTCCTCACAGAAACAAAATTTTATTTAAGGTTTTATCTGATGAGTTTTCGTGATGCAATCTTGCAAAGACCGGTTGCGTATATGTATCGTCAGTTAGTAAGAAAGACTTCTTAGTTAGGTAACTATTATGCGCCCTAATTTACTGCATTTACTTTACGGACTAGCGACATACATTCCAGGCTTTACCCGCTTACACACTCGCAAAACTGGTGGGACCGATACGGCGGATTATTGTTACTCTGTGTGGCTCAGACATCTTATCTGGTTAAGAAACGCGGGTTGTAACAACATGCCGAGAGTTGTTGCAGAACTCGGACCAGGAGATTCTATTGGAGTTGGACTAGCGGCGCTTTTATCAGGCGCTGAGAAATATTTCGCGCTCGATGTTGTCAAACATGCCGATCTCAATTCCAATTTGGAGGTCTTTGAGAGACTAGTAGTCCTGTTTCAATCTTCCGGTCCAATTCCCGAGATAGACAATGTTAAACCAGGCCTTGACGATGTCAGTTTTCCAAGAGATCTACTGAATGATTTTGGCAGACTCGATCTCAGTGATCAACGGCTAGACCGGATTCGTGATTCAATTCGTAACCCAGATTCAGTTGATTCATTAATTAAATATCAGGTACCTTGGGCAAACACTGAAACGGTTGAATTAGGCTCGGTTGATCTAATATTCTCTCAGGCAGTTCTGGAGCATGTAGATGATTTGGAAGTTACATATAAAGCGATGTTTAAATGGCTTTCAGGGGGCGGGTTTATGTCCCACCAAATTGATTTCAAATGCCACAACACGTTTCCTCAATGGAACGGGCATTGGACAGCTGACGAACTTCTGTGGTCGATGATTCGTGGCAGGCAGCCTTACCTGCTAAATAGAGAGTCAGCTTCTACTCATCGCGACTTCATTCAAGCAACCGGATTCGACGTGATTCTTGAAGAAGTAACTAATTCTGAGACACTCATTGGAGTAAAGGATCTTGCCCCTCGCTTCAACAACATGAGTGTTGAGGACATAGAAACTAGTGGTCTGTTCGTTGTTTGTAAAAAACGAACTTAACTAAAGTTTGGCCAACGTGCGTACAATGGAATGCCAGATAGCTTACTTACGTCGTAGACTGCTTCTGAAGCTAATCGCCAGTCATCAACCTGCTCTGATGCTAGCAGACTGAGTGTGATTGTGTGTCTTGCTCCTTTAGACGGATAGACTGCTCTGTGGCAGGTTGTTGCAGGACTAAAAAGTACGGTTTCACCTTGGTCGCGTTGGCTATATATTACTGGATCAATGTTAGTATCAGTTAGTGAGCTACGCCGGAGTTGTGGGGCTATGTTATTATAGCCTTCCGTAATTAAACTCCTTGAAAAATTTTCCGGGGCGTATTGAGTACAACCATCATGGGTTTGATCGGCTGAAAAATAGAAAATTATTTTGTAGTGACTTGAAGGTGATGGATCGAAATGCCACCCTTCTGACTTTGAGTGTGTACTGGCGACGGCGGTGCTCAATTCGAGTTGGGTTATGGCAAAATGACCTATACGATCGAGAATTGTTTGTAGGTTTGGTCTGAGAAGCACTTCAATAAGATCGAAGGTTTTTTCTTTACTTGGATTTGGCCACATACTCTTAAGGTATTTAGATCTACGAATGAGTTGAAGTCTAAAGGCGAAGTATTCGGAACGTATTGAGTTTATAGTTTCATCGTCTAGACGAGTCAATTTTAGTACGGTAGAGTCAAGGCAATTCGGGGCATGTACCCAATCATCAAAAGCCTCTAAGTAGCGTAGGTCTTCTACTCCCCTGCGATACTCCTGCCTGCACTTTTGGAGCAGCACCTCCAAGTTATTGTATACATCGATGTCAAAATTTGGCCGGTTCACCTTGATTCTCACTCGCCTACATTCGTTCTAAACTCAAAAATCACACTTTCATAAACTGTGGATTGATTGACGTCAAAGCCATCGATTTGTTTTGGATAAATGTTAGATTTCTGGGCCAAAGCTAAGATGTTCTCGATCGAATAGTAATAGTCGATTCCACGTCTTGAAAATGAACCAGCGGAAAGCCGTGGTACACTGAAGTCTCCGACTACGACGCCATTGGTCGCTAAGATGGATTTGAAGAACTTTAGGCACTCTATGATTTTATCTTCACTGAGATGCGTAAACACGCTATTCAGCACAATCCAATCGAACTTTCGATCGCCCAGTTTTGAGCTCAACTCCGCTAAGTCTTTGAAAAGGATGAGTACTGGAGCTTTCTTCTCTAAAGATGGGTTTTCTGAGACGATGCTTCTTCCTTTCGTTAGCGCGCCCTCAGAAATGTCACAGCCAACGTAATTTCCTTTATCGAGTACGTTAATAACATGGACCGCGAGCCCGCAGCTTCCGCACCCATACTCTAAAAACACGTCCTTCTGGGAGATTTTTCGGAGATAAAACTCGGCTTCTCTCTCACTGCTCTCGGGAGATGCGGTAGGAGTCCGTCCGAACACTGCTCGTACTCTAGTTCTCCAGTTCATAACCGCGGCATAGTACTCTTCTTCCGTGGAGAACATTGGCCTTGCTAAGTAGAGGAGCGGCTCGAGTACCTTCAGCTCCAAGATCCGAAATAGGTTAGTCATTGTTGAGTTTCTTTGTTGTTTTAGTTGAGTCAAAACCGTAGACAATTGTATCATTTCCTACGGACCTTCTGACAATTGCACCGGCACCGATCACTGAACTTGATCCTACTGTTATGTTTTGTAGAATAGCCGCGTTCACTCCGATGTGTGTTGACTCCATTAGTCGGACTGAGCCGCAAAGCGTGGCCCGTGGGCTAATATGGCAATTCTGCGCCACGTAACAATCATGGTCGATACTTGCCCCGGTATTTATGATTACATTTCTTTCGATTTCAGTGTTTGCCTGGACGACAGCTCCAGCCATAATTTGGGCGCCATCAGCGACTTTTGCCGTTCTCGCCACATAGGCACTTGGATGAATTAGAGGCGGAATGCTATAGCCACTAGAGAGAAACTTTTCAAAGAGACGTTTTCTGAGATTATGTCCTGGTAATGACCCGATCCCAATTGCGATGTAAATTTCCGAAGTGGCAAACTGATAAACTTTCTGATCGTTTCCAAGGTACGGGGCAAAGTTTGCTCTACTTCCAGATACATCAGCATATCCAAGAATGGAACAATTAGAGGCGAGGAGCAGATCGGCGACTACATTTGCGTGACCTCCACCCCCGACTATGACGAATGGGCGGGCAAGGTTTGATTGAGGGTTAATGCTGTTCAAAGTGTTAGAAATTGTTCCAGCATTTCCAGCCCAATTGGACCGCTTTTCTCTGGGTGGAACTGTGTGCCGTAAATATTGCCATTCTTTACAGCGGCGCATATTGAGACACCATTGTAATCGCACGAAGCTAGCCTGTATTCTATTGGCGGTGCGGCCATGTATGAATGAACAAAATAAACGGGTGAGTTAGGCGAGGTAGTTTGGAGGAAGGTGTCCTCCCAACTGACCTCATCTTTGTTGATTCCAGACCACCCGATATGAGGGGTTTTATGGGTATTCCCAGCAGGTGTTTGTTTTGGTATCTCGATGACAGATCCCGGGATTAGTCCCAGACCATTGTGAGATCCAAACTCGAAACTTCTCTCCAGAAGCATTTGCATTCCAAGACAGATTCCCAACAGTGGTTTTCCAGATTCAGCATACTCGCGTATTGGTTCTTCTAGATTCCTCCTTCTGATTTCCTCCATACCATCACCGAAAGCTCCGACTCCTGGTAGAATTAAGCGCGAAGCGCTTACAATTTCTTCTCCTGCTGCCGCGAGTTGTACATCGCATCCAATGCGCTGAAACCCACGTACCACGCTTAACAAGTTGCCGATACCATAGTCGACGACCGTAATTTTCATGGTTGCCTCACATTAATATTGGAGTCGAGAGCTGCTGATCTAATTTGAGGCAGTGTTAATCTGTTATAGTGTAAGACATCAGCCATGGATACGGCATCAACACCTCCATCTTTGACCACATTGTCGAAATCTTCTAGACAGCCCATTCCGCCACATGCAATTAGTGGGATTGTCGCGACATCTTTAACCGCTTTATAAAGTTCAAGGTCAAAACCTTTGCGGGTACCTTCCTTATCAACGGATGTGATGAGTAGTTCTCCTGCACCGAGAGTGATCGCCTCCCTTACCCAGTTGACCACGTCTATACCGGTCCTCTCTCTTCCGTTGTCTACATAGCACTCCCACTTCCCGCCACTCTGTTTCTTAGCTTCTATCGATACAACGACACACTGAGATCCAAATCTCTGTGACAATTTGCTAATGAGCTCTGGGTCGTTAATGGCCGCGGTATTTATCGCGACCTTATCAGCACCTGACCTGAGTAGTTGGTCTGCATCCGCTACACTGCGAATGCCACCACCAACAGTAATTGGGATGAACACATTTTCCGCCGCGCTTTTTACGATGTCTGACAAATTGTTTCGGCCGTAGAGGCTTGCGACTATATCCATATATAGTAGTTCATCCGCGCCAGATTCGTAGTAATTTACGGCATAAACTTGGGGGTCGCCAACAACTCTCAAGCCTTCCAGGTGGATCCCCTTTATCAAATTGGGACCCTTAATATCTAATCGAGGGATAAGGCGAATATTAGCCATGTAGTACCTACTTTATTGGATGTCGGATCGACCAAACACCTTGGACATTTTGCCAAAGGTGTGGAGATCGAAAGGTGTCAGCCAGTTTGTCGTAGTACTCTCGGTTCATCATGGGTTCCTCGAACATCTCACTCGCTCTTGGAAACTCCTTGGGCGACATTGACAAGTAGGTGAATATCTCTTCTGCAAATCGTTCTGGGAACTCGTGATCGAATTTTCTTATGAGAGCCACTCCTTCATCGCGAGTGATATCCCCTGAACGGATTTCCTGAGCCGCGTCGTATGTTGCTCGTCCGATGCCAAATTTTGTGCGAGTGGTGTGATAGTGGAAATCATCTATCCGATCGTCGATACTGTTGTATTTGCTATACGTCCCGGGAGTTCGTTCGGGCGATGCTTCAAAACCACCGTGCTCTACCGAGTAGTAGTAACAACTTTGTGGATGCCATTTTAGATAGTATCCAAGATAATGTACTTCAGTATTATTATCGCTTAGCTTTTGTGGGTCGGCAGGTAGATATGGAATCAAATCTTGCTCATCTAACCCAAAGTCTTCAACCAACTCCAACAAGCTAACTCCTCCTAAGAACATTTCAGACTTGTCCAGACCGCTAAAATATTTGTAGTCGCGTATAGCCGTTGAATTGTCGCCGATCGGGTTTCCGTATTCAGCTTCGTTTTCGCCGTAGAAAACTAGTGGGATCTTAAACATTTCTGCCATTTTAGGAGCGAGGTTTTTTTGACCTAAGATGAAGGGCTGAAATGGATGGAATAAATTCTCAACAGCAAGTCGGGTTAACAGTCGATGCGCTTTGCCGTTGGGAGTCATCAGGTAGTTGTCGAAGCCAGCGTGAAGCCAAGACTGAAAATTTTTCCATCCCCAATCTGTATAAACATGAGGTGCCCAAGTAACCGTTAGCGGGTGCATGCCGTATTCGTACTTTAACTTGTGTGCTGCAAAAAAGCTGTCCTTCCCTCCAGAGCCAGGGACTAAGCAGTCGTATTCTCCATTCTTGCTGCGGAAACGATCACACAAATCCTTGAGTTCTTGCTCGCGATCTGACCAATCTATTTCCGTGTTTTTTCTTCGCGTTTGATGACAGGCATCGCACACACCGTTTTCGTCAAAATTGATCGTCGACTTTTTTGAGTCTGATGTGTGTTGAAACTCAACACTGGAGTTCGGTCTTTGATTTGAGATCACGCACGAACTGCAGTACTTTACTTCATTCGGCAAGCCATATTTGGTTTCTGAATTTTCAACATCTTCTGAAAACTCTCTTAAATCTACAGAGGTTGGAGCTTTAATCATCAAATTGTCTCGATATGAAGTTATATTGGCTTTATGGGCAGCAGGCTTGCCGATGCAGATTCTACCAGAATGCGTCTAAAATTCATCTGTTTTGGTTAACAAGCCAGCACTTTCTAATTCTAGAAATAGTCTGTTGAGAACGAGTAACGCTCCTGCATTCGATAAATGATTGTCGTCGTAATACAGCGGAATCGTTGATTTTTGAGCAATACATCTACCTTTTAAGCTGGTGTCGCACAGCAAATCAGACGGATGGACTCGGATCAGTTTAGGCGAGTTAAAACTATCCAGGATGCCGGTGACGAAAGCGTTTCTGCTTCGGAAGACTTCGCTAGACGTAGTAACCGTCTCTGGAACTGAGCCTTCTGCTCTGTGGCTTTGAAAATTGTGTCTAGGTAGGTTGAAGCCAAGTTCAGGAACAGGATAAATTAACACGAGTAATTGAGCAGTTTTGTTGAATTGTGTCAGGAAATCGTTGACTGCGTCAGCCTTGTGAACACCGTCGTTAGTGAAATTGGCTCCATCGAACGCCAAATATTCTCTAGCAGGCAGATGTTCAGCAGCACCTTCCTGATTATTGAATCCAAGATCTTCAATTTGGTCAGCTATAGGATAAAGTTGGTATGTCCACCGAATGTGAACGACCACAACAGAGAAGGCTTCAGAGAACTCTAGCATCTTTTGCAATGAATACTGGCAACGCACAATGTTTTTTTCATTGGGGGTTTGCAAGTGGTCCTTACGAAACAATCCCGGGATCATTTCGCAGTCAGTTGGCTTGATCCGAACGCCCCGTACTTTGTTCTTAAGAAGTAGCGTCTCAAGCTCGGACATTAGTGCTGCTGCATGAGAGTCGCCGTAAATCAACATTGACAAGTTACTAGAGGTATCTCCAAACGAACAAATTTCGAAGCCGTCCATTTGATTCCATTCTGAGCAGATGCCTGATTGGTTTTCCTTTGCTGGCTGAAAAGCCCCGAGCTCCTGCGGAGAATACCGACTTTCAGTACTGAGGTTCATCAGATAGAATCCTACTGCCGCTATAATAACCAAAGAAATTCCTGACAGGTAGAATATTGATTGTTTGCTAATGGCACTTCGATTTCTAAATGGTGCTTCAATATATTTCCAGGACAAAAACCCAAAAAGAAAAGAACTTAAAATTATCAAAGCTGACACGAAGAGAGAGATGCTCTGGCCACCGTTTGCTATCCGAGTGAATGCGAAGAGAGGTTGATGCCAAAGGTAGGTGCTGTAGCTGATGAGACCAACCCCTACGAACATGGAAGAGGACAAAAATTTTCCCGTCCACGTATCTTTGGTGCCATAGAGTATGCAGAGTACGCTCCCCACCACGGGGATCGTAGTGTAAAGGCTTGGGTGAGGTGTTGATTCCTCAAAGAATATCATGGCACCCACGATCATTGTTAGCCCACAAAGTGCAAGGATGTCTCCCGATTTCTCTAGTATAGAGTTGTGTGGATTTGACAAATATAACCCAGCAATACATCCAACCAAAAGCTCCCAACCTCGAGTAGGAAGTGAAAAAAATGCATATGAAGGCGAAGACCAGAAGCTGAAAGAATAGTCGGTGTTTGATAGAAAAGCTGTATGCAAGTTCTGTCCAAACTGTGATAAACAAAGCGAGGCAACGAGTCCCAGTATCATGACAACGTATTTTGTTTTCATGGAGTATTCGCGTAGCGCTAACAGAATAAGCGGGTAAGCGAGGTAGAACTGTTCTTCGACCGCAAGACTCCAAGTATGTAGTAGCGGTTTGAGATCGGAATCAACACTAAAATAGCCGCTATCTAACCAGAAAAAGATATTTGAAGAGAAGACGCTGATGGAGATCAGACTTTGACCAAAGTTAGACAGTTCTTGTGGCATTAGGAGAAAATATGCGGCTGGGCTGCAAGCAATACAAACGAATACGAGAGCTGGAAGAATTCTTCTCGCTCGGCGTTCGTAAAAACCAACAATTGTAAAATTACCCTTGTTAATATCCTGCGAGATGATGGTTGTGATGAGATAGCCGCTGATCACGAAGAACACATCGACGCCTAGGTAGCCTCCTTCGAAGTACGGTAAACCGGCATGAAACAGGACTACAGGAAGTATTGCCAATGCTCTGAGACCGTCAATTTCTGGTCGATAACTAATGCTCAATGTAACGATCCCTTTTTGTACACCGAGAGAGTTGCGAGCGAACACTGCGCTTCGCTGAAATTTTCGAGAACGAGAGACCTACCGTTCTCTCCCATCCTTTTCCTGAGTTCGTCGTCGTCAAGGAGGAAGTTTAGTGAGTCTATTAACGATTGAGTGCTTCGCGGCTCAATAATAACCCCGTTGTGACCATGCACCACGATGTCGTTGCAACCAGGCATGTCTGTCGTAATTATTGGAATGCCGCATGCTGCGCTTTCGATCAATACCTTAGGAAGGCCTTCACCGTAGTATGTTGGTAGGCAAACTATGCTGGCTTCCAAAAATACCTTAGACATGTCGCTTCGACTGCCTAAATACTCCAACCCGACTATGCTTTCCCAACTGTCGGTATCTGCGCTAGTAATACTATCCGGGTTGAGCGGATCCAGACGCCCACAAATATGAAAATTCACATCATCTCGGGTTTCAAGAATTTTTTTTGCAGCCTCAACAAACTCCAAAATACCTTTGGCTGCAAGTAAGCGTGCTGCAAACAATACAATATAGGGAGGTTTAAGTTGAGACACTGTCGGCCTAAACTTGTCGGTGTCTACACCCACACCTCTGATGAGATGTATTTTGTTGGGAGGGACACCGAACGCAGTTGTTGCGATGGTGACATCTCTAGTGTTTTGTAGTATCAAAGCGCACCGATTGAGTCTCATGCTCCATCGAAGTGCAACAGAGATAAGCTTTTTTAGGGCTAATTCCCGCCAACCTTTCTTGGTAAATGTTGTGCCGAGCCCACCCAGTGAAATGACGTTCAATATGTTCAGGCCCAAAATTGCGATGCCAGTTAGAATCGCTGGTTTGAGCGCCACGCTGTGTACTACACTTGGGTTGAGTCGTGCTAATTTTGCACGTAATCGGAGTACATTGAGAAATGCTTGAGCCGGGTTCAGGCTTGTCCTGTTGATTTGAAATTGTTCAAAGATTATTCCATTCGTGCGTAGAATTTCCTCACATTCACTCACATTTGAGATAAGAGTGACACGATAGCCTGAAGCTTTCGCCCGAATCGCTAAGTCGAGTCGATGCGAGCAGAAATACCAATCTTCTGAGACTATATAGACAATGTGCTTAGTGTCGATTGGAATGCCTTTTTGCCGATGAGTATTTGGGCGGGCATTATGAAGATATATTGCATGAGAGTGAAGCGTGAAAGAGACACGTGTGATTATACCGCAGCACTCGCGCAGCTAAGGTTTGATGCTCAGCATAGTAGGTTTCACCTTTTCAGCTCTGGATATCAGCTTAAGGACCTCTTTAGAAGCTGAGTACTCTGGAACTGCGAATTCCAGTTGTTGGACAATTTGAAGAAGGTCGTCACTTCTGCAGGCTTCTCGAAGGCAGTCAATCACTGACTCGAGCTGTGGCGATTTTAATTTCGACTCGATGGCTCTGGTGATCATTGGGTGGGCAGTACCAACGCAGTTTTCACCAATGAGCAGCTCTTCGTATAGCTTTTCACCTGGACGAAGCCCAGTGTACTTGATTTCTATTTCACCTTCTTGGAACTCGGTTGTCCGAAGCGACTTTCCGAGTAGCACAATAATTGTTTCAGCCAAATTTTTGATTTTTACAGGTTCGCCCATATCAAGAACGAACACGTCTCCACCTTCTCCTAGCGTTCCCGCCTGAATCACGAGTTGTACCGCCTCTGGGATTGTCATGAAATATCGAGTTATTTCTGGGTGTGTGACTGTAACAGGTCCGCCTGACTCTATCTGTTGCTTAAACTTTGGGACAACCGAGCCAGAGGAAGCTAGCACGTTTCCGAATCGAACCATCGTGAAGGTTGTAGTAGAATCCTTAGATTCAGCTAGGTTTTGGAGGATTTGTTCAGCTACCCGTTTAGTCGCACCCATGATGTTGGTTGGACGCACAGCTTTATCAGTAGAGATGAGAATAAAGTTTCTGACTCCTGCAGTTTTGGCAGCGTTTGCTGTGGCATAGGTACCTAGTATGTTATTTGATACGCCAGCGGCAAGATTTTGCTCAACGAGCGGCACATGCTTATACGCGGCTGAATGGTAAACGGTTTTAATGGAAAATTTCTGAAGTATTCTGAGTACTAATTGCTCGTCTTGAACGTTTCCCAGCATAGGTAGTATTGGGAAATCGTACTCCTTTTGTGTTAGTTCTTCTTCTATTGAATACAATGCAAACTCGGAAGATTCAAAAATAATTAGCTGAGAAGGTCCTATCTCCGCTATTTGCCTGCAAAGCTCACTACCTATCGAACCACCTGCGCCTGTGACCAATACTGCTTTACCTTTAACGCAGGCATTCAGTAACAGAGGGTCAGGCGGCACTTGTTCTCTACCTAGTAGCTCTTCTACTTTGAGGTTCCGAATTTCTTCAATTTTAGATGTACCATCGATGAGTTCTAACATACCTGGTATCGTCTTGACCTTGACGTTGAACTGAGCAAGTGAATGTACGATTTGGCCTCGCCGAGAAGGGGTTAACGTGGATATCGCCAGTAATACTTCCTGGACCCCAAATTCAGCAATAAGAGTGCAGAGTTTGCGTGGTTTGTAGACGCGGAGACCATTAATTTCACTCCCTTGCTTAAGTTTGTCGTCATCAACAAACCCAACAGGTTGGTACTCCAGTCCCTGAAGTAATGCATTGGATAGTTGCAAACCAGCGGAGCCGGCTCCGTAGATGATAACTTTCTTTGTTTTTTGGTGGCGGTCAATCGTCAATAGGTGGCGAATGAGTAACCTGGTTGCGGAGACAGCAATTAGAGCAATCCCGAAATAAATGAAAGGTACAGACCTCGGCATCTGCGCTTGGAACAAGAACGCGAGCACGGCAAGCAGAAAGACTGATACGCTTACGCCGATGAATATGGTGTTGAACATTTGCAAGCCTGCGTATCGTATCACCGCTCTATAAAGCCCTAGCCTAACAAAAACGGCGACAGTGGTAAGTGTGGCGAGCGCCATAGTGGTGGCGATACGAACGTCGGGTGCGTAGACTTCTTCCAATCGAAGTGCAAACGAAAGCCAAAGTGCTGTTGGGATAGTCACTAGATCAGTGGAAACCGCCAAAAGCCTCTTCGAGTTGCGCGACAGATTACTAAGCCATTCGACCATAAGTGGGCCTAAAAGAAACCAGAAGATGAAGTTTATCAGCCAGGAAGCTAGAAACACAGTTCAAGAACTGCTCTCACGAGCCGCTGTGGTTTGGATTTGTCTCGTGTTCGCGGGTTATTTTCTGATCACAACCCGGCACGGAAGTGCGATTCCAGCTTACTTTCTCTCATTGACTGGACTAGTCAGTTGTATTTTTTCGCCAGTAGTGAGCTTTCGCCGACTTCGGAATTCGCATAGCTTTTCTATTTTTTTCATTATCCTACTCTATATCCTAATCAGCCTTGCCTGGTATAGTCCCGAAAGTGGGATGGGGATGGATCTGCAATCCATTGCTGTTGACCTTGTCGTACTTTGTTTTGTTGCAACTGCATTTCTACATATCCCACAAAAGGTAAACTTAACCAGAATTGTGATGGTTAGTGTGTTGTCCACAGCAACAATTTCAGCCTTGATATTGCTGTTAAATGAGTTGCTTAATCTAAACTTGGATCCTGTCGGTGCCTGGAATGTCCGGAGTGTTGCTGCCATCGCATTTGGTTTTGTGCTACTGATCGCACTCAACTATTCCATTAAGTATCGGATGACTATGCAGGGAATCCTTCATGCTTTTGTAGCGGTGATTTCACTTGCGACGGTGCTATTGCTTGAATCTTCAGTTGTTTTTTTCGCTCTCCTAGTCGCTTTGACTGCCCTCTCGTTTGCTGCGCTTTGGGAATCCAGCTTCATTCGACAATCACTACTTTGGGTTTTTCTCAGTGGTATCTTGATGGTCGCGGTTTTACAGATGTTCAACGTCCTAGTAGAAGAAAAGAGACCTGATGTCTGGGAATCTACCCTTGCCGCCTCCTTTGACGACGGATTGATGTTTGGGCTTGGCTATTCCGCCCTCAGTACTCCAAACATTGATTGTGAAGAAGTTGAGGTAATTCGGATGGGTATTCTTTGCACCTTCCAACATCCTCACAATCTGTTTGTAAGTGTGATTTACCAACTGGGCCTGGTAGGTTTTCTTGTTCTTTTTGCGCTTTATCTGGTGGCGCTCGGAGGATTGTTCGAGCGCCGGTCTGAACAACGTTGGCTTTTGGGAGGAGCGCTGTTTTACTCTGCCGCGATCTTTATGTTTGATGGGAGCCTGATAGTGGCAAATATGGATTTTGTCTGGCTAATATTTTGGTTGCCTATTTTCCTAATTATGAGGGAAGAATTCATGGCTGATTCGGATCATCAAGAATGACAAAAAGGCGTTTGCATTGAGCAGAAAAGGCATCATTTTAGCAGGGGGTTCCGGTACCCGTTTACACCCTTTAACGATCTCGGTCAGCAAACAGCTACTGCCGGTATACGATAAGCCAATGATCTACTATCCGCTGTCCACCCTAATGTTGGCAGGAATTACTGATATATTGATCATCTCAACGCCTCGAGATGCAGACGCCTTTAAGAATCTTCTAGGCGATGGTGAGCAACTCGGTGTTAGTCTGAAATACGCACAACAAGTCCACCCCGGCGGCTTAGCAGAAGCGTTTCTAATCGGTGAAAAATTTATAGGCGATGATAGCGTCAGCCTGATCCTAGGGGACAACATTTTTTATGCGGAAGGAATGTCAAAAAGACTTCAATCTGCATCATCAAAGGAATCGGGTGCGACTGTTTTTGGCTACTATGTCAGTGACCCTTCTGAATACGGAGTCGTCGAATTTGATGCAGAAGGAGCAGCTACATCCATTGAAGAAAAACCGCAGTCCCCAAAATCCAACTATGCGGTGACTGGCTTATATTTTTACGATAATTCCGTCGTTGAGATAGCATCGACTCTTCAACCATCCATCCGCGGAGAGCTTGAAATAACAGATGTGAATAATGCTTATCTCAAGCGTGGTGAATTGTCCGTTGAGTTGCTGTCCAGAGGGACTGCCTGGCTAGATACCGGCAGACAGGATGATCTGCTCGAAGCGGCAAACTTCGTTAGGATTGTTGAGGAGCGTCAGGGCTTAAAAATTGCCTGTATCGAAGAGATTGCCTATCGAATGGGCTACATAGATAAGCAACAGTTGATGTCATTAGCACAGCCACTGATGAAAAGTGGCTATGGTGAATACTTGTTACAAATTGCAGAAATATGAACATATTCGACACTGATATCCCTGATGTAAAAATTATTGAGCCGGAAAAGTTCGGTGATGCTCGAGGCTTCTTTTTTGAATCTTTTCGAGCATCCTGGTTGCCTGAGCATGTGTTTGTTCAGGACAACCACAGCAAATCTACTAATGGGATCCTAAGGGGGTTGCACTACCAGTTAACAAAGCCACAAGGAAAACTTGTACGAGTACTTAGTGGCAGAGTGTTAGATGTAGCGGTGGACCTGCGTAAGAGTTCGACGACTTTTGGGTGTCATGTTGCCGTTGAGTTGGATGATCAGGATTGTCGAATGCTATGGGTGCCTCCCGGATTTGCTCATGGATTCGTGGTCTTGTCGGATGAAGCTGAATTCTTCTACAAATGTACGGACTACTACGCGCCTGAAGATGAGCGATCGATCAGATGGGACGATTCTGATTTAGGAATTGACTGGCAGATTACGGAGCCACCAATTTTGAGTCAGAAAGATAGCGCTGCGACTTCATTCAAGGATGCTGAAGTATTCAACTAGAGCTTGCCGAAAGATCATTTTAGACAGGCATACTTGATTCAAATTGTTTGTTAAATCACCAGTCGCTTTCGGTGGAGAGCTTCTAAGCATCAGCTTTGTTCTTCGGTTGCTGGTAGGTTAATATTTTAAAACAACATTCACATTGGGGCAGGCTGTGCGAAAGGTTCTCGTAATTGGTGCCAACGGTCAATTGGGGCAATGCCTCAAGGTTCAACCTCCCGTGGATCTCGATATAAAATTTGCCAACAAGCTTGACCTGGATTTAGCTGACCGTGGCTCAATCCGAGCTGCGTTTGATGAAATTAAGCCGGACTATGTTGTTAATTGTGCGGCATATACAAACGTTGATGGCGCCGAGAACGACAGAGACGCCGCCGCAAACGTGAACCATTTTGGAGTCATGGATCTTGCAAATCTTTGCTCTGAACGCCGAATAAAAGTCATTCATATTTCAACAGATTTCGTCTTTGATGGAAAATCAAGAAAGCCTTATCATCCTGATGATATTTGCTCTCCGGTAGGCGTTTACGGGCAAACCAAGCTGTTAGGCGAAGTCGCTCTCGCTCAAATCATGCCTGAGGATACGATGATTATCCGAACGTCGTGGCTCTATAGTGAGTTTGGGTCCAATTTTGTCAAAACCATGCTGAGACTGTTTGAAACCAAAGAGTCCTTTAGGGTTGTTCATAACCAGCAAGGCTCTCCAACCTATGCGATGGGTTTGGCAGAGTTAATTTGGCATGTGTTGGATACAAGACAGTTTTCGCCCGGCGTCTATCATTGGTGCGATAAAGGGGTCACAACCTGGTACGACTTTGCCAATGAAATTGGCCAGCGCGCTCTAAACAAGGGTTTGATTTCGTCTAAGGGAGCAGCATTTCCAATATTGAGTTCAGAATATCCAACTGCTGCTGAGCGACCAATGTATAGCGCCTTATATTGCTACCCAACCCTCAAGCGATACACCAAGATACGACAGTTACCCTGGCAAGATCAACTGAGTCGAATGCTAGATGCTCTAGCCGACCAGCGAGTCGCTAACTAAATGGATTGAAGAGTTTATGACATGACCAGCATTGTCCCAGTGGTATTATCTGGCGGATCAGGGACACGAATGTGGCCGAAGTCTAGAAAAGAGTACCCGAAACAATTTCTTACTTTATTTGGCGAACATACAATGCTGCAGGAAACGCTCCTGCGTCTTGAGTCGCTGGAAACAGAAGCACCCATCATTATATGTAATGAGGCACACCGTTTCTTAGTCGCAGAGCAACTGCGTGTATGCGACATCCGGCCCGCTGACATCTTGCTAGAGCCAGTCGGTAAGAATACTGCTCCGGCCGTTGCCCTGGCAGCGTTAGCGAGTCCCTCAAAAAATTCAGTTTTGTTGGTGTTGGCGGCAGACCACATTATTGAAAATGTCGAAGAGTTCATACAACAAATTGAAAAAGGTGCGCAGCTTGCTGAGCAAGGTAGTTTGGTAACTTTTGGGATAGTCCCGCAAAGTCCAGAAGTTGGATACGGGTACATCCAAGCTGGAGAGGACTGTGGCGGTGGCGCTCGTAGCGTTTCAAAGTTTGTCGAGAAACCTGACTTAGCGACAGCCGAATCCTATCTAGCGGCTGGAAACTACTACTGGAATAGTGGCATGTTTATGTTTCGTGCTGAGGATTATCTGGGCGAATTAGGCCGTCACCAGCCGGAGATTCTTAAGCAATGTACAAAAAGTTATGATGCCGCAGTCCGAGATCTAGATTTTACAAGAATTGAAGCTACTTCCTTCTCCGAATGCCCTAGTGATTCAATCGACTATGCGGTGATGGAACACACAGAAAATGCCGTCGTGCTTCCCGTTGACATTGGCTGGAATGATGTCGGTTCCTGGTCCTCGGTCTGGGAGGTCTCCGAGAAGGATGAAATGGGTAATAAGTTTGCTGGAGACGTATTACAGCAAGACTCAAAGAATAACCTGGTTGATTCTGAAGGCAGGTTAGTTGCTTTAGTTGGCGTAGAAGACCTGGTCATCATTGATACGGACGATGCGCTATTAGTGGCACGTCGTGACCAGGTACAAAAGGTCAAAGAGATTGTTCAGGCCATCGAAGTGCGTGGTGGCAGCGAGCACCTCAATCACCGGAAGGTTCAGCGACCCTGGGGAAGTTATGACTCAATTGATGCGGACGATGGGTTTCAAGTAAAAAGAATTATCGTTAACCCTGGTGCCAGTTTAAGCCTACAAAAACATTACCACCGAGCAGAACACTGGATTGTGGTTTCTGGTACAGCCGAAGTTACCTGCGGTGAAAAAGTTTTTACGGTCGAGAAAAACCAATCTACCTACATTCCGCTAGGCGAAAAACACAGATTACGCAACCCAGGGAAAATCCCTTTAAAACTTATCGAAGTCCAATCCGGCGACTATCTAGGAGAAGACGATATTGTCCGCTTCGAAGATAATTACGGTCGAACCAAATAAGTCGAACGAAACAAGCAGCAGCGAATAGGGGCTTAAAAAGCCCCTGATTTTTCAAGTAGTTTCACTAGCTGTTCGACCGAGTCTTCGATATCAATCTCATGGGTCGGTAAGGTAAGGTCTGGGTTCGAAGGCGCTTCATAGGGCAGGTTCACCCCGGGAATAGTATCTAAACCTTCTTCTGCTGCTGCTTTGTAAATACCATCCTGGTCGCGCTCCTTGCAGACTTCTAATGGCGCACTGAGATACACCTCAAGAAAATCATCTCCAACAAGGTCCCGGGCTTTACCTCGAACTTCTGCGTTTGGTGCAACCAAAGAGCAGATGACGATGATGCCTGCTTGATTCATTAAACGCGCAATTTCAACACTTCTACGCAGGTTTTCTGAGCGATCGTCAGAGTCAAACCCCAGATCTTTGCTTGGGCCAAGTCGCATATTTTGGCCATCCAAAACAAAAGCGGGGCGACCCATATCGAATAGTTTTCTCTCTAATGCGTAGGCTATCGTGCTTTTTCCTGAACCGGTCAATCCAGTGAGCAGGATTGTTTTTGCTGTTTGACCAAATTGTGCATTTCTCTCTGTGGCAGAAATCAAACTGCTGCTCGCATTTAGGCGAGTCTGAGTGCTATCAGCATCCCAACTAGAGTCAGCTTTGCTTGATACATTGCCAACAATCATTCCAGCGCCAACCGTGACGTTGGTTAAACGGTCGATAATGATAAAAGAACCAGTCCCAGGATTGGGTTTGTAGGCATCAAATGCAATTCGTTGGGACAGGGTCACTTCGCAGCGACCAATTTCGTTCAAGCTCAGGCTGTTGGTTTCTTCGTGTTTGAGCGTATTAACGTCGGTCTTAAACTTAATTTGATTGATAGAGCCGCTAGACTTTTTGGTGGTCTGTTTAAACAGATATTGTTTGCCAATCTGCATGGGTTCTTCGCCCATCCAGACAATTTGTACGTCTAACTTGTCCGAGAAGTACGGCAGGTTGTTCGGATGAACTAACATATCTCCACGGCTGATATCTATTTCATCTTCCAGTGTGAGCGTGACAGCCAGGGGAGGAAAAGCTTCCTCTAGCTCTCCGTCGAAGGTCACAATCGATTTTACCTTGCTGGTTTTTCGTGATGGCAGAACCATGATGTCGTCACCGGGGCGAACGATGCCGGATGCTACGGTGCCACAAAATCCTCGAAAGTCCAGATTAGGACGATTGACATACTGCACGGGAAATCGAAAATCCGATAAGTTTTTATCCGAAGAAATCTGGATGTTCTCGAGCACTGTCATAAGCGGGGCGCCCTCATACCAGGGCATGTGCTCACTCTTATTGACGACGTTGTCGCCGTTTAGCGCGCTAATTGGTAGGTAGCGAACCTCACCCATGTCTAACTGGCTAGAAAACTTGGCGTAGTCCTGCTTGATCTGTTGGTAGGTTTCTTCCGAGTAATCGACGAGATCCATTTTGTTAATGGCAACAATAATGTGCTTGATGCCCAGCAGTGTTGTAATAAAAGTGTGGCGTTTTGTCTGGGTCATCACACCGTGCCGGGCATCTACCAGAATAATCGCCAGGTCACAGGTTGATGCTCCGGTCGCCATGTTGCGGGTGTATTGCTCGTGCCCGGGTGTGTCGGCAATGATGAATTTTCTTTTTGCTGTGGAAAAATACCGGTACGCAACATCGATGGTAATACCCTGTTCTCGCTCAGCCTGGAGACCGTCGACGAGCAGAGCAAGATCTAACCCCTCAGAGACGGTTCCTACCTTCGCAGAATCGCTTTTCACGGCTTCTAGTTGATCCTCATAGATCATTTTTGAATCGTGTAGCAGCCTGCCGATCAATGTACTTTTGCCGTCATCGACGCTGCCACAGGTCAGCATACGGAGCAGTTCTTTTTGCTCGTGTTGTTTTAGATATTCATCAATATTGGTTGCGATGAGTTCGGATTGATGGCTCATTAGAAATAACCCTCGCGTTTCTTCTGCTCCATCGAACCGGCCGAGTCGCTGTCGATCAGGCGGCCTTGTCGCTCCGAAGTTGTCGCTAGTAACATTTCTTGGATGATATCGGTTAGTGAGTCTGCTTCTGATTCCACGGCCCCAGTCAGCGGGTAGCAGCCGAGTGTTCGGAACCGGACCAACTTCATCTCTGGCGTTTCGCCGTCTTCCAAGGGCATTCTGTCATCGTCGACCATAATCCAGGTGCCGTCTCGCCAGACGACCGGTCGTTCTTTGGCGAAATACAATGGCACTAATGGGATCTTCTCCAGATGGATATATTGCCAGATATCGAGTTCGGTCCAGTTTGATAGCGGGAAAACCCGGATGGACTCGCCCTTGTTGTATTCGCTGTTGTAGATATTCCAGAGCTCAGGGCGCTGATTCTTGGGATCCCACCGGTGGTTTTTATCCCGGAAGCTATAAACCCGTTCTTTTGCTCTAGACTTCTCTTCATCCCGCCTGGCGCCACCAAATACAGCATCAAACTGGTGCTTGTTGAGAGCCTGTTTGAGCCCCTCTGTTTTCATAATGTCCGTGTGTTTGGCGCTGCCGTGGGTGAAGGGCCCTACGCCTGCTGCGCGGCCTTCTTCGTTAACGTGCACAATCAGGTCCATGCCGGTGTCCTCGGCAATCTTGTCTCGAAATTCAATCATCTCTCGGAACTTCCAAGTGGTATCCACATGCATCAACGGAAACGGAGGCTTACCTGGATAAAAGGCCTTCATCGCGAGGTGCAGCATGACGGTTGAGTCTTTGCCGATGGAGTACAGCATCACGGGATTATCAAATTCCGCCGCGACTTCCCGCATAATATGTATGCTCTCGGCTTCAAGGGCTTTGAGGTGGGTCAAGCGGTAGTCGGACATGATAATCTGGGTGCCAGTTTTGTGGAGGTGGGAATATAAAAGAATGACGCTTGGTCGACAACGAATTAAGGGTTGTTAGCTAATAACTGTGTGGCATGACGTTTAAGGCTGGGGCAGAAATTTTGGATATACTCATCAATTTTTTGGAATCACCATGAATATACTCGTGACCGGCGGTGCAGGCTTTATTGGTTCTGCGCTGATTCGTTTTCTCATCCGAGAGACGGACCATCATGTACTCAATGTCGATAAGCTAACCTACGCGGGCAATCTTTCTACACTAGCTCCAGTCGCAGATGACGCCAGGTATCAGTTTCGTCAGTTAGATATTTGTGATGCGGCTGGTGTTCAAGCAGTGTTCTCAGAGTTTAAGCCCGACAAAATCATTCATTTGGCCGCTGAATCCCATGTGGATCGATCCGTTGATTCTCCGGATGAGTTTATTCAAACCAATGTGGTGGGTACTTTCACGTTACTTAACGCAGCGCTTGGTTATTGGCGCCAATACGAACCGGAGAGTTTTATTTTCCACCATGTCTCCACCGATGAAGTTTACGGCTCTCTCGGTCCTGAGGGACTCTTTACTGAAACTACGCCCTATAGCCCCAATTCACCCTATTCAGCAAGCAAGGCAAGTTCAGACCATCTAGTTCGAGCCTGGCACGAGACCTACGGTCTGCCAACTCTCGTCACAAACTGTTCCAACAACTACGGTCCCTATCAGTTTCCCGAGAAGCTTGTTCCTCTTGTGACCCTGAACGCCCTCGAGGGAAAAGATCTGCCTATATACGGGAAAGGTGATCAGATTCGTGATTGGCTCTATGTCGACGATCATGTGAGAGCATTGTATTTGGTCGCGAGTAAAGGCAAGGCGGGAGAAACGTACAATATTGGTGGTAATGAAGAGAAAAAAAATCTTCAGGTTGTCCAAACGATTTGTGAAGTCCTGGGTACAAAGATCAATGATAGAACTTCCGAACAATTGAAGGATTTAATTGTTCATGTGGATGATCGGCCCGGGCACGATCAACGTTATGCGATTGACGCGAGCAAGATTGCCAACGAGCTTGGTTGGCGGCCAGAAGAGAGCTTTGAATCTGGAATGGATAAAACCATAGAGTGGTATTTGCGTAATCCACAGTGGTGTCAAGAAATTGCCGAAACGAAATATGCCCGCGAGCGGCTGGGTACAAACAAGTAGAAACGGATTCTGGTGTTTTAAGTCATTGAATCCGCTTGACTCAAAGCCGTGAATCGTTACAATGCGCTCTCTCTTTTTGCGGGTGTTTAGCTCAGTTGGGAGAGCGGCGCCCTTACAAGGCGTAGGTCGCAGGTTCGACCCCTGCAACACCCACCACAATCTTTCGAAAGAAAGTTTTTTGGTTTAGCGCGGACCGGTAGTTCAGCTGGTTAGAATGCCGCCCTGTCACGGCGGAGGTCGCGGGTTCGAGTCCCGTCCGGTCCGCCACTAAACCCACCTCAAAAAGTTGTCCGAATTGGTACAGGATCTAATGAGAGTTTTTGATTTCATCTTCGCTTTCTTTGGTCTAATTGTCTTGTCACCGCTCTTGATGATCGTCTCAATAATTGGCTTTTTAGACACCGGCAGTCCAATTTTCCGGCAGTCCCGGGTCGGTAAACATCAGAAGCCATTTAACCTGTACAAGTTCAGGTCGATGAAGTTGAACACTGCGTCTGTTGCCACCCACCTCGCGCTAGAGTCCTCTGTGACCCCCTTTGGCAAAATTCTCCGCATTAGCAAGCTCGATGAATTGCCTCAATTGGTAAACGTACTGATGGGTGACATGAGTCTTGTTGGGCCTAGACCATGTTTGTTTAATCAGGAAGAGTTGATTGCTGCGCGAGAAAACCGACAGGTCTTTGATGTTCTCCCAGGAATCACTGGGCTCGCTCAGGTTAATGGCATCGATATGTCAGAACCAGAGTTGCTAGCTGAGTGGGATCAAAAGATGCTTACGGATTACACCGTCGTCGCATACTTTAAGTACTTGATCATGACCGTTGTAGGTCGCGGGTCCGGGGACCGTATTCGTCCTTAGTTTGATCTGCCAGTAATGCCTACATCGGAGGCGTCTTTTCTTGGACCTTCCTCGGGTGTTTCGGTGATAAAGCACGTGTCCTCCAAGCTGCAAACTTAGACTTAATCGACTTTGTGCTTGATTGCAGCGTCTTTGCTCGTCACTCCAAACCGAGGTCCATAGAATGAATGCTGGTGGGTTTCTGACCAACTTAACCAGTGAGCATCATAGAGATGCCGGAATTTTGACCATCTCGATTTTTACCTTTATTTGTACCACCCCCCCAGAAATAGCTAAACTCTCCCAAAACCCCACCTACACCACACAGGTAACCAGGATGCCACTTTTGCAGAATGTGATTTATGACGACTGCGAATTTCAGGTGCTGGACCTTACCGTGGTTAATCCCGTCGGTAACAAATATTTCAAGTTGAAACGAAATTTGGAAGCTGCAGAGCAACAGGGTTTTGATCAGATTTTGACGTTTGGCGGAGCCTGGTCAAATCATGTTCATGCCCTGTCTCAAGTGGGTCCGGAACTTGGATTTAAAACAACCGCGGTTATTCGAGGTGAGCGTCCGGATCCTTTAAATCCGGCACTGACCGAAGCTGAGCAGAATGGCATGCGATTGCATTTTGTCAGTCGCGAGGTCTATCGACATCGTGACACGCCGGTCTACTTGAATGCGCTCCAGCATTTTTTTGGTGCTCACTACCTGTTGCCGGAAGGGGGGACAAATCAAGCAGGAATTGATGGTGCGGGAGAAATTGTAGATCTGTTGGCGGAGCAGGGTGTCATCTATGACGACCTTGTTGTGCCGTTAGGAACGGGAGGTACCCTAGCAGGAATTGCGGCGAAGTTAGCGATAGGAAAAACAGTAACGGGCATTTGTGTTCTAAAAGGTGCCGAAGGCATTTTCCGATCCATAAAGGCGATGATTCCCGGCGTTCGAAACTGGATGATTGATCACGATGGCCATTGTGGGGGGTACGCAAGATGTCCTGATGATCTCAAAACATTTATTTTAGAATTTGAAGCCAAAACGGGGATTCCGTTAGAGCCCGTCTATTCCGGAAAGATGATGTATCGGCTGTTGGATCTGCTTCGATTCAATGAAGACTATAAAGATCGCCGGGTGGTAGCGATCCATACCGGTGGGCTCCAGGGTAGACGTGGATTTGATTTTTGACCGAGGGTTTTGGTCTCAATCGTTCTCAGGATAGTCGATGCACTGGCCCATATCCTCAGCTGGGCAATCACAGGCTGGAACACCAATAATTTTTGCTGGAACACCCGCTACAGTTGCGCGGGCGGGCACGTCTTTCATCACCACGCTTCCAGCACCTACTTTTGCGCCTTCGCCAATTTCTATATTGCCAATGATGGAGGCATTTGCCCCAATCAAAACGCCCCTGCGTACCTTCGGATGGCGGTCGCCGGATACCTTACCGGTACCGCCTAAGGTAACGCCGTGTAAAATCGAGACATCGTCTTCAACCACTGCAGTTTCCCCAATCACGAGTCCGGTGGCGTGGTCGAACATGACGCCGCAACCGACACTAGCAGCCGGGTGGATATCCACCCCAAATATGGTGCTGATCTGGTTCTGCAGAAAAAATGCCAGGCTGTGCCGTTCCTGAGACCAGAGCCAATGGGCAACCCTATGGGTTTGGAGGGCTTGAAAGCCTTTGTAGAATAGAAATGGCGTTGAGTAGCTATTGCAGGCAGGGTCCCGGTCGCGGGTTGCCTTAATGTCTATTTCCGCGGCCCTGGTGATGGCGGGTTCAGCGGCAAATGCTTCCTGAATGATTTCTCGAAAAGCCATGCTTGAGACCACTGTACTGTCGAGTTTGCTGGCAAGTAAAAAGCTCAGCGCGGCCTCAAGGGTATCGTGATTGAGCACGGTCGCCTGGAAGTAGGTCGCCATAATGGGTTCAAATTCTGCTCGCGCATGGACCTCACGTCGCATGGCTTGCCAAAGCGAACCGGCTGATGCAATTTCAGCTATTTTGGATTCTTCCGCCAGCTCGGATGCATAGCGTTTGTTGATGGACGAATTCATAGGTTCCACTCATAGGTTTGGAGTGTAGTTTCTACTTATTTGAATGAATTTCAAGGCTTGATTCATGCTTGTTGGGAATAAATCAAATAGATCGACGCGTTGCACATTTGCCCCATCTACCTTTTAATGCGGGCTTGTCGAGACGAGTAGAGCAAAAGATGGGCGAATTTAAAACAGTCGGGCTGGTGGCAAGAACCAGCAGCGAGCTGGTGCTCGAATCTCTCCGCCGGGTCAGGAGTTTTGTGACCAGCCGCAATATTGAAGTCCTGCTTGAGGACACAGCCCAGGCGCTTCTGGAGGAGTGCAAAGGGGAAGCCTATCCCCAGGAGGTGCTGGCGGAAAAGTGTGATTTGATCATAGCGGTGGGCGGCGACGGCAATATTCTCGGTGCAGCACGAAGTTTTGCACCCCATTCGGTGCCTATTCTCGGAATCAACCGGGGTCGATTGGGATTTTTAGCGGATGTGTCTCCCGATGAGATTGAGCGGAGTGTCGGCGACGTGCTCAGTGGCAACTACACCTTTGAAGAGCACTTTCTTCTCGAAGGAGAGGTGTCCGTCAAGGGAGTGAAGGAAGTGCCCTGCGCGCTTAACGAGGTGCTGATCCACGCTGCCACAATGCCGAAGATGTTGGACTTCAATCTCTATATCGATGGTGTGTTTGTCTACAACCAGTATTCAGACGGATTAATTATTGCCTCTCCCACGGGGTCCACGGCTTATGCGCTGTCAGCCGGGGGACCGATTATGCACCCGAGCCTGGATGCCATAGTGCTTGTACCGATGTTTCCCCACCAGTTAAACAGCAGGCCCTTGGTGGTCCCGGGGGATGCAGAAATCAAAATCACCGTTGGTTCCCATATTGGCACTAATGCCAAGATCAGTTTTGATTCACAGCTGGAATTTGAGATTGAACCGGGTGAATCGCTTGTGGTGCGTAAGAAGCGTGAAAAGCTGAAGCTGTTACATCCACCGGGTCATAATTTTTATGGCGTCTGCCGGTCGAAGCTTGACTGGGCCAGCCGAGTTGGCGAATAGAGACGAAAAATAGACAGGCGAACGAGACAGGCGAAATAGCGAGAAGGAAAGATCGGCGAGCTTAAGTTACGACATCAGGTCTTCTGGTGTATCGATATCTCGGATGACACCGGGATCCTCAACTTCAACTTCAAAAACTTGTTCGGGGTGAGCCTTAATGACGTCTCGCGCACCGGTATCACCAGAAATCTGGGCTATCTCAGCAAAATATTCTTTTGCGAACAGCACCGGATGACCGCGGTGGCCATGCCGGGATGGAACGACAATCGGCGCAGTGCTTTGCTTTCTAAACTCGTATTCAGCGAGCAACGATTCCACTGTTTCCGCTTGAACAAAAGGCATGTCTCCGAGAAATACCATTGCGGCATCCCAATGATGCACCTTAGTTATTCCGTTGGCCAGGCTGTGACCCATACCCTTTGCCGAATCCGGTGCACAATAATAGGTCACGTCATCGTTTTTTAGTTGAGTCGCAAGTTGGCCGACAAAATCTTTATCGCCAAAACGCAGCACGACGAGAACTTCGTCGATGACACTGGCGGCCTTGTGGATGCTTTCTTCGAGTAACAGTTGCCCTGATGGAAGTCGAGATTTCCGTTTATCGTCACCGAATCGACGGCTTGAGCCGGCGGCAAGAATAATGGCACCTATCATCAAAAGCTCCTTCTAACTGATTATCACGCTAACTCTCTGCTATTCGCTACCTGCTCGCTGCTAAGTTTAGCCGAGGCTTCAGCACGCAGAGATGTCAGCTGGGCCAAAATCGCGATGGCAATTTCTGCAGGCGTCTTGCTGCCAATTGGTAAGCCCACCGGGGCGTGGAGTTTTGCTATTTCATCTGCCGTTAATTCTAACTGTAGCAGTCTTTCTCGGCGTTTAGCCGAAGTTCGATCGGAACCCATAGCCCCGACAAAAAATGCGTTGGTCTTGAGGGCCTGCATCAAACCCATATCATCAATTCTCGGATCATGGGTCAGTGCAATGATGGCAGAAAACTTATCGTCCGCGTGGGCTTCCACGGCATCGTCTGGCATTGAGTTGACAAGCTGCACGCCCTCCACCGGCCACTGTTCGATCATGTTCGCCCTCGGGTCACAGACCAATACCTGGTAGTCGAGGGTTTTGGCCATTTGCGCGAGATAGATGGAGACCGGTCCAGCACCAATCAGAAATAGCTGAAAGCGCGGCCCAAAGGTTTGTTTTAGCGTCGTAAAAGTATCAGCGTCACGAGTCAGTTCTAGTAGGCGAAAACGCGGTACAGGGGTGACTTCAAAGGTGCCACTGGCGATATCCAGGGTTCGTTCGATGCACTTACGTTCGTTGAGATGGCCGATGATGGTTTGGAAATCGCTGGTGGATGTATCCGCTGCAATAGGTTCGATCACGATATGGAGTTGTCCGCCACAGGGTAGTCCAAATCTGTCTGATTCCTCCTGGGTTTCCCCGTAGATCATAACTTCCGGCTTATCTTTTGCGATCTCGCCTGATCGCAGTTTTTCGATCAGGTCGTCTTCGACGCAGCCTCCCGATAGAGATCCGGCAATCTCGCCATCGATGTTGCAGCTCAGTAGCGAACCAATTGGACGCGGCGAGGAGCCCCAGGTTTGCACAACGGTGCAGAGCCAGCTCTTTTTGCTCGACTCTACCCACTCTACAAGTTTCCCCAGTACGAGTTGGTCGGCGTTCTCCATACTTCGATCCATCGGCAGATGTTATAATGCCTAAGTCTACAATACTTTCTCGAGTGGCCCACCCGTCTTGGCAAAAATCCTGGCACTGGAACTGGCACGTGATATTGATCTTTCGCGCTTTATTGTGTTTCTCAATCAAGCTGGTATTGCTCACCGGGTCCATGAATCCGGTGAGCACCAATTGCTGTGGGTGAATACGCCCGAACAAAAAGCGGCGGTGCTGCAGGCCTACTTTCATTTTCAGCGCGGTGAACTCCCAACGGTATCGACGGGGCTAGAGCCAAAATCCCACTCTGGTGCAGTCTCAGCAGCATTGTTTCCGATATTTTCCGCGGCGTTGCGTAGCCCACTCACAATGACACTCATTGTGGCAAATCTACTGTGTTTCCCTGCGACATTTGGGATAGACGAAGGCACACTGGGGCCCTGGTTAAGAACCCTGACATTTTTAGACTTCCATGAAATAGGCGGCAAGCTCTACTTTGCCGACCTCAATTACACACTAGAGTCTGGTCAAATGTGGCGATTAGTCACGCCGATGTTGCTGCACTTTGGCCTGTTACACATTGTCTTTAATTTACTCTGGGTTTGGGAAATTGGCAGACGAATCGAAGTCGTTAATGGGGCTGGATGGTTAATGGCTCTAGTATTTACAAGCTCACTCGCTGCCAATCTCACTCAATACTATCTCTCGGGTCCGGGACTCTTTGGCGGTATGTCCGGGGTCGTGTTTGGCTTGCTGGGGTTTTCTTTTATTTGGAGTCGGTTAGTGCCATTGAAAGGTCACGGACTACCAAAGGGTATTTTCATTTTTATGTTGGTTTTTTTGGTGGTCGGGTTTTCGGGTGCCATCGATTTATTGGGATTGGGGTCGTTAGCGAATGGCGCGCATCTTGGCGGCTTGATTGCAGGGGTATTGCTCGGGCTGCTCGCTTTTGGCATGGCTCGGGTCCTGTCTGAAAAACAAGCTCGATAAGACCCGGGCGATAAAAACACAGACTATAACAAACCTGCAGACAGCTCTGTGAGTTCAAGTTCATAGGCACTAAACTTTCGAATATTCAATACGCCAACATCAAAAATCAAATACTGCCCCTTAATTCCCACCAGTGTGCCTTCAATCACGGGGGTCTTGTCAAAGTTCAGGCTTGTCACTTTGGTGGGGTAGGTTTCAACGGGATAGCGGATTGTTGTCACGCTGGGATCATCGAGCAGCTTAAAGGCAAAATCACCGTGTTTAGTTTTTAGTAAGGCTAATTCGTCTCCTACCTCGGCCAATAGTTCAGTTTTGGCTTTGGGTAGGTCAACGTGCGAAGCCTCACTTTTTAACATTCGTTGCCACTGGGTTTTGTCGTTAACGTGGGCTTTGAATATAACCTCGGCCAATCCAGCAATCTTGCGGCTCTGGGTCTCAAGCATCGGCATGCCCTGAACGGCTCCCTGGTCTATCCATCGCGTTGGAATTTGACCGGATCTGGTGATGCCCACTTTTAATCCCGAGGAATTTGCCAGATACACAATGTGGGGCTGCATACAGAAAGATTCAGCAAATGTGTCATCACGACAGGTGCCGGCATCAAAGTGGCACCGCTCCGGGCTGACCATGCAGAGGTCGCATTGGGGTAGTTTCTTAAAACAGGGGTAGCAATAGCCCTGGGAGTAGCTCTTAGGGCTCGGTTTACCGCAATTATGACAAAGAATGCTGCCGTGATGTTCGAGCCTGAGTCGGCTACCAATTAGAGAATTGAGGGGCACAAGCTCATCATCCAGGGGTAGCGAATAGTTCACGGGGCTTGTGTGAATGCTGACCAGTTTTTTTGCGTATCCTCTCATCGACGTATTGTATCAGTCCGGCGACAGCACTCGCGAGAGATGATTCAAATCGCTACAATAGCGAGCCGGGTCAAAAGCCCTTTGCCAAATTTTTATGCGGTTCTTTTACCCAGAGGATCGCGAGCCATACGAGGTAGTACATGAAAGACGGTCAACCCAAAGCCATTGAACTTAGTGAATATCGTGTTCCTCCCTTCCTGATCGGGACGACGGATTTACATGTGGATCTGAATGAGGACGTGAGTTTCGTCACCTCGGTACTGTCACTGACCAAAAACCCAGACTTTGGTTCAAAAGGGCTGGATTCAAAAGGCCTGGATTCAAAGGGTTCTGATCTGGTCCTAAATGGTAGCGTCAATCTGGATACCCGGGTTATTAAGATTGACGGCCGAGAATTGCTGTCGAATGAATACAGGATTGAAGGCGATCAGTTAACGCTATTTGGAGTGCCAGACGCTTTTTCCCTTGAGACCCAGGTTGCTTTGAAACCTCAAGAAAATACAGCACTGGAAGGCCTCTATAAGTCCGGCGATATGTTTTGTACCCAGTGTGAAGCTGAAGGGTTTCGCAATATTACCTGGTACCAGGATCGACCGGATGTGATGTCCAAGTACACGACCACCATTCAGGCAGAGAAGAGCCGGTACCCGATCTTGCTTTCCAATGGTAATGAGATTGCCCGCGGTGATGCGGGCGAAAAGCACTGGGTGACCTGGGAGGATCCATTCGACAAACCCGCTTATCTATTTGCGATGGTTGCCGGCGATTTACAGTTTATCGAGGATCATTACACGACCATGAGCGGTCGAGATGTGACGCTTCAGATATTCACCGAAGCACACAATATCGACAAGCTCGAATTTGCGATGACGGCCCTAAAAAATTCAATGGCCTGGGATGAGAAGACCTACGGCCGTGAGTACGATCTCGATATCTTTATGATTGTTGCGGTAGAGAGCTTCAACATGGGGGCTATGGAAAATAAGGGCCTAAATATTTTTAACACCTCCTGCGTCCTGGCCCGGCCTGACACTACGACGGATGCTGGTTATCAGAGGGTTGAGGCGGTTGTGGGTCATGAGTATTTTCATAACTGGTCCGGCAACCGAGTGACCTGCCGTGATTGGTTCCAGTTAAGTCTAAAGGAAGGCTTCACGGTGCTACGGGATCAGCAGTTTTCTGCATCCATGGGGTCGCCAACGGTTTGCCGAGTAGATGATGTTGCAGTACTGCGTAATTCTCAGTTCCCAGAGGATGCGGGCCCCATGGCCCATCCTATTCGGCCAAGCTCCTATATTGAAATTAATAACTTTTACACCGCAACGGTTTACGAAAAAGGCGCTGAAGTGGTTCGAATGATCCGTACTCTACTTTCGGAAGAGCACTTTCGTAAAGGTACCGATTTGTATTTTGATCGGCATGACGGCCAGGCGGTGACTACGGAAGATTTTGTCCGGGCAATGGAAGACGCTAACGAAACTGATCTGTCGCAATTTCGATATTGGTATAGCCAGGCAGGGACCCCGGTGCTGGAGGTTGATGGTTCCTTTGATGAAGCTGCGAGCTCATACAGGTTGACGGTTAGTCAGTCTTGCCCATCCACTCCGGGCCAGGACTCAAAGCAGCCATTCCATATGCCTATTGCCGTCGGGTTGATCGGTGCTGATGGTGAGGATATTCAATTCAGTGCTAGTGAAGCTGATGTCGCCAATATTGTGACCGCTGACCAGTACACGGTTATCCTGAATTTGAGAGAAGCGGTTCAGAGTTTTGAGTTTTTAAATGTCACAGAGAAACCAGTAATTTCTTTACTGCGGGGCTTTTCAGCGCCGGTCAAACTCAACTTTGATTATAGTCGTGATGAACTCCAGTTTTTGATGCAGCATGACAGCGATGGATTTAATCGCTGGGAAGCGGGACAGCGGCTTGCGGTCGGCGTGATTAATGACGTGATTACCCAGATTCAAAAGGGATCAGCCGTAGAGATTGATGCTCGCATTGTGACCGCTGTAGAAGGCTTATTAGATGAGGCGGTTAACCATACCAGTGATGGTTCAATCGACAAGGCCATGATTGCGGATATGTTAGTGATGCCAACGGAAGCCTACCTGGCTGAATTGACTACCATTGCTGATGTTGATGCAATTCATCAGGCCAGAGAAGCGGTTCGGTTAGAATTGGCGACAAAGCTAAAGGGCCTATTTTTGTCGGTGTACAAACTTAATCAATCCAACGAGAGTTATCGTTTTGGTTCTGATGAGGTCGCCCGTCGATCCCTTAAGAATGTCTGCCTTGGGTATCTAATGCTTGGAACCGAGACCGAAGCGATTGATCTATGTGTCGCTCAGTTTGAATCCGCTGATAATATGTCCGACACCAGTGCTGCAATTCGGGCATTAATTAACTGTCCTGCAGATGGCGCGGCATTACCCCGCGAGAAGGCGCTATCAGAATTTTATAAACGCTGGGCTAATGAAGCGTTGGTGATCGATCAGTGGTTTGCTATGCAAGCCAGTTGCCCATTGCCCGATGGACTTTCACGCGTTCAAGCACTCATACAGCACGACGCGTTTACCATGAAAAATCCCAATCGGATGCGCTCTGTGGTGACTTCATTTGCGTTCCAAAACATAGTGAATTTTCACAACAAAGACGGATCTGGCTATGGGTTTTTGGCGGATTGTGTGATTGAACTCAATGGCATTAATCCCCAGATGGCGGCTCGCATGTTGTCTCCACTTACGAGGTGGCGCAAGTACGATCAGGCTCGACAGGCGCTGATGAAAACTCAGCTTGAGAGAATTCTTGCGGCGGATGATTTGTCGCCGGACGTTTTTGAGATTGCGTCTAAAAGCGTCTAACCGGGATTAAGAGCCGGCGTTAGCTGGCTCTGCTTTTTTTTCTGCGCTGTGTTGCTCCCAACCGCCTGGATCGACTCCCATAGCGTTTTTCCTTGCCAGCTACCTTTAGCATTCGGCGCGTATAAACTTGATTCGAGTTCATTGACCGCGACCTGGAGATGATCCTCACCTACTCGTTTCACCAACTGTTGCAGGGAGTGGATGTTGTTGTACTTTAAGTTTCCCCACTGGATAACAAGTGACTGTGCCAACGGTGCATCGTTTTCCCGGCAAGCAATTTTGAGATCTTTTAACGTCTGCGCCAGGTTTGATTCCATGCTGGGTTTCAGACTGGTTTTGGGTATCAAAGCGCGAACTCTGCGGGCCTGAACAAACCAGAGCATCAGGGTTAATAGCCAAAGCATCAGTAGGCCAGCGGTGGCGTATTGCCAATAGGACCGACCAACCTCGGTAGGCTGGGTCGTGCCGCTAGTTGGTATCGGCGTGATGACATCCTGGGATTGATGTGCAATCTGCTGATTTTTCGGTGACCCAACAACATTAAAACTCTGGGCTGGGATTTTTGCGACCTCTAGCTGGTCGGTTTTGGTGTTCCACCAGGGAATTTCTATGGCGGGTAACTCGAGAGTGCCTGGTTTAGTCGGGACAATGCCGACAACAATAGTTTGAATAGAATCAATACCATCCGCCGTTAGGGTTTGGTCCTCAACAGCCGGGTCCTGATAGGTTTTGGCACCTTCAATAGGAGTGTTGTCGAGGTGGGGTAATAGGGATGCAGCCACACCGGAAGCAGAGATGACAATGGAACGATTGACCGGTTCTCCAACGGTAAAGCTGGGCGCTCCGCCTACCCAGGTTTCCGCAATGCTAACGTTTGTGGCGGGTAACCAGTGGTCAAAGGTAAATTCGGCTGGCTTGGCTTTAATGTTAATCACGTGTGCTTCTGATCGAGTGAGTACCGGTTCTCTAGTTGAAAAGAACCCGGGCCCTACGCGAAACCCCGAGAAGGTCTGGGCAGGAATTGTCATTTCGCCACTTTTTTGTGGATAGATGCCATAGCGTTTTTCGAGCACATAGTAGCGTCGCCCGTTGGTAATAGCGTCATACCGTCGTTCCCCCTCTATGGTTTCGACCACAGCGTCGGGAATATTTGGCATTGGTGGGAAATCACCCGAGATGTTTTCAACATAATAGAGTTTGATCGTATAGATGATCTGGCCCTGAACGTATGTCTCGGTGGTGTCGACGTCTGTATCGAAAAACACCAGCTGAGACATTTTTTGTTTCATTGCTTCGGATTGACGACTCACTTTTATGCTGATTGGGCGAGAAGTATCGCTGCCGATTCGAAAGGCAGGAATAGACAGGTTACCGAGTCTTTTTGGCCGGAGTCTAAGCTCCCAGGACACTGTCACTTCCGAGCTCTGTCTACCGTTGATGATTGATATCTTGCTGCTCTGATTGGGGCCGGAACGCTGCACAATTTCGAAGTCGGTTTCCAATGCACGAAAATCAGGATTGGTTGCGGTCGTCGTGTCACGGACCAGCACAGTGAGTTTTAATAAATCAGCATCGGATATTTCCGTTCGGTCAACGGATACTGACAGGGACGCGAGCGCGCTGGAGGCGAACATCCAGGCGGCGACCAGGGTGAGTAATTTACCAGTTCGATGAATCATTTTTCGTCGAATTACCTCGGTTTAATCTTTCTTGATATTGCATTTCAAACTTGCGTCGCAGCAACCCGCCTGGATCGTCCGGTACTTTGCGTAGCCATTGTTCCAGGGCCTGCTGTTCTTCGTCGGACAAAGGGGCTGAGTCTGATTCAGAGAACTGTTGATCCTGTGCCTCTCCTTCCTCCTGTTCCTGCTGCTCGGCCTGTTGTTGTTCTTCCGCTTGCTGCTGCTCTGCATCCTGAGAATCTTGTTGGTTGCCATCCTGGTTTTGCTGGCTTTCAGAATCCTGGTTCTGATCACCTTCTGATTCATTCTTTTCTTGATCGTCGGAGGATTGTTGCTCGTCTCCTTCGCCGTCCTGTTGCTGCTGCTGTTGTTCTGATTTTAGTAGTTCTTCAACCAGTGCTTTATTGAACTTGGCATCATCGTGATCCGGCGCGCTTTCCAGGGCCTTTGCGTAAGCGCTAATGGCCTCTTCGTACTTCCCAGCTTTAGCCAGTGCGTTACCCGCATTGTAGGCGTCATCGGGGGTCTTTAGGGTGGAGAATGTCTGGGACGCGGCTTCATAGTTTTCCGATCGGTATTGGGCTGTCGCTTTCCAGGCAGGGTTATCAAATTTTTCCGCCGCAATATCCGGTGCGTTGGCCTCCATAAGCTGCTGTCCCTGCTGGTCGCCCGTTGACCACAGGTCATCCCAGATGGACGCTTTAGCCTGATCTAAAGGGATAAGACAAATCAAGCAAACCTGCCACAACCAACCTCTACGAAACGCAAGGGCCGCTAAGGGCAATAACAGCAGAAGCAACCAGGGACCTTCCTCATACCAGATATCAAAATCCCGTTCGGTTTGCCTAAACGCCTGGTCATCCTCAAGAGGTTGTTCAGCCAGGAGGAACTCTAGATCAGAATCAACCAGGGTCATGACGGAGAATCTGCCACCGGCTATGCTCGCAAATTCCCGAAGACTACCAATATCCACTTTGGGAATGATCATCTGCCCATTAGCATCCCGCATATAACCCAGTGTTGGGTCTAAAATAGGTGCGCCTTCGGCGCTGCCAACGGCCAGAACCGATACCGGAAAAGCGTAGCGTTTGTCCCGGGCAATAGCCTGGGCCTGGGCAACATCACGGATCTCATCGGTGACAATTAGAATGCGGCCACTACTGATGCCAGCGTCGGTAAAGAGATTGTGAGCAAGGGATATGGCCGGAGCTAACGAGCTGCCCGGTGCTGGCATAATTTCCGGCGAGACGGCGGGTATGAGTTCCGCGATGGTTTTGGCATCGTCCGTTAAAGGTGATACCAGATGGGCATCGCCAGCAAATACAACAAGGCCAGTCACGCCTTCAACGCGGCTGTCCAACAAGTCGAGCAGTTTCCGGCGGGCCCGGACTAAACGGTTCGGTTTAACATCCGTTGAGTACATTGATCGGGTCAGGTCCAAAATGATGACCAGTGCGTCTTCCCGCTCATGTACCGGTTGCGGAGTTTGCTCCCATACCGGTCCCGCTAGTGCGATGATTCCCAGGCCCCAACCCAGCAACAACAAAAACCGTGGGTTCCTGGTGGTTTTCCCCGGGGAGGTTTCCAATAGATGGGGCAGGAGTACTGGATCGATGGTACGTTCCCAGGCCGACCCTTTGCCTTCTCGGTAGCGAAAAAGTAGATACAGAGTGATGGCTGGTACCACAGCGTAAAACCATTCCGGCCTGAGAAAGTGGAGTTCAGCCATCAGCTTTCCACCCTCGAGCCAGACCTGCGCAATGTCTGGCTCAACAACACGAGCAGTTGCGGATGCAAAATCGCCAGCAGAAAACTGAGAATCAGAGCTGCGGCCAGGGGCCAGTAGAACAGTGATTTTACGGGTCGATAGGTTTCTTGGTCCTGTTCGATGGGTTCCAGTTCATCTAGTGCGGCATAGATTCCTTCGAGTTCCTGGGTGTTGCGTGCCCGTTGGTATATGCCCCCGGTTAGCTCGGCAATTTCTGTCAGGGTCTGGGCGTCCAGCTCCGATGATGGATTGATGGTGCGATTAAACAATAGGCCCGGTACCACCAGTTCGTCAGCGCCAAAGCCGATGGTATAAATTTTTACCCCCTGCTGAGCGGCAATTTTTGCAGCTTGTAACGGTGTTACTTCGCCCACATTGTTTTGACCGTCGGTTAGGAGAATGAGTACCCGGCTATCTGCAGGTCGATCGAATAGTCTTTTTACCGCCAGTCCAATGGCATCGCCAATTGCCGTTTTACCACCTGCTATTCCCAGGGGAGTCTCCTGGAGCAGGGTGCTGACGGTCGAACGGTCAAAGGTTAATGGCGTTTGTAGATAGGCCTGACTGCCGAATAGAATTAGGCCAATCCTGTCACCGGCCCGGCGTTCAACAAAATCCCCCACCACTTCTTTGACAACCTGTAGGCGGGTAACGCTCTGATTATTGAGGGTCATATCTTCAGTACCCATCGAACCGGAAATATCAACGGCCATCATCAGGTCTCGGCCGGTTGTTGGTAGTTCGATTGGGTCGCCGATCCACTGGGGTCGCATAGCCGCTAACACCAGCAGTAACCAACCAATAATGAGCACAAGACGGCGTAGCAGATAGCGATTCGAGGATGCCGTGCCACTCGCTTCGAAGCTTGATGCAGACTGGTAAAATGGCACGTGCAGGGCGGCGTCCTGTTTCACCGCCCGGGGCAGGATCAGCGCTAACAGAGGTAGGGGTAGAAAAAATGCTGCCCATAGCCATTCGAACTCAATCATGCTGCGTGTTTCACCCCATGATTTTTAATCCAGTGTTGTCCGACTTGAAACAAATTCTGTATGTCGACCGTTGAGATAGGCGCGTATTGGCCGTCGACCAAAACCTGACCTGGACCCATGGTGAATTCATGGGTACCTCCTGATTGATCCAAAAATGCCACCCATGCTTCCCCCGTTAGTTGGGCAACCTCCTCTCTGGGATAGGTGGTCAGTGCAACTCGCTTTAACAGCGAATTGAACTCGAGTAAAAATGATTGTTGATCCTGCCGATTCGCTTCAAAAAGCGCGTTAAGTTGACGATTGGCCTCCCGGCGGTAGGCACCTTTTTTCCAACCTAGGTATAGGTAACGCAGTCCCAGAAATAGCCCGACAACCGCAAAAATGGCCAGCAACCACCAACCAATAGCAGGCGGCCAGGTCTCGATGGGGGGCGGCATATGGATATCGCGTAGTTCTGCGAGGGGGTCAATCGGGGCGGCATCTGCCATCAGCGGCGTCCTCCCTTTAAACCATCTATTGCTGCAGCAAGCGACGCCACTACATTTTCTGACGTGGACATTTCTAAAAGTGGAGATTTTATTCTGATAAATTGCTGTCGAATCGTCTGCAGTCCAGTTTGAAAATGCTGCTCGTATTCCCGCCGGTTGTCCTGATTGGCTGTGTTGATTTCCAGCCGTTCTGTACCGTTTGTGATGGTGTACAGGTCTGGGTCCGGTAAATTTGCCTCCAGAGGGTCCGATACACAAATGCCGATCACATCATTGTGCTGGGCAATCTGGCGTAAATGGACTTCGGTGTCTTGGCTGAAGTTTTGGAAATCACTAATAATAATCACGGTGCAGCCATGGCGGGCAACCCGGCGTACATTCAGCAGCGCGTTGGTCAGATATTGCTGGTTAGTGGTTTCCTGTTCGCGTTTGAGTTCATGGTTGAAGGTGTCAATTTCATGGAGCAGCCGAAGTACCGCGTGCTTGCTTCGTCTAGGTCTCACGTCCCGATGTTCATCCTGATTAAACACGATACCGCCGACCCGATCTCCCCCCGACAGAGACAGCCAGGCGAGTAGTGCTGCTATTTCACCGGCAAGTACTGATTTGAAGCGCTTTTGCGAACCAAAAAACATGTTCCGGGATTGATCAACCAGTAGCAGTACCGGCCGTTCCCGCTCTTCCTGGAAAACCTTGGTGTGTGGCTGTTGAGTTCTGGCCGTGACCCGCCAGTCAATGGAACGAACGTCATCGCCGGGCTCATATTGACGAACCTCAGCAAAATCGATGCCCCGGCCTCTGAAATTTGAGGTCAAAAGGCCGGCGAGGGGATTTCGAGACTTGTCGACCGTTAAGGCGGCAACTTCTTTGGCGGCATGTCTGAGTCGTATCAGTTCCGCGATGTCGGTGAAGGCGCCACCTTTACCGGCAAACTGGACTCGACTTAGATCCGATCGAGGTGCATTCATGACGTCAGGCAGCTGCTACTCGTTGCAGTAGTGTATCGATGACTTTATCCGCCGTGATCCCGGTCGCTTCCGCTTCGAAACTAACAATGACTCTGTGTCTGAGCACATCATGGGCCACCGCTTGTACATCATCGGGCGTGACAAAGTCTTTGCCGCGCAAATACGCGTTTGCTCGAGCGCAAATATCCAGGGCAATAGTGCCCCGTGGTGAGGCGCCGAAGTCGAGCCAGTGAGCTAGATCTTCACCGTAGAGCGCCGGGTTCCGGGTTGCCATGGTCAGTTGCACAATATAATCCTCAACCACCGGAGCCATGTGCATCGACAATATTTCTTTTCGGGTAGCAAAAATGGCTTCCTGGGAGATGGGTGGATGGGAAGGTTTTGCCTGTTGTTGTTGATTGAGGTTTTCCGCTCGAACCAGTTGCAGAATGCTGCGTTCCGAGGCGGCATCGGGATAATCAATGGTGACATGCATTAAGAACCGATCAAGTTGGGCTTCCGGTAACGGATAGGTACCTTCCTGCTCAATTGGGTTCTGGGTGGCCATCACGAGAAACAGCGGTGGTAAAGGAAATGTTTCCCGGCCGATACTGACCTGTCGTTCTGCCATTGCTTCAAGCAATGCGGATTGGACTTTCGCCGGTGCCCGGTTGATTTCGTCCGCCAGAATCAAATTGTGGAAAATAGGCCCCTGTTGAAAGGCGAAAGTGCCTTCCTGGGCGCGATATATTTCCGTCCCGGTAATGTCAGAGGGTAGTAGGTCCGGGGTGAACTGAATACGGTGAAATTCACCCTCGACGCCCTGGGCCAGGGTCTTAATAGCCTTGGTCTTGGCGAGCCCTGGGGCCCCTTCTACCAGCAGGTGACCATCACCTAATAATGCGATGAGGAGTCTGTTCACAAGGGTTTCCTGGCCAATAATCTGCCCGGAAAGCCAATTTTCAAGTTCGAGTATTTGCTCGCGATATTGCATAGGTCGCTTTCAGATGTAGTGGATTTAAGTTGTATCGGTATATGAGACTTTCAATTCTTACCTTCGTCGCTATTGCGACGGAAATGTCAGAACTCGTTGGGTCTCAGAGGCTATATAGACCGCGCCTGTGCCGGAATGTTCAATAGCCAACCTTAGGCTAATCTTAATAGGGATTGATTGCCAGTAATCAAGAGGCGAATTGACCGGTCGCTTGTTAACATAGACGCCTAATGGAAGGCGGGGGACAGTTTGGATGTCAGTGATTAGTATAGATAGCAAAGTGCAGTTTCAAGAAGGTTTGAACCGGCGGCTAAAAACAAAAGGTGATGCTGTACGAAATTTCTCGGCACACTTCTTTGCGGATCGATCCCTTGGAGACTTAAATCAGAAAACCTGGCCCGAAGCCATTGATAAAGTGGAGTCCTCCTGGAAGTTCTTCCGCTCCTTTGATGGTGATCAGCCGCAAATTCGTGTCATCGAGACTGATAACCACTTCACCATTGTTGAAGTTGCCAGTGGCAACCTACCATTTCTGCTGGATTCCCTCCGAATGGAGTTGAACCGAATGGAGCTGGTACTGCGAGATGTGCAGCAATGTCTGTTGGGGGTGGTCCGCAGTGGCCGGAAGTTGGTCCTGGATAACGCAGTGTCACCGAACGAGAGTTTGATTCGTCTGGAATTGGAAGGTACCGGTGCCGCGGAAAGTCTTAAGCAAAATTTTCACCGGGTCATCCGCTTGGTCAGCCAGGTTGTCGATGACTTTCCTGATATGCGTAAACAACTGCTGCTCTGGAGTGATGATGTTGCAAATGAGGATCACGCCAATGAAGAGAGTGAGTTACTTCGCTGGTTTTATGCCAACAACTTCACTTTTCTTGGATATGAGGAATATGAAGCTGTAGCGAAGGGCCGGCTGCAGCTCGTTAAGGCATCAAGGTTAGGCCTCGCGCGCCCCCAGATGATGGCTGATGGCCTACCCCTGCAGCCACCGGTGGGAAGGCTGCAACTCGAGAAGCTCCCGGTTCGCAGTCGTGTCCACCGTCCAGCTTATCTCGATGGCATCATCGTTGCAGAGCGCAGCAATGGACGGTTGGTCCGGGTTTGCCGGTTTGTCGGTCTGTTCACGTCCACGGTCTACAATCAGAACCCAGCGGAAATTCCCTTGGTTCGGCAAAAGCTCCAGCAGATTTTTAAGTTTCTTGATCTTGAGCCAACCAGCCACAAGGGTCGTGAGTTATCTCGGATTGTTGAGATTCTTCCCCGGGAGGAATTGGTTTATGCGGAGAGTTCCGAGCTCCAATCCCTGGTAACCGAAATCTACGCACTGCAGGAACGTCGAATTGTCCGGGTGTTGTCCCGGCAGGATGATCACTTCGCAAACTGTATCGTCTACGTGCCTAAGGATGCTTATGACACGGAACTTAGGGTTCAAATTCAGGAGCTATTGGTCAATGCCTTCAATGCAACCGATGCGGAATTCTCAACCTATTTCTCAGAATCCGCCCTGACTCGAACTCATTTTGTGATGCGAATCCCTCGCCGGGCTGAGGTTGATGTCGAGCGTATCGAACGTGAAATTTTAGCCCTGACCAGATCCTGGCCTAATGATTTGGAAACCTTGATCTATGAGTCTGAAGAACAATCAAGTGCCGACAAGCTGTGGCGTACCTATCGGAAGATTTTTTCGCCGGGTTATCAGGCGGATTATTCCGTCAAATCTGCTTATCGAGATTTGCGGTTAGTTGAACAATTAACTTCCAACAGACCTCTGGCATTAAAGCTATATCGTTCAAAGGGGGAGATTCATTTTAAATTGCTGCACAGGGGCAGTGCTTTGCCGTTGTCGGATGTGATCCCAATTCTTGAGAACCTGGGTGCAAAAACCCTTGAACAACACCCCTATGAACTAAAACTAAAAAGCGACCAGGTCTGGGTGCATGATTTTGTTTTGGAATTCACGACACCACCGGAAAGTGATTTTAAGGATATCAAACGAATATTCGAGGAGGCTTTCCAGGCGATCTGGCACGGCGGTAAAGAAAACGATGCCTTTAATCGGCTTGTGCCTGCTGCGACCATGGACCATCGACAAATTGCCGTGATTAGGACCTATGCTCGCTACTATGGTCAATTGCAGAATGCCAACAGCCAACAGTTTATTGCCGACTGTGTGACACGCTATGCCGGTATCACTCGCATGTTATTTCAACTATTTGAAAGGCGTTTTGATCCGGGTCTGAATGATCGAAAAATTGATGCCCTGAAGAAGAAGTTGCTTCAACACATTGGCGAGGATGTCGTGAACCTGGCTGATGATCGCGTGCTTCGGGGGCTGCTTGAGATTGTTGAGGCAACCCAGCGCACAAATTTTTATCAGCTCAATGAGGCGCAGCAGTCGAAAGACTATATCTCAATCAAAATTCTACCCAAGCAAATCTCAGAAATGCCGGAACCAAAACCTGCATTTGAAATATTTGTCTATTCGGCAAGGGTGGAAGGTGTCCATCTTCGGGGTGGCAAGATTGCCCGTGGCGGTTTGCGCTGGTCCGACCGGTCTGAGGATTACCGAACCGAAGTGTTAGGTTTGATGAAAGCCCAACAGGTCAAAAATTCTGTCATTGTGCCAGTCGGAGCCAAGGGTGGTTTTCTGCCGAAACAGTTGCCCGATGGTGCTGATCGAGATGCCTACATGGCAGAAGGGATCGCCTGTTATCGGATATTTATTCAGGGTCTACTCGATATTACCGACAATCTTGTAAAGGGCAAAGTTGCGCATCCGAATCAGGTCGTTTGTCACGATGAAGATGACAGCTATCTAGTAGTAGCGGCAGATAAGGGAACCGCTACCTTTTCAGATATTGCCAATGAAATTTCTATCAAGAATGGGTTTTGGTTAGGCGATGCCTTCGCCTCAGGCGGCAGTATTGGATACGACCACAAAGCCATGGGGATCACAGCCAAGGGTGCCTGGCGCTCTGTGCAGCAGCATTTTCGAGACAAGGGTATTGATACCCAGCGGACTGAGTTTTCCGTGGTGGGCATTGGCGACATGTCAGGTGACGTATTTGGTAACGGTATGTTGCTCTCGGACAAAATTTGTCTGGTCGGTGCGTTTAATCACCTGAGTATATTTGTTGATCCTAAGCCGAACTCTGGGAAAAGTTTTAAAGAACGCAAACGGCTATTTGCTATGCCTCGATCCTCATGGTCTGACTATAAGGTGGACCTTATTTCCAAAGGCGGTGGTGTTTTTAGTCGAAGTGCCAAGTCGATTCCAGTGTCCGCTGAGATGAAAGCGCTATTCGGTCTAAAAACTAATAGCGTGACGCCGAACCAACTGATCACAGCCATGCTGAAGTCTGAGGTCGACCTGCTTTGGAATGGCGGAATTGGTACTTATATGAAAGGACGCCACGAGTCTCATTTAGAAGTGGCTGATAAATCAAACGATGCGATACGTATTAATGGCGAAGAATTGCGCTGCAAGGTGGTGGGCGAGGGCGGTAACTTAGGTCTGACCCAGCGGGCACGAATTGAATACTGCATGAAGGGCGGTGTTTGTTTTACGGACTTCATTGATAACGCCGGCGGGGTCAATTGTTCCGATGCTGAGGTCAATATTAAGATATTGTTAAATCGGCTGTTGGAGTCGAAGGGATTCACTGAAAAGAATCGAACCGAGTTACTACTGCAGATGACCGATGCTGTCGGCGAAATTGTTTTAGACAATAACTATGATCAGGCACTTGCGGTGAATTTGATGATGCATCAAATTCAAAAGCGTGATCTTGAATATGGAGTGCTTTTAAAATCGTTGGAAGAGGCGGGCAAGATCGACCGTCAACTTGAATTCTTACCCACGGATGACGAGATTCAAGAACGCCATGCCCGGGGAGATTATCTGACGCCACCGGAAATTTCTGTCCTAACCAGCTATGTCAAAGGCGACCTGAAGGAAGTCCTGGCTGGATCATCAATTTTGGATGAAGACTACGTTGCGAAGGAAATGTTAGTTGCCTTTCCTGAATTACTCGTCAAGAAGTACGGCAAAGAAATCCGCCAGCATCGGTTGCATCGCGAACTCGCAGCAACACAGATTGCTAACGGAATGGTAAACCTGATGGGCATGAATTTTGTCGCTCGGATGGAATATGAAACCGGAGCTTCGCCGGAAAAAATAGCCCGTGCATTCCTCGTGGCTCGAGACATATTTGAGATTCCAGAGTACTGGGCACAAATCTGTGCCCTCGACTACCAGATCGATCCAACCACACAGAAGACCTTAATGTTGGATTTGATCCGGCTGGTTCGTAGGACTACTCGTTGGTTGCTCAGGAACAGGCGTCGAACCGAGAAGTTAGAACTTGAAATTGGCCAGTTTCAAAAAGGTGCGCGCCTTGTTTCGAAGCAACTCGAGCCGCTGTTAAGTGGTGACCAAGGCAAGCTCTGGTTAAAAAAGGTAGCGGGATTTGAACAAGCCGGTGTGCCGGGCGATCTGGCTCGGTATGTGGCGGCTGCCCATCATCTTTACTCGGTACTTGGCATTGTGGAAGCGTCGAGCCGCTCCGGTGCGAGTGTGCAGCGTGTGGCTCAGGTATTTTTCACCCTGGGGCATAACTTGCAACTCAATTGGTTCAGCCAGAGAATTCATGATTTTCAGGCCGATTCACGCTGGCAAGCACTTGCGAGAGAAACCCTGCAAGATGATCTTAACTGGCAGCAGGTAGCGATTACATTAGGAATTGTTGGAGATGAGGGTAAGTCGAAAAAGTCCGCGGATAAGATGATTGAAACCTGGTTTCAATCACACGAGAGCCAAATTAATCGTTGGTTATCATTACAGCACAGCATGCGCTCGGCCAGTGTGCTTGACCCTTCGGTTTTTACTGTGGGTATTCGAGAATTATTGGATCTGGCCCAGGCGAGTGCCGGTGCGAGAAATCGCTTTTAGGTTATGGCTTCTCTTGTCGTCGATATCAGTTTGCCTCGAGAGCAGTATTTACAGGTCTACCAATCCTACATCCGGCAGGTAAAAGCCGTGGCGCGAGATGGGAAAACCGTTCGGTTCCCCATCAGCGTGCTGAAACCCTATCTCACCCATCAGGGTATATTCGGGACCTTTCGCCTGAGTTTTGATGACCAAAACAAGTTTGTCGCCATCGAGGCACTTGCTTAGCCATCGTGTATAATTTGTAGCTCTGCAGCAGAGTGCTCCTATGAATCTTACTCATGAATTTTAAACTCATCCGCGATCTACTTTTTCTACTCCCAACAGAAACCTCCCATCATCTTTCCATGCAGTCGATTGGCTGGCTCCAACAAATGAATTTAGCCTCTCTGATCGCCCGTCAGAGAGTCGAAGATCCTGTGGAGGTGATGGGCATTCAATTCCCCAATCGGGTGGGGCTTGCGGCAGGACTAGATAAGGACGGAGCCTATATGGATGGACTCTCAGCCCTCGGCTTTGGATTTCTCGAAGTTGGCACCGTAACACCCCTGGCACAGCCGGGTAATGCTAAGCCGCGGCTATTTCGGCTGCCGAATGAAGGGGCAATTATCAACAGGATGGGTTTCAACAATAATGGTGTTGACGCCCTGGTTCGAAGGGTCAGGCGATCGAATTTTGATGGCATTTTGGGCATCAATATCGGCAAGAACAAGCTGACTTCAGCGGAAGACACGCTGGATGATTATGTTACCTGTCTACGCAAAGTTTATCGGCAAGCTAGCTATATCACGATCAATATATCCTCACCTAACACCAAAGATCTGCGTGCTCTACAACATGGCGATGAACTTTCGAAGTTGTTGGAGGGCGTTAAAATCGCCCATCGAGAATTAGCCGAGCAGCAGGATCGGCATGTGCCACTTGTGGTGAAAATTGCCCCGGATATGGACGATGATGAGATTCGCGCCGTGTGCGAACAACTGATGGCTTTTGATATAGATGGTGTCATCGTCAGCAATACCACGGTGTCCCGTTCGGAAATTGATGGTGCCAGGCACGCGGCGGAAACCGGGGGGCTTAGCGGTGCACCACTATTTGAAAAGAGTAATCATGCGCTTCAAGCAGTAGTAGCTGAGGTTCAGGGCAAACTTGCGGTGATCGGCGTAGGTGGCATTATGAAAGGTGAGGACGCCGCCACAAAAATTCGATTAGGGGCGGACCTTGTCCAGATTTACACGGGCTTCATTTATGCGGGGCCGGATCTTGTTGAGTCGGCTGCGCTTGCCATCGCGGGTCGAGAGCGTTTGGCTAAAAACTAATAAACAAAAAAAGCCCCGGCTAGCGGGGCTTTTAAACAGATACTTTATAAAAGTTACAAATTAGACCCGGATGGGTCATAAAGTGGAACGCCTACGGATGTGAGCTTTGCGCTACACCGGCTGTGCCAATAAATCCATCCCAGTTATCGCCTCGCCCGGTACGCCAACCACTCAACCAGGCCTGTCGGCTGTCGAGGGAATGGTAAGGGCAAAGTTCTTTAGATTTTCCATGTACACCAATTTGATAGCCGCGTGTATAGGCGCGGTCGCTCTTGTCTCTTTTCTGTCTTCTCATGCGGTAAAAAACTCCTACAGCTTCTAGATTAGATCAATGAGATCGCAACGAGTGCGACGTTAAGCGCCGACCAAAAATTGATTAGCCGGACTACTGTTTTAACGTAAGGAATTGCGACTGGCTAGTAATAGTTTGGTCTAAATTTGTGCTCCAATAGTTAAGCTAAGCATATGTATGGTGGGCCGCTCTCTTATGGTGCGTTAGCCATTATTGTGGCGCGCTTGCGTAATCGTTACACTCCGCAACTTGACGTAAAAAGTATAATAAATCGGCAATAAGTCGACATAGATCCGTAAAGGGGACTTGCATGGGACACTACGCTATCGTACGGCTTCTGCCACTAATTTTGCTGTTTTGGGGTGACCTTGCTTCTGCGGATGAGCTGAATTCTGGGGACACGGCATGGATCATGACATCCACAGCCCTGGTGCTGTTTATGACCATTCCCGGCTTAGCACTATTCTATGGCGGCCTCGTTAGGACCAAGAACGTCTTGAGCGTTCTGATGCAGTGTTTTTCGATTACCTGCGTTGTTTCGATACTCTGGTTAATTGGCGTCTACTCCATGGCATTTTCGGAAGGAAATGACTGGATTGGAGGAACGGCTAATTTATTCCTCGGGGATGTCCTGGAAGGCAGTATGTCGGGCGCAATTCCGGAAAGTGTATTTGTCATGTTTCAGCTCACGTTTGCCATTATCACGCCGGCGCTCATTGTTGGTGCATTTGCCGAGCGGATGAGATTCTCAGCTATGCTGATCTTCTCGGGTGTTTGGCTTGTGCTTGTCTACGGTCCTGTGACCCACTGGGTCTGGGGTGGTGGTTGGTTGGGGCAAATGGGCCTACTCGATTTTGCCGGTGGCACTGTGGTTCATGTCACAGCTGGTGTGGCGGCGTTGGTTTGTGCGCTGGTGATGGGTAACCGCAAGGGTTTCCCCCATTCACCATTGCCACCACATAATTTGACAATGACCGTCACCGGGGCGGCAATGCTCTGGGTCGGTTGGTTTGGGTTTAATGGCGGTAGTGCTCTGGCGGCAAACGGTGATGCCGGTATGGCAATACTCGCTACTCACCTTTCCGCTTCTGCGGGTGCATTGGTCTGGATGCTCTGTGAGTGGGTTAAGTATGGAAAACCGAGTGCACTTGGTGCGGTGACAGGTATGGTGGCGGGTCTTGGCACTATCACGCCAGCATCGGGATTTGTTGGCCCAGCCGGAGGAATGGTTATCGGTATGATGGCTGGGTTTATTTGTTTTAACGCCACCAACTACATCAAATTGCGGTTACAGATTGATGATTCTCTGGATGTGTTTCCGGTGCACGGTGTTGGTGGTGTGCTAGGGACAATTCTCGCGGGTGTGTTTGCCAGTGCAAGTCTTGGTGTATTTAGCGGCCAGGGATACAACGAGGGAATGACCATGGGCTCACAGGTTCTGGTTCAGGTCATTGGCGTCTTAGCGGTTGGCGCGTACACAGCAGTCATCACCTATGGGCTTCTCAAAATATTAGATGCCGTTGTTGGGCTCAGAGTGACGGAGGATGAAGAGACCGAGGGCCTCGACATCAACCAGCATAATGAACGGGGATATGACTACTAGCGAGTCTAATTGCGGCTCGCGGCTTGTTCCACGAGTATACTGACCAACTCTTCAAAGCTGTGTCCGGAAACTCTTGCGGCATCCGGGTAGAGGCTTGTCGGCGTCATGCCGGGTAGCGTGTTGACCTCAAGAAGGATTTCTTTTTCCTCCTGGGGGACAACAAAATCTGCCCTTGATAGGTCTCTGCAACCCAGTGCTACATGGGCGCGAACAGCAATGTCCTGAAGTCTCTCAGTTTGCGATTGGCTTAGTTGAGCGGGCACAACATGATCGCTTAACCCTTCGGTGTAGCGATGATCAAAGTCATACCAGGTATTTTCATCGGTTAAGATTTCGATAACAGGCAGAGGTCTAGGCCCGCTGGTTGTCTCCAACACGCCCACGGTAATCTCTTTGCCAAAAATTCTTTCCTCAATAAGCAGCTTGGGGTCATATTCAAAGGCCAGTGAGAGAGCACTGGCCAGCTCATTTTCGTTCTCAACCCGGGTCACACCCAGGGCGCTGCCCTGGGTAGCGGGCTTGACGACCACTGAACTGCCAAGGGGACGTATAGCCTCGATACATTCGGGAATTGCCTGTTGTTTGTTGACCACCACTTGCCCCGCTAAAGGTAAGCCCGCGGCCGCAAATATTTGCTTGGCAACAACCTTATCCATTGCGACTGCACTGGCATGCACACCGCTACCAACATACTTGAGGCCGAGAATTTCTAGATAACCTTGCAGGGTGCCATCCTCCCCTGGGGGGCCATGAAGCACAGGGAAAACCACATCAGGGTCAAAATCGAGGAGGGCCCTCGTCAATTGCCCATCCAGTTCAAAATTTTTTGCATTTGGATAGTTGGCAAGTAGTGCTTTAGTCACGCCGGCTGCGGAGACCCGGGAAACACCTGCCTCGGCGGACTGGCCGCCGCTAATTACGGCAATCTTGAGTGTGTGGTTAATGATTGACTCGCTTTATCCCAATTCGAAGGCGTGATGATAGGCACAGCGGGGGCCAGGTGAAAGTACTTGAACGTGAGATTTAGTGGAGATTCAAGGGAATTATTGGATGACGCTCGGAATTTTGCTTGACCCTAAAGTTTACTATAGGCTTTAAGCTTGTGGCGGATGACTACTTGATCCAGAGCTTGATAAGAAAACAGGAGACTAAAATGACGTCACTAAGAATTGGTGAACTCGCCGAATTGACCCAAACGAATAATGAGACCCTGCGATTTTATGAATCCAAAGGCTTGTTGTCAGCTCCGAGAAGAAGTGCCTCTGGATACCGAATGTACAATCAAGCCTCCGTCGACCAGGTGAGCTTTATCCTACGGGCAAAGCGGATGGGCTTTTCCCTAAAGGAGGTGGGTGAGCTACTCAGTTTGAACGTGGAAAAGGCTGACTCAACCTGCCGAGAAGTTAAATCTCTGGCGGAAGAGAAGTTAGAAGTGATTCAGGCCAAAATTGAAGAATTGTACCGGATGCGCTCGGCACTCCAGCAGGTGACCGATGCCTGTTGTGGGGCAGATGTTTCCGCCGCGAGCTGTTCGATTTTGCATGCCCTGGAGAGTGATTTAGGGGTTGAGCTAAAGAATGAGCCGATCCCTTAATCCAAGCGGCGCTGCAGTTCTGATATCTCTTCTCGCCAGCTTGCCTGCAATTGCGGTTTTTGGAATTTGGCTTTCCGTTTAAGGTCAGCCGCCAGCTTCTCTTCTAACTCCACTAGTCGAGTCAGCAGGTCATCGTCAGTCTGACCTTCAAGGCTTTGTTTGGTTTGATTTTGAGAGGTGTTTTTGTCCCGCGAATCTGCCTTTGTCTGTAGCGCCTGCCGATAAAATGCCTCTGGGCTGTTTACTTCAATCAGCTTGCCGTCTTCTATCACAACATAGCGGTCAGCGATGGTGTCAACAAATCGACGGTCGTGTGAGGTGATCAATACAGTGGCTTCACTTTCTAATATTTGCGCCTCTAGTTCTTCTTTACCTTGAATATCAATATGGTTCGTGGGTTCATCGAGAATGAGGTAGTTAGGTCGATTTAGACGAATGATCAAAAACATGAGCCGGGCTTTTTCACCGCCACTGAGTACCGCCACTGATTTGTCCATATCCGCGTAAGGAAACCCCGCGCGAATGAGTCCAGCTTTAAAGTCTGCCTCGGTGCCTTTTTGACAGTTGGCCCGAAGACTTTCCACCATGCTGTGGCCTGGATCTAGTCGTTCAATCTCCTGGTCGTAGTAGCCCATTTCGCACTGTGGATTAAACCGAATGGACTGACGTATACCATCTGAGTAGCTATGTCTGAGTTCGTTGATAAAGCTTGTTTTACCCGCGCCATTGTGACCTAACAGTGCAACTCTGTCTCCAGGTTTCATGTAGAAGTCTTCGATGTAGAATAGTACCTGACCATCCGGAGAGTGTACCTCGTGATCCTCAACTTGAAGTGCGCGATTGGCTTTGCTGGTTGATACATCAAGCGTGAGACTTAAGCCGGAACCACGACTCACAAAGGTTTTTTGCTCTTCGAGTTTCTCTATGCGTTTCTCCATGGTTTTTGCTTTAGCGGCGAGTTTTTCGTTGTCGTAAACCCTGCCCCAGAGCGCGAGTCGCTTGGCGCTTTCTGAAAGTTGTTTGATCGTCTTTTCTTCCTGCTTTAACCTTTCTGCAGCGGCAATATCTTGCGCTTCGAGTGCAGTTTTTGCTTTGGAATAGGGCAGTGAAAATTCGTACAGGCGCTCATCTCGAAGAAATATTGTGGTGTCGGTGACTGCGTCCAAAAAAGCCCGGTCGTGGGAAATGATCACAAAGCTTGATGCCATTGATTTTAGGTATTCTTCGAAGAACACCAGGGTTTTCATGTCGAGGTGGTTGGTAGGTTCATCGAACAAAATAAGGTTAGGCTCGTTCAAGACTGCCCGGGCGAACATGAGTCTGTTTTGTTGACCACCGCTTAAGTCCCCAACCAGGTAATCGCGCTCTGCTTGAGAAAATCCCATTGTGTCGAGGAGCTTCTCTGCTTTGTAAACAGAAAAATCGCGATCTTCGACGGGAATCTTGTCGAGCAAACAATCGAGCAATTTTTGCTGCTGTAGTTCGGGAGGAAGAAACTGTTCTACGGTTTCAAGCTGCAACTGCTGACTTCGACTGATGTCGCCTTCATCTGCGTCTAGCGTATTAGCCAGAATAGCCAGCAGGGTCGATTTCCCCGCGCCGTTATGTCCAACCAGACCAGTTTTACTCGACTCGTTAATTGTAAAAGTGAGTTCTCGGAATAGCCGTTTAGTGCCGACACTATGACCGATATTGTGACACTGGAGTAGAGGCATTAGCTGGCGGACTCCAGGTAACGTTTTAACTTTTCCTCGTCGAAAGGCCAACCCAAATCAGTCTGGGCATCGGTGATATGCACCACCGGAATTCGGATGCCGTATCGCTCGACTAGATCATCTTTGTCAGCAATATCAATTGAAATCAGTTCCAGGTTCGGGAATTCAGTGGCTTGCAACCTGGCGACAACCTGCAGTGCTTGTTCACAGAGATGACATCCGAGGGTGGTATAAAAATTTAGTTTCATAGGGAAAAGAATTCCCGGGCATTTTCGGATGTGGCATCGGCGAGTTGGGCTGAAGTGATTCCCAGGACGTGAGCAACAAAGTCACAGATGTGCGCCAAATGTTTTGGTTCATTGCGGCGGGACTTGGGTTTTGGCTTCAGCGTCCGAGGCATTAAGTAAGGGGAATCCGTCTCTAACATGATTCTATTTAGAGGGATCTGCTTAACCAGTTCGATTAGGTGTTGGCCGCGACGTTCATCACAAATCCAGCCAGTAATGCCAATATGACAATCCAGGTCCAGGTAGGCGTTCAAAGCATCCTCCTGGCCAGTAAAACAATGTACGACAATCGCACCAAGTTTATTCCGGTGGGGTGCAAGCAGATCATAGAAGGTTGGATAAGCATCTCGTTCATGCAAAAACATGGGTAGTTGATGGGTCTTAGCTAACTCTATATGGGCAAGAAATGAAGCTTGTTGGTTCTCTCGATCGGAAAAGTCGCGGAAAAAGTCCAGCCCGGTTTCGCCTACTGCTTTTACTTCAGGTTCAGCTAACAATGCTTCAATGGCGGTCAGCCCGGCGGCGGTTGCCTCATCGGCATGGTGGGGGTGAATACCAGCGGTTGCATAGAGGAAATCAGGGTACTGTCTGGCCAGCTCAAAAGCCTGCTTGCTACCCTTAACACTGGCACCGGTGACCATCAGTTGGGTGACATTATGGGACCGAGCGGAATCGAGGACCTCAGGCAGATCCTGTTCGAAACTCTCATGGGTAAGGTTTGCGCCGATATCGATTAACGACATGGTTTAGCCAATAAAAAATCAAGTTGGCAGTATACAAAAATTTTCTAACCAGGTCAGAGGGCGATGAGTTCTTGATACCACCGGATACTTTCCTGACTCATTGCAGTGAGGCAATCGGGGGTAATGTTGTAGGTTTTGAGAAAGTCCCAATTGATCTTCTCGAAATCCGCTTCCTGAAGGCAGGCGACAATGTTGAGCACGGATCCATAGTTGCCTTCGCCGCTCATGAGGGCGACCTTGATATCCTCATGAAGCTCTAAAAGCTCGAGAAGCTCCGTAAGACTCTTGTCGAAATAAGCTTCTAACATTGATAAAAGGCCGACTGAAAAATAGCTTGAGGCGTCATGTGGGGTAATTCTTTGACCAATCAATTCACACAGCCGCGCCCGGATACACGAGTAGTCTCTTAGTGCACTTGGTTTATCCGATAGTCCTGATAACGCCAGCAGCGCCGTCAAGCTACGCAGCCTATCCAGGCCAAGATAGCTAATCGCCTGGCGCATGGACTCTATTTTTGCAGCTTTTGTGTACCCTGCGGAATTAACAAGTTTTAAGACCTTAAAACTCAGCACAGGGTCACCAGAAACAATCTGCTCTAGCTCCTGCATATCAATTTCTGGGTTTTGTAATTTGTGCAGAAGTTGCAATACCGTGAGTTTGCTCGCAGGAATCTTTTTGTTGCTGATGAGTTCGGGTTTGCAGAGAAAATATCCCTGGAAAAGTTCAAACCCAAGGCTTTTACAGAATTCATACTCTTCGTGAGTTTCGACTTTCTCGGCAAGAAGTTGAACATTGTATTCAGCTAAAATTTTGACATGTTCTTTCACTTCCTCCCTGCTGAGTTCCAATACGTCTAGTTTGACGATGTCTGCAAAGGGCAGAATATCCTTGGCCTTGGCTGAATGGACAAAATCGTCCAATGCGATGGTGTAGCCGCTTTCGGATAGTCTTCTCAAGTCATCAACCAGACACTGATCTATGGCGACATCCTCTAGTACCTCAATGACCAGATGTCTTTTGTCGAAGGGTAACGGTTTACTGATTAGCGCCTTGGTAAAGTTAACAAATGCTTTGGTGTCACCGACAATTTCACGAATGTCCCATTGAGTGAAAGCATCTACGAGCAACTCTGAGGTTGCAGCGTCACCGTCGATGACACCGGCTTTTTCAGAGCTGTACTGACGAAACAAAAGTTCATAGGCAACCACCTTGATCTGGCGATCATAGATGGGCTGTCTTGCCATAAGGACACGATCTTGCATGACTAATATCGTTCTACTTTGTTGCCGCTGGGAGCTGCGGACGCGGGGAAAATATTGTCGGTAGGCCGCCCGTAAAATTGACCGGAGAGAACGCTTCGCTGGGCTTCAACGTGAACTTAATTTGCAGCATTGTTTGCTTTCCTTTAAATGGCACCCATTTGCGTCCAGACCAAATTGACTGGTAGCAAACATACCTTGACCTCGCGAGCCAGGCCCGTGGTGTTGCCTGGGTTTCCTTAAGGATAGTTCAAATGTACGGGGTTGCGCGTTGGGTTCAGGGAAGAGTTAGACTGAGTTCGGGGTTGGAAAAATCCCGCCGTTCATGGGCAAAGATTAATGGAATGTCCTGGTTCAGTTTTCGGCTGTAGATTGATGAAAAGACCAATACGTTCTGAACGTAATTTCTGGTTTCGGCAAACGGAATGGTTTCGATCCAAACATCCAGGGGTAGCGTGGGATCCAGCCATTTTGCAACCCGATTTGGTCCGGCATTGTAAGCCGCAGAAGCAAGGATCCGATTGTGATTAAAACGTCTGAACATACGGCCCAGATAAGCTGTGCCAAGCTTAATATTGGTCAGCGGGTCCGTGAGTTCGTTGTTTGAACGGATAGAAACTCCTTTTTCCTTGGCCACCTGTCTCGCCGTTGCAGGCATTAGCTGCATAAGACCTATGGCACCGGCTGAGCTTCTCGCATCTGGCATAAAGGCGCTTTCCTGGCGCGCAATGGCCATGCTCCAGGTTAACGGAATGTCCTCCGTTCTGGCACCAGCGACAAAGTTATCTTGATAGGCGAGGGGGAATCGAGGAGTCAGGTCATCCCAGGCTTTTGCTGTGATCATGGCGCGTATGGCCTGTTCATGCCAACCCCACTTTTCAGCTACTCTGGCAGCGATGCGAAGTTCTATGTCCGAAAATCCATCCGTCGTAAATCGCCATTCCCTTCGGGCGCGGGTCTTTTCCCCCAGGGCAAATAGTTCAAGTGCGCGTTGGATGCCAGGTGTTTCTTCTAACGCATGTACCTGCTCGTGGGTGATAGTTTCAGGAGTGTCTTCATAGCTATAGGGCAGTTCGAGTGCATCGGCGGCGAGGAATCCATAAAAGCTACGTTCCTGAGCCAGTGACTGAAAAATGTCTCGGCCCTGTTGAATATCAGCGGGGGAGCCGGAGCCGAGTAGGATTCTGCCTTGCCAGTATTGCCAGCGCAGCGATTGTTGTGCCTCATCCGGTAGCAAATACAAATAGACCAGGGCCGAGTTCCAATTGAGTTGTTTGATATGGGTGAGTAACTGAGCTTCGACGAGGTTTTGGTCCGCCGTTAAATCAATTGGAAGCTCTTCTAGCAACGGCAATGTATTGAGGTTCCGAGCTAATCTGACGCCAATAATGTTGTACAGGTTTGTTAAGGTTGCTGGATCAAACTGGTATTGTCCCGCTACTTTTTTAAGGGTTCGCAGTGCACTTTCAGAGTCCCGTTTCGCCAGACGTTCTATGCCATGGGCGAGGATGCGTCTACCGAGTTCAGTGTCAGGGCCATAGTTATTCTCGGTTGGCAGTCGCCTCGGCTGGACATGAAACCGTTTAAGTCTGGCGGCGGTATTTTTATCCTCCCTGGAAATAAACCGCTCAAGATAGTTCGCCAGCGTAATCTCATTGGCCATAATTGCGGATTCATAGCGTCGCCATGCGATTTCTGGGGTTAGTCCGTTGTTATCCCTCCAGACCTTAAAGATTGCGTCACACTCGTCTGGCTGTGAATAGGCTACTACCCAAAGCTTCTCGGCAATTTCCAGCGCCTCATCGGTCCGCCCGTTGCGCCAGAGTGCATAGGCATGAAAGCAGGTATTTTCTTTGGTGTTGTCGGTAGTCCCGTCAAAGTGATTGATAAAAGTCTTCCAATCGCCTCTTTTAGCGAGGGAATAGAGCCAATTTTGGAGCAGTTGAGACGCGAGTGGCGTGTCGCCGTATTGATCAATAAACGCCTTGATGTCCGCGGGAGTCTGCCGCGACAAACGATGAATCAGACTTTGATATTCGAGGTAAGGGAATAGTGGGTAGCCGACGAGTTCAGATTTGTTGGCTTCATAACGACTGTGTTGATTTGATTTAATCTGGTAAAGCAGTGTTTTGTAGCGCTCCCGTTGTTCGTATCTGGATTCTTCCGAGCGCTGATCGCCGCTAAAATTAAAGCTCGCGAAAGAGGGCATGGGGATCAGGGATCCAACAAAAGCGAATAAAAGAACTAGTTGGGTAACTCTAGGGAAATACATTTTTTGGCGTGTCGCGACTAACCACCAGACCTTAGCTTGTTTACCAAAAGAAGGTAAACCTTTTTGTGAATACGCTAGTTACCAACCCTGACTGCCAGGACATCACAGGGTGCGCCGTGCAAGACACCGTTAGCCGTTGAGCCTAGAAGCAACGCCAGACCGTGGCGCCCGTGGCTGCCGACAACAATCAGATCTGCACCAATTTGATTGGCCATGGCGTGGATTTCAGTTTCAGGTCGGCCGAAGATCAGGTGTTGGCTATCTTCTGGAATGGATAGGGTTCGGGCGAATTCAGCGAGATGGGTTTTTGCTGTTTCCTGGATCTGTTCCTGGATGGTGGAGAGGTCCATCGGAATATCACCACCATAAGCGAGGCTGAGGGGCTCGATGACATGGAGGCAACTGATTTTGGCGTTGTTGGCAGCGCGAAGTTTGCAGGCACGTCTAGCGACATGATGGGACTCTTCAGTCAAATCTACCGCGACGAGAATGTGCTTGTATTCACCCATACTCTGTACCTCCCGAAAATCTTATTGTTATGGTTATTTGGGGCAAATGTACACAGTAAAAAGGGTATTCTCAACAATCTAACCGAATCATTGTCCTAGAGCATAATCACCATGGTTTATTTCATCATCATTGTTGCCTTGCTTGTGATTGCAGCACCGATCCTGGCTATATTGCCGACCCAGCGTGATAAAGCGCGTATGGCAAAGCGGAAGCGTGTCATGGGGCTCGGAATCGGTGTGGAGATGACTACCATAGAGGATCCGGACCCAGATCTAAAAAAGTACCGTTCATCGACGGGTAAACCCCTACCCAGAAGACTCTCACTCACCGCCTATAGACTCAGGCGGCGGTTAGCACCGGATCAAACCGCTGAACAGTTTCCTGGCTGGACAATTGTCCGTTTCAACGCTCGTGGTCGTGCGCCATTATTGGGTGATTGGTATTGGGAAGCGGACGCTCCCGGCAATGAGCTAAACAGAGTTTTAGGTTTTTTAACTGCCAATTTGGCTCAATTACCCCTGGATGTGATCAAGATTGAAGAAAAAAATCAGTTCATTTCTTTGTACTGGCACGAGGACGGAGAAGTGCAGGAAGTGATTGATTTCCTTGAGCGATGTGTCGTTCTCTGACCCGGCCTGGGTGCCCCCGAATTGAAACTGTTAGAGAGGAATATTGTGTTTGGAGGTTGACAACACTCCTCAAAAGTCGGCTAAGCTAAAAAGCAACCGGCGCTTGACCCCTCGATACTTTGTCACTATATATGTCGCCGCCGTGGTACCGATTAGGATCACATTTAATCAAATTAGAGAAGTTTTATGGGTAAGTCCCTTGTCATCGTAGAGTCGCCAGCAAAGGCCAAGACTATCAACAAGTACCTTGGATCGGACTTCATTGTGAAGTCCAGCGTTGGTCATATACGCGACTTGCCGACCAGTGGCTCAAGTACCAGCGATCCTAAAGCGAGGGCAGCGGAAGCTGCAAAGACCCGCAAAATGGACCCGGACAAGAAGGTTGCCTACAAAAAAGAGAAGGCACAAAAACAGTTGATCGCCCGCATGGGCGTTGATCCTTACCATGATTGGGAGGCGAACTATCAGATCCTACCGAGCAAAGAAAAGGTAGTCGCAGAACTCAGAAAATTGGCCAAAGATGCTGATGAGATCTATCTCGCGACTGACCTTGATCGGGAAGGGGAGGCAATCGCCTGGCACCTTCGCGAGGCAATAGGTGGGGATGAAAGCCGATTTCGCCGAGTTGTATTTAATGAAATTACCAAAAAGGCCATCCAGGCTGCCTTTGAGAAGCCCGGCGAACTGAATATCGCCATGGTTAATGCCCAGCAAGCCAGGCGATTTCTAGACCGGGTCGTTGGTTTTATGGTGTCACCTTTGCTCTGGGCAAAAATTGCGAGGGGCTTGTCCGCCGGTCGTGTTCAATCGGTTGCCGTAAAACTAATTGTCGAGCGGGAAAGAGAAATTCGCGCATTCATACCGGAAGAATACTGGGATGTTTTTGCCAATCTTGCTGAAACAGGTAAAAAAGAGGAGCCGGTAAAGTTTCAGGTCGTGAAACAGGCGGGCAAAGCCTTTAGACCCACCAGTAAAGAACAGACGGATGCGGTACTCGAAACGCTCCGTAGCGCTGACTACGAGGTTAATAGCAGAGAAGATAAGCCGACCCAAACAAAACCCACTGCACCTTTTATCACTTCAACCCTGCAACAGGCGGCAAGCACCCGGCTAGGTTATGGGGTCAAGAAAACCATGATGATGGCGCAACGTTTATATGAGGCGGGTTATATCACCTACATGCGAACGGATTCGACCAACCTGAGTGCTGATGCAGTCGCAGCTTGTCGGGAATTGATCGAAGCTGATTTCGGCAAAAAATATTTACCTGAAGCGCCAAGAAGTTATTCCAGCAAGCAGGGCGCCCAGGAAGCACACGAGGCGATTCGCCCCTCGGATGTCACGGTAAAAACCAACTCCATTGCAGGCATGGAGAGAGACGCGGAACGACTTTATGAATTGATCTGGCGACAGTTTGTTGCTTGTCAGATGCCAAATGCGGAGTACACAAGTACCAACGTCCTGGTGAAGGTTGATGACCTTGAACTCAAAGTTCGTGGTCGGATTCTGCGCTTTGATGGTTACACCAAGGTCCAGCAACCAGCTGGCAAGAAGGAAGAAGAAGCGCCACTGCCGGATTACCAGGTCGGCCAAAAGCTTGATTTGATTGAACTCCTGCCGTCCCAACATTTTACCAAGCCGCCGGCTCGATATGGTGAAGCAAGTCTCGTAAAAGAACTTGAAAAACGCGGTATTGGCCGACCTTCCACCTACGCGTCTATTATCACAACCATCCAGGATCGCGGTTATACAACGGTGCAGAATCGTCGCTTTTACGCTGAGAAAATTGGTGAACTGGTGACCGACAGACTAGATGAGAATTTTAAGGATTTGTTGGACTATGGTTTTACTGCCGGTCTGGAGGAATCTCTGGATGAGGTTTCCGATGGCAAGGTTGTGTGGAAGGACCTGCTAAACCGTTTCTATAAGGGGTTTGAGAATCAGCTAGAAGTAGCGAAGTCCGACGATGGGATGAGAACCAACGAGCCTTCCATGACAGACATCAAATGTCCTTTGTGTGGGCGTGATATGCAGATCCGTACTGCGAGCACCGGCGTGTTTTTAGGCTGCTCTGGATATGCGTTGCCACCCAAAGAACGTTGCAAGCAGACCATTAATTTAATCTCCGGTGATGAAGTGGTAAGCGTCAACGGCGACGATGAGGAAGAGTCACGAATTCTTCGAAACAAACGTCGTTGTAGTAAATGCCAAACCGCAATGAGCAGCTATCTGATTGATACGGAACGCAAGCTGCATGTCTGTGGTAATAACCCCGATTGTGATGGTTTTGAAATCGAAACCGGTGAGTTCAAGATTAAAGGTTACGACGGTCCCATTCTGGAATGCGACAAGTGCAGCGCAGAAATGCAGCTAAAGACAGGTCGCTTTGGAAAGTACTTTGGCTGTACATCTGACGATTGTAAAAATACTCGAAAACTCCTGCGTAGCGGCGAAGCGGCTCCGCCAAAAATGGATCCGGTGCCAATGCCCGAGCTGCAATGTGTGAAGGTAGACGACACCTATATTCTTCGGGATGGCGCCGCAGGGATATTCCTGGCAGCAAGTCAATTTCCAAAGAACCGGGAGACCAGAGCGCCATACGTTGACGAACTGCTGCCCCATCAAAATGAGATTGACCCTAAGTACTCTCACATCATGCGGGCGCCGGTAAAAGATCCTGACGGTCGTCGGAGCATGGTGAGATTTGGCCGAAAAACCAAAGAGCATTATGTGACCACGGAGAATGATGAGGGTAAACCTTCCGGATGGCGAGCCGACTACACAGATGGTGTCTGGGTTGAGGAGGCTAAAAAGAAAGTTGAAAAGAAAACCGTGGCTAAAAAGAAAGCTGCAAAGAAAACCGCTAAGAAACCAACTAAAAAAGCCACCGCGTAGGGTGGCTTTTTTAGAAAATCAAACTTCTAGTGCCGGATGACGCCAACCATGAGTCCTTCAATCGCAAAAGATTCGTGACGCAGATCCACTTCAATGGGCGAGTAGTCCTTGTTCTCTGGTAGCAAGGTCACCTGAAATTTACTGCGATTCTTTTTCAGACGTTTGACCGTCACTTCATCTTCGATGCGGGCGACAACAATATCACCGTTATTCACGTTCTGGGTTCGATGCACTGCAATGAGGTCGCCATCCAGAATGCCACACTCAATCATACTGTCGCCCTGTACCGTCAAAAGGTAATCCGCCTGCGGGCGAAAAAAGTTAGCGGGTATTGGGCAATGATCCTCAATGTGTTCCTGGGCCAATATTGGGCTACCTGCCGCTACTCGACCGACAATCGGCAAGCCTTCTTCATCCGGCAGTTTGATGCCCCGGGATGTGCCCGGAATCATTTCGATTGCACCTTTACGGGCCAGCGCCTTTAGATGTTCTTCCGATGCGTTAGCGCTCTTAAAACCTAGTTCCTGAGCAATATCGGCTCGAGTCGGCGGGTAACCGGTTGCAGCCATGTGGGATTTGATAAATTCTAGTACTTCTTCCTGCCGAGCGGTAAGTTTGATCATTGAGCCAACACATGTTTTTTTATACAGTTACTGTGATTATATACAGGGAAAGTCCGTTGGCAACCAGTATCTATAGTTTTTTCACCACCTGACCCCAGGCGTAGGGGTTCGACTTGTTTAGCTGCCTGACCTAAGATGGCGGCAATAAAACCCGAGGGGGCTTTTTGTGCAGTATCTAAATAGACTGGCAAAACTGATGGTCATTTTTGGTTTTGTGCTCCACTGTGGAACGGTTAGTGCCAATAGTGCCGACAGTGCAAATAGTGCCAATAGTGCCGACAGTGCCAATAGTGCCAATTTCGAAGTTACCGATAGCAGTGCTGAAAATTTCTGGGTGCTCGGTAGCTACCGGAATGAGACAAGTGCGCAACGTTTTGCTGCTCGATTAGACAGTGAATTAGGGTTGCAGATCCAGGTACAGACAACCGTCATCTCCGGTGTGACCCACTACCGTCTGTTGGCGGCGGAATTCAGTATCGACAACTCAATGAATAGTAGGGTTGAAGCTATGGGTGTTTCGCCCTGGTTGATCACGGTTCGTTCGACCTCCATGCCGGCTTCCACTCTTGCTTCCAAGCCATTGCCAAACCAGGTGCCCGCCATCGTCGGCGCTTCCCCGGATGAGGTTTCTGAATTGAGTGGGCGGTTCCATTTTGCTCTAGTGGGTACGTTTACCAATATTGACGCCGCCCTGGCGCTGGAACGTCAACTGGCGAGCGAAGCTCTATCGGTTAGAGGAGAAGCTAAACTAGCGCGAGGCCAAGTCCAACATCAGGTATGGGTAGGACCTACATCAGACTTAAAAGCCTTACAATTGGATCTCAACCGACTCAACCTTAGGGTCGAAGAGGTTCGAGTAGCAGCCGCGAGTGAGGTTGCATATGGAGAAAGAACCCGTGCGCCCGAGATCAGAAAAGTGCCAGCAAAATCAACGGCGGCAGCATCCTCATCGAATCAATATCCGAAGAATTTTAACCTCGCAAGATTACCCGAGAAGAAAGCAACCCCCGCGGTTAAGCCTTAGACGTTTTCTGCCAGTACGATGGCTGGTATCCTGCGCACTTTATTTTGAGGCTCCTCACCTGAATGGAAGATTTTGATACAGCGAATTTACTCGCGTTTTTCTCACATCCGACTGTAGCGCAGGTGTTCGCGGTGGTTTTTGCCACTGTGGTCGCGAATTATGTTGTCCGAAAGTTTTTCCGCAAACTCTATAAACGAGTCTCGCAAACCCAGACGGTTTGGGATGATGCGCTGGTGGGCTCAATCCAACGGCCGGCGGCATTGATGATTTGGATCATTGGAATTGCAACCGCGGCAGAAATTGTTTCTGCGGAAACCGAGTCAAGTCTGGCGCAGCTGATTGATCCAGTCCGGTATGTCTTGATTATTGCAGTGATCACCTATTTTGCGATCAGTTTTGTTCGGGAATGTGAAAAGGGCTTCATCCATGGCGGTGCAGATATCACGACGGCAAACGCGATCAGTAAGTTGCTGCGGATATCAGTCTTCATTACGGCTGCGTTAACGGTACTGCAAACTCTGGGTGTGAGCATTCAAGGTCTGCTTGCCTTCGGTGGCGTCGGAGGAATTGCGGTTGGTTTTGCTGCAAAGGATCTATTGTCCAATTTTTTTGGTGGATTGATGATCTACCTGGATCGACCATTTGCCGTTGGGGACTGGGTCCGTAGTCCGGATCGAGATATTGAAGGTACGGTTGAAAATATCGGCTGGCGACTCACGGTTATTCGCACGTTTACCCAACGACCGCTCTACGTCCCGAATTCTGTATTTGCGAATATTGCACTCGAAAATCCTTCTCGGATGCACAACCGTCGAATATACGAAACCATTGGTGTCAGGTACGACGATGCTGACCGGGTTCGAGATATAGTTGCAGAGGTCAAAAGCTTTTTGCAGAACAACGAGGAAATTGAACAAGAGCGAACTTTGATCGTCAATTTTAATAGTTTTGGCCCCTCATCTCTGGATTTTTTCATCTACTGCTTTACCAAAACCACCAACTGGGTGGAGTACCATGGTGTTAAAGAATCGGTGTTATTGACCATCCATGACATCATTGTTGCCCATGGAGCAGAAGTTGCCTTTCCCACGACGACGGTTCATCTGGCGCAACCAGAGCCCGAGGGCCTGGGCTGATGGACAAGATGATGGACAAGTTGACAGACAAGTTAATAGACAAAAAGTTTGAGCAGTTATTCTCTGCAGCTGACATTGATCAAGCGGTCCAGTCTGTAGCCAAACAACTGAACGAGACATGTGAAGGAGAATGGCTAGCGGTCTGTGTGCTAACGGGTGGATTGTTTTTCTCTGCAGACCTAACCCGACGCCTGACCTTCCCGGTGCAGATTGAATCTTTAAAAGTCACCCGGTATCACAATACGACCCGGGGCGATAAGTTAGTGTGGCACCTCAAACCTCGATCTGAGCTACGGGGCAAACAGGTCCTGTTGATTGATGATATTTTTGATGAAGGGAAAACCCTCGAAGCGCTATATGACTATTGCCTGGAGGCGGGTGCGGAAAAGGTCAGGACGGCAATCTTGCTGGACAAGCAGCATGATCGAAAAATGGTAGACTACCGCCCAGATGTCACCGGGCTGAAGTGTCCAGACAAGTACGTGTTCGGCTACGGCATGGATATGGAAGGCCAGTATCGCAATTGGCCGGGTATATACGTTTTGTCAGACAGTGTATGAACTACCTGTATGTGAACTACGCATGCCGGTGGTTATGGTCTAAAATGGATGTTTTAGGCTGACTTTCAACGAACAGGATTTCCTATGGCAAGTTTACTTTTTTACGATAAACCCGTTGCGCTCAACAAATCAGCCCATAAAGATCTGAAAATCAAAGCCTCCGATGCGGATTTTGCTTTTGCGAAAGATACTAACTCGGTGATCCTGGCGGGTGTTGAGTTCACCGAAGCCGCGAAGGAGTACCCTATTGTTTTTGCCCAGGCGGGTGAGAGTCTGGTACCCGTTGCTCTGGTTGGCCTGCGCAATGAGGAAAATTTATTTGTTGATGGTAAAGGCAAGTGGGACGCTCGCTACATTCCGGCATTTGTCCGACGCTATCCGTTTGTCCTGGCGGAAACCGCTGAAGAAGGTCAGCGTATGGTGTGCATTGACGAGGGCTTTTCAGGATTTAACGACAAAGAAGGAGAGGCGCTATTTGAGAACGACGCGCCCACGCCGGTACTACAGCAGGCCATCGATTTTCTTGAGGAATATCAACGTCAATACCTTCGGACGGAACGATTTATCAGCCGCTTAAAAGAGCTTGATCTGCTGATGTCACTGAACGCAAAAATTGATATGGCTGATGGCCAGCAGTTTGCCTTGACTGGACTCATGGCGGTAGATGAAAAGAAACTTTTGGAATTGGACGATGCTAAAGCTCTAGAGTTCTTTAAGTCTGGAGAATTGGCCTGGGTATATTGCCATTTGATGTCTCTCGGCAATATGGCCCGTATGATCGATCGGATTGCCAATGCGAGTGCAGAACCGAGTGCAAAGTCCGGCACAAAACCTAAGACAAAGTCTAAGTAGAGCTCGTGTTCGGTATTGTTGGGGGCACGGGTCTCGGAGAACTCGCATCCCTTGAAGATGCTAGGTCTGAAATAGTCCAAACCCAGTACGGTGAGGCGTTTTGCGAGACTGGATTGCTGACAGGGCAATCTGTTGTATTCCTGCCTCGGCACGGACAGCCGGCGGTGTATCCACCCCATCGTATAAACTATCGCGCCAATATCGAGGCGTTGAAGCAGATTGGTGTGACCGAAGTGCTAGCGGTGACCGCCGTGGGTAGTGTTGCTCCGGAACTCGAAGTGAGCGATTTTGTCATACCCGATCAAATTGTTGACTATACATCCGGCCGTGAACACACGTTTTTTGATAACGAGATCAATCACATTGATTTCACTTATCCGTTCGATTCGAAGCTACGACAACGGATTATTGATGTCGCGATGACCGCGTCCGGAGTGAACTGTATACCCGTGGGAACCTACGGTTGTACCAATGGCCCCAGATTAGAATCCGCCGCTGAAATCCGCAGACTGTATATTGATGGTTGTACAATTGTCGGTATGACCGCTATGCCCGAGGCCGCTCTCGCTAGGGAAGCGGGTTTGACCTATGCCGGTTTATCTGTGGTGGTTAATAAGGGTGCAGGTCTAGCGGGAGAACTTGATCTTGCGGAGATCAGCGCCAGCCTTTCTACCAGCATGGCAAAGGTTGTCACGGTCTTAAATGGCGTTGTTGCGAGTCGCAGCTAAGACTGTCCTGGCTTAGTCTTCGGTGGGAGCGTCAAATTTCTCGATTCTGACCAGGACACCAAAATTCGGGTGATCAATAAAATGCAGAGTTGAACTACGCATCCGTCTGGATTGCCGTAGCTGGTGGGAGTGGACCTTCAGATTTTGTCCTCTAGTCGATTCCCAATTGGCAACTTCAGGATATTGCCGCCGAAGCTCGGGTGAAAGCTGGTTTGCCGCCGTGGTAAGAGGTGCGTCGCTGCCTTGATATAGAGGCGTGAACTCCGTAAACCAAAGGTCGGTATCGACGTGGAGAAAGCGCGATCGGCTGACGGTGATTGTCCCATCTAATTGATACATATCGTCGTAGTGCTTACCTGCTTGAATGAGGATGGGCATAGCGTCGTTCTGGTTTTCGACGGGTTGTAACCATCCGGCATGAAAAAGCGGTTCATACAATGATGAGCGGCGAATTGACCGGGCCAGGCCATTTAGTAAGAGGCGTTCTTCTGGAAGCGCAGCAAAAGGGACAGGTGCCGTTGAGACAAATAACGCGTCGTAGTCAATTTTCTCTGGAGTCTTACTATCAGTGCCTGGTTTGAGCCCCTCCATTTCCCCGTCGCCCAATCCTCCATTAGCGGTATTTGGCTCCACATCAGGAACTTTGAACCGATTTCTGCTCTCAAATAGAAAGTCGCTTGAGGGTTGTGTGCTGGCTGTGTCAGTCGGATTCTCGCCGAATAGTGCCAGGTAAGCCTCGCTATCCTGTAACTGCCCGAGTGAGAACGGCGCGGTTTCTGACGCCACACTCACCATTTGAGCTGGGTATTGAAGTGCGGTGAGGGGCCAGATCTCATCGGTCTGGGTGGGTGTCTTGTTTGCAAACACAACTACTTCAACTTGATACCAGCTTGAGTAATCCTGCCCAGAGACCGACTGACAGAAGACACAAGATATGAGAATGCTCAGAAAAATTCTAACTGGCATTGGCAAGTACTTTCTCCTCGAGTCGTTCCAACAATCGTTCAATCTTAGTAAAACGGGTTTCAGGTTTATCCATCACTTCTTCGAACGATAATTGATTTGCGGTGGGAAGGCGATAGCGATGGGGTTCAGACTGGACCAGTTGCACAATACTGAAGGGATCTACCACCGTATCCTGGCCAAATTCGAATCGACCACCTTTGTCCCCGGCATCAACTTTCTTAATGCCGAGGTACTCTGCCCGGAGTTTTAATTCTGTAATCCGAAATAGTGTTTTAGTCGACTCCGGGAGCAGACCAAATCGATCAATCATCTCGACCTGCAGTTCTCTTAATTCTTCTGAATTTTTGGCGTTAGATATTCTCTTATAAAGTACTAGCCTTCCATGGACATCGGGCAAATAGCTTTCCGGGATGAGCGCCGGCAGCCTCAGGTTCACTTCAGTTCCATCGTCCAACGGTCGATCAAGATTTGGGGTTTTACCGTCCTGAATTGCCTTAACAGCCCGATCCAGCATTTCCATAAACAGCGAATAACCGATGGTTTGCATATTGCCGGTCTGTTCGTCACCCAGCAGCTCTCCGGCGCCACGTATTTCTAAATCGTGGCTTGCCAAAATAAACCCCGCGCCTAGATCCTCGGCTTCCATGATGGCTTCCAACCGCTTGTTTGCATCAGCGCTGATGGCTTTGGGGTGGGGCGTTAACAAATAGGCGTAAGCCTGATGATGAGATCGTCCGACCCGGCCACGAAGCTGGTGAATTTGTGCCAGTCCAAATTTATCTGCGCGATCCATAATGATGGTATTAGCATTGGGGATGTCGATCCCGGTTTCAATAATCGTCGAACACACTAATACGTTCGCTCGCTTGTGGTAAAAGTCTGACATGACCTGCTCAAGTTCACGCTCACGCATTTGTCCATGGCCAATTGCAACCCGGGCGTTGGGGACAATTTCGCGAATTTTTTCCGCGGTATTTTCAATCGTTTTTACCTCGTTGTGCAGATAGTAAACCTGGCCGCCCCGATTGAGCTCCCGCTGAATGGCTTCCTTAATCAAGCCATCGTTACGCTGGCGGACAAAGGTTTTGATGGACAGACGTTTTGCAGGAGGTGTGGCAATAATGGTCAGGTCTCTCATGCCGGACATTGCCATATTGAGTGTTCTGGGAATTGGTGTCGCAGTCATGGTGAGAATGTCGACTTCTGCCCGCATAGATTTGAGCTTTTCCTTTTGACGCACCCCGAATCTATGTTCTTCATCGATGATCAGTAGCCCAAGGTCTTTAAATTTGATGCCATCCTGGATCAGTGCGTGGGTACCGATCACAATGTCGACCGTACCAGCTTCAAGTTTCTCGATGACATGCTTTTGTTCTTTCTTGGTCCTAAAACGAGAAATGGATTCAACGTTGACGGGCAGCTCAGCAAATCGATCTTTAAAGGTTTCTGCATGCTGCTGGGCGAGTAAGGTGGTTGGCACTAACACTGCAACCTGTTTACCGGCATGCACAGCAAGAAATGCCGCCCGCATGGCAACTTCCGTTTTACCGAATCCGACGTCGCCACAGACAAGATGATCCATCGCTCTAGGCTGGGTCATATCGTTGATAACGCGCTCAATAGCGTTCTGTTGGTCGGGGGTTTCTTCAAAGGGGAAAGCCGAGGCAAATTTATAGTAGGCGTCATCCGGCTCGGGGAAGGCAAAACCTGGTTTTGCTTCCCGGCGAGCATAAATATTCAGCAACTCAGCTGCTACATCGCGAACCTGTTCAGCGGCTTTGCGTTTGGCTTTCTCCCAGGTCTCACTACCGAGTTTGTGTAGTGGGGCAATGGTCTCATCGGTACCCGCATAGCGGGAGATCAGATGTAAGGAAGAAACCGGAACATATAGTTTGGCTTCGTCCTGGTAACCCAGGGTCAAAAATTCGGTTTTTTGTCCGTCGATGTCCAGGGTTTCCAGGCCAAGGTATCGGCCGACTCCATGATCAATATGGACAACGGGAGAACCAATATTGAGTTCGGTTAAACTCTTGATGACCAATTCAGCAACGTTGTCTTTTTGTTTGGCGCGGCGACGTTGCTGGAGGACGTGTTCCCCGAATAGTTGTTGCTCGGTAATAAACAGCAGTGACTCAGGTAGATAGAAGCCCCGCTCAAGTGGACTGACGGTTACAACTATCCTGGCGTCGCTGGCAAGGGTCGCCGCCCAGGAATCCTGATATTCCAGTTCAATATGGTGTTTGCGGAGCAATTCGTCGACCACCTCACGGCGACCGTTGGATTCCGCGACAATAACAATTCTGGTTTTGTTGCTACCGATAAATTTTGTCAGGTTGCTCAGGGGGTTTTGCAGTCGTTCATTGACGGTGAGGTCCGGTAGGCCAATAAAAGGGAAATTGTCTCCCTTGCTTGCTTCGGTTTGAATCTGTACCCGGGGCAGAAGATTACATTGAGAAAAAATTTCATCTAACGGCAATAGGAATTCTGACGGACTAACGATGGGGCGCTGAATATCATAGCGAAGGCTTTCGTATCTTGATTCGGCGCTTTGCCAGCTTTCTTGAACTCCCTTGTCGATGTCACAGGTGAGCACCAGAGTGTCTTCAGGCAAGTAATCAAACAGGGTCTCTAACTCGTCGAAAAATAGCGGGAGATAGTATTCAATGCCTGGTGGTGACAGACCCTGGGAGATGTCCTGATAAACCTGACACTTTCTTGGGTCAACTTGAAAATGCTGGTGCCATCGATCCTGGAATCGGTTGATGGCATCATCCGTTAAGGGGAACTCCCTGGCGGATAACAGTCGGATGGAATCTACCTGTTCAATTGAGCGTTGGGTTTCTGGGTCAAACACTCGAATTGTTTCGATTTCTTTGTCGAATAAATCGATGCGGAACGGATGATCGATCCCCATCGGGAAAATGTCCATGATGGCGCCACGAACGGCAAATTCTCCGTGTTCAAAAACCGTATCAACACAGCGGTAGGCGGAGGAGGTTAGTTTTTTCCGCATCGCTTCAATATCAAATTCCTGGCCCTTGTCCAGGACAAAGCTACTGCCAAGTGTGAAGGATCTTGGCGCAAGCTTTTGCATCAGCGTACTTGCTGGGACAACCAGCACGCCTTGCTTCTTTCCAGGTAACTCGTTCAGGATCGCAAGTCGATCGGAGACAATATCCTGATGTGGAGAAAAGCTGTCATAAATCAGTGTTTCCCAATCGGGGAACTGCATGACGGGCACGGATTTTGGCAGGAAGAATTCCAGTTCTCGGCTAACGCTTTCAGCGGTTTGGCTGTCTCTGACAACGAGCATTACAAAGTTGTCTTTTGTCTTCATCACGTCCGCCACGACGAGACTCAAAGCTGCTTGATCAAGGTTCCCCCAGTGCCGGCGATTGCCTGCGGTGTCTGGAATCTGATAAACACCCAGTGGTAAGGTGCTGGCCATTGAAGGTCCTTTTATGGGGGCTGATGAAGGGGTAGGAAGGTTACTTAACCATGGGAATAAAACAAGTGCAGCTCAAAGGGGAAATTGATTGATTGTGCGGCTGCTTCTGTTAACGACGTTGTTCCTGTCGGGCGTCGGGATTGGTTGGTATCTGCACCTTCAACAAACGAGGTTGATACCCGTACCAGATTTACCCGCAGCGGAAAAACAACAGTTTAAGCTGGTCACGCCGGAAGTCGCTGACCCTCAGCCGACGGAATTTCATCAATTGCTGGTTGAAACTCAATTATTGATCAAGGCTGAACGATTCGAACAGGCCTTTGAGCATCTGCTTGACCTCTCTTACCTGCCGGTCGGCCCCGTAGAGCAGGACGAGTTTCGCCGGCAGCTAGCGGAGTTTGTCGATACCTATACGAGGGCGTTAATTGCCATCAACCAATTCAGACAGGTTGATGCCTTTTACGAGCGGCTGACCCTGTCTTTGCCGCAATATGCTGAATACCAATTGCAACTTGGAAAGTTACGGATTCAGATGGGTAATGGTGACGCTGCCTTGTCCCCCCTTGCGCAAATTAGCAATCACGAACGTTATGGTGCTGAGGCCCGTGAGTTGATTAACCAGGTAGAACAAAGCGTCGCAGCGGACATTTCCCTCGAAAGTCTGCCCCTGGCCGGTGGGGCAGGGCAGTTTATTGTCGAAGCGAGTATTGATGGTCGATATCCGATCAAGCTGCTGGTGGATACGGGCGCGGCAATGACGGCAATTGATGCCGGTGTTTTGCAAATGGCTGGCTATGATCTGAATGCGGAGCAACAGTATTTTGTGACAGCTAACGGTGTGGTGTCGGCGCCGGTTGTGACGGTTGGTAACCTAAGCCTGGGGCGCGCTAAACTGGCCCAATTACCGGTCGGAGCGCTCCCTTTATCAATGCCCGGAGATGTTGTGGGGCTGCTTGGAATGAACTTTCTACGGCACTATGACTTTCGCATTGATCAGGACAATCGATTGCTGATTCTCGATAAGCGGTAGCCCGTTGCCAGCGTCCAGTCCACGGACTTGGATTGTAGCCTTGCGTTGAGCAGGCCAAATCTCGATAATGCGCAGAAATTCTGGGGGACATATCTGTTTCCCATCAGTCCTAAATAAATTCTAGAGGAGTTTTCCGTGGCCCGACCTGGTCTAGACGGCGTTTTTGCTGATTGGAAGGAACGTGAGGCGCTTGCTGAAGCGATGATACCCATGATTGGCGGTCTTTACCGTCGCAACGTGGCCATGTATATCCACGGCGTACCCCTGTACAACACCTCTGTGATTGATCTGATGAAAGCCCATCGGTTTGTTCGCCAGATCGAACACAACGAGATGTCTGAGTTCGAAACCCATCCGATCATGGAGACGCTTTCTCAGCTTGATCTTGGTCCCGCTCATATCGACATCGGCAAACTGACTTCTAACTTCATGGCTGATAACGAAGGCCTCAGCATGGAGGATTACGTCAAACGTGAGTGTAATGCTATTTTAGGCGTGGACACCGTTACCCACGAGCCCATGGACGTTGTGGTTTATGGCTTTGGTCGAATTGGTCGCCTGGTCACCAGATTGTTGGTCGAAAAGACCGGTGGCGGTCACAACTTGATTCAGCGGGCTGTTGTCCTTAGGCCACCCAAGGATCCGCTGCTTGATTTGAACCGTCGTGCGAGCCTACTCCGGCGCGATTCAATTCATGGCAGTTTTAAAGGTACGATTCGCGTTGATGAAGAAAACATGGTGTTGGTCTGCAACGGTAATGTGATCAAGTTTATCTATGCAAATGATCCGAGCAGTATCGATTACACTCAGTACGGTATTAATAACGCACTTGTTATCGATAGCTCCGGTGTCTGGCGTGATGAGGAGGGCTTGTCCCAGCATCTGCAGTCAAAGGGCGTTGCCAAGGTCCTGCTGACAACTTCAGGCAAGGGTGACATTAAGAATATTGTTTCAGGTGTCAATTCAGACATTATTGTGCCTGGGGACAAGATAGTTGCTGCCGCGTCCTGTACCACCAATGCCATTGTGCCGGTTTTAAAGTGCATCCATGACAAGTTCGGGATTGTACATGGCCATATGGAAACGGTTCACGCCTATACCGACGATCAAAACCTCCACGACAATATTCATTCGAAAACTCGCCGGGGCCGAAGTGCGCCACTAAATATGGTCCTGACGGAATCAAATGCCACCAGTTCAGTCGGAAAGTTACTGCCTGAACTCAAAGGTAAGCTAACGGGAAACTCTATCCGTGTCCCAGTCGCCAATGTTTCTATGGCGATTCTAAACCTGACTCTGGAGCAGGAAATCACTCGGGAAGAGGTCAATGAATACCTGCGTGAGATCTCTTTGAACTCCGCAATGCAGCGCCAGGTGGGCTACACCGTGTCTAACGAAGTGGTTTCCTCGGACTTTATCGGTGACCGGCACGCGGGCGTTGTGGATGCCGAGGCGACGATCGGTCAGAAAAACCAGGTCGTGTTATACGTCTGGTATGACAACGAGTTTGGCTACACCTGCCAGGTTGTTCGGGTCGGCCAAAAGATGGCGGGCATTAAATATCCCGTTGTACCACCCCAGCCAGTTAGCGGCGCTGCACCATCCGATGGCGTCGAGCCCATTAAAAGCACTAAATCAGCTTGATTAATTCCCTCCGAAGGCAGGATATATCTGCCTTCGGAGTGGATTAAATACTCCCAACATTTTATAATTACCCGCGATTTTTTGGATCGTTGTTATTGCGTTCGGTTATTACCTTGTAGGGATATCCCAATGCACGGAAGGCGTCAATTTGCGCAAATTGCGACATTTGGCCGCAAATTTCCCATCGCGATCTACACTTATGGTTTGCCATGTTTGTCAGACAATTGCCAGGTAAGTTCAGGTATCAAGTTTTCATTTTGGGCCGGCGCAGCTCGCTGGTGTTAGGGAATCAATGATCAAGATCAAAAAGGGTTTGGATTTACCGATTACCGGCAAGCCGGTTCAGGAAATCGATTCAGCGAGTCCGGTGACCCGGGTTGCTGTGGTTGGGTTTGATTACCCCGGTATGAAGCCAACTATGGAAGTCACGGAAGGCGAAACCGTGGTCAAAGGGCAACTGCTCTTCACAGATAAGAAGAATGAAGGTGTCAGATATACCGCGCCGGCTGCTGGTACGGTTGTTGAGGTAAATCGAGGCAAGAAGCGAGTCTTTGAGTCCGTTGTGATTGAGTTGGCAGGTGACGCGGAGTTGGAATTCCCAACAAAGGATCTAGAAGCCGCAAGCCGAGAAGAGATTGCAGCGACCCTTGTGGAATCCGGCGAATGGGTTGCATTTAAAACCCGACCCTATGGCAGGGTCCCTGAACTGGGCGCAAATCCCCTACATATATTTGTGACCGCGATAGACAGCAGACCTCTGGCCGCAGAACCCCAGCATTTTATTGCCTCCCAGGCGGCAGAGTTTGAAACGGGCCTGAAGGTGCTTAAGAAACTAACCGAGGGGACCGTTTTTCTTTGCGCTGCTCCCGGTGTTGATCTGCCGGGCGCCGGTGTTGCTGGTGTTCAGCGTGAAGATTTTTCAGGCCCGCACCCTGCGGGTCTGGTGGGTACACACATTCATTTCCTGGCACCCGTTAGTCAACAAAAACAGGTCTGGTCCATTGGCTATCAGGATGTTGTGGCAATTGGCAGTTTGTTTACTACCGGCAAGATATTTTCCGACCGGGTGGTTGCCCTCGCCGGTCCTGGCGTCACACGTCCACGTTTATTAAAAACACGAGCAGGTGCAAGTCTAGAGGAAATCACCGCCGGAGAAATCCAGGCCGAAGGCCAGCGGGTTATCTCGGGATCTGTATTAGATGGTAGAAAAGCCGTGGGTTCCACCGCATTTCTTGGGCGCTACCACAATCAAGTGTCTGTTTTGACCGAGGGCACAAAACGTGAATTTCTACAGTTTGTGATGCCCGGTGCCACCAAGTTTTCCCTTACCCGGCTGTTTACCGCGAGTTTGCTTGGAAACAAAGGTGTCGAAATTACAACAAGCACCGGTGGTAGTCATAGAGCTATGGTGCCACTGGGTACCTATGAAGAAATGATGCCGTTAGACATATTGCCGACTCAATTACTCCGCGCACTATTGGTTAACGATGTGGATACAGCTATTCAATTAGGTTGTTTGGAATTGGACGAAGAAGATCTGGCGCTCTGTACTTTTGCCTGCACAGGAAAGTATGAATATGGGCCCTATTTAAGAGATATGTTATCGCGAATAGAGGCGGAGGGATAAGCCAGATGCAGGCCTTAAGAAATTTGTTAGACAAGATTGAGCCGGAGTTTGAATCCGGTGGTAAATATGAAAAATGGTATTCGGTCTACGAAGCGGTCGACACCATCTTCTACTCGCCCGGCAAGGTTACCGCCGGAGCTTCTCACGTTCGGGATTCCGTTGAAGTAAAACGAATCATGACCACCGTATGGTTGTGTGCATTTTTACCAATGTTTGCCGGTATGTATGTTGTGGGCAGCAATGCACTCGGCGCTATGGAAATGATGGGACTGGATTCCCTGGGCGGATGGCGCGGTGGGATTTTAGATATTGTTGCGGGTTACGATCAAACCAACTGGTGGCATTGCATTATGTACGGTGCGGTGTACTACGTGCCCATATACTTTGTGACCTTTTGCGCGGGTGCGTTTTGGGAAATATTGTTTGCGGTCAAACGCGGGCATGAGATTAATGAAGGTTTCTTTGTGACCAGTATCCTTTTCTCTCTGACCATGCCAGCCACAGTGCCGCTATGGGAAGTGGCACTCGGTATTAGTTTTGGTGTGGTGATTGGTAAAGAGATATTTGGCGGCACCGGCAAGAACTTCTTAAACCCTGCATTGACGGGCCGAGCATTCCTCTATTTTGCCTATCCTGCACAAATGTCCGGTGATGCGGTTTGGACTGCGGTTGATGGCTTCAGCGGCGCGACTATGTTGGGTGTTGCAGCATTGCAAGGTATGGAAGGCATTGTGGCCAGCGGCGTGACCTGGACCGATGCATTTTTAGGCAATATTCAGGGTTCCGTCGGTGAAACCTGTACCCTGGCCATCTTAATTGGCGGTGGGATTCTGCTCTTTACTAAAATTGCCTCCTGGCGAATTGTCGCCGGCGTGATGTTAGGCATGGTGGTCATGTCGACCTTCCTGAATTTTGTCGAATCTGATACAAACCCGATGTTTGCCATGCCCTGGTACTGGCACATGGTACTCGGCGGCTTTGCCTTCGGCATGATGTATATGGCAACGGATCCGGTGTCTGCCGCCATGACCAATACGGGCAAATGGTGGTATGGCGCACTGATTGGCGTGATGACTGTCCTCATTCGGGTGGTTAACCCAGCTTTTCCAGAAGGCATTATGCTCGCCATCCTGTTCGCCAACTTGTTCGCACCCTTAATAGACTGGTGTGTTGTGCGAGCCAACGTGAAGAGGAGACTTGCCCGTGGCTAAAAATAAAGACTCCATATCCAATATTGTGATTGTCGCCCTGTCACTTTGTTTAGTCGCTGCCATTATTGTTTCCAGTGTTGCGGTTTCGCTGAAGCCAACGAGGCAAGCCAACAAAGAATTGGACCGGGCGAAGAATATTTTGATCGCTGCGGGATTGTTTGAAAAAGGCACAACCAACGTTAGCCAGATTGATGAGCTGTTCAAACAGTTTGAAATTCGAGTGGTTGACCTGAAGGAAGGTAAATTGCTTACCGCCAGCGAAGCCCAGGCCCTCGGTATTGACCCTGTGACCTTTGAGCAACGTAAGGCAGCAAAAGATCCCAAGGTCAGCCGAGAACTCGGCACCAGTGAAGACATTGCGTCGATTAGCCGCCAGGCAAATTATAGTGTCGCTTACCTATTGAAATCCGGAGACAAGATTGACCGCATCGTATTGCCGATCCATGGTTATGGATTATGGTCGACGTTGTACGGATTTTTAGCCCTGGATGGCGACATGAATACCGTGGCGGGCATTACCTTCTACGAGCATCAGGAAACCGCTGGGCTCGGTGGCGAAGTGGATAATCCAAAATGGAAAGCGAGCTGGGAAGGTAAAGAAATCTACGGCAGTAACGGATCCGTCGCTTTGACGGTCATTAAAGGTAGCGTCGACCCCGCCAACGCGGCCGCAGTTCATCAAATCGACGGTTTGTCCGGCGCATCACTTACCAGTCGTGGTGTGCAAAATCTGATTCAATTCTGGATGGGCGAACAAGGTTTTGGTCCCATTCTTGAAAAGCTGAAGGGTTAATATTATGTCTAAAGCCACGGATGTCTTGTTTGATCCGATTTTCAACAACAATCCAATTGGATTGCAGATTCTAGGAATCTGTTCTGCATTGGCTGTGACCACCAAAATGAGTGTGGCCCTGGTGATGTGTATCGCGCTCACCCTGGTCACAGCTTTTTCTAATCTGTTTATTTCGATGATTCGAAATCAGATACCCAACAGCATTCGAATTATTGTTCAAATGACTGTGATTGCCTCGTTGGTGATTGTTGTGGATCAGATTCTCGGTGCTGTCGCCTATGACATCAGCAAGCAGCTTACTGTTTTTGTTGGGTTGATTATCACCAACTGTATTGTTATGGGACGAGCAGAAGCGTTTGCTATGCAGAACCCACCGGGTTTGAGTTTTATCGATGGTATCGGCAATGGCCTGGGTTACAGCGCAGTGCTGATGGCCGTGGCGACGATTCGAGAATTGATAGGTTCAGGCAGCTTGTTTGGATTTGAAATATTGCCATTGGTCACAAATGGCGGTTGGTACAATCCAATGGGCATCATGCTACTACCTCCGAGCGCGTTCTTTATCATCGGCTTGTTGATCTGGGCACTACGGGCCTGGAAGACGGAGCAGGTGGAGGAACCTGAATATGAAATTGGCGGTCACACTGCCCTGACCAGAACAGCATAGGCACAGATCATGGAATATTATTTGAGCCTTTTTGTTAAGGCAGTTTTTATCGAAAACATGGCCCTGGTGTTTTTTCTGGGCATGTGTACGTTTATTGCGATCTCGAAGAAAATTGAAACCGCAATTGGCCTTGGTGTTGCGGTTGTGGTTGTCCTGACCATTACGGTTCCAGTTAATAACCTTATCTATAACTTTTTGCTAGCCGATGGCGCATTAGCCTGGGCCGGTCTGCCTGAAGTTGATCTGAGCTTTCTCGGTTACCTGAGTTACATCGGTGTTATTGCGGCAATTGTGCAAATCCTTGAGATGTTCCTGGATAAGTTTGTACCGGCACTCTACAACGCGCTCGGCGTGTTTTTACCTTTGATTACTGTGAACTGCGCGATTTTGGGTGCGTCACTCTTTATGGTAAATCGCGACTACAATTTTGCTGAGAGTATGGTTTACGGAATTGGTTCTGGGGTTGGCTGGGCAGTTGCAATTGTATTGCTCGCTGGTATTCGCGAAAAACTCAAATACAGCGACGTTCCTGAGGGATTGCGTGGATTGGGTATTACTTTCATCACGGTTGGCTTGATGTCCCTCGGCTTCATGTCATTCGGTGGTATCTCACTATAAGCGGCAGGTGTTATGAACACTGAAATCATTTTGGGCGTATCGATGTTCACCACCATTATTATGATGTTGGTGTTTATCATTCTCTTCGCAAGAAAACAGCTGGTGAGTACCGGTGATGTGACCATCGAGATCAATGGTGATCCCGAACGGTCTATTCGGACCTCAGCCGGCGGAAAACTTTTGAATACATTAGCAGACTCAGGAATATTCCTGTCCTCGGCCTGTGGTGGCGGTGGTACCTGTGCCCAGTGCCGATGCAAAGTGCTGGATGGCGGTGGCTCAATGCTATCGACAGAAGCGGGTCATTTTACCCGTGGTGAGGCAAGTGAAGGCTGGCGCTTGAGCTGCCAAACAGCGGTTAAGCAAGACATGAAGATCGAAGTACCCGCGGAGTTCTTTGGCGTGAAGCGCTGGGAATGTGAGGTGATCTCCAACGACAATGTTGCGACCTTTATTAAAGAATTGGTGTTGAAGCTTCCTGAAGGTGAAGAAGTTGACTTCCGAGCAGGTGGCTATGTTCAATTCGAAATCCCCCCCTATGATATCGACTACAAAGACATCGAAGTTGATGATGAATATCGGGGTGACTGGGATAACTTTGGCGTGTTCAATCACAAGTCGAAGGTAGACGAGCCGACTATTCGAGCTTACTCGATGGCTAACTACCCAGAAGAAAAGGGCGTGATGAAATTCAACATCCGGATCGCTTCACCACCTCCAGGTACAGATTATCCACCGGGCAAAATGTCCTCTTATCTCTTCACGAAAAAGCCCGGTGAAAAGGTCACAATATTTGGACCATTCGGTGAGTTCTTTGCAAAAGAGACGGGAGCTGAAATGGTGTTTATTGGCGGTGGTGCGGGTATGGCTCCGATGCGAGCACATATTTTTGACCAACTACTGCGACTTAAGACCGAGCGAAAGATGACCTTTTGGTATGGCGGTCGTAATGAGCGTGAATTATTTTATGTTGATGAGTTTGATAAGCTCGATGCTGACCATGAAAACTTTAGTTGGCACGTAGCGCTTTCAGATCAAAACATTGAAGGCTGGGAAGGTTACACGGGATTCATTCACAATGTACTGTTCGAAAACTATCTAAAGGACCATCCTGCACCTGAAGATTGTGAGTACTATATGTGTGGCCCACCCATGATGAACGCGGCGGTGATTCAGATGCTTGAAGACCTTGGTGTTGAAAGAGATAACATCTTCCTCGACGACTTCGGCGGCTGATATCAGGGCGCGCTTCTTTGGAGGCGCGCACTTTTCGGGGTTCATCAGGACAATACTGATTTATTGATACCTGCCCATTAACAGCGTCCTACTCATACTTTCCTATTAATACTAGGTACCGGTATCCATTTTCTCCGCGGTGACTGCGTAACCGGCTTCAGCGGGTAAGCAAATATAACTTCCATCCTCCCTTTGTTCCATCCAAGGTAAGACTGTTACGATTTGTCGATCATTGGCATCCTGAATTGCACCTTCTACTGTGTCACTCGTGTTGAGCATTTCCACATTTAGCCGGGTTGGAAAAATGACCGTGTACTTACCATCCTGCGCACCGGTAAGTACATCCTCCGGGGAGATCCAAACGGAATCAACAGATTCATGGCCATCGTGTATTGCGAGATGATCCTCGGGAGCAATTGCGAGGTAGAAATGTGTGTCAAAGCGTTTTGGCATCCTCTCAGGTGTAACCCAATGGGCAAATGGCACCAGGGTGTCGCAGGCAAGAATTAGATCTTCTTTTTCAAGAAACTCCCCTATGCCCATATCACCCACCGCCAGGGGCTGACGATAATGCTCCAGGGTTTTGAGGCGTTTGCCATCTATGAGACCGGCGTCACCATTGGGTCGCGCCAATAGGATGCCGCATTCTTCGAAAGCCTCGCGAATTGCAGCAACCTGCAGGGTAAGGTGAGTATCATCCGCCGGGGCGCCGGAACAACGATCTCGAACGAGGCCATCACGTGCATCAACTTTGCCTCCGGGGAAAACCAGAGCGCCGGAGGCAAAATCAATCTGGTGATGCCGAACGACCATAAACACTTCAAGTGGTGTTGCGCCGGAACGGAGCATTAATATGGTGGCGGAAGGAGCGGGAATGGCCTCAGCCATGGGTTACAAACTCCGCTCGGAAATAATTCTCCACAGGCCACCGCCAACTTTCTTCATGACCAGCCGCTTATTGGTTTTGTCACTATATAGATTTGAATCATAAATCTGATTGAAGTCTACCTGGACGGTGTTAGGCGCAATCAATTCAAAACTATCGTAGTTCACTCTGACCTCAATTCGAGAGGGGCGAGTAAGTCTTGCTCGACGCATGCCTTCCCATTGGCGGCGTGATTGTCTGCCGGGGACAGCGAAGTCCGCTGAATAGATTGCGAGGTACTGCTCGATGTTCTGATCAGACCAGGCGGCAGCCCAGAGGTCGATCGCGGCTTGAATTTGCTCTCGAGTTTCCTGGCTTAATGTTGTGATTGCCTCTGCGTCTGATGGGGCATCAATCTGGGCAATTGTTTCCGTGTCGGCTACCGTTGGACTGGCCTGCACTGGCTCTTCCGCCTGAGCGAGAGTTTCAGTGATTGTGGATGGGACATCGCTGGCGCTAATTTCGGCGATTGGTGGTGTCGGTTCTGAGCTTGCTATCGCTGGACCATCGGCGCGCTCAACCAGTGAATCGTTCTCAAAATAGCCGTTATAAACCGTGCCGTCCGGCAGTATCATCGTACCTGGACCATTTCGTTGATCATCGACAAACGTGCCAACAAAACGGGTGCCGTCCTGCCAGAAAATGGTGCCTTTACCGAACCTTTTGCCATCTTTCACGCCGCCGACGTAACGGGTACCGTCAGGCCAGAGCAGAGTTTTGGTTGTAGAAGAGTCGTCGTTTTCGCTGGATTCTTCTGCCATCGCGGGATGGGACAAGATCGCCAGCAGAAATAGCAGTTGCAGCAATTTGATCATCTTAGCGCCCGTTATTATTGATATGCCTGAATATATCATTAATAACATGGCGTTACATAAGCCTAGAAACAGACTGGAGGTTTTAACTGGGGTGTTTTAACAGGTCGTGTTCAGCAGCGGTTTCGAGGATTTTTCCGGGCTCAATAATCCAGGGTCCGTCCTGTCGGACGCTGACTTCAACACAATCGGATTCTGATATTTGGAGGGTGCGATCCCCATCAAAAGCCAATATACCGGAGCCTTTCACAACATAGCTCTGGCCAAGCTCCATTTCCCCGTGCCCAATAATGCCAATGTTGCCATAAAGCCCTGGAGACAAAGGTACTCTGACATGATCCGGTGCATCGGGGTGGCAATCCACCTTAACGCCAAATGGGTCGGTGGCTCGGCAGGTACGCAGATAGCCTCCGATTGGAGAAATCCCAACGGCAGCCGGTTCAGCTCTGGCGAGATAAACCTGGCGAATATTGTCGGCGCCAAAGGGCATTAATGAACCCAACGCATCGTTCTCGAGGAGGATAGCGTCAACGAGAGCAAGGTCTGTTTCGACACCATTGACGCGAACATGGATTTGTTTGCAGCGGTAACAATGGTTTTCAGCCTTGAGGCGTCTTGAGGCAATCAATCCTGCCGCCGCACCGGCAATCGAGGCCTCACAAAATATCGGAAAAACATTATTGGTGCCGGTTGATAGTGGCAGGATCACCGCGTCGGGTAAGTTTTTGGCGACAATTCGACTGGTGCCATCGCCGCCGAGGACAATAAAGGTCCGACAGCCAGCATCCCACATCTTCGAGGTCATCACCGCCGTGTCGGTTGCGGTATGGGTCAGAGGGTATTCGAGTATTTCAATGCTGTCCCGCTGCGGAAGATTTTCAATCGCACGTTCATTGATTCGAAAAGGTTCATTGCCGAGGAATATGCGGGTGGCGCCCATTTCGAGGGCTCCTAGTACGAGTCTAGTGACCTGTTGCTGCTTCTCGTGATGGCTGCTTGTACTGGCTTTTGCCGCCACTCGACGCACGTCCCGACCGGACATGGGATTCACGACTATCCCAAGGTGACCCGCTGCAGCGTTAATTTGCTTGAGCCTTACGGGTGAATACCCAATTTAAATCCGTTGAAAGGTCTTCGTTGTACCGATAGCCATCAACATCAAAGGCCTTTATATCCTCGGGCTTACCAATCCGGTTCTTAGTGATAAAGGACGCCATGGAACCCCGGGCTTTTTTTGCAAAAAAACTTAAAATTTTGTAAGTGCCGTTTTTGTAGTCTTTGAATACAGGCGTGATGACCTGGCCCGGTAGGAGCTCGGGTTTGATCGACTTAAAATATTCAATTGAAGCCAAATTAATCAGGGTCTTGTTCCGGTGGCTATCAAGCTCGGCAGACAACGTTTTACTCACCGTTGTGTTCCAATATTCATACAGGTCGTTGCCACCGGGGTTTTTGATTTTGGTGCCCATTTCTAAGCGGTAGGGCTGAATCAAATCAAGGGGCTTCAGAAGTCCATACAATCCAGACAGAATGCGCAGGTGCTTCTGGGCAAATGTGAAGTCGCGCTCACCGTACTCCTCAGCCGCTAAACCGATATAAACATCACCTTTGAAGGCAAGAATGGCCTGTTTTGCGTTATCTTTCGTAAAGGGTGTATGCCAGGTTTGGTAGCGGTCCGCATTGAGTTCAGCGAGCTTTGGGCTGATCCCCATGAGTTTGCTGAGTTTTTTCGGCGACTGCTGTTTCATGGTTTCGATTAACTCGGCGGACTGTTCCAGAAAAATAGGCTGGGACAGTTTTCGAGTGTGTGGTTTAGTTTCGAAATCCAGCGTTTTTGCGGGAGAGATGACGGTCAGCATGAAAAGGGTCTATCAAAAACAAGCGATTGAGGATACTAGATTTGTGCTCAGGGTGCGAATTGAAAGCGCAGATTAGTCGATTAGACATGGACCCTGGGAAGGGGCAAAATCAACACAAAAAAAGGAAACCCCGTTGCAGCACAAATTGCCCTTTGGGACGCGAATATGAAGAACCCGCTGAAACGATGGGACGTGTTTGCGACGCTGATTTTTTTCCTCCTCACCATCCCTGCCGAGCGCTATGAAATTTTTTCTTTGGTGGAAGACCAGACAATTTCGTTTCGGCATATCTTTCGAGCAAGTCTCGGAGACCCTGCTCTGACAAAGCTGCGCGACGACATCATGATTGTTGCGTTAGATGAAGCACTTTACGAAGAGTATGGAAGCTTTCCCTTTCGGCGTACAGATCTGGGCTTGATTGCGGAGCGCCTGTCGAAATTTGGTGCGTCTGTTGTGGCGATGGACTTCTTGATGGATTTCAAAAGTTCGTACGGGGAGGACGAACCGACCGCTGCGATGTTCAAGGAGGCAGGAAATGTCCTGCTGGTTTCTTTTGCCAATTTTGAAGACGGCAAGTTTTCCGGTCTGTCTTACCCGAACAAAGTGCTTAATGCCTCCGCCCGAACCGGTTATTCCAACCTGCAGCCAACCAGCGCCATTGTAGATAACCTCGCAAGGGTTCGATTGCACAAGGATATCACCAACAATGTTGATGGGTGGCCGTTAGCCATACAGGCGGTAGCAATGTTCAAAGGGGTAGAGCCCAAACTACAGGACAACGTGCTGATGTTGGGAGATATTCAAGTGCCCCTCGATCAGTTTGGTGATCTGTACATCGACTTCCCCCAACTCGACCCGGGTACTCGTTACTTGAGTGAGGGGCAGGCAGGATTTTCCGCGTTGGAGATCCTTGACCTGGTAGATCTGAGTGAAGACGAGATTGATGAATATAGCTATATATTTGAGAACAAAATAGTTCTGGTGGGTGATACCTGGGAAGTGACACACGACAAGTTCAACACTCCCGTCGGTCCGGTTTACGGGGTCGAAATTATCGCGGATACCATCAATACATTGCTCAACGGAGCGCCACTGCGTCCTGCGAGTATGGCAATTGAGTCGATTGCTACCTTTGCACTGCTGTTGGGATTGCTACTTACCAGTCTGGTGAGATCCCTTGCCCTGAGATTCTTTGCCATGGTTTTGGTGTTTCTGGCCTACCTCGGCACTCTTAGCGCGCTTTATATTTACTCTGGGTTGGTTATTTCAATTGCCTATGGTGCAACTGCGGGTATCGCCTGTGTACTTATGATCAGTTTGCGTCTGTATATTTTGTCTGAACAGAGCCAGCTGACATCAGCCGCGGATTCTGCGGAAAGCAACCGGATGCTGGGCCTGGCCTATCAAGGGCAGGGTCAATTGGACGCCGCCTTCGATAAGTATCGGCGTTGCCCTAGGGAAGAGTCGACGTTCGAATTGGTCTACAACCTGGGGTTGGACTATGAACGTAAGCGACAGTTTAACAAGGCACAGACCACCTATGAACTTATCGCTGAAACCGACCCCAAGTTCCGTGACATCGAAAAGCGCATTAAGCGTTGCGAGGCGATGGAAGATGCGGTTTTACTGGGAGGTAGTACAACTCAAGGTCTGTTAGGCGGCACAATTTTAAACGAAGATGGCTCAGTCGAAAAACCCATGCTCGGGCGTTACCAGGTGGAGAAAGAACTGGGTCAAGGTGCGATGGGTATTGTCTATTTAGGCACGGATCCGAAAATTAATCGTTCCGTTGCGATTAAGACTATGGCGCTGTCCAATGAGTTTGATGCAAGCGAACTCGATGAAGTCAAGGCGAGGTTTTTCCGCGAAGCTGAGTCTGCGGGACGACTCAACCATGCCGGTATTGTGGGTATTTACGATGCTGGAGACGAGAGTGATTTGGCTTACATTGCGATGGAGTTGTTGAAAGGTTATGACCTGGATGCCCATATCAAAGCGGATCAATTGCTACCGCTAGCCCAGGTGCTGAGGATTGGCATTGAATGCGCAGAAGCCCTCGATTATGCCCACCAGCAGAAGGTGGTGCATCGTGATATCAAGCCCTCCAACATCATGTATGATCCAGACACAGGGTCTGTAAAGATTACAGACTTTGGTATTGCCCGAATCACAGATTCGAGCAAAACCCGAACCGGAACGGTGCTGGGTACGCCAAACTATATGTCGCCAGAACAATGTATGGGGAAGAAGGTGGATGGGCGCGCAGACTTGTTTTCACTAGGTGTTGTTCTGTACCAACTGTGTTCTGGAGCACTGCCGTTTAAAGGTGAGTCAATGGCAACCTTGATGTACGCAATCGTAAATGACCCGCCCATCGATATTAAGACCGTTAACCCAGACATTCCGCCCACGGTTCGGAAAGTCATTCATAATGCGATAGGCAAGAAACCGGATAAACGTTACCAATCAGGCAAAAAACTAGCGGCACACTTGCGGGTTTGCTTGGAAAGACTTGAACCTCAAACCGGGGAAGTGGATGAACCTTAGGGGCAAAATTGAAGTAGTTTGCCAAACGGACGTTGGGCGTGTGCGAGACCATAATGAAGATTATGTCAGCAGCGATGACCGGATCGGCCTTGCCGTTCTTGCCGACGGCATGGGCGGACTCAATGCCGGAGAGGTGGCAAGCTCCATGACCGTCCATTTGTTAATGGATGAACTGCGTACCTATATTGAAGGGGGATCGGACATTGAGCATGAGCTGGAGGATAGTGATCTATCTTTGCGGGCACAGGTTGTCCACCGTGCTATAGAGAAAGCCAACAGCTCGGTCTTTCATGTGTCTCAAACCCAGCCCCACTGTGAGGGTATGGGCACAACCATTATTGTCAGTATGTTCTATGACAACAAGGTTGCGATTGGGCATATTGGCGACTCGAGGGTTTATCGCTTTCGAGACAACAAATTGGTACAGGTCACCAAAGACCATAGTTTTGTGCAGGAACTCATCGATAAAGGCCTATATACAAAAGATGAAGCGAGAGCCTCAAGTAAAAAAAATGTTGTAACCAGAGCCCTCGGCGTCGCGCCACAGGTTGAGCCTGAGGTGCACGAATATAAGGTCAAGCAGGGGGATGTTTTTCTCATGTGTTCCGATGGTTTGACGGATTTAGTTGGGGACGCAGACATCGAGAAATCCTTTCAAGAACTCAGTGCCAACCTAAGTGTGATGGCTGGTCATCTAGTAGAAATTGCGAATGCCAGTGGTGGTAAGGACAATATTTCAGTGGTGCTGATCCGAATTAATAAATCTTTTCCTGAGCAGGCGGGCTTATTAAAACGAGTCGTGGACTGGTTCGAATGAGTGTTGAGGATTAATAGAAATGTCAGTTAAGGTCATACTGATCAAAGATAAACCGATTGGACAATTTGTTGTTCTGTCGGATATCACCACTATTGGTCGAAAGTCCGAATGTGACATATCGATAAAAGATCCGGCGGTTAGCGGCAGCCACGCGCAGATTCAGAAACTCGGAAAGAACTACGTGATTGAGGATCTGGGCAGCACCAATGGTGTTGTCTATAAAGGCCGTAAGGTTAAGCAACAAATTCTCAAGCACAATGATCTGGTTTCAATAGGTGAGCACCAACTGAAGTTTCTAATTACCGGCGACTCGGTGGCCGAAGAGCGGCCCAAAACACTGGTTGCACCTCGATCCCCGGAGCAAATTCGGGCACAGTTGGTAGTTCTAGTAGGACCTGAACCCGGCAAGAAAATTAGTCTAGAAGAAGGGCTGACAACAATCGGAGTGCCTGGCATTCAGGTTGCGGCGATATCCAGAAGACCCCAGGGGCATTTTATCATTCACGTGGACGGTGGTAAGGACAAGGACAGAGTTCCCCTCGTTAACGGCGAGCCGACAGGGTTTAAGTCCCATAAACTGGAACACAAAGACAAAATTGAAGTTGCTGACACCCAGATGGAATACAGATTAATATAGAAGGGGCCAGGGGTCGGCTATACTGAATAGCAGTTCGATGGGATAAGCAGTCAGATAAGGCCGACAGGCGGTAAGTTAACTTTGATCCTATCCGGATATGATGGCGTAAATCCTGTTACAAGTTGCTTTTACATCGCTGTTGTTTGTCAGGAAGGTTTTTAAGTACCAGAATAATAGATGCAGCGGTAAGAGAGTGACTACCGGGTAAACAGTTCGAAGGAGAACATAGATGAAGTTTAAGACATTTAGCAATTCAGTATTGATGGCAATGATGCTACTCGGACTGAGCATGACAGCATCTGGCCGAGAACCTCCTGTCGCGAAGTTAGTGCAGATAGAAGGAACCGTCGAGTACAGCCGTAATGGAACCGATTGGCGCCCTGTACAGCGTACCAAGTATCTGTTCTCTGGATATCAAATTAAAACGGGCACCGATGGTGGTGGTAAATTGATTGACCAAGAAAGTGGCATGTCACAAATATTAGGCCCAAACAGTGAAATCCTGATTCAGGAAGAAGCGGTTGCCCTGGTTAGCGGCAGTCTGTCTGAACCCAAGCAAGAGTCAGCGAGCATTTTTGAAGGGCTTTCAACCAAGTTCGCTACCGCTCAGCGTTACACAACGGTACGCCGCAGCGTCACGAAGCCTGGTGAGCCTGAGTGCGACAACAAAGTGCGCACGATTAAGAGTGTCACACTCACAGCCTCACACCCTGACCTGGTATGGCGAAATGCCTGCCCTGAGTTCTCGTACAAACTGGTGATCGACGATGTACCGGTTGATATCGCAGCTCAAAGTACTTCTGAAATGATTCGGTTTACCGTTGCAGACGTGAAACCCGGTGAGCATACCTACCGAGTGGAAGTCATGGATAATGATGGTACCGTCTACATTCCCCGTTCTGACTCCACCTTTATCTGGCTTGATGCCAATGGCGAGAAAGCCGTCATGAAGGATCTTGAAGTAGCCGGTGACGATGCATTTGTCAGAAGTGGCATCCTTGAAGAGAAGAACATGTATGTCGCAGCAATGGATAGCTACCGCGAGTATTTCCAGGACAATCCCGATGATAATGACATGCGACCATTGTTGATCCAGTCTTACCATGAATTGAAGCTTAGCAACCTGAAAGAAAGCGAAGCTCGACTCTACACAGCGTCTTTGGAAGAAGATTTCTAACAGAAACGTTCTCTAGGCTACATACTATAAAAGCCTGCAGTGATCTTATATGATTGCTGCAGGCTTTTTTATTGGCTGCCCGAAACTCTACACAACAACACTCCAAACAACTAAAAAAGAGAGATGATAAATGGGGGCGCTTAATCAACGGTACGACATCCTTGTCGTTCTAATGGTCTTTTTCCTGGCGATCTTTTTTGAGAGCCGCGAGTCGTTTTCACTGCTAGAAGACGAGACACTTTCCTATCGGCAACTGCTCCGGGCACATAATGCTCCGGAGGCGGTGACATCCCCCCTAGAGGAAGTTGTCATCGTATTCACCGATGAGGCCTTTTACACCGAGTACGATAAGTTTCCGCTCCGCCGCGTAGATTTATCTACCCTGGTAGAACGGCTCCATCAGATGGGTGCGGCGGTGATTGCGGTCGACATGTTGTTGGACTTCAATAGTGCCTATGGCGAAGATCCGACCCTGGCTCTGGCGTTTGAATCGGCCGGCAATGTCCAGCTGGTATCCCAGGCGCAGTTTAATGGCGAGGAGTTTTCACACCTGAATAAAGCCATCCCTCGATTCGACGAGGTCACCACTTCGGGTTATTCCAATATCTCGTCTAATTCGGTTATCTCAGAAAGCATTGGTCGACTTCGAATCTACCCACAAATTAATGAGTCCATCGGCGAGTGGCCCTTTGCTGTTCAGGCAGTTGCAAGCTACCTGCAAACCGATGATGTGACGGTCGCAGACAATATGTTGGACTTTGGCGGCCAGCTTCAAGTACCACTAAATCAGTTTAACGAAGTCTATATCGACTATCCGCTGCTCCATCCCGATGGTAAAGGTGGGATCGGTCGACTGCATGATGTTGTCGGCGTGTCTGCCTCCGATATTCTATTTGCCATGGATGAAGAAGAACTCGACGATTTATCGTTCCTGATAGCAGATCGTATTGTTCTGATCGGGGAAGTCGCTGAGGTTGCCCACGATGAGTTCGAAACCCCCCTTGGTAATGTCTACGGGGTTGAGATTATTGCTAATACAATCGCCTCCATCCTAAAAGGTGGTCCTCTCCAGGCGGCTTCTGGAGTCCTGGAGGCCATTGTTGCGTTGCTGATTATGGCGGCGATCCTGGCGACCCGCGCATTGTCTAACCCGACACCACGGAACCTGGTCAGTATTGGCATCGTGGTGGTCTATAGTGCTGCCGTGTCATTGGTGTATGTGTATCAGGGGCTTGTGCTGTCAATGAGCTATGTTCTGCTGGCAACAATCTTGAGCATCATTGTCATTAACGCCCGATTCTATCTGGCGGAGATGGGGCAAAAAGCATTGATCCGGGATGCTTTTGGTCAGTATCTATCACCAAAGGTGGTAGCGGACCTGGTCAAGGACCCCGAAAAATTGTCGCTGGGTGGTGAAGAGAGAGAGATGACAGCCTATTTCTCGGATATTGCCAAATTTTCGACCTTTTCCGAAAACATGACGCCAACTGAACTCGTTAATGTTCTAAACGATTACCTCACAGAGATGTGTAATATCATCATTGCAACGGAAGGCACCGTGGATAAGTTTGAAGGTGATGCCATTATTGCGTTCTGGGGAGCCCCTGCGATTCAGGAAGCCCACGCAAAACTTGCCTGCTTCGCCAGTATTGATATGAATAAAGCCCTCGTACCCCTTCGAGCTCGATGGGCCGAAGATGGTCGCCCCGCGATTAATGTTCGTATGGGATTAAATTCCGGGCCAATGGTCGTGGGTAATATGGGTTCTGCCCAGCGTATGAACTACACCATTATGGGCGACACGGTGAACCTCGCTTCACGACTGGAAGGCGCCAACAAAGCATTTGGTTCAGACATTATGATTTCTGAAGCAACCTACCTCCAGGCGCAGGAATTTGTTGATGTGCGAGAGTTGGATACCATTCGAGTTGTGGGTAAAAGTGAACCCGTCAAGGTTTATCAGTTACTGGACCGCAAAGGCGAGACAAAAGGCCTGACAGCTGACCTTGTGACCCAATATGAAAAGGCTATGCGCCTTTACAAAGAGCGAGATTACGCGGCGGCAAAGGCGGCATTTAAGCTAGCGCTGGCCATCGCGGATACCGATGGTCCAAGTAAAACCTATGTTGCTCGATGTGATGAGTTTCTTCGGAATCCTCCCAAGGCCGATTGGGATGGTGTCTTTACATTGACGGACAAGGGCTAAGACGGACGTGGTTGTGCAACAGCTTATCGAGCAGAAACTGAGCGATGGCCTGAATTTGGTCCATTTAGAGGTTTTGAATGAAAGCCACAACCACAATGTTCCCGCCAATAGCGAAACCCATTTTAAGGTGAGTCTGGTCGCCAGCGCTTTTGAGGGCCAAAAACTGCTTGATCGTCATCGACAGGTAAACGAGCTACTCAAGGCAGAGCTGGCGGGGCCTGTCCATGCGCTGGCTATTCACACCTATACAGAAGCCGAGTGGCTAAAACGCCACGGAGAAGCCCCGATGTCCCCCCCTTGCCTCGGCGGTTCCTAGCTAACCTGAAATTGCCTGCTACCCTTAAAGTACCGCAAAGAAGGTACATATTGGCCGGTGAAAATATTAGTTGTAGATGATCAGGCCGCAAACCGCGGATTACTGTCGTTCCTGCTCGAGGAAGATGGCCACGAGGTTGTCGAGGCTGTCTGTGGCCGCGAGGGTGTGAACAGCTTTATTGCAGAGATTCCGGATCTTGTCCTGATGGATGTCATGATGCCTGGAATGGACGGTTATGAAGCTGCTGCCGAAATCAAATCCCTTACCGGTAACTATGTTCCAATTATTTTTCTCACCGCACTGTCCGATGACGTGTCGTTGTCTAAATGTATTGAGAGCGGTGGTGATGATTTCCTCACCAAACCCGTCAATGAGACCCTGTTAAACGCAAAAATCAAAGCCCATGAGCGAATCAGAGAGCTGAACATTGAGTTATCCAAGAAAAATCAAGAACTTGAACGCTACCAAAAGCTGCTGAAGCAGGAACACGAACTGGCAGAGTATGTTTTTGAGTCCGCAATCTCCTGGCAGTTGCCTACTCCAACCGTTAAACGCTTCTTATCGCCTATGGGAGGATTTAGCGGTGATTTGATTCTGAGTGCACCCACTTGTCGAAATAGCCTTTTTGTGATGCTTGGGGATTTTACCGGCCATGGGCTACCGGCTGCCCTCGGCGCGTTGCCGGTTAGTCAGGACTTTCAAGTCCTCGCAGAGCAAGGCGTCTCCCTGGGTGAACTCGCCAGGCAACTGAATCGAACCCTGTATAAATATCTGCCAAGTCATATGTTTTGCGCGGCTAATCTTATTGAGGTGAGCGCCGATGGAACCCATGCAGAGTGCTGGCTAGGGGGATTACCGGACATGTTTCTGATTGATGGTGAGGGGTTAATAAGACGCGCACTACGTTCCAGTCATATGCCCCTGGGTGTTATTAAAGACAGCGATTTTCGAGAGTCTTTACAGCAGGTGACTATGCAGCCCGGTGAGAGGTTAGTCGCTTATAGCGATGGCGTAACAGATTGTTGTAACACCTACGGTGAGATGCTCGGTGAAGCTGGCTTTGAGCTTATGTTTGACGGTGCAGTCAAAGGGGAAGGGCTGTTTGATAGCCTGGTTGACCGGGTACGTTCCTTTGGCGAAGGTCACCCTCAGGATGACGATATATCGATGTTAGAGATACTCGGTATGCCGCTGAATACCGCTGCAAGTACCTCCGACATCGCCGTAAAGACAATCCCTCATACTAGCCACTGAAATTGTTACAATTGGGCAATGCCGCCTAATGTTTCCCAACGAAAAATTTCACATCAGGGTTTGGATATCTCGCTTGAGATTATTCGCGCCCGGCGGAAATCGTTAGCCATTCATGTTTTTCCCGGTGAACGTTCAACTGAAGTAAGAGTGCCTCTCAAATGTTCGTGGGTAGACGTTGATGCGTTTATCGAGTCCAGGCTGGACTGGATTGCAGACGCATTACGAAAACTAGCAGCCCAGCCCGTTGAATCAAAATTTAAGCGCGGACAGGTGCATGCCTTTCTCGGGAAGGGTTATGTACTGGAACCCTGCTTCGGAAAAAGCAGTGTGATGCTGACCCCAGATCAGTTATGGATCAGTTGCAAGCACCCGGAATCTGAAGCTCAAATAGAGCGTGTTTTCTTGGCATTTCTGCGCCGCGAGAGCGAAGCCATTTTTAAGGAACGGTTAGCAGGTTGCCTGGCGAATTTCCCTGAACCTGTATCACCCACCGGGCTAAGGGTGCGGCGAATGAAAGCTCGATGGGGGAGTTGTTCCGAACGAGGTGAGATTTGTTTGAATACGCTGCTCATTCAGAAGTCTCCAGAGGTTATTGACATGGTGATCACCCACGAGCTTTGCCACCTCGTTCACTTTCAGCATGATCGGCAGTTTTACCAGCTTATGGATCGAGCAATGCCTGATTGGCGGGAGCGAGAAGTGGCACTGGGTGCCGAAATAGAGCCCGGTAGTACCGAGGCTGAAGTGCGGCAGCCGGAGCAGCTATCATTCCTCTAATGTTGGGTTGTCGCGAGAACCGGTATTAACTAAAAGCGGTGTGAGTTCCAGTAGAATGTCTTCCATGATCATTTCCTGGGCCTCGGGCCGGGGATGAATCCCGTCCCGCTGTATCAAGCTGCTGGACGTCGCAACGCCATCTAAAATGAAGGGCACAAATGCTAGTTCATATCGAGCTGCAACGTTGCTGAATGCCCCTTCAAAGGCAGTTGTGTAGCGTTTTCCGTAGTTCGGCGGTAGTACCATGCCAACCAGGAGAACTCTGGCACCAGTCGATTCAGCCATTCGAGTCATCGTGTCGAGGTTGGCTTCTATCTTATCAATCGGATAACCTCGCAGACCGTCGTTACCGCCGAGTTCCAGTATCAGGATATCGGGTTGGTGTATTTCGAGAGTTTTCTGCAGGCGTACAAGCCCGCCTCCCGTAGTCTCACCGCTCACACTGGCATTGATGATCTGGTGGTCTGGCAGACGTTGGGCGAGTAAGTTGACCCAGCCTAGTTCCGCCTTCATACCGTAGGCAGCGCTAATGCTATCGCCAAACACTACTATCGTGCTTGAATTAGCGTATACATTCTGAAATGACAAAAGTAACGCAAGGCAAAGCAGCCGTTGAAGCCGAAACCTATTTGGAAGATTAATGGATAAAGAAGTCATCATTAAGACAGTAGACCTTAGCAAGACAGTTAGTACTTCAGAAGGGGAGTTGTCCATCTTGAAAGGGATAGACCTCGAAATCAAGAAGTCAGAGAGCGTTGCGATTGTCGGTGCTTCAGGTTCGGGTAAAACCACCCTCTTGAGCCTCCTGGCTGGATTAGATGTGCCATCGAGAGGAGATGTGCTTCTGGGGCGGCATACCATCACCAAAATGGACGAGGAACAACGTGCAAAGGTTAGAGCTGAAATGGTCGGCTTTGTATTTCAGTCCTTCCAGTTACTGGCAAGCCTGACTGCCTTAGAGAATGTGATGTTGCCTTCGGAGTTAAAACGGGACCCGGAGGCAGAAACAAAAGCCAAAGAATTGTTGCAGCGAGTTGGACTCGAGCACCGTATGCACCACTATCCACGCCAGCTTTCCGGCGGCGAACAGCAGCGGGTGGCGATTGCCAGAGCATTTGCCTCGTCGGTAGAAATTTTGTTTGCTGACGAACCGACCGGCAATCTCGATACGAGTACGGGGGGAACAATTATTGACCTGCTTTTTGAGCTGAATGAGGATTTTGGTACCACCCTGGTACTTGTGACCCATGACAATAGGCTAGCTGAACGTTGCGACAGATCGATTCAGCTTGAGTCTGGAATGGTAGTCCAGGTGCCAGAAGCCGCGGCGGCGAGCTAAGATGAATATTTCTCTATCACTAAAACTTCTTTGGCGTGATTGGCGCTCCGGCGAGTTAACCCTGCTACTCAGTTCACTGGTGATTGCTGTGGCAACGGTGACAACCATCACGTTATTTGTCGATCGGCTGCAACAGGCATTAATTCAAGAGTCTGCCCAGTTTCTTGCGGCGGATAGGGTGATTTCTGGCCGTAGTGAACTTGATGAGGCATACCTGCTCAAAGCGGAATCTCTTGGCTTAAAACATGCCCAGACACTTAGCTTTCTCTCTATGGTGTTCTCAGCGGATCGGGCTCAGTTCTCCTCGGTAAAGGCCGTGACCGATGCATATCCGCTTCGGGGTAATCTGATTATATCCGACGCGGCATTCCAAAAAGGTGACGTGGTTGTCCGTGGGCCAGAGCAGGGTAAGGTCTGGCTCGAAAGTCGCTTGCTGCCGTCCCTCGACATCAAGCCCGGGGATATTCTGGATATTGGTGTTGCGAGTTTTGTCGTGGAAAAGGCATTAATTAAAGAACCGGACCGCGGTGGTGGCTTCAATAATGTCGGGCCCAGGGTCATGATGAACATGGCTGACGTCCCTGGGACAGAGGTTGTGCGGCCGGGAAGTCGTATTACCTACCGATACCTATTCAGTGGTCCGGAAGATTCACTGACGGAATTTTCAGATTGGGCAAGGCCACAATTACCGGAAGGATTTCGCCTATTTGGTGTTAAAGAAGGTACAGAGGGAATTGGAAATGCCCTTGAACGGGCTGAGAGGTTCTTACTCCTGGGCGGATTGTTGGGTGTTGTTCTAGCGGGTGTTGCCATTGCGCTCTCGGCCCAGCGATATTCCCTTCGTCATTATGATCACGTTGCGATACTCAAAACCCTGGGGGCAACGCCTAACGGAATCGATGGGCTGTTTATTACAATATTTTTAACACTGGGTATCGCAGCGACCGTTCTCGGTAGTGGGCTTGGTTTTGTTTCCCAGATGGGTATCGTCGGGATTCTGCAGCCTTACATCCCAATTGAGCTGCCGGCGCCCGGAATGGAACCGGTTATTCTGGGGCTGGTGACTGGATTTGTCTGCCTCCTGTCCTTCGCTCTGCCACCATTGATTCGACTCAGGGGCATAGAGCCGGTACGTGTTATTCGACGTGATATTGAAGAGAGTGGGGTCAGCAATCGTCTGGCCTATGCCAGCGGTGTTTTGGGCACCCTTGGGTTGATGTGGTGGTATAGCCAGGACCTTTACTTAACGATGATGATTTTTTCCGGTGCAGTTGCATCCATTGTTGTATTGGGTCTGATCGCCTATATGATGCTGAGATCTGGCCGAGTGTTAGGGATGCAGGCAGGTAGTGTCTGGCGCCTGGCGCTGGCTGGCATGCAACGTCGAGGCCCGGAAAACACGGTGCAGATATTGGTGTTTAGCCTTGCCATTATGCTTTTGCTGATTCTGTTTCTGGTTCGAACAGCGCTGATTGATGAGTGGCAAACTCAGATTCCGGAGAATGCCCCTAATCATTTTGCGATCAACATATCCCCTGAGGACGTTGCGCCCATTCGTCAGATGCTTGCGGTTAATAAAATTGCGGCACAGCCCCTGTACCCAATGATTCAAGGTCGGATCAGCCAGATAAACGGAGAAAGATCCCAGGACTATGATGAGCAAAATCAGAGACAGAGTCAGAATCAAGAGGAGCCGGATGGACCGAGGTCCAGTTCCAACCGAAATCTAACCTATGCGGCATCGTTGCCAGATGACAATGTTGTGCTCAGCGGTGAGTGGTGGCCGGAATCCTATTCTGGAAAGCCCCTTGTGTCCCTTGAGCGCGATTTGGCCGTGAGAAATAAACTCAAAGTGGGTGATGAACTGGTCTTCGATATCCAGGGGCGAGAATTGAGTACAACGGTCTCAAGTATTCGATCGGTGGCCTGGGACAATATGCAGCCAAACTTTTATATTATTTTTTCTCCCGGGGCGCTGGATGAATTCCCATCGACCTTTATGACCAGTTTTTACCTGGAGCGTGAAGACAAGATATTCCTAAACGAGCTGTTGCGAGCCTATCCAACCATGACGGTAATTGAGGTGGACGCCATCATCGCGCAAATTAAGACGATCATCGCCCAGGTGACAATGGCAATTGAGCTGGTGTTGGGGCTCATATTAATTTCCGGTGGATTGGTTTTGTTGGCGAGTATTCAAGCCAGCATGGACGAAAGGTTCAAACAGCACGCAATCCTGAGGACCCTTGGAGCGGGGCAAAGATTGGTCATGGGTAGTCTTGTTGTGGAATTCTGTGCACTTGGATTGTTTGCTGGTCTACTGGCAACCATCGGTTCAGAGATTACGGTTTACGCCTTAGAAACCGAAATTTTTGAGCTTGAATATTCAATGAACCCGAGCCTGTGGCTGCTAGGTCCGCTTGTGGGCATGGTGCTCATTGGGACAGTCGGGACACTTGCAACACTTAAGGTTGTTCGGACGCCGCCAACAATTGTCCTAAGGGAACTTGCCTAGGCTTCGGGATACCAACTACCGTCAGCTTCTTTCAAAATCCAAAGTTGGCTGAACCAATAGAATCGACCCGGCGTTCCGCTGGGCATGGTGCAATTGTATCGAGACCTGCCTACTGGGATTTCAGTCTGATTTATCGCCTCAAAGTGGCCAGGCCCAAGTTCTTTTAACATCGTTTTGCCACCTGGCCCGTAGCAAGTCAGCTGATCAAAGGCGAGCCCTTCAGTTTGAGTGAATTTCAGTTCTAAGGTCGGAGGGTTGGTTGTGACCAATGGCGTCCGTTCTGGCACCAGTACTGGCAGGGCCAGGGTTTGAACTTTAGTCTTGAAGGTTTCGATGTCTTCGTAGGCGCCACTAAGGGGGTATCTCGGTAGTACGGAGCTCAGACTATCAGCGCCGACGGCACCACTTTGCTGACCAAATCCGGTGTAGCCCATACTCGAAATCAATTTGAGGATATCAGCATCATATTCACCGTAGGGATAGGCCAGATATTTTGCTGGATTATCCAAATGCCGTTCGAGTAGGGCTTGCGCATGGCGTATATCTTTTTTGATTTTGGCACGCCAGGACCGCATAGACTCGCCGTCTTGATGACGCACCAGATGAAAGTGGCTGTGGGTGTGGTTTGCGACAGTTCCACCGGATGCCTCAACCTCCCGTAGTTGCTCCCAGGTCATATATCCCCTGCGATCAATATATTCCGTTGCAACAAACAGGGTGAAGGGCCAGCCCCTCGATTTTAGCCTCGGAACCGCGTGCTGGTAAATGTTGTCATAGGCGTCGTCGAACGTGATGGCAACTCTGCGGTCATGCTCCCGGGAGGGTTCATTGACGATTTCCGATAGCGGTACAATTTTCAGCCCGCTGCTAGCGAGATATTCGAAATGCTGATCTAAAGCCTCAATGGTTGTACTCGTGATGGCGGGAGAATCTGAGCCAATATGGTGGTATTGCAGAATAACAGCAGCACGAGCCGGTATAGACACAATGAGTAGAATGATAAAAACAAAGTAAAAAGGCATGTCAGGAATCGTAGTTTGGCTCGACGATTATGCATTTGCCGGAGTAGAATTGCGCGCTTATTCCCCATGTGATCAGAATTTTGGACAAACAGCGTTACGAGAAGAACAAATTGCACAAACGTTTGCGTCGGAATGTCGGTAAAGCCGTTGCTGATTTTGGTATGATCGAGGCGGGCGACAAGATCATGGTTTGTATATCGGGTGGTAAAGATAGCCTGACAATGTTGGATGTTTTGCTGAGCTTGCAAGCTCACGCTCCGGTGGATTTTGAATTGGTTGCCGTCAACCTTGATCAAAAACAGCCTGGGTTCCCGGAGGATGTGCTGCCAACCTATTTTCAGAAGCTCGGTGTCAAATATGAGATCCTCCAGGAAGATACCTATTCCCTGGTAAAAGAAATGGTGCCTGAGGGTAAAACCTACTGCGGTTGGTGCTCGAGGTTTAGGCGGGGCATTCTATATAAACACGCACAGCGCGCCGGCTACACAAAGATTGCCCTGGGCCACCATCGTGATGACATCATTGAAACGCTTTTCTTGAATATGTTCCACGGCGGCAAAATGAAAACCATGCCGCCGAAGTTACTCAGCGATGACGGTAAAAATATCGTCATTCGGCCACTTGCCTACTGCTCCGAGGAAGATATTGAGGAATATGCGACGATTAGCGAGATGCCGATCATTCCCTGTAATCTTTGTGGTTCCCAGGACAATCTACAGCGACCCATGATTAAAGCGATGTTGCAGGAATGGGAGCGGGTTACGCCGGGCCGACTCGAAAACATATTTCGTGCAATTAACAACGTGGTTCCGTCCCACTTGCTGGATAAAGAGCTTCACGATTTTCCGGGACTCAAACTCACTCGGCATCTTGATGTGGTGAACCTCTAGCCCTGACTCACTTTTGGTTCGAGACTCAGGTGGTATTGCTCAATCGCCTTAATCAGGTTGAGCAGTTCTGCCTCAAACTGATCAATATGCTGCGCCTCTAAGCCACCGCGATCTCGAATCAAATGTTCAAATCTCCTGCAGTGATCCATAAGCTTCATTGCGCCGAAGCTACCCGCGACCCCTGCAATGTTATGCATCAATCGCTCTGCTTGCTCGATGTCATCTGGGTTTAATGTCTGGCGTAACAGGTTGGCGGAGTCCCCGTATATCTCAACAAAATCCTGTGTGAGACGATTCAGCAGAAACTCATCATCGTCATGATTCTTTAGGGCGACGCCAAAATCCACATCCAGTATTGTGGGGCCTGGGTTGATTGGCCTGGTTAACTTTGCTTTAGCGGGTTCGGCTATGCCGCTAATGTCCGCGATAAGCCGAAGTAATGCTTCAAAATCAACGGGCTTCGTGACGTAGTGATCAAAGCCGTTTTGCAGCGCCTCATCTATTTCGTGTTGTAAAACACCGGCTGAAAGTGCAATTACGCTTAAGGATTTAAGGTCTGGTCGAGCACGAATGATCTTGATGGCTTCGTTGCCTGACATCCGTGGCATGCGCAGATCCATAAGCACACAGAATACCGACTGAGCGTCGAGTATATCCAAGGCTTCCTGGCCATCACCTGCTTGCAAGACCTTATAACCAGCAGAGCGAAGGACTTCCGTTGCGAGGTCTAGATTGATGGGATTATCCTCGACCAGCAATAAGGTGTTGTCGACTGGAGCCTGTGGACTCTCGGAAGTCGTGATCGGTTGATGAATCTGATTTGTGGTCGGTTCTAGTACTACGGTGAAGTAGAATTTACTGCCGACGCCCACCTGACTCGAGGCGTGTATGTGTCCGCCCATTTTCTGAACCAGGTCTCTGCTGATGGCGAGTCCAAGTCCCGTACCACTTTCGTTATTGACGTTGGTGGTCTGAGTGAAAGCTTCAAAAATAATTTCCAGTTCGGTGTTTGGAATGCCCTGGCCCGTATCTGAAACAATAAAATTAAGACTGTGGGCACCACTCGGCAGGGGGAGTGCATCTAGTTCGACGGAGACCTTGCCGCTCTGGGTAAATTTTAAGGCATTGCCTACCAGGTTAATTAACACCTGCCCAAGTCGAACGGGATCACCGATATAGTTGCAATCGGGTAACGAGGGCATGCTAAATTGTAGGCCTTTTTCCTCGGCTTCAAGTTTGAAGAGCTGGTCAACATCCCGAAAGACGTCCTCCAGGCAAAATGATTTGTGCTGTAGTTCTAGTTTGCCGGATTCAATTTTTGAAATATCCAGAATGTCGTTTACAACTCTTAGTAGGTGGTCCGATGATGCTTTGATGGTTTCAAGATAGCTTTGCTGCTTCTCATTGAGTGAAGTGTTTAAGGTAAGGCGTGTGTAGCCAAGAATCGCGTTCATTGGTGTGCGGATTTCATGGCTCATATTTGCAAGAAACTGGCTCTTGGTTTGGGTAGCTGCTTCAGCAAGTCGAGTGGCCTGTTCCGCGTGCTGGCGCAGCTTTTGTTCCGTGATATCGATTATCGAGCCTTCAATCCTTATGGGCTGCTGATCATCGTTAAATATCTGATGAGCCGATATTGCAACCCAAATTTCCTGATTATCAAATCGCCTGATACGAGTTTCGAAGCCGACCACCCTTTGGTCCTTAACAAGTTGGCGGCTAAACTCTCCAAGCTCGGCTGGGTCGACAAAAAACTGAGAGAAGTCGACCTGTTTGACCTCACCATCCACCCAGCCCTCGTAGCCTATCAATTGCGCAGCAGCTGGATTGGTACTGACTAGCTCGCCTTGCATGTTAATCTCGAAGATACCCTCAACGGCATTTTCATATAGCGCAAGATACTTATTTCTAGACTCATTTAACTGTTGATAGAGCTTGGCGTTTTCGATTGCAATCGCTGCCTGGGACGCAAGCAATTTTAGAACAGCGACACGGTCGGAATTGAATGCATGGGTGTTGTGCAAATTTTCTAGATACAACACACCCGTTAAATGACTCTTACTGAGTATCGGGAAACAAAGAATTGATCGTGGCTTCACCCGGGCGATATAGGTGTCTTGAATGAATGTGTCTTCACTTGTTGTGTCGTTTAATACCAGATCTTCCTGTGTCCGGGCGACATATTGAATGACGGAAACCGGTAGATTTTTACTCTGGGAGATTTTTTCTCTATTAAGTTTGTGATCAGTGTTGGAGCCGTTATATCGACTGAGTATCTCAACACATAAGTCGTCTCCGTCAGCGAGCACCAGGCCGGCAGAGTGAGCACCGGCATTTTCCAGTGCAACCTGCATGAGTTTTTCGAGCAAGGTTTCGAGAATGATTTCGCCTGAAAGGACCTGGGAGGCTTTGATGACTGAACCAAGGTCGAAGAAGTTGTCGTAGGGCCGCTCAACGGCGGCGGGGTATTGAGTGAGTTGCCGCTTGCGTGGGTATGGTGCAATGGACTGCTCATCGGACAGGGATTCAAACTCCTGATCCAAAGCATAAACTTTAGCAATGGCGCCCCATCGAACATAACTAGATCTGGCGCGTCTAAGATGGAACGTCGCAAGGGCGGGTTTTGCTTGTTTTTCGAAAAACCGTCCGGCCAACTCCTGGGCGAAGCCAAGGATGTGGATATGGCCACTTTTCTCGGCCAATGACATGGCTCTTTCGTAGTGGTCAATGGCCTGGGTTGGTTGCTGATTAATAGCGGCCAATTCTGCCTGGACGAGATGAAATGCATGACCGGTGTTCATCGGCGCGTGCTGGGTCCATTTTCTGAGTAGTCTTAGATTCAACTGCACTCGAAATCGTAACGTCAGGAGTTGTAGTGGTGATGCCTTTCGCATCTGAGCGACATAGGCAAGAGACTCAAACAATACAAAAAAGGGGACCGCTGGTGACGAAATGAGTGATTTGAGCGACTTTCGAGCTGTCAAGGCATATTCGTAACTCCTGTCATGCTCACGAAAAAGAACAGCTACAAAGGTTTTGAGGACATACAAGCTGGTCATACTCGAATAGTCTTTATCCCTGACGTGTAAGGGAATGCATTCAACTTCATCGTAGAGCTCCCCAGAAATCATCGAGGGATTCTCGGTGGTCGTCATCAGATGACGGATCGACTGCTGAAATATCAGCCCCATCGACAACATCGGAGTTTGATTAAATTCGCTCGCCCTGGTGTTTTTACTTTGGAAGTTGGCTTCTAGCGTATTTAGGTCCTGACCCACCATAAAGCCATTAACACAGCGAGTAGTGGCGGCAATCTGAGCAAACTCAATATCCCCGGTCTCAAAGCCAATCCTCTCCGCCTCTGACAGTGGTGCCAGGGTGTCCCTCAGATGATGTTTCCAGAAAGAGATAAAGTTGTGCACAACTGCATTGGCTCGACAGAAAAGTTCTGGATTACGTTCGTCAAGATTCTCCAGAGCAAGCGTGCCAAAATGGTAGCCGGTCGTAATGGTGCCGAAGTAGCTGATGATCAGCGCGCCGAACAACGGGTAAGCAAAGGAGGATTCCGGTGCAAGCCCGTTCTCTAGTGATATGTTGGTCATCTTGAGTGTGTAGGCTGCTGTTATGGCACGCCCGCTTAGATAACCGGCATGACACAGGATCATCAATATTCTCATCGCGGCAAGATTCTCGCGATTTTTCATCTTGTGATTGTGTTGTGCGGTCACTCTGGCTCTGAAGAGTGTTTTAACAACCCACAAGGTCAGTACTGGTTTATAGAGCTTTCTTGATACAGGGTGTCCCAACAGCTCAAGTACGTGGTGACCAATATCAATTGCAACTTCCAGGTCTCCGTAGGCGATAAAGGCTCGAAGTTGAATTTCGTAAGCACGGGATTTGTCATATGCCGTTGTTGCATGTTCGATAGTTGAAGAAATTATGCTATCTAGCTGTCGCTTGTCGCCACAATAGTATGCTGCCTCAGCGGCCTCGAGGTGAATTTCTAGACTCAACTCATAGTTCTGCCAAACGTGTTTGCCCTGTACGGCTATTGCCGTTCGCAAATATCTAAAGGACGCTTGAAAGGCGCCAGCTTGCTTCGCTTTTCTACCTGCCTCAAGGTTCAACGATGCAAGTTCAATTGGGTCATCCATGTCGGAACCTGGATCTTGGACACTATTATTCAGCTGATTAACAACATCAAATAGTCTGTCTTCGCCCTCTTTCTGAGAGAGGTAGGTTTTACCAATCTGAGCATGAATTTGTTTGCGCTCGATTCCTTCCAGGAGCAAATATGCGGCTTGCTGTATTTTATCGTGGGAAAAGTGGTATCCAGACTGCCGATCGTTACCCTGGTAGAGTAAAAACCCCTCAGCGACGGCTCTATTTAAACAAGCTGAAGTTTCTGAAAACGACATGCCTGATACACGTTTAATTGTGTCCAGTCCGAATTCATCTCCAACGCAGGCAGCAATCTTCAGTACCTGAATTGTATTGCTATCCAGGCCGGCTAAATCTCGAGCCAAGATCTCCCCAACATTATTTGTAGGGGGGTGCTGAGCCGATTTTTCGAGATCCCAGGACCACTCTCGGTGAGTACGATCGAAGGCGATGTAATTCGACCGGTTGAGCTCATTTAGAAATTCCCGGATGGCCTGAGGATTACCCTGGGTCTTTGCGGTAACGAGGGTTGCAAGATCCTCCACTTCTTCAGCGGAGCGATAGAGACACTCGGCCAAGAGGTTGCTTACGTCGTGCTTTTGTAGATTGTGCAGTTCCAGATAAATCGCGTTTTTTATCCGGGGTATCTGACTCTGCTCCGTTTCTTCATGCCCTTCGGTACGATGTGCAAGGATAATTAGTAGCCCCGCGATCTGATATTCCTCGCTGATGGCTTGCAGCACCTCCAGAGAAGCTGTGTCCATCCATTGAAGATTGTCGATGCAAATAACAATGGGTTGGACCTTTTCACACAGGACCTTGAGCAGCGTCGCGATAACTTTAATTAGGCGGCTTCGGGTTTCTAAGGGATTATTCCGGAAGCCTTCGTAGTCAGGAACATTGCGGATAATTCGTTGCATATCCGGTGCAATTGCAAAAAGCAGGTGTGCATTGCTGCCGAGTTCGTCAGCGAGTTCGTTACCGACAGTCTGCAAATTTTCCTGGGATAAGACTAATCTAACAAGATCACTTAGGACTGCAGCAATCCCACTATTGGGCAGATCCGTGTTTGTAAGGCTGAGTCTGATCTGACTTAACACACCGCTGTTTTGTTGGACTAACTTTGGGATTTCTCTTAGCAGAGCCGTTTTGCCCGTGCCGATAGCACCGGTCAATGCGATACAACCGAAGGTGCCATTAGCTGCAGCGGCGATAAGTTTGCTTATCCTCTCAATCTCGCTGTCTCGATTCAGCAGTTGTTGAGGAATAAACATTTGCTCCGGAATATCATCTAACCCGACTGAAAAATCCTGTGATTGATCGGAGGGCAACGTCAGTAGCAATTTCACCTGATTCAGATCCGAAATAATCGCGTAGGTGCTTTGATATCGCTCTTCTGGAGCCTTTGCTATCAGCTTTAACACAATCTTATCGACTGCTAGTGGGATGTCAGAGTTGAGTGAAGATGGAGGTTCAGGTGTACCTGCGAGATGCTGGAATATGAGTTCAAGGTCGTCGGGGCTGCTAAAGGGTAACTGCCCCGTTAACAGTTGGTAAAAGAGAATTCCAAGAGAATAAATATCAGATCGATAATCTACGGCTCGATTCATTCTTCCGGTTTGTTCTGGGGAGACATAATCTATTGCCCCCTCAAGAATATCGTTGGGTTCGGGGGGGAGAGCGACGTTTTGAAAAGAAGCGAAGCCGAACTCGATAAAACGAATCTCGCTTAGATCTTCACTACAGAGAATGTTGTTGGTGCTAATGTTCTTATAAATCACATTAAAGGCGTGTATTTCGTCTAAACCCTTTGCGATATTTTCGGTCAGTGTAATGGCTTGTTGAATTGTGAGTGGGCCGTGGCTAAGACGTTCTGAGAGGCTTGAATGGGCGAAGTGTTCCATCACAAGCACCGGCAGACCATCTTGCTCAATAACGTCTAGAACCGCGATGATTCTGTCCGATTGGACTCTACTAAGGGTGTCAAACTCCTTATGGTAGCGAGTGATCTCATCGATAGAGGCAGTTTCCGGGCGCGGGTACTTGAGAACGACCGTGAGATTGTCATGTTCTCGTACAGCAGTAGAGACGAGCGACATCTCGCCTTGATGGATGATCTTTTGTGAGTGGAATCCGCTTACGGAAATCATGCTTCAGCTTACCTTAAGAGGTGCGGCCTCTGCATCGGTTCAAATTGGGTGAATCCGTGCAGGATTATTTGACGACGGGTGCGAATAAGTATCCCGTACCGTGGATGGTACTGATAAATGTGACCCCAGGTGCGTGTTGTCTAAATTTGCGTCTTACCTGACCGACAAGTACATCAATATATCGATCATCGGGATACCATTCCCGATTGCGAATTTTGTTCATCAATTGATCCCGGGTCATGACTTCACCGGCGCTTTCGATGAGGGCAAGCAGCAGGTGAAACTCACCGGCGGACAGTGATTGAATTTGTTCTGTAGGGGTCACTAATTGCCGTTTGTTTAGGTCCAGGGACCAGCCCTCAAAAGTTCTCTTAAATCCTTTTTCTTTTTGTTTCTCCTGGGCCTGCACGCGCCAGTGTAAGTTTTTGACCCTGGAAAGCAGTTCCCTGGGGTCGAAGGGCTTGGTGACGTAATCGTCCGCGCCACTCTCGAGGCCAACAATTCGGTCAATTTGTTCATCTTTGCCGGTGACCAGAATGATGCCCACATCGGAAGTTGCTCGGAGTTCGCGAGTCAGGGTCAGACCATCCTTGCCGGGTAGGTTAATGTCGATCAGGCAGAGTTCAATATTTTCTTCGGCCACAAGCTGAAGTACATCGGTTGCGTCTTCGCGGCAGGTCACGTCGTAACCTTCCTTCTCAAAGTGAGCGACAAGCTTGGATCTTGTAATTGGCTCGTCTTCGACGACAAGCAGCTTTATTGCAGACTGAACCACGTAGCGGGACTCCGGAAATGTAACAATAGCGATCTGGAAGGGCTAACAATAAGCCTCGTAGCTTTATATCATATGGATTGGGAACGTTTGAAGTGAAAGCGGTTTGAAAATCCAGTGGCAGGACTTATCCGAAGATGCCCTTGACGGGGTGATCGAGGATTTTGTGACCAGAGAAGGGACCGAATACGGCCCCCAGGAGGTCTCCCTTGCCGCTAAGGTACAGATGGTCAAAAAGCAGCTTCAAAAGGGAATTGTGAGCATAAATTTTGATCCCGAGACCGAATCCTGCACAATTCAGCTGGTTGAGGGATAAACCCCTGACGCTATTTCGATTTTCTGTATAGTTTCAGCACCTTGCTGAACCCCAGTGTCAGTATATTGACGTCAATTGGGCAAAAAATCGCCGCTAATCAGCAATCCGTTACCGCTCATCCATGTTTACAACCTGCTTACATCGTTTGACGTATGTATCTCTATAATTGCCACATCAGAAACTAAAACGTTTAGTGAGTTAGCAGGGTTTCTTCAATAAGAATGTGCGGAAAGTAATTTAACGTACTATTTTTATTGGTATTTTTAGCTTGAGAGAGCTCGAGTCATTGGATAAACTGCCGGGGAACCGGGAACTTCAATTGTCCTTTTGGCTAACCCGAGGCGGAAATTTCTAGAAAAAAGACCTAGAATAGCCGGCTCGAATGCATGAGTGAGATGTGAGTTAACAATGAATTCTGTATACAACTCGTTGAAGAGAGGTAAGAGGAAAATGTTTCTCGAATTACTATTAATGGCCGTCGTTAGCAGTCCTATGGCTGCTGTAGCTGATCCTAACATTCAGCTCGACATGTCCGTGACAAAAGAAATTGTCGTTGAAGAAAATGGTCAAGAAGTGACGCGTTGGGTCGAGGCTGAAGATATTGAGCCTGGGCAAAAACTGCGTTACACGGTCCGATACCTGAATGTTGGTGATGAACCAGCAACAGAAGTACGTATCGAGAATCCAATTCCAGATTTGACCGTATATATATCTGACTCTGCGTCTGGAGTCGGATCAAAAATTGTATTTTCAGCGGATGGAGGCCAGAACTACGGGGCTCCAGACGAGGTGACCTACGAGGTAGCGGTGTTTGGCGGTGGTAAAGACCGTCGTCAGGCAAGCTCAGATAGGTACACCAACATACGTTGGTTAATTGAAGAAGTGCCTCCCGGTTCCGCCGGCGAGGTGAGTTTTGTGGTTTTAGTGCAGTAGTTGGCGCATATATTGCTTATCGCTAGTTATTCGGCAGCGTTGCTGCTCAACAGATTTAAACCTTGAGTGTAGGGCATTTAGAAATGAACTCGATTATCAAAACAAAAATGGGTAAGGCGTTAACATCAACTTTTATGATGTTGGCGATGCTGGGTGTGAGTCAAAGCGCCTTCGCAACCTTGGCCGCTGATCACGTGATCCGAAATTCTGTTTCGGTTGACTATTCGGACTCAGCGAACGCTCCACAGAGCACGATAACTGCCACCGTCGATATTACGGTTAGCCTGGTGTCGGCCGCGGTGAGTGTAACGCCATCGCCAACAACAATCGGACCTCTTAATACCGGTACAACAACAACGGTCTCGTACCAGGTAGATAGTAATGCGAATGGTCTAGATGACTACACCTTTGCGTCTGGCCTGGCTAACACACTTGGCTCTGCCGGATCGGCAGGTGCATTGTCAATTCCAAGTGGCGGCGGGTCGCTAGCAGGGTCAGTGTTATCCTTGGGAGGTAGTTCCTTTGGAAGTGACACAGCTGTCACGTTTACGACGGGAACTACAACCGCAACAATTACTGTACCAATGGATAGTGCAGCCGACGGCGAACTTAGTGGTTTTGAACCAGGTGACACGATTATCCTGAACGCAACAAGCGGCACGGGTACTAATGGCTTTGGTGGCCAGGTGGTCTGTACAATTTCAGGCGGTGGCATCTCAGAGGGTGCTTTATTTAATGCGACAGCCACAATCGCCGTCGAGGGATGCTCCCACGACGGTACTACAGGTAACACAATTCTTCTCGTGAACGGAGACCAGATCGGCGAGCGTGCAACTATAGAACTTGTGGTTAATACCGGCGCAAGCGACGGAACAATTACACTTGAATCTACTCTAACTTCTACCGGTCTTGACGCTGGCGATGCGGCTACAGTCGGAACAGCAGCGCAAGTCACAATCACGGTATTGGGTGTTGACCTTCAGGTTTACAAGTTTGTTCGAAATATGGGACCAGGTGGCAGCAGTCCTCCTACCGGAAGTAATCCTACATGCCCTGATACAGCGGGCGGCGGAGTATCTGACTTTACCTGTCTCAGAATCGCTGGTGGGGCGACCTACTATTCGACAACATCAGCAGAAGGACTGCAGGTGAATGCTGATCCCGGTGACCGGCTCGAATATGCGATCCTGATGTACAACAACACAAGTCTGGTGCAGAACGTTTCTCTAGACGATCAGGAAGTCCCATTCACCTCCTACGTCGGTAGCGATACCGCCACATTATTGCCAAAAGCTCTGGCGACCGATGAGGTGGCGACGGCTGACGGACCTTGCGATACCAGCACAGGAACTATTGGTTCGGGTACTTGTACGATCTCTACAGACGGTGCCGGTACCTCGGTAACCTTCGTAGCAGGTACAGATGCGGCTGGCGACGATTGGTTGGAGTTCAGTTCGAACACTATTCAAGCGAATACTGGGCACGTCTCAGATGCTGCTCCAGATAATACTACGGGCGGACAAATCAATAGCTTTGATGCTGGATCTCCAAACTTGCGATCAGTATCGGTTGTGGTATTCCAGGTAGACGTTGATAACAACTAATTTTAATAGATCCAGTAACCCTAATGGCTGCTGGATCTACTTTAGAACAAGAATCTCACTAACTATTTAGGATAGTTGAAATGAAAAAGAATTTAGGACTTCTCTCGATACTGGTGTTCGGCTGGCTCTATGCTGGCAGTGCTCTAGCTATCACTCCTGGTAATCTGAGCTTGAAGAACGTGGCGAAATTGACCTACACAGGTAACGCTGCGGGTATCGAGGCTGAAGCCACCGTTAAAGTCAACGTAATCGCTTCGGCTCCTACGTTATCAGCGGTTGCAGACATTACGAAGGCTGAGAACCAGTCCATCGTGACGTTAGCACAATACACAGTGACGGCAACGAACAACGGTCTCGACACTTACACGTTCGAACCATCTACCTTGACGTCTGGTAGTGGTTTGACTGACGTCGCTAATACTGACTTCACCGGCGTGTCTTACATCTATAAGAATGCTAGTAACGCGACCATTACTAACATTGTGCTTGGTGCTACTGCATTGAACGCAACATCAACAGCCTCAACGACAATTACCGTCCCTTCTGACGGTGTAGCTGATAGTGCGGTCAACGGTATTCAACAGAATGACACGGTTGTAATTAACGGCGTGGTTTACACCATTAATGCACCGGTTGTTGACACCGGTACTGGCTCCGTCACCTTGACGCTTAACGCAGCAATCACAGCTGGATTACCTCTCGGTACCGGTATTTACGAACGTACTACCTTTACAGCTCAAACCAACGGCGCTGGTGGTGTGGGTAATCAAGTCGTCGACGGTGCAGCGACAAGCTACGATGTAACTACTACACTTCAAACAACCCTGACTGTACCGAGTCAGGTTACTGCGGCTGATACTTTCCGTGTAACCGTTATTAACGTCACTATTGTGAAGTATGTACGTAATGTGACTCGCGATAACTGTACGAATAGCGGTGGTGGTGCATGTACTGTTGATGCTAGCCATGATTCCGGTGATGGATCTGGTAATCAGGACTACTATAAAACAGACGGCGCATTCTCTGTTAATGCTCGTCCTGGTGAGAAACTAGAGTATTTACTGCGAGTGATTACACCTGCTTCAGGTACCCTTGCTGCAGCAGCTATCTCGGACGTTTTGGCTGAATTCACAACCTTTGATTCCGGTACGCTTCGCATCAATGGCCAGGCTGTTGAAGACGAAGGTGGAGCGAATAACTCGAACGACAACGGATTTGGTGGCACTTTCCCTCTTGATCCTGCAGCGGACGATAACGGTCTATTGATTCAGACCGGAACACCCACAACGTCAGGCGATGAAGGTAGTGGCGCGGTGAGTGGTGGTTCTGAGATTAACGTTGTCTACAAAGTCGACCTTTCTTAATACAGCATGATTAGTAAATGGCAACGAAGGATGGAATTTATCGCACAACGATCTTCGCAGGCTTATTGCTTGCGAAGATACTAGGCGAAATGCTCGGCGAACCTTTTCGCCGGTCTATCCTTCTAATCGACAAATTCGCCAGCGCAATTTCGATTGTGCTGGCGTTTTTTTTGATTTCTGCTTCTCTCCCCGTACAAGCAGCTCCCGCAAACGGAACGATCCTAACCAATACAGCATCCCTGACCTATCAAGGTTTAGCTGGTAGCTTAGACGCTCGGGCAAATTTTGTCGTTCAAAGCCCTACCGGTCTAGGTGATCCACCCACCGATATAATTCTCAACTGCACAGTAGAAGAGGGCTGCAGCGGCGGCCTCATTATCGAAAATGTTCTGGGGCAAATTCTAGGTAACCTAACGGTGGTGGATGCTGATTCTGCCACCCACCAATTGTTTTTAGTTGGCGACAGCGGCATTCGATTTGAAATCATAAATGGTCAACTGAAGCTAACTGATGTTGACTTTATTGATTTTGAAACGGAATCAATAATTCAGCTGACAATACGTGCTATCGATGAGGATGGTGGTTCTTTCGACAAGGTTATCTCCGTCACCGTTCGTGATGTGAATGAAGTACCTTTTGATTTGACAAGCACCGGCTCTGTTGCGGTGCCCGGTAACGGTGAGCGGACGATTGGTGTGTTAGCAGTCTCTGATGTTGACGCAGACGAGACAGCAACCTACTCAATTGTGGATGACGATAGATTCACGATTCTTGATGGAAATGTTTTATCCATAGCCGATGGAATCAATCTAGATCCCGACTCGACATTTCCTATTACCGTGCGGGTGATAGATAAAGGTGGTCTTGAGACCCAGGTGGTACTCAATATCACCACGGGTCCGATTGACCCACCAGCACCATCTGCCCCAACCATCGTCTTTATGGCGCCGGATTCAACTGGTAGTGAGATCACCATTCCTGAAGCGACCTGTTCGCCTACACCGGGATTTATTCCGGAATTTGCGTCAACGTCGTTGAGAGTGAATCTTGCTCCGGGAGATGTTTCTGGTTCTCAGTCCCTGAGCCCTGTGAACGCCTACGCGATTGGAGACCCAATTATTGTCAGCGTGGGAGATCCTCAGGCGAATGTAAATCCACTTGCAATAGAACGTGTACAAGTTCGGTTAAGAATTGACCTCACTGGAGATTCAGAAATTTTGACTCTAGTGGAGACCGGCGTTGATTCGGCGGTTTTTGTTGGGTTTGTTTTCACGACCTCCCAGCAAAGTGCAATTGACGATTGTATTCTCACGGTTGCCTCACGGACCCAGGTTGATGCGGTTTATACCAACCCAGACGGCCTGCAAACTGTGACCACCCTGGCTGCAATCTCTCCTATTGGCATACTGTTTAATGACGCAACTGGAGATCCAATTAACGGCGTTATCTTGGCGTTAATCAATGAAGTGACCGGTGAACCCGCAGCGGTCAGCGGCGACGGACCAATTTTTGCGGCATACCCCTCAACGGTGCTTACCGGCGAAACGATTAAGGATGCATCCGGTGCACTTTATGAAAATGGTCCTGGAGAATATCGATTCCCGGCAATCCCAGATGGTCGGTACCGGCTTGTCATCTTTAACGACGAAGGTTGGAATTTCTCTGCCAAGGTAGATCAGGAGATTCAAGCTCTTGGGGGGCAGACGAGCTTAACAGTGACGTCAAATGATAAATATATCCTAACCGATGCTTCAAGGGGGGAGGCGTTCAACGTCGCTCAAGGTGGGTTCCCGCGGATTGATATTCCAGTAAAGCAGCTTATACGCTCGCCAGAGGTTGAACCCACGCCATCCAAAATTGAGTTCTTACAGTACTCAACTAAACCTTCCATAGGAACACCTGTAAATGTTGCACAAACCACCTGTGTTGCAGGGGCGCAGCGGCAGGTATCGGAATTGAAAGATGTTTCAGTTGCAGTGCCTGGGATTGTTAACCTTTTGCCAGCAACAGTTTTTAAAGCAGGGCAGCCGATATTCGTTCGGGTAACGGATGTGGACCAAAATCTTGATCCACTAACGCGGGAAAAAATCACGATACAACTCAACGTTCCAGCCAGTGGTGATAGAGAGTTTTTGCAGTTGACTGAAACTGAACCTGATTCTGGTCAGTTTGTCGGCTATATCCAGTCCACGGAGAATGAAAGCAGCACCGGTAGTTGTATGTTGGGGGTTGTGAAGAATACTGTCATTCGGACCCACTATGCGGATGTCTTTGATGAGTCCGATATTGCCGAATCTCAGGTACTAGTTGACCCCTTTGGTAAGGTGTTTAGTACTAAAGATGGCAGGCTTATCAACGATGTGACTATAACGCTGATAGATACAACAACCGGGCAGCCAGCAGAAGTCTTTGGCGATGGACCGACATTCGGTGCATTTCCTAATCCCATTGTCACGGGTCATCAGGTCACCGATGAAGCTGGTCTGGTTTACAACTTCCCTGAAGGGGAATATCGATTTCCGTTTGTATCACCTGGATCTTATCAGTTGAGCTTTAGTGATGTCCCGGATGGTTTGATTGTTCCATCAAGCGCAACGGTGGAATCGATCCAGGTTTTGCCTGGGGCGCCTTTTCAGATTGTTGATGGTTCATTCGGCGAGGAGTTTGAACTTGAAATGGGTCCTGCATTTAATATTGACATACCAGTCGATGAACCTTTGGCAGAGATTTTTGTGAGCAAACAGGCGAGCCGTGAATTGGTTGCCAAAGGTGATTTCATTCAATACACACTTTCAATCGAAAATAGGGTTGGGGGTGAGGTTCGTAATACGACTGTTCAGGATGTCTTGCCTATGGGCTTTCGCTATCAGAACGGTTCGCTCAGGGTAGACGGCGTCAAGGTTGCAGATCCTGTATTAGATGAGAATGGCCGGACAATGCTGATTGATCTTCCGCCTGTTTCTAGTGCTAGTACTACGATTACCTATGTGACTGAAGTGACGCCCGGAGCATCGATAGGTGAGGCACGAAATTCAGCCACCGTTTTTGGAGATCTGGTTGCGTCTTCTAACACAGCATTTGCTAGTGTACTTGTACGTGATGACCTGTTCTCGGAGAAGGCATTTTTAGTCGGAAAGGTTGTTCTGGAAAAATGTGAACAAGAAGTAGAACCAAAAACCGATGAGGAAGTTGAGTCAAAGAACAACAAGCTCTACACCGAGTTAGCAGAAGGTATACCAGGAGTGAGAGTTTACCTTGAAGATGGATCGTATGTTGTGACCGATGAAAATGGTTCCTGGCATATGGAAGGAATTGAGCCAGGTACACATATTGTCCAAATGGACGTTGAGTCTCTTGAGGAGCGCTACGAAGCGAGCCCCTGTAACGACAACAGTAGATTCTCCGGTTCTCCTTACAGTCAGTTTGTAGATGTGAAAGGCGGTACGCTTTGGCGCGCCGACTTTAAGGTGCAAGAACGTGCGCCGCCTGAGTCTAAAATTGAGTTAATACAAAATCTGAAGGTCGATACCGAAGGTGTTTGGGTTGAGATTCAAGCAATCAACCAGGGCAAGGTCTCGATTGAAGACGCGAACATTATTTATTCTGCGCCCCGGGGTTGGAGGGTGGTCAAGGGTACTGAGATGCTCGATGGAGCCCCAACTGGTCATAAAGCATCAATTGTTGGTGCGTTGTATTCCCTTGGAAATCTGATTGACAAGAAAACCCTACGGTTTGTTATTGAGCCAAAGGATGTTAAACGGACTGAGACGAAAATACTCGGTAAGAATGTCCTAGAAGTTTTGAGGCCCAGGTTTAAGTCCCGGAGCGCAGAGTTAAGCCGAGAAGATAAGATTGAACTTGATCAATTGGCAGCATCTTGGCAGAACAACCAGTGGCAACAGATCAGCATTATTGGACACAGCGACAATGTACCAATTGCCTCTGCAAACCTAGGCGAATTTGCAAACAACAAGTCATTGTCGGAAGCAAGAGCCAGTGCTGTAGCAGAGTATCTTTCGGACAAAATAAATGTAATTGAATTGTTTGTAGTCGGAGCAGGGGATCAATATCCCATTTCTTCCAACGAGACGAAAGAAGGTCGCAGGCAGAATCGCCGAGTTGAGTTATTGCTGAAGCCAGTCCCTACTGTGGTCACCAAAAATGTCGTTGATGCCTCGGTATTGAACGGTGACAGCAGGGCGCGACTAGCTTATAAATCAGCCGGAACACTAAAGGGGCGGACGGATTCAAGTATTTTGCCGCTTAATAGACTTGTTGGGGGTTTTACAAAGCTCAGTTCTACTGCTACTGGAATCGCAGTTGGTAGCTGGGATATTGTAGAAATTGCTTCTGATGGTCCTATTGCCCGTGATCCTAGTGTTCAGGGTTTCATTAACGTGGTTGATGGAGAGCGGATGGGACGAGCTGTCAAGGCTGTGAAAGTTGACCTCGACAGTAGGTTAAAACCTCGTCTGTTGTTAGATGGTGTAGAGATTCCCAGGGAACGAATAGGTTTCAGTGCAGCGGACGATGTGACAGGCAAAACGCTTTATAGCTATATCGGCGTTGATTTTGGTGAGCCTGGCAGCCATGAGTTGACATTGGAGGGCATCGGTCCATTTAAGAATGCCCGGTTTACTGAAACTGTGACAGTAGTCAGGGTAGGAGAGCTTTATAGTATTAAAATGGTGTCAGGAGAAGGAAACGTAGCCGATGGCACAACACCCGTATCTGTAAAGCTCGACCTGTTTGATAAGTCGGGTGAACCACTTGGGATTGAATATAGAATTAAACTTTCAGATTCTGAGTTGAAGCGAAATACCTCTGAGCTTTCACTAACTGATCTTGCGAAAATATCTGAGTCGAATTTTGTCGATGTTGACGGTAACGGTATCGTAAGCTTTGAGCCGGTCTCAGTCAGTGGGAATTATAAATTCACCTTGAGCTATAACGATTTTGAAAAAGAGTTCAACGTTTTTGTCGCACCGGAAAAACGTGAATGGATTATGGTCGGTCTGGCGGAAGGGTCAGTCGCCTACAACAACATTTCAGGCAATATGGTTAATGCGGGAGATGCTGGCTTAAAGGACGAGGTTGATACAGAAGGCAGAATTGCTTTTTATGCGAAGGGCCAGGTCAAAGGCGAATTTGTCCTAACAATGGCTTACGATACCGCGAAGGAGAAGAAAGATGCTTTAGAGCAGTCGATTGATCCTAATTCTTTTTACAGTTTGTACGGGGATCGAGCTTCCACCCAGTACGATGCTTCGAGCCAGGAAAAGCTGTACTTGAAGCTAGAGAAAGACCAGTTTTACGCAATGTTCGGCGATTACACTACTGGTTTAACGGGTGGCGAATTGTCTAGCTATTCAAGAAGTCTAAGCGGTCTCAAGTCAGAATTTACTAACGACAAATTTGAGGTGGTTGTTTTTGCTAGCGAAACGGACCAGGCATTTATCAAAGATGAAATTAGAGGAGATGGCACATCGGGATTATATCGTCTTACCACCAAAGGTTTGATTACCAATAGTGAAAAAATTTCGATAGAGACCAGAGATCGATTTCAGTCTCAGGAGATCCTTGAAACCAAGCAACTGGTTCGTCATTTGGACTACAACATCGACTATGACGTCGGCACAATATTTTTTAAGGAACCCATTTTTAGCCAAGACTCAGCATTCAATCCAATATTCATTGTGGTGGATTATGAGGTTGATGGGAATGGAACCGATGAGCTGAATATTGGTGGGCGAGTCGCCTATAAACCTCTCGATAATTTAGAGATGGGTGTTACGTTAGTTAAAGAAGGTATAGAAGGCAGGGAAAGTGAACTCGCGGGAATCGATATTGAGTATCAGTTGGACGATGACACGGTCGTTCGTGCAGAAGTTGCGGGTACTCAAAGTACGCTTAATGGCGTCGAATCAGAAGGTAATGCCTTCCTGATTGAAGCAAACCGAAGAACTGGCAATTTGGATTCAAGTGCCTATATTCGCCAGCAGCAAGGTGCCTTTGGCCTGGGCCAACAAAACGATAGCGAGAGCGGAACTCGAAAGGTAGGGGTGAAAGCAAGGTATCAAATAGCTGAGGGTATAGACGTCGCAGGCGAAGTCTATAGGGACTCAAACTTAGCAACAGGTGGAGAGCAGGATGTTGCGTCAACCAACATTCAAATACGTGGTGACAAATATTCTGTTAGTTCTGGTTTACGTACCGCAGTAACGGATTCAAATGGCGTGGAACAGGTTTCGAATCAGCTGTTACTTGGGGGTAATTATCGTGTTTTAGACGGCAAGCTTGTGCTTTCTGCTAATGCTGATACACCGCTTGGAGGTAAAGGAGAGGCTGGCGATTTTCCGAAACGGCTGCGGGTTGGTCTCGACTATAAGTTGACTGAGAATATCAACCTGAAAGCAGAGCAAGAGTTTACCTGGGGCGATGAAGAGAATAGCCAGGGAACTAGAATCGGCATGACCTCCAAACTTTGGAAAGGCGGGGATCTGGTGACTTCTATTGAGCAATCTGATGAAGAAGATTCTCAGCGTCTTGCTGCGGTTGCTGGTCTGAAACAACGCTGGGACTTGAATGAGAATTGGAGTTTTGATTTTGGTGTAGATCGGTCGCAGACCATCAAGCAGGTAAGTAAAGCACCACCTGCGCTACAGGTTACGACGGTATTTTCAAGTCCAGATAATGATGACTTCACGAGTGTCACGTTTGGTTCGAAATTTAGAAAAGACGCATGGGATTGGTCGACCAGGGTCGAATATAGGGATTCCGGTAGTGAAGACAAAATTAATCTCGTAACAGACGTCATACATAACCTAGATGAAGGTCAGCAACTTCTTGCGAAACTAGGTGTAAAAATGACTGAATCCGATCAGTCAGAAACCACTTCGACGGATATCCAGTTGGGCTATTCTTTGCGACCAGAAAACAGCCGATGGACGCTGTTTAATCGACTCGATCTACGGCATAACCAATCTCAAAATGCTGCGACGGACATCAGATCGCAAAAGGTGATTAACAACCTTAATGCAAACTATGTTTGGAGTGATGACACTCAGATCGCATTCCAGTACGGGTTTAAGTACGTGGTGGATAATTTTGATGACGATGAATATAGAGGGTTTACCGACCTCTATGGGATGGAGGTTCGTCACGATCTAACCAACAAATGGGATATCGGATTGCAGGGTAGTTTGTACAATAGCTATAACGCAGATGTGAGTGACTATTCCTATGGTGTATCAGTTGGATACAATATGGCCAGGAATGTCTGGGTCTCTCTTGGATATAACTTTGATGGATTCCAGGATGAAGATTTCAGTGCATCTGAATACACATCCGAAGGTATATTCCTTAAATACCGTGTTAAGTTCGATCAAAATACTGCAGATAGTATTCTCGGATTGATGGGTAACTAGCTTTTTGCCGGCCAGCGTAAACCTACGCTGACTAATACTTGAAAGTTTCCTAAGCTCGCTAAGCTAGAACAACTGATACAAAGTAGTCCCGATTTGATGTCCCAATTCTGCTGTCTCAACAAAGACCCACAGATAATACATTCGTGTAGTTACGGTACGGTGGATGGAGAACAAGAATAGCTTCTTGTAAGCCCGATCAAATTACGCTGCAGGATTGAGTGGCAGTGAAAGCGTTTCAGAAACGAACTAAAGTCATTTCCGTATCGTAAAGTCTCAAATTAGTATGCCCGAAGCGCAAAGGACGGCGTTGTTAGCTCGTAGTCCTATTGCACCATTCCTCGATACTCCTGAGTAACAGAACCGGCTATTGGAATACTCTCATTGAGTTCTATGCGCCAGTGGGTAATGGCAGGGTCATAACAGGGTGTTGGCGCAGCGGCGCAGATTCCCGTCACATTTGGATTGTAGCTGAAATCAGAGCCATCAATAGAGAAGGTCTCGGCGGCGACAGTGTAGAGGCCGCTTAGGCTGAATAGTGCTGTCCAGGTTCCACCGTTATCTGTTAATTCCAAGTCTACGAAGTCTCCGATTAAATTTGTCAGGATCACCTGTATTGCAGGACCTTCTCCAGTATTGGTCACGTCATTGGTGTAAGTTGCTATGCTTTGGGGTGACTTCACCGTAGATGCGATGCCATCGACGAGCTTAACGATTGTCAGTACCGGTAATCCGTAGCGCTCAAACGTATTTAGACCGGTATCAGAGATCACACCCTCGATACCCTCGTTACCCAGTACTTCTACCTGCCAGATCCCCTCCAAACCAAATCCAGTTGGATTTACTTCATACTCATAACGCCGGGACGAGGTGTCTGGTTCGTTAACAAAGGTCATATCGTAGACGTTGCTACCGCTGCTAGGGTCCGTGACAGTAATTGTCGGGCAGTTAGTACTGGTGACGCCGTCGCATCCTGTGTTGACATCAAATGCACCAAATCCGTCAGCGATGACAGCGCGTGCCCAGATCGTATCGAGAGTTTGGACGATGCCAGGATCGATTTCAGTACCACAACTAAACGAGGCGTCGCAGCCTGGGTTACCCGTGTCATCGGTTGCGCTCACATTAAAGAACTTTACTTCAGTGACTTGAATGGGATTTATCAGCGGCACAATCAGTTCCGAGTAGGGTGCAGAGTTCGCTTGATAGAGAATAATATCCCTGTTGTTTTGACCCTGATTGTTTCGGACGTTAATTCTGAATTGACTACCAGCGTTTAGCGTGATCGGTGACGAGTTAGTCAGATTAAAGGTATACATGGTAGCCGAGCCGGTCAAAGACAGGCTGATCTGTTGGTCATCGATACTTTGAAAACCTCCTCCATCATTTGGATTAACAAAGACTTCAACTCTAACCGCGCGGGTCGAGCCATTACCGGTTTCACTTAAGAGCAAATTCAGATCGACTGGTCCTGCCGCGAGAGTCATCTCCCTTGTGGTTATGTTATCAATGGTTAGCGTCACGTTGTCGCCACCGTTGTCGATTGTGACCTGACTGGTGCCGTTGGGTTGGATCCTCGACAAGATGGGCGTGCCAGAATTTACGTCATCCAGATACAGTTGCTTACTCCCAGCTGAGGGGATTTGAGACACGAGATAAATAATGGTCGGTGCGACCGGGGTACCACCCACACCACCAGGATTGATGATCGTTGCGGAGTTATCAATAAGATCGCCAGCTGTTCCTGCGCCGACTGAAACGGTGATAGCGATGGTACAACTGTTGCCTGCGGTCACAGAAATATTCGATAAGGTCACATCACCGGAAGCGAAGGCCGGATTTGGCAGTGCACTCGCAGTTTCATCTGTACAGCTAGTTGCTGCGCTAACAAAGGTCAGCGCTACTGGGCTGGTTTGTAAGGTATCACTGAAGGTGATGTTGTCCGCATCTAATGCACCGGTGTTATTTAAGGTAATGGTATAGGTCACCTGATCACCATTACCAATGTCGCCACTCGCATTGTGGCTCTTGGTTGAGGTGGAAAGGTTTGCAGCCAAAGCAGTCGTAAAGTTATCAGCACTAACGTGAAACACAGTGCCCTCAAGACCTTCGTTGGCTGTTACCTGGACCGTCCAGGTTCCCCGGGTAGATGGCGGGTCGGAATTTATCCTAATAATGTAATAGAAGGTACGAGTTCCAGGATCCGCATCAACAAGCTCACCATCGTAGGCATAGCAGGGTGCAGTACAGGATGTGTTGGTACCTGCATCGGTCGCAGCCGCATCCGGATCAGTAACAATCACTGTGGTTGGGTTCGTTCCGGCATCCGGGGCTTGAATATCTGCTTCACCAAATGGATCGCTAACTACGATGCGTGCATAGATGTCGACATCGGTCGTGGGATTTGGGTTCGTCACTTGAGTGCCCGCACCCATCGTATCTGTCCAGAATGTAATCGAGTCAACGTTGATAACAGGGTTAGGAACAAGTGCAATGTTGGAGCGGTTTGAACCACTATCAAAGCTGTATAAGAACAGGTCACGATCGTTGCTACCTTCATTATTCGTCACGGTTAGTGAGAGTTTGTACCCTGCTGGGATAGTGGTGAGCGCAGAAACGGGAATATTAAATACGTGGGTGGTAGTTGAATTGGTATATAAAAAAGCATCCTGAGAAACACTACCGATGCTCGTGCTTCCGCCGCCATTATGATATCCAAGTTCGACATTCACCTCTCGGTCGCGAAAGTTTCGATCCGAACCTCGCATGCGAAGTGTGACTGGAATATCACCATCAGCGGGATCGATGGAAATGTCTTTCGTTAAACTCACATCCAAATCTATCGTCACGGAACCGCCGCCATTTTGTAGCTCAATTCGATCGGTGGCACCTGAGGTTTGTGGCTGTGCCCGGGTCATATAAGGCGAACCCGTGTTGAGGGCTTCAAGATAGAATAACTTGGTTCCGGTTGCCGGTGACCCGCTTATGATCAGATTTTCTGCATCAACGGTGATGTTGGTAACAGCACCGTTTGGATTAGTGATGTCAGCGCTGTTACTAATAATGGTACCGACAGTCACGCCACCATCAATGGTGACATCAAATTCAATTGTACTTGAACCAGAAGCAGGTACCGTTAAACCCGAGAGTGTGATGGTGCCGCCGCCGGGATCTGACTGTGCAACGCTGTCAATCTTTAGGGACCCAGAAACAAAAGTGGTATTCGTCGGGATGACGTCAGATACGGAAACGCTGGTTGCTGCTGACATGCCGATTTCTACCAACTCGATTGTGTAATGAAGGGTATCTCCTGGATTGGTGTTGGCATTGTCTCCAGTTGATGTGTTCACAACATATTTATATGAATCTGTCAGATCGGGGTTGTTGTTGTTAACGTTGATAATGCCGCTACTGTTTGCGGTCACCAGGCCTTCTGTTCCTTCAGCGGCGGTTACAACCGCTGTCCAGTCACCCAGTGCACTCGTTAAGGTATGGCTTGCCTCAAAGTATCGCTGTGCCGGTGATGCGGGTTGTGCAGTTGGTATCGTCATTGCACCATTCGTCAGTGTCGGGGTTGCGGATGGGTCCGTAATCGTCACTGTTGCACCGGTAATGTCAGCGCTACCAAATGGGTCCTGTACAGTGGCTCTTACCCAGATTGTGTCCCCTGGGCCGGCACTGGTGACGACAACGCCACCGCTGTCGATGCTGTTATTTAAGAACTCGACGGCCGTGACGGTAAGAGGCGCATTTGCGTTTAAAGAGATCCGGGTTGGATTGGTCAAATCCTTGAATGTGTGAACGGTAATGGATTCGCCGGAAACAGTGGTCGTATTGGTTATTTTAAGTGTTAACGACGTATTGGATGGAAGTACAAGGGGTGATGCCAGATTAAAACTAAATGGAACGTACTGGGCGCCGGCTGTTCCAGAAGCAAGTTGGATCGTAACGGTATCGGTATCAATCGTACCTGTTGCTGCACCGGTATAGCCGAGGGTTGCCTGAATGGTTCTTTGTCCGGCGAAGCTAGACACGCCTCGACTGACCCACAAAGACGCATCAATATCACCGGCGTTGAGTGACAGCGAGCTTTGTAAAACCGGGGACAGCGTGAAGGTACGGTTTCCTCCCTGACTGGAAATCGTTCGCGTTGTGTTTGATACGGGAATGGTTCTATCAAATCTACCCGCTGTGCCAAAGGCGTCAGCATACAAGGGTTTATTTCCGGTAGGCGCACCGTACGGGCTGATCAAAACCGACGGCGCGATGTCCGTGACCGAGGTCCCCATATTGTCGAGAGAAATTGTATGGTCGATCAGGTCGCCGGGTTGTGCTGAGCCTAATACGTTGACTGTGTATTGAATGACCGTGACACCGTTCGGGGCAGTAATGTTCTGGATGTCTAAGGTGGTGCCGTTTGATGCGGAATCGTCACCACTCGGGAGGGTGATAATGTTCAAATTGTTAGTGCCCGCCGGTACTGCCTGGGATATATCTAGCGTGGTTGAAGCGCCGCCGTTGGTGATGGTGATCGTGTAGGTCAGTAATCCGGATGGGTCTGAAGTCAATACATCCACGGTGTAGTCGACGTCAATCTCAGGTGCAACTGTTTCAAAACTATCAGCATCGGTGTGGGTGACAGTACCTTCGGTGCCCTCGTAGCCTGTTACCTGAGCAACCCAAACACCTGGGTCAATCGAGGCTGCAGCAGGCGTTACATAGGCATAGGTGTAGGTCTTGGTACTAGTAGTGTTACTCGCCTGGGTCATCGCCACATTGGTTAGCTGGTTGGCAATGTTTGGGTCAATTAAAGTGAGGCGAGCATCGGTAATATCCGCAAAGCCAAACGGGTCACTAATTGTGGCTTCGATATAAATTGTCTCACCTGCAGTAATTGTATCTACACCGGTGACAATCTCGTTGGTCCTGCCGACATCATAATAGAAAGATATGTCATCGACGTTAATGACGTCCTCAGCAGCAAGTCCAACCGTTGAGTCTATGTTCTGTAGTTCGCTGTGCAGCGTAATGGTACCTGCCGAGGTGCTGCTGTTGCGGATCTCCAGCGCTATATTTTCACCAGCATCAAAGTTGGTGATGGCGGACGCAATGTTGAGTTGGAAAGGAAACAACTGAGCGTTTGCTAAGCCGGCAGTCATTGCGACGTTTGTCATGGTCTGCTCACCGATCAAAACATTATCACCGGTTGTGTTAGATCTTATTCGAGCGCGAATGGTGTAGTTACCGGTGGTTGCCGCTTGAATCCAGACGTTGACGGGTAAAACGCCAGCACTGACGTCAAGGTCCTTTGCCAGTAGTGGGTTCAATAACATGGTTCTGGTTTGATTGGACGCAGTCAAGGTAATGCTTGTATCAGAAGAAGGCTGGACTCTGGTGAGTTTTCTTGTGCCGACATTGAGCTGATCCAAATACAAGATCTTAGAGCCGACGGCGGTCCCAGCCACCAGTTGTGTGGGTGCAACCGCAGTTCCGTCTGTGCCGTTACCATTAAAGATGTCGGCAGTATTGTTGATCTGGGTACCGGCACTCGCGCTAGGCCGAATCGTGTCCCTGAAGACAACGGTACAACTTCCGTTTGCCGGCACAGTGAGTCCGGTGATTGTGAAAACCCCAAAGCTATAGTTTGTGGCTGCGGTGCCGCCGCAGGTGGTGCTTTGATAGCTGAAGGAGATCAGATCAGTATCAATGGTGTCGCTGATATCAACACCAGTCGCTGCGACATTGTTGGTTTCGTTTAAGGTGATGGTGTATTCCAGGATGTCTCCTGGATCAACCGTGCCGCCATTTAAGTCAACAACGGTTTTGGTTGAGGTCGATAAGTCGCTTGGAGAACCAACAATAATCGGCGTCGTGACGCTACTGACGTTATTGTTGGTTGAGGATTTTGATAGGACGTCGAACAAATCTTCAAAGTCTTCAAAGAAGTTTTTCTGGTCAAATTGATCTGCGTCCGTGTGTTTCTCATCGAATGTTGTACAGGTATCTATGGCAGTTGCACAAAGTGATGCATAAGCCCGGTTGGTCACAGGGGAGCCTGGGGCTAAAACATCCGCGGTGATCGTGATGTCCGGTAGAGACGTGTTTCGATCCATCTGGCCACCGGAAAGTGTGGATAGATTGTAGCTACAGCGAACCTCGTTGGTGGCAAGGTTTGTTGCAGAACAGTCCCAGCCAGGAGCCGTGAGGTCCCCCAGGCTATCAATATCAATTCCCGTAGGCAGGTCATCGTAAACGTGGATGTAGCCAGTGGCGTGTCCCGTTGAAATAAGGCTAAGGCCATCACCATTGTTTTGGACGCTGATAATATATTGTGCGCCATCGGTCGTATTCTGATTAAACAGGCCGACGTCATTCAGGGTGATTTCTATATCAGCAAGGGCTTTATTGTCTACGGAAAAGATTTCCGCCATGAGGAGTACCAAGTCCTGACCACTGTTGTATCGAGTCGTGGCGTCAAAGGCATCTGCCTGGCCGGATAAGTCACTACTGATGTCATAGGTGTCCAGGTCAAAGCCATAACTGTTATTAACATCAAAAACGTCAGGTCCCGTGACGGTGCTGTTGTATTGGTTGTTGGAGGGATTGAAACCATTGGTTTTGACGGTAAAGCCACCGGTGCCTACTTGAATCTGAAAATTTTCAGTACCGGTGAGTGATTCGTCACCCTCATAGGACATATGGGTCATCTTGCCCGTTGGGCTTGCGGAGCCAACAACAAAATTTCGGGGCTGGAGATCAAAGGTGCTTTCTTTAAAATCCTTAAAACCGTCGAACAGGTTGATTACCCTGACATTGGAAACATTGGGGTCCTCAAAAACAACAACCAACGCCCAGGCGCCCAGGCAGGTTCCGGTGGGTGGTCTACCCTGACTCTCAAGATGGACAACCATGCCCGAGAGTGTGTAGGCACCTGGCCCAGTCACAATTGAGCTGACGTCCCGGCGTGCACCAAAGAAGTCGACAAAACCACTACCAAGACCCGTCAGATTAGGAAAGTCTCGCCCATTTGCGCCCGCAGTAGTGGAGATCGCAACACCGTTAAGCTTAAGCGCTGTCTGGGTATCAAGGTCAATTTGTGAGGAGTGGTAGTTGGGGCCAATATCAGCGGACCCTGCGTAATAAAGATAAGCTTCAATAATATCTGCACCAACCGGTATGTTGAGGTTAACCGTTGTGCTCATTGGGTTGAAAAAATCGCAGTTATTTGAGGTGTTCCGGAACGAGGCGCCAGCTGCAATATAGTCAATGTTACCGGAGTAGGTTTTTCGCAGAAGGACATCTTCTCCCCCCGCGGCAAATACAGCGGAGCTACCGACCAAACAGGCCAACAGGAGTAAAATCTGGGAGAACCAAACGACCGGCCGAGCTGTTACCACGAGAATCCCTCGGCATGATGATCCACCCATTGAGAAGGTGGCAAATTGGATAGGTTTTGCATGTTCTAATTGTAATTCATGCGCCCTGTCCGCTGCACATCATTTGTAAGCGTTATGTAATCAATATCAATAAGTTACGGCAGATTGTTGAATCAATGGTCGCTTATTAACGATAAACGGCAACTGGCGCATCTAGACCAATATTCGAACGGGACGTTCCGTTGCTTGCAGGGCCGCAGTTGCTCCAGTAGCATCCTGCAGCAAAACCGTTTTAACCATTCGTAAATAGGCAAATAACAATGAAAAATATTGTCGTCGTGGTACTGCTGTTGATTGTAGGTGCGCTCGCCTACGTGATGCTGAGTCGAGATCCTGAGCCCGCTGAGCAACCGGTCAGCGATACAAGCAGCCCAACTGAACAACGCATCGCTGACGCGACAGGGTCCCTTGATGGTGAGCGAATCATCAATGCCGATGACGAACCTGGAAATTGGCTAGCCCATGGGCGGACCTATGATGAGAGCCGATATAGTCCTTTGACGCAGATCACAGCGGATAATGCTGAAAAACTCGGTCTAGAATGGTATTTCGACACGGGAACCGATCGCGGTCTTGAGGCTTCCCCCATTGTCATAGATGGGATCATGTATACAACCGGCTCCTGGAGTGTTGTTTTTGCCAATGACGCACGTACCGGTGAACTCATCTGGCAATACGATCCGGAAGTGCCAAAATCCTGGGGTGCAAATGCCTGTTGTGACGTTGTGAATCGCGGCGTTGCCGTATGGAAGGGCAAGGTGTACGTCGGCACGATTGACGGCCGTTTGATTGCAATTGACGCGGCAACGGGTAAAGAAATTTGGGACGTCAACACGATTGACAGAACCCGCCCCTATACCATCACCGGCGCACCGCGGGTCATCAAAGACAAGGTGATTATTGGCAATGGCGGCGCAGAATACGGCGTTCGTGGCTATGTCACGGCTTACGACACGGAATCCGGTGCGGAAGCCTGGCGTTTTTACACGGTTCCGGGTAATCCCGCTGATGGTTTTGAATCTCCAGCAATGGAAGCCGCGGCAAAAACCTGGACCGGAGAATGGTGGAAGGTCGGCGGAGGCGGAACAGCCTGGGATAGTTTTGCCTATGACCCCGATCTCAATTTGCTCTATGTGGGTGTTGGCAATGGCGCACCCTGGAATCAGATAGTTCGTAGTCCCGGTGGCGGAGACAATCTGTACCTTTCATCGATCGTCGCGCTGAACCCTGATACCGGTGAATATGTCTGGCATTACCAGACCACCCCAGGAGATACCTGGGACTACACCGCGACCCAACACATGATTTTGACCGAACTCAATATTAACGGTGAAGTGCGCAAAGTCATCATGCAAGCGCCCAAAAACGGCTTCTTTTATGTCTTGGATAGAGCTACGGGCGAATTTATCTCGGCAAAACCCTATATTCCCATTACCTGGGCGAGCCATGTTGATCCCGAAACAGGACGGCCGGTTGAAACACCAAATGCTCGCTACCAGGCAGCCAACCCACTGGCAGCGATGACGCCGGCTGAACAAATTGAAGTGTTAAAGGGCATGACCGATGAACAGCTAGAAGGGGCTTTCCACAAACCTTCACCCTACGGCGGCCATAACTGGCATCCCATGGCCTACAACCCAGATACCGGCTTGGTCTACATTCCAGCATTGGATATTCCCTTTGCCTATGGCAATGAGCCCCAGTTTCACTACGAAGAAGGCCGTTGGAACCTGGCGGTTGATACAATCTTAAACGCGCCGGTTGGCGACAAAGCAGTAGAAGATAGAATTGATGGCATGTTACGTGGCTATATCTCAGCCTGGGATCCCATAAAGCAGGAAGAAGTCTGGCGGATTCAGCATGCAGGGTCCTGGAATGGCGGCATGCTGACCACTGCGGGTAATTTGATATTCCAGGGGACTTCCCAGGGAAAATTCAAAGCTTACCGTGCGGATAGTGGCGAAGAACTCTGGGCGACGGATGCTCAAACCGGCGTTATTGCGCCGCCAGTCACATACAGTATTGATGGCGAGCAGTATGTAACGGTTGTAGCTGGGTGGGGCGGTGCCTTTGCCCTTGCTAGCGGTGGTGCTGCAGAGAAATTGAAGCAAAAAAACCGGGGTCGGATACTAACGTATAAATTGGGGGGCAAAAAATCTTTGCCACCTATCGAAGCTGCCGCACCCATTCCCGTACCACCGGAATTGACAGCCTCGGCTGAGCAAATTGCTCACGGTAAAGCGGTTTATGCAAAATATTGCGGTGTTTGCCACGGTGCCGGCGTGAAGGGAGGCGGCGTAATTCCCGATCTTCGCCATATGCAACCAGCCATGCATTTGGCCTTCAAAGAAATCGTAATTGACGGACTACTAAAAGATCGAGGTATGGTTGGTTTCAAGGATGTATTGTCGGAGGCGGATGCATCTGCAGTGCAAGGGTACGTCATCTCTGAGGCCCACAAACTTCACGAAGAACTGAAGTATCAATAAATTATTCGGATACCGACTATGAAGTGGCTAGGCTATTTATTCGGTGCGGTTGCGGTTGTTGCGATTGGACTATTTATTTTCGTCAAGGTGTATGTTGGTTCGGTAAACATGCCTTACGGTGAGAGCGAAGCGGATCTAAATACCATACAAAGCCGACTTGTTGTTCCGGACGGCTTTTCCGTTGGAGTCTACGGAAAAGTACCAAATGCCCGGGTATTGAGGTTTTCCCGGGGTGGGCATCTACTTGTCGCGAATCCTAATAATGGCCAGATTACCGTCATGCAACCCGACGCCAACGGCGACGGGGCAACTGACGGCGTTAGCGTACTTATCGACCAGCTAAATGGGCCAAACGGCATCGACTTTTATGCAGGCTGGCTTTACATCGCGGAAACCGATGCAATTGGTCGCATTGGCTTTGACCACAAAACAGGTCGGACAACGGGAGAGTATGAACGGCTGGTAACGGGTTTGCCGGGTGGTGGTAATCACTGGAAGAAAACGCTTCGGTTTGGGGCTGACAACCTCATGTACGTCACGATGGGTTCTTCCTGTAATGTTTGTCTTGAGGAAGACCAACGTCGTGCAGCGTTGGTACGGTATTTACCCGACGGCAGTGGCGAAGAAATCTTTGCTGAGGGTTTGCGAAATAGCGCGGGGTTCGATTGGTCGCCTGCGGATGGCCAGATTTATGCCACGGACAATGGCCGAGACCTGCTAGGCGACGACTTTCCGCCCTGTGAATTGAATCAGGTGCGAGAAGGGCAGCATTATGGTTGGCCCTATGCCAACGGCGCAAAAATTTCTGACCCGGATTTTGGTGCTGGCAACGAAGCTGTAATCGAAGCTTCCATTGCACCGGCTTTTGATTTTCAAGCTCACAACGCGCCCCTTGGGATTGAATTTGTCCGCGGCGATGCGTTTCCCGAGGAATATCGTCATTCGGCAATTGTTGCGCTTCACGGCTCTTGGAATAGAAGCAGTAAGGATGGCTATAAAGTTGTGTCTCTTCACTGGGACCAAAACGGCGCGATCACCGAGCGAGATTTTCTCACCGGGTTTCTTATTGATGACACAACCATTGGGCGTCCAGCAGAGGTCACCCAGGGACCAGACGGTGCTTTTTACATCGCCGATGATTACGCAAACGTTGTGTATCGCGTCGCCTATGGGGAAGCAGCTCAAAGTAACAACACGGCGGTTGTGGCGAATATTCCAGTTCACAGCCTTGAAGCGAGTTTTGCTGATCTGGATGCCGAGGCATTGTCGTCGGCCAAAGCTGCTGGGGAGCAGGTCTACAATCAATTCCAGTGTGTGGGTTGCCATGCAGATAACAACAGCGCGTTAAAGAAACTGGAAAACCTGGGTGAAAAGTACAATATTCCGGAGCTAGCCGGCTATTTCAAGAAACCGACTGCACCGATGCCAATCTTTCCGTTGAGTGATGGTCAGCGAGAGAATCTGGCGATCTATATGCTCTCGAGGTACCCAGGGGGCCTGCGGGAAGGGGGACAGGAATAGAAAACTCGCGGCTAATCGGCCACTGAGGTCAGTTCAAGCATGGTGATTTTTTCACCATCCTCGAGCATTGGTGTGATCTCTGCGATGACACGGCGCCGTGCATCGGAACGAAACCAGGCTTCCCAGTCTTCAATGGATTCCCATTTAGACATGACAATACGACGGTTTGCGTTGTTTGCATCCTTTAGTGACTCGCCTGAAATACATCCAGGGGCTTCAACCACAGCACTGACGGTACGTTTTATCGTGCAATCGTAGTAGTGTTCCAGCCCTTCGGCGATTTGTCTTTCTATCAGAACGCGGATCATTAGGTTTCAGCAGCGTGTAAAAAATTTAGCAGCGGATTATACTGCCAGACTCGACAAAGGGAACCGCCAAGACGTCATATTTGGTGATTTTCCACGAGAAATAGAGGATTTCATGGTAATTGAAGCGGATATAGAGGTAGACGCCAAAGGGCTAAGGTGTCCGGAACCCCTTATGGTTGTCAGAAATAAACTGATGGATATGACCACAGGACAGATCATTAAAGTGGTCGCCACGGACCCGTCTACTTCCTGGGATTTCCCGAATTTTTGTAAGTTTCTCAGCCATGAACTGGTCCATCAAGAATCAGATGATGAGGAATATCGTTACTGGATCAAAAAAGGTTAGTTCCTTGCCGATGAGCTACTACTTTGCCTATGGCAGTAATATGAATCCTGCCCGGGTCGAAAAACGGCTCATGCCATTTTCAGGCTTCGAAGCCGGTGTTTTAGAAGGATATCGACTGGTTTTTAACAAGCGGTCGACCATTATCCCCGGCGCTGCCTCGGCCAATATTGAGCCCGCCTTGGGCGAACGGGTAGAGGGTCTGATCTACACCCTGAAGGATGAAAGTGGCATTGAAACCATGGACCCCTTTGAAGGCTACCCCCATCGGTATAACCGAAAGCTGGTTCAAATCGAAACGACAGGTCGAGGCGTTCAATCCTGGGTCTATATTGCCAATGAGGCCTATCGTCAGTCCGGACTTCGTCCTGCCAGTTGGTATCTAAACCATCTATTGGCTGGCAAACCTTACCTATCCGAAGCCTATTTCGAGCGTTTAGCTCGGCAGGAATGTTTGCCCGATTCTGATGTGGAGCCCTGAATTGAAGGCGAAGTTGGAGGTGAAGCCGGGGGCGGAAAATATTGTCCTGTTGTTTAACCAGACTTTCTTAGCATCGCACCATACTCAATTAGTTGGTGGTGCCGATGAGCCGCTTTATGAGATCGATAAGCAGGGGCTGGCTCGAATCCATTTTTGCCATGACTATATTTCAAGCGCATTACATGAAATTGCACACTGGTGTATTGCCGGTGCTTACCGGCGGACCCTCAATGACTACGGCTATTGGTATGAGGGCACCCGTGACATATGCCAACAGCAAAAATTTGAAAAGGTAGAAGTGCAACCCCAGGCACTGGAATGGATATTTAGTGAAGCGCTTGGGATTCCATTCCGTGTCAGCGTTGATAACCTTGAGCTTACGGACCATGATTCAACTGCCTTTCGTCTGGCAGTGAGTCAGGCAGCGCAGGATAGAATTTGGCGCGGTCTGCGAGGCCGGGCAAAGCGTTTCGCCCGGGCCCTGCAATGCAAAGCGGAAGGCCATGCCTATGATAAGCTTGGACTTTATCAACGATTGCCAAACTAATGCTGCCCACTGACTATCAAACAGAACCTGGCTTTGATGCCGCAGAAGACCATATTGGTCCCTTCTATTTTCGCCGCACAAATGGACCGATGGACTGCGCGTTTTTGGCGGCGGCAAAACATTGCAACGCTAATGGCACTGTTCACGGCGGAGTGCTGATGACCTTCGCTGACTACGCTCTGTGTATGGCTGCAACCAATGGCTACGATGGAGAAAGCTGCGTTACCGTAAGTTTTAGTAGTGAGTTTCTCTCCGCAGCCGAGTTAGGCACGGTGATCTCCTGTGTGCCGAAGGTCAACCGGGTGACGGGCTCGATGGCGTTCCTCACCGGTGAAGTTATAGCAGGGGAACAAATCTGCTTAACCTTTAGTGCCGTGGTTAAACGCCTTCGCTCATGAGTGCTTTACATCTAATTGATGCTTCAATTTATGTGTTTCGAGCCTATTACTCGATGCCACCCAACTTCATTGACAAAAAAGGTGAGCTTGTTCACGCGGTCTATGGGTACGCGAGCTTCCTATTGGATATTTTGGCCGCAGGTTTAACCCACGCCTCGGTTGCCTTTGATGAAAGCCTCACAACCTGCTATCGAAATGAGATTTTCCCAGGCTACAAAGCCAACCGGGATCTGCCCGACGAAAACCTTAAGTATCAGATAGCACAATGCCAACGGCTGACGGGTTTACTTGGCTTTCATAACCTGGCGCTCAAGGATTATGAAGCCGATGACATCATTGGCACTCTGGCCACTCGATTCGGCGAGGGCACGGATATTGTTATCGTGACCCGTGACAAAGATCTCGGTCAATTGCTTCGAGAAAATGATGTGATGTGGGACTTCGCTAACGATGACTATATGGGGCCAAGCGACATTGCCCAGAAGTTTGGCGTGAAACCTGATCAGATTGCGGACTTCCTGGCACTGGCGGGTGACAGTGTGGATAACATTCCCGGTGCGCCGGGTATTGGGGCCAAGACTGCGGCGCTACTGATTCAGCAATTTGGATCGTTGCAGGCACTGTTAGCTAACCCTGTGGCGATTGAGACGAGCGGTATCCGCGGCGCGAAGCGTCTGGCAAAGATCATCGCGGAGAATATTGATGCGTTGCTACTCTATCGCAAAATCACAGAAATTCATTGTGCAGTTCCCATGAGCATCACCGCGAATGAACTGGTGATTCAAATACCCGATAAGTCTGGGCTCTCGGATTTTTGTCGAGAAATGAATTTTTCCGGCAGGCTGAGAGATAGACTTGTTGCTGCCGCCAAATGAAAGTTGCCCTGATTGTTAATCCACTCGCGGGTCTTGGTGGCCCGGCAGGCCTTAAAGGTTCAGACGGGGAAGATACCGAACGTATTGCCCTGCAGCGGGGCGTAACAAGTCGCATAGGTGATCGCTTGCGGCCGGTCCTGGAAATACTACAGCGTCAACAGATTGAATGTGTCACGGCACCCGGATTACTCGGGGAAACCTGGTGCCCCCCTTCAAAACTGTTGCTTACCGTGTTGCCAATGTCGGTCCCGGAGACCACCACAGCAACGGACACTCGCGCAGCGGTTAAATTACTGCAAAGTACATCGCCGGATTTGCTGTTGTTTGCCGGTGGCGATGGAACCGCAAGGGATGTATTGGATGCGGCTGATTCCGAGCAGGTCGTCCTTGGCATTCCCTGCGGAGTAAAGATGCACTCGGGGGTATTTGCCAACAATCCTGCAGCAGCAGCGGAAATAGTTTCTCAAATGTCCCAGGGTGGATTGCTCACGGTGTCCAAAGGTGAAGTCAGAGATATTGACGAAAGTGCTTTTCGGGACGGCATTGTTCGGGCTCGGTACTATGGTGAAATGTGGGTGCCCGAGGCATTGCGCTATATGCAACAGGTCAAATCCGGCGGCAAGGAAATAGAAGGGCTCGCGGTAGAAGAGATTGCTGCGGAGATAGTTGAGCATATGGACCCGGATTTCACCTACCTCATGGGGTCGGGATCAACCACGGCGGCCATTATGGCTCAGCTGGGATTGCCAAACACACTGCTCGGTGTGGACGTAGTGAAAGATGGAGAAGTGTTAATTGCTGACGCCTATGAAGCTCAATTGTTCGAGCAGGTATCCGCCGGGCAATGCAAGATGATCGTCACGGTCATTGGCGGCCAGGGCCATCTGTTTGGTCGAGGTAATCAACAACTTAGTGCCCGTGTTATTCGCGCAGTGGGCTTAAGCAATATTGTGGTGGTTGCGACAAAATCTAAACTCGAAGGTCTTGCAGAGGGTATTGTTGTTGATACCGGTGATGAACAGTTGGATCAGTCTCTGGCCGGATATATCAAAGTGGTGACCGGCTATGAAGATGCCGTTTTGTGTCCGGTTCATGCCTAGTTCGGTCTCGCTCCGAGTACATCAGCCCTGAAGTCTTTATCCCTGAAGACTCTATCCCTGAAGAATGTGGCTCACAACTTTTTTGATGGCAATTGACGAGCCGCTCCGCAGGGCATCCCGCAATTGGTTGATGACTAATTTACGCTCTTCCTGCAACGAAGGACTCAGGTCCTGTACTGGCTGCAAATTCACGACATTGCCACTCATGCCTTCCTGTGGATCCTGAGGTTCATTGATCATTTCCTCGGTTGGTTTAGTCAATATTAGAAATGCTCGATGGGTCAGATAGGCCTGATCAATGCCATCTTGCCTGATGGTGTCTGCGTAGCGGACAAAGCCCTCGTCAGCCAGCCACAGCATGGCAAAGAACCCCGCTGTATAGGTTGGACTGTGCAATCCATATTCATCGGGTTCATCAACACCGGCGACCTCATCTACATACAGCGCTGCCCGGGTCGGAAAGTGGGTATAGAGTATGTGGAGGATCTTCGCGATGTGGCGATAGAAGTTTTCAATATTGATATCTGCCATAAGCGCAGTATAACGTCGCCTGTGTTGCTTTTCAGCAGCATTGACGTTTTGCAGGCACCGTGATTGACATGTTATGTCAAAGAGATAAACTGACCGGATCCGACATATTATGTCGAGGGTGGAGTTTTGATGAATTTAAGTGATCTGGCGTTGCGTATTACGGATATGGCGAGCTATGACGGCTATAAGCTGGAGTGCCAGCCGATCCCGGGAATCGCTGACGTGATTCAAATCACAGTTCAGGGCTTTGAAGAACTGCCTGCCTTTGTTTCCTTTACCGATGCTCAGCTCCTGTGTATCACCAATTTGTTTTTGGAAAGTGAGGTGAATCCGGATTCCCGCGGCAGGATGCTGGAAGAGATGTTGGAGCTCAATATTCCGATGCCGTTGTCAGCTTTCTCAAAGCTGGGTGACCGGTTTGTGATCTTCGGTGCCATGTCGCCCCATTCCAGCCTGGAAGACATCTGCCATGAAATTGTTACGCTGACCGAAAACGCCGTGGAGGCGATTGATGCACTGAAGGATTATCTGGTTCCACTTCCGGTGGGCAAGGGGGGGTCGCGATGAATGTGTTGAAACGAATTATTGATGCCGTGAGGGGTGGGGCACTCGGTATTGCTGAGCTTATTTCCGAGGGAAATGGAATCGAGGCACTTGAGCATCAATTACTTGAAGTGCAAGACAATCTCAATCTGGTAAAACACGAGCTTACCGAGGTGATGGCAAAGCAGATGCATGCCAGTCGAGAGATTGCGAGTTTAAAAATTGCGATTAGCGAGAAGGAACAGGAAGTCGGTGCTGCCCTCGATCGAAATGATGAGGCCCAGGCGCTTGTGATAGCGGAAACCATCTCCGTTCTGGATAAAGAGCTGGAGTCGGAACAACAGGTCCATACCATCTTTCTCGGCCACGTTTCGCGGCTGAGGGCCATGGTGAGTAAGACTGAGCGGCAGATTAAAGACTACCAACGCCAGCTCCATATGGTGAAGACGACCGAGAGTCTTCAAAAAGCCAGTACAGCCATTGCCGAAAACTATACGGCGAGTAAAGGCAAGATGCACTCCGCCAGAGATTCCCTCGACATCATTCAACAGCGACAGCAACGAGCGCTGGATCTGTTAGAGGCCGAAGAAGAGTTAGAAGCACAAACGGGTCACAAGACCCTCGATGAGCGGCTAGAAAACGCAGGCATTACTGAGGCAACAATGAGCGCCAATGCGGTACTTGATCGAATTAAGTCGAGCCGATCATGACGCTACTCCGGTAGATATTCGATGTCGACATCAGACAAGTGGAACAGGGAAAAGCAGGCTGCACGATCGGTCCAGGTTGCCTTTGATCTTGGCCACGACGTGAGCTATCGGATCCGCACTGAGGCACTAGAGCGCGGCATTAATCCTCCCGATCGCATTCGAGAAATTCTAGGTCTTCCTGTCAGCAATAAGCCGGTTCGGCCGAGACTTTCAATTTCGTTAACCGAGGAAGATTTTGAGCTACTTGCGGAAGCATTTGAAGTCGATGTATCTGATAGACTTCGAATTCGACAATTGGCTGCGGAAAAGCTCATTGAACATCTGGCGTCACTTAATCCTTCAGACTAAAGCTTATGCTTCGCATTAAGAGCGAAATGTTAAGGCGTCGTCGTCATGAGATTTCCTCAATGATGAGTCGATCAGATCGAAGCAGAAAGTTAATCGAGTTGCTTTCGATTTTGTTCCTGCTGGCGGCGGCGAATGTTGTCGGCATGATGTACTTTGAATCACTCAATCTGAGTGACGCCGTTTGGTTAACAATGACCACTATTACAACGGTGGGTTATGGAGACTACGTGGCGCAAACCGTGGGTGGGCGACTCACCACCATCGTTTCTCTTTATATTTTTGGAATATTCCTCTTGGCTCAAATCGCCGGTGAATGGATTGATTTGCGTCTCGATCGAAAAGAACGCATGCGCAAAGGACTATGGAGCTGGGACATGAAAAACCACATTCTGATCATTAATACGCCGGATACCGACGGCGATCGCTACCTGCATGTGTTGGTCGAACAGATTCGTCATTCAAAAAGCCTGGCGGACCATTCAATACAGGTATTTTCAGGCAACTATCCCGATGGGCTCCCGGATGATCTGGTTAAGTTAGGTGTTGTCCTACATCAGGGCGCACCGGAAGGCAGAGGCCAGTTAAGTGAGGTCAATATTGAGTCGGCAACATTTATCATTGTGCTGTCGGTTGATTCTACTGATTACCGATCCGATTCGATTACCCTCGATATTTTGGACCGCATGAAGGAATACCAGCTGACGGGATATGTGATTGTGGAATGTATTCAAGATGAAAATCGCGGTCGCCTGCGTCAGCATGGGGCTGATGCGGTCATTCGTCCAGTTCGAGCTTACCCCGAGCTAATGGTCCGCGCCATGGCGGCACCGGGAACCGAAACGATCCTGGAGGATTTATTTAAGCACGAGGGTGTCCATTCGAGGCGATACGATGTCAACATCCCAAGTCAGCCCTGGGGCACACTGGCCTCTCGACTTATGCTTGAGGGTCTGGGAACGCCACTGGGATATATTGATCGCGAAGGCAAAATTATCACCAACCCTGTTGCCAGTGAAAAAGTGACCGGCAGCGTGCTGTTTATGATGGTAAGTCATGATCGAATAGCGGTGGCAGCGAAGGTTCAACTGGTGGTCGACAATATCTGAAGCGATATGCCGTCCTCTTTTAAGAAGGTCCAAAAATCCACATGGTCTGCACTTAAGGCCGTTGTCATACTTGTTGCTGTGATGTGGGTAGTAGAGTTCCTCAATAGCCTTCTCGGGCATCGCTTAAATGCCTGGGGTATCCATCCAAGAAACACCCAATCTTTGCCCGGCATCCTACTTTGGCCCCTATTGCATGGTGGCTACGGGCATCTGCTCATGAATACGACACCGTTATTGGTAATGGGCTTTTTTGTGGCCCTCCGGGGTGTTCGGTCGTTTGTTTTTAGCAGTCTGTTTATTTTGCTTATCGGCGGGCTTGGAGTCTGGCTCTTTGGTCGTGACGCAATTCATGTCGGGGCAAGTGGTCTGGTATTTGGTTATTTTGGTTTTTTGGTGGCCCTCGCCTGGTTCGAACGCAGCCTGCTAACCTTTGCCGTTGCTTCCCTGGTGATTTTTTACTATGGCGGTATTATCTATGGGGTCCTGCCGCAGGATGAATTTGTTTCCTGGGAGGGCCATTTGTTTGGCTTGATTGCGGGGATCATGGCGGCCAATCTCTTTGCTAGAAAGGCAGTTCAAAAAAGGAGCTAGGCAGTGCCAATAAAACTCGGAATCATTGGTCTTGGCAATATGGGCAGCGCCCATTGCAGATCGGTACAGTCTATTGACGATATAAGTCTGGTAGCCGTCTCAGATATCCGCGGTACAAGAGTTGAGAAGCTAACGGAGCGCTACAAATGCCTTGGCTTCACAGATCCTAAAGCGTTAATTCGCTCCGGAAGTTGTGATGCTATTTTGATTGCAACGCCTCACTACGACCATACGCCCCTGGGCATTGCAGCCCTAAAACAAGGCTTACATGTGCTGGTTGAGAAGCCGATATCCGCCCACAAAGCTGATTGTGAAAAACTGATAAAAGCACATACCAATCCTGATCAGGTATTTGCGGCAATGTTCAATCAACGGACCAATCGCCACTATCAAAAAATTCGCCAGATGATTAACGATGGCTCCCTCGGTGCCATTCGCCGATTCAGTTGGACCATTACCGATTGGTTCCGGCCCCAGTCCTATTATGATAGCGGCGGTTGGCGTGCAACCTGGGCAGGCGAGGGCGGCGGCGTACTGCTTAACCAAAGCCCCCATCAGCTTGATCTGATGCAGTGGTTGTTTGGCATGCCGACACAAATCCAGGCTTTTTGCGAGTTTGGAAAATACCACGATATAGAAGTTGAGGATTCCGTCACCGCAAGGTTGCAGTATGCGTCCGGCGCCGAGGGGCTTTTTATCACCACCACCGGTGAAGCACCGGGTCTCAATCGGCTGGAAATTGCTGCTGAAAATGGGCTGCTGGTTTATGACGCCAATGAAGGTGTGATCCTGTTCAAGCGGAATGAAAAATCAGTGAGTCAAGCGATAGCGGAAAATGCACCTTTTTCTGCACCTGCTACAGAAGTATTAGATGTTCCGGTCATTGGCGAGGGTAAACAACATCTCGAGATTTTGGAAAACTTTGCCGGGGCGATTCTCAGAAACGAACCCTTGATTGCACCGGCGACCGAGGGTATTCACTCGGTTGAACTTGCCAACACAATGTTGCTTTCCGGCGTTACCCATAAGCCAGTTGCTTTACCATTAAGTAGTCGCCGATATGCAACACAACTTAAAAAGTGGGTGGCCAGTTCAAGATACAAACCGGATAGTCCCGAAGGGGAAGTGCAGGATTTGTCTAACAGTTTCTAACGAGGGCGATTATGTCTGATGGAATGCATTACGCGCCGGTAGCGCGTCAGCAAAAGGTTGTTTGTAAACCCGACGAATTTAGAGTGGCGGTCGCTTATCTTGATCACGGCCATATCTATGGGATGGCGGAAAATCTAAAAGCAGCAGGCGCCACGATTACAAAGGTTTATGATCGGCATGAAAAACGGGTCGAATATTTTTGTCAGTTATTCCCTGAAGCGGTAGTTGTTTCAGACTTCCAGGAAATTTTGGATGACAAAACCATTCATCTAGTTGCGGCTGCGGCAGTACCTTCCCTGCGAGGTCCAATCGGGTTGCAGGTTATGCAACACGGCAAAGACTACTTTACCGACAAAACTCCCTTCACCGATCTTGATCAGTTATCTGAAGCGCGGCAGTGCGCGGCGGATACCAATCAAAAATATGCGTGTTGCTACAGCGAGCGGGTGCAAAATGAATCTGCGGAATACGCGGTGGAACTTATTCAATCCGGCGTGATTGGAGATGTTGTGCAGGTGATTGGCCTGGGGCCCCATCGCCTCGGGGCAAACAATCGGCCAAAGTGGTTTTTCGAGAAAGCAAAGTACGGTGGCATTATTTGTGACATTGGCAGTCATCAAGCGGAGCAGTTTCTCACCTTTACCGGTGCAACCGATGCAGAAATCACCCAGGCTCGAGTACATAACTACGCCAATGCCGAGTATCCAGAACTTGAAGACTTCGGAGATTTTTCCCTGGTAGGTAACAATCAGGCCAGCGGCTACTTCAGAATGGATTGGTTCACCCCTGATGGTCTTCGAACCTGGGGTGATGGCAGAACCACAATCCTCGGTACAAAGGGCTTTATCGAGCTACGTAAGTACGTGGACATCGGTGCGCAGGAGCTCACCACGGATAATGTTTATATCGTGAATGAGACCAGTGAAGAGCGGCACTGTGTTGCAGGCAAGATTGGGTTCCCTTTCTTCCCCGCATTTATTTTGGATTGCCTAAATAGAACCGAAAACGCCATGACCCAGGCGCACTGCTTTAAAGCAGCTGAGATTTGTCTTGTTGCCCAGGAACAGGCAGATCAAAAATCCGGGTAACGTCGTGCCAAAAACAAAAAAGGCGAACCATTTCTGATTCGCCTTTATCGTATTGGAGGGGGACGCCGAGTCCGGGTAACGTCGTGCCAGAACCAAAAAAGGCGAACCATTTCTGATTCGCCTTTATCGTATTGGAGGGGGACGCCGAGTCCGGGTAACGTCGTGCCAAAAACAAAAAAGCGGATCACATGGGATCCGCTTTATCGTATTGGAG
>CAXBLU010000009.1:0-226820 GCA_963976815.1 uncultured Pseudomonadales bacterium | reverse complement strand
CAACTCTTTGAAGATTAAGATCGGTTGAATTGAAAAAGTTTTATTGCGCCCATAGATGAGCTGGCCGGGCTCGCGCACGAGGAGAGCACCATTGGCACTAAGTGCCAACTCTTTGAAGATTAAGATCGGTTGAATTGAAAAAGTTTTATTGCGCCCATAGCTCAGCTGGATAGAGCACCAGGCTTCGAACCTGGGTGTCGGGAGTTCGAATCTCTCTGGGCGCGCCAAATAAAAAAGCCGGACAAATGTCCGGCTTTTTTATTTGTTGTGTTCAGATATATGAAGAGAACTCCTCAGTTCGACTAATTGCCGTGAGGCAATTTGGGCAACGGCTTTGCCGTTGGGGCAACGCCCCGATAATCGCCCCGAGGCGATTAGAGTCCATCTCTCTGGCCAGACTCCCAGTGACTCACCGATCCAGCTTTTTTATTTGTGCTGTTCAGATATATGAAGAGAACTCCTCAGTTCGACGGGGACGCCCAGTCAAAAAATCTCCCCAGAGATTTTTGGTGGTGCGGCATTCCGACGTCGACTCCGCCGACGGGTCGCAGACCCGATAATCGCCCCGAGGCGAATCGAGGCTAGGCGCCCCCGACGATCTCTCTGGCCAGACTCCCTGTGACTCACCGATCCGGCTTTTTTATTTGTTGTGTTCAGATATTTGCAATGTACGGTGGGCTAGTTTCTATACTCTTCTTCGCGTCCACTCTTCAGCGTCGTCCAACCAATCTCCGTCTCACCCAGCTCCGTTGCGATATAGGCGGAGTCATCGGATATGGTCACGCTAAAGTTCATGGTGCGTTGAGCAAGTGCCGCAAGGGCTTTGACATCGGCCCATTCCAGTCGATATACCCAGAGTTCTAATCGAGATAGTTTGTTCTCCAATTGATTCCACCAGACATCGGACTTGGTGTTTAAGCTGTAGATCTTGACGTTTTTAGAGGCATGTACGCCTTTCTTGATTCGCTCAAGAGAGGGCTCGCCAACATCAATCCAAAGGGAAAGCTGACCATCTAAAGTGTGACGCCACAAATCCGGCTCATCTACAGCACTGACACCTTTGGTGAACTCCAGATGTTCATCGGCATCAATGCAATAGGCTAAAACCCGTACCATCATTCGCTCAACGGATTCGGAAGGGTGCTGGGCAACCGTCAAATTAAGGGTCTCGTATTTCCCCCTGTTCAAATCAGAAAGATTGATGGTGAACTTATAGATTGTGGGTTTTAGCGCCATGGGTTGGTTCTGAAGATGTTTAATTTGACGCTACTGTAGCACTCTGGGAAGCGTCCTGTGGGACCAAAAAAAGGGCCCCCGAAGGAGCCCTTTAAAGCACTACAATTTCGAATGATGTTTAGTAAACGTCTTTCACCGTATTTAGGATATTAAACTTCCCGGTAGGGGTGATCAGTCGCTTGTCTTTAATCACCTTTTTCAAGGTTCTGGTCCTGTCGTCTACGACAACAATGGCTGAAACCTGATCTTTACCGTTCCACACGGAGAACCAGACTTCCGTACCGGCGGCGTTATATTCAGGATGTACCACTCGCGCCGCACCTTCACCAACATCTGCCCATTTGGCGATGGGTAGGACTTCAAAGCCTCCTTCAGGATTCTTTGTGTCGAATACCGCAATACTCTGGGAAATATTTTCATCGGGGTTTAAGGCTGAATCCACCCAGAGATTGTCGGAGTTTGGATGGGTCTTAACGAACAGTGAGCCGCCGCCCTGTCCATTCAATTCTCGGACAACCTTCCAGGCGTGCTGGGGGTGGCCCTCGGGGTCTGTACCGATAAAGGTGACCTCTGAATTACCGAGGGCGCTGGTGACCCAAACAGGGCCAAACTCTGGGTCTACAAAGTTTGCTCCGCGACCGGGGTGCGGGATCTTGTCGACGTCGACCAGGGCTTCCAATTCCCGATCCCTTGAGTCGATTACGGCGATCTTGTCTGACTGGTTAGCAGCGGTCAGGAAGTAGCGTTTGGAAGAATCCCAACCACCATCATGAAGATATCTGGCTGCATCAATGGTGGTGACCGCAAGGTTATCTAAATCCTCGTAGTTCACCAGCAGGATCTTACCGGTTTCCTTCACATTGACAATAAATTCAGGATGCTCGTGGGATGCAACAATGGCGGCAACTCGAGGTTCAGGGTGATACTCCTGGGTATCTACGGTCATACCGCGGGTGGAGACGACCTTCAAAGGTTCAAGGGTATCGCCATCCATAAAGACATACTGTGGAGGCCAATATGCGCCGGCAATTGCGTACTTGTCTTCATAGCCATGGTACTTGGACGTTTCAACGGAGCGAGCTTCTAAGCCGACCTTGATTTCAGCGACCCGTTCCGGCTTCTTCATCCACAGATCAATCATATCGATTCTGGCATCACGCCCAATGGTGTATATATAGCGGCCAGATACAGAAGGACGAGAAATATGCACCGCGTAGCCCGTCTTCACGATATTGACGATGTCGTAGTTATCACCATCAATAATGGCGACTTCACCGCTGTCTCTTAAGGTCACAGCAAAGAAGTTTTCGATGTTTCGATTGTGCTGGGGTTTTTTCACACGATCTTCGGGCTTGACTAACATATGCCAGCTGGCGCGAATCTCAGGTAAGCCAAACTCGGGTGGCGCAGGTGGCGGATGCTGAAGAAAGCGAGCCAGGGAATCTATCTGACGCTCGGTGAGGTCTCCGGATGTACCCCAGTTGGGCATACCAGCGGGTGATCCATAGGTGATTAAGGTCTTCAGGTAGTCAGTGCCTTTTGCCCGGGTGACCTCGGTTGTTAACGGTTTGCCGGTTGCACCTTTTCGCAATACACCGTGACAGCCAGCGCAACGCTCAAAAAAGATCTGTTTCGATTCGTCGAATTCGGCAACACTAATGGCAGGTCCATCGGAGCCAATCATACTGACAGCGGCGTCTGCAGGAATCGCTGAAGGTGCGCCCTGATAGGCTAAGGATTCTTTAGTCGGAACTGGATGTTCGGGCTTGAGTTGAGCTGCTCGAAGCGCTTTAACCTGTGCTGCGGTTACAACTCCGCCACCATTCCATTCGGCAAGGACGTAGGAGAATGCGGCGGCGATTTGATCATCGGTCAGGTAACCCATTGCTGGCATGACCGAGTTGTAGGTTTCACCGTTGACTTTAATTTCACCATTAAGGCCGTTTAGAACAGCCTTAATACTACGATCAAGATCAGCTTGAAGATAATCCGAGTTGAGCAGGGGCGGAAACGCGCCGCGTAATCCCGTGCCTTTAGGTTGATGACAGGCGGCGCAGACACTCAGGTAAGTTTCTTTGCCGTCATAGCCACCCTGTTTCATTTCAGCTTTATGTGCCTGGGTCGCGTCAGCAGCAAGCGCTGTGCCATGCATTAAAGTCATGGCAAGTACTGCCAGGCCTATCGCAATTTTATTTTTCTTTCTCACAATCATCCCTCTCCTGGTTGATGTTAAATGTGTAGTGTTTGTCTTTTCTTCAGTCTCTTTTTTATTTCTGTTGCCTGTGTTTCAGCGTTCTATCATTTAGGTCGAATATGAAACGTCACGGCAACGTTTCTTCCTGGCCGAGACAGTTGTTCAATTCTTGGATCAGTTGGCGTTAACGACCGGACGTCGTTGTATCTTTCATACTTGCGGTTAGTAATGTTGTTGAGCCCAAGATGTACTTCCGCCCAATGATTAGGTGACCAGCTCAGGGCGAGGTCAGCTGTCGTCGCTGCATCCGGTACAAAAAAAGCACCATTACTAAAGTCGACATCACGTTGTTCGTTGTAGTGGCTGAGCCGAAGCTCCGCATTGATCGACTGGCTGGCTTGCCAGGAAATATTGAAGTTTGTCTTGGCTGGGCTAATGGAATTGATTGCGGCGCCGGAATCATTATCTTCTCCCCTGGCCCAATGAAACCCGAGGCCCGCCCGCCAGTGGGTCAGTACAGGGAACCAATCACCGGGATTAACCGAGGTATTGATTTCCGCGCCGTATATTGTTGAGTCGCTAATGTTCCTTGATTGGAAAAGAAGAGCGCCATCCACGGGATCAATGCCAGTGCTGACTCGAGACTCAATAAAGTTGTCGTAGGTGGAGTGATACAGCGCAAGCTCGAGTTTAACGGCATCGCCTCGAAACCGTAGTCCGAGCTCGAAGTTATCGGATTGTTCAGATTTGAGGTCAGGATTGGGCAACGATCGCACCAGAACTCTACCGGCATAGTTTAGAAATAGATTTACGTCTTCGGCGGGAGGGGAGCGAAACCCTTCTGAATAGTGACCGTAGAGGGTTACACCATTGTTTGTCGTCCAGGTTACGCCCAGCTTGGCATTCAGATTGTTTTCATCAAAATCCGTTAATCGAGTCGAGTCCTGCAGTAGTTGGTCGGTTGAGGCGACTAGTACATAACGGTCCCAGCGCAGGGCGGGAATGAGTGTCCAGCGGCCCAGCTGAATCTCGTCCTGCACATAAGCGCCGAATTGATCAACATCGGTTGTAGGGAGATCTCGGGTTGGCAGAACCTCACCGGGGGGTAGTATTTTGCTTGTCGTATTAGAAGCAAGATCCGTCAGTAATCCGTCCCGGGATTCGCGCAAATTTTCATGATCCCATTCAATTCCCGCCACTAAAATGTGTACCGCAGAATCAAACTCCAGGTCTTTGCGAAACTTGGCTTCGATGCCGCGGCTGCGTTCTTCGAATTGAAAATCCCGGTCGATTTTCTCGGCGAGTATTCCCAAAGTGTTATTGCGCAGGTCAGTTGTTAACTGTTGGGTCTCGTTGGATTGAAAGTAGACAAGTAGGTCTGCATGATCGACGTAAGCTAAATCAGTTGTTGAGTATTTTACGCTGGCACGCCGGCGCTTCTGTATGTCGTCACCGGTTAGGCTGATGGTGTTGGCGTATTGACGGCCAAAGCCGAGGATGGAGCGTAAATTACTATCAACATTTCGTTGATGAATATCCAAAACACCTTCAAGCTCGGCGCCATTGTCAAATTCATAATGCCATTTAGCCAGACCGTGTTGTGCTACATGCTCGCTACTATCATCAACAATCCCTTTTGCCTGGTTGTCGACGTCACTGCCCTGCCTTCGGTCGAGGGAAAGGATAAAGCCATGGGCACCGCTTTCCACAGCTGCCGTTCCGTAGGCGAGTAGACTATTGTCTACACCGTACCAACCACCACCGCCACCCAGGTATAGGTTGTCATCATTGGTGAGCAGACTCTTAGCATCAGCGGACTCGACAATCACGACACCACCAATTGCATCTGAACCATATAGTGACGATGCCGGGCCTCGAAGAACCTCGATTCGTTCGATCATTGCGGGGTCGAGTGCATTTCTTGAACTTGAGGCAAATTCACCAATACCAAACTGTTTAGGCATTGGTACGCCATCAAATTCCATGGCAACCCGATTCCCGCCGATCCCTCTAATTGAGATACCGGTAGCGCCAAATCGGTTTCCTTCATACTCAGCTTCGAGGGCAGGTTGATATCGTGCAATATCACCAAGGGCTTGGACTTGTAGTCGGTCCAGGTCGTCCCGATGGAAGGTGGTGACCTGTGATGCTACTCGATGTAGTGGACGGGGTATCTTGCTGGCGACAACAACAACTTCTTCGATTGAATCAGTTTTTTGTGGGGCGGAGTCGTCCATGACTTCGGCAATAGCTGGCGTGCTCGCGACTAACAAAATAGCTGAGTTTAGTGCCAGCGTAATCCGATTCATTTTTAAGCCCTGGAATTATCAGATCTTCTTAGGCTTAACTTTCCTCTAAGTCAGCGGGCAAAAATATGATTTGGATCAAGAGAAACATAAAAATGCAAAATGAAATGAGCCAGATGACCGAAGCCCCAACTAGTAGGGAAGGGAAGAAATTGGTGCTAATTCGTAGTACAGCAGCAAGGTGTATCAATATAAAGCACAGTGATAGCAGCGGGTCAGATGCCAGGGCTCGCCCGGAATGTCCTTTTGCCGCCCGTGTGGAAACGGCGAGAATCATAGCGGCAATAGCACCGATTCCGATGGCGTGAATTCCAACGGGAACGGGCAGGCGGCCATTTAAGGCTGTTAAACCCAGGAGCGCAAAACCAATGGGTAACCAGGCATAACCTGCATGTAACGAAAAAACCAGGGGCTCGGAGAAAGTTCTATGCCCTTGCCATCGAGTAAGCCTGAGTGTGTGTAGTAAGGAAACAAACAATAACATCCAGCCGAGCAGCGGTTCATAGGGTGTGATAGACCAGACAACCAGGGTGGGTAGCGTGAACAGGACAACCATTGTGTCAAAGCGATTGAAGCTGACCGGTATTGGGGGCAGTGGTCCTCTATTGAGTTTGAGCCAATTTGTCGTAAATGCCGGAATGATTCTGCCGGCGATGAGCATGATCAGGATGCAGACGAGGGCCACGCCACCTCTGAGTGCTTCCATGGGGTAGAAGTGAAAGACAATGGTTAAACTAAAAAAACCTAACAGAATCAGTACAACGGGCAGGTTACGGTGATTGCGGCTGAGGATAACTTCCCGTCCAACGATGGTGGTTAAGAACAACCAATAGGCAGCGTCGATCGCGACGATTAAAAAAAACGGTAACGCCACGTCCGCGGCCATAACCCATCGTCCGGCAAGCCAAGCAAATACAATTAGAGCAAGTAGCGGACCTTGCACGGGGGGTCTTTTGGTCCAACTGGCAACGGCGGTGAGCAGAAACCCGCCAATGGCTGAACCGACAAAGCCAAATAGCATTTCGTGGCCGTGCCAGAATACTGGATTTACCCTGGGCGAGAAGGCTGGCCAAAGACCGTTGAGGTAGGCTGTCCAGACCCCGATCAGCAACAGGGCAGAGATGCCAGTGCATAAAAATAGGGGTTTGAAGCCTATGTTAAATATCTGATTCATAGTGCTATCACTGTCATTACAGGGCGGCTGTTAACATCAGCCACGCTTTGGATGTATCTGAGCCGAAGGTATCGGCGCTGTAGTGGGCCCATTTCAAAAGGCCAGAGAATGTATCGTTAATTTGATATGAAACAGAGAGATCTAACTCGTGACCATAGTCGTTGCTCCCTCGTTCAGCATCAAAGTCATGGTAGACGGCCTCCCATTTGTAACCTTTAGCTTTCCCGGACATCCCGATGTAACGATCATCAATCCCATTCGCCGGTGTGTTCAAGAACGTGTCTGTCCAGCCCTGAAACTTGTGCAGCGTGGCAAGTGGGGTCATAAAGCCGCCGGCGCTCGAACCCTCTAATAGTTCATTGCCGAAGCTAAAGGTGGCGTAGCCAGTTTTGACCTGCAGATCGATGGCAAAAAAGTTCAGCGAAAGGTTGGCCGGGTTGTCGCCATAGTCGTTCTGGTGAGCATATTCGAGGGTCAGGGGTAATGAGATATTAGAGATTTGAAAGCTGCGTTGGTATCGGATGCCCGTGGTGCGGCTAGACAGTCCAACGGCATCCTCAAAGTCGAGAAAGTATCCGTAGGCCGTGAGCGCACCGAGTTTTTTTGTGGTGTAGTGGAGGCGAGCAAGATGAGAATCGGAATCCAGAGAAGCATCTGGAGTGCCACCTTCAGGTCCAAATATTCGTGAGACGCGTTTGATATAATGCCAGGAGGCATCCATCTGTGTTGCAGGCTGATAACGAACCCCCAGTCCATCATAGGTTTGTTCGTTCTGGCGCCAGCCGACACCACCGATAAATCGTTGGCCATCCTGTAGGATGCGCTGTCTGCCCAGAGTGGTTGTGAAATCTTGAATCCTATTCTGGACATAGAACTGATTCATGCCGGTGCCACGGGGGTCAGCGACAACGGGATATCGACTGGCACCATTTCGTGTGTTGTTGAACGCATCATTGCCCAGGTAGGTCACATTATCGGCCTCAAGAAAAACCTGTGTGTTAGCAAAGGGGGCGCTGAGGTAATTCACTCGGGTTCGAAGGGTAGATGCCAGGGCATTTTCTGCTGCACCTTGCTGATCGACAGATTCTATTCTGTAGCGAAAGTTAAGATGGGCGATCCCGTCGGTCGCTGCTGAACCGTAAGCTGATAAAGCCTGACCAACCAAAACCAATAAAGCGACTTGCTGGATCAAACGCTTCATAACATCTCCCGTTCATTATGTGTATTGGCGTCGCTAACCGGTAAGCGACACAGGAACACAACAACGCCGGTCCCGATAGCAAACATGGCTAACTGGCCGACAATATTGGGTATGACAAACCCGATTGAGAAACCAAAGCAGATCACAATCATCCCTATTGCGATGGTGCGTGATCGTCTCGGAATGGAACCGTTTGTTTGCCACTCGTCAATGAGATTGCCCAGCACGGGGCTAGCCAGCAGTCTTTGGTGCATTCGTTCTGATGAACGTGCATAGCAGCCAGCGGCAAGAAGGAGAAAAGGGGTGGTCGGTAGAACAGGTAAGAACACGCCCAGCACCCCTAAGCCAACGCAGCAGGTGCCGGTCACGAGTAAGAGTACTCTGAGCATTTAAATCTCCTAATCCAGGTGAAGCAACTTCACCATTTCATTTCGAGTCTTGCCTTTTACCAGATCGGCCAATGTATAGCGGTTGAGATGTGCTAAAAACTGTTCCATGGCTTCTGCGAACATGCCTTTGAGTTTGCATGCCGTGGTAATCACGCAACCGTTGTCCTCTCGAAAGCATTCAACAATGGAGAAGTCTGGCTCCATAAACGCCACCACTTCACCGATCACAATTTGCTCTGCTTCCCTTTGCAGCTTCATACCGCCGCCTTGACCTCGTACCGAGGTGATAAATCCGCCGTGGGCGAGTCGTTGAACCACTTTCATCAAGTGATTTTTTGATATCTGGTGTTTCTCCGAGACCTCTTGAATGGTTGCCAACTCCGTCGGCTTTAAGGCCAGAAACATCAGAACCCGTAGTGAATAATCCGTGTGTTGCGTGAGTCTCATCTATTTTTCCTTCGATATTCTGCTTCAAAATTCTGTCGAAAGATGCATATATTGTACATCTTTAAACGAGCATGTAGAATGCATCTTAACAATTTGTTGTCGATTAGTCTTGAAAGGGGAAATAAATGAATTCAACCAGGCGATTATGGCTGACGCTGGGAGGGCTGTTTGTGCTGTCCTTCGGTGCGCTGTTGTTTATAGGCAGTGAGATCTACCGGGAAATGCCACCAATACCGGAACGGGTTGTGGATCAATCGGGAAACTTGATTTACACCAAAGCACAAATTCAAACGGGCCGGCAGGTCTGGCAAACCATGGGTGGTCAGCAGGTTGGGTCTATCTGGGGCCACGGGGCGTATCTTGCGCCGGACTGGTCCGCCGACTGGCTACACAGAGAAGCCAGTGGGTTGCTTGAACACTATGCACTGGAGCGTCATGGGATTGCGGCAAAAGATTTGTCCGTGGAACATGAAGCTGCACTTCGAGCTCGTCTACAACAGGAGATGCGGACCAACACCTTTGATCCTGTGACTCAAACCCTTACGGTTTCGAATGCCAGGGCAGGGGTGATAAGTGAAGTTCACGATCACTATAGCGCTTTATTTGGTGACACGGCTGAATTTGAATCATTGCGTGAGCAGTATGCAATCGCCAACGACGCGATACCCTCGAAACAGCATCGGGAGCTGATGCCCGCCTTTTTCTTCTGGACTGCCTGGGCAACCACTACGCAGCGGCCCGGTAGTGATATTACCTTTACCAATAACTGGCCCCATGAACCGCTGGTAGGTAATTCGCCCACCACCGGTACCTTGATGTGGTCCATTGCCAGTGTCATTTTACTTCTTGGGGCGCTAGGTGGCATGTGTTGGTACTACGTCTCAACCCTTCATGAGGGCGAAACGGTCACAGCGCCGAAGAATGACCCCCTGTTAGATGGTGTTGCGACACCTTCTCAACAAGCGACGGAAAAATACTTTTACACCGTGGTGGCGCTGTTTCTTGCGCAAATATTTCTGGGCACCGTGACTGCGCACTATGCGGTTGAGGGCCAGGAGTTTTACGGATTTCCATTGGCGGAGTATTTGCCCTATGCGGTGACGCGTACCTGGCACACTCAGCTCGGCATTTTCTGGATTGCAACAGCCTGGCTAGCCACGGGACTCTATATTGCCCCGGCGGTTTCAGGTCATGAACCGCGCTTTCAAAAACTAGGGGTTAATCTGCTATTTGTTGCGTTGCTGATTGTTGTGGTCGGATCCCTCGGTGGAGAGTGGCTCGGGGTTCAACAGTTTTTTGATCTTGATACCAACTTCTGGGTAGGTCATCAGGGTTGGGAATATGTTGATCTTGGGCGAGTCTGGCAGATCCTGTTATTTACGGGATTGATGATTTGGTTAACGCTGGTCGGCAGAGCATTGTGGCCAAGTCTGATTAAACCTTCCGAAAATCGTGGGTTGGTGATGATGCTATTTCTATCCGCGGTCGCAATTGGTTTGTTTTATGCGGCAGGTCTTACCTGGGGTAAGCACACCCATTTATCGATGGTCACCTATTGGCGTTGGTGGGTAGTGCATCTGTGGGTGGAAGGCTTCTTTGAAGTGTTTGCTACAGCGGTTATTGCGCTACTATTTTCGCGGATGGGTCTGGTCCGTTCGAAACTTGCAGCGGATGCGGTCCTGTTTGCCACCATCATCTTCTTGTTTGGCGGTATTCTGGGCACTTTGCATCACCTCTATTTTGCTGGGACCCCCACATCGGTAATTGCGGTGGGATCCATGTTCTCAGCGCTGGAAGTTGTACCACTGGTACTGATCGGTTTCGAAGCCTACGAAAATTTCCAACATCGCCGGGCGGCGCCCTGGGTGGAACGCTACAAGTGGCCGATCCTGATGTTTGTTGCGGTAGCATTTTGGAACATGGTAGGTGCCGGATTGTTAGGCTTTATCATCAATCCACCAATATCGCTGTACTATATTCAAGGTTTGAACACGACGGCAGCACACGGCCATGGCGCATTGTTCGGGGTCTATGGCATGTTGGGCATAGGGCTGATGTTGTTCTGTCTTCGAGGCTTAACGAACGATGGCGCGTGGCGAGACAACCTGCTTAAGCCAATGTTCTGGTTATTGAATATTGGCCTGGGGGCGATGGTGTTTGGATCGTTGCTACCCGCTGGTGTGTATCAGGCTTACTGGTCGATTACTGAAGGCCTCTGGTATGCACGCTCCGCTGAAATTATCCATTCGCCAATGATGGAAGCGTTAGTCTGGCTGAGAGTGCCCGGCGACATCATCTTTGCCGCTGGGGGATTTTATCTGGCCTGGTTCGCCTTCAATCTGATGATCAATCGTCAGGTTGAGCTTAAGCAAGACGCGTCTCAGTTAACGGATGAAGCGCGAGCATTTGAAAAATAGGATCTAGAAACTAGATCTAGAAGTTAGACCAAGCAAAAAATTGAGTGGCGTAAAATGGATGCGCCACTCAATTTTCCCATTCAGGTTTTACAATTGCGTTATCTGCATTAAGGGGTTGACCAGCAGCGCTGCTTTTTAAGGAACGCTGCCGGTCTGTTTCGTTCTAGCGGTTATTTAGGTAGTTAGAGGTAGTTAGTCAGAAGTGTCCTGTTGCTTGATCACAAATACATCGCAATTCGCACCTTCAAGTACTGATTCGGCGGTATTGCCAATAAACATGCCGGATACACCGGTTCGAGCCATGGTCCCCAGGACAATAATGCCTGCCCCAAGGGATTCTGCAACATGGTTAACCACCATTTCAGGGGCACCTTCCTCAAGATGAATATTCTCGATGGAGACGCCGTTTGCCTCAGCAATAGACTTTGCCTTCTTAAGGTATTCGTCCCGCCGACCCTGTACAACCTCATACTTTAATGGGTCGAGTGAAGCATCACCGCCGGCCACGGTGACCATGTTGTAGGCGTTAACAATATGAACTTCTCCACCAATCAGGTCAGAGAGGGCATGGGCGCGTTCAAGGACAATTTTGTTGAGACGCTTGTGAGGCTCATCCCTGGTTTCCAGATCGAGCGTTGCAAGGACTGGCTTGCCATGTACCTGGCTTTTTTCGCTAAGTAATAATAGTGGGCAGGGACAAAAGCGAATCAAATTCCAATCGGTGGAGGTATACATCAATCGACGTAGGGTGGAGTGATGGCGCAACGGTTTAAAAATATAGTCTGCGCCGAAATCTACCGCATTGGCGATGATAGTTTCATGGAGCTTTCCGTAGGCATGAACGCCCGTCTTAATGTTGAATCCTTCCGCAACAAGGGGCGCAACCAGTTGATTTAGCCAGTCTCGTTTTTCTTGAATGGCTTTACTGAAGGCACTCCCATCTTTGGCATGGGTAGGCGTTAAGTAATGCTCAACCCGGAACAGGGTACCCTCTTTTGGTACCTCGCGGATTCGATCTAGGGTGACCTCATTAGAGAAGTCGGGATCAGTCACTATCAGTATTTTTCGCACGGTGATGCCTCTTTAGGGTTTAGCAATCATCCTAAGAGTAAGTCCCTGGGCAGGGTTGTGCGTTGATCTGGGTCAACTACTTAGCCGAAAAAGAAGGGTTAGAGTTGAATGAGGTTCGGACAGGGATAGGCCTTAGCTGACGGCTTCTGCCTCGACCTCAATCTTGTTTCGACCAGTATTTTTGGCGGTGTATAACAGTGTATCGGCCCGTGCGATCCAGGAATCGGTTGTGTCATCGTCAACAAGCTCTGCAACACCCATGGAAACAGTAACTCGACAGCCGGCGACCAAATCCTGGGATTCAATTTCATTACGGATCTTTTCCGCCATCTGCAGCGCTGAGGACAGATCTGCTCCCTCTGCCACGATCACGAATTCGTCGCCTCCGACGCGAAAGACGCTGTCTGTTTCCCTGAGCATTGTTGTGATTAATTGGGCAACCCTGGTAATAGCCTGGTCACCGACGGTGTGCCCCTTTGAGTCGTTAATATTTTTGAACTCGTCTACATCTAGATACAGCAGTGAGACGCTCAGGTTGTGTCGTTTGCGAAAGATGACGGCATTGCTGACCCGCTCAGCGAAGGCGCGCCGATTGCCAACGCCGGTTAGGGCATCGGTTACGGATTGTTCGTGAAGTTTACGTTTACTGGCTTCCTCATTCAGGGCAAAGATCAGGGAAAACGAGATGATCAGGGTAATGGTTACCCAAAAGGAGTAGAACTCTTCCGGTCGTTGGTCCGAGGCTGGAACCAGGTAAACCACACCGAGCAGCATCACCAAATTTAGGACAAGTGCTGAACGATATTCGAGCAGATAAAACAAAATGATGGCAGAAGAATAGATCCAATAGATGTAGGTACTATCAAATTGTTTTAAAAACGCCAGGGGGCCAACCACGGTGATAAATGCACTCACATATCGAGCAATTTTTTCTCGACCGGTAAAAAAGGTGTAAGCACTTATTGCAAGAAAACTCAGGCCGACCACTAGATCGAAAATGGCGTTCAGCATTTGGCCATTAATATAGCGGTAAACCCCATAGCCGCCGATCGCTAGACCGCCGAGTATGGGAAAGATCACCATAATGGTAAATGCGCGTTTAGCTGCCATGGGTTATTTCCTCTAACATCTTTTAAGCCCGTCCCAATATAGCGGATTTATATTGTCTTCAGGAATTCGATTAGATTATCTCGTTCTGCTTTGCTGAGACCACGGCCGATCACACCGGGACCTTTTTTATCCGCGAACTCATGTCCCCGGTTGCTGTTACCGGGAATAGACGTGCGTAGGACAAAGTAACCCTCTGGACTGTAGTCGGCGCCGTTAGTTGGTTCTGCTATTACCTGGATGCCAACATTGACTGGGTCAAATTCAGGGTTGCCGAGCAGGAAGGCATCCGGGCGTTCATTCGCCGGACCTAAAAGATGTGCGAGGGTTGGAACAGAACCATTGTGTAAGAACGGCCCAGTGGACCAAATACCATTCAAAGGTCTCGCCTTATAACCCTTACCAGCTTCAAGGCAGTTTGGTTGGTCCTGGGTATTGTGCGCAACAAAACTATCTTCCTGCCACTTGTTGATACCCATTTGAACCGCTGCGCCGAGTCCTAAACCAAAGTTAAGTAGCGGATCGTCATTAATATTGACGGTTTCAAGCTGACCGTTTAAGGGTGTACAAACCCGGGTGTTTATTCCAAAGCCTTTCTGTTTCGAGGCTGCTGTGTTGAGTGCACTGGTATTGACGGTACGCTCTGCGAGTACTCGACCCTGGCCAGGGTCAGTGCCCATTTCACTCTGGGGGATAATGTTTACATCAAGATACTGCATCTGGGTTTGCAACTTCTTATTGTTATCCCACCATTCGATTGGTTTGAAGTGTTGCCAGAACTTGTTGTCGGGATCTAACCCCGTTGCAACAGCTCGGGAGAGGGCTGGTCGATGGCAACCCGCACAAACTTCTGCGTATAACTTCTCACCTGATTCCGCTTTGGTCTGATCAATCGCTGGAAAGGCTTCAGGCCATCGCGGTGCCTGTAGCCCGGTAAAAGCCCTGCCGGGTAATGGCGGCTTTGGGCCAGCAAGCTGGTGTTCGATCCAATTTAAATTGGGGACAGGAATGCTGCTTGAATAACGGCCCTCATTAACAGGGACTTGAAACTCAATATGACCGGCGGTACCCATTGCCTCACCCATATTACGAATTAGTGGACTCATGATGGAGCCGTCGTACTGTACCCAGTTGAACCAGGAAGCCGTCCATATGGGTGGGAAGTTAACAGGGGAGTTAAGGCTGACGTAATTTTCTGGTCGGTCGGGATCCGTCGCAAACACTTGATTACCAATTCTATTTAGCGCATCCAGCCTAGAGAAACCTTCCGTGACATCAATGCCCATTGGCTGTGCAGCCAGGTGACCCACAACATTGCCGAGGTTTGTTCTGAGTTTGTCGATGGTAAGTGCATCCGCTTCTTCTCCAAGTACAGAACTTGCAAATCGTTGGAAGCGGCCGTCGAGAATCGGAAGTTTTGAGGCCACTGCGGTTTGCCCCAGGGCGGCACCCAGGGCTTTGGTTAATTGGCCAAGATCCACCATCGCGGTACCACCATTAATCACATAGCGCTTGCCTTCAAACACGAGTTGACCGGTATGGCACGCAGCACAGGTAAAACCAACGGCGCTTTGAGAACCATCAAGACCAGCCAACTGCTGATAATGGGTCACGGCAATGCCAATGGGTAATCCATCTGGGTTATTTGCACTTTTGTCGCTCGGGATAAATCCAAACCGTGTCAGGTACTCAGCACTAAACCGATCCTCCTCAAAAAATAGCGCACCGATAGGCGAATTTGTTGGGGCTTCGAGGGCGAGAAACCATGACAGGGGAATATTTAGGGTCCGAGAGCCCTGGGTCTTAAAATGAAATTCTTCGCTGACCTCGTCAGTCCAGTTTTGCTGACTGTCCCAGTCCGCATCCTCAATCAGAGCAGTCTCCGGCAGCGTGGGTGGTGTTAATGCGCTGAATAGGATGCCTACTTTTTGGCCGATGAAAGCGAGCACCAGGTAGAGAAGAAATAGGATGCCGAGGATCTTAAGATATCGGGTCATGGTTATGTCTCGGTTTTTTCAGTGAGATGAAAGGCAAGTCGAAAGTCAGTGTGCTGACAGAGTTGTTTGGCCAGTTGATAGCCGAGTTCCCGGTAAGATTCTGACTGAACCTCATCGAAGAATTGGTCCATGGTGGTCTGATTGGGAAAATTAGGATTGGCATCCTTGTACCCATATAGATCCGCCGGTAGGTCGCGGGTGAGCGTTGCCTTGATGATAAAAAGATGGCCTTTGCTGCCGTCGGGATACTCTATCTGAGCAATTGCAAACCCGCGTTTTGCCATATCATAACGTTGTTCGAACGGTGTGCTGTCCTCAATGGAACCGGGCACCAGATGATTAATACCGTAGTCTTCAAGAAACTTGATGTGAACGCCAAAATCCACCCGAACCTTTTCAATTAGGTTGGCGATGTCCTGAAATGAAAATGTCACGTCCTGGCCAGCTTCGGAAATGATAATCGATTTTACCCTGCGCCTGATCAACTCGTAGGTGGCGGTATTCTCAAAATGGCCGCCGTCCGAAAGGGTCAGGGACCCGGCATGCTCATCGAGACCCTGGCCAAGTAGCCCTTGCCATAGGCCGGGCTTCAGGTAATTCGGAATTTGAAACCGGTGGCTCCTGTATCGAGGGTTTTGAATATACAGTCCCATTCTCAGGCCGAGGATAAACATCAAAAACGATACCAGCGGGTTGCGAGTAATGCCCTGGCTGTCTGGCCCGGCATGGGGGTTTACCGCGGCGCCGGAGGTTGCCATAGCAGTGCCGAGGGTCAAATTGTGCTGGTTGTAAGTAGCCGTTTCGGTCCAGCCGGTGGCGTCGCTACCGCAGTACTGAGAAGAAAGGATAAAGTTGTCCCCACCTCGCCCCTTGAACTTATTGTCGGCGGAGGTGGTAAGAATTAAATTGGTATTGAGCAGGTGATAGGGACCCTGGTCCGCTCCGGTATTCACGTCACTCAATTCTGTTACCGCCGCTTCCGATGCAGGTGCCCAGTGTTGGGCGCGAACGGTGTCTGCATTGGGCATAAATGTCTCGATCAAACGGTCGCGATACATACGGCCTAAACCAAACACATTTAGGCTAACAAAGGTTCCGGCTAGCAATGCCAGGGGAAGTGCAACTTTCCAGGCATTGGGGCTGTAGTGAAGTGCGACCCAATAGCTGAATGCCGCGATGGCAATGATGATGCCCATCGCGGAAACAATGGCGATCAGTTTTGTCGGGAGGCCGCCGGCCTGACGTTTACTTTGTTGGATAAAGTGCCATACACCACCCACAACACCCAGGCAGCCAGACAAAGTTGTTGGCAAGGTGTCCGAAAATTGTTCAATAAAAAATGGTAGTAAGCCGATAAAGCTGAAGGCGACGGTGCTAATGACAAGCAACCCCATGATCCTTTGGAACCAGGTTCGAACCCGGTAACCCGTAGTGCTGGTTCTCGCAAAGAGGAAGCTTGTGGGCCCGTAGCTTAATCCGATAATGCTGAGCAGGCCCAGACTGGTAAGGGCCAGCAGCAAACTAATATTGATTCGGGCAACATCATTGAGTACGGGTGCTATTAACAGTAGATCACCGGCCGGGTGTTCGGTCGACAGCTCAGTAAAAATAGATGCCCCGGCCTGGGTGATAAAATGTTCCATGGCGATAATGCCGCAGAACAGTACAACTGCCATGCTGATGTAAACCAGCAGCGGCAATAACATGTTGCGAAACACAACCGCAAAACCAGAAAAGTAGTTAATGCCGAAACCCGGCACTAGATAGCTGGCGTGTTGCCTAAGATAACTTAGGATGCTGCTCTTAATCGAGGAGCCTTCTGAACGCGCACCTTCGTCCCGGTCTCCGAAGGGAAAGAAATAGCCCTTACCCGTATCACCGAGTTTGCCGAGTCGCTTTAGATAGTTGAACCAGGTCCAACTTGAACCGATGTATCCGCCGCCGGAAACGGTGGAGAGATAATCGATCTGGGGTAAAACGTGTTTGGCATTTAATGCCTGGAGTATTCCAAGGGCAAAAGAGGCGGAACGGATGCCACCTCCGGAAATCGCAATTCCGCTGTAATGATCAGATTTGTCTAGGTGAGCGTTAGAGTCATTGGGCAAGCGATGTTTACGCTGCTCGGTAATGATGTCTCGTTCTGCCTGTTGCACTGTGTCAAAATTGACAGCATTACCAATATGTTTTGACATGATGAGCAAACAATCCTTTCCCTGGACTCGTTTCAGTATATCAGGGTCAAGGGTTGAATAATTGCCTTAGTGCGCAAGTAGAGGAGTTGATAATGAGTGCCCACCCTTTGGTTTTGCTCGATTGGTTAGATCTTGCAGCGTTCGGCTACATGCTGCTGGCATGGGCGTCCTATGCGTTTTATGCAAAGCGCCGGGCACAGGAGGGCGACAAACAGTCATTGTCCCACTCCATGCGGTCGCACCGGGTGAAATGGGTGACGGAGATGCTAAAACGCGAAATGCGAATGACCGACGCGGCCCTGCTGGCGAGTCAGGAGCGAGTTGTCGGGTTTTTCTCCTCAGCGACGCTACTGCTACTGGCGGCTGTGTTCACGGCCATTTCTTCCGGTGGTCAGATTGCCGAAATCACGGGTGACCTGCCCCTGTCGGTTGTTCAGTCGTCGGCACAGGTCCAAACCAAATTTATCCTGATTGCGGTTTTGCTGATCTATGCGTTTTTCCAAATTACCTGGAGTCTGCGCCAGTATGGTTTTGTTGCGGTGCTCATGGGGGCCGCACCAATGCCAACGGATGAGATTACCGAGGCCGAACGGGATCGGTACATCCACCAGATGGCCCGGTTGATGGATGTTGCGGGTCACGACAATAATGCGGGCCTTCGGGCCTATTATTTTTGTCTGGCGATGGTGTTCTGGTTGCTTAATCCTTTTGTATATATTGCGGCGTCGACATTGATTGTGATGGTGCTCGCCCGCCGGGAATTCAAATCAAAAACCGTCAGAATTCTAGAAGGCGCGTTATAAGGAGACCGTCCATGTCCTTGAAAAAAAGTTTGGAAGTCATGGCACGCTACAACCAGTGGATGAACATCAATCTGTTTGATGTGTTGGATGGCGTTAATGATCGTGAACTGAACACCGATCGAGGTGCATTCTTCGGCTCCATCCTGGGTACCCTAAATCACATACTTGTCGCAGATGTTATCTGGTTAAAACGATTTATCCAGCACGGCAACTATGGCGCATTGGATGAGTTAAGAAGTTGGCGGCAGCCAAACGAACTGGGAGACACGCTATACCAGGACATAGACGGCTTGAAACGTGCCAGAGCTCAGATGGATATGATGCTGATTGGATTGACAAACGAAATGTCCGAGACTGAGTTATCCGGCGCTATGGGCTATCACGATATGGCCGGTGTCGCCCATCGAAAGCACATTGGTCATCTTCTGATGCATGTTTTTAATCATCAGACCCACCACCGGGGACAGGTCACGACGTTGCTGAGTCAGCTCGGCATAGACCCCGGTGTCACGGATTTGGGGGCCATGCTGCCTGAGGCATAGAATGCTTGACCTTTGACGCTTGCCGTCTATTTCTCATGCCGAGCTACAGCCTAAGTCTTGGGTTTGTGTTTTTTCTTAACGGGCTTGCCTTTCGACTTTTTGTCAGCGGTTCTGACTTTGCGCTTTGTGACCGGTTTGGTTCTTGTAGAATCAGAGCCGCCCGTCGAAGCAGGAGGCCGATCTGTGCTTTTAGGTGTGCGTTTGGTGTCAGCTTTGTTTGAGCCTTTCTCTGAACCTTTTGCTGAACCTTTTGCTGAGTTATGAAACGCCGCTTTTGCGGTGCTTCGATCCGTCACGGGGGCTGAAATAATCTGATCGCCGGTGTCGTGGCTAATATGGAGTTGTCGACCACACACCCATACTTTTTTAAGTTCTCTGAACACATCCCGTGGCATACCGGCGGGTAAGTCGACAATGCTGTGGCCGGAATATATATCAATGTGGCCGATATTTTTGGCATCGAGCCCGGCTTCATTGGCGATTGCACCGACAATATTGCCGGGCTTGACCTCATGGTCGTGGCCAACCTCAATCCGATAGCGTTCCATGCCCTCGGGCGGTTTTGCTTTCGATTTGCTCATACGTTTTCCAGATCGTTCAGACTTGTCGGATCGATCGCGCCGGTCAGTGCTTCTGTCTGGGTTTCTATCCGAGCCTCGTTCTGAGCTTCTTTCTGAACTTCTTTCTGTTCTGGCACGACCTCGTTGTGGACGGTCCTGCCTTTCCTCGAATGCAGCCGGTTTTGATTGTTTGTTCTTGCCGGTATTCTCTTTAAGTAGCAGTGAATCTTTACCGACTAACATTTTCGCGAGGGCGGCGATAATGTCCATTTCAGAATAGTCGTGGTCCTGACGATATTGCTCAAATAGCTGCTGGTAGAATTCCAGGTCTCCGGCGGTGATCGTGTCGGACACTTTTTGTTTAAAATCTGCAATGCGTTTGTTGTTCACCATTTCTGTGGTGGGCAGCTCCAACAGTTCAATCTTCTGTCGGGTGGCACGCTCAATAGCGTCCAACATTCGTTTTTCTCTAGGTGTGACAAATAGGATTGCATCACCTTGACGACCGGCTCGACCAGTTCTGCCGATACGGTGAATATAAGCTTCAGTATCGTAGGGGATGTCGTAGTTCACAACGTGGCTGATGCGTTCCACATCCAGACCGCGAGCGGCGACATCGGTGGCAACCAGGATATCCAAGGTGCCTTTTTTGAGTCGTTCGATGGTTTGCTCTCGCTGCTTCTGGGGCAGATCGCCGTTGATGGCGGCCGCTGCATGACCCCGGGCTTCGAGTTTTTCCGCCAGCTCAATGGTGGCAGATTTAGTTCGGACGAACATGATCATGGCGTCGTAGTGCTCGATCTCCAAAATGCGGGTCAGCACATCCAACTTATGGCCGTGGCTCACGGGCCAATAACGCTGCCGAATAGTAGAGGCAGTTGCCGTTTTAGATTTGATTGAGATTTCTTGGGGGTTGTTGAGGTGCTTGCGCGCAATCCGTTCGACTTCCTTCGGCATGGTAGCCGAGAAGAGAGCAATCTGCCGTTTTGCGGGGGTTTGCTCCAAAATCCATTCAACGTCATCAATAAAGCCCATGCGTAGCATTTCATCAGCCTCGTCCAACACAAGTGCCTGGAGTTGATCTAGCTTCAGGGTGCCCTTGCGCATATGGTCCATGATCCGGCCTGGGGTGCCGACAACAACCTGGACACCGCGTTTCAATTGGCTAATTTGGCCGGCATAGGCCTGACCGCCATATATGGGTAATACGTGGAAGCCCTTCATGTGTGAGGCATAACGCTGGAAGGCTTCTGCCACCTGAATCGTCAATTCCCGAGTTGGCGTGAGCACCATGATTTGCACGTGCTTGGCTGACATATCCAGCCGCGATAGCAGCGGCAGCGCAAAAGCAGCGGTTTTACCCGTGCCCGTCGGCGCGTGCCCCAGTACATCGCTGCCCTCCATCAACAGAGGGATAGTTTGGCATTGAATCGGGGAGGGCGTTTCGTAGCCAACCTCTTCAATCGCTTTCATCAGAGAATCAGGCAGATTCAGCTGATTGAAGTGGGTAATTTCAGGATTTGCCGACATTAGGCGCTCGGGGAGATTTGCGGGGCCGGAGTATACCCTATCTGAGGACCAGGCACGGAGTAAGAATTAATGGATTTTAGGCAGGCTACAACCTGCTGAATTTGCCTACACCCGAGAAAGTTGGCAGATCGCTATCTTCATCTAGACTTAGGGCGCACCGCCAGACATTTTGCAGCTAGAGTTAGGTTATGAGAAAAAACGGCGCGATTACACAGAACGAAATCGATTTGGCAGACGACTGCCAGATTGTCTCCACTACGGATTTAAACAGCCGGATTGTTCATTGTAATGAACAATTTGTCCGGTACTCAGGCTATTGTCGAGAGGAATTGATTGGTGAGCCGCATAATATTCTGCGGCACCCTGATATGCCCCAGGCCGCATTTGAGATGCTCTGGACCAGTTTGAAGTCAGGCCAGCCCTGGATGGGGATGGTCAAAAACAGAACCAAGAACGGCGATCATTATTGGGTTAGTGCCTACGTCACTCCATTATTTGACGATGGCAAAATTGTCGGTTACGAATCCGTGAGAACAAAACCCAGTCGCCTGGAAGTCGAGCGGGCAGAGCTAGCTTATGGTCGGCTTCGGTCCGGACAGGCATTGCATAGTGTTAGTTCAAGGTTAGCTTCTGCGGTCAGAACTGCCGGTGTGGCCTCGACAGCGATTGTTCCAACCACCATTTGTGCACTGTTGCTCGGTCAATGGTTAAACCCAGTTTTAGCTGGGATGATCGCGACCGTTGCTGGCGTTGGTTGGCTGAGTTTTTGGCTACGCAAGTTTGAACTGAGTTTGGGCCGTGAAGCCGCTGCCTACATTGACGATGAGGTAGCACAATTCATTTATACCGGAGTGACGTCGGTTCGGGGTCAAGTGCAGTTAGCCATCAAAATGATGATTGCTAAAAATCACACGGTACTCGAGAGTCTGGGGCAATTGGCAGAATCCGTTACTTCTGGGGCATCGAAGACCTCGGAACAAACCCACCTTGTGCAACGGTTGATGGACAATCAAAAGGAAGTGACCTCGGGGGTTGTTGCGGTGCAGGGGCGAATTAGTGAATCCCTGGAAACCGTTAATCAATCGGCAATAGATACTTCCTCCTCCTCGGAGCACGCCGTGGCCAAACTGGAATTAGGTAATAGTCATCTGCAGCTCGCGATTTCCGGGATTCACCAATTGGATTCTGCAGTAGCTGAAACGGCGGTCATCGTGGCGAAACTCGCCGAGGATAGCGACCAGATTCGATCTGTCCTGGAGGTGATTGCTGGCATCGCGGAGCAAACCAATTTGTTGGCGCTAAACGCCGCAATTGAGGCCGCAAGAGCGGGCGAGCAGGGGCGGGGATTTGCGGTTGTTGCTGACGAGGTGAGGAACCTTGCGCAACGCACCCAGGAATCTACCCAATCGATTACTGAAATTATCAGTAATCTTAACGCGGCAACCAGCAGTGTTGTGACGACAATTGACCAGGGGCAACAAATTGCTGCAGATGCCGTGGGCAAAATTGGCCAGGCTGGAGAAACCATCTCAGAGGCTGAATCCGTGCTTAAGCAGGTTGATGCACAGGCTTCCCAGATTATTAGAAATATAGATGAGCAGCGTCACGCGATTGAAGATCTAGAGGGCCATACCGAAGGGATTCAGTCGCTGACGAGCCAAACCGTTGAAGGCTGTCGGCAGGGTGTGGTTTATAGCGAAGATCTTGCGCTGATTGCCGAAGATCAGCGCAAGCTAATCCGACGGTTCCGCTAGGTCTGTGTCCGGCAGAGAGGTTGGAAACTGCAGCCGTTCGAGGGTATCAATAAATACTCGAATCTTTAGGGGCAGGTAATCTCGATGGGGATAGACCGCGTAGATGCAGCGTTCATCCGTTGGCATATATTCATCCAGGACTTGAACCAGATCTCCATTTTGTAATTCCTTTTGGACTAAAAAGCTCGCTAGCCGGGCAATACCCAGACCTTGCAATGCCGCCGCTTTGACCACGAGACCGATTCCAGAAAAGGCACCATCGACGGTAATGGTCGATTGTGGATGATCGAAGTACCACTGATTGGTTTCCTCGTTTTTGGCTTTAATGGTTAAGCATCGATGCTCGTGGAGTTCGTCGGGAGTTTTCGGTGCGCCATATTTTGAGAGGTAAGCCGGGCTGGCGCAGACTACCCAGGGGTCAGCAACTAACCGTTTAGCGACAAAGTCCGGGTTGGTCGGGCGGATAAAACGAATGGCCAGATCAATCTGTGCTTCGACAATGTTTAAGGGGCCATCCCCCTGCACCAGGGTCACCGCCACCTCCGGATACTGACGATTAAACTCAGCCAACATCGGCACAATCACATGCATGGCAAAGGCGTCCGAGCACGCGACCCTTAGCTTGCCCCTTGGAATTCGAGACAATTCTCGCGTCTGAGTTTCTGCATCTTCAATCGCTTCTAGTATCGACTGGGCTCTGTCGTATAGCGCTTGACCGGATTCTGTCAGGGATAAGGTTCTAGTGGTGCGGTTAAACAATCGCACTTCGAGTCGGTTCTCAAAGCGACTCAGGCGCTTGCTGACTCCAGAAGGTGTCATATTCAATTGATCAGCTGCAGCGGCAAAGCTGCCGTTTTTGACAATTTTGTTAAACAGGAAAAGGTCTGAGGCTGGGTCCATTTTGGCGGGATCTATTCATGACAACATGTCATGAAATAATATACCAATTGGCTATTAATGCCATTTTGGCGTGAATGTATGATTGTGGTCTGAAAATGATGGTGCAGGGGGCGACGATGAAACATCCACAAGCAGGTACAGAATTTCCCGAAGAAAACCGCCTCGAGAAGGTCAAGCCACTGTCATTTGTAGAGATGCTGCAAAGCGCACTATGGGCGTTGCTAGGAGTACAGAAGCAAGAAAATCGAGCCAGGGACTTTGCCAGGGGTAACCCCTGGCATTTTATTTTTATGGGTGTTGGATTTACTTTTTTCTTTGTCTGCTTGTTATTGGTAATAGTACAGTTTGCACTAGGCGCTGTGTCTTAAGGTTCATAGTGTTATGTCGTGAATGACTAGCCGAGCTTAAATTGGTTGACCAGGCTTTGTAGGGAACCGGCTGAATCCTTCAGAGACTTTGCCGCTGATCGAGTTTGTGCGCTACTGGTCGTGACGGAAGTGCCGACCTTTTCGAAGGCTTGGATTTGTTGGTGCACACGCTTTGCGCCACTTAGATTCTCACCGGCGACTTCAGCAACCTCGGCACATTCCTGACTCAGCCCCAGGATTGAGTCGCTAATATCGGACAGTGTTACGGCGGTTTGTTCGGCGAGTTCGACAGAGGATTTTGCCATTTCTTGATTTGAAGTCATCGTGTCCACTGACGCCGTGATGGAAGACACAATTGACTCCAGCATTGCGTTCACTTCGACCGTGGATTGATGTGTGCGGGACGAGAGCTTACGCACCTCGTCTGCGACAACCACAAAGCCGCGGCCTGATTCTCCCGCTCGTGCCGCTTCGATGGCTGCATTAAGTGAGAGTAAGCTGGTCTGGTCGGCAATTTCGGCAATGGTACCGACTACCGATGAAACCTGGTCACCCACACTGCGTAGAGACAACAGTTTATCCGCGGTGTGTTCAATATCGACTGCCAGGGTGGCAATACTTCTTGATGTTTCCTGAACCTTTCCGGCACCGTTGTTCACCGCGCTCGCGCCGCGATTAGCACTTTCCGATGCGGATACCGCGCGTTTAGCACCTTCCTCTATTTGTGCCTCAAGCTCGGTCATCAGGTGGACGATCCGGCCGATTTCATCGTTCATACCCTGAATAGTGATATCGGAGGATTGAGATACCCCTTCAAGTGAAGTCACAGACTGGCTAATGTCACCGATAGCCTGTGAGACGCCGGACATGCCGTCGCGAATAACCCGCAGGAGTTGGTTTACGCTCTGGGATGCTCGGCCGACCTCATCTTGGCTGTGTTGAGGAAGTTGATAACTGAGATCGCGGTTGTCAGCGACAGTAATCAAGTCCGTCGAGAATTGCCCGATCGGCGCCGCAATTTGTCGACTTGAATACAGGTAGGCTACGATGGCGACGGCGATCATGAGCGCCACCAGTAGGAAGATGGTGTTCCCGGCGGTGTCTATTTCAGTAAAAATGGTTTCGGAACTTATCTCCGCTTGAGCTGCGAGTTGTGCCGTCAGCTTAGCGAGTTCGCTGGTCTCGAGTTGTGCGATTTCCGACATCTCGCCGAGATACTCCCTGGCGAGATCCCAGTCGACACGTTCTTGTGCCATCCCATCTCTGAGCTTAATCACAGTCTGGTCTAATTGCTTCCAGGTTTCCTCGAGCTTTTGGTAGCTATTGATGGGCCCCAGTTGTTTGAGACTGGCGAGGCTGACGGTAAAGGCTTGTTTTTCTCGCTCATAGGCGGCGTCAAACTGCTCAACCGAGGTGGTCGTTCCGTACAGAGAATAGGCTTCTATCTGTATCCGACGAACACCATCAGTGACGCGTTGTAGTTCCTGTATTTCCGGTAGCGTCGTCTCGACAAAAGCGGCGACCTCAATCTTGATATCACGGTTGCTAAGGGTGATAGCGGTGGCCGCCAGTATCGTGATAATCAGGACGGCAGCGTATCCCATGGACAACTTCGCACTGATTGACTGATTTAGCACATAAACTCCGACTTAGATTGGGTACCTTTAGTCTGGCACAGGAATCAGATTTCGAGAGTCGAATTGAGGTGCTAGACACGACTTAATAAGGTGAATGGTTTTACGCTGTCTTTTGGTGCGAGTTCGTTAAGTCTGGCCAGCTAAATTGCTGAATCTAGTGCGTAGGGTGTCGCGCAGAATCAGTACCGCCTGAGTGACTTGCTGACGGGAAGGGCACAGGAGATTTAAGTCAATTGGTGTTGAAGGGTAATCTGCTAGGACTTCAATCACTCGTCCTGCCCTGAGGTCCGCTTGCATATCCAAGCGAGATTTATAGGCGATACCCCTACCATCGACTGCCCAGCGACGAACCAGATCGGCATCATTGGTACTTCGGTTGCCTTGAACACTGATCCGGTGGTGTTCATTGTGGTTAGGATCTGTGAACTCCCAGGTGTCGTAGTTTCGATTGTGAAGTTGATAGAGCAGGCAATTGTGTTCTGCCAACTCCCGGGGCGAGGTTGGGATACCGCGGGTGGTCAGATATTCCGGTGATGCACAGAGTACTCGGTCCGCAGTGGCCAGCTTAAATGCCACCATCGATGAATCCGGCTGTTCGCCGTAGCGAATTGCCACGTCGACCCGGTCGAGGTAAAAATCCGCGAGGGAGTCTCCAAGTAGCAGATTGACGGTCAGCCCGGGATGCTGCTCCATAAAGTCGTCCAGCCACTCGCAAAGCACATTACGGCCCAGGTCAGAAGGGGCCGATATCCTCAATTCTCCACCTACCACGCCCTTCAGCGCGTGCATTGATGCTTTGCCTTCATCAAGGCTCTCCATGGCCCTGCGGCAGAAGACCAAAAATCGTTCTCCCTCTGCGGTGATTCTGAGTTGCCTTGTTGTGCGAATAAAAAGCTCAACTTCCAGGTGCTTTTCCAGTCGCTTCAGGCCTGCACTGGCGGCCGCCGTTGAGATGTCGAGCTGTTCCGCGGCACGGGTAATGCTGCCGGTGTCTGCGGTTCGGATAAAGAGTGTGAGATCGTGAGTATTCATTATCAAAAATATTTTGAATATGAATTAGATATTACCCTGTTTATCAAAATACATCATCCAACCACAATCTCACCCATCGAAGCACACGAACAAGCTTCTGTACTCAAACTTCTGTACTCAAACTTCTGTACTCAAACAAAGGAAATCACCATGAAAGCGATTGGCTATTTAGCACCCCAGGACATCCAGGCAACGGATTCATTGATCGATATTGAATTGCCGACGCCGGTTGCGGCGGGACGTGATCTACTCATTAAAGTTCACGCCGTATCGGTAAACCCCGTCGACACCAAGGTGCGGGCGGCGGTTGCACCGGAAGCGGGGCAACACAAAATTCTCGGTTGGGATGCGGTAGGTGAAGTGATTGCGGTAGGAGAAGCGGCGCAATTGTTCAAAGTAGGGGACAAGGTCTGGTATGCGGGTGATGTGACGCGCTCCGGGTCCAATGCTGAATTCCAATTGGTCGATGAGCGTATTGTCGGCCTCAAGCCGCAATCCCTGTCTAATATCGAAGCGGCCGCTCTACCTTTGACAGCAATTACTGCCTGGGAGCTGTTGTTTGATCGTCTCGGATTTGTGCCTAGTCTTTCGGCGACCGGCTCTGTGAAAACTGATGACTCGACCAAAGCGGCGGAACATAAAATTCTAATCATCGGTGCGGCGGGTGGTGTTGGTTCAATCCTGACGCAATTGGCAAGCCGGCTAACCAATGCCGTTGTGATCGGCACGGCGTCACGCCCAGAAAGCAAACAGTGGGTCAAAAATCTTGGGGCTGATCATGTCATCAATCATAAAGAGCCGTTATTGCCTCAGCTCAAAGCCTTGGGTATTGATGAGGTGACCCATGTGATTGCTTTGACCCATACCGACCAATATTTTGATCAGGCGGTGGACGTCCTCGCGCCCCAGGGTAAGCTGGCGATGATCGATGATCCGACCACATCTCTTGATATCACCAAGCTGAAGAACAAGTCCCTGTCACTACATTGGGAGTTCATGTTCACGCGATCGATGTATTCGACCAAAGACATGGAGCAGCAACACGAACTGTTGAACAAGGTTGCGGAACTGATCGACAGCGGTGTGATCCGGTCGACAATGGGTGAGCACTACGGCGTGATTAACTCAGAGAATCTGAAGCGCGCCCACGAACATATCGAAACCAATCGATCTGTTGGCAAGATTGTTCTCGAGGCCTTTTGATAAAGTAGTGCAGATTCGGGTTCTGGTTGTCCTGACTTTGAACCCGAATTTGCTACTGATGCAGAAGTCATTCTTACGCTCACCCTTTACCTAATTCCAATGATTCCAAACTATCATCTCGCCTACCTGTCGCGTTATGGTTAGGCTTTAATTTCCTGCGCAGGAAGCTATGAGCAAACCCATCTATTTCACGCTGAGTATTATTACATTTGCCGTGCTTATGGCGGGGTTTCTCTGGAGTGGTGTCTGGTGGCTGTTGCTTATCCTGGTGCCCGCCTGGTTAATGGCGATTCAAGACAGTAAACAGGCAGAACACTCCCTGCGTCGTAACTTTCCATTGTTGGGTCGCGCACGTTGGTTGGCAGAATTTTTGCGGCCGTTTGTTCGGCAATACTTTATTGAGTCCGAGACCGATGGCGCGCCGATCTCGCGCATGTTTCGTTCGATTGTCTATCAACGGGCGAAGGGCGACCTTGAGACTATTCCCTACGGTACGCGCCTTGACGTATACGAGGAAGGATACGAGTGGCTTGGTCACAGCCTCGGTGCGCACACGGTTAAGGCGACGGATCACTCACCCCGGGTAGAGATAGGCGGCCCCGACTGCAAACAGAAATATTCAGCGAGTCTGCTTAACATATCTGCCATGAGTTACGGCTCCTTAAGTTCCGCTGCGTTGATGGCCTTGAACAAGGGCGCTCAGGCCGGTGGTTTTTACCACAATACCGGAGAAGGTGGTTTGTCCGATTACCATCTCGGGGGTGCCGATGTGGTCTGGCAAATTGGCACCGGATACTTTGGTTGCCGCACGTCGGATGGTGGTTTCAGCGCAGAGTTATTTAAAGAAAAAGCCAATCACCCGAACGTGAAGATGATTGAGATCAAGCTGAGTCAGGGCGCAAAACCCGGCCATGGCGGTATTCTCCCGGCATCGAAAAACACTGCAGACATTGCTCGTATTCGAACAGTGGAAGTGGGGACCGATGTTATTTCTCCCTCTACTCATCGAGAGTTCAATTCTCCCATTGGTCTATTACAGTTTATCCAGAAGCTTCGTGAGTTGAGCGAGGGCAAGCCTATCGGCTTTAAGCTTTGTGTTGGTCGACGCTCAGAACTACTCAGCATTTGTGAAGCGATGGTTGAAACCGGAATCAAGCCGGACTTTATTACCGTTGACGGTGGGGAGGGTGGTACTGGAGCTGCGCCCCTTGAGTACACCAACTCTGTGGGAATGCCGCTGCAGGAAGGTCTGGCTGCGGTGGATGACTGTTTGCGGGGCTATGGATTGCGCGAGGATATTCGCATCATTGCATCGGGAAAAATTCTGACGGGTTTTCATATGGCAAAACAATTCGCGCTGGGTGCGGATCTATGTAACTCCGCCCGGGGCATGATGCTATCACTCGGATGTATCCAGTCTCTGATTTGTCACACTAATCATTGCCCAACAGGGGTTGCGACCCAGGACCCAGATCTGGTGAAGGGACTTGTGGTTGAAGACAAGTGGGAACGGGTCCGGCGCTTTCAGGAAGAAACGGTGAAGGCATTTTTAGACCTCATTTCATCAGCGGGTATGAAGACCTCAGATGACTTGACCCGCCGCAGCATCTATCGTCGCTGCGGTCAGGATACGATCAAGCGGTATGATCAAATCTATACGCCGGTCGAGTCAGGTGTGCTGCTGGGAGACGATTGGCCAGAACCCTATCTGGATATGCGGGCAAGTGTTTCTACGGAACGATTTAACTAAGCAATTCTTACTCTGCGCCTAATTTGCCGCCTTCAGCTAGCGCGGCAATCATGTCTTCAATCTCATCTTTAGGTGTGAGTTCGTAGGCTAGCTGACGACCGAGTTGAGTGATTGCCGCAGCGATAACACTGACAGAACCTTCGACACCCAGGGATTGAAGCTTTTTGCAGAGGTACAGATAGGGATCAATTTCATCGAACTCGCCTACACGGGCGAGCTCATCACCGACGGTAAACAATACCCGTCCGGTAGGTGTGGCCTGGGCATTTAACAGCATTCGAACGTAACTGACCGCCGGGCTGTCTTTTTTTCTGCGCTTTTTCTTGGTGGGTGGTTCGAGGGCCACGTCGGTTTCCATTTTTTGGAAAACCCAGACGGCAACGGCCTTGATCAGCCCAACCCGATTTTTGAAATGATAGTGAATTGAACCCTTGGTGACGCCGGCGCGTTCCGCAATGATATCTAGCGCCACATCTGCAGTGCCCCACTTTTTGTATTCCGTGTAGGCGGCCTGGACAATGGCGGAGCGGGTATTTGTTCTTCTTTCAGCTTGAGTAACCACGCCGGAAGCCTACGGGCTTAGGCAGGCATCTTGCAAGTAGAAAGACAAGTTGCATACATACTGACCGATAGTTAGTATGTTCAGCTGAATTCAACTGTGTCTTTTGATGAATCTTAAAATTGTTAACAAAATTACTCCTACGCTCACGCCGAGTGACCATCCCTATCTAAATGGTGCCTGGGCGCCATTACATGAAGAGGTGGACGCAACGGAAATGGAAGTCATTGGCGAGATTCCGAAGGATTTATCTGGGGTCTATGTGCGTAACACCGAAAACCCTGTGCACGATGCCATTGGCACTTACCATCCCTTTGACGGTGACGGCATGATCCACGCCATATCCTTCAAGGATGGCAAGGCTTCCTATCGAAATCGATTTGTTCAAACCAAAGGGTTTCTTGCGGAGCGGGAAGCCGGCCATTCGATCTGGAGTGGTATATCTGGCAACCCTAAAAAGTCTCTGCGTCCCGGGTGGGGTGCAAGGGGTGATATGAAAGATGGCTCCTCTACCGATGTTGTCGTTCACGGCGGTGAGATACTGGCAACTCATTATATGTGTGGAGAGGGTTACAGGTTGGACCCATATACCTTGGACCAGATCGGCACAGCACCCTGGGCACCACCGGAAGGTATTTCGGCTCATCCCAAGGTGGATCTAACAACCGGAGATCTGTTGTTTTTCAACTACGGCAAGCAAGCGCCTTATATGCATTACGGTGTCGTGGGTGCTGATCGCAAACTCAAACACATCATTCCGGTAGAGTTGCCGGGTCCGCGGTTGCCCCACGATATGGCCTTCACTAAAAATTACTCAATCTTGCCGGATATGCCGTTGTTCTGGAATGCAGAGTTGTTGGAAGCTGGCTTTCATGCACCGACTTTCCATGATCTCCCTACTCGTTTTGCCATTGTACCGCGCTTCGGTTCTGTAAATGAGATTCGGTGGTTTGAAGCGGATCCAACCTTTGTTTTGCATTGGACTAACGCCTATGAAGAGGGGAATGAAATTGTTCTGGAGGGATACTTCCAGGAAGACCCTGACCCCGCGCCAATAGAAGGGCCAAATATCAATCCAAGGCTTGGAAAGCTGCTGGCAACTATTGATGAAAATTCTTTTAAGCCAAAGCTACATCGATGGCGTTTTAATTTGGATACCGGCAAAACCACAGAAGCCCACGTGGATGAACGGAATCTGGAGTTCGGTACCATCAATCAACACTATGCTGGCATTAAATCTCGATACCTGTACTCCACCACAACCGAGCCAGGATGGTTTTTATTTAATGGCATCGTGAAGCATGACCTTGAAACGGGTGACTCTAGTAGTTTGTATTTTGGAGATAATCGTTACGGTAGTGAGGCGCCTTTTGCGCCCCGGCTGAATGCGACGTCAGAGGATGACGGCTACCTGGTTTCTTTTATCACCGATCTGAACAGGAAACGTTCTGAGTGTGTGGTCATAGATGCCAAGAATATTGCCGCGGGACCAGTCTGCACGATTATTCTGCCCCATCAGATTTCCAGTGGTACCCATGCCACCTGGGCATCCCATGATGAGATCTCGAATTCAATTTGAATCGCGGGTCAAATTGAATTCGAGGCAGCCTAATCTGTAGGTTGCCTAGGGTAGGTCGAGGCGCTTGAGTAGCCGAGAAAAATTACCTCGATCTAAACCCAGTGAACGCGCGGTTGCCGCTTTGTTTTGATCATAGGTATGCAACCTGCTCGCCACCAGATCACGCTGATATTCATCGAGTGCATCTTTCAGTGAGGGTTCTGGTTCAAGCTTTTGGCCTGCTTCCGAGTGTTGTTCGGTGCTTGTGCTCGCAATAAACCCGAGGTGATTGATCTGTAGTTCAATAATGCTCTCATGGGCTTGATCCGAGCTTAAGGCTCGAATAATGCCGCGGGATAAGGTGTGCTCGAGTTCTCGGATATTGCCGGGCCATGGGGAGTTTTTCAGCCAATTTCTGGCGCTGGGAGAAAGACGAACCCCCGCTAATCCCAATCGACGTTTGTTCCTTTCTAGAAAGTATCCCGCCAGCGCAATAATGTCCTCACTCCTATCACGAAGGGGCGGTACAACCAGAGGGTAGACACTTAAACGATGGTATAGGTCGGCGCGGAATCGTCCATCAGCGACCTCCTGCTTAAGATTGCGATTGGTGGCGGCAATGAATCGTGTATCTACAATATGATGGTCGTCACTTCCGACCCGTTGAATATTTCCATCCTGCAGTGCGCGCAGCAATTTAGCTTGAATTGAAAGTGGGAGTTCGCCGATCTCATCTAAAAATAAGGTGCCGGAATCTGCGAGCTCAAATTTTCCAGTACGATTGTCGATGGCACCGGAGAAAGCGCCTTTTACATGGCCGAACAATTCACTCTCAGCAATCGATTCAGGCAGGGCTGCACAATTCACATAGATCATCGGTTCAGATGCCCGTGATGAATTGCGGTGAATATATTGTGCAATGAGTTCTTTGCCTACTCCTGTCTCGCCAAGGATCAAAACCGTTAGCTCTGATGCCGCGACAACGCTAGCCTCATGTTTTAATTGAGCCATGAGTCGGCTGTCGCCGATCATTTCTTGAACTTCTCCGGAAGAGGCCGACGTGAGCTGTATATCCTGGCGACGCTTTAATCGAGTCTCAAGTTGACGGATCCAGTCTGCTGCACGCACCGTCGCTGATGCAACGCCGAGAAAAGCCTCAAGAACCGTCATGTTAATTGTGTCAAAGCTGCCGGGTTTTAACGCATCGAGAGTAATAACTCCCCAGGGTTTGTCCTCGATGTACAGGGCAGCTCCCAGACAGTCATGGACATAAAGCTGTTTGTCGCTGGTATCTACGAGTCCGTCGTAGGGGTCCGGTAGATCAGAATCTGCCGCGAACCTGACGGGGTGACGACAGTCGAGTATTTGTGCCAGTCGTGGATTGTCCTGAACGACAAACCTTCTCCCTAGTGTGTCTGAACTTAATCCTGCAACTGCCCGTGGAATCAGTTTGCCGCCATCGCATTCCAGTAACGCGATGGCATCGCAGGGGAAGTTGCGCTGGAACACTTCAAGTAGTCGCTGGAAGCGCGTCTCCCTGGGCATCGATTGGGTCAAGTCGCTAACGAGATCCGAGAGGCTGAGTAATGCATTGCTTGCTGTCATGACAACATCCAGCTGTCAAAAAGACAGCAATAATATGAGGTAATACTGACAGCATAGAATACTAAGTCATTGTATTTCAAGCCATAAATAGTTGGCATGGAAGTTGGAGTATTCCCTGGCCAAAGACAACAACTAAATCGAGGACTGACACAATGAACATCACAATAGGTAAGTGCATTGTCGCGTTACTGTTTGCTGGAACCGTGCTATCGGCGGGTGCAGCGACGATCAAAGTAGATCTCACCGTCACCGAGAAGGATCTCGTGATCGACAATAATGGGACGACTCATCCCATGTGGACCTATAACGGAGAAATACCTGGCCCACTCATTCGAGTAAAACAGGGTGATCTTGTTGAGTTCAAGCTACTCAATGACAAGAACAACAAACAAAGTCATTCAATCGATTTTCACGCAGCAAAACTGGACGTACTTGATGAGTTTGAGGCGATCAAACCCGGTGCGACCAAGGACTTTAGTTTTTCAGCGGATTATCCAGGGGTGTTCATCTATCACTGTGGTTCTGATTCGATGGCAGAACATATTTCCCGGGGCATGTACGGCGTGATCATTGTTGATCCTAAGGAAGGTTACAGCAAGAACTTCCCCAAGCCGGATCGTGAGTACGTGCTAGTTCAAGGCGACCTATTTGAACCAGGCACATCCGCCGATGACATTAAAAATGGTAAGCACTGGAAGGCCGCATTAATCAACGGCAAGGTCTTTCACTACGATCCTGTACATGATGCCAACGCGAGTCAGTTTTTAGAATCAAAGCCCGGTGAACGGGTCCGAATCTTTTTTGTTAATGCCATGCTAAATGAGTCCGCCGCATTTCACCCCATTGCTGGAATCTGGGAGCAGGTGTGGGACAACGGGAATCCTAAGAATGTCTCCTGGGGTTTACAAACCGTTGACGTGGCGCCTGCCCACGGCATGATTTTTGATCTGATTAGTCCAGAAGGTCGCGCGACCAATAATGCAATCGTTGACCATCGGATGAAGCACGCCCTGAACGGCGCAATTTCAGTGTTGATGAACCACGATGATGCCGACCCTAAGAAGGGGCGTGGTGATCAATTGATACTGAAATAGGTGACCATGATGAAAAAATTATGGATTCGTGGCCTGTGTGCCCCGTTAATTCTGCTGTTGGCTGTGACCTCGCATGCCGATGGAAAGTCCCTGGTGGCTGGCGAATGCGCAGGCTGTCACGCTATATCGGCGCCCGCAGAAGCTGTGGCTGATCGCGGGCTTGCACCCCCACTTTATTTTGCAGGCAACAAGTTCCGTCGTGACTGGCTCGTGCAGTGGTTGCAGGCGCCAACGAGAATCCGGCCGGCTGGCTATGACCTGAATAATCACGTCGTTAGTTCGCCGGAGGGTGACGCGATTAACGAGGAAAGTCTTGTGGCTCACCAAACATTGAGTGAAGCGCAAGCAAATGAAGCAGCTGACTTCCTGATGAGTCTACAACCCTTTACAAACCTGTTGGAATCGGCAGCTTATACACCAGGGAATATTTCGTGGCGTATGGGCCAGCTCAACTTTGGAAAGTTCAACGGATGTGACTCTTGTCATCAGGATGCCGCGGACTATGGCGGTGTTTCCGGACCGGAGTTGTATACCGCATGGGACAGATTGCAGCCTGGCTTTATAGCCTCGTTTATTAAGGACCCAACCCTATGGCAACCCGATGCACTGATGCCGGATACGAATTTAAGCGACGCAGTTATCAGCAAACTCGCGAACTATCTCAAGGTTGCTGCCGAGGAGGATGCAGAATGAAAATATTACTGGTCGCGCTCCTGGGTTTTTGCCCTATGTTTTTGTCCGCGGCAGATGGTCTCGAACGTGGTGAGCATCTGTACAAGAGTTATTGCACTCAATGCCATGGCGTTAATGGTGACGGCAAGGGGGTTAACGTCAGGGACATGACTGTCCAGCCCAGGGATCACACTGATCGATCGGAAATGTCAGCGAGATCCGATGCTGATCTCATTAAAGCAATTAAAGGCGGTGGAAAAGCCGTTAACAAGTCTGTGCTAATGCCAGCCTGGGAGGGGAATCTGGATGATCAGCAGGTTGACGACCTGGTGCTTTACCTACGCCACCTGTGTTGTCAGGAATAAGGAGAACTTAATGCTGAAGTATATTTTTCTCAGCCTATTACTGGTGGGTTTCAGCCAGCAGTCTGCGGCCGAACTACGAAAATTTGATTTAACCATTGAAGAAGTTGAATTGGAGGTTGCCCCAGGTTTTAAGACCAAGGTCTGGGGGTTCAATGGTCAGGTGCCGGGTCCGTTAATTCATGTTCGGGAAGGCGATGACATGGAAGTTCATGTGACCAATAACACAACCTTAAACCATACGATTCATTGGCATGGTATGTACCAGACCAACACCTGGCGCTCCGATGGTGTGCCGGATGTTACGCAAAAGGGTATAGAGCCTGGTGAGACTTTTACCTACAAGTTTGTTGCCGAAAAGGTCGGCAGTCTCTGGTATCACTGCCACGTTAACGTGCCTGAACATGTTGGCACCCGTGGTATGTGGGGGCCGTTAGTGGTTGATCCTATAAAACCTGCGCGGATCGAGCGGAATGTCACCAAGGATGCCATCTTGATGTTCTCTGGATGGAACCCTGAAGTGGCGGATAGTTACGGCGTCGGTGGCCATCCGAACGAACCTATTAGCTATTTTTCTATTAATGGTAAGTCGTTCCCGATGACCCAACCTTTGCGCGTTGAAAAGGGCGATGTGCTGCGACTGCGACTTTATGCTGCGACGATTCCCGTTGCGTTTCATCCCCATGGGCATGATGCATTGGTAACTCACAAGGATGGCACGCCGCTTAAGCATCCTTATCCGGTGGATGTATTGAATATGGCGCCGGGTGAGAGGTACGACGTGATTATGGAGATGAATAATCCTGGTCGCTGGATCTCCCACGATCACTACGAACATCATGTTTCCAATAATGGGAAAACGCCTGGGGGAGCCGTGCTGATTATCGAATATGAAGGAGTGGAGATGGATGACTGGTACGTCTGGAAAGACAAAATTTACGAGCCAGATTTCTATATGAGTGAGTCGTTAAAGAAACCCTATGGTGCTCACGACATCGAATACTTTAAGGGAAAAGTTGCTGACGATGGTCGCCGTAGGCGGCGCAAATAGTCCGCTCAAAGCCAAAACCTAAGTGTGTAAGGAGAAGGGTCAATGTACCTGGCAAGAATAATTATAGTTGCTGCTTGCCTAGGCAGCGCGTCGGTCCATGGCCATGAATCCAAGGGTGGCATTGAGTCAGCGCCTGTATTGGCAGATTCACATGCGCCCGTCGGTGTGATGGGGGATCATCGACATAAGAAAGGGGAGTGGATGGTGTCTTACCGATACATGCAAATGCGCATGGATGGCAACCTCGAAGGTGGTAATTCAATAGCCGCTTCGGAAATTGTGACGCAGCCTAATCCATTTCCTGGACCAGCCAATGTGCGGGTAGTGCCGGAGAAAATGCAAACGGATATGCATATGCTGGGTGTGATGTATGCCCCGTCGGATCGAGTCACGCTCATGGCAATGGTGAACTATCTTGAAAGGGATATGCAACATACAACCTTTGCTGGTATGACAGGAGCTACTCTTTTGGGTGAGTTTCGTACCTCAAATGCTGGTTTTGGAGATACGAAGCTTAGCAGTTTGTGGGGGCTCTATTCATCGGAACGACATCAGTTGCACCTCAATATGGGCGTTAGTATTCCAACCGGCAGCATTACGGCAAAAGACACGGTATTGACGCCCATGAATACTGCGATGAAACTGCGACTTCCCTATGCAATGCAACTTGGATCCGGTACCTGGGACGTCGAGCCGGGTATCACCTATCGGGGTGTGTACGAGCGGTGGGGTTGGGGCGCGCAGTATGGGGCGAGTATTCGCATGGGCGAAAATGATGAGGACTACCAGTTAGGAGATACCCATCAACTGACTGCCTGGGGTAGTTATCGAGTTGCGGATGCTGTCAGTATTTCGGCGAGATTAAACCATCGCTTTGACGGCGATTTGGATGGTGCTGATCAAAAAATCATGGCACCCGTTACGACTGCAAATACGGACAACTACGGAGGTCGCCGAAGTGTCATTGCCATTGGTCTCAATCTGGTAGGTCAAAAAGGCGCGCTTCGAGGCCATCGAGTCGCCATGGAGTATTTGACCCCAATTGATCAAGACCTGAACGGAATCCAGATGGATCTGGACGATTCCATTACTTTTAGTTATCAATATGCATTTTGAATTCGCTCACGGGGCTATGGGGATCCAATCTTGGTTGACGTCTAGCTAAGCGAAGATTAAGGTGCGGCAATGAACGTACCTAAGAGTGTTCTACACCTATTCCTTGCCGCGACGCTAGTATTTGTCAATCTGGCCTGTCCCTGCGCGTCCGCTTCTGCGAGTCCTGTAGCGAATGTTACCGGTGAGGGAATGCATGCTCAGCATCAAATGCATGGGTCTGGCGCCGGTTTAGACCAAGCGCAGCAAGTAGATCAAGCCCAGAACCAGTGTCCTCACGAATTCACCGATAACCAATGCCCAGACTGTAGTTCAGCGCTGGCGATGAGTTGTGACGAGAGTGCTTTGACGATGCCAACGTCCAAGCTACTCAAAATTGAACCTGACGACTCCAGTGTACAAATTGCCTCAATACCTCCCTATTACCTCCCAATGCCTGTGCCGATATCGGCAGGCTCCCCGCCTCAAGCGATCGCTTGGGAGATTGAATCGCCCGTTCAAAGGCACGACCGACAACTCAAATAAGTTCTGGTCCAATTCAAGCGCTTAATTGCGCCCACTGATTGTTGATTACGACTCGCGTCGTATTCATCCATTGAATTGTGATTTGAAACAGGTACGTCGGTATGAACAAGAAACTCGTTACATTTGTTGCGCTACTCTCGCTAGGTTTTGGCGTCCAGGCGGAGACAGATCTTCAAATTTCGGACAAGTCCGATGCCACCACTGATTTGCTCGGGTTGGTGGAATACGCATTAGCACACAGTCCCGACGTAAATGCGGCTCGTCAGCGACATATGGGTGCGCTCGCCCGCGTACCCCAGGCGACGGCGCTGCCAGAACCGAAATTGACCTATCGGTATTTCGTCGATGAAGTTGAAACCCGTGTTGGTCCCCAGGAGTACGGTATTGGTTTCTCGCAAACATTGCCCTGGTTTGGTAAGCGCGATCTACAGGGTGCTGCCGCAACCGAAGGTGTTCACGCCGCCCTGGAGCGCATTGCTTCGGTCCAAAACGCCGTCATTGCAGATGTGGCGAGTGCCTGGTACGAACTGTATTACCTGGGCCAATCTATTGAGATTGTTCGCGGTAACCGTGATCTGGTTGTTCACCTTGAGCGCGTCGCACGAGCAAGATATGGGGCAGGAGCAGCGACGCATGCAGATGTGATCCGTGCACAGGTTGAGCTGGGTAATATTGAAAACCGTCTGGCAAGTCTCATCGACCGTCGTGCGCCATTATTTTCCCGCTTAAATGCATTGCTGAATCGTCCGACCACCGAAGGTTTTGCTCTGCCGACAATGCTCGCTGCAGAACCCGTGCAATATTCGGACGATGAAATACTGGCGAAGGTGGCACTGAATAATCCAGATTTACGGGCGACGAGTTTCGAAATTGAGGCAGCTTATCGTCAAAGGGAGCGAGCGAATAAAAATTATCTGCCGGACATCACCGTTGGTATGGACTATATCGCGACAGGTGATGCTCGCATGCCAGGTGTCGCAGGTAGCGGAGACGACGTTCTATCAGCAACCATTGGTTTCACCTTGCCTATTTGGCGCTCGAAATATGACGCGGGTGTTAAAGAAGCTGAGGCGATGATCGGTCAGCAACAGTATGTGCGAGACCAACAACTGAATAACTATCACGCGGCTACGGTGACCGCGCTGTTTAAACTTCGAGATGCGCAACGCCAGATCGATCTGTATGAGAACGCGCTGCTACCCAAAGCCAATGAGTCATTGGTTGCGACGCAACGTGCCTATAGCGCCGGTACGGCACCCTTTGCTGACACAATTGATGCGCAGCGGGTGCTCCTTAACTTTGAATTGTCCTATGCCCGGGCAATGACTGACCACAATCAAGCCCGTGTGGTGCTTGAAAAGCTTACCGGCCAGTCCTTAACCAGTTTACCGTCCAGCCGCTCGGATGCAGGAGATAAGTCATGAATCTAATCGATAGAGTTTTGCCGATGATAAAGACCCGGCCAGGGGTTGCCATAATAGCGGTGATCACCACGGTGATCGTAATGGTGCTCTTCTCCCCAGACGACACTGTTGAAGTGATCGCTAGCGATGATGCCATGGCGGTCCACTCGCCTCAAATGTCCATGGTGGAGCATTCCCAACATGGGGACCCAAGAAACTTGAATACAAAAACGAAAGCTCAGGAAAAAGCAGAAGTTTGGAGCTGTTCGATGCATCCCCATATTCAACGGGATGGGCCTGGTAAATGCCCGATCTGTGGTATGGATCTCATACCGGTTCGTCAGGATAAAGAAATGGATATGGCGGGTATGGATGATTCGCGTCAGATTAGTATCAGTCCTGCCCAAAAAGCATTGATGAGAATTGAAACTGTTTCTGTTGAGCGGCGCTTTCCCTTTGCGTCGCTTCGTCTGGTAGGCAAGGTGAATTATGACGAAACCAAAATCGCGCATATCACCTCTTGGATACCTGGCCGTATCGATGAATTGTTTGTCGATTACACTGGAGTATCGGTCAAAAAAGGTGACCACATGCTGGAGTTATACAGCCCAGATTTGTACTCAGCGCAGGAAGAGTTGCTTCAGGCAATACGCAGTATGAGGGATATGTCCAAAAGTAACATAGGCTCACTGCAAGCGTCTGCCGAGGGTACTGTCCAGGCTGCTAGAGATAAGTTGCGTCTCTGGGGGTTGACCACTGACCAGATAAAACTAATTGAAAAGACAGGAGAGTCAAAGGAGCAAGTTACTATTTATGCGCCTGCTAGTGGCGTCGTCATAGACAAGAATGCTCAAACCGGTATGTACGTTGAGACCGGTAGCCGAATGTTTACCATTGCAGACTTGAGTTCGGTCTGGGTACAGTTGGATGCCTATGAATCTGACTTGCAATGGCTTCGGTATGGTCAGCAGGTAGATTTTTCGACTGAAGCGTTTCCCGGCGAGACATTCAAGGGGCGAGTCGCGTTTATTGACCCAGTGCTCAATACCAAAACTCGCACGGCTAAGGTCAGAGTTAACGTCGATAATAGTGATCAAAGACTAAAACCGGAGATGTTTGTCCGTGCAACAGTGTCTGCACGATTAGCCATTGCGGGCAAAGTTGCTGACGAGGAACTAGCCAGTAAGTGGGTCTCACCGATGCATCCTGAGATTTTGCGCGACAAACCGGGCAAATGTCCGCTATGCGGTATGGATCTTGTGACGACGGAATCCCTTGGATTCATTCAGGTAAATGCTTTGGATATTCAAGCGCCGCTTGTGATACCTGCGACAGCGGCTCTACTCACAGGTAAACGCGCTGTTGTTTATGTCGAGGTATCAGACGCAGATCGACCAACCTATGTCGGCCGAGAAGTGGTGCTGGGTCCGCGGGCGGGTGAAGACTACGTTGTTGAAAGTGGACTCGACGAAGGCGATAGGGTTGTCGTCTCGGGTAATTTTAAGATCGATAGTGCGCTCCAGATTCAAGCAAAGCCCAGCATGATGAATCCCGAAGGCGGTGGTGCTTTCGCCGGCGGTCATAACCACTAATGGAGGCTGAGAATATGAAATCTACATCTTATTCGTTTCTCGACAAGTCCCTGAGGTTTTGTCTGGAGAAAAAACTGATTGTGTTTATGTTGCTAGCCGGTGTGATTGGCTGGGGCGTCATGGTCGCGCCATTTTCCTTTGAGTCTGGGAGCTTGCCTCGGTCTCCAGTGTCCGTTGATGCGATTCCGGACATTGGTGAAAATCAGCAGATCGTATTTACTGAATGGATGGGAAGATCGCCCCAGGATGTTGAAGACCAGATCACCTATCCACTAACGGTTGCACTATTGGGTGTACCCGGTGTGAAAACCGTTCGAAGCTATTCGTTTTTTGGATTTTCTACTGTCTATATTATTTTTGAAGAGGGCGTTGAGTTCTATTGGTCCAGAAGCCGTGTGTTGGAAAAGCTCAGTAGCCTGCCCCGTGGCACTTTACCGAGCGATGTACAACCGACGCTCGGACCAGACGCAACCGCCCTTGGGCAGGTGTTCTGGTACACACTGGAAGGTCGGGATTTAGAGGGTAATCCAACCGGAGGATGGGGGCTCGAAGAGCTTCGTACGGTTCAGGATTGGTACGTGCGTTATGCGTTGTTAGCAGCCGAAGGTGTGAGTGAGGTTGGTTCCGTTGGTGGCTTCCAAGAAGAGTATCAAATCGATGTAGACCCCGATGCCATGCGAGCCCATGGCGTAACCCTTGATCAAGTTTTTCGTGCGACGAAACAATCTAATCTGGATGTAGGAGCTCGAACGATTGAGGTGAACGGTGCGGAGTATGTGATCCGTGGTTTAGGCTTTATTAAAAATATTGCTGACATTGAAAGTATTGTGGTGGGCGTCAATGACAATGTTCCGATTCGTATTAAAGATGTTGCGAATGTTGCCAAGGGGCCGGCATTGCGCCGCGGCGCTCTGGACAAGGGAGGCACCCAGGCCGTCGGGGGTGTGGTGGTTGCGCGGTATGGATTTAATCCCCTTGAGGCCATCGGGAATACCAAAGCCAAGATCGCAGAAGTCTCACCGGGGTTGCCTTCGAAGGCCATAGTTGATTATCACCGGACGACCCGGCAATCATTGCAGGCTTTTGCCCAGGCCCGGGGATTTAACGGTTTTGTTGGTCAAACCCTTAATCAAGATGCACTTAATCAAGAGGCTTGGATACCCTGGCTTCGAGCCAATGATCAACAGTCCTGGCCCGAGGGCATAACCCTAAGCCAGGTTACGATTGTACCGTTCTATGATCGCAGCAAGCTTATTTACGAAACTCTGGGCACTTTAAGTGACGCGTTAACGCAAGAGATCTTTATCACGATGATTGTCGTGCTTGTGATGGTGATGCATCTGAGAAGTTCAATTCTGATTAGCGCGTTGTTACCCGTGGCCGTCTTGATGTGTTTTATCGCGATGAAGATGTTTGGTGTGTCCGCCAACATAGTTGCATTGTCAGGCATCGCGATTGCGATCGGGACGATGGTTGATATGGGAATTATCGTGTGTGAAAACATACTGCGCCATATGGATGAAGCGGACCCGGAAGATTCAACCTTAGAAACTGTATTTGAAGCTACACGGGAGGTGGCGGGTGCCGTTTTGACCTCGGTGGCCACTACGATTGTGAGCTTTCTTCCGGTATTTACGATGACGGGCGCAGAGGGCAAGCTATTTACCCCTTTGGCCTTCACGAAAACCTTTGCTTTAGTAGCGGCTGTGATTGTTGCGTTGGCCATCATTCCTCCTGCAGCGCAACTCTTGTTTGGTGCTCGAGTTCGATCAGAATTTGTGAAGCGTTTGCTCTATGCAGGGCTAATTTTTATCGGGCTTGCGATAAGCATTTGGGTCAGCATTCCTGTTGGTATGCTGCTAATGGCATTTAGTCTGTTGCAGTTGTTTAGGTCGCAACTGCCTATTCCAGAGTGGGTGACCCAGAATATTCTAACGGGTGTAAGTCTGCTTGTAGCCGCGCTGGTTGCTATTTTTCTTTCCGAATCCTGGCTGCCCCTGGGACCAGGTCGAGGTTCGCTAGTGAATCTTGTTTTTGTAGTGATTGTGATTGGTGGTCTACTCCTCGCATTTCGTTACTATCAACGAGCCTATCCACGAATCTTAGGCTGGTGCCTGAGGCATAAAGGAGCCTTTGTTACATTCCCGATTCTCATCACCCTATTAGGCTTAACGGCCTGGATGGGTTTTGATAATCTGTTCCGGTTTGCGCCAGATTTGGTACGTAACAGTAGTGGTTGGCAAGCGGTTAATCGCTCCCTGCCAGGATTTGGAAAAGAGTTTATGCCTAATCTGGATGAAGGTTCCTTTCTTTATATGCCCACCACCATGCCCCATGCGTCGATTGGTGAAGCCCAGGATTCACTGGAAATTCTGGATAGGGCAATCTCTGCGATCCCAGAGATAGAGTCCGTGGTGGGGAAGTTGGGTCGTGCGGATACACCCCTGGATCCAGCGCCGATTTCTATGTTTGAAACCGTGGTGAACTACTACTCGGAGTATCGAACGGATATCGACGGTCGGATTATGAGGTTTGCTTTTGACGACCAAAAAAATGATTTTGAGCGGGACCTCAAAGGAAAGCTTGTTCAGGATGACGACGGTCAGCCCTATCGGCAATGGCGCGATCATATTCGTTCGACCGATGATATCTGGGAGGAAATCGTAAAAGCAGCTGACCTACCCGGTACAACGTCAGCACCAAAGCTCCAACCGATTGCAGCCCGAATTGTGATGTTACAAAGTGGAATGCGGGCGCCGATGGGTATCAAGATTAAGGGGCCAGATCTAGATACCATCGAACGCGTAGCGCTCGAATTGGAATCCTTGCTGAAGGAAGTGCCTGTTATTGAGAGTGGGACGGTCACCGCTGACCGATTGGTGGGAAAACCTTATCTGGAAATCGATCTAGACCGAGGAGCCCTGGCGCGCTATGGGTTACATATTAGTGATGTTCAACAGGTTATCGAAGTCGCGGTAGGCGGAAAACCGGTCACCAGTACGATTGAGGGGCGGGAGCGATATCCGGTCCGCGTTCGATATTATCGAGAGCTTCGCGACACACCTGAAGGGCTTGAGAACATCATTGTGCCGACCGCAACGGGTGCTCAGATCCCCCTTGGTCAGCTGGCAGAGATTCGTTATGTGCGTGGCCCCCAGGCAATTAAGAGTGAGGATACTTTCTTGCTTGGTTATGTGGTGTTCGACAAGATTGCGAGTGCCGCGGAAGTTGATGTAGTGGAACAGGCCCAAGATTTTCTTACTGAGAAAATAAGCACGGGCGAGTTTGTGTTACCTAAAGGTGTTAGCTATACCTTTGCGGGCAACTACGAAAATCAGCTAAGAGCACAAGCGACTCTGTCCGTGGTTCTGCCATTGTCCCTGTTTGTGATTTTCCTAATTCTGTATTTACAGTTTTCGTCAGTGGTCACAACCTTGATTGTGTTCAGTGGAATCGCCGTGGCATGGTCCGGCGGATTTCTGATTATCTGGTTTTATAATATGACGGGGTTTCTGGATTTTTCTGTGCTGGGAGAAAACCTTCGTGAATTGTTTCAAGTGGGCCCGATTAATATGAGCGTCGCAATCTGGGTGGGCTTTCTTGCTCTATTTGGTGTCGCGACGGACAACGGTGTGGTTACGGCCTCTTATCTTGATCAGACGATGGCGAAAAACGACACGCCAAGTGGGGCAAACAGAGAGACTGAAATTAGAGCGTTGGTAGTAGCGGGTGCAAGTCGCCGCATCAGACCAGCACTCATGACGACTGCCACCACTTTGATTGCCTTAATTCCAGTACTGACGTCCACTGGTCGGGGCTCAGACATCATGGTGCCAATGGCCATACCGTCGTTTGGTGGCATGCTGGTCGCGGTAATCACAACGTTGCTGGTTCCCGTTTTGTATTGCGCGGCGAAGGAGGTGTCAGCAGGTCGTCAAACATGACTATCGACTAAATGGCCGTCGCCATCGCTGAATACCGGTGAATAGACCGGTCCAGCGATGGAATTTTCGGAGATACAGTTTGTTCATAGTCAAGATGGGTTGGGGTGAAATACAAAGACCTATGCAGTAGTTTGTCAAAAATTAGACGTTTTCCTCCTTTTATAGTGCAGAATACTTACATGAAACTTCACGTCAAAAATATGGTTTGTGATCGCTGTAAGCTTGTGATCCAGAATATTCTGGATGATATGGATGTACCAGTGCATGCCATTTCTCTCGGGGAGATAGACCTTGGTGAACGATCGCTCGATGACGAGGAGTTAATTTCCTTTACCCAGAAAATCGAGGCTGTTGGGTTTGAGCTTATTGGCAATCGAAAAAGTCGGCTAATTGCTGAGATCCGTGAGTCGTTTATCGAACTGATTCAAAATGCCGAACAGCAGAAGGTGAAACTGTCGGACTATCTGGCTGATAAACTTCACCATGACTATGGGTACCTGAGTCATCTGTTTTCATCTGTCGAGGGGATCACGATAGAGCAGGCGTTTATTCTGCAGAAGGTTGAAAAGGCTAAGGAATTGCTGGTTTATGACGAACTGACGCTGACAGAAATTTCCCATCGACTTGGATATAGTAGCGTGGCTCATCTGAGTCGGCAGTTTAAGCAGATCACAGGCTTGACCCCAACGGCGTTCAAGAAAATGCGTGGTGCTAACCTTCGGCGTTCAATCGACCAACTGAATTAGGCTGCCCCCAGGCATTTCAGAGTAATTCTGCAACACCCCCACCGAATGATGTAACGCTCCAGAGGGTTCCCTGCTGGACAATAGCTTCAATGTCGTAATGACAAAAGGAGCTTTAACATGAACAACATTGTGAAAAATACATTATCCATTCCCAGCATGAAATGTGATGGTTGTGTCACAGCGATTGAGACTGCACTCACTGGCGCAGGTGCCACCAATGTCGAGGTGTTACTTGATAGCAAGACTGCGATTTATGAGAGTAACCAGGATGCACAGGCCTTGATTGCGGCGATCAAAGTCGCGGGCTTTGTTGCTTCGTTGGAAGGTTAAAGAGATGAATCAGTCCGTTCGACTTTCAGTCACAGGTATGAGTTGTGCTGGTTGTGTTGCTTCTGTTGAAAGGGCAATAACCGGCGTGAATGGCGTGACGTTGGCGACGGTCAATCTTGCGGAACATACCGCCTCGATTGAGGGTGCAGCAGCAGTAGGGGAGGTGATAGATGCGATAAAGCTTGCTGGTTATGGTGCATTACCACTCGAGAATGACGAAGACGAAGCGGAGAAGGACGCGGCTGAACAGGCGCACTATGTTTCTCTTGTCTTAAAGTCGGCAGTTGCCGGGGCCGTCGGGTTTCCACTCATGGCTGCGGAAATGCTCGGTCTGCTTCCCGAACTTGACCAAGCACTGTTTTGGTCTGCTGTGGCGGCGGTGACCGCAGGTGTACTTTGGTTCTCCGGAGCGCATTTTTATCGTGGCGCGATCAAGTCTGCAGCACTTCACAGTGCCAATATGGATACGTTGATTGCGCTTGGAACCGGAACTGCGTGGGTTTATTCGGTCATTATTTTGATCTACCCCGACCTGGTGCCTGCGATTGCTAAGCATGCTTACTTCGAAGCAGCCGTTATCATTATCGCTTTGATCAATTTTGGTCAAGCAATGGAAGCGCGGGCTAGAGGTAAAACCAGCGAAGCCATCAAGAAGTTGATTGGGTTACAACCCAAGACCGCCCAGATCCTGCGAGATGGCGTTGAGGTAGAAATTGCTGTTGCTGATATTCAGCTGGGTGACAAGATTCGCGTTAGGCCTGGAGAGCAGATTGCCGTTGATGGCATTGTAATCGAGGGCCAGTCTACTGTGGATGAAGCGATGCTAACGGGCGAACCCATGCCAGTAGCAAAGCGTGTCGGCGCGGAAGTCTCTGCTGGAACGATCAATAAGACCGGCAGCTTTCTCTTTGAGGCAAAACGAATCGGAAAGGACACTGCCCTTGCGCAGATTATTGCGTTGGTTCGATCAGCTCAATCTTCCAAACCTGCAATTGGACGTCTAGTTGATCAGGTTGCTGAAGTGTTTGTGCCCATTGTCATGATCATTGCTGTGATTTGTTTTCTGGCCTGGGTCAATCTTTCTCCGGGCAACTATTCGTTTGCGATTGTCACAACCATGACGGTTCTGATCATTGCGTGTCCTTGCGCCCTTGGTTTAGCGACCCCGATATCCATCATGGTGGGAGTGGGAAAGGCAGCGGAACATGGCACATTGATTCGCAATGGCGATGCACTGCAAGTTGCAGGGAAACTGACCACGATTGTGCTGGATAAGACGGGTACGGTCACTGAGGGCTCACCTCGATTGACCGAAGTTCTCGCCGTAAGCGATTGGGGGTGGGGCACCGATGATGTCTTACGGCTGGCAGCGAGTCTAGAGCAGGGTTCAGAACACCCACTTAGTCAGGCAATTGTTTCCGGTGCTGCTGGATTAAAACTAGAGCCCTTGAGTGAGTTTGAAGCGATTGAGGGTAAAGGGGTAACCGGTCGCATTGGGGTATATCAGGTATCCGTTGGCAATAGACGGTTGATGAAGGACCTGGGCGTAGATCTGTCCGAACTGGATGAAGCTGCAATTGCCCTGACAGAGAAGGCACAAACACCGATGTTTGTCGCGGCTGATAAGGAATTAATTGGCGTGATCAGTGTTGCTGATGCCATCAAACAAGACTCTGCTGACGCAATTCAACGTATGCAAAATTCGGGTCTTCGGGTTGTTCTGTTAACAGGCGACAATCAGAAAACTGCCGAGGCAGTGGCTCGAGAAGTTGGCATTACGGAAGTGTTTGCGGAAGTGTTACCTCACGAAAAATCAGCGAAGATTACAGAGCTGCAAGCCAGTGGAGAAATTGTAGGGATGGTCGGAGATGGCATCAACGATGCGCCCTCCCTTGTGCAGGCAGATGTTGGTTTTGCGATCGGTACCGGAACGGATGTTGCGATCGAGAGTGCAGATATCACTCTGATTCGTGGTTCCCTGCATGGTGTACCCGATGCGATTGCGATTTCGAAAGCGACGGTGAGGAATATCAAACAAAATCTATTTGGCGCCTTTGTCTACAACACACTTGGTATTCCGGTTGCAGCAGGAGTGCTTTTTCCGTTGTTCGGTGTGCTTCTGAATCCTATGTTTGCCGGTGCAGCAATGGCAATGTCGTCAGTGACAGTGGTGACCAACGCCAACCGATTACGCTTTTTTAAACCAGGAGATCATTAAGATGACACTCATGTTCATCAATGCGTTGGGATTGGGAGTAATCGGTTTGATCGTCTGGTGGTTCTGGTTGTCAAAACCAGCGCCGAAATAATTCTAACTCTGATCCCGAATCCCCCTAGATGATAATTTTGTCATGTGGCAGTCATGTCCGTGACAGGCTCGTCGACTATGATCGTTGCTCAGATTGATGGTGAAAACAGCAACACTTATGAACCAAAAAGACAACAGTCCTTCAGCTGGATCTATGCAACTAGATCGACGCCGCTTCATTCAAGGTATCACTTCCGCAGCGTTCTTGGCAGCGACACCGAGTCTCCTCTATGGCGCCGGTGGTCTGCCTGCGAGTAACCCAATTCCGGTATTAACTGGCAAGAAGATAGACCTGGTGATCGATCAATTACCTGTTAACTATACTGGTCTCGCCAGAATTGCGACCAGCATTAATGGGTCTGTTCCAGCACCGACGCTTCGGTTACGCGAGGGTGATGATGTTGTCATTAGCGTCACAAACCGTCTTGCTGTACCGACCTCTATCCATTGGCATGGCATTATCTTGCCTTATCAAATGGATGGTGTGCCTGGGATCAGTTTCAAAGGCATTATGCCGGGAGAAACTTTCGTCTACAGGTTTAAGCTGCAGCAGAGTGGTACCTATTGGTATCACTCCCACAGCGGTTTTCAGGAAATGACAGGCATGTACGGTGCGTTGATTGTCGAGCCGAGGGACGGTGAGAGGATTCGTGCGGATCGTCAACATGTTGTTCAATTGTCAGATTGGACTGATGCAGTTCCGATGGATGTGTTTCGAAAACTCAAAGTGCAGAGTGACTTCTATAATTTTAATCAGCCCTCGGCGGGCGATTTCCTTCGGGATGTCAAACAGGCAGGCCTTGGTGATGCGTTAGCCTCAAGGAAGATGTGGAATCAAATGCGCATGAGTCCGACGGATCTTGCGGACCTCTCGAATGCCACCTTATCTTATTTGTTAAATGGTCAACCAAGCAGCAATGCGTGGACCGGTTTGTTCCGCTCAGGAGAACGCGTTCGATTGCGGTTTATTAATGGTTCTAGCAACAGTTTTTATGATCTGCGGATTCCCGGTTTGAAGATGACGATTGTTCAGGCTGATGGCCAAGATGTTGAACCCGTTACCGTTGATGAATTTCGTTTTGGACCGGGAGAAACCTACGATGCCATTGTCCAGCCGAGGGATGATGCCTATACGATATTTGCCCAGAGCATGGACCGTACCGGTTATGCCGCGGGAACCCTGGCGATTGTAGATGGGCTCAAGGCACCTGTGCCGAAAATGGATTCCCCAGTCTCGCTTACTATGCTCGACATGATGGGTGACATGAAGGCAATGCCAGGTATGGTTGGAATGCCTGGAATGAAAGGGATGCCAGGCATGGAGAGGATGCCAGGCATGGCCACTCAGAAAGATAATCACGAGTCTCCGACGGGTGAAATGGGCTCGGGGAAAATGAATCATGCGGCGATGGGTCATACCAATATGCAGCAAGGCGATATGTCTCATGGTGGTATGGCCATGGACCATAGCCAACATCGAGTGAATCCTCTCCAGAAGCCGTCCTCGGAGGTTCTCCATGCTCGATCTGAATATGGTGCTTCTGTTGATCAGAGAGTTGCCCAACACCGCACCAATCTGGATGACCCGGGAATTGGCTTGCGAGATAACGGTCGTCGCGTACTGACCCTTGAAGATTTACGATCAGTGAATAATATTTTATTAGATCAGCGTACCGCTGAGAGGGAAATTGAGCTGCACCTAACGGGCAATATGGAGCGCTATAGTTGGTCCTTTGACGGCTTGGAATTCGGCGACAGCACGCCGGTTAGCATGAAGCATGGTGAAAGAGTCAGAGTGATTCTAAGAAATGACACCATGATGACCCATCCAATGCATCTCCATGGTATGTGGAGCGACCTGGAAAATGATCAAGGTGATCTATTGGTTCGTCGTCACACGATTCCAGTCCAGCCAGCGCAGAGTGTGAGTTTTCTGACCACACCCCATGATCTGGGGCGCTGGGCCTGGCATTGCCATCTACTGTTTCATATGGATGCGGGAATGTTCCGGGAGGTGGTTGTCTCATGAAGCATTTAACGGCAATCACATTGGTTTCTTCTCTGGCTGTCGCGCTGATGCTTGTGCCCTATGAGAGTCGCGCTGTTGAGGATCATTCGAACCACGCAGGTATGCAAGATGTGAAAGCCCAGGGCGGCACTCCACCTGAAAATGCCCGTGACCCTCATGCCTATTCCGGAGGTTATACCTTAACCGAGGGGCCCTACAGTTTAGCGGCTAAGGATAGTTTGAAACTGGCAGATGAGCATGCGTTTTGGGCGATAGCCGGTAACCGGTTCGAATTTGACCCAGATAATGACGCGACGACCTATGATGTTCAGGCATGGTATGGCACAACTTTTAATCGGTTCGTGGTGAAAGCAGAGGGAGATTTTACGAAATCAAACTTGCAGGAAAGCCAAACTGATTTGCTCTTCAGTCGTGCTTTTGCGCCCTATTGGGATCTGCAGGCGGGTGTTCGAGTGGACATATTTGATGAAGGAAAGAACCGCAACTGGTTGGCATTCGGAATCCAGGGCCTCGCGCCATACTGGTTCGAGCTTGATGTTACCGGTTATCTCAGTTCTTCAGGTCGTGCTGCAATCACAGCAGAGGTTGAGTATGAACTGTTGCTCACACAGAAACTGATTTTGCAGCCACGTGCTGAGGTCGTGATGTTCAGCAAGGATGACCTTCAGAATGGAACGGGCAGTGGCCTATCGAACTCGTCACTAGGTTTGCGGATGCGTTATGAGTTCACGCGTCAGTTTGCCCCTTACATTGGCATCGAACGAGTCAACACCTATGGGCAAACTAGTGATCTTGCGCGGACGGAGGGCGAAGCTACGAGCGACACAGTTTTCCTCGCAGGTTTACGGTTCTGGTTTTAGTAAAGCATTCAATTTCTCTACTCGTTTAATCAAATATAGGTAACCAACTATGCATAATCGAATTGTAAAAACACTTCTTGGGATTTCGTTGGTGTTCTTTGTTCTGACCGCCACCGCTCATGATCCAAAGGAACATACCAAGGAGCAGCAAGCGCCTGATTGTGCCTCGATGAAAGACATGAAAATGAAAATGAACGACCCCATCACACAGGCGATGATGCAACAGTGCGAGAAAGACATGCATGCAATGGACGCCGAAGAAGCGGTCAAGAAGAAAATCGCCCCAACCACTGAGCAGCATGACCATCACCCTGATCAATGAGTGATGGCGCGCTGGCCGCTGGCGTCGCGTTGGGATTAATACAGGACTAAAAATCGGTTGTCGGATAGCCCGGTTGCGCCGACAACACTAAAATCATCGACATTGGCTTCAGCAGGTATAGCGGTCACCTCAACCGGTTGGTTATTGGCATCAAAAACCCGAAGGGCCATTGTTCCTCCTTTGAAGTAACCGTCGGCTTCCAACCATGCAATTAGTCTGAGACCATCGGTGTTTGTCGCGATGACAGGATGTTTTTGACGGATATCGCGGGCTGGTAGCGCTGTAGCAACATCGTCAACAAGAAAGTTGATTTGGAACAGATTCCCTTGAGTCTCAAAAACGAGCCAGTCCTTATGGAGTTGATTGGACGACACGGGGCAAGCATTGATTGTCCACTCGCCGACGGATTTTGTTGTTCTGGTCTGGCTTTGAAGGGCTTGATAGTTCACCTGCATGTGGCGGCCAACATTGTTGATTGCGGATCGGTAAGCGATTTGTAAATTTTTCTGATTGTCGTACTGCGAGTCTAATGTGCAGCAAGCACAGGCCCCAAGAGTGGGGTCACTGGTTAGTTGTGAGGCACCAAAGTTGATGCCGTAGTTTTCAGAAGTCACTGAATAGACGGCACGTGCAGCTTCATTCATGAGTGAGCCCGCATGCCAGCTAATTGTGATTAGGTTGTCGACGCCGGTAAGGCTGGCTTCTGCATCGAGACCATCGGTGAATTCAGTCACAATCGCTCGGCCTGGCTCGAAGGCGGTTCTTGCCAGGTTGGATCTTGAGTAAAGATAGCCACCATCGGGGAGAAACCACACCACATGAACGCGTTGTTGATCGTCAATATATGCTGAGGCTTTACCTACTGGCCCCATATGATTAAAGCTCTTGTCGGACACTTTAACGGCCTGCGACCATTTATTGCCATCAAGTCGCTGACGATAGTAAAGGTCGCCACTCCGATTCCGGCCTTCGTGTGTGGTTCGATTAAAATAGATGAGATGGGTTGTGCCGGTATGATCGGTTAAGAGTTGAGGTTGAATACCCTTGTCCGGAACACGTTCATACACAACTTCCTGAATTGCTGATTGACCCTGTAGGGGCAAACAAATTTGGGCCGTAAAAAGAAACAAGATGTAAGCTGAGCGTCGAATCATCATGAGTTGCAGCAATACCTGATTTAGACTAATAGCGGTCATTTAAAGGAATGTGTTACTGGTTTGCAATGATTCAAATCTGAGTGTCTATCTTTCGAGTTATCCTTCGCGTAATGATGCAGACACACACGCTTTAGGAAATAGTGTTCGATAGCAAAATTATGAACCGGGTATTTCCTGCATTGGATTCTGTACTAACACTACCGCCGTGGGCATCGACGATAGATCTGACAATGGCGAGCCCCAGTCCAGCGCCTTCACCTCTGTACTGCCGAGCAGAATCAGCTCGATAAAACCGGTCGAATAATCGCGCCAGTTCCGACTCGGCGATAGGTTGGCCTTGGTTTATGACGGATATCATGACCTGATCTGATGTCTGTTTAAGCTCGACTTGTACTTCAGAATTTTGGTTAGCACAGCGAATCGCGTTGGAGATTAAATTCGACAGTGCTCTACGCAGCATAAGCTTGTCTGCTTGAATCTCAATTTCTTTACTGTCGCAGCTCAATTTGACCTGGCGCTCTTCAGCCCAGGCGTCAAAATATTCGAATAAGCCCAGGGTCGTACCACGCAATTTAACCGCTGTAGGCTCCAGCGGGAATAAGCCGCTTTCGGTACGGGCGAGCAGCAGCATATCTCCGATCATTCGAGACAGCCGTTCGTACTCTTCGAGGCTGGAATACAACACTTCCTGATATTCCTCTGAACTCCTCGAACTCGACAAGGCCACTTGGGTCTGTGTGGTCAGGTTCGTGATTGGTGTCCTGAATTCATGGGCGAGATCTGCAGAAAAATTTGTCAGGCGCTCAAATTCGGCCTCGAATCTGGATAGAGCACTATTGAACGAGGTGACCAATTCCTCCAGTTCGATGGGTACAGTCGTGGGGTCCAGTCGCACATCCAGGTTCTCTGATGTGATGTTGCGAATATCCCGGCTCAGTTGACGTAATGGCAAGTGGCCTCGGTGAACCGCGAAGCCAGCGGCGCACAGCGTCAGTATGCTGGTGAGCATCAGGGTCATTAGCAGCGTTATGCGAAACTCGGACATGAACCGCTTATGCAAACGCATAGAAAATGCTGCGATGATCATGTGGTCGCGATAAGGTTTTGCCGCAATACGATAGGTTTCGTCGCGATCTTGCCAGATCTGTGGGTTAATGGTTTGCGTCTGAGAGTTTCGGGAAATCGTTCTGAGGGCTGAGGCTAGGTCAGGTCCATCGCTACTATAGCGAGTTGTGCCGTTAGGGTTTATCACAGCGAAGTAAACGCCGTGATGTCCGGTTATCGCGTTCGCCAGGTTTGTGGCTTCTGGATCGATGGGCTTGTCGATTGCGCGTTCTATGGCGGTAATGACGACTGACAGCTCCCCTGTATCCAGCTGCAAAAAATGATTTTGAATTGATTGGTGAATTGTCCAACCAAAAGCAAAGAAAGCGGTCAGTAACGTTGCGCCAACAAAAACATTAACGCGCATAGCTAGAGATGCTGGACGATTAAACACTCGGATCGTCCAATCGATAACCCATCCCCCTAACGGTTTGAATAAGCTTTTGATCAAACTCATCGTCAATTTTCCTACGTAATCGCCGGATCGCGACATCGATGACATTGCTATCGCTGTCAAAATTCATATCCCAAACCTGCGAGGCGATGAGGGAGCGGGGTAGTACTTCACCTACGTGTGAGACCAATAATTCCAGCAGCGCAAATTCCTTGTTGGTCAAAGTGATTTTCTTACCTGCTCTGTTCACATGGCGCCCCCGGAGATCTAGAACAAGGTCAGCTACGCTCAGTTCGCTGTCGTCTTCATTTCTTGAGCCGCGTCTTAATATGGAACGGATTCGAGCGAGTAGCTCAGCGAAAGCAAAAGGTTTAATGAGGTAGTCGTCTGCTCCGAGTTCAAGGCCTTTGACACGGTCTGCAATTGAATCACGAGCAGTCAAGAATAGCACCGGCACTTGAACCCGATGTTCTCGCAAACGGGCGATAATACGCAAACCATCTATATCGGGCAGCATTACATCGAGGAGTACCAGGTCGTAGTCTCCGGTCACAGCGAGGTGGTATCCATCCAGACCGTTGGAGCTCCAGTCAACCAGATAGCCCGCCTCTGTGAGTCCCTGTCGTAGGTACTCTCCGGTTTTTGGCTCATCTTCAACGACCAATAACTTCATCTATTCCTCTTTGGGTTGTCGATAGGACGTTATTGTAGCGGGCAATACCTGCAAGAAGATGACCGCAAGATGACAATTTTGTAATACCCGGGTCATGCCTGTGACATTGACATGAGGGTAGATTAGAAATCCATTCATATCCAGAAGCAATTCAAGTGCTTTGGGTCAGGAGCCACAGACAAGCTATGATGAAACGATTTGGTATTTCTGTATTTCTGCTATTGGGAGTTACGGTCAGCGCGTTAGGGTTTGTGTATTCAGGTCTTTATCCCATCGGCGCGGATAGTCGACATAATGCGCTGACGTTCTGGCTTCTTGAAACCCTTCGAACTCGCTCGATTCAGCGTGCGTCTGCGAACATTCAGGTGCCATCCCTGGATAATCCGAAAATGCTCCTTCAAGGCGGTGCAGACTATGATCAAATGTGTGCAGCGTGTCATTTAAAGCCTGGTCAAACCAAGAGTGATTTGAGCATTGGGTTGTATCCGGCTCCACCTAACTTGACCTTGTCCAGCGAAGAACATGGAGGGAGTGATCTCAATAATCATGATCACAACAATCACGCAGAGCGGTTCTGGGTGATCAAACACGGCATCATGGCCTCCGGAATGCCAGCCTGGGGTCCTGGTCACGACGATGATCGCATCTGGGCAATGGTTGCATTTATTAATCGACTGCCTGAACTGAGCGAGGGTCAGTATCAGATCCTGACGGCAGCCAAAAAAAGCGCCAGCCATTAATTCGTGTAGGGAATCGGGGGTCGGAATCGGCGGAATCGGGGGTCAGAGTAAAGTGCCAGAGTAAACTACTCTGGCACTTTACTCTGACCCCATTCATCATGGGGCATGATTTCAGTACTCTCCAGATTAAGTGATACGCACACCCGTTGGTTGTGCTTGGCTGCCGCGATTGCGTTGCCGCTTTTACTTTATTGGTTGAGCCTGCCCCGATCGCTCACCTTAGAAGATGCGGGTTTATTTCAATTGGTGTGTCACCAGGGCGGTATTAGCCATCCGCCGGGTTATCCGTTGTTTACCTTGGCGTGTCAGGGTTTTGTGGCATTGACCTGGTTCGATAATCCGGTGATCCCCGCCAATCTGCTCTCGGCGATCTTTGCAGCAGGTGCTTGCGGCGTATTGTTTCTAATTGCAGAACAACTCGGCATAAACCGGTTTTTTTCTGCTCTGATTGCCGTGAGCTATGGCGCTTCCCAGGCATTCTGGGGCCAGGCGATCATTGTTGAGGTGTATTCCCTTGGCGTGCTGACGTTTCTGATCTGTTTCTACTTTGGCTTGCGGTTTTCTATTGATGGAGACCAACGGTGGCTATATTGCCTTGCCCTGGGCTATGGGCTGGCCCTGAGTAATCACTGGCCCGTTGTGGTGCTCAGCTCTCCGGCGATACTTCTACTGCTATTACATCAATCGGCTACGTTCCTTGCTTGCTTGCGATCCGTGAAATTCTGGCTGTTGAGTGTGGGGCTATTCCTGCTAGGGCTATCACCCTATTTGACGCTACTTCAATCAAACCCAGAAATTGCTGTTTACGGTCCGATTGAGTCCCTACCTGAATTGCTAAAATACGTCAGTCGCTCAATTTACGCTGATGGCACTAAAGCGGCGACTCTGTGGGATAAATGGCAATTCTCTTTGTGGTTATGGTCCCACTCTGCGCAACAATTTGGATGGCTATGTGTGCCGATTATTTTGCTGGGCATCTGGCAGAGTTTTTTGAGGTTGCCGCGCCTGTACGCTGTGAGTTTAATTGTGTTGTATCTCGGTACCACCCAAATATTAAACCTGCTGCTAAGTTTTACCTTTGAATACCGTTTTCAATCGGTCTTTAACCCTTACCCCGTAATAGCCTATAGCAGTCTCGCCATTTGGTTGGGGTTTGGTGCCCAGCATATTGCTGAAGGTCTGGTCAGTCGAAAAATTGCGGGGTATCTAGTGGTAGCTGTGCTGCTTTGTTTACCCTTAAGTGTCGTCTTCAGCAATTATGGTGATAACACACGAAGCCAAAGCGCTTTTGTTGAAGGCTATGGTGAGACGGTCCTGGCGGCCATGCCGGCGGATGCCATCCTTTTTGTTTATGGCGATTATGAGGTGGCGGTGCTGGGATATTTACAACTGGTTAAGGGTATTCGGCCCGATGTGGAATTAAGGGAGTGGCACAATCTGGTGCTTTCGAATCGAATGATGTCACCGCTTGCTAATCCTGCGGCTCAAAAAGAAAAGAGAGAGGCGTTTATCTCAGCTCAGGATCGTCCAGTTTTTACAGTGAGTAAGTGGGACATAAACAGCGTAAATCAGGGATTGTTTTATAGAGTTGACCCCAGGCCCCAAACGAGATCTGAATATGTTGCTGGATTTGAGCCACTACTGGATCTGGTCACCGAGGCCTATCAGCAGGAATTATTTTTTAACGCTCAAGAACACGAACTTGCTTATAGTTTGCTTTTCAGATTTGGGCGCCACTACACCCAGTTGCTGTTAGACAGTGGCGGACTACCGGCTGATGTAGTGCCTCGTTATGAGGCAGTGAGAAGTACATTTCCTGGTGCACTGGCAACCCTAGAACAATTGTTGCTGGCGCCTCACCAGGACAATGCAAAGCGTGCCTTGCTCAAGGTAGCTGATTCATTACTGCTGAAAATTGATGAAGCGCGGTACCGACGGGATCTTGCTTATTTTTACTACTACTATGGCCAAATTCAGCTAATGGTCCCGGCGGATGAGGAGGCGAGCCAGACCGCCTTTCGGCGTTCTGTTGAGACATATCCCGAGCGCGATAATCCGGCGTTCTGCCATCTGCAGGAACATGCGCAGGAATGTGAATAGCTGGTAAGGTGAGGTGCGATGAAGCAGAGAGTTAGAAGAGATAAAAAAGCCGGGCGATTGCCCGGCTTTTTTGTATTGCGCTTATGATTTAAAAATCAGCAGCAAGTCGTAGGTACCAGAAGCCACCATTGAATCCCCAGGGAGATGTCAGTGCCCGGCTTACACCGAGGAATTGCAGCGTTGGATCCTGTTCGCGATCAGGCTGCTTGTCAAAGACATTTTCAGCACCGAGTGTCACGCGGTACTTTTCCTGGAAGGTTAAAGTTCCTTCGAGATCAACGATGACATCTCCCTCATAGTCATAGCGATCAGAAGCATCACCGGGACTGAAAAGACCGCCGGTGGTTGACCAGTCTGAATAGTTGTTGAATCGAACCAGACCATCAAACATGCCGTCTGAATTTAGGCTAACCGTGAGCGTCGTGCGATTCTCGGGTACCTGATTTTCCAGGTCGTAGATACGAGATCGATTGATTGAGCCGGCTTTTACCCCAGAAACTTCTTGTTCATTAAAGTTATGGCGTAAGTCGAAGGTCAGCGTGCCGTGGCGAGTATCGAAGGTACGAATTGCAGCGACATCAAATCCCGTGACTTCAGAATCATATCCATTCACAAAGAAGTTTGCGCTACTGCCCAGCAACAGGTTGGCGTTTGGAATGCCAGCGGTTGTTAGGAGTGCTACTTCAGCTGCTGTAACGGTATTATTTAGCAGCGCTAGCCGGTCATCAATTTCGATGTTGTAGTAATCGAATGTAAGGCTAAATGTATCCGTCGGAACCCAGGTCCAACCGATCGTATAGCTGGTTGATTCTTCAGGTTCCAGTGGAATTGCGCCCAGAGTTAATGCAATTGGATTGCTGACTGGGTAAGTTCCGTTAGGGATTAAGTTACCGCTGGTGTCAGACGTGGTGGTGACGTTTAGGGTGTTCACCTGACCAGGGGTTGGAATTCGGAAACCGGTGTTCACCGTCGCCCGAACTGCAAAGGCCTCAGTAAATGCATACCGTGCTGACAGCTTCACGTCTGAGGTGGAATCAAAGTCGTCAAAATCCTCGTAGCGTACCGCGATACCAGCGGAGAACCTGTCAGTAAAGTTTGATTCAACGTCGACGTAAACCGCATTGCTTTCGCTCTCAAAGCTACCGGCTGAAGCAACGGTGAAACCCTGGAAGCCATCGGAACCAACACCAAAGAATGCAGCGGTCGGTCCTGCCTGAATGGAAGCAGCATCGCCAGCACCGATCTTATAGGTTTCGTCTCGCCATTCGTAACCAAAGGCCACGTTAAGGGGAGAAGAGAGCCCGCTCAGTTCAACTTCTGTGATGAAGTCGAGGTTTACGCTGGTTTCTTCCTGGGTCAAGGTGCCAGGTTTGAAACTTGTAGGAGACAATCGTCCCAGACTTGGGTTGATCGTTTCGGAGATATTGTAGTCTGCCTCGGATTCAGCACTTCTGACCGTAAAGTCCCACTGAAAACCGCCAAGATCCCCCCTGGCGCCGACAACAATTGCATAGTCTTCAAGATCAGCACCAAAGTTGGGGTTATAACCACCGGGGAACTGGCTGAAGATTGGGTTTCGTAATACAAACCCACTCGCGCTGGTTGCGTCGGCAACCAGATAATCCGCTGGGTTTAAGCCGGCTCCATTGATGCTGTCGATCAGAGTTTGTGGTGCGGGATCCGGAAGGAAATCACCATTCGCATCTGTCTGTAACGTTTCTCTGGCGGCGGTCATATTAGCGGCGGGTAAAACTGGACCCCGATAGAAGAAGTCAGAGACAGTTTCGTTTTCCGAGTAACTAAAGTTGCCATAGAGCTCAAGGGTGTCACTGATGTCGTAAGCGCTATTGATAAATAGCTTCGTGGTTTCAACATCTGGATCCCCCCAGCGCTGACCAAAGCCATCAAGCGGCACAATGCCAGGCCCTACAATAGCGGCAACTGCGGCTGCATCCGGCCGTGCCTGGCCGCGGTTAGTGATGTCTGCTTCTGAGACTTCGAGGGTGCCGTTGATGAAACCATTTCCGCCGAGACTCAAGCCACCGTTGACACTAATGGTCGTGCGCTCGCCGTCATCTTCAAAATACTCACCGGTTTGAACGGATACCGAGACGCCTTCATCCGCGTCCTTTAGGATCACGTTTATCACGCCAGCAATTGCATCGGAACCATACTGAGCCGAAGCGCCGTCCCGCAGTACTTCAATTCGTTTCACTGCTGCACCTGGTATCGCAGAATAATCAACGGCCTGAGCACCCTGATTAACAGTACCAAGTGGTGCTAGCTGTAGATTAACCAACGGGGAACGATGCCGACGGGTACCGTTTACCAGTACCAGAGTTTGATCAGGTGAGAGATTGCGCAATGTCACTGGCCGGATAAACGAGGTGCCATCAGCAATTGGAAAGCGTTGCGTGTTAATAGACGGTGACAGCTTGGTGATGCCGTCGGTCATATCAAATGTTGCCTGATTGGCAAGACTTGCACCGCTGAATACGTCCACGGGTGAAAGTGTTTCCGTCGGTGACAGGCCCTCTTTACGGGTACCGGTCACAACAACTTCTTCGATCTCGCTGGCATCAGCTGCGAGAATTGGAACCGGCGAGGTGCCAGCGGCCAATAGACTACTCAATAATAGGACTTTGGTTTTTTGCATAATCTCCCCCTGAGGTTTGCAAGTTTTGAATATTGGGTTGCACCAATATCGACCGGAGAATTTTACATTTTGGTGCAAGGAGAATCGACTGCTTATTGAGGTTCCGTCTTAATATTCGTTCGCCTGGGCATTTTGTGGTTGTGTTGTATGTTTTTAAACCAATTAGCGAATACCGGAGTCATAGTTCTAAGCGGTTGAAAGATCTGACCTAAAGATGCACACAATTGGATAGGGATTGCGTGCATCCGTCTGGAAAAGAGCATCGTTATTGAATAAGATACCGCGGTTCACGAGGGTTGCCAGCCAATCCGTACCTCGCCGGACTCCCCAGGCAGCGCAGACTCGCCGGATGTTTGTGATCAAAAATTGAAGGGACCTATCCAAACATGCGTTCTACCTATATCACTGCGGTTATTATCGGTGTGCTATTTATTATTTGGCTCGCTAGCGGTCAACTACGGGACGAACCACCACCTCCGCCCGCATCTATTGCCGAACAGAATCGAAATGCTGCGCTCAGAGCTGAGGAAAAGCCTCAAATTGGAGTGCGAGTTGCCACTATCTATGGCTCTGAGCAGTCGAGACTGTTAACCGTTAGAGGCGAAACCCGCAGCAAACGCTCGGTTCTGGTTAAAGCACAAATTAGCGGTACCCTGGCTGAGCGGCTCGTGGAGCGGGGCGATCGCGTCGCAGCGGGCGATGTGTTATGCCGAATTTCCGAAGAGGATCGACCGGTTGCCGTGCTTGAGGCTGAAGGAGCATATCAGCAGGCCAAAATAGAATTCGAAGGTAGTCAGCGGCTAGCCAAAGGCGGCTACCAATCCGAAACTTTAATTGCCCAATCAAAGGCCCAGCTCGCACGAGCGGCAGCTGATTTAAAGCGTAGCCAGCTTAATCTTGGGCGTCTTGAGGTAAAGGCACCCTTCAGTGGCCTGATTGAGGATGTTGGGCTGGAACTCGGTGACTTTGTGACTTCTGGGTCAACCTGTGCAACGTTGGTTGCCCTGGATCCGATGCTGCTCTCGGGTCGGGTATCAGAACGGGAAGTAAGCCGGGTACAGATTAACCAGATAGGCCAGGCACGGTTGTCATCAGGAGAGCTGGTGAATGGCCGAGTATCATTTGTCGGAAAGGTAGCTGACCGGGAGACCAGAACCTACGCGGTTGAACTAGAAATAGACAATGCTGACTTCTCCATCGAGAGTGGCCTAACGGCGGAAATTACGATTCCTGTGCAGCGCTTGCTTGCCCACAAGGTATCTCCCGCACTGTTGTCCCTGGATGATGCGGGAAACATTGGGATCAGAACAATTACCGGTGATGACGAGGTTGAGTTTTATCTGGTTGAGATTCTCCGGGATGCCGGTGATGGTGTGTGGGTCACGGGGTTACCAGAAGTGGCGACCATTATTACGGTCGGGCAGGAACTAGTTGTGGTGGGTGAAATTGTTGAGCCCACCTTTGAGACGCTCGAAACAGCTCAACCCGGCAGTGCGGCCTCGACGGACATTGCGGAGGAGGTGAAGTCCTCATGAAGGCGCTCATTGATGCCGCAGTAAATCGCACCAGAACAACTCTACTCATCATGCTCATGGTGCTTATTGCGGGTTCCGTGTCGCTGCGTTCGATCTCCGTCGAGAGCGAGCCTTATATTGTTATCCCCATCTATGTGATTACTGTCTTTCACGAGGGTATTTCCCCGGAAGACGGTGAGCGGCTGTTGATCATGCCGCTAGAAACCGAACTACGCAGTGTTGAAGGCGTGGAAGAAATTAAATCCTACGCATCAGAGAATATTGTCACCATTGTTGTGGAATTTGGCGTCGATCATGACCTCCAGGAAGCGCTGCTGGACGTTCATGAAGCTGTAGATCGCGCAAAACCTGAACTCCCGAGTACCGCCGAGGAGCCGGTTGTGAGTGAGGAAACCACAGCGGATTTCCCTATATTGCAAATCAATCTTGTCGGGGACCTGGTCTCCGAACGAACACTCTATGAGCACGCAATCAAACTCCGAAATCAGATTGAGAGTCTGCCTGAGGTTATGGATGCAGAGCTTCAGGGCGACCGAGAGGAGTTGTTGGAAGCTATAATCGATCCCATGGCCCTTGAGGCTTATCAAATTTCCAGTGAAGAGCTGATTAGCACAATTGTGCGCAACAATCGTTTGATTCCAGCGGGCAACATCGACACTGGAGAAGGGCGATTCTCCGTTAAGGTGCCGAGTGTGATCGAAGAAGCACAGGACCTCTTCGACTTACCGATCAAAACCAACGCTGGCACCGTTGTCACGTTGCGCGATGTAGCAACGATCAAACGGACCTTCAAAGATCGGAGCAATTTTGCCCGGGTGAATGGTCAACGGACCATTTCAATTAACGTTATTAAGCGTGCCCAGGCCAACATTATTGAGACCGTTGATAAGTCCAAGCGTATTGTTGAGGATTATCGGCCTCTGTTGCCTAACAAAATTGATGTGTTCTATACCCAGGATCAGGCGCCTTACGCTGAGAGTCAGGTCCGGGAGCTACAGGGCAACATTATGACGGCGTTAGCGCTGGTTATGGTTTTGATCGTAGCCGCGATGGGCTGGCGCTCCGGCATTATTGTTGGTTTTGGTATCCCGGTTTCGTTTCTGTTTTCTGTGACATTGCTCCATCAAATTGGCTACACCTATAATTTTATGGTGATGTTCGGAATGCTGTTGGCTCTGGGTATGTTGATCGATGGCGCCATTGTGGTTACTGAATATGCCGATCGCAAAATGGTTGAAGGGTTTCATCGTCGCGAGGCCTACGCACTTGCGGCAAAGCGAATGTTCTGGCCGGTTGTGGCTTCAGTTGCAACTACCCTGGCTGCATTCTTACCGTTGATGTTCTGGCCCGGCGTGCCCGGCAAGTTTATGCGTTATTTGCCCGTGACGGTGTTTACGGTGCTTATCGGTAGTTTGCTCTATGCATTGGTCTTCGGTCCGGCCCTGGGTGCGGTGTTTGGTAAAGCTGGGGAAGACGACCAAAAATCCATTGATACCCTAAAAGAACTTGAAGAAGGGGACCCAACAAAACTCAAAAGTGTCACCGGTGTTTATGCTCGGGTGCTGCGTTGGACCAGCCACCATGCGGGGATTGTTTTGATTCTAACCCTGGCCGCGCTGTGGGGTAGTTTTACAGCCTATGGTAAGGCAGGAAACGGTGTTGTGTTCTTCTCCGATGCGGAACCCAAGTTTGGACGCATTACGGTACGCGCCAGAGGTAACTTGTCAGCGATTGAGGCAAACAAGCTGGTCAAAGAAGTTGAAAATGTCATTGTCGGGGTAGAGGGTATTGCGGCCATGAATACCTGGACAAAAACTCCCGGCGGGGCGTCTAGAGGTTCAGCGGATCGGATTGGGTCAATCTTCGTCGAACTGATGGAAGAGAATGATAGAGATGCCACCGGCACAGAAATTTTCGAAGCTATTCGAGAACGCACCAAGCGGATTGTCGGGATTGGGGTTGAGATTGAGGCGATGGAACAAGGGCCGAGTAACGGCAAGCCCATTGCCATTCAGTTTGCTTCTCAAAATAAAGAATTGATGGACCCAGCAATTGCGCGGGTGATTGAGCATATGTCGCAAATGGATGGGCTTCGAGATGTTGATGATACCCGCTCACTACCAGGCATTGAGTGGCGCTTAACGGTTGACCGTGCCCAGGCTGCGTTATTTGGTGCAGATGTTTCCCAGGTAGGTGTTGCGGTACAACTACTGACCAATGGGGTAAAGGTGGGTGAGTATCGTCCCAATGGTGCCGATGACGCTGTGGATATCCGGGTTCGTTTTCCTGAATCCGAGCGGGGCATTAATGCCCTTGATGAGTTGAAGATTGCCACCCGAGATGGCCTCGTGCCGGTGAGCAATTTTGTGACCCGGGCGGCAATGCCTAATGTCGACGCGATCCAGAGAATTGATGGTGTTCCAGTGAAGTTTATTCAGGCTGATGTGGCCCCGGGTGTTCTGGTGGATAACAAGGTCAAAGAGATAGAAGCCTGGCTACAAACCCAGCGCTTTGATCCGCGCCTGGAAATTACCTTCCGTGGCGTAAACGAAGAGCAAGCGGATTCGATTGCATTTGTCGGGGTTGCCTTTGCATTGTCGCTATTGCTGATGTTTGTGTTGTTAGTCACGCAATTTAATAGCCTGTATCAAGCGGTTTTGATTCTGTTTGCCGTTGTGATGTCGACGGCCGGAGTTTTGATCGGACTGATCATTACCGGTAATCCGTTTAGTGCGATTTTAACCGGTACCGGCATCGTGGCACTTGCGGGCATTGTCGTGAATAACAATATTGTGCTGATCGACACCTTCAATCATATCCGCCGCCAACATCCGGAGTTGTCCTATGATCAACTTATCGTGCGGACCGGTGCCCAACGATTGCGACCGGTTGTTCTGACTACAGTAACGACCATTTGTGGGATGTTGCCCCTTGCCATGAACTTCAGTATTGATTTGATCAATCGCTCGATTGTGTACGGCGGCGCCCTGTCAAATTTCTGGGTACCCCTGTCCCAGGCAATTGTTTCAGGATTGGCGTTTGCTTCAATTTTGACGTTGATTGCGACGCCGGCAATGCTGGCATTGCCCTATAGGATGCGTTATTTCCTGGATATTGCGATGGATTGGATCCGGCCTCGGCTACCTGAAGTCGTGAGCAGGCATCTAGTCTCAGATTCGAAATAGTAATGGCTTCATGGTTATGTTGAAGCGAGTTGTTTTACTGATCGTCGGGCTAGTGGCATTGGCGCTGATTCCCATGCTGATTTTTGCCTATACGCAGCTGAAGCCCGTGTTGCCTCAGGACGTTAAGCTCAATTTTGATGATGCCGCGTCATTGGCTTTTTTTGTCATGGGGGATCAGGGTACGGGAAACCTCCGCCAATGGCAGGTTGCCGATGCCATGGAACAACAGGCAGATCATGATCCGGTGCAGGGCGTGCTGCTGCTGGGAGACAATTTTTACCGCTACGGTGTTGCCTCCGTCACAGACTGGCAATGGCGGTATAAGTTTGAGCATGCCTACAAAGGCAGTCTGTCCGCGGTTCCCTTTTTTGCGACCCTTGGCAACCATGATTACTATGGTAATGAGTTAGCGCAAATCAACTACGACCTTAAGGACCTGGGCTCCCGGCGTTGGCAAATGCCCGCCAGGGACTATATCCGGGTTTTTGGACAGGGCCCTGATCAAGCGCTGCTCCGCGTGGCGTTCATCGATAGCGGGTTTTGGTTACGTAGTCCTGTTGATGCTTCGCAAACCCTTGACCGATTACTCGAGGCTGCCGAACCTGCCCGGTGGACCGTTGTGGTGACACATACGCCGCTACTTTCCGGAAACACATTGGATATTCAAGCAGAAGCCCAGGGTTTGTGGCAGCCAATATTACAATCCCACGGGGTAGATATTGTCCTGTCCGGCCACGATCACAATATGCAGTATTTACAGCAGGCCGGCTGGCCGGACCAGGCGATCATTGGAGTAGGCGGAAAGTCCGGGCAGCCCCTGGATTTTGAAGATGCTCCAGGGCTTGAGTTTTATTCCGATTTCCTGGGTTTTGGCCGTCTTGGAGTCTCAGCCGACCGGCTCTCCCTGCAATTCTACGACTCAGAGGGCAATCTACTGACTGAACGCCTGATCATCGCCGGGTGAATCGTCGGCCAATTTGTGTTCTGGTTCACAGTTCGAGCAAAGAGCTGACCGTTTGTCACGGATTGGCTAGTTTTCGTACAGGGTTCCGATAGGATGATTATCCCGTTTGAGTTGAGCCACTGGGATGAACCAGAACGTGAAAGAATTGGAACGAGAAGCCAGCCTGCAACGTGTCATCCGTGAGTTAGAATTGGAAATGCAGCGTCTGGTAACCCTATTAGTGAACGATAGCCGGCCCCCGCGCTAACCCCTGCTGGCTCCCCGCCGGTAACCCCGCTACTATCTACGCTGGCAACAAGCTGGTGTTTTATCTAAATGTCACGTACGTACAAAATTTCAATTGTTATTTTTCTGTTAATCCTCGCAAATGGAGTGTCCGCTGTGGATATCGAATTCAAAAACCCCGAGTCCTTTAAAAAACTAGGTCTGCCATTCTCTGAAGCCGTGCGGGTAGGGGATTTGTTATTCCTATCTGGTCAGTTGGGCAATCAGCCCGGTGGTCTGGGCCTGGTAGAGGGGGGCGTTGAAGCTGAAACTCGCCAGACCATGGAGAACATCAAAGCCGTGCTCGAGCGAAATGAACTGGGGCTAGATCGGGTGGTGAAATGTACGCTGTTCCTGGCAGATATTGCGGAATGGCCCAAGGTGAATGCCGTTTACAAAACATACTTCGGCGATAATCCTCCCGCCCGAAGCGCGCTTGCTGCCTCGGGGCTGGCGCTCGATGCCAGGGTGGAGATCGAGTGCATCGCGGCGTATTGATCGCTGCGGAATACCTGAATGAGTAGCGCCGGGGTGTAGTGTTGTGAATGTCTTACTCGTGGATGTCTGTCATACGCTCTATGACGCAAACACAACCTATGGTTTCCTAGATCGATGCCTGGTGACAAACCCTGGGTACGCTGTGCTGATGAAGCGCCGCGGATCCGTTTTTGAGCGGGTAAAAGCAAGACTCTTCCCCGGCCAGGATATTATTCGGCAGCAAGCGGTGGCGTTACTCGCAGGTGCGCCAAAGCAATCACTGACTGAAGCAGCCCATGACTACGTCCAGACTCTGTCTGGGATAACCCCGGTACAAGATTATATAAGGGGACAGCAAGCCGATGGCGTGCAGGTTTATCTTGTTTCGTCCTCTCTCGATTTGCTGGTAGATGCGATTGCGCAGCAGCTTGGTGTGGCGGGCTGGTTTGCGTCGAGGCTCGGCTTCAATCAGGGGGTCTGTAGCGGAAAACTTGAATCGGATCTGACCGGTACCAAGGACCGAATCATCCGCGAACATTTTGCCGACGCAGCAGCTATAGAATTTGTTTCAGATAATTTCTCCGATGCAAACTGCATTCCTTTAGTTCAGTCTTTTCGGCCGGTCTATGCCAGGCAAAACCTCCGGGCGCGGGCGTTCTGGTCAAGGCAAAAAGTCGGAGAACCCATCTATGAATAGATGGATGTTCTACATCCCCTTGGCCTATTTTTTTGGCACAAGGGTGGTCACGGCCAAAGCCAGAATATCCTGGTGCATGATTTATCCTGTGCCGCTCCTGCTGATTGTTTTTGCGTTTGGTCAAGGGTTTGACCTTGAGGACCTGGTGCAACTAATTTTGGCATCGGTATGTACCTATACCATTTATGAGCTCGGCTACATTCAAAATGATACCGTGACCATTCGATCTGAAGCTCAACCAAACCTCCGGCTCGGAGAGTTGGAGCTTGAATATGTCTCTGACTACTGGCTGGTCATGCTGCTGGTTCGGCTCATGATTGCCGGTCTACTGCTGAGCAGCCTATATTCGGCACCGGGCTTTTTACTTTACCTGCTTTCGCTGTTGATCCTGGGTACGGTATTTCAAATCTACAATCGTCAACGGGGGCCAATGAATGCATTGCTTCACCCGGTGCTAGTAACCGCGCGATTCTGTGGTCCTTTGATGTTATTGCTCCCGGACCTGACGGTATTCTGTTATGGGCTGCTGGTGTTTCCAGTGTTGAATGGACTAGAACGGGCTCGGGAACCACGGTACGGCTTGACGAGACTGGAGCGAATTTGGTTTGCAAATAGTGGGTCTGGACGGTGGGGATACTATCTGGTTGTACTCGCTGCCTGGCTCCTGCTTTGTGTCACCCTAGACCTATCTCTGCTAACGGGGCTGCCGTTGTTTTATATGTTTGTGTATCGCCTGGGTTCACCCTGGATTTTGACGCGGTTGGGCCTGGGTCGATGAAGTTTACTTTTTTGCTTCCGAATATTGAAATTTCCGGCGGCAATCGGGCGAACTTTGAGTTGTCGAATGCCTTGAGTGAACTGGGTCATGAGGTGGTCATTGTGTATCCAATAGTGCCCGGGCGAGATGGGCTTGGTTGGACATCAATACGTAAAACACTCGTGCAGCTTTTAAAGGCTGGACGAAACTTTTTCTCCCGTGGGCTCTGGTTTGATCTCAAGGCCGAGTTAAAGCCCTTAGCCTATTTTACTACCGGGCACCTGAGCAACTCGTTGCCCGAGGCTGATTATCTAATTGTGAGTTGGTGGGCTCATGTATCACTTATCTCCAGCTTGGATACTAGAATCGGTCAGCGGGTCCATCTGATTCGGAGTTTGGAGTTTTGGGGTGGCCCGGAGCAAAAAGTCACCGAAGCTTATCAGGCATCACTGTTAAAAATCGTGACTTCCCCAGCGCTCCGTCGTCAGTATGAATCCAGGTTTGGCAAGCTCGCCGGTATTGTACCCGATGGCGTTTGCCTTAAGACTTTCAGCCCAGGTCCAAGTCCATATGCTAAAGATGAGTTTCTCACTATTGGGATGATGTATAGACGGCAGCCCTTAAAACGAATGAAAGATGGTCTGCATGTGCTAACCAGAGTTGCAACGCGCCACCCTAACGTCCGAGTAATGTTGTTCGGTGAGCGCTTACGCGGGGATGACAAAAATCTGTTAGATGGCATTCCAAATTGGAATTACACAAAATTTCCAACGGGAGAGCGACTTAGAGATCACTATCGATGCCTCGATATATTTTTGTTCACCAGTGGTCCAGAGGAAGCATTTGGTTTACCGCCGTTAGAGGCAATGGCTTGCGGGTGTGCGATAGTCAGTACCGACGTGGGCGCTATTCGTGAATATGCAACCGAGGGTGAAACAGCGTTGATCTGCCAACCCGGAGATCTTGAGGGTCTGGAAGCTCAGCTAGAGAAGCTAATTTCGGATCAAGAACTTCGACGCGGGATGGGGAAAAATGGTGCTGCTGCGGTCCAAGCGTTGAGCTGGCACAATTCTGCACTTATGCTTCTGCAAACCTTAGCGGATCATGAAGCCTTAGATTGACGTAGATTGCCACGATGAGTTGTTATTTGGCGATAGTGCTTCCGCTACAGATATTTCATTTGCACTAAAGAGATTGGATGAGTAGGAATCACAATATGAATGTCATTTCTAAGGAAGCCAGGATTGGCAAAAACGTCAAATTTGGCAGTTTCGTGACCGTTGAAGCCGGGGTTTCAATTGGCGATGACTCGGTGATCGAATCCTATTCATATCTAGGTTATTCCAATGGCCGAGAACAAGGCGAGTTAACGATCGGCAAACGGGCCCATATCCGCTCACACACGGTTATTTATCAAGGTTCAACAATAGGTGACGAACTTGTCACTGGTCATCATGCCATCATTCGAGAGAACACCCGTATTGGCGATGCATTCCAGGCCGGCATTGCGACCGTGGTCATGGGGGAGTTGGAGATAGGCGATTATGTGAAGACGGGCTCCAATGTTGAAATAGGCCAGGGTTCAAAGGTGGGAAATTTTGTCTGGATCTACCTCAACTCATCGCTAATCAATGATCGACGGCCGCCTTCCACTGAAATATCAGGACCTATCATTGAAGATTATGCGGTGATTGGAGCGCATTGTGTGATCTATCCAGGCGTTCGTGTTGGCACTGATTCGCTGGTAGGCTCCGGCTGTTTTCTAATGCAAGATTTACCCCCCAGTCAAATTGCGGTCGGAAACCCCTCAAAAATCATTGGGCCGACAACAAAAATAAAATTTGGCAATGAGGGGCAGAAACAAAATGTATACCCCTGGCGCTATAGGTTTCACAGGGGCTATCCGAAAGCGCTGGTTGATAGCTGGTTAGCAGAAGCAGAACAAGCCAGGACCGATGGCGATTGAAGCGTTAAAAATGCAGGCAGCCCGTAAAATGATACTGTTGTGGGAGAACCGTGTGTTTCATGAGGAGGATATTGAATGGCAATAAAAGACTGTAAAATTATCGATCTCCCTAAAATTCAAGATCCCCGGGGTAACCTCACGTTCATTGAGGGTGGCGAGCACATCCCATTTGATATCCAAAGAGTCTATTACCTGTACGATGTTCCCGGTGGCTCAGAGCGGGGTGGCCACGCACATAAAAACTTGAAACAACTTATCATCGCGATGTCGGGTAGTTTTGATGTCGTGTTAGACGACGGTTTTGAACAAAAGCGGTACCACCTCAACCGTTCTCACTACGGTCTGTATATAGATACGATGGTATGGCGGGAACTGGATAATTTCTCATCCGGTTCAGTTTCTATGGTGCTCGCGTCCAACAAATATAGCGAAGACGATTATGTGCGTGATTACCAGGAGTTTATAAATCATGTCAAAAAGTCACCTTAAAGCTGAAGTCCAATCATCAGGAGTTGATGATGTTCGCAAGCCAGGTGCTAATAGAACGTTGCTGTTAGCGGTTGGGACAAAAAGTTTAGCGGGAGAATATTGATGAAGGTGCCGTTTTTTGATCTTCAGGCGGCCTATCCTGAACTCAAGTCCGAAATTGATTCAGCGGTGCACCGTGTCCTTGAGTCTGGCTGGTATATTGCGGGAGAAGAAGTTGAGGCATTTGAGGGCGGCTATGCAGGCTATTGCGGAGCGCAATCCTGCGTCGGCGTGGCTAACGGCCTGGATGCGCTTTTTCTAAGCCTGAAAGCGATGGACATTGGGCCGGGAGATGAAGTCATCGTGCCATCCCATACTTTTGTTGCCACATGGCTCGCGGTGAGCCGTTGCGGTGCCACGCCCGTCGCCGTGGAACCGCGAGAAGACACTTACAACATTGACCCCGACAAAATCGAAGCCAGGATTACCGATAAGACCAGGGCCATTATTCCCGTGCATCTTTATGGCCAGCCCGCGGATCTCGACCCAATACTCGCGCTGACAAAAAAATATAATTTGAAATTACTGGAGGATGCGGCTCAAGCCCATGGCGCAAGATACAAAGGCAAACGTATCGGTGCACATGGCGATGCCGTCGCCTGGAGTTTTTACCCGGGGAAAAATCTCGGTGCGATGGGTGATGGCGGTGCAGTGACCACCGACAATCCTGAACTTGCAGAGCGTATCAGAGTATTGAGTAACTACGGTTCCAGGGTGAAATACGAAAATGAAGTCCAGGGTGTAAACAGCCGCTTGGATCCCATTCAGGCTGCGGTGCTTTCGGTTAAGTTAAAATATCTGGATGACTGGAACGCGCGGCGTAGCGCAGTCGCGCGTACCTATACACAAGCATTAGGTGAGTCGAATCTGGCGTTACCCTTTGTTCCCGAGTGGGCAGAGCCCGTCTGGCACCAATATGTAGTTCGATCCACTGGACGAGACCATCTTCAAGAAACTCTGGCCCGCGCCGGTGTGGCGACCATGGTTCACTACCCAATACCGCCGAATCGTCAGCAAGCCTATTTAGCGATAGGTCATGGTTTAGGCAGCTTACCGATAGCGGAACAACTTGCCGGGGAAGTTTTGAGCCTGCCCATGGGGCCACATTTGAGAGCGGATCAGCAGGAACATGTGATGGGTGAGACAATGAGCCTCGTGTCCCGAGCCGTGAGATAGGCATTCGTGAGTATGCTTCCCGTGCCTGACAATAAGCCTGAGTCCTATAACCAGATACTTAAATCCACTTCAGTCATTGGTGGCGCGGCGGGAGCTAACTTGTTGCTCAGTCTGCTGCGGATGAAATTTGCAGCATTGTTCATTGGTCCTGTCGGCGTGGGTCTGGTAGGCACATACCAGGTCATTCAAGGCATGGTGGGAACAGTCGCGGGTCTGGGTCTGCAACAAAGTGCCGTGCGCGATATTGTCGAAGCGGTGGGCAAAGGTGACGACGATGCCATTGGCCGTTCTATTTTATCGTTACGGAGAATTTGTTGGCTAACGGGCCTCATCGGCATGATTGCCATGGTTGCCCTGGCGGCGCCACTGGGCAAATACACATTTGATTCAACTGATTACACCCTGGATATAGCCCTGTTGGGCCCAATTATATTTTTGGCCAACGTGCAGGCTGGGCAGGCAGCAATACTGCAGGGAATGCGGCGTATTGGCGATCTCGCGCGACTAAATGTTATAGGCGCGGCAGTGGGCACTGTGGTGGCGGTTGCACTTTACGCCTGGTTGGGAGTACGAGGCATCATTCCATCTCTGCTTCTGATCGCGCTCATACAACTTCTCGTCACCTGGTATTTTTCCATGCGAGTCACCGTGCCAGCGGTAGAGCTCAGTTGGAAAGAGAGTTTTCAGGCCGCTGATGCCATGATTCGTTTAGGTGTGGTTTTTATGTGGAACGGTCTGCTGATTGCATTAGTCGCCTATCTAACCCGTTCCTGGATAACTCAGGAGCTGGATCTGGTGGCCGTGGGTATATTTACCGCTGCGTTTTCCCTGTCTGGCATGTTTATCAATTTTATATTGGGTGCAATGGGAGCAGATTACTACCCAAGGTTAACGGAAGCGTCCCATGATCATGGTGCCATGGGGCGATTAGTCAACGAACAAACTGAAATTGGCCTTTTGTTAGCCGTGCCGGGCTTGTTGGCTACCTTAACGCTAGCGCCATGGATTATTAGTCTGTTTTTTACGAGGGAGTTTCTTCCGGCAGCTGGGCTATTGCAGTGGTTTATCCTGGGCTGTCTAGGTCGAGTGATCTCATGGCCATTGGGGTTTGTCATGCTTGCGCTTGGGAAGGCCAGGTGGTTTTTTATCACGGAGACCTCAGCTAATTTTTTGCATCTACTTATGATTTGGTTAGGTCTGGCGGTTCTTGGTCTAGAAGGTGTCGCGATCGCTTTTTTTTGTTTGTATGTGTTTTATATCGCTGCGGTTTACGGCCTGGCCCGACATTTAATAGGATTTAGTTGGGCAGGCACAACACTTCGTCTGCTCTATATTTTTCTGCCTATCATGATCGGTGCATTCTTTTTCGGACGTCTGCTCGCTCTGCCCGCAGCGACAATGGTAGGTGGGATTGTGACCTGCCTTGCCACGTTGTTTTGTGTGAGAGAACTGGTGCAGCGGCTCGGTAATGAAGACAGGATGGTTCGGATGATTTTCCTTGTCCCTGGCGTTCGATGGGTTTGTAGCCTGTGAAATTTTTGGGAAGCTCAGAATGTTAAAAACAAAACCGTTAGTCAGTTTTGTAATGCTTGCATACAATCAAGAAAAGTATATCGAAGCGGCTCTAGAAGGCGCTTTTGCCCAGACCTACAGTCCTTTGGAAATAATACTTTCAGATGATGGTTCGAATGATTCGACATTCAGCTTAATGCAAGCCAAGGCTGCTATGTACGAAGGCCCGCATCGGGTAAAAGTTAGACAGACTAAAAAAAATAATGGATTGGCAGATCATTTTAATACAGTGATATCGCTAGCAAAGGGCGAGATTATTGTTATCGCTTCGGGGGATGATATTTCTTTGCCTAACCGAACGACAAACACGGTAGAACTGTTGGCAAACAATCCCACCGCGAAGTTTATTTCTTTTATGGACATTGTGATTGATGAGCATGGAAATGAAGTGCCGACAAAAAAAGCTCGATCAGCTAAAGAGGTTGCGATCTCACTCGAAGACCATTTGAATTTCACAACAACAAACTTAAGCGGCGCATCGCGGGGCTTTAGAAAAGAAATATTTGAAATATTTGGGGCGCTCAGAACGACCTGTCCAACGGAGGATACTCCCCATATTCTGCGAGGTTTGATCTTAGGTGAGGCGTTGGTTTCGCCTATTCCGGGCATTAAATATCGAGTGCATGGCAACAACTTATCGGGACCCGCATCGCTACCATTTTTGTCCCTTGAAGAAATTCGACACCAATATTTGCAGGATACCGCCGTGGCGCTTTCTACAGGACTAATTTCTCAAGATGGTAGCAAGCGTATTCAACGGTGGATTGATAAAAACCATCATCGTAGACTCCTGCAAAATGGGTTCTCGCAACAGGCGGTTGGGCTAAAATATTTTTGGCAAAAATTACTCTTTTCGCAAAGTTTCAGCATGTTTGAAAAACTCGTGTTGTTACGTAGCCTCATTGCCAAATTAATCCGCTGAGAATGAGTGAGACAAAGGCAAAATGTTTGTTGTTCTCAAAGCCCACCCCGGGTAGAAAAGTTTTATGAAAACTAGCCCAACAGCACTCGTATTTGGCGAATTTTATAGTCCAAATCTTGGCGATGGGGTCATATATCGCTGTGAGGAAAAGCTATTCGCCGATTGCGGAGTGAGTGTTGTTCCGGTTGACCTGTCTGGGCGTCCTGGCTGGGAAACCATTGTCGACCAGGAGATGCCAGAAAAAGTCGGATTTCTGCATAAGCTTGCCGGACTGGCCATGCCAAAAAGTAGGACGCTGCGCAGAATGTATTCTTGCATTAGGTGGTTTTTAGTCCGGCGCCGGCAGCAGTCAAGAGTGTGGCAGCCGCTGATTCAATCAGCTGATGCAGTTGTGATTGGTGGCGGGCAGCTATTAACGGACATGAATTTCGGATTTGCGCTTAGGATTCACGAAGTGGCTAGACTTGCCCGGCGTAATGGCAAACCCCTCGCTTTTTTTGGCTGTGGCGTCGGGTTAAATGGATGGGACTTTATCACCCGGTGGTTGTATAGGTCCGCCCTCAAGCATGCCAGATATGTTTCGGTTAGAGACGATGCGTCCGCGCAAATCCTCAAGCCGCAATTGGAAGTCTCCTGTAGATTTGGCGTGCATCCGGACCCGGCTTTTTATGTGGATAGAATAACAGCCAACCGTCAGGGAGGCGCGAAACCCGATTGTATTGGGTTCAATATTCAGCCAGCGCAACATTTCAGGTCATTTGTGCCCCGGCTTAGTCAATTGTCAGATTTGGATTATTTGGATTTTTGGTTCAAGTTAATTCGTGATGCATGTGCAGCGGGTAATTCTGCCATTGTCTTAACCAATGGTGAGCCACTCGATTACGCCGTGGCTTTGCGATTAGTTGGTAAGCTTGCAGATAATGGCATATCGGTGGAACTGGGGAGAAGACCACAGAGTCCCGGGGAACTGTTGGAACAATTGGCCGGCGTGTCGCGATTGGTTTGTACCCGCATGCACGCGGGCATTATTGCTTATGGGTTGGGGGCTAATGTTGCTGCTATCTCCTGGGATAAGAAGGTTGTGGGTGTTTGGCAAGCCGTTGGTTTAGGCGGGAACGTGGTGCCTCCTGAGGTGCTACTGTTGGATGACCCCTGGGAGTATTTTTTACCTAGAATAGGACTGGTAAAGGAGCAGCCTTCTAGTCTGACCCATGCCCAGGAACAAATTGTTATATCCGCTCGAGCCTGCATGGCCTCCCTGGGCCTGGCTCAATAGCGGATCTTTCCACCATCGTTGTATCAATTGGAAGTGTAAATGGGAGAAATCCACCTGAATTTCCGGGAGGTTCTACTCGCCTTCTTTTAACCAGGCCATTGCCGATTCAATATCTCGAAAAATCCCCATGGAGTAGGCGGCCTGATTCAGCTCCGCCAGTGAGGCGGACATTCGAGCCATACCAAATTGAACCTGGTTGGGGCTTAGTACCGCCACCCGACTATCCGTTCGAAATTGTCCTCGCTCAGCTGCATAAATCGAAAAGTCTCTGAGTTGCGCTGCGGCGTCGCCGGCTGGAGGTGGCTGGGAGTCGGTCAAGTCCCACAGCACCATTTTCGGAGGTTTTGGCTGGTCGGGGGTTGGTTCATAAATGGCATCAACGCCCTGATACAGATCTTCAGTCGTGACGGCGCCGGTCACGGTTAACCTGATCAGGTCTGTTTGGCGCTCAATGGAGATTGACATAGTTAAACGTTGTACGAATCCAGAGCTTGTTTCAAGTTTCACCGGATGAACAGTCGCCAGACTTAATGGCCACAGGCGGCTCGTTCGGTACAGCGTTTAATATTGCACTACGAGGATGCATTAATAGATGGCATCAGCGTCGAATTGGGCTAGCGTTCCGTTGGCATGCCCCACGCCCCTGGACCTTACTCCTGCGCTCCGAGCTCTAAAAACGTTATGTTAAATATTGGTTAACATTGGCTATGGCCAATCTGGCTCTATGGGAAACAAGCAAGACAAGGCTTTTTAGTCCATAATACGGCGCTTGTCTGCTCCAACCAGAGCGGCACAAATTGTGATTACCGTATCCAAAAGATACTCCAGATGAGACCCAGATATGACCAATAGTCCGAAGATTATTTACACGGATACAGATGAAGCCCCTCGCTTAGCTACCTATTCGTTGCTCCCGATTATCAAAGCTTTTACTGACACTGCTGGTATTGCAGTGGAAACCCGTGACATTTCCCTTGCGGGGCGAATCATTGCAACCTTTCCGGAATTCCTGTCAGAAGACCAGCGAATTCCCGATCATCTGGCTGAGCTGGGTAAACTGACTCAAGATCCTAGCGCGAATATCATCAAACTACCGAATATTTCCGCGTCCAATCCTCAGCTACATGCTGTGATTAAAGAGCTCCAAACAAAAGGTTATGCCCTTCCTGATTACCCCGAAGAGCCAAAAAACGACGAAGAGAAAGCCATCAAAGCCCGTTACGAAAAGGTAAAAGGGAGCGCCGTTAACCCGGTATTGCGGGAAGGAAACTCTGACCGCCGCGCAGCGAAGGCTGTAAAAGAATATGCCCAGAAACATCCGCACTCGATGGGTGCCTGGTCAACTGAGTCCAAGTCCCACGTGTCGCACATGGAAGCTGGCGATTTCTACGGTAGTGAACAAGCCGTTGTTGTCGATTCCGACCAGACTCTAAGTATTACGTTCGAAGGTGAGACCCTCGGTCAGGTTAAAGTTCAAGCCGGCGAGGTGGTTGATGGTGCGTTTATTAGCAAGAAAGCGCTGCAATCATTCCTTCAGGCACAAATCCAGGATGCGAAAGCCCAGGGTGTACTTTTTTCCTACCACCTTAAAGCGACCATGATGAAAGTCTCTGACCCAATTTTGTTTGGTCATGGTGTATTGGCATTTTATAAGGCGGCCTTTGACAAGCACCATGATGTATTTGAACAGCTCGGTGTTGATCCTAACAACGGCGTGGGTGATGCCTACAGCAAAATTGAGTCGTTACCTTCTGACCAGGCAGCTGAGATTCGCGCTGACCTGGATGCTTGCCACACGGATGGACCCGATATGGCGATGGTGAACTCAGATCGCGGTATCACTAATTTGCATGTGCCGAGCGATATTATTATTGATGCCTCTATGCCCGCGGCGATACGGGAATCCGGAAAGATGTGGGGACCCGATGGCGAACTACATGATATGAAAGCTGTGATTCCAGATCGTTGCTATGCCGGAATCTATCAAGAAACCATTAGCCATTGCCGCGAGCACGGTGCATTTGATCCTTCGACTATGGGGTCTGTTCCAAACGTTGGTTTGATGGCTCAAAAGGCAGAAGAGTACGGTTCTCATGATACAACCTTCGAGATTTCTGGAACCGGCAAAGTCAAAGTTGTTGATGAAAGTGGTGCGGTTGTTATTCAACATGATGTTGAGGACGGCGACATTTGGCGCATGTGCCGGGTCAAAGACGAACCGATACGCGACTGGGTAAAGCTTGCGGTGCGCCGTGCAAAAGCCACTGGCTGGCCAACCATATTTTGGTTAGATGAAAATCGCCAGCATGATGCGCGATTGATTGAGAAGATTAATACTTATCTTGGCGACCACGATACCAACGGTCTTGATATCCGGATTATGGAGCCAGGTGAAGCCGCACGTTATTCCCTTGAACGAATTCGCGAGGGAGAAAGTACGGTTTCGGTTACGGGTAACGTGCTCCGAGACTATTTGACAGATTTGTTTCCGATCCTTGAATTGGGTACCAGTGCCAAGATGCTTTCGATTGTGCCGCTCATTAATGGTGGTGGCCTGTTTGAGACCGGCGCCGGTGGTTCTGCTCCGAAGCACGTGCAGCAATTTGAACAGGAAGGTCATCTTCGCTGGGATTCTCTTGGGGAATTTTTAGCCCTGGGTGCTTCCCTTGAGCATTTAGGCGAGACGTTTGAGAACGAGCGTGCTGAAATTCTTGCAGATACCCTGAACACTGGAATTGCCAAGTTCCTTGAGGAGAATAAGTCACCCTCACGTAAGGTCAATGAGTTGGACAATCGCGGTAGCCATTTTTATCTGGCGCTCTATTGGGCTGAAGCTGCAGCCGCTCAGGATCGTGATGGGAAGCTAAAAGAAACCTTTGCTCGAGTTGCTCAGGAGTTGGCGAGTAATGAAGATAAGATTGTCTCGGAACTGAATGCAGCACAGGGATCTGCCCAGGATATTGGTGGTTACTATGATCCTGATCGACAACTCGCTGATAAAGCTATGCGGCCAAGCCAGACATTGAACGCAATTTTGGCTTCTGTCGAATAGCGGTTTATCCAATATGCGGTCATGACCTCTCGGGGTCAGACCGCAGCTAACTTTCCGAGGTCAACATGATTACGCCCCCCCAGCGCGCAAGAGTTTGCGCCTTAGCACTGCTCTCATTTTCCATCTTGATACCCACAACGTCGCTACAGGCATTGCCTGCGACCATGGAAACCCGCGTCATCAATGGAATAGCCGATGATCGCAGTGGTGCTATTGCATTTACGGGGGGTGTGGTTGTTGTTGCCGCCGGTGATGAACGGCAGGATGCCACGCTGTTAATTAGAAATGGCGAAGTTGTGGCAATTAAAAACGGCAGCGAGGTCCCCGAGGGTTATCAACAAGTTGAGCTTAAGGGCCGTTATGTTTACCCGGGACTGGTTGACCTCTACAGCAACTATGGAATGCCAGAACAAAAACCGTCCAGTCGATCCAGATATCGCGGGCCGGAATTACTTGATTCAACCTCAACCACCGCCAGCAATGCTGCAGAATCTATCAGGTCCCATGTTAACGCGGTTGAGCTATTTACAAATGATGATAAGCAGGCCGCTGAATATCGGAAACTCGGATTTACCACCGTTGTCAGCTTTAATCCCGATGGTATAGCCCGGGGCACGTCGGTGGCTGTACTGACCGATGGTAATCTGCCCAATCTGTCTGTGTTGAAGGAGAAGACGGCAACTCATTATTCCTTCGATAAGGGTTCCGCACATCAGATGTTGCCTATCTCAAGAATGGGCGTGGTGGCCTTATTGCGACAGACCTATCTGGATGCGGACTGGTTCGCGGCACAGCAGTCTCGCCCCTTTACGGATCTCTCGTTAGAGGCGTGGAATAACACAAAATCGCTGCCTAAAATCATGTCTGCCTTTGATTGGAAAACCTCGTTATTAGCCGATAAGTTGGGTGATGAGTTTGGTGACCAGTACATCATCAAAGGTGGTGGTGACGAATACCAACGCCTTGATGCGATTAAATCAAGCAATGCAACCATGATCATTGATGTGGCATTTCCCGAGGCGCCGGATGTTGCTGACCCCTTAACCGTGGGGCGTGTATCCTTACAACAACTCAAGCACTGGGAACTGGCACCATATAATCTCGGACGCCTTGAATCAGTGGGTATCCCTTTTGTCATTACTAGCAAAGACTCGGGGAAAAAATTCTGGAAGAACCTACGTCTTGCGGTGAAGTCGGGCTTGTCTGAGGATGCGGCACTGCAGGCTCTGACGATGATACCTGCCGAGTTGATGGGTGAGGCGGCTAAAGTTGGTTCCCTTGAACCCGGAAAGCTAGCCAACTTTATTATCACGGACAAACCGTTGTTCGCTAGCAAATCACAACTGTTACAAACCTGGATCAAGGGTCAGCGTTTTGATGTCGCCGTTCAGAGTGACCTGGAACCGGGGGAGTATGAGCTGAGTTTTAACGAGCGATCAATGCAGGTTCGAATTGAATCGAGCAACGCAAAATACTCCGCAAAAATTCTGCCGGCCGAAGATGTTTCCGCTGAAGATGTTCCTTCCGAGGATGTCTCAACAGCTACAGCCGAAGCGGTGAATGATTCATCGGATTCCGGGAAAAAGGCATCAGCTAAGCTCAAAGTCTCTATTGAGCATGAATATCTGACCTTAATGCTGAGTGAAGCAGGGCAAGTCACTCGCTTTTCCGGCTGGCCATCTGGATCGGACTGGCGGGGCGAGGTTGGATTCCCAGATGGTAGCTCCGGACAATTTACGTTGACCTCTCTCGATGGAACGTTGGATCCAATAGCTGAAGCAGATTCCGAGGCAGATGCGGCTGATGAAGTGGAAGCACCCGGCGCAGTTATCTACCCCTTTGTTGCCCATGGACGTCAGTCGCAACCTGAAGCGTCTCATCTGGTTTTTCGCGGCGCGACGGTATGGACCAATGAAGCGGATGGGGTGCTTGAAAACACTGACGTTTTGATCCGCGATGGAAAAATACAGCGAGTAGGCCAAAATCTTGCCGTTGGAAATGCGCGGGTGATTGATGCAAAAGGTTTACATATAACGGCGGGCATTATTGATGAGCATTCACATATCGCCCTGGACTCGATCAATGAGTTTTCTACCAATTCATCTATGGTGCGGATGGCGGATGTCGTTAATCCAAATGATATCGGTATTTATCGCAATCTAGCCGGTGGTGTGACCGCCGCGCAGTTATTACATGGTTCAGCAAATCCGATTGGCGGCCAATCAGCATTGGTTAAGTTGCGCTGGGGTGAAACACCTTCAGGTATGTTAGTCGAAGGAGCAGATCCCTTTATTAAGTTTGCACTGGGTGAGAACGTAAAGCGGTCAGTTAACTCGCAATCAATTCGTTATCCGCAAACTCGTATGGGAGTTGAGCAAGCCTTTGTTAACGCATTCAACGAGGCGCGGCGCTACGAGGCGAAATGGAAAGCCTATGAAAAATTATCCAGCCGAGCGAAGCGGGAAGCGATAAAACCCAGACGTGATCTACGCATGGACACAATGGTGGAAATACTTAACGGCAAGCGGTTTGTGACTAGCCACTCCTATGTTCAATCTGAGATCAACATGTTGATGCATGTTGCTGATCAATTTGGCTTCAACATCAACACCTTCACCCATATTCTTGAGGGCTATAAGGTTGCCGACAAGATGGCTGCTCATGGTGTAGGTGGGTCTACCTTTTCAGATTGGTGGGCTTACAAGTGGGAAGTACGCTACGCGATTCCCTATAACGCAGCGCTGATGCATATGGCGGGGGTGACCACGGCGATTAATTCCGATGATCCTGAAATGTCTCGACGGTTGAATCATGAGGCGGCTAAATCCGTACGATACGGAGGTATGAGTGAGGAGGATGCACTGAAGATGGTGACCTTGAACCCTGCGAAACTGTTGCACGTTGATGATCGGATGGGTTCAATTAAGGTCGGCAAGGACGCGGATATTGTGCTCTGGAGCGACCATCCTTTATCTGTGTACAGCAAATCTCTAATGACCCTTGTCGACGGTAAGGTTTACTTCGACCGAAAAGCGGATCTTGAGCTGCAGCAAGAAATTGCAATGGAGCGTAACCGATTAATTCAAAAGATTTTGAGTAAAGGCTCCGCTAACGGGGCGGGTGGTGCCAAACCTACGCCGGAAACGCTGGATTATCATCATGACTTACTAGACGCCCAACGAGCAGCTTTAGGAGATCGCATATGAATAGGTTAATGCTTGTTGTCCTACTCTCGGCCCTGAGTATTTCTGTATTTGCGTTGTCGCCCACGCCGGCACCTCCACAGGCTACGCCTGTGGCCATAACCGATGTCACCATTCACGTGGGTGACGGCACTGTTATTGAACAAGGTACGGTGACATTTAGTGATGGCAAAATTACTGGCGTCTATCCATCCAATGACATCCCAAACCTGGCAGACTTTACCGTCTCATCTCATTCTGGTGAGCATCTTTATCCTGGATTTATCTTACCTAATACCAGACTTGGATTAGTTGAGATCAATAATGTTCGCGGCACGGTAGATGACCGGGAACACGGTGGACTGAATGCTTCAGTTCGATCGTTAGTGGCTTACAACACTGACTCTGAGCTTATCCCGACGTTTCGGTTTAACGGAGTATTGACTGCCCAGATTGCGCCAAGGGGAGGATTAGTCGGGGGTAACTCCTCAATCGTTCAATTGGATGCCTGGAACTGGGAAGACGCTGGAATCAAAGTTGATGATGGGATGCATGTCTATTGGCCTCACCAGCTTAAACGAAAAGTGGATGTGCTTCGTCGCAAGGTTGATTATGAAACGGACGACCAGTATCGCGGTCACATAGCAACACTGACTGAGCTCTTCAAAGCGGCGAAGGTCAGCAACGACAGCAAGAATCTTAATTTCACCGCAGTAAAGCGAGTTTTGTCCGGTGAAGCGCGATTGTTTTTGCATGTTGAGGAAGCAAAAGAAATTGTTGATGCATTAAATTTTGCCAGGGATGTAGAAGCACCCAACGTGGTTTTAGTAGGAGGGAGAGAAGCCCTTGAGGTCAAAGACCTGATCCTAGAGCGGCAGGTACCAATTATCATTCAGCAGGTACTTGGTTTGCCCGCGACAGCGGACATTGCAGTTGACGAAAACTTTAGTCGCCCAGCTCGATTCAAAGCCGCGGGTTTTAAGGTCGGCCTTGCAGCGAAGATCCGCCAGGAGCCTGCTTCAGGCCGCAATCTTCCGTTTATCGCCGGGACAGCGGCTGGTTACGGCTTAACATCTGAAGAAGCAGTAGCAATGATCACCGGTGACAACGCCGAAATCCTCGGCCTTTCAAGTGAGCTTGGAACCATCACAAAGGGCAAGCGTGCGACCTTGTTTATTTCTAAAGGCGACGCCCTTGATATGCGGACCAATCAGGTTCGAGCTGCCTACATTGATGGTCGCCTTGTTGAGATTCGCGGTACACAGCAGGACCTCTTCGAGCGTTTTAAAGCAAAATATAATAAGTAGTTCAGTCAAAGCTGATCGAGCCTTTCCATTAAGACCGTGTAAAGGCTCCAGCTTTTCGTTTCATCGCCTTGCTCCGATTTCCTTTTAAACTCTTATACAGCTTTTCTTGAATTTTCTTCATCCCTTCTTCCCGCTGCTTTATTCCTGCTCTACTACTGCTCTTTTCCTGCACTATTCCTGTACTATTCCTGTACTACAGCTTTGATTTACTAACTGTTAAAGCAATCTTTAAATAGTCTTAATACGCTTTTATCTTCTCTTTACGACCCATCCCTAGAATGCCGCCCCAACAAGCAACAACTCTATACATCCATTTTGGGGAATGACCTTATGAACAATTTGCGCAAGCTGTCTTTTGCGATGTTTGTAGTAGCACTAATAAGCGCCTGCGATAGCGGCGATATCAATATTGATCCATCAACCACTGATGCATCCACGGATAACTCAGTAAACAATAGTAACAACACTTCCACGCCGACAGATGCGGCTAATCCTTGCGCTTCATACGTGAATAGTGGCGGTCAAACAATTCAGGGTGCTGTCTCCGGTGATAACTGTACTTACCCCGCAACGTTTGTTGATGTTGGTAATGAACTCACAACGGATATGACCATTCCTGCACTTGCTAACAATGGCGCGCATATTTTTGCGGGTAGTCTGGTTGTGGGTCGTTCATGTGATTCTAACGCTTGCTTGACTGCAGCGGGTATCACGCAAGGCGGTGACGGACCCCAACTCACCATTGAAGCAGGTGCCACACTCGCATTTGCAACCAATGCACAGTTTGTTGCCATTCACCGTGGTTCACAGATTACTGCCATTGGAACAGCAACAGCGCCGATTACCATTACCTCCCAGACCGATGTTCAAGGCACCGTTGGAGCAGAAGATGTCCAACAGTGGGGCGGTATGTTAATCGCCGGTTTTGGCATTGACAACGACTGCAGCTATACCGGTACTTTCGGTACAGACCTGGCCTTGACTGGGGAATGTCATATTCCAGCAGAAGGGTTATCGGGTAACTCTGAAGTTCGCTACGGCGGCATTAACAATGCAGACAGTTCAGGTCGGCTTGAGTATGTTGTGATCAAGCACACCGGTAACCAGATCGGCACCGGTAACGAGCTAAACGGCGTGACCTTTGGTGGTGTTGGGAGCAACACGATAGTAAATAACCTTCAGGTTTACTCAACCTTTGATGATGGTATCGAACTGTTTGGTGGTGCCGTAAACATCTCTAACTTTGTATCGCTTTACGCCAGGGATGATTCGATTGATATCGACTCCGGGTATCGAGGTACGATTAGCAATGCGTTGGTTGTCCAGAGTGCCGGTAATGCTAATCATTGTATTGAGTCCGATGGTATTGACGGTTTTGACGGTAAAACCGCAGCAGAGATTGAGGCCATTATTGCTCAGGGTATTAATTCCCGACCTACAATAGATAATCTCACCTGCATTATTAACGCTACATCAGAAGATGGCACAGCAACTGAAGCACCTAATACCCACGGTCAGGGTGCTGGCTGGAGACTGCGCGAAGGGATCTTCCCGACGATTCGTAATTCAATGATCATTGGTAGTTTTGCTGATAAAGAACTTGCCACTGAAACCAACTATTGCGTTCGGGTAGATAACCGCTCTCAGGATGGTCTTGCAGCTGGTGACGTGGTGCTTTCCTCAAACATCTTCTCTTGCTACGACAATACCAACGGCGCTGTGATTGGTGCAACAACAAGTGAAGCATTGATAGCCGCGACAAATCAATTTGTATTGGGCGCAGGTACGACCGCACTGAACCCAACGGCAGCACTCAATACCGACTTTGTTGTACTTGAAGGCACGCCTCCAGTAAGTTCAGTTGCCTTCGCTACGATGTTGGTTGGTAACGCCACGCCAACAAATGCTCCAGCAAATGGCGGAACGACCATTGGCTCCACCTTCACTGCGGCGAATCTAGGTTGGACCTATGGAATCTTGTCCACCAACCGCGCTCAGGCCCTGTGGTTCGAGTAACAGTTATTAAACTGAAATTTGAACGGCGAGCCGAGGAGCTTCGAATGAGAAAATTACCAGGCTTAACAGCCTACCTGGCAGGAGCGATGCTTCTGTCAGGAGCTCCAGCCCACGGGCAGGAGACGAGCAAACCCGTAATCGATAACAATATTGAAGAAGTGGTCGTTTTGGGACGTCTTCGCAGTGCTGCAGAGTCTTTGCAGGACGAGCGAATGAATGAAGAAGTGGTAACAGATGTACTGGGCGCAGAAATGATCAGCCGGGTCGGTGACTCAACCGTTGCATTGGCATTGCGCCGGGTTTCAGGATTGTCTTTAGTGGGTGATAAGTTTGTATATGTTCGCGGCTTAGGTGAACGTTACTCCAACACTCTGCTTAACGGTGCGACAGTACCATCCCCAGATCTCACTCGGAATGTTATTCCTTTAGATGTTTTCCCCACATCTATTGTTGATTCCCTGCGAGTTCAAAAGTCCTATTCGGCGGATATGCCGGCGAACTTTGGGGGTGGCAGTGTCGACATTCGCACCAAAGGCATTCCTGATGCTTTTACCTATTCCCTGGAAGTGGGGCTGGGTGCTAACACCGAAACTGACGGTGATGTGATTAGTTACCGGGGTGGAGGTGACGATGAGTTTGGTGTTGATGATGGAACGCGAGAATTGCCAGGCAACATAGCAGCAGCGATTCAACGCTTTCGTGGTCAACTTAACACTCAATCGATTTTTACGACCTTGCAACAGGAAGGGAATACCAGTGCCACATTTGCTGATGCGCAATTGCTCAACCGTCAGCTAGGAACCTCACTGAATCGCAACTTATCCATTCGAGATGAGAATGCGGATCCGGACTTGGATATCAAAGGCAGTATCGGCAATAACTGGTTTATTGGTGATCAGTGGGAGTTCGGTATTCTGGGTAGCGGAAGCTATAAGAACAAGTGGCGACAATCTACCCAGGTGAGTCGCAACTTTGTCTTTCCTGGCGAGCGTACCGATACCGAAGTGGAGTCCACCTACTCAGTAGAGTTATCCGGTAGCGTTAATATGGGCCTAAAGTACTCGGATGATCATGAGATCAACACAACATCCCTGTACCTTAGGAACACCGACGACGAGACCGCTATTAATGACTTCTTTAATGAAAACCGAGAAAAGTCAGGTGGTTCAGGATTTCGCGGCTATCGCATCACCTATGAGCAGCGTGACCTGACGGTTAACCAGATGACGGGTACACACTTCCTTGGAGCGTCTACCCGAGAACTTTTACCCTTTGGTGCTGATCTGCTGGAAAAAATCCCCGAGGACTTGAAGTTTGACTGGTTTATTTCCGATGCGGTGGCTGAGACTGATATCCCAAATGAGGTGAATATTCAGGCTCAGACCGTAACTGATCCGATTACCGGGGCCGTGATGAGCAGCACCGTTGGTCTTGATACGTCTTCTGCAAGCTATCGTTTTACGGAGCTGAGAGATGATGTGAAAAGTTGGGGTTGGACCGTCAGCTTGCCGATTGAGTTTAATCGCTCAGATCTGGAACTGAGTGGTGGTTATTACCATTCACGCAAAGGTCGCAGCTATGAGCAGTATCAGTTTAATCTGGGTGTCTTGTCGGTAGGAGATCCCGCGGTGTTGCAGGGTAGTCTGGGAGATGTTTTCTCGGACGCCAACATACTGGATACCGGCAACAATTTTGTTTTTGATACCGTGAATAGCAATAGCCAGAGTTATGTGGCAGCGACAATGACGGATGCCTACTTTGGTAAATTTGATTGGACCTGGAATGAAACCTGGCGGGTCTCCGCAGGAGCTCGTTGGGAAGACTATCGCCAGGTGGCACTAGACGTGAACCTACTTGGTTTTAGTGTGACAAACCCGGTGATCACGACGGATCCTGCAGTGCTAGAGCGCGCGTCCTTCCAGGACGACGATATCTATCCATCGCTATCGGTTACCTATATGACTCAGTGGTGGGCCGAAGTATTCCAGCTTCGTTTTGGCTACAGTGAAACCAGTATCCGGCCTGATTTACGTGAGATTAACGATGCAACCTATGTTGATCCACTTACAGGTGATCTGGTTGACGGCAACCCAGGCATTATCCCTTCTTCCGTTGACAACTTTGATGTTCGCGCGGAGTGGTTCTTTGATAATAACGACAGTCTGACTGTATCGCTATTTTATAAGGACATTGAAAACCCAATCGAACTCTTCGAAGCCCCGGCGAGTGATACGACAATCCTGCGGGAAATTGTCAATGCGGAGTCTGCGGAATTGACGGGAATTGAGCTTGAAGCGACAAAGAGCCTGGGCTTTTTGGGTGAGGGATTTGAACCATTCTTCATTCAAGCCAATGCAACCGTTCTTGATTCGGAACTGGTGGCAGGGCCAAACGCAGATGCGCCGACAAATGCGAAGCGAGAACTGGCAAATGCATCGGAATACGTCGGCAATATTGTGTTTGGTTTTGACTCAATGAATGCAGAGCATACAGCGACGCTGATCTATAACGTGTTCGGTGAGCGACTCTATGTTGCCGGCAGAAATGGTGCGCCCGATGCATTCGAGCAGCCGTTCCACTCCCTTGATTTAACCTACTCCTGGTACCCAACGGATGCGATGACTTTAAAACTCAAAGTTCAAAATCTGTTGGATCAAACGGTGGAGATTGAACGAGAAGGTGTGACGATCTTCGAAGAAGATCCCGGTATGAGTTATTCATTGTCATTTAGGTATTCGATGTAGGTCCCCCCGTCCTGTTAAAAGGATTTGCCTAAGTCGAACGTGCCCCGGTGGGTGATTCCACCGGGGTATTTTTTTAGGGTCTGATTGTCCGGACCACAGCTTTGCTTGCGGAACTATTTATGGTTACGCGCCGCACAGCATCAAAGGTTTGTGTCAGCCGAGGTTTGCGAGTCATGATCCCGGGTAGGCGGGTGTCAGAATATTGTCGACCTGTCTCGACAACCGGGTGATTACCGTGACCGATGGCCTGTGTGGTTTGCGTCAGAGTGCATACAATTAGTGTCAGAAACCAATGAAATGGCAAACCCGTGGTAACACGGGGACGCAAAGCCAGTGCCCGGTTTGGTGATTGTAAAACCGCCAACCAGGGTCGAACGGTTACCACAGGAGTAGGAAATGTCTTTTAAGGCAGGTCGCGAGACAACTAGACGCTTGCACGAGAAAAAAAGGCGTCATGAAAAGCGCATGAGCGCTGTTTTTACGACGTTGTTGATGGTGGCCTGTGGATTGCTCGGCTATATGGTCGCAACCTACGTACCGACTGAAACCCAGGCCCAACTTGTTGATGCCGAGGGTATGCCCGAGGCAATTCAGACTATCGCCGCAGCAAGCCGATTGTGCCGCTCCCAGGCTGGCATCAATTATGGATCGAGTCTGATCGAGGCACTCATTGACGACTACTCCACTCGGTACGACAAAAATCGGGATCTCTTTGTTGTGCTGTTGATGACGTCGGTTGCTGAGCCTAAAGTTGGGTCCAAGGAGTATCGTGTTCATTGCCACGTTATTCCAAAGGAAACGGTAGTCCACTATTTTAAAGGGTTTGAAGTTTAGCCTGAGCTAGTTGGCGGCGCTTACGCAGGTCTGGCCACAAGCTGCCGGTTAACACCTACGCCCTAGAGCCAGGCTTTTCGAGCCAAGATATTGGAACCAGGGTGTGAGAGCCAAGGTGTTAAAGGCAGGGTATTAAAATCAGGGTATTAAAGGAATAGGTTTACTCAGAATGTTCGAGCACAAAAGCTTTAAGTGCTGCTTCAGACTGTTCGTATTCATCCGAAATTGCAGCGAGCAGGAACAGCGCCTTGTCAGACTCCAGGTTCTTTGCCGCCTGTTCCAATTCTCCGGCTCTAAACTGTAGCCTCATAATACCTAGATTAGCGGACACACCTTTTATCGTATGGGCAGTTGCACCGATATCAGCGTGATTTGCGGCGAGTACCTGCTCTTTAAGCAGGTCCATTCTCGGTGGCATATCGTCGAGAAATAGATTGACCAACTTCACCATCCGGTCGGTCTTTCCACGCAGTCGGCCCTTTAAGGCTTCCTGATCCCAAATTGGGCTTTGCTCCAGTGTCATCCAGTCACTCGCTTTAACATCACTCCAGTTAACTTTAGTTCAGTTTTTGATCACCGCCAGCACCCCACACGCAATAAAAAAGTTGAATAGTTCTGGCTTACGTGGTGGTTTTTCCCCGATAGATTGAGGAGCCAGGGGCCATTCTAAAACCCCTGTGGAGTGCCGCCAAGGCCGGTTCTATAGCCAGTTTCAAGCTGCTCATCCGGATCAGCAACAATATAACGGGCTATGGCCTTGCCGTGCGCTGAAAGGTTGTCATATAGGGCCCGTGGCATTGAACGGTTGAGTGCAGTTCGGTACCAGGGCGCATAAAATTCAACGTTTGGAATGGCGCGGACTTCGTTGGAAAGGTTTGGCGTGCCGCCGTGCCAGGCACGAACATCGCGAATCATCACGCTGCCTGCCGGAGCTGGACAAACCGTACTGAGCTTCATCCATTCGGGTTCGGTGCCGAGGGAGGGTATTTTTATTTGGCTATTTTGGGTGCCAGGGATTTGTCTTGTAGGTCCATTGACCGGCGAGGCATCGTTAATCAGAAAATTGCAGCAGACAAACGGGCAAGGTAGATCTCGATAGTTCAGTTTGCCTCTGGGGTCGAAGAACGAACCGAAGGTATAGGTTTTGCCCTTATGCTCATGGAGAACCCGATCGCCCATATCTGAGTGTAGAGGTTGGTATTTGGTTGCACCGGGAAGACAAAAATCTCCCCCGCCTCCAATACTGATGTACTCACTGCTGTCGAAGATTGCGCTAACAATCGGCGTAACCGTGGGTAGGTCAAGCAACATTGTCCATTCGGCACAGTGCATCAGTTGCCCTGTCCGGCTTGCGCTGCCGAAAGAGTAGCGATGGGAGCCTCGATTTCCGGCCCGTGCCTTATCATTTTCTAGAAGTGCATGAATTTCTCGGTCACAGCCGGCCCGTAACACCGTGAGCTGCTCGTCGGATAGAGCGTTTTTAATGACCACAAAACCGTCCCGATAGAATATATCCCGGGCTCGTTCGATCTCCTGTGGTTCTAACACTTCCAAACCAGGTAAGCCGTTGTTGGCCTCCAGGTAATCAATCTGTGTCTGAATCTGAGGGCTATTGCGATCAATGCCAACCCAACCTACTTCATTAAGCGGCGTATCGGCAACGGTAGGGTCGGACTCTAGTCTGATGGGCATGGCTGAGGGACGCTTGTGGTTACTCAGCGGAATTATGCCGTGATTAACGCGGCCGGGCTAGCCGGTCGCGTCAGGGGGTGCTTAAGCTGCTCTGGGTAAATCTATCGTTTGCTGGCGGTACTCGTTCAACATGGCATTTCGAAGGATTTCAGTTGCGTCTTCGAGGCTGAGATTACGCGTTAGATGGATGGGTTCCAAAATGCTGGATGTGACAGGTCCGGGCGTGATTTGCCTTGCGCCTTTGGGCCGTAGTTCTCGCAAACCCTTTAAGACAATGGGTACAACCGGAGACTGATGTTTTTGGGCGAGGATGCTGACGCCGTGACGAAACTCTCCCAGCTCATCACTTTGTGCTCTGGTGCCCTCGGGGAAAATACAGATATGGCTGCCTTGTTCTAGCAGCCAACTTGCATAGTCCAAGGCTTTTGAGCCACCACCACGGGTGATTGGGAAATTTCCTAAAACGAGGGATTGGTACCAGGGTTGAAGTATTAACTTCTCTTTGCCCTTAACAAACCAGCGGTCTTGAGCTGCACCAAACAAGAGGTTATCTCTAATGTGATCTGTGAGGGATGCCATAATCACCGGCGTATCCATATGACTCTGATGATTCGCGATAAAAATGGCAGGACCTGGAATTCGATTTAGATTTTCCTGACCCAGGACGGTTAATGGTTGGCAATAATCATCAGCCCAACGGATATATTCTTTCTGTCGCATTGCCTTTCGAATGGCCTTCGCCCAGGGCTGAATTTGCCAGGGATGCGGTCCGCTGTATTCGGGTTCTGGTGTTGCGTTCCAAGTGACTGACATACTACTTCTCCTTCGCGTTAACGATTGGCGCAAAATGACTTTATGGCGAATACTTAAGTATTGGATAAAGCAATCGTAAAAGTCTGTTGCTGAATACCTGTGCACCTTTACGATTGCAAAGAGGATGCCAGATTCAGGAAAAGCTGTGTTTGTAAGGGAGCGCTTAAGGAGAACGGTTCAGGGCTGTTCTGTTATGAAGCGGGAGGGGTATTTAGCGCACAACTTTTGCGCACTAACCTTGCCTTAAAGGACGTTTTGCCAACACCTCACAGGAGGGGTGTTGGCAAAACCAGTGCTAATAAATCATGTCGGGTTGATTCGTGCCGGCTTCAATAGTGTTACCAGATTGAAGCGCGCTGTTCCGGTGCCAGATACAAATTGTCATCGGCTTTGACATCAAATGCCCGGTACCAGGCCTCCATATTCCGCACAACTCCGTTGACGCGAAATTTGTCCGGTGAGTGAGGGTCAGACTTCAGCAGTCGCAGCATAAACTCTTCACGGCGCTTGGTTCGGTAGGTTTGAGCGTAGGAGAGGAAAAAACGTTGGTCCCCTGTGTAGCCGCCAATGATAGGCGCAGGTTCACCCTTCAAGGAAAGCTGATAGGCGCGATAGGCAACTTCTAGTCCACCGAGATCACCAATATTCTCGCCCATGGTGAAATCTCCATCGACAAATTGGCCCTTGACCGGCTCATAGGTACTGAACTGTTCACCGAGTACTTTGGTACGGGCTTCAAATTTTGCACGATCCGCATCGGTCCACCAGTTACGTTTGACCCCCTGTGCATCAGACTTGGAGCCCTGATCGTCGAAGCCATGACCCATTTCGTGACCAATGACTGCGCCGATGGCACCGTAGTTAACTGCGTCATCAACCGCTGGGTCAAAATAGGGTGGTTGGAGGAAGGCAGCGGGGAAAACAATTTCGTTAAAGTTTGAAAGGTAATAGGCATTCACCGTTTGTGGTGTCATAAACCATTCCTCCCGGTCTGTTTTTTCGGTCAGGCGGGCGTTGTCCCGGTCTTCAAAAAATCTGCGAATTCGGCGGTTGTTGCCAAATAAGTCGTCCTTACTAATCTTAATCAGGCTCAGGTCTAACCATTGATCAGGGTAGCCAATCTTGGCCCGAAAGGCCGCAAGCTTAGCCTGTGCCTCTGCTTTTGTTGCTTCGGTCATCCAATCAAGATCACGAATTCGTTCTCCGTAGGCCGCCCTCATGTTTTCCACGAGGTCCACCATTCGGGACTTAGAGGATGCGGGGAAATAACGGTCGACGTAAATCTGACCAAGGGCTTCACCCAAACCGGTCCGGGCTCCGACCCGGGATACGCCGCGTTTCCAACGATCCAACTGAGCTTCCTGACCATTGATCACTCTGCCCCAGAAATCAAAGTTGGCGGTGTCAATTTCCTCCGAAAGTGTGCTGCCGTTATTGCTGATCATGTTGTAGGTCAGGTAATCCTTCCAGACCTGCAGGGGTTCTGAATTAATCAATGCTATCAGCGGCCCAATGGCATCCGGGTGACTGATATTGACTTCGGTGATGCCCCGGATGTTGCCAGCTTCAAAAAAACCATCCCAGTCAAAGTCTGGATGAGTCTGTTTCAATTCAGACAGGAGTGTCGGATTGCTGGTTTTATCTCGGTTACGTCGGTCAGCGCGATCCCACTGGTAAGCGGCAATCTTGGTTTCAAGGTTAATAATCTGCTTGGCTCGAGATTCTGGGTTTTCCACTTTGGCAAAGCCCAGGATTTGGCTAATATGCTTTTGGTATTCGCTGCGGATGTTCACGAACTTCTCGGTTTCATCTTGATAATAGGACTTGTCGGGCAAACCTAGCCCACCGAGACCGATGTTCAGGAGGTACTTATTCGGGTCTCGTGAATCGAATCCCAGCCCCTGATAGATGGGTGAGCTTCCGAATACATAGTGAATGCGACCAAATTCTTCAGTAAGTTCGGCAACGTTTTTGATGGCGTTAATACGCTCAAGATCTGGTTTCAGCGGGGCGATACCTTTGCCGTTCAACGTCGGCGCATCCATCCAACTGGCATAGTAATCGCCTACCTTTTGTTCTGGACTGCCATTTTGACTATCTTTTGCGCCGAGTTCTTCAATAATGCCCCGGACTCTTTCCTGGGCAGTTTCATGCAAAAGAAGACCTACTCCAAAACTTGAGCGGTCTGCGGGGATTTCATTTTCGTCTAGCCATTTACCATTTACATAGCGGAAGAAGTCATCGCCCGCTTCAACACTGGTATCAAACGCGTCGAGATCTACCCCCCAGTCTCCGAATACAGGCTTTGGCGCTGCCGCGGTGGGGTCCACCGCAGAGGGCTTTGTTGTGGTGCTAGTATCGCTGCAAGCTATAATTGATAGCAGGGCGGCGATTATTGATAGAGTTCGAATCATGTTTGCTCCTGGTTGGAATGAGCCATTTTGTTTTGTTGTGGGTAACACAACTTCGAAAAAAATACGTTAGGTGATGACTTCATAACAGGGAATGTATTCCTCATGACCTAGCTTCATACGTTTCTGTTCCACAAAGCCCCGCAACAAACTGTCCAGGCGTTGCATCATGTCTGCTTCACCATTTATCTGGAATGGGCCGTGCTTTTGGATTTCAGCGATTCCAGGTGCCTTAACATTACCTGCGACAATTCCAGAAAATGCTCGGCGCAAATTTGCAGCGAGATCATGGACCGGCTGGTCTTTGGTCAATTTTAGCTCTGACATATTCTTGTGGTTAGGCTCGAAGGGTTGTTGTAATTCCCAGTCGATTTTTAGCCGCCAGTTGTAGGCGTAAGATTCTTCTGTATGGCGACGATATCGTTGTACAGATTTACAACCCTTCATCGCACGGTCAGCAACAACATCCGGCTGGCCAACAATAATTTCGTAGTACTGTTTTGCCTCTTCACCCAGAGTCGAAACAATAAATTCTTCCAGTACCTTGAAGTAGTCCTTGCTCCCTTCCGGGGCAGCAAAAATCAACGGGAATGGAATATCTTTGTTATCCGGGTGCATGAGTATGCCTAGCAAATATAAAACTTCTTCGGCGGTTCCGGCGCCGCCTGGAAACACAATAATTGTGTGTGCCAGTCTAACAAATGCTTCAAGGCGCTTTTCTATGTCTGGTAGTATGACCAGCTCATTTACAATTGCGTTTGGTGCTTCGGAGGCGATGATGCCGGGTTCAGAAATGCCGATGTACCGACCATCGGGAACCTGCTGCTTGGCGTGTCCAACTGCAGCTCCTTTCATGGGCCCCTTCATGGCGCCAATTCCGCAACCGGTACCTATATTGAGTCGACGTAAACCAAGTTGGTAGCCGACTTCTTTTGAATAGTCATACTCGTCTCGGCTAATAGAATGGCCACCCCAGCATATAACCAGGTTGGGCTTAAAATTGGCCCTAACAACATCTGCGTTACGTAGGATTTGAAATACCGCGTCGGTCACGCCTTCGTTAGTGGCGAGATCGAGCCGTTGCTCCATATATAGGGTTTGTTCTGTGTAGACGATATCTCTCAAGGCAGCGAAGAGGTGATCCTGTAATCCAGTGATCATTCGCCCATCGACAAAGGCGCTTGAGGGTGCATTGTTGATTGTCAGTTTTAAGCCGCGAGACTCGGGCACAACCTTGATATCAAAGTCGTTAAATAGTGCGAGCAGTTTTGCGGCATCGTCCTCAAGAGCTCCGGAGCTCAAAACCGCCAGAGCACACTGGCGAAAGAGGCGGAAAATTTTCTCATCTGTGGCTAACAGGCTTTCCATTTCACGGTGGGAGAGGAGGTTGAGGCTGTGGAGGGGGCGGATCGTGGCGTTCTTAACTCTTTCTGTCATTCATACCTGTCTTTATCTGTTTATACGGCGAAGAAGGGTGGACCAAACCGGTGCAAATTTCCAGTGGAGATTTACCGAATAATCCCTTCACTTGCAGCATCTGGGCCCTAAAGTTTGCTGAAGATCAGTTTGATTACTGTCAGTGCTGCAAACTGCCACGGGCACGTCGAATATCCAATCGTAAAATCAATAGTCCTTGCTACTCTTTATAACCTGTGGTGATTCAATGCCCGCTACAGATCAGGACATTGTAAGGCCTTGACCCAGCACAGACTGTTCGGCAATGTCGTGGCAACAAAGGAATTGTTATGACCACAGATCGACCGACTCAAGCACAGCTCGACGCCCACTGGATGCCCTTCAGTGCGAACCGGGAATTCAAAGCGGATCCACGACTGTTGGTTGCGGCGGACGGCGCTTATTTTACCGATGCCGATGGGAGGAAGATTTTTGATGGCTTGTCCGGGTTATGGACCAGTGGACTGGGTCATAATGTGCCGGAGATCCGCGAGGCGGTTTACGAACAACTTGGTACCCTCGACCTCAGTCCTTCTTTTCAGTTTGGCCAACCCAAGTCCTTTCAGCTTGCAGAAAAAATAACCGACCTGATGCCCGGGGGGCTCAATCGAGTTTTCTACACCAACTCAGGGTCAGAGGCCGTTGAAACAGCATTAAAGATTGCCCGGGCCTATTGGGGGATTGTCGGTAAACCTCACAAGACCAAATTTATTGGTCGGCAAAAAGGCTATCACGGCGTCAATTTTGGCGGCATTAGTGTTGGTGGCATCGCGGCGAATAAAGCGCCGTTTGGTGATGCCTTGAGTGCCGATCATCTTCGACATACGCTTTTGCCAGAAAACAAATTCACAAAGGGGCAGCCGCCCGTTGGCGCACATTTGGCTGAAGAATTGTTAGACCTTATCGCGTTGCATGATGCCGGGACAATTGCCGCAGTCATCATTGAACCAATGGCGGGATCTGGCGGTGTATTGCCGCCGCCTGAAGGTTATCTTGGCCGACTACGGGAAATATGTGACCAGCATGACATTCTATTGATTTTTGATGAGGTGATTTGCGCTTTTGGTAGAGTTGGAGCGAACACCGCCGCAGAAGCCTTTGGGGTTACACCGGATATGATGACCATTGCTAAACAGCTTACTAATGGTGCGATTCCGATGGGTGCAACAGTAGTCAAGCAAGGGATCTACGATACTTTTATGGGCCAGGACAAACCCGAGTATTTGCTTGAGCTACCCCACGGTTATACCTATTCCGGTCACCCCGTTGCCTGTGCTGCAGGGTTGGCGGCCCTGGCAGTGCTCGAGCGAGACGGACTCGTTGCCAGGGTTAATGATTTGTCGGGCTATTTTGCGGAACTGGTACACGATCTGAAACAATGCCCGAACATTGAGGATATTCGTAATTGTGGTTTTGCCGCGGGTTTGAGTTTGACCCACTATCCAGGTGAGCCAGCCCGACGCCCCTATGAGGTGGCTATGTCTATGTGGAAGAAAGGTTTCTATGTTCGATATGGCGCGGACACCATTCAGCTCGGTCTACCATTTATTACCGAAAAGTCTGAGATGGATCTATTAATTAATGCCCTGGGTGAATCGCTAAACGAATGTGCGTAGCGGAGAGGGTTTTTCTATGCAGAAACGCCAGGCACCTCGACCAGGTATTCAAATTCTCGGTTTCGATTTGTTGGCATGATGACCTTCGGTGATACCGGTTTATCCGTCAGCTCAAAGCCAATTACAATAATTTCCTCATCCACATTAATTAAATGCGCAGCGGCGCCATTCACACAAATTTCACCACTGCCCCGGTTCCCGGCAATGGTGTAGGTTTCGAGTCGCGCGCCGGACGTGTTTGAGACGATCAGGACCTTTTCGCCTACCCAGAGGCCCACGGCATCCATCAAGTCCTGATCGATGGTAATGCTGCCGACATAATTCAAATTCGCCTCGGTGACGATAGCTTTGTGAATTTTTGAACGCATTAAGGTTCGCATGGGATTTCCTGATGTGATGGTGACTAGGGCTGCGGCGGCGATAGTAGTGATCGGTAGATAGAAAATCAAATCCTTTACCGAGAACTAAATCCTCAAATTTGCGCCGGGTTGGTTCAATAAATCTGATGTTGCTGTTTTATGGTGCGGGAATCCGGCGAGTTGGTTGATTTCAGGGGGATTTAGACCATAAAAGTTGGCCTGATAGTTGAATTATATAAGGCGAATCTTGTGATTCATGAAATAGCGCCCGGATACGTTCCCCCCCTTTACGTATCCGGGCGTTTTTATTTTTCTTCGCCATCCAGAGCTTTTAACATTCTCTTTAAGGCAAAGTGTCGATAGCTGGTTTTGATCATCGCTGCGACCTCAGTCCAATCCGGTTGCTCATTTAAGTTAAGGTTAAGCCAGCCGTTGTGGCCGACGTAGGGAGGGATGCTGAATCGTTTGTCGGTAAAACTTTCCTGGGCATCCCGGCCAACCCAAATTTGTAAATAAGGCCCATTTTGTCCATGGGCGAGCAGGCAATAGGCCTTTTTGCCCGCACGAAATGCCGGATTTCCAAATTGTTGATCCTCAACGCTTTCCGGTAATTTTGAGCACAGAGACCTGAGCCTCTGAAGTATGGCCAGATTAGATTTACTCTTTAGGGGATCAATATCTTCGGCTTTCATCTCCTCCGTCGGCTCAGGGGTTTTTCCCAGTTCGCTCGATCGTGCCAGAGCGTCCGATGCTGTGCGTTGATAAGCCTGATGGGTGAGCTGTTGGACCCGGGACCATTTTAAGTCTTGATTGAGTTCAATTCCGACCCACCCTTTGTTGCCGATATAGGGCGGCTTAAAAAAAATTGTCGGGGCGGATTCAATTAACATGGTCTGGGTCTCAATCGAGGCATTCAGCAGTAAGGCAACTTTGCCATCACCGTGATGGTTGAGAGAGTATGTGGCGAATTGCTTGCCCTGGACATTAAAATTCGGGAATCCGTGGGATGACGATTCGCTTGTCTCGGCAAAGGAGAGACAAAGTTGTTGGACGGCCTCAAATACGGTGGTCATGGGTAGTGTTCCCTAAACGTTCATTAGACTTTTATTGATCTTTCCTGAGGCATTCCTGAAGCCTTTAAACACAACATGATGCCGCCGCCAGTAGTTTTTATTTCTTGCTGTAGATTAATTCAAATCGAGGAGAAAAACTTGACTGGGGGCGCTCATTTCGAGGATGGTCTTGTTTATGACCTATCAAATATTTCATCTAAAAGACAATCGCGGCAGTACCAATATGCAACTGCTCCGCGAGATTCGTAACCTCGCTCGGGCAGATTCCTGGGGTGTGTTTCCAGGTATCTTTGGCCTCGGAACCAATGAGCTTTATTGGCTGCTTTTGTCGACCGAAACCAGTTGTCCCCTTAAGCTTGAGGGAGTTGAATTAGTTGGCCAGTCGACGCTTTCACCCACGGTGCGGCCCCTGGTTCATGAGCCGCGAACAAAGCCAGGCATCTACGTGTTTCGCTGGTTTGAGGTGGTTGAACAGCATGTGGAAGAGGTCGTCAGGCTTTCCGGTGAGGCCTGGGAAACTTTTGAAGGCGGCTTTGATACCGAAGTCCAGGGGCTTTTTACCGTTTTGCCGGGAATGAAAGTGTCCCAGGTATCCTGTCGGATGCTGCTGGTGACCTGGTATAAGGATCTGAATGTCTGGCAGGCGAGCCGGGCGCCCGACCCCGAGGCGCAACAACGCTTTATTGCGCGCCAGGCACTACTTGATTCTGCGGTGCCGATTGCGACACGTTTGGAGCTGGATAATGTTTAAGATTGCGGGAATTGATCACATTGTGTTGAGAACGACAAACAAACCCGCACTGCTTCAGTTTTATCAAGATGTGCTGGGATGTGAGATTGAAAGAGACACGCCAGGAGAAATGGGGTTAACCCAGTTACGAGCGGGTAGGGCACTGATTGATCTGGTTGCGGTAGACAGTCAATTAGGAAAAATGGGGGGGCCAGCTCCAGCAAAAACCGGTAACAATCTAGATCATTTCTGTTTGCAGCTCGAAACCATTAGCGAGGCAGACATTCGAGCTCATCTGGAGCCGCTTGGCGTTACCGTGGGTGAGTTTGCTCAACGCTATGGTGCTGAAGGTTATGGCCTTTCGGTCTATCTTGAGGACCCAGATGGCAATGTGGTGGAGCTCCGTTCGCTGCCGAATTAATTGGTTGCTTGCGCTTCGGCTTCATTCTCCATTTTGATATTTGCCGACTTAAGGCGACTGGCGGCGTTTGCCATGCCTAAAGTAGCTGGGATGCTTGAGGTTGCTTTTGCCAAACCGAACAGCGGCATATTGTTGTACACCACTTCGAACTGACCGGGGTTTACCGTGTAGGTCTCGTGCCAGATACCAACATCCCCGTTACTGTTTATCTTTCGATTGAACTCTGCCCAGGCAGGTCTATGCTCGAGATCCGTATTTTTCGCATATTGCTCTAGTGCTTCAAAGGAACGCCAATACTGCACCATGATAGTGGTGCGGCCGAACCAGGATTCATAGGAGAGTAAATCGGAATTTTTGGTTTTTTCAAGCTCTTTGATCATGCGGCCCATGGCCAGGGAGACCGGAAGCCAACGATGTACCTTGAGCGGTTTGTTAATTCGCATGCCGATCAAGAAGACGACAAATGGAGAGTCTGTGCTGGCGGTTCTGCGTTCCGCGATGATATTCGACATCGTTTATCCTGTGGGGTTCTGGTTCGTCCCTGTTTGCCTCAGTTTGCCTCAGGTTGCATAGGTTGCCCGGGTGATATTGGGCTGGCATCGAACAGGGCAAACTTAACGTTGTTAAGATTCTAGCTTAAGAAGCAATCTTAACGATGTCAAGTTATACTCTCGGCATACCCACGCCCCAGTGAAGGAGCGCCCAATCAAACAGCAATATCATCATGGCAACCTCAGAGAGGCGCTGATACTTGAGGCAATTCGACTACTGGAGACCGAAGGTTTGACGGGGTTGAGCCTGCGCAAGGTTGCCCGTGGCGTTGGGGTATCCCAGGCGGCCCCCTACAGCCATTTTAAGGACAAGCATGCACTTCTGAGCGCCGTTTGTACCGCTGGCTACGACCGGTTTGCAGAGCGCATGCGAATCGAAGCTGGTGCCTCAACCGGTCCTGCCTACATTGCTGGTCTGGGTCGTGGCTACATCCATTTTGCCCTGGATAATCCAGCGCTATTTCAATTGATGTTTGACGGAGATATGCCTGGGATTACACCTGAGTTCACCGGGGACAGAGCATTTAGTGAAGGCTATATGATGCTTGATCGAGGTCTGACGGAGTTTCCCATCCCTTATTTTAAGGACGATGAACTCAGCCGAGCGCTTGCGTGGGGGGTTGTTCACGGGATCGCCCATCTGTTGTTGGGCGGCAGAATTAAGCCAGAAAACCATGGCTACCAGAGCATCGATGATTTTGTTTGGGCCTATATGGATAAGTTCGTCGGCGGGGTTGAAGTTCCTCACCAGTAAAGTGGAAAATAGCGCCAAATTTACGAATTGAAGATCGATGCAACTACAACGTGACTATGAACAGAACGGCTATATTGTTCTGCGTGATTTCCTCTCGACGAACGAAGTGCTGCGCTTAAATGAACTAGTGGATGATATCCATCAACGCTGGTTCGAAAAAAATCAACAGGCATTCGAAGAGCATCGACTTATCAACATGCATTCTTTGACGCATCCTGAGTACTTTACGGATCAGCCAGAGAATCGGCTCAAACTGTTTAAGGCAATTGCGCCGACAAAGCTGGTCGAGTTACTGGACGAATTATTTGAAAGGGAAATTCACTTTCACAACACGCAATTATTTTTTAATCCGTTTAATCCCGAACAATCGCCCTACTGGCATCGGGATTTACAGTTCAGCCCAGTCCCCGATGAAACGCAAAAATTACGTCAACAGGAAATGTTGAGTTTGCATGTGCGAATTCCACTCGTGAAGGAAATGGGACTTCGTGTTATTCCCGGTACCCATAAACGCTGGGATACTGAACTTGAACGTCAGGTTCGGCTTGAACAGGATGGGCACAGTAGTAGTGAGCCGCTGCCGGGCTCAGTCCTGGTAGATCTGGAACCTGGGGACGTGATGATCTTTAATGCTCAAATGATTCATTGTGGGCACTACACAAACAACGAATCGAGAAAAGCATTAGATCTATGTGTTGGCAGCTCCCACGAACTGGTTGATGGTTCCCTGGACCCTTTAGTCTTACCAACGCAGGATGAGCTAGTTCAACTACAGCACGACGTCTGGTACGAGCGTTCCTGGAAAATTGCTAACGGTTAGAAGTTCGCACTTCAGCGGATTGAATAATCGGTTTAAAAATTCCGAGCTTGTGGCTGACTATTTCAAATAGTCGCGGCGCAATTATCTGGACAATTTTTAGAAACCTTGGGGACCAGGGCATTAGGATTTTCACCGGTGAGTCCTTTTCTATCGCTTTGATGATGGCGTCCGCCAATGCCTGGGCAGGCAAACTTCCAATGAGCCAGGAGACCTCGTCTCCCACCTGTTTCATTTCCTCATACATACCCGCGTCATCCATGTAACCTGGCGCTATGCAGCTGGCACTCACATGACTGCCATCTACCTGGGCGCTTAATCGAACGGATTGTGTAAACCCGATCAGGCCAGCTTTTGTTGTGGCATAGGGTTCTGAATAGGGCGGCGGAAACACGCCTGCTGCCGAGGCGATGTTGATGATATGACCGACATCCCGACGATACATATCAGGCAGCGCAAGGTGAGTTAAAAGCATCGGTGCGGTCAAATTGACGTCGATCACTTTGGTGATTTCGTCAGCGCCCAGGTCTTTATATTTTCCCCAGGTTTCTATGCCGGCATTGTTGACCAGAATGTCAATTTGACCGAATGATGCCATTGTTGCGGTATAGAGGTTTTGGAGATCCTGGGGGGAAGCAACGTCGGCGACAAAAATTTCCGCTCTGACGCCCAATTGTTGGAGCTCGTCCTGTAGTTTCTTGAGCTCTGGCTCACTCCTGGCCGAGATCATCATATTGACCCCATAACGAGCGAAGGTCTTGGCTATATAGACCCCCAGCCCTCGGGATGCTCCGGTGATTAGTGCTACCTGACCTGGAATGATTCTCATCGGCTACAATCCTTGGCGAATGGGGGTAATGATCAGTACTTTACCGAAAAATTCGCGCTAAAACAGATTCTCTAGGAAGTTGTGGCAGCTCGCTAAATCCGGTAAAACTACATTGATAAATACGTTGATAATAAAGCAAAAGTGATGAATGCCTGACAGGAGGTATTACTTATGAGCGAAGCAATTAGTAAAACTGAATTTCCAGACCCCTATACCATTCCCCTGGAAGACATTGATGTCGGTGATCCGATGTTGTTCAAAGCCGATGGGATCTGGCCGTACTTTGAACGCTTACGCAATGAAGATCCTGTGCACTACTGTAAAAATGGTCAGTTTGGTCCCTACTGGTCGATTACAAAATTCAATGACATCATGGAAGTGGAAAAGAATCACGAGGTCTTCTCCAGTGAGGTCGGTGGTATTACGATTTTTGAGCGGATGGCGGATTTCAAAACATCCAGCTTTATCCAAATGGACCCACCGAAACATGATCTGCAACGCAAAACCGTCACCGGCGTTGTAGCGCCTCGAAACCTTTCCACACTTGAACCGATTATTCGAGAACGTGCAGCTAAAATCCTCGACGAACTGCCTATAGGTGAAGCCTTTAATTGGGTTGATCTGGTTTCGATTGAGTTAACGACCCAGATGTTGGCGACGCTATTTGATTTTCCCTTCGAGGATCGGCGCAAGCTAACCTACTGGTCAGATGTTGCCACTTCATCCGCCGCTAACGGTGGTACTACGCCTGAAGAAGAACGCCGGCGCGCACTAATGGAGTGTCTGGATGTCTTTACCGGCCTGTGGAACGAAAGAGCTAATAAAGAGCCGGGTAATGACTTAATTTCGATGATGGCCCACGGCGGGCATACCCAGAATATGGATCCAATGGAGTATCTCGGTAATCTGATTCTGCTGATTGTCGGTGGCAACGATACGACTCGAAACTCTATTTCTGGCGGGGTGTATCACCTCAATCAAAATCCTGATCAGTATGAGAAGCTGCGCAATAATCTTGAGCTGATTCCGAATATGGTGTCCGAAATTATTCGTTACCAAACACCATTGGCTCATATGCGTCGTACCGCGACCCAGGACTATGTGCTCCGGGGTAAACACATTAAAAAGGGTGACAAGGTCATCATGTGGTATATCTCCGCCAATCGTGATGAAGACGTGATTGAACGTCCAAACGATTTTCTGATTGATCGCGCCCAGGCTCGTCACCACACGTCTTTTGGTTTTGGTGTGCATCGTTGCATGGGTAATCGCCTGGCGGAGATGCAACTTCGAACCGTATGGGAAGAAATCATGAAACGCTTTAAATACATCGAAGTGCTGCAGGAGCCCGTCCGTACCCAATCACCGTTTGTGAAGGGTTATGAAGACTTAATGGTCAAGCTTCACAAATGGTAACGGTTGGATGGAGCCCACTGCGCTGCTAATTTTTTCTGCAGCCCTGTTGATTTCAGCCGGGTCGCCCGGGCCCAGTATTGTTGCTTTGGTAAGTCGCGTGCTGAGTCGTGGCTGGCGGGACGTTCTACCCTTTCTTGCGGCAATGTGGATTGGAGAGGCTATCTGGCTTGGTATTGCGGTTGCTGGATTGGCGGCTCTCGCTGAGTCCTACTACTGGGTGTTTCAAATCATCAAGTGGATTGGAGTAGCTTATCTGCTCTATCTCGCCTGGCAAATGTGGTTCAGTCCTAGTACATCCAAGGTAGATGAGACCCATTTTGGCTCTAGATCCTCGGACCGGGGCCAGATGTTTTCAGCGGGTTTGCTTGTAACCCTCGGCAATCCCAAAATCATGGTCTTCTACATAGCTCTACTACCAACCCTATTGGATATGGCCCATGTCTCTCTGATCGGGTGGGCAAGTCTGACGGCGGTCATGTTTGTGGTGTTGGCGGCCGTTGATCTTGGCTACGTTGCATTGGCTTCTACCGCCAGGCGCATGTTCACCCAGGGTGACCTGGTGAAGTGGCTGAACCGTGGTTGCGCTGGCGTGATGGTGGGAGCTGCGACAATGATCGCAGCCCGTTCCTAACGGTTCCAGGGCGTTTTTCACAATTTCCTGCCTTAAACACTCTGCCTTAAACACCCTGTCTTAAACACTCGGTCCTAAACTTCCTCGGGCTAAATCGCGTTGCCTAATTCTCCGCCTTTAGACGCCTTCGGTTTTATGGACGTTTTTCCAAAGTAACCCTGGGAACCATCGACGCATACGCCATATCTGTTTGGTGCTCTTGCCAGGAAAGACAAATAGCTCGTCCTTAGCCAACGCTTCATCGATGGCGCGGAGCACATCCTGTGGTTCGATAGGCTCACCGGAATCAAATACCTTTGGCCAAACCGTATCCCTTGCCTGCTGTAGCAAAGGTGTTTGGACCGGTGGCGGACAGACGCAGGCGATCTTTAGGTTGTTACCCCTGTTTTCGTGGTAAAGCACTTCAGTAAAGGCAACAACGGCAAATTTGCTTGCATCGTAGGCTGCCATATAAATGGTGGGTAACCAGCCAGCGATAGAGGCAAAATTGACGATTTCACCCTCGTTTCGTTCGAGCATGCCTGGCAAGACCGCTTTTGTAGCATTCACCACACCGCTGTAATTGATCGCCATGACCCTGTGAAAAACTTCCGGGTCCTGATCCTGAATTTTTCCAAGGGGCATTATCGCTGCTGCATTTAGAACCCGGCTGATTGGACCTAGCCTGGTTTCTGTTTCCCTTACCACCTCAGCTACCGCAGCATAGTCCGTCACGTCGGTTTGAAAGGTTCGGATATTCTGATGACCTTCCGCGGTTTCCAGCAATCCTTGCTCATTCACATCTACAGCTGCTATTTGATATCCCTCTGCCGCCAGATTCCGAGCAGCAAGCTGCCCCATACCGCTGCCAGCTCCGGTGATTAAGATACTCTGTTTGTCCGTTGTCATGTTTGATATGGCCTCTGCTATTTCCTTCAAAGTTATCACAAGCGTTAGTTATTGGCTGCTAATTGTTAGGCCGTTGGTTATGCTAACCGTGAGCTTATAGATTGGAAAAATCGGCAGACATCGGGTGTCTTTTGTACTGTGCGGCCATTCACACAACATTCACACTACATCCACACTACAGCCAAGTAACACTCGAATAGCATTGTCGAAATAGTTTTGTACTAAGTAAATTAGTATTCAATAGTTTTGGACTAAATGGTTTTGTATTAAATAGATTGGTATTAAATAGATCGATACTAAATAGATCGATACTAAATAGATCGGTATTAGATAGATCGGTATTAGATAGACAGATTAAGGAGAGCCCCGTGCCGTTTAACGACATCATTCAAAAACTCAATCTGGAAGAAAAAGTACAACTCGTATCGGGTGCAAGTGCCTGGCGGACTGTACCCATCCCCGGTGCCGGTGTCCCAGAAATGAAAGTGAGCGACGGACCTAATGGTGTACGCGGCGATGGCGGTGTTGCGGCGGCGTCTTTTCCCGTCGGCATTTGCATGGCATCTACCTGGAATACGGAACTTGTTGAACGGGTTGGCGACGCCATTGCCGATGAAGCAAAAAGTAAAGGCGTTCAGGTTGTACTTGGTCCGACCATTAATATTCACCGCACGCCCCTCGGTGGACGAAATTTTGAATGTTATTCGGAAGATCCTCTTCTCTCGGGCATGCTTGCCAGCGCGTTTACCGATGGTGTGCAAGCCGCAGGTATTGGTGCCTGTGTTAAACACTTTGTCTGTAACGACTCAGAATTTGAAAGAATGACAATCTCCGTTGAGGTGGATGAACGAACCCTACGGGAAATTTATTTACGCCCCTTTGAGATTGCTATTAAACGTAGCAATCCCTGGACGATTATGGGTTCTTACAATCGCATTAATGGTATTTATGCCTGCTCCCATGATTTCCTCATGAATCAAGTGTTAAAGGGGGAATGGGGCTATGACGGCCTTGTGATTTCCGATTGGTACGCCGCAAAAGAAACGGTCCCCAATGCATTAGGTGGGCTTGATTTGGAAATGCCGGGGCCCGCTATTGCCTGGGGTAAAAATTTACAGAATGCAGTGGAGCAGGGCGAAGTTCCCGAGGCAGTGCTGGATGAAAAAATCGAACGGTTGTTACTCTGTATGTCCCGAACGGGGTTACTGGATGATGTGAAGGTGACAGCGGAACTGGCACTAGATAAGCCGGACCATCGCAAGCTTGCCTACCAGGCGGCGGCGGAAGGTATGGTGCTTTGTAAAAACAATGGTCTATTACCCCTGGACCTTAGCCAACAGAAAAAGATTGCGGTGATCGGGCCCAACGTTGAGGACTTCCGGATTATGGGTGGGGGCTCATCTGCACTGCGTCCCCATTACGTCGAAAAACCGCTCGCCCAACTGGCAAAGCAATTCCCGAGTCTTCAGATTGAGACGGCGCGGGGCTGCTATACCCATAAGTACGTACCTGAAACACCCCAACATCAGTTGAGTCCAACGGAAGGCTCGAATGAAAAAGGTCTGCAATATCAATTTTATTCCGGCGGATTGGCGGGAGAGCTAGATTCAGAGCGGGTGGTTTCTCGAGGCACGATTATGCTGCAGGGATTGAATGAGTCCAAGCGGGATTCCCTAATTGCAACGGGCTATTATAAAGCTGAAGCAACCGGTGAACATACCATTGGAATATATGCGGCCGGTAAGTCCAGGGTGTTTGTAAACGACGCCCTTGTTGTCGACAACTGGACCGCACCGGTTAAAGGTGATGCTTTTTTCGGTCAAGCCAGCACAGAGATACAGGCTAAGGTCAGTATGGAGGCCGGTCAATCCTACGCAGTTCGTATTGAATATGATGCGGACCCAGCTAGCACTTTTAAGGCTATGCGTTACGGTATTCTCGGCCCAGATACTGAAGCGGGGATGACCCGGGCAATTGAGATAGCAAAAGATGCTGACGCGGTGATCTTGTTAGTGGGCACCAATGATGACTGGGAAACGGAAGGAAACGATAGAGAGTCCTTGTCCCTCCCCGGCGAACAGGACGAATTGATTCGAGCCGTTGCAGCGGCAAACCCTAACACCGTTGTGGTGAATAACTCAGGCTCTCCGGTAGCAATGCCCTGGTTGGACGAAGTCCCTGCAATGATCCAAACCTGGTTTGCTGGTCAGGAATTTGGCCATGCGTTAATGGACCTGATTACGGGGAAAGCGAATCCTTCGGGCAAATTACCCATTACCTTCCCTCACAAGATGACCGACACCCCGGCGTTCACGAGTTATCCCGGTGAGTTCGGCAAAGTTCACTATGGTGAAGGATTGTTTGTTGGGTATCGCTGGTACGATAGCCGTGAAATGGAACCCTTGTTACCCTTTGGTTTTGGGCTCTCCTATACCAGCTTCGAATTTTCGAATCTCAACCTTGAAGCGAACGGCACGCTGACCTGCGATGTCACAAACACCGGGCTAAGGCAGGGTAAGGAAACCGTGCAGGTTTATGTTGAGCCGATTGATTCACCGGTTTCCCGGCCACTACGGGAACTAAAGGCGTTTAGCAAAGTTGATCTCGCGCCGGGGCAAACTCAAACGGTTCAGTTTGCTTTGGATGATGAAGCTTTTGCGCACTGGGATATTAGCGCCAACGCATGGCAGGTCGCTGCGGGTGAATACCGGGTTCATGTAGGAAATTCCAGCCGACATTTACCCCTTAGCGACATCGTGCGTCGAGCATCTGTTTAATAAACCGCAAAAAAAAGGCCGGGCCATCTATTGATGGCCCGGCCTGATTCGTCTCAACCAGACTTACTTGCTGGAAGTGGGTACGTCCGTAAAGGGAATCCCCTTATCTAAGCGGACGTCCTGAGGTAAGCCAAGCACCCGTTCAGCAATTATGTTTGCCATGATCTCATCAGTACCTCCGGCGATTCGTAAACCGGGGATACTCATATAGGTTGACTGAAACATATTGTCGAAATCGTCGGTTCCCGGGGTCCACATCACACCGGCCTGCTCCATGAGATCAATCGCAAAGGAAGCAAGGTCCTGGGTTTTGGGGGCGCCAACGAGTTTGCCGATGCTGTTTTCAGGTCCAGGAATCTCTCCTTTTGATAACGCTGTCATAGATCGATAACCGGTATATTTTAGACCGGCTTCTTGGACGTACCAGTTTGCCAGTTTGGCTCGTACACTCTTGTTCTTAATGGCCGGTTCGTCATCGATTTCTATTTTTTGCGCGAGTTCCATTGCGGTCTTGAAGCCGGCATTGCCACCACCGCCACCAATGGATGCACGTTCGTTCATCAGGGTGGTAATGGCAACCTGCCAACCCTGGCCAATTTCGCCGAGTCGTTGGGAATCAGAAACCCGCACGTCCGTGAAGTAAACCTCATTAAAGCCGGACGCGCCGGAAATCTGCTTGATTGGTTTGATCTCAATGCCAGGGGAGCGCATATCAATAAAGAAATAGCTGAGTCCCTGGTGTTTGGGCACATCGGGGTCAGTTCGAAGTACTAAAATACCCCAATCGGAATACTGTGCGCCGGAGGTCCAGATTTTTTGACCGTTGATAATCCAATCATCACCGTCTCGAACTGCTTTGGTTCGAAGGGCTGCCAGGTCAGAGCCGCCTGCAGGCTCACTGAACAGCTGGCACCATATTTCTTCACCACTTGCGAGCTTGGGTAGGTAGCGTTGTTTTTGCTCCTCGGTTGCCCAGGTCATCATGGTAGGAGCGGCCATACCCTGGCCGATACTAAACACGCCGGTATTGGGTGCCGAGAATTTGGATTCTTCTTGATTGAGAATAACCTGCTGAATCGCATCGGCATCTCGACCGCCAAATTCTTTTGGCCAACGGATGCAAGCCCAGCCTGCTTCTGCTTTTTTCTTCTGCCAATATTTGGCCTGGGCCATCGGGTCCATGCCAGCCAGTTCTTTTTCGCTGGGTATATTGTCCTTTAGCCAGGCTGCTGCTTCTGCGCGAAACTTGGCTTCTTCTGGTGAGTCGTTAAAGTCCATAGGTTCGCTCCTTAAGCTGCGTCTGATTCGATGGCCGTGATGAGTTTGTCCTGCCACATGGCTTCACTACCAATGGTGACAGACAACAGTTTTGATCGACGGTAATGAAACTGACAGTCGAACTCCCAGGTAAAGCCCATGCCACCGTGGGTTTGAATATTTTCCTTCGAGGCAAAATAGTAGGCCTGAATGCCCGCTACCCGAGCCGTTGCAGCAGCAATGGGTAACTCAGGGGCATTGATGTTAAGTGCCCAGGCACCGTAATAGCAATTTGATCTCGCCAGGGTATTTTTTACGTACATATTCGCGAGCTTATGTTTGATCGCCTGGTACCCGGCAATTGGCCGTCCAAAGGCGTAGCGACCCAGGGAGTATTCTTTTGCCATTTCAAGCGCGGCGTCTGATCCGCCGGTTTGTTCCCAGGCAAACAGTACTGCAGCGCGATTCAGGATATTTTGGGTTGCCGCCCAGCCACTGCCCGCTTCACCTAACAATTCGCCGGCGGCGGCTTTAAATGTCAGGCTGGCGTGGGAACGACTGGGATCAATAGTCGATATTGTTTCAGCGGCTACGCCGTCTTGTTTTAAATCGACAATGGCAAGACTGGCCCCGTCACCACCTTCAGCGCGACATACAACAATCGCAAAGTCTGCAATATCCCCATCGGGTACTGCAACCTTGGTACCCGATACTTCAGTTGGTCCAGAGGTTTGTAATTTCTTCGCTGATGGTGCCCCCATACCTTCGGCGAGGGCAAATGTACCAATCGCATCACCGCTGGCGAGTCTGGGTAGCCAGTTTTGTTTTTGGCTCTCGCTGCCATAAAGCATGATGGCTTCGGTTGCGAGGTAGACAGAGGAAGAGAAGGGTAGGGGCGCGACGGCACGACCTAACTCATCGGAAATCACAGAGAGCTCTAGATAGCTTAGTCCCAGACCATCGTATTCCTCAGGGATGACCGTGGAGGTCCAGCCCATTTCCGCAACCTTTTTCCAAAGCTCCGGGTTAAATGGCTGGCCACTTTCCAGCGCCTCTCTGACCACTTTCATAGAGCAGTTGTCCTGCAGAAAGCCCCGGGCTTGTTCTCGAAGCATATTTTGCTCCGCACCAAATTCAAAGTTCATAAATTCCCTCCTCTTGTGATTTCAGCCACCAAGATACTTGTCTACGTGGTAATACGGCAAGTGCTTTTAAATCTCCTAATTCCCATGTGTTACAATGCAATTTCCGTATTAGATCAACATCGTTCTATGATTTCTGTGATTCCGGTTGCCTCGCCAGTGAGCTTGCCGCTAAGTAATTCTGCACAAACTTTTCCTGTCCAAAATGTCTATTGTGTTGGCCGTAACTATGCTGACCATGCGATTGAAATGGGCCACGATCCCAATCGGGAGAGCCCTTTTTTCTTTATGAAGCCAGCCTATGCGGTCTTGCCAGACGGCGGAGAGATGAAATATCCACCCCTTAGTTCTGATGTCCACCATGAGGTTGAATTGGTTGTGGCGCTTGGCAAGGGCGGCACAAATATATCGGTTGCCGAGGCCGCGGATTATGTTTTTGGTTATGGCGTCGGCTTGGATTTAACTCGTAGGGATTTACAGGCAGAAGCGAAGCGTCAGTCTCGACCCTGGGAAGCGGGCAAAGTTTTTCTGCACTCTGCACCCTGTTCCAAGATTGTACCAAAAGAGGGGGATTTGCTTGAGGCAGGTAACATCCAATTGTTTGTTAATGGTGATCAACGTCAACAGGGCAATATCAATCAGATGATCTGGAAAATTCCAGAAATCATCGCAACGCTCTCAACTTTGTTTCCTTTGCAGGCCGGTGATTTGATATATACCGGTACACCTTCAGGGGTAGGGCCAATTGCGCCAGGGGACAATTTGCTTGCTCTGGTCGAGAATGTCGGAGCGCTAAATGTCTCGATTGTTGACGAGTTTTCATCTTTATGACCGAAGACTCCTCCCAACGTTTTCTATTTGAGCACTCCGATGTACGCGGTGACATCGTACAGATTCGATCAAGCTACCGGGACATGGTGGCACGTCACGATTACCCGTCGATTGTTCAGCAGCTACTCGGTGAGTTTGTGGTTGCAGGATTACTGCTCGGTTCAACTATCAAGTTTAAAGGGCGACTGATTCTGCAGGTTCGTAGTGAAGGTCAGATACCACTATTGATGGTCGAAATTTCCCACAGCAACACCTTCCGGGGCATTGCCCGTGTGTACGAGCAGGTTGATAGTGAAGACTTCGGGGAATTGTTCAAGGCAGGTACCCTGGTAGTGACAGTTGATCCTGATCAGGGTGAGCGGTACCAGTCACTTGTGCCCCTTGAAGGCGGAAGTCTGGCAAGCTGTTTGATGCATTACTTTAATCAATCTGAGCAGTTGGCTACCTGGCTGATGCTGACCTCAGACGATATTGGCGCTGCCGGGTTCCTGCTTCAGCAGTTACCTCAACAACTTGAAAAGTCCGATAAGGATAGGGACCTCAATTGGCAACATGTCAGGATACTCGGCGAGAGTCTAAAAGTTGAAGAGCTGAGGACACTATCGGTAGAACAAATACTCAATCGGTTATACCACGACCAACCTGTTCGGCTAATGCCTGAGCAGCCCGTGGCCTATCTATGTACCTGCTCGAAGGAGCGGATGGCAAGTGCGCTGGTGTCATTGGGTGAAGTAGAAGTAGAAGAGCTTTTTAAAGGGACCAAGGAGGTGGAACTCACCTGCGAGTTCTGTAATCAGCAGTACTCATTTGACCGGGCAAGCATCAGTAGCGGTTCACAGTAAAGCTAGCGATATGCGCCTCGGTAAGTCAGTCGCCCAACTAGAAAAGCCTTGTATCTAAAAGTGCTCCCGTGGCGATAAAGCTCCTTGCTACAAATACTCCTTAGTGCAAATACTGCTTAGTACAAATACAATGGAGTGACGTTGGGGCCCAACTGTGCGATTATTTTCGGACATTCTGGGAACCCGGACGAATATGTCGATTCGTACTCTTGCAGATATTACCCGCCATCATGGGGCCGTCAGACCCGATAAGGTTGCCTTGATCTATTCCCATGATCAGCGCTCCTGGACCTACCGCCAACTGGATCTCGAATCGAACCAGTGCGCCAATGCCCTCAAAGCTGTTGGTGTCGGCAGTCAGGACCGCGTTGCCTACCTCGATCATAACGCGCCGGAATATTTTACCTGGCTGTTCGGTACGGCAAAGTTGAATGCCGTGTCGGTCGCAGTAAATTGGCGCCTTGCGCCACCGGAAATGGAATACATCCTCAATCACAGCGACGCCAAAGTGCTGCTGATAGGGGAAGCCTTTTTGCCTCACCTGGCGCAAATGAAATTAGCTTGCCCCAACATTGTGGTGCTCGGAAATCCCGGTGACAGCGGGTATCCGAGCTATGAGCAGTGGATTTCAATGTTCAGCATGGAGGAGCCCGCAGCGGACCCAGGCTCAATAGCCGACGCTGAGGATACTGTCTATCAGCTCTATACAAGTGGCACAACGGGGTTGCCAAAAGGAGTCCTGACGACCCACAACAATTTGTTGTCGGTTATGGGCCCGGGTCTAGAGCCCCTTAAATTTTCCGAGGAATCGGTTAATCTAGTTTGTATGCCGCTGTTCCACATCTCGGGTTCAGGCTGGGGTGTAACTGGCATTTTTAAAGGCGCCACGAGTATTCTCCTGCGGGATGTTGATATGCAGGAAATACTCCGGGTGATTCCTGCCCATGGTATTACGCACTCTGTATTTGTCCCGGCTGTGTTGCAGTTTCTGCTCACCCAGCCAAATGTCAAAGACATTGATTACTCAAGTTTACGAGCCATCGCCTACGGCGCATCGCCGATTACAGAACAGGTGCTGATTGATTCCATTGCAACGTTCAAGGCTGATTTTTTCCAGGTGTATGGTCTGACGGAAACTACCGGTGGGATCACCATGCTGAACCCTGAAGACCATGATCCAGGTGGTCCAAGGGCGGGATTGTTGCGTTCCTGCGGCAGAGCAGTCGCACCCCATGAAGTTTGTATTGTTGACAGCAGTAGTGGTGACACCGTCCCGGAAGGTGAAGTTGGAGAAATTTGGGTACGCGGTCCACAAATCATGAGAGGCTATTGGAAAAATGAGGCGGCCACCGCGCAGTCTATAACTCAAGATGGCTGGTTTAAGTCCGGCGATGCGGGATTCATGCTTGATGGTTATGTATACATTCACGATCGGGTCAAGGACATGATTATTTCTGGTGGTGAAAATATTTATCCAGCGGAGGTTGAGAATGCCCTGATGAAACATCCGGGTGTAAAAGATGCGGCGGTCATTGGGGTACCCGATGAGCGATGGGGTGAAACCGTCAAAGCGATTGTCACTAGAACCGACGATACAATTAGCGAAGCAGACCTGTTTGCTTTCTGTCGCAAGAATCTGGCTGGATACAAGTGTCCGACTTCCTTCGACTGGATGGAGGAAATTCCACGCAATCCATCGGGTAAGATATTGAAAACAGAATTACGTAAACCCTACTGGGCAGGTAGGTCTCGAAACGTTTCTTAATCCATCGAATAAATGAGATAACAATATGAAAATTGACAGCGGCCTTGCGCCGGACCTACATAGTGTTGCCGAGAGTGCTCAACGACTCGAACGGGCTGGTTATGACGGAGCAATGTCTATTGAAACTGCCCACGACCCATTTTTCCCACTGCTCTTAGCGGCTCAAAGTACCGAAAAAATTCAAGTCATGTCGTCTATTGCCGTCGCCTTTTCTCGCACGCCGATGCTACTCGCGAATATTGGTCATGATCTGAATAGTTACTCGAAAGGACGTTTTGTCATGGGCCTTGGCTCTCAGATACAACCCCATATTACAAAACGCTTTAGCATGCCCTGGTCTTCACCGGCAAAACGAATGGCTGAATTTATTACTGCCATGCACGCCATCTGGGACTCCTGGCACAAGGGTGAGCGCCTGAACTTTAAGGGGGATTTTTATACCCACAGTCTGATGACGCCAATGTTTTCCCCTACCGATATTGATTACGGCGCACCCAAGGTGCTGCTAGCTGCGGTAGGGCCGTTGATGACCCAGGTGGCAGGTGAAGTTGCTGATGGGGTAATACTCCATGCTTTCACAACGGAAAAGTACATTAGAGAGGTGACCTTGCCGGCCATAGACGAGGGTTTGAAAAAGCACAATCGAAGTCGCTCGGACTTTGAAGTCTCGTACCCAGGGTTTGTTGTAACCGGGAGGACTGAAGAAGAGTTTGAAAAAAACAAAGCTGCAGTCAGTAAGCAAATTGCCTTCTATGGTTCGACTCCTGCTTACAAGCCGGTATTAGCAATCCACGGTTGGGGAGATTTACAAATTGAATTGAACCGATTGTCCAAGGAAGGTAAGTGGGATGACATGGGTGGTCTCATCAGTGACGAGATCTTGAATGCCTTTGCTGTGGTCGGCGAGACTGATGACGCAGTTAAGGAATTCAAAAAACGCTTTGGTGATATTGCGGATCGAACCACTGCCAACTTTGCGGTTCGCGACCAGGACCATCGTCAGGCTGTGCTTGAGGTGCTTAAGTCTTAGATGAGAGTCGCGGTAGTCGGAGCAAGCGGGGTTGTTGGTCGTTCAGTTATGACACAATTGCAAATGGCTGGGATTGACGCCCTTGCCATTTCTCGACGACCACCGGATTTACCCCATACCGAACATCTGTCATTGGATTTGCTGGATCTGGAGGTTTGCCGCCGAGCGAGTGGTGCTCTAGAAGATATAACCCATGTCATTTTTGCCGCGTTATATGAAAAACCTGGGTTGATTGCAGGTTGGCGTGAAAAAGATCAGATGGAAACCAATCTTCTGATGCTAGAACAGTTTTATACCGTTGCTCTGAAGCAGGCAAAACAACTCGAGCACATTGCAATTCTACAGGGTACCAAAGCCTATGGTGCGCACATTCGGGCGATGAAAATTCCGGGGCGTGAACGCGATGCGCGGGTGCTGCACGACAACTTCTATTGGTTGCAGGAGGATTACCTTAAGGAGCATCAGCTTGAGTCCAATTGGAGTTATTCAATTTGGCGCCCCCAGGTCGTGATCGGGCATGGGGCTGAAGCGCCTATGAATATGCTGGCGGCAATTGGAGCCTATGCTGCATTTTGTCGTTTCGATAAGGTCCCATTCTGTTATCCCGGCGGGCCCAACAACCCCATAGAGGCGACGGACGCAGACCTGCTTGCCCGGGCGATACTGTTTGGTTTGGAGTCCGACAAGGCCCGCAATCAAATTTTTAATGTGACAAACGGGGATGTCTTTGAATGGCGCAATATGTGGCCGGTGATTGGTGCAACCCTGGGTCTCACCGTTGGGGAGGATAGGCCACATTTACTCACAACCTTTTACAAACGAGAGCAAGACTGGCAGAAAATAGTTGAGCGATATGGCCTACAACCTTGCACCCTGCGTGATTTTGTCGGTGACTCTTTCCACTATGCAGATGCATTATTTGCCACCCATTCGGATGACCCGCCACCACCTTCATTGGTGAGTACAATTAAGCTGCGTCAGGCCGGCTTTGCTGAATGTATCGACACCGAGGATATGTTTGCTAACTGGTTTCGAAAGCTCATCATGATGAGCCGGTTACCCCAGGCATAAAAACATGATTCGACTGACCTATGTATTAAGAAGAAAGCCCAGCCTGTCCTTTGCGGAATTTCAATCCTACTGGCTTGACAAGCATGGTCCAAAAGTACAGTCCGCGGCGGCGGAGTTAGGGATTTGTCGTTACATTCAGGTGCACACTATTGCTGAACCCACGATGCCCGTTACAGACCCGTTGCGCGGCGAGATGCAACAGCCGTTCGATGGCGTCGCGGAGTTTTGGTTTGACTCCCTGGAATCATTGTTGGCCTTTAACGAGCAACGCCAAAAATTAGATGCAATGCTATTTGCTGATGAACAGGGATTTATCGACCATTCAAGCTCGGCTGGTTGGTTAGGGGTTGAAGCGCCACAGATTAATCCCTCTCCTGAAACCATTGTTGCCGGTGTCAATTCTTCTGTTGTGAAGTTGTATTACGTCCTAAATCATCTGCCTGACGCGGACGTTAATGGGGTGCAATGGTACTGGCGCGTTCAACATGGGCCCCTCGTTAGAGGCGTTGGCGCAGACATTCAGGCGCTACGTTATATTCAGGTACACCGACTAGAGCACGAATTTAATCAAGCCTTTGCAGTGGGTAGGGGCACTAAAAATGATTACTTCGGACATGCAGAACTCTGGTTTGACTTGTCGAACAAGGCAACAGAAAAACAAAAACCTGCTTCAATTTTGCTTTATGAAGATGAAGCAAAGTTCATCGACTTTTCCCGGTCTGCTATGTGGTATGGCAAGGAGTATGTGCTGGTTGATGAAATTAGTTGAAGAAATTCGCGCCTGCACGTTGTGCAAAGCGGATTTACCGCTTCCTCCCAGGCCAATACTACAGGGGTCAGTTGATAGTAGAATTTTAATTGCCGGGCAAGCGCCCGGTAGGATTACCCATGAAAAGGGTATCCCCTTCGATGATCCAAGTGGTAACCGGCTGCGGCTGTGGTTGGGCGTTGATCGAGATGTTTTCTACAATGAAAAGTATTTTGCGATAGTGCCAATGGGTTTTTGTTTCCCCGGCAGCGGAAAAAATGGAGATGCTGCACCTCTGCCTCAATGTGCTGAAACCTGGCGCAGTAAGTTGCTAAAAGAATTTCGGAATCTACAACTTACCCTTGTCATCGGTCAGTATGCCCAGGACTGGCATTTAGGTAGAAGGGGAACAGTGACAGAGATTGTCAGTAGCTGGCGTGAGTCTCTACCGGATAATTTACCATTGCCTCATCCGAGCCCGCGCAATAATCGGTGGTTAAAAGCAAACCCCTGGTTTGAAAACGACCTGGTGCCTGAGATGCAGCAGCGAGTGAAAGCAATACTGGAACTTCCTTGAAAGTTTCCAGATTCCGTTAAGGCATAAACTTCATACCCAAACAGTTTCCAATCAACCATACTCCTTACACGCGGCAAGTGAATTAGGATGAATCAGTTTGGAACCATCCAATGTTATTTACATCATCGATTCGGATGATTCAATCGGCAAATTCCTCGCCGCATTGCTTGCTGTGTATAAGATGGAAGTGCGAGCCTTTTCTGATGTTGAAAGCTTCCTGTTAGCCATCTCAACTGTTGATCTAGAACAGGGGTGTTTGCTGGTTGAGGAGCAGCCGAGCGGACTACTGTTACTTCGCCAGCTGCGGGAGCAGGGGCATCGGTTACCGATTATCCTGCTGACAAATGAGGCGCCCGCCATTTCGCGCAGGCGGGCTCAGCAATCTGGCGCCACCGAAGTTCTGCAGAAACCATTAATCAACGCATTTTTGATGCAACGCCTGACAACACTGCTTCCCAGCCAAACATTAGCCTCGCAGGACACTCAGGGTGCGGTGAAACTGAGGGATGGCACATCGATTGCTATTCGGATGATGAGCCCTGCAGATGCTGAGCTGGAGCAGGCATTCGTACGCGGGCTATCTAACAAATCGAAACGCTTACGATTTTTCTCGCCGATTAAAGAGCTGTCTCCGCAAATGTTAGCTCGCTTTATCCATCCTAGTTACCCCGAGACCTACGCGCCGATCGCAACGATAAGTGACGGTGCCCAGGAATGTATTATTGCGGTTGCCCGATACGCAAAAGTGGAAACGAGCGAATGTGCTGAGTTTGCTGTTGTTGTGGCGGATGAATGGCAAGGCCGTGGAATCGCGAACATGTTGATGCGCGGTCTTACCATGGCCGCCGCTATCGCGGGTATTGAATGTCTGGAAGGTCTGGTTCTAAAAGAAAATAAGGGCATGCTGGGCCTGACAGCTAGCCTTGGTTTTTCCCTGCTACCTGCTCCGGGGGACGCGAGTATCGTTCGTGCGGTCAAGCAGCTGCGGCAACCATTGACCGGGGTCGAGTGACCTCAGGACACGAAGCCTATTCCGTTAGTGTGATCTCGAGCATTGCACGTTTATCGTATCGACCTGAGAGACGCGCCATAAAGTTGGTAGCCCGCATGATTAATCCATATTTGTGTGTAAAACTTTTATAAGCCGCGGCGATCACAACCGGATCTGCTATGACGCTGGCCTGCCCCTCGAGCCAGTCGCTGCTGAGTAGGTTGCCCCGGACATCACAAAGCGCAAGCTTAATAGCAGGATTGTTTTTTAGGCGTTTTACCTTGCCAGCTTTTGATTCCGAAAAAACGTAGTGCTTGCCTGAATCCGGCGCAATCCAGACCGGTGTTCGAACTTCCTCGCCGGTCTTGCGAAAGGTCACAAGGCTGACATATTTTGCGGCCGCTACGTCCGAGGTGCTAATTGGCATGGATTTTCTGGTGTGCTGGTAGTCTCGCTTCTATTTCCTTGGTTAGCGCATCTAAACGATCTTCCCAGGCTGAAACATATTTGTGATCCCATTGATCGCCGAGGGTTTCTGCAACGGTATCCATTAAGGCATTTAATAAATTGCCATACATATGGGGTTCAACACTGTAGGCAAGTGCATGGTTGTTCACTTCAAATGTCAGATAGGCTGCTTCATCTGAAAAGTCGGTCACCATCGCCAGGCGATATACCTCAACCATCATTTTACCCCGGACCAGTTCGTCGATGTGGGACATCAGGGCTTCGGAACCAGGACAGCTCTCAAAATAGCGTTGATATATAGCAGGCGTAATATCGCCTGCGATTTCTGCTGCCTGCTCGAGTGATTCTGTCACTAGATCGTTCATGAGTTGGCCTCTGCAATGGCAAGGTCTTCACGGATGGTTTTACCTGCCATCATATAGTTGACGAAAGAAATCAGATAGACAAATGCACAGGCAAATAGTGCCCACTTAAGAGATTCGGTTGAATCCATTGCCAGGGTGCTCTGGAACAGGTCGCTGAGCAAGCCAACGGTCGTGGGTCCAAAGACCAGACCGATAATATTGATGATAAAAAGCAACAGCGCTGATGCCGCGGACCGCATTACAAGTGGCGCAAGGGATTGGGTAATGCCGAAGGTAGGACCCGTGTAAAGGTTAACCGTAAACGCCGGTATGATATAGAACGCCAGTGCCGCATAGAGGCCGCCGACCAGATAAACGCCAATGCTAAAGGGCACCGCAATGAGGAATCCAAAAGCAGGTATCCACATGTACCAGCGCCGGTCCCGTTTCCCTAATCTGTCCGCAAGAAATCCACCGAGGAAGGTGCCGAGCCCACCGGCAATACCAATGATGAGTCCCAATGCTGTACCAACTTCGCCGGTGGACATATCGTGGGTGCGGATAAGGAACGGCGGCATCCAGGCAATTGCGCCATAGCCGACAAAGGCCTGGGTGGCTGCACCTAACGAGAGGTGTCGAAAGCTCTTGAAGCCCCACATGGTTTTAAGCACCTGACTAAAGGGAACCTGGTCCTTTGTTTGGGTTTTGCCTTCGGAATAACCCCGTGGTGGTTCTTTAACGGTAAACTTCAGAAGCAGGGCGAGTAAGATGCCGGGTATGCCGACAAGTAGGAATGCGCTTCTCCAGCCAAAGAATTCATTGATCCAACCACCGGCAAGGTTACCGAAGAGAATACCAATCGGAATACCCAGAGCGTAGATACCCAGAGCAGAAGCCCGGGCATCGGTGGGGAAGTAATCTGCAATCAGAGAGTGGGAGGGTGGGCTGCCACCTGCTTCCCCAATACCAACGCCAATTCTTGCCGCAAGCAAATGCCAGAAGTTGCCAGCTAAACCGGACAACGCAGTCATTAGACTCCAGATAGCCAGGCATATCGAAATGATATTGACCCGCGAATATTTATCCGCAAGCCGGGCAATTGGTATACCTAAGGTCGCGTAGAAGATACCAAAGGCAACACCGCTCAAGGCACCAATTTGGGTGTCAGATAAACCAAGGTCTGTTTTAATTGATTCCGCCAGAATCGCCAGAATTTGCCTGTCGACAAAGTTGAACACGTACACCATGACCAGAACACCCAGTACATATTGGGTATAACCTTTTGTGTACTTCTCTGGCGTCGGATTTGAACTCGTGGTTTCTGACATATTGAATCGATACTCATTATAATTATTCTGCCGTTGAGCATAACAAAGAACCGAACCACCAGAAATGTGTGATTCCGTTAATGTGGTCTTTACAAAAAGTAGGGCCACCATGGTGTATTTCGGCGCTTCTGGGGCGTCTTTATCAAATTTTAACGTCACGTTTACCGTTAATACGGTCAGATTGAAGTGTAATTCGGATCGGGGCGAAGCTGCTGGAGACCAGGTCTAATCAACTTCTTCGAGAATTGAGCCGGTTTTTGATAAACAATTGCTTTGCGGAGCCACGGTTAGCATCGAACGCTCTATAACTCATCACCTATAGACAGGAACTGACTGAGCCCATGACACACAACAGGTTACTGCTTCAAATGTTTCTAACGGCGGGTTTTGCTGCTGTTGCTGCTGCTCTGGTGATTTATGCGGCAGTTCAGGTTCAGTTTGAAAAAGCACTGTTCGAGAAAGCACGGAGTAGCCTCGAGTCCAAGATGGTCTTTGCCAAGGTAATTGCCCGGGATTTTATTAAGGACGGCGAACTAATCTCCCAGGCTTCCTGGAGAACGGACATGGCAAACTCGGAAACTCGCTTTTCGATTATTAAGCTCGATGGAGAAGTCATATTCGATTCTAGTCGGCCCGTGGAGGAATTGGATAATCATCGAGAGCGCCCGGAGATTCTTCAAGCCGCAGGAGAAGGGCGTGGCCAGGCGAAAAGATACAGTCAGAGTGTTCAGGCTGATCTGCTTTATATTGCACTACGGCTTGATGGCGAAAGTGGTCCGATTGGATATGTCCGTCTATCCTCCGCGACCAGGTTAATCTCCGAGGAACTAAAAGCCCTTGAGAGTCAGCTGATTTTTGTCATTTTGGTGACCCTGCTGATTGTTTTCCTGGTGAGCTTTCTCCTCTCCAGACGGTTCTATCAACCCATTGCTGCGGCAACGCTTTATGCAAGAGAAATTGCCGAGGGTAATTATCAACTTAGACTACCCGGGCGAACCCAGGACGAAGTAGGGGTGCTCGAACGATCACTCAATGAATTGGCGAGAAAAACTCAAGATCGGATGCAACGGCTCGTCGAAAGTCGCAATCAGGTTGAAGCGATTCTTTCGGGTCTTGAAGAAGGTGTCGTGACCCTCGACAAAAAAGAGCGGATTGCTCACATTAATACGGCCGCCATAGCGCTACTGGATCTCAACGACAACCGAGACAGTATTGTTGGTAAGAGCGTTTCAGAAGCGATTCAGATCCCCAAAATTCAGTCATTGCTCGAAGCAGCGCTGAGTGACAGCGTGGATCCCGATCGTTCATTGGTGGTGAATGATCGCTCCCTTGAAGTTGCGATACTGACGATGAACTCAGAGACAGGCAGTCATGAAGGGGTGATATTGGTTTTTCAAGATATTACTGCCCGTGGTCGGCTGGATAAGATTCGCAGCGACTTTGTCGCCAATGCTTCCCACGAACTCAAGACTCCCCTGGCGGCGATCAAAGGCATCATTGAAACCATCATTGATGATGACCAGATGCCCAAGGAAGTTGCCCGTAATTTTTTCTTCAGGGTCCTCGCCCAAACCGACCGACTCAATAAAATTGTTGTGGACCTGATGCAGTTATCTCGTTTCGATAGCTACCGTGACCAGAAGGTGAGCCAGGATAGAGTTGACATGGTTCGGGAACTGCGCCAGGTTTACAGTGCACTCAAGACCACAGCGGAGGAACAGGACGTCAGCCTTGTGCTCCAAACCGAGGAAGAAAAGGTATATGTGTCAGGTGATAGCGAGGCGTTATCCCAGTTGATTTCGAACCTTGTAGAAAATGCGATTAAATACTCGCCGGCCCAGTCCACGGTTATGATGCGAGTAGAAAGGGAAAAGAATTTGGTTGTGATTCGAGTGGAGGACAACGGCATTGGCATATCTGCCGAAGAACAACAGCGAATATTCGAACGGTTTTATCGGGTTGACCCGGCCCGTTCTCGAGAAATGGGTGGCACGGGTCTTGGGCTGTCAATTGTGAAACACATTGCTGACGTCCATGATGGCAGCGTTGAAGTGACCAGTGAAGAAGGTAAAGGGTCCATATTCACAGTTCGCCTACCTGTAATGGCATAGATCCACAAGAGTTGAACCTGCTTCTAACTCTTCTATAATCAGGCCATACGACCATGGACGGACCTATGACCAAGCTGCTGGCATTATTTTCTCTGCTACTTTCCCTGTTAGTTTTCCCCGGAAGCGCACTTGCATCGGATGGCTTCAATCTCGGAATGATTAGTTCACCACTGGGTATCGTGTGTCTGATTATTTTTGTTTTGGCCTACGCCTTCGTGATGGCAGAAGAGTTCATCCATCTACCCAAATCTAAACCGGTTCTGTTCGGTGCAGGTCTGATTTGGATCCTGGTGGCCTATATGGCCGCAACTCACGATGCATCGGAAGAGATGGTGGTGGTCCTAGAGCACAACCTTCTCGAGTACGCGGCACTGTTTCTGTTTCTATTGGTGGCCATGACTTACATCAATACCATGACGGAACGTAACGTGTTCCAGGCCCTGCGTATTTGGTTGGTGACAAAGGGTTTCAGCTATAAGCAGCTGTTTTGGATTACCGGTTTTATCGCTTTTTTCTTATCTCCAATTGCCGACAACCTAACAACAGCATTGTTGATGGGCGCTGTGGTGCTCTCTGTGGGTAGCGGTAATGCCCGATTTGTTTCGATCGCCTGCATTAACATTGTTGTTGCAGCGAATGCGGGTGGTGCATTTAGTCCCTTCGGCGACATCACAACCCTGATGGTCTGGCAGAGCGGCCACGCGGATTTCTTTGAATTTTTTACGCTTTTTGTACCGTCACTGGTTAATTACATTGTCCCCGCCACTATCATGAGCTTTGCTATTCCGAATGAGCACCCTGCACCATTAAAGCAACGCATCCACCTAAAGCGTGGTGCATTTACCGTCTGCATTTTATTCTTGTTGACGATTGCAACCGCAGTTTCTTTTGAACAATTTCTACACCTGCCACCTTTCCTCGGCATGATGTTTGGTTTGTCGTACCTTGGTTTGTATAAGTACTACGTGAAAAAAACCTCACACGATGAGCACGAGGATCACCATGAATTTGACTTGTTTGGCCGGGTAGCCCAGGCCGAGTGGGATACTTTGTTATTTTTCTTCGGCGTCATTTTCTGTGTAGGTGGGCTCGGGTTTATCGGTTACCTTGAAGTGATGTCAGCGTATTTCTATGAAGGCTGGGGTGCTACCAATGCCAATATTGCAATGGGTGTGATTTCCGCCATCGTGGATAACATTCCGGTCATGTTTGCGATTCTTACCATGGAACCCGATATGCCACACTACCAGTGGTTACTCATAACCCTAACAACCGGTGTGGGCGGTAGCATGTTGTCGATTGGTTCCGCGGCGGGCGTTGCGCTAATGGGGCAGGCGCGAGGGGTTTATACCTTCTTTGCTCACCTGAAGTGGACCTGGGCTATTGCCCTGGGATATGCCGCGAGTATCTACTGTCACTATCTGATTAACGGCTAATCAGCGTCCATCCTACAGAATACTAATCATGTGCTGAGGTTCGATGCTGTCTGAAAAAATAATGAAAGAATATTTAGACGAATATTTCTCGAAGTATTCTGAGAATAATGCTGTTAGGAGCGTTGCAGAATTCTTTCTAAGCTTTCCAGGCAAGGACTATGACTTAGAGTCAATAATTGGCGATATTTTACGCGGCTCTTTGGATGAGGTTATCGATATGCCTCGAACTAGTAGGTTTAGCTTGGCTGAGCTTGAAAAAACAGAAAAAACCTATATTGGTACAAAAGTAGAAATTCTTTTTCGAAATACATTTAGGCTTGAAAAAGGGAACAAATTAGATTTGTTCATCGAGGGGCATGAAGTTGACGTAAAAAATACTATTGGACCTAACTGGACAATACCAAGCGAAGCGTTAAATGAAATTTGTGTACTACTTCAAACAAATGATAATAAATCATCATTTAGTTTTGGCTTAGTTATTTGTCGAGATCGTGTACTGAATCAGGGTAGAAATAGAGACGGTAAACGAACTATTTCTATGGAAGGTAAAAAGGAGATTTTGTGGTTAGTTAGAGACGGTGCTTTGCCGAAAAATTTTTTCTTACATATGGACGATGACCTACGAAATCAAATACTTTCCCCGGCGGGTGGTGCAACCAGATTAGCCAATCTGTTTAGGAGTCATCAAGGAGAAGTTATTACACGAAGAATAGTTGAATGCGTAGCTCGACAGAAGGACTACATGAAGAGAATCCGGGAAAATGGAGGAGCTAGGGGGATTTTGGCTCCAGAAGGACTGGTGATTTTGTGGGGTGGGAATTTGGAAGACAAAGAAAAACTAAAATTTCTCGGTTATAAAGGAATTAGTGTTGAACATTTTGTATGTGTAGAAAGGAATAATTAGGCCACACTCTTCAATTTAGCAGCTTGTAATGCTTCAAGTAGATTCCTACCGATATGTTCGGCCACCGGAGGTGGAAATGCGTTGCCAACTTGTCGGTATGCGGGGGTCTTCTTCCCGTAAAACTCCCACCAATCAGGAAAACCTTGTATTCTCGCTGCCATTCGCACCGTAATTAATGGCATGCCGCGATATTCATCTTTATCTTTGTAGCCCGTAAAGCCTTTATCGGGCGGCTCATTACCGACAATACATCCATTCACATGTAAATCTTGCCATGCTTTTCTAGCTCTGGTTGGTCCTAAGTCAGGGCCGCCATGTTTCTTCGAGCCCCCTACCAGGGTAGGTGCAATTTTATTTGCTTTTTCTTTCCAAGATTTCGCACCTTTCCATCCGTTGATAGCCATTAGATCATATAGAGCCTCTCCAACAGTGGGCGGTTCAATGATTTTTTTTGGCCATGCAAAGAATTTTACATATTTTGGCCTTAATGCAATCAGTATAACTCTAGGTCGTAGTTGAGGTACTCCATAGTCAGAAGCATTATGGAGTTTCCAAAAAGTTTTAAATCCCATCTCGCTTAATCTTAGATCAATTCCAGCGCGATATTCATCGAACTTGGGATCAAGTAGACCAGATACATTCTCAAGCATGACAGCTTTGGGTTTTGTTTTTTCGACAATTTTTAATGCGGCAGGAAACAAATCTCGCTCATCATCTTTACCAAGCTGTTTGCCTGCTTTTGAGAAAGGTGGGCATGGAACTCCACCTGCTACTAGGTCTATCCCCTCGTATTCTTGCGCTTCATTTTCTGCAAACTGCTCAACGCAGCCCTCTAAGATTCTTTCCCAGCCCAAATTGTGGCTAGTATTGTTTAACTCAAGGGTCTTACATGCTGGTTTATCAATCTCTATCAATAACTTATGTTTAAAGCCAGCTTGGTGCAGACCGAGGGCTTGGCCTCCTGCTCCGGCGCAAAGCTCTAAAGATGTATATTCATTAGTCATATAAAATCTCAACTTAGTACTGGTTAAATATACAGTATTTGATATCGTAATCAAGCACAAAAGATGTCTGTCTCGCGAACTTATTTGAACTTAACCAGCAGCTACAATCCACAGAAATGTTCGTCACTATTTTGCAACAAACTCATAATAATTATCTTTGCTTGTATTTGAAGCGTGTAAGTACAGCTTGGGAGCTACGACTTAGAGTTGCATTCGCACGTGTGTGTTATTCAACAATCGTGGCGAATTCATCAAATGGCGCACGGTCAGATACCAGCTTGTTGACCGCAGCACTGTGGTCTTTGTATCCAATAGCCATGCCGCAGAACAACATTTGCTCCTCCGGCGCCTTAACAAAGGACCTCACCGTCTCCGGTCGAGCGGCCCAGGCTTCCTGGGCACAGGTAGACAGTCCTGCCTCTTCTGCGAGTAACATAAATGTTTGTAAATACATGCCAAGATCTGACCATTGGGGTGGCCCCATTTGTCGATCGACAAAACAAAAGAAACCTGCCGGTGCGCCGAAGAATTGATAGTTTTCCATCAACCGTGCGATGCGTTTGCCCTTGTCTTCTCTGCTGATGCCGAGTAGGGCGTACATGTCCTCACCCACTTTAAAACGGGATGAACGATAGGGTTCCGTGAGCCCCTGGGGATAAATATCGTAGGCTGGTTGTTCGGGTTCGGTTTGTGTCTGGGCCTGGCTATCGCAATGGGCTTTAAAGCGCGTCATTGAATCGCCATTGACCAGGTAAATTCTCCAGGGTTGGACGTTACCACCGGAGGGTGATCTCGCTGCTTTACTGACTAATTCCTTCAGCAATTCAGTAGATACCGACTTGTCATCAAATGCTCGAATACTTGAACGCTGGGCAACGGCTTCACTCACCTGCATGTTTTAATCTTCCTTTTGTGTATCTGGGTGTCGATAGTACCAGCGACCGTGAATATGGGAAAACAAACTGCGTTCTTCCAGTCGATGGGCTTGACCCGCAATCTTGTAGCGAGCGACAAAGTGAACCCAGCCTGATTTTCCTGGCTCGTACTCACCATGATCCAAGACCTTCAAACCAATCCATTTCTGCTTGCCGTCGAGGCTCAGGTCCCTGGGACAGTCATCGGGGTGCCAGGTGTAGATCAGGTAGTCCAGGTTTCCCGTGACAAATGCGCAGTATCTGGATCGCATCAGCGCAACGGGTGTAGGTGCCTCGGTTTCCCCTTCTAGATACGGATAACAGCACTGCTGAAACGGCAGACCACTATCACAATGACAATCATCATGGCTCATGCTTCACCTGCTTTGCTCTTGTTGCCACATCACCTGCAATGTCGTTTGGGATCAACATGGTCAGGCTATAGTGGGCAACCTTCCATTTGCCATCTTCGCGGACCGCAACACCGGTACCCCGGCAGCGACCTAAATTGGCATTCTCAAGCTGTTCGTCGAACCAGGCTATGTCACCTTGTACACGCCAGAATCGTTGCTGCGGTATGTAGGTCCACCCACGTCCCCCGGCAAAATGCGGCTTGGTATAAGCTTTGAATTCACTGATGGTCCATCTCTCTGTTGCATCTGTCCCGAGAAAAACACTCTCTTTTGAGAATCGAGAAAAGTAGTCGCTATAGTCCGCCCTGGCTGCAGCTTGATGAAACCCATCTAATAAACGGTTGAGATCATCCTCTTCGGCTGCGTTTGCCGGGTTCGGTAAGAGAAAGTGGCCGGTGATCAAAATGATGGCGATTAGCCTTTGCATGCTGTTCCTTTCATGTCTTGCGTTTTTTTGGACTAGGTGACCTTTCCTGATTGTTGATACTGGGCCTGTTGAAAGCATTTTGACACCATGATTTCAGAAAGGACCTGTACCGTGGTCAGGATATCTTGATAGCGATTATAAAGTGGTGAGAATCCAAATCTGACCAGGTTCGGTGCACGAAAGTCACAAATAATACCCCTGTCGATGAGAGCTTGAGAAATAGCAAAAGCGTCTCCATGGGCAAGGGAAACCTGGCTGCCTCGAACGGGTACTTTGATCAGGTTAAAGTCGTTCAAGGCCGGCGCTTGATTCACGGATTCGATAAACAACTGGGTAAGCTTCTGGGACTTCTCAAACACAGCGTCCAGGGCAATATGCTCCCAGAGTTCAAGGGCAGCATCCAGGGCTGACATGCTGAGGATGCCCGGCGTACCCGAGAGAAATTGATCCATTCCAGGCGCCGGTTCATATTGCGGGCTAAATTCAAAGGGTGCGCGATGACCCATCCAGCCGCTGAGAGGTTGATTCAGTTTTGGCTGAAGTTCGTGATTTACGTAGAGAAATGCCGGTGCGCCGGGGCCGCCGTTAAGGAACTTGTAGCCACAGCCGACGGCAAAGTCGATTTTGTTCTCCACCAGATTGACGGGCAATACCCCGGCGGAGTGTGAGAGGTCCCACAGGACCCGAACACCGGCCAGGTGAGCAAGTTGGGTAATTCTGGGAAGGTCATAGGCTTCCCCCGTACGGAAATTGACCTGACTCATCATCAGCACATTAATCTGGCTGCCGAGTTGAGAATTGAGTACGGCGTCCAGCTCGGCGTATTCGATCAGCTTTAGCCGACAACGATCTGCGCCGACTAATGCGGACAGACCTTCGGCTATATACAGGTCTGTCGGAAACATGTCCGTCAGAGAAAGGATGGTCGTCCGCTCGGGTGAAAGAGAGAGGGATGCTGACAATATTTTGAACAGATTAATCGATACGCTATCGGCACAAATCAGGTCTGCTGGAGACGCGCCCACCACAGGTGCAAGTTTACGAGCGACCCGCTGGGGTAGTTCAATCCAGCTCTCATTCCAACTTCTGATAAGACCCTGGCCCCACTGCGTGTCGATCGTGTGTTGCAAGCGTTCTTGAACGGCAATAAGCAGGGGGCCGAGTGAGTTTCCATCCAAATAGATTTCCCCAGGAGGCAGGATAAACTGCCCACGTACCAGCCTAAGCGGATCATCTGCGTCCATTTGTTGGGGAAGGGACTGGCTCATACTAGTGCTGCCAAAGCCGGATTTGTTCAGCAATAATTTCAGCAACCTCTTGTCTGGGATCAACAAGATCAAAATGCCCTTTGCCCGGGAGAAGCCGTAATGTTGTATCGGGATAAGTCTCGGAAAAGTGGGTTGATTGAGCCGTATTGACGATTCGATCGTGATCCCCGTGAATGAGTAGGGTAGCTGTTTTAGTACCTAACAACAGAGGTGAAGCGGCGGTGTAACGGTCGGGAAAATCCTCGGGTGTACCACCCATGAGTTGCACCGTGGCCTTTTCGCAGCCACTTTTGCCTGCTGCATATAGATGCAGATCAGAAATGGCAGCCAGGCCTATCACACCTTTTATCTGAGCCTGGCGACTTGATGCCAACCACAGGGCCATGTGGCCACCGGCACTGTGGCCGGCGAGATAAATACCCCTGTGATCCAGAGTTGTTGCCTCTTTTAATGCTGCGCGCAGGTCGTCAAAACTACCGGGCCATCCGCCCCCTGAATCTCCAATGCGGCGATACTCGACGGAAAGCACAGCGATGCCGTGATCTGCAATCGCCGCGGCGAGGGGGCGAATGTGGGAGCGGTCATAGGCGTTTAACCAACAACCACCATGGACCAGAAACAATAATGGGCTGTCTTTATTGGACTGCCAATACTCGGCAATCTGCAGGGGCTTTGAGCCGTAGCGAATGGTTTGATCTGGAGCGCGGTAGGGAAGGTCAGCAACTTCAGAGAATGGGACATCAGCCATAGTAGATTGACTCAAGCAAAGTGCAGCAAGCAGGGCAGTTAAAAAGTGGAAAAGAATGATTTGGGATCGCATGGAATTATTTCATGGAACTATTTTCAAGGAACTATTTCAAGGAACTATTTCAAGGAACGATATTCATGGAACTACTGATAAAGCTTCCTCCAAAGCTACCTATATAAGTACGCTATATAAGTAGGCTATGTAAGTACGCATGGAACTGGAAGTCTACACGGTGCATGATGGGCAATGGAAACAGTATCTGAGAAGTACATGTGGCTTAAGACGCGCTGCGAGTTGGAATTCACCATTGAAGCCCCGACCCCCTTTGTATTTATGCTGCGGCCCCGTAGTGCAGTGAGCCAGTGGGTTATGCAGGAAATGTACGATGTACAGCCCCGCATTCAGATCACGGAAGCGATGGACTCCTTTGGCAATCTTTGTCAGCGGCTGATTGCGCCCAAAGGCGACTTTAGAATTCAAACGTCGAGTCTGATTATGACCGCCGACCATAGTGACGTTGATCACCGGGCTGAGTTTACCCCGGTCCCAGAACTACCCGATGAAATATTGACCTACCTGTTACCGAGTCGCTACTGTGAAGCCGATCGACACAATGCCCTGGCGATGGAGATTGTGAACAACGCAGCACCGGGATATCCCCAGGTTGAGGCGATCGTAGATTGGATCCGCGAGTATATTGAGTATATTCCCGGTTCCAGTACTTATCCCGTTTCAGCCGTTGAAGTGGTCGAACGGCGCCACGGGGTCTGTCGAGATCTTGCCCATGTCGGTATTAGTCTTTGTCGAAGTTTATGTATACCCGCGAGGCTAGTGGTGGGTTATCTGCACGGGCTGGAACCGATGGATATTCACGCCTGGTTTGAGGCTTATGTAGGTGAACGCTGGTTTACCTTTGACGCTACCCAGGGGAATCTGGAGGGTGCCAGAATCGCAATTGCCTATGGTCGTGATGCCGCGGATGTGGCGATTTGTAATCAGTACGGCCCCGCTGTAGATCCCTCGTACATGTTTGTAGACGTGACCGAAGAAAAGTCAGAAAGTCTCCCGCGCATGGATTAGTTGATGTATGTAGGTCAGTTTTGCCACTACCGGAGCGGAAAGGACAAAGGGATACAAGTCTGGCTGACCGCCACTGCGGTTTATATTGTTGACTGCTAGGGTTAACGGTAGCCAGCGCTTCAACATCACATCAAAGCTTGGGGCGTGGTAACCATCAACCGAGTCATCTGTGTCAAAAAACGCCTTTGCGGTCTCTAAGGTGTCAGCAATCAACAAGTAATGGCCCCAGGTTTCAGCAAAATCTTCCCAGGGGTGGCAGCTTGCATAAGCTGAGATGAAATTTTCCGGCCAGTTCTCCGGGGCTCCAACTTCGTAGTTCTGGGTGACCGCTTCCTGATAGTCTAATCGTTCGTCACCGAATAGGTGACGAAAAGCCTTTAATGGTTTGTGCCCCCAGACCAGTTGCTGCCAGTAATAATGGCCACTCTCATGGCGAAAGTGGCCAAGCACGGTTCGATAGTCCTCATTGAGATTCTGTTTGCGGCGTTCTCGTTCGACATCGTCTGCCTCGGCAATATTGAGGGTGATGACACCATCAATATGGCCCGTCATGACATAGTCATTTTTCTGGATTCGCTCGAAGGTGTCCTTTAGAAATTCAAACGCCAGGCCGATATTATCGTTCTCCGATTTCGGAATGACGGGTAATCCAAGTCGAATCAATGAATACAGCAAGCGTCGTTTGCCTGATTCCAGAATGCGCCAGTACCGCATATTTTCATCAATAGACAGGTTAGGGATGGTGCGGTTGAGGCGACAACCGAGGCAGAGCTTATGCTCGCTATCGATCTCTAATACCCAATTGCAGGCCTTATGATTAGTGCAGTTTTCACAGTATTTATAGGTCTTTTCGTTCAGGTAACTGCGTAACAGATCCTCCTCAACGGAGAAGGCTGACATGGTCATCTCTTCAAAAATGAAACCCAATTTGCTCTCACAGCGAAGACAATGATCGTTCTCAAAAAAGATCGACTGGCCGCATTTTTGGCAGCTAAATGATTTCATACAGTATCGATAATCGAAGGGCCGCCAATGGTAGGTGGCCTTGACAAGCATGGCAACAGAATTGCGATTGGTTCGTAGAAAACTTACGTCGCAAACCAAATTTCGGTTGTTAAAAGGTGTCTATAAGTTGTTGTTTTTTAATAAGTCTAGGATTAGACTCTGTTGATGCCTGATCAAGCATTCAGCAAGATCTCAACACTGGCGGGACCGGAATTACCCGCAAGGCACCAGACCCTCAATTACTTTCTTAAGTCCACGCTAAATCGCAAAACGGATCGACGTCGGATTATAAATGCGGTCGAGGCTGAACCGCGTATCCTGGTTCATTTTCTTGCGGCAATGCGTCCAGCCCACATTGCAAAATGGCATGAAGGCCTGACCGATCAGGCTTTATCCGAGCAAACCTTTGAGCAAGCGGTTGTGATGGCCAATAGCGCCAATTTGAATGAAACCGGAAAATCCTGGCAGCAAGCGTTTCTGGCGTCAGAAGTGGCAAGGGTCCTGGCGACCGCGGCGAAGTTTGATGACGACGAGGTGAGTCGTTGCCGATGTCTGGCATTGATGCTGCGGATTGGTAGTGAGCACCTGATGGATCAGACTCAACTCGACAAAGGTTTAGAAGCAAAAGAAGGTGCCGACCTATTGGGTCGATTTGGTCTGTCTAGAGCCGATTGTGATCTGCTGCGGTACCACCATGAAGGTCTTGAAATCCTACGGGATGCTGGGGATGACCTGGTGCTGGTTGCGATTTCTGGCCGGCTGGCTGAAGCAATGATGACCGATTTTGAGTTAGCGGATCAGTACTTTGAATTGATTCACGAAAAGCTCGAAATCAACCCCGGCCATCTCAGTAGTCTTCTCGAACAAGCCTATTCTACCTTCAGAGTTCATAATGATGAGCTCTTGTCCCTCACGGATTTTGCAGAAAATTTAAGTCGTGCGAATCTTGTGGTGCAGATGCAATCCTGCGAAAAAATTGAGCCCCTGACTTTACTCGGCCGAGAGGTTTTTGCGATTCAGCGATTGGGCCTGGCGCGGCGAGAGCAAAACAATCTGGTGATTTCTCTGGATGATGATGAGTTTTCTGTGGGCGCTGAATCCGGTGGAAGCTTGTTAACACAGGTATTCCAATCACAATCCCCTTTCTCTGCCGAGGAGAACGCGCTGGTCGCAATTGTGGACAAGCAACTGCTGTCACGATTCGCGACCAACGCGCTTTGGTTTGTCCCGCTTGGGCCACTTGGGCTGGCGGTCTGTGGCGTTGATTCATTCGATCACCAGGCGCGGCGGGATGAGCTGTTGGTTGCGGCTTTCTCTAAAGCCTGCGGCCGGTTGCTACAGGGCGCGTTTGCACCAACGGCGCCCATGATTGAACTTGACCAAGTTCAGAGACGAGTGCGAGAGCTAACTCACGAAGTGAATAATCCACTTTCTATTGTTCAAAACTATTTAAAGACCCTATCGCTGAAGTTAGACCACGATTCGAATGTGCAAACTGATATCCAAACCATTTCAAGTGAGATGCTCCGTATTGGTGGCATCATTCAAAAATATGCACATATCGGAACTGAGGACAAAAGTGAATTAGCTCTAGTGGATGTGAATGCTCTGCTGCAAAGCCTAATAGGTGTGGTCCAGGGCTCCCATGCCAACATCAAGCTGCAATGCGCGTTAGATCCCCTGATGCCGAAGATTGTCAGCAACGCAGACAGTCTTAAACAGATACTGATTAACCTATTAAAGAACGCGGCGGAAGCGTTCGCGCCAAAACCAGAACTAGCCACGGAGCCAGAACCTCAAATTAACGTTCATTCGAATGGTCGAGTGAATCTCGGTGGTCAGCATTTTGTCGAAATTGTCGTCGAAGACAATGGTCCGGGCGTGGCACCGGAAATATATCAAAATTTATTTATAGCCAACCATTCTGGAAAAGGCGGAGACCATTCCGGCATTGGCCTGTCCGTTGCCCATCGATTAATCACTGAACTGGGCGGTCTAATCAGCTGTAAGACTTCAGCGGCAACCGGCACACAATTTCAAATTTTATTACCAATCGAAGAACAACAATCTGTTGAACAGAGGAAAACACCATGAGCGCCGTAATGACAGAGCAGGGCCTTGGACGCAATATTTTAATTGTCGATGACGAGCCGTTACAGCGGGACAGTCTCAGGCAAATGATTGAATTGTCCGGTTACCAGGTAGAGACCGCGGACTCTGGAGAGGTCGCAATTGGCATGCTGCAGAATTATTGTTTTGATCTCATCCTGCTGGACTTAAATATGCCCGGCATGGGTGGGTTTGGCGTTATTGATTATGTTATTGAAAATCAGGTCCCCAGTAAGGTGTTGGTAGTAAGCGGTGACGCGAGCTTCGAGACCGCAAGGGAAGCACTGGGTAAGGGCGCATATGATTTTGTGAAGAAGCCCTATGCACCGGATGAGTTACTGACAACCATTGGGAATGCCGCTTCGAAGAAAGAACTAGAAGATGCCAACCACTCAATGAGTCAGAAGCTGTCTGAATCTGAGTACCTGCACCGGTTTATTGTTGACCATTCCCCGGATATTGTTTTTATGCTCGACACCGACGGTCGGTTTACGTTTTTGAATGACACCATATACCAGACCCTTGGATTCAATAAGACTGAACTTATCGGCCAACACTACAGCAAGATAGTCTCCAATCAGAGTCGAGATCAGGCGAAGTATGTTTTTACAGAGCGCCGCTCGGACGATCGAAAGTCTGCCAATGTAGAGTTGAAACTGAAGTGTCGCGGTGAATCCGAGTATCGATACTTCGACACAACCTCCATGGCGATCATGCTCCAGCAGTCCGAGCATAGTAACGGAAATTTTCAGGGGACCTACGGCGTTGCGCGGGATGTCACGGAAAAGAAACGAGCTCAGGAACTGATTAACTTCCAGGCCTACCATGATCTTTTGACCAAATTACCCAACAGAGCATTAATGGAAGATCGGCTGAGTATCGCAATTTCTCAGGCCAGGCGAGACAAGGAAAATCTCGCGGTGATGTTTTTAGACCTGGACCGCTTTAAGTGGGTCAATGACACCATGGGCCATACAATGGGAGATCGACTATTACAAGCCGTTGGACAGCGTTTGGAAAATACCCTGCGCAAGGGCGATACCCTGGCACGCTTTGGTGGTGATGAGTTTGCGTTGATCCTGCCCCAGATCAGTCGGCCTGAAGATGCCGGTACGATTGCAGAAAAAGTGCTGGGTGAATTAAAGGATCCATTCAAGATTGATGAACACGAGCTGTATGTCAGCGGCAGTATTGGCATAGCGGTTTATCCTGAAGCAGGTGAAACAATGGACTCACTCATTAAGAGTGCGGACCTTGCGATGTACTGCGTAAAAGATCGCGGCAAGAATGGCTTTGAATTTTTCAACGAGTCGATGAATGAAATGTCGACGGCTCGACTGACTATTGAGCGGGACCTGCGTAAAGCCCTCGCTAACGATGAATTGCGGGTGTGTTATCAGCCCCAGGTGAATGCCAATTCAGAAAAGATTGTTGGCTTCGAAGCCCTTGTACGCTGGCAACATGCAGAGAATGGTTTGATCTTCCCCGATGAGTTTATTCCCGTTGCCGAGGAGACTGGGCTGATTCTTGATGTTGGTAATTTTGTGCTAGAGACGGCCTGTCGCGATTTAGCGTCCTGGCGCGCTGAGGGTGTGGAGAAGATTCGAGTCTCGATAAACTTCTCGGCCCCCCAGGTTGACCAGGATGATTTTATTGACCGAATTGTTGATACGTTACGTCGCCATGAGCTACCGGGAAGTTGCCTGGAAGTTGAGATCACTGAAAACATTATTATGAATGATATGTCCCAGGTGATTCAGAAATTGCGTAAGTTAACTTCGCTGGGAATCAAAATTGCAATTGACGATTTTGGTACCGGTTACTCTTCCCTAAGCTATTTGCAGCAGTTTCCGATTAATACCTTAAAGATCGACAAGTCATTTGTGGGCTCGATTCATGTCAACGAGGGCGGCACCAGCATTGTGGATGCCATTGTAGCGATGGCCCATGGACTAAAACTCAATCTAATTGCGGAAGGTGTTGAAACCGACCCTCAGCTTGAGTACTTAAAGAGTCTCGGGTGTGCGGAGATTCAAGGCTGGCTGTTTGGTAAGGCTGAGTCCGCTGAGACAACGTCCGATATTCTTGATCGAATTCGGCAGGGTGGTTGTTTGCGGGGTGACGTTGCGGCTTGAGGACTGAACCCCAACAAGCCGATTACGCCACTGACGGCTTTTCATAAATGTATTGTATTGCATGCTTAAAATACCATGGCGAGAAATGTATCGGCTAAGGTGATGATGACCGCGAGCAGAAAAGTTGTACCCATGTCTCGAATCTCAAAGTCGTCTACCATCTGATCCGTTAGCCACAACAAAAAGGTGTTGATGACAACTTTGAACAGCCCGACGGTCAAAATGATCAGAGGCAAGGTCAATAGCATCAAAAAGGTGCCGAGAAAGAAATTGATCAGTGAATAGACGATGGCAACCACAACGGCGGTACTAAAGCCTTCTATTCGAACGTTGCGCATGGATTCGGCTACAAAGAAAATGACACCTGCCAAAATCAGTATATGAAGAATCATGTCTAGCATTTGAGCCCCAATTTGTTTGCTGTTAGCTACTGTGTATTCATAATCTATGCCAAATATTTAAGTTATTGATTAATATGAATATATGGCATTTCTCGGATAAAAATATGGTTTGTTTGACTAGCCCCTTAGTAAATATCGCCACTTTCTCTTAGGTATCCTACGCACACTCAACCGGTAGACTGTGGCACACTTGCCTCCGCATAAAACAGACTCAACAATTAGGAAGCCCCATGTTAGATCTATATTACTGGCCAACGCCAAACGGCAAAAAGGTCACGATTCAGTTGGAAGAGTGTGGGATCGACTACAACCTGATTACCTGCAATATCGGTAAAGGTGATCAGTTCACCGATGAGTTTCTCTCGATCTGTCCAAACAACCGAATGCCCGCTTTGGTGGATCACGATCCGGCTGGCGGTGGTGAGCCCATCTCGGTATTTGAGTCCGGCGCAATCATGCTCTACATAGCGGAAAAGACCGGGCAGTTTATGCCAACCGATATCCGGGGTAAGTACCAGGTGATGCAGTGGGTGATCTGGCAAATGGCCAACCAGGGACCGAAGTCCGGGGAATGTGGGCATTTTCGTCGACTCGCGGATACGGAAGGAGATCAAAGTTATGCAGTGCAGCGATTTACCGATGAGGTGAATCGTTTCTACGGTGTGTTAAACAATCAGCTTTATCAAAATCGCTATATATGCGGAGACGAATACACAATTGCAGACATGATTTGTTATCCCTGGACCGTCAACTTGGAAGGCCAGGGCCAGGATATCAACGAGTTTAAATATTTTAAACGCTGGTCCGAAGAGTTGGCTAAGCGGCCAGCGGTCCAGAAAGGAATGGCGGTGGGCAGTGACATGAACAACGATTACTCCTCCTATTCTAAAGACGAGATACAGGCCCTGAGAAGCTTGCTGTACAACCAGCGGGCAAGACCTGCCCCTGCAACGGGTGGAATTGAATCCTGATATGGGACCTATTCAACTTGTCGTACCTTGCTACAACGAGGCGCTACGCTTTAGAGAAGACGAAGCGAGTGCGTTGCTGGGAAAAGAAGGTCTATCGCTGATTCTGGTAAATGATGGCTCAACGGATTCGACTGCCGACTGCCTTGAGCGTTTCTCTCAAGCCCACCCAGGCCGAGTCAAAACCCTGCATCTAATGTCCAATCGCGGTAAGGCCGAGGCGGTTCGAGCAGGAATGGAGCTGGCAATTGAGCAGGGTGCAAAGGTAACGGGGTATCTCGATGGAGATTTTGCAACACCCGCAAGTGAAATGCTTCGCCTGGTGGACATATTCGAACAGTCTGAATCAACTGATGTGCTGTTAGGCTCTCGCTGGTTGCACCTGGGGGCGGACATTCAAAGACAAACTCTGCGCCATTATGGTGGAAGAATATTTGCCACCATAGCGAGTCAGATACTTGAACTAAAAGTTTATGATACCCAGTGTGGGGCAAAAATATTTCGGGTAGGTGATGCCTTGCAAAACGCCATGCAGGAAGATTTTGTTTCACCCTGGGCTTTTGATGTTGAGTTAATAGGGCGCCTCCGGCAGGGGCTGCCGGAAACCGCATTCCTCGAAGTGCCATTAAATCGTTGGGTTGATATTAAGGGCTCGAAAATTACTCTACTGGATATGCTCCAAGCGACTCTTTCACTCATATCCATTCGACGGGCCCTTAAGTCCAGAACTTAAGTCCAGAACTTAAGTCTAGTGCTTAACCGCTTATTCGAACTTTCGTGGTTCCCACCAGGGAAAGAACTCCGGCATGTCCTGACTGACTTTGCCTGGAAATTCGGCGGGCCGCTTTTCCAGGAAGGATTGCACACCCTCGGCAGCGTCAACAGATCGACCGGTAAAATAGACACCCCGGGAATCAATCTTGTGTGCTTCCATTGGGTGGTCGGCTCCGAGCATTTTCCACATCATCTGACGAATCATGGCGACGGAGACTGAAGAGGTCTGGGTAATAAACTCTGTCGCCAGCGCCCGGGCTGCCGGAAGTAGGTCATCGGGTTCATGGACGCTGCGGACAAATTGTTTCTCGATTGCTTCGCTGGAGTCGAATATTCGACCTGAAAAAGCCCACTCAAGTGCCTGGTTTATCCCGACGATGCGGGGCAAAAACCAGCTTGAACAGGCTTCAGGCACAATGCCCCTTTTTGAAAACACAAATCCATAGCGTGCTTTTGTGCTCGCAAGTCTCACATCCATTGCACATTGCATGGTGGCCCCAATACCCACAGCCGCACCATTACAGGCGCCAATGACAGGTTTGAGGCATTCGAAGATTCGTAAGGTTAACAGACCGCCACCGTCAGGTTTAAGCCCTGCTCCGGCAGCATCCGCATTAAAAGTGTCTCCGCCTCCGGCTAGATCTGCACCGGCGCAAAAACCTCGACCAGCACCGGTAATGATAATCGCCTTAACATCATCATCTGCATCCGCTCGGTCGAGTGCGTCAATCATTTCCTTCATCATTATTCCGGTAAAGGCGTTCAGTTTTTCCGGCCGATTCAATGTGATCGTGAGAATGTGATCTTCAACATCGTATAAAATTTGTTCGTAGTTGCTCATGATAAAACCTACTTTAAGAATGTATTTGTTGTTCGCCGTTAAACGTTAGCAGCAGCCCAGTGCCGCATGTCATCAAATAGATGGCGTTGCGCATGGCTACCACCGATTCTGTGAATGTCCGGTGCAACGCTGGATAACTGCGTTAAGGCCTGCGTGAAGCGCCCGGCACCTAAATCACAAATTGCCAGGGCTAGTGGCTCACCCACTTCTTCGATAATTTTACTCTGGGTGGAGGATTGTTGTTTCCAGACTTGAAGTTGGTCTAGAGCTGCCCTCACCTGTTTTTGATCACCCAGCTTTGCCGGTACCATCAAATAGTGCAGGGTGCAGAAAATGAGTTCGTCATCCAGGGCGCGATCCGCATAGTCCTGTAGCGCCAACCAGCGATCGCCAACGTCGCTACCCAGGATTTCTAGTTTCCACAATAGGGAAGCGGCGTTACAAACATCTAAATAAAAGTCATCCTGAAGCGGCGCAACCAATGTTTGATCGTATACTTCAAGTGCCGCTTCCAGATTGTTTTGCCCCAGATAAAACAATGCCTGATGCCAATGAACGTGAAAGATAAAGTTGTTGCTGTCCCTCCAGGTGGGTAGGAGCTGATTTGTCCACTCAACGCCATCGGCAAAACGGGACTGCATTTGCATGACATGGGCCACCGCATGTGCCGCCCATTGATCGTCGGGGTTGAGGTCCACGGCGCGCCGGCCAAAGGTTTCTGCTGCTCTGTACTGGCCAGACTCCTCTAGACCAAAACTATGCATCCCTAGAACGTAACCATAGAAAGGGTGGTCAAGTGGATAGTGGTCTAACACCCGGGCAACTGAGTCACTCATGTTATTGGCATTGCCGGAATAGAAATGCAGGTGGTGAGCGACCTTTAGGGCAAGAGTGTCCAGGGGAAATTGTTGAAGCAATTGTTCAAGTATTCTTATTGCTGAGGCGGTGTTTCCTGCTAACCAGGCCGTCAGCGCGGCACTGTGTAATTGTTCGCGGTCATTTAATGGTAGCTTGTTGGCATTGTGTAATGCTGTATTGGTTTCCCTACTTAATCGAGGGTCGCTGGCCATCTTGAGCAGATAACAGCGGAGTAGATGCGCCATGGGCATTTCTGGGTCGTTGTCGATAAGTGTTTCAAGTTCAGACATGACGTTATTTTTTGAGCTTAAGTAGAGCGTTAATATTTGCTCAAAAGTGTGTGCACTATCCGAACTGCTCATCATTAACGTTTCCGTTGGCCAAAATTCCCTGGATGGGCGGTAAGGTAGGCAAGTTCTTGATCCGTGCTTGGTCGACTGAGAATGCGATTCCTATGGGGGAATCTGCCAAATTCATACACAATTTCCTGATGCTTCAGGGCGTTGTTGTAGAAGTTGTTCATGATAGGTCGCCACCCACCATCCGATTTTTTGACCAGGTTTTTAAACAGGGCAACTGACCGGGCCTGTGATTCTCTGCATTCGGCATGCTTATAGGGATGATAAAAAAACGCCTGTTCGATGAGCGACAGCTGTTGATCATCAGGCAATACTGAGACGATCTCAAGTGCTTTGGCATCTTGACTAAATGCCAAGGCGGTTCCTCGATGTATGTGGCGAGAAAATTGATCCAGTACGATCACCAGGGCAAGGGCTGATCGGGTTTCGCCGCACCATTGATCAAAATATCCATTAGCGGCTCGATCTAACAAAGTACCAAATTGTTCTGATATTTCCGTGTCTGTAGCCGTGTTTGATCGATACCAGAGACGTTTTTTTTGCTGTGCGATGTCGGGATTGGCCGCCGCGTCACCGAACCAATAGTCTAGAACCTGTTTCGGTTCAATCGTTGATATGGGCGAGAACCTCTTCATCAGACAGTTCCAAATATCGTTTTAGGTAGTGGACACCCAGATAAATGAAAGGCGTGTCCAGGGCGGCAACCGTCAACTTGAATAGATAGTTGCTCCACATGTAAGTCAGCATGACCGCAAATGACATCGTCCCCGCGAGAAAAGCCGCACCGAAGGTGACGCTGATAACAACAACAGAATCGACCATTTGGCTGATCATGGTGCTGCCGTTATTACGTAACCAAAGGTGTTTGCCATTGGTCAACCGCTTCCAAAAATGAAACAGTTTTACGTCGCAGTACTGGGCTGCAATGTAGGCCATCATGGATGCAAACACTGCGCCCGAAGTTGTGGCATAAAGCAGGTGGTACAGTTCGATTTGTCCCGCCACTACGCTGCCGTTAGGCAACATAACGTCCTGGCTCAGATGCAAGGTTTGCCAGGGTGGTTGTACCGCAGGATCAACCGATGGAACCAGATTACCGAGGGTCAATGCGCCGAGAATAAAGAAGTTAAGACAAAGTCCAACGGTGACCAGAAAGTTCGCGCGTTTTTGACCGTATAGCTCACAAATCAAGTCCGTGACCACAAAGGTGATTGGGTAGGGCAGTACACCCACAGCGAGTGTAAAAAATCCCAGGTCGATAAACCGGGTAATGCCAATGATATTGAGCATTGTCATGGCGCAAAGAAATATTGCCGCCAAGACTAAAAAGACCCGTTCTCTTCGTTCTCGAATTGCTTCTGTAATCAAAGTGATAACTCTTATGTCTTGTTAATTTTGTGTTTTGTTAATCTATTGTCTTGCTAATTAGCGGTTTTGCGAATTAAGGGTTTTGTTCCGTGCACGGGCTTCCTAGTGTTCCACCTGACCCAGGTTGGCATGTAGGACGGCGCCGTTTATCACGGGATGTTCAGCCGCAAAGTGTATTGCTTGAGCAATTTCCTGGGGTTCAACCAGACGGCTAAAGGTACTGGCCGCAGCGATATTCTGTAGTATCTCTGGATCATCCCCGACATGGGTACGAAGCATTTCAGTGTTAGTAAAGCCCGGGCAGATACACGCAGTATGAATGCCAGTACCACTCAGGTCCTGACAGGTGGAGCGCATCATCCCAACCACGGCATGTTTAGAAATGACATAGCTGTAGGTATTTGCCACGGCTTTTTCTGAGAGGGTTGAGCCGACATAAATGATGCTTGAACCAGGCAGCATGTGGGGCAGTACCGCTTGATTGATAATGTGCGGAGCAACCACGTTGATATTCAGTAAATCCCGAAGCCCCTCGGTATCAGCATCAAGGGCGCTATCATTAATTAGCCGGGCGGCATTGTGGACAAGGCAAATCTCACCGTCGGAAATGAGTAGCTCCATCAGTTCCTTGAGTTGTGATTCTGCGTCAGACAAGGCCAGGTCAATCTTGTGGTTCTCGATTCGCTCATCGAGTGCAGGGGTTCTTGATAAGTTGATGACCCGGTAACCCGCCGCGAGGAATGTTTGAGCAACGGCAAAGCCAATACCTTTACTTGCGCCGGTCACGATGAGGGTTTTCATTGGGCACTCTCCTTGCCATTTCTCTGCTCGAGCATCTCTTCACGCCCCGTCTCGCGCCATTCTGCGACACCAAATTGGCCGGTGTTTGAAGAGACTTTGACGGTCAATGCCAGTATCCCTTTATCTTTTAGGTCTGGATGCTCGAGTATCCGTTTCAAAAAATAGTGAGAAAACTCTTCAACGGTGGAATTTGCAATAGGCAGCAAGGTGACATCCCGATGCAGGAAAAAAAGTTTCTCCCCATTAAAACCCGCAACAACGTAATCACCTTCCTCTTGAATACTGAGGTGTGGCGATTGTAACGGTAGGATCACCTGCTCATCGATTTCGTCACACAGGTACTTCATGAGTTTTTTTAAAATCGCATAGTCAAAAAGCAGCCCTTCATCATTTAATTCCGCAGTGGCGTTGCAGAGTAATTGAAAGTTATGGCCGTGGAGATTTTCGCGATCGGTTTTGGAAAAAATCGTGAAGTGTCCCACGGAAAAATTAAGGGCTTCCTTGGAGATTTCGATGCGACTCAAACGGCGTGATTGGGACAATGTCATGACTTCTGGTTGCGGGTTTTGATTAAGTTAGGAAGTGTAACCTATTTGATTCTGTGTCGGGAGGTAGGGCAAACTCTCTCCTTCTGATTACCCGCCGGAAGAAGCCATGTCCCTTGCCACACTAAGTCGCTCCATCAAAGGTAGTGTTGTACTAATCACAGGAGCCGCCAGTGGCATGGGTCGCGCAACGGCTCATGTCTTCGCTGATGCCGGTGCGCAGCTTGCGCTGATTGACATTAATGCTGAACCACTGGGTGCTGTAGTGGACGAGGTGATAGCCGCCGGTGGCGTTGCCCATGGTTGGACTCTTGATCTTTCTGACCGGAAAGCGATTGCACCGGTTGTAGATAAGGTTCAAGCGCATTTTGGTAGGCTGGATATTTTGGTCAATAACGCGGGTATATCTATTCCTGCACCGATCGATCATGAAAATTATGATGCGGTCTGGGACAAGTCTTTTGCCGTGCTATTAACGGCTCAAGTGGCAATGATTCGTGCTGCATTGCCTTACCTACGTCAGGCTGAACATCCAAGAATCATTAACGTCGCCTCGACCGAAGCGTTAGGCGCGACCAAGTTTGGAAGCCCTTATACGGCGGCGAAGTCCGGCGTTGTAGGTTTAACCAGGTCTATGGCGGTTGAATTGGGAGGCGAGGGTATTACGGTTAATTGTGTCTGTCCTGGACCGATCAATACCGGGATGACCGCCGCTATCCCGGATGAACAAAAGGTGATTTTTGCCAAGCGGCGTACTGCTCTACGTCGATATGCTGAACCCGAGGAGGTTGCCCACGCAACCCTCTCGTTTGCTCTACCTGCATCCCAGTATATTACGGGTGCCACGCTGCCGGTGGACGGCGGGTTAACCATTCGCAACGCCTAGGGCAACATTAACTGGCGGGCATTAAGCAGCGGGCTTTGCTTTTCGCGCACTACGGCTTTTATAGAAAGCTTTGATATCGTGTTCAGCGTGGTGATCTAAGATTTCATCCAGTGTCCGGCCTACTTCAGTGCAGATTTTAATTTGTTCCAGCCTGGTCCATGTGGCGCGCTCGCCCTCTTCGATCAAGTCGCTTATTTCTTCCTGGGTGAGTCGCCCCATGAGCTTTTGTGGGTCAACAAAGTTGAAACTAGGGGCAATATTAACGTCACCGTTGTAATCCTGAGCCATGACCGAATAGAACATACTCATTGCCTGGCCCACGTTCGGGACGTTGCGGAAGAAACGTCTTGAGAATTTCTCGCCGGCCTTGAGCCATTCCCGGGTGGACGTCTGGACAAACGATTTTGCCACGTCGGGCACCAGAAACTTGTTCGAACTCATCATGGCGAGTGCGAGCGGGTTTGCCTGACTCACAATATAATGATTGACGCCGTAGAGCCTCGCGAGTCGTTTTGCCGGTAGATCATCGGTCACTGCGCCGTCGACCCAACGCCTGGTTGAAATGTAGGGTTGAGGTTCGCCGTAGACATTCTTCGCCATCAGCATCACCGGCGGAAACAATCCCGGTACCGCACAGGATGCCGTCACTGCAGATCGAATAAACACGTTTGGTGCGGTGATGGAGTTCATCAAGCGTGAGCTCTGATGTTCCGCAAGGGGTGCAATTGTGACACTGATCATGCGCCCGGTCTTTTCATAGGCTTCTTGGAATGTCAGGTCTGGGATAACAGTTTCGAGTAGAATGCGAAGGGTTTCTGCATCCACCTGTGGCCGAACAAAACCTTCCTGTTGGTCCGCCTGCATGGCATCTGACAGATCAACCTTTGGCAATAATTCCTCCAATTCTTTATCGGTATGGGTGCCGAGAACTGCAGCAAAGATAGATCCAGCGCTTGATCCAGAAATGACTTTTGGCAACAAGCCATGCTCAAACAGAGTCCGTACTACACCGTGATGAAAGTGTCCGAGCGAGCCCGCACCACTTAGCATCAGGGCTGAACGGCCAAAACATAAATGGGCACGATGGAAAAAGTCTTCTTTGTCTTCCTGGGTAATTTGTTCTGAAACGGGAAGGGCATGAAGGTGTTTAAGTGCTTCGGAGATTTCCCGAATATAGTCTTCAATTAGATGCTTGGTACCGACCAGGGATTTGCTGTACAGCTTGGGGTTGCCCATTCCGGCCTGATTGCCGTGGATGCCCTCATTGAGTGCAAACATCAAACCGACATCATCATTATTTGCCCGCAGCTGCCGAAGTTCGTCTAATCGATACTGGATATTGCCATAGTCGAAAAGGGTAGATTCTGGCTTGGCACGCCATTTTGCTTTTCCAGAGTGCGAGTCATGTTCCTCGGCGAGTGCTCGCCAGGTACCGTAATCTGCTGATTTGCGAAGTTCTCGCTCGATTCTGGAGAGGTCACTTGTAATAGCCATGGGCTTACCTATTGTTTGGTAGTGGTCAAAGATCCCCTCTTTGTGCAGTGCATGATATTCCTATTTTTCTAAAAATCCCAGCCAAGATGGGGGCTTGGCACGCGAATTGTCCTATCGAGCCTAGAAAGTAGGTCATCATCCGCCCTCAGGTCAGTGGTGGCGGCGAGTTGAGTTGCCGGCCGGACCCCCAGCCAGAGCCGACTGAAGGCATTAACAGAGGCCTTTAAGGTCGCCAATCCTGAATCGTTACCGGGCTCCGCCGATGAAGATTCGCCCAGGGAAACCACATATTGGCCACCGATGCCCTGCCAATTGCTTGCGGGGTCGAGGCTTGTGGTCACTGGATCATGTAGGTCCAGGTTGAACCTGAGGGTGGGGCAATCAAGCTGGGTTTTCGCCAGGCAGGCTTTTAGGTCAAGGATCCTAACTTGCCAGAAAGCCATTGAACTACTGTAGTTGGCGAACCGAGAGTTAGCTGTTGCACGTCGTTGCCGAAAGGGCTGCTTAAGGAGGTCTTGAAGTTGAATGTCGCCGAACTCAAGCATTTCGACCAGATTAATTTGATCTCCGAGTGATTTGATGAGGGCCAGCAATTCAAACAACTGTTCGGTCGACTGATAAGCTCGAAAGGTGATCTCAAACGGGCCATGCTCACCTTTGCTTGATCCCCAGATAAAGTGGCTCAGGCTGCCGCCGGGCCCATCGTAATAGCCAAGCCCGAATCCATGTTCCGTCAGATTCATCTCGGCTTTAAAGAGCTCCTTGGAATCAATGGTTACACTCCCATGGCCACGCTTGCGATGCTGCATAGCGTAGTACATAGCCTCAGAGTCCCTAACCGTCAGGCGCTTGGGTGGTCGGAATGTTGAATCCACTTGCAAAGTTGCTGGGTCAAATTTCATGAGTTGCTCATAGCTACCGGTGCCAAAGCCAACCTTGTCGTAAAATCCCTGTTCGAACATGCCAAGTGCACTGAGTTCATGGCCAGCGGCAACCTGTCGGGCAAGCATTCGGGCCGTCAATTCCCGGGCAAAACCGAGCTTTCGTGCAACACGGCTTGTGGTGACACCGGTAACAGCCCCCATAGATAAGGTTTCTGTCTGATATTGGAGGGTGCCGTTGGTGCTGTGAACGGCACATTCCGCTTCGTTATCGATGGTGGCTACGAGTGCGTCTTCTGCTCCGTCGAAAAATTCCGAGACAAATGTGCCCTCGGTTTCTAAATCCTCAATCCAGCCACATTCTAGCCAGATTCTACGAACTGCTTTCACATCGGTTCGGGAATTGTAATCTCGATAAGTCATGATTTAAGGATCGCAGTTGCCGTTGGCCAAGTCTCTTTCGCTTGGCTCGGGAATGCAAGTCTCACCGGTCATCATGGCCCAGAGCTTAGCTAGCCTGGGCGGTGATGTGTCCCGCAGGGAAATAAATGCCACATGGTCAGATTCAGCCGCTTGCCTGGACAGCACGATGCCCCAGAGGGGCTTGATTTCATTCGGCAGAATTGAATAACGCATGTCGATGACAAAATCCTCACGAGTCGGATCCAGGGCAAGGTAATCCATACTGAACCAGCGAAAACGCTCAAGGTCCACCGACTGCTGGGAGTCAGGATCCAGCCAGGGGAGGTCACGTTTCAGGTCTAATTTGGCCACGCTGTCCCCGGTGTAATGTCGGGTCTCGAGGCCAACCCGGATCGCATCAACATAATAGCGTTGTTCAAATTCATAAACGGACTTCCAAAGCAATAGATTGGCAAATCCTGGTTTTACGGAAATGTTCGCGCTGTTGTGACCGCGGCTTTGAGCCAGAGCCTGTGCCACCGTGTCAGCGCGATCCCGTTGCACCCATCCGGCCGTCAGATAACATAAAAACCAAAGCAAGCCGATACGTGCATACCATTGGTTCGAGCGGATTGCGCTCACGATGACCAGTGCTAACAGCGGCAGGGTGGCGAGGGGATCAACCACGGCAATGGTGTTCCAGGCGACCCTTGTGTCAGAAAATGGCCAATACAATTGTGTGCCGTAGGTTGTACAGGCATCTAATATCGCGTGGGTAGCAAAACCCAGTAAAGATACGAGATACGTGGATTTGAAACTGAGATGTTGACGGGCCCAACGATGGAATACTGCCGCGCAGATCAAGGCGCCGATAGGGATAAAGATCAATGCGTGGGTAAACTGCCGATGATATTCAAGAAATAGCAGAGGGTCGGTTGTTGACTGAATCACAACATCCAGATCCGGCGCCATGCCGGCGAGGCAACCGACCCAGGTTACCGTAAGCGCTTTACGTTTAAATTCCGTGCTGTTGACGACGGACTGGGGAAGTGCCGCACCAAGTGCGCCCTGGGTAATCGGATCCATGCATAAGCATCTCAAAGCAAAGACTGGAGGCTATCTAGGCATTGCCTTGAACTCAAGACCTCCATTACAGTGATGCAATGCCTGAACTTAAAGTATTTATTGATTTCAAGAGCCCCTATGCCTACATCGCAAAGGACCCTACCTATCAACTGGAAGCCGATTTCGGCATTAAAATTGATTGGTATCCACTGACATTAAATATTGGTAGTTATCTCGGTACCGCCAAAAAGAGTGGTGCCAAGGTGGTCGAAAGCAACCGATCTTCAAACCAGTGGCTGTCGGTAAAATATGCCTACAGGGATGCAAGACGGTACGCCAATCTTCGAGGCTTAACTCTGAAGGGTACCCAGAAGATCTGGGATTCATCCCTCGCTGGAATTGCACTGCTCTGGGCTAAACGGCAGGGGCACGATCCATTAAAGCAATATCTCGACATCACCTATGAACGGTTTTGGAAACGAGAACTGGATATCGAGGATCTGGCGGTTGTGCTGGCGGTGTTGGAGGAGGCAGGTGTTGAGACTAAAGGCTTTGAGCAGTGGCAGGCAGCTGAAGGTCGTATTGAGCATGATGAGTTGCAAATTGAGCTTCTCGAAAGTGGCGTCTATGGTGTCCCCACATACCGTATTGGTGGGCAAACCTACTTTGGCCGAGAGCATCTGCCGAGGGTAAGGTGGCATCTGGAGGGTGAACCGGGGCTACTCCCGGACATTGCGAATGACTCGGTGTTGTCACAATGAAGCAGCTTGATATATATCTGGATCTGGGTAACGTCACGGGTTTTGCAGCACTGCCGGGGACCTTAAAACTGCTTGAGGCAACCGCAGTATCGGTACGTTGGTTACCTATTAGCAGCATTATTCCACGCCCCTTAAGCCGTCCGCCCAGGCCTAACACAGATAAAAATGATCCAGCCGGGGACCCGTTGTTTGAGTACAAACAAAAACGCTACCTGGCGAAGCGCCAATTTGAATTGGATGAGCTAAATCGTGACTGCCAGAGATTAGGTCTAGATCCGTCGCTGGCGGCCCGGAATGTTGATGCCAGCTTAACGCATATCGCGTGCATGGCACTTCTGCAACGGCAGCGAAGTGCCTTGCCCTTTATGCAGGCAGTGTATGAGTCAAGACTGATCAAGGGGGAGTCTTTGACAGATCAGGAGAGTGTCTCAGCGCTAGTTAAAAAGTTTGATGTTGAGGACTTTTTAGAAGGTTTTGAGCGGTATCAAGGTCTCTGGGTACGGCATATTGAGCATTATCTTGAATTGGGTATTCACGATACCCCTTGCTACGTGCTGGAGGCAGAAACCTTCCAGGGCAGGCAACACCTGCCGTTAATCCAGTGGCGACTGGAGGGAGAAGTGGGGCCGCCGCCACTGTAGCAACTGAGGGCAGTCCAATCGATTGAATTATAACGTTTCTCAGTTTTTCTAGAGCGTTTTCAGGGCATTACCGAAGAATTTGACGGTGCGCTGGATTCCCCTCTTTTCGATTTGCTCTATCCCATGAACCCAATGCTATGATCGGAAACGATTCGATTAGCTACCAAGGAATGACATTACATGGATTTCGATATTCCCCAGGAAATACAAGCTTACCTAGATGAGCTCGACGCTTTTATCGAAGCGGAAATTAAGCCTCTGGAACAACAGGATGACAATATCCGTTTTTTCGACCATCGCAGAGAAGATGCGAGAACGGATTGGGAAAGGGGCGGGTTGCCGAACGAAGAATGGGAGGCTCTGCTGAGGGAAGCCCGACAACGGGCTGATGCTGCAGGACATTACCGTTACCCGATTCCTAAGGAGTACGGCGGTCAGGACGGCTCTAACCTGGGTATGGCGATCATTCGAGAACACTTTGCGGCTAAAGGACTCGGACTCCACAACGATCTTCAAAATGAACACTCCATCGTGGCGAACAACGTTGGCTTACTATTGATGTTGGCCTACGGCACCGAAGCCCAAAAAGAAGAGTGGGTACCGTTACTCCTAGAGGGTAAGCGTGGGTTTGCTTTTGGCATCACCGAGCCGGATCACGGCTCCGATGCTACCCACATGGAAACCAGTGCGGTACGAGATGGTGACGGCTGGCGCATCAACGGTGCAAAGACCTGGAACACCGGCATCCATAAAGCGCCCTATGACATGATTCTCGCCAGAACCAGTGGTAAGGCAGGGGACGGCGACGGCATTACAGCGTTTTTGGTGCCAACCAACTCCGATGGATTCAAGGTTGAAGAGATGCTTTGGACCTTTAATATGCCAACGGACCACGGCCGAATTTCTATGAAGGATGTTTTTGTCACCGACGATGCTATTTTTGGTGGTGAAGGTCGAGGCCTTGGGGTTGTGCAACATTTCTTTAATGAAAACCGAATTCGTCAGGCCGCATCGAGTCTGGGAGCCGCCCAGTATTGTGTGACGGAATCAGTCAAATATGCGATGGAACGTAAGCCTTTCGGTAAACCCCTATCGACAAACCAGGGCATTCAATTTCCCCTCGCTGAGTTACAAACGCAATGCGAAATGCTCCGGGCACTTATACATAAGACCGCCTGGTCCATGGACAAGTACGGCAACTTCAAAGTTTCCGATAAGGTTTCGATGTGCAACTACTATGCGAACCGTTTGTGTTGTCAGGCGGCGGACCAGGCCATGCAGGTTCACGGCGGACTGGGTTATTCCCGGCACAAGCCCTTTGAACATATCTATCGTCACCACCGCCGCTATCGCATTACCGAGGGAGCTGAAGAAATTCAACTGCGCAGAATCGCCGGCTACATGTTTGGCTTTATGAAGCAGCAAGCACCCAAAGGTGTGAGAGAAGACTAAACATGTCCGATGCTGATATTAAAACCAGGCTAGATGCGGTCTACCAGCAGCACTTCCCCGATGTCGAGGCAGTCCTGAGTTGTGAACGGTTGTCCGGTGGAGCAAGTCAGGAGACCTATCGAATTGTCGTTCAGATCAACGGCAACCAGGTGCCCCATGCAATGCGGAGGTCACCCGGTGGGATGATGGTTGAGAATGTTGTGGGTCATCCGGGGCTCGCAACGGAAGCTCGTTTGATGCAGGTTGCCCGGGAAGCCGGAGTGCCTGAACCCGAGGTGCACTATTTGCTGACTGCCGAAGATGGTATCGGTGAAGGCTTTATCATGGAGTGGATTGAAGGCGAAGCCCTGGGCGCAAGGATTAATCGTTCGGAGGAGTTTGCTGAGTTAAGACCGAAACTCGCCTACGCCTGCGGCGAAATCATGGCCAAGATTCACAGCATTGACCTGGTTGCCTCGGGGCTTGATAAACGATTGGATGAGGTTTCCCCTGAAGCCTTTGTCAGGCAAACCTGGGAGCGTTATCAGGCGCTAGAAACCCCGCAGCCGATGATTGACTATGCGGCACGCTGGTTACTCGACCACCTGCCGGAAAATTACTCACCCTCCCTGGTCCATAACGATTTCCGGAATGGAAATTTTATGGTGCTACCCGAGGGCATTGTTGCGGTATTAGATTGGGAGCTCGCCCATATTGGCGATCCTATGCGGGATCTGGGTTGGATCTGCGTTAACTCCTGGCGATTTGGGGGTGATGATCCCGTGGGGGGCTTTGGTTCCTATGAAGATCTGTTTCGCGGTTATGAAGCGGTTAGCGGCCAGGCTGTTGACGCTGCCGCAGTAAAATTTTGGGAGGTTTTTGGTTCATTTTGGTGGGCGGTTGGCTGTCTCGGCATGGCTGAACACTATCGAAATGGTCCAGACAAGACAGTCGAGCGCCCGGCTATTGGACGGCGTTCCTCTGAATGCCAGGTTGACTGCGCGAATTTGTTGATTCCCGGCGCCGCGTCCATCCTCCAGGTGGAAGAGGATCAAGCTGATGTTGATATGCCCCGGGCTGATGAACTGATTACCAGTGTGAGGGATTTTCTGCGTCAGGATGTGATGTCCAGCACAAAGGGCCGCACTAACTTTATGGCCAGGGTGGCTTCAAATTCTCTAGATATTGTACTTCGGGAATGGCAGTTGGGGGAAAAAGCCAAGCAGCAGGAGTTGGGTTCCCTTACTCAGCTACTAGGGCATAGCGGCGATCTATCGGATCTTCGCTGGCAATTGGTGCGGGCATTACGTTCCGGCGAGCAGGGCCTTGAGGATCAAAGCCTTAAGCAGTACCTGCGTGATACTGTGGTCAATCAGATCGCAATTGATCAACCAAAGTACACAGGTTTTAAGCAGGCAAAGGCGAACAGTTAATCTTTGTTGAGACGGTTATTTCTTTTTTCTGAGGACAAAAACAAAATCCCGGAAGATATCCATGAGCGTCTCATATTTGAAATCTGTGAACTCGCCAGCATCAAAATACATTCCGTGCTCTTCACAGGCTTCATATTGGATGTGACTCTGAACAGGATCTGACATCTGATCCATCTTTTTACCGCAGCGTGGGCAATCGATATCGCGGATTTCGTTGTTCTTCTGGCCGGTTTCCACATCGCCGTCATCAATATAGTCAGACATCCACTTGTCTTTTAGTGCTTCTGCTTCGCCTATATCAAACCAGATGCCACGACACTTGGAGCAGCGATCAACTTCGATGTTTCCTGTCAGGGTGCTCAGTTTGTGCTGTTCCATACTGGAATTACACTTGGGGCACTGCAAGGTTGTGTCTGTCATGGAGTCTCCGATAGGTGTTTTTGCTTTTTTTGCCATTATCCACGGTTTTGAGTTTGATGCGAAGCCGTGTCGAACAAATTAAGTTGGCCATCAAGCTCAAAGACCGAAATCACCAGTCGTTCGACAAAATCTTCCAGTAAGTCCTCATCGGCCAGGCGTGCTTCACCTCTGTAGGTCAGTTCAGTGCCAAAAGGTGGCAGATGAACGAACACCACGGTTCGTAAGGTGTCTATCTCGGTTTTGAGTTGTTCGAGGCAATAAAGGGTCTCTTCGCAGATAAATTGTCCAGCATCGGTCGACACTCGAATCGGAATGTGTTGTTCGATCAGGCGTTGATGCAGTGCCGATGCATTAATGGTTGCCTGACGGGAGGCTGGGCCATTAACTAATATTTCGCCGGTCGGATATGAATATTCTGTATCAGCCCTGTGTTTGCGCTGATTTCTGGCTCTGGTCTCGATATCAAACCAACCGACCCGTCCTTCCCCGAGGCTTATGATAATCTCAGGCTGGAGCGCTGTGACGGCGGATTCGAGTCTCGGCATCGGCTCGCCCCAGACGACAGGAATTTCGAGGTGGTCTGCGCCCGCGTAACTCTTGGCTGCAATCCATGAGCCGTTGACGGGTCTGCCATCAAAGGGGGTAAATCCGGTAAGTAAGAGTTTTGCCAAGGGGGTCTCCGATTGATTAGCAGTGTATCAGAATGGTTTCGCTTCACGCCTCGCATTTAAGGGGGCAATTTAACAAAATCCCGTCGCTATCTGTCGACAGGCGCTTCAGTGTATATTCCGCAGCTAGAAAATTAATCATGGAGAACCCAAATGAAAGCAGCAATATTCCACGAGGTCGGTCAGCCACTTTCAATCGAAGACATTTCGATATCTAAACCCGGACCACGAGAAGTGTTGGTCAGAACCGCAGCTGCAGGGGTTTGCCACAGTGATCTTCACTTTATTGAGGGTTTGTACCCAGGGGTTACACCCATGGTGCTGGGGCATGAATCCTCCGGCGTGGTAGAAGCTGTAGGCTCGGACGTGACTTACGTGCAACCCGGTGACCATGTGATCACTTGTTTGTCTGTATTCTGTGGGCATTGTGAAAGCTGCCTGACCGGCCACATGTCTTTATGTGTTAATCCCGAAACCAAGCGCGATGCCGGTGATGAGCCTCGTCTTTCCCAAAACGGTGCAACCATTCAACAGTTTGCGAACCTTTCTTCTTTTGCGGAGCAAATGTTGATCCACGAACATGCGCTCGTGAAGATTAATAAAGAGATGCCCCTCGACCGGGCAGCGCTAATCGGCTGCGGCGTCACTACCGGTGTTGGCGCGGTGTTCCACACAGCCAAGGTTGAGCCCGGTTCTACCGTTGCCGTTATTGGTTGTGGCGGCGTTGGACTGTCCTGTATCAATGGTGCTGCACTTGCGGGGGCGGCTAAAATTATTGCGGTCGACATGGTCGACAGTAAGTTAGAAATGGCCAAGACGTTTGGCGCAACTCACACTGTTAATGGCAAAAATGGTGACTCCGTAGAGCAGGTGCAGGAGCTGACTGGCGGCGGTGTTCATTATTCCTTCGAAGCCATTGGTCTAAAACAAACGGCTGAGGATGCATTTCGGATGCTGCGTGCCGGCGGGGCTGCAACAATCATCGGCATGATCCCCGTTGGGGTTAAGGTTGAACTAATGGGATCAGACTTTCTTCGCGAAAAGAAAATGCAGGGTTCCTTTATGGGTTCAAACAGATTCCGCGTTGATATGCCCAGATTTATCGATTTTTATCTTCAGGGTAAATTGCACCTGGACGAAATGATCTCGAAACGGATCGGGCTTGCGGATATCAACACCGCATTTGATGACATCAAAACCGGCAGTGTAGCCCGTAGCGTGATTGTTTTTGATCAATAGAACTCAAGCAAGCAACAAAAGAACGCGGCCAGGAAAATGACGAGACGGGCAGAAGGTCTGCCCGCGCTCCAAATCTGGGGATATAGTTCGGGCAACTTTGGGTTTGCCCTGCTTGGACTTGTGGTTGCCGTCAATCTTCAATACTTCTACACGGACTTTGTTGGTTTGTCGGCGGGCCTGGTTGCCTAGTCTCTGCTATTAGCTCGTTTGTTCGATTCGATTACGGATCCCGTCATGGGCTACCTTTCAGATCGAACCCACAGTCGCTGGGGGCGTCGTCGACCCTACATTGTCGGCGCTGCCATACCCCTTGGGATTGCTTTCTACTTCCTGTTTACGCCGCCAGCCTTTTCCGACCCAGAAAACCATCAAGCGTTGTTACTGGGCTACATGCTCGCCCTGTATGTCTTGACCTATTTTATATGGACGGTCGGGGCTATTCCTTACTACAGCCTTGGCGCTGAAATGACGGACCACTACGACGAGCGAGTCAAGGTGATTGCCATTCGTGAGTCCTGTGCATTGGTCGGATTGTTAGCCGCAACCATTTTGCCCGCCTATTTGATCTACTCCTTTGGCGGCGTTCAAGGCTACTCATTTATGGGTGCTATTTTGGGTGGAGGCGTTGCACTGTTTCTCATATTTGCTGGAATGGTCAGTTCTGAGCGAGCAGAATTTCAAGGTCGTGCTCCGATGAACCCCTATGCGGGCTGGTTAGCGACATTTAAGAATCCCCATTTCCGGGCATTGTTGGTTGCCTTTGTCTGTAGCTCTATTGCCGCAGCTGTACCTGCGGTGTTAGTCATTTATGTGTCGGTCTATATCATTGGCACACCGGACTGGTGGGCAGACATTGTGCCTAATTGGTTACCAACCTGGTCTTACTACTTATTGTTGTATTTTTCTTCGGGTTTTTTATCGTTGCCGTTTTGGAATCGACTCGCACTAAAAATCGGCAAGCGTGATACCTGGGGAGTGGCGATTGTCATGTCCATCGTCAGCAGTGCCAGCTGCTGGTGGTTGGGTGAGGGTTCCGTTGGCTACTTTTCATTGATGCTGATTCTAGGAGGCAGTGCTTTTGGCAACTTTCTCGCATTACCACCATCTATGGTCGCAGACGTTATTGACTGGGATGAGATGTCCACAGGTAAGCGCAGGGAGGGTAATTACTTTGCGATCTGGGCTTTCACCACCAAACTAGGGGCCGCTATTACCGGGTTTGTTGCGCTTCAGGTGCTGGAACATGTTGGTTATGTACCAGGTCAGACTCAGACCGAGGAAGTGAAGGTGTGGATGTTGGCCATGTACTCCTGGTTTCCAGCGGCATTTTACTTGCTGAGTGCCATAACTCTGCTCCGGTTCAAGTTTACCAGTGCTGATTTAGCGGCTGTTCAGGTAACCCTTGGTAGAAATGCCTGACTATACTTAAGTCACCTACTTGAGTATTCGCGAATATGGATTTACAGGATCAATTTGCCGGCATGGTGCATGGCGTTAAAAATCAGCTGCAGTTGCTGGGTCCAAGCGTCGAAACCCTGTGCGCCAACCAATCTAGTGAGGTGAGCCAAGCGGGCATCTCCATCGGCAATGTGCTCGACGAGATAAATCACCAGCTTGTCTTGATGCTCAGTCTATATCGACTCGAAGATGCCAAAATATTCTCTACCCAGGAAGTCCATCTAATTGACATATTGGAGACGGCCTGTAGCCGGATGAAAGATGTGCGGATTGAGGTCAACTGCACCGATGAGCTAGTGGTTTTTTGTGACGAGCGTCTGGTCACAGCGGTTGTCGGTGACGCGCTGCATAATGCCATTCGATATTGTCAAAATAGAATTCTAGTAACGGGACAGTTAAAAGACGATGGCGTGGTCATCTGCATCGAGGACGATGGTGATGGTCTTGAAAAGGGTCAAGAAACGGATTTAGACAGCACTGGACTCGGAATTGAGCTTGCAAGACGAGTGGCCCAGGCCCATCGTCGAGGTAATCAACTCGGTGATGTTTCTCTCGGCTGCTCCGAGGCACTTGGCGGCGCCAGGTTTTCCCTCTATCTACCCTGAGTGACCATTCACCATCTGACCATACTGGGCTTTTGAGTCTTTTAGTGCACGGTCATAGACGGCGTCACAGGGGTTTTCGACGCTAGAACGCAGTCGATCCCAAAGCCCGCTTGCCAATATGGAAAGTCCAGAGCTGGCAATTGCAGCACCGCTGGAAATCGCAGTTTCCGTTGCGCTTACCTGAACCTGGGGTTTTGCTAATGTGCCCACAACGCCTACCCGGGGTACTAGTGAGCTTACTGCGCTAACGCCAATCCCTTGCCTGGAACGACTATTTATTTGCAGCTTAAGTGCTTCGTTGGGAAGATTAATTTCTCCCGTGGCGAGAATGTCAAAGCGACTGGTTCGAACTGCCAGGACAGGATCGAACAGGATTTTGCCGTTCGTAATACTAAATGCTGATCCAGTACAGTGCACATTGGTTTGTTTCTCTGCGGTGGAAAATACCCGGCGTGTCAGTTGCAATAAAAAGTCGCCAAACAGAGTGTCGAGTTTACTCGTGTTAATCACACCGCCACCGCCGCGAAAGGCGACTAGTCCGTTTAGGTTTTTCAGAACTTCCGCAGAGCTGTGACCTTTGGAATTGAACCTCGCGTTAAATTGTAATCTTTCGCCATCAACGTCAACGGGTGTGCCAGTGAATAACCATAAGAGGGGAATGCGTTCGCTCGAAATTTCGAACCTGATATCAGCATTGGTTTTATCCTCCGGGGATTGATCAATGACAAGAACTGCCGTGCCGTCACTCTTGTCACTTTGCCAGCTGATATTTTGGCTATGGAGTCGGCCATCATCTATTGCAAAAGCGAGTTCAGTGCTGGAGTGATTGTCAAGTTGCAGGTCAACTTTGGCTGCTTTATGAATAAAGTTGAGTTTAATGTCTGAAAGATATCGCCAGGGAAGGTCGAAATCAGGAATGACTCGATCTTTTACGACAATGGGGTCCTTCTTATCGTCGGTTGCCGAAATCAGCGCTGGAATAAAGGTGGGTAGATGAAGTCTGCGAGATGTCAGTTCGACGTCAAACTGATCGGTATCACCGGGTTTAATTAAGATCTTGCCGCTTACATCGGATAGGCCAAGGGTTGCGTTGTCTATCGTTAAGCTAACGGAATCCAGATTGCCCTCGATATCAACGCCTAGCGAGTAGGCTTCATCGATGAAGTCCGGATTAAATCCCATCAATTGAAAGAGCGTCTGGGAGCTATTGCCCTCCAGCTTAAGCTGGCCCCTTGTACCGCTGAGATTAGGTGCGAGGTCTACTAGCAAATTTCCGGAGAGCTTTTGATTGCCGGCTTCTAACAACAATTCTGCAATTTCGATTGTATCCCCCCGGTGAACCAGGCCAAAGGTGACGTCAAAGGGCGTGGCTGGCAATGGATAGGCAACAACGGAACCAAGAAAGTGTTCTAGATTACTACCCTGACCCTCAAGGTTGAGGGATAAGCCTTCAAGACTGTTGCCCTGGGGAAAGGTACCCCGGGCCCTGATCCGGTTGTCCCCAAGAGCGATGGTTGTGTCCATCGAGACCCTGCCTGCCTCGTTGGTTAGAATTTTCGATTTTGCACTGAAGGGTTTTCCTGCCAAAAGTTTTGGCGCGTTGATCAGTAGAGATTGGATATCGGTTCCAGCAACGTCAAGATTGAGTCCCATGCTAGGTTCCGCGGTACCGATTTCATAGTGACCAGAAAAAGTTCCTTTGCCCGTTTGGGAGCTTAACTTGCCATTACTTAAAGTCAGGCGTTGGCCGTGTAGTCCCAGGTCCACATCTATGCCGCCGGGGGTCTCGGTTAAGCCGGAATCGAAACCAAAGGTTGTCGTTAGCGTTTTGAGGTTGTTTGTAGAGATGCTGGTATGACCTAGGATGGTACCGTCGGTATTGAACAAAAGGTTGGATTCGGCATTCAATAGCACAGAATTAAGCGTCCAATCCTGAATCTGCCAACCGCTCTCTAAATTTTTCAGGCTAAGGGATGTTTCGAAGGTCGAGGGTTCGAAGGCGGGTAGCCCGACACAGCCGGTTAAGGTGTTGAGGTCCAGTCCTTTGCTTTTAATTTCGATGATAGAGCCAATAAAGTCAGGGTATTTTCCGAGTTCGCCGCTAACGTTGAGCACCTGGGTGGGACCCGATAACTCCAGACTAAAAATTTCAGGTCCCGTCTCAGCGGAAGAAAAATTTCCGGTCCAATCCATGGGTAAGTTAGGTATTTCACAGGGCGAAAAGGGCTGCAGTATGGTGAGGTCAAATTGTTTGGCTGAAATATTCAGCTGCCAATCGTCTAGAGCAGGAAAGTTCGGCAAAGCTCCACTGGCCTTAAAATAACCTTCTCCTAGCTGTATTTGGCTCTCCTCCAGGGTCAATCGATTACCTATTCGGGTCAGAACTCCAGATGTGATAAAAGGCAGTTCAGAATAGTTGAGATAATCCACAAGGGCGCCGGCTTCTTTCAAGGAGGGGCCTGCACCATTAAAATCAAGCCGGAAATCTTTGTCTGCGAGGCTATGGGTAAGCTGCCCATGCAACATCAATTCACCCAGGGAGAGATGTGCAAACCAGGAAAATTTTCCATCAAGGTCATGGAGGTGAGTGACAATAGAAAACTGACCGTCTCTAACTTCTTCTGCTCCAATTAGGTCGAGTAACAGTCGAGCGGAGGGGCCGTTAGCATCCAGTACAATGTCGAGGTTTTGCAGTGGTGTAATTTTCTCCACGTGGCCATCAACCGCCAGTTTATATTCACCCCATTGGCCAGCCAGGTGTAAATTAGTTAGTGGCGACTTTCGAACTAACTCGGCAGTCATTGTCAATTCAGCCTGATTTAATAATCCTTGAATCGACAGCCCCAACCGGCCAAGACTCGAACGGGTCAGGTTCGCAATATTCAATTTCAAATCGATGTTTTGATCGGCATCCACATAGCTAAATTGACTATCGAGCACTTCGACGTGATCAATTGGTATGAGGACGCGCTCAAAGTCCGGTAGTCGTGCATTCAGATAGTCGAGTAGAGCTTGCGTATCAAGAGTGAACTTTTGTGCCTCTACCGTGGAGCGAATTTCCAAGTCACCCTGGGTGATTGTCAGCGCAGTAACATGAACCGGGCGGTGATAGAGTGATTGGCTGTTGAAAGAAATCTCCACTTGTTTTGCCCTGAAGGCTTTGTTTATGGTCCGGATCGAAATCTGTTCAGCTGACAGGGTTGAGATATCCCCTATTGAAAAGTTGAGGGGGCCGTTGAGAGCGACCTCAGCGTTGAGGGCTTCCCCCAAATAGTGGCTCAGGGCAAAGTTCAAAATTCGCTCGTAGGCAACCCCCACCACAAATAGTGAAAGCATTAGGCTGATGACAGCAATTTTTAGCTTAATTGACATGATTCAGTATCGAGGACCGATGAGCATATTGGTTGAGCGCAATGAGTAAAGTTCGTCGAGTGTTGGTCGAAATGTGCTCGTTAAATGTCGAAGCAGGTACGGCTACTGGAGCCCGGTGATTGCAAACACGCGTACCCTGCGCGTGATGCCAGTAATATTCAAGCCTGTTGGCGCTCGGCATCCTCCTCTCGAAGTCGAATTCGACTTTTGTTTTTGGGGTGCTTACCAACAAAGGGATCGTAGAATGCCCTGATTCTGTCCATGTCCTCGGTGATATTGCCTGTCAGATGGAAGGATAGACCCAGTCCCGCCTCCTTGTTGGGGTAGTCAAGATACCCGCACACAATAGGGACATCGGCGGCAAGGGCAATTCGATAGAAGCCAGATTTCCAGTATTCGGTAAACCCGCGGGTTCCCGAGGGTGGCACAACAAGCGCCAGACCCTGGGAGTTGTGGATACGGTTCGCGAGGTCCTCTACCAGGTTGTTGTTCTTCGATCGATCAACTGGAATACCGCCAAGGAACGTTAAGACGCTGCCGACAACCGGCAGAAACACGCTGTCCTTTACAAGCCATTGAATTGAAAGCCGAAAACTGTAAGCAGCACCCAGGAGAAAAAAGAGATCCCAGTTGCTGGTGTGCGGCGCGGCAATAATCAGCATACTTTTGCTGTTGGGGACACCCCCGGCAACACGCCAGCCTGAAATTCGAATAATGGTTTTGCCTAACCAGTGAGCGAAGGCATTGCATTTAGGTGCTGGGTAGTCATCAGCATCAATCATCGTTAGACGGCTCAAATTGTCAGGCCAATATGTTAACTAAAGCTGTCAAGGAAGTCAGATGGAATCTATTAGGACCGGCGGTAGGAAAGGGTGTACAGAAGGTCATCTCCGATGCTTATACTTACGTACTACTGTTTAACGTGCATAATTGCTGTACGGATAAGACCCATCAACAAGAGAATTGCTATGCCCAGCAAAATATTGCCCTCCCTGATCCTCTGTGTCGCATGTTCTACGCTACAGGCGGCTGATCTCGCTTCTGCCCGAAAAGCGGCTGAAAGCGGCGATGGTGCCGCGGCGCTGGATCAATATATGGAAATCCTTGCGGAATCACCCGGAAATCCAGAAGCGCTAGAAGCTGCTGCGAATCAGGCCATGGCCCTGGATATTCCAGAATTGGCCGCGGAACTCTGGGTCCAAAGAGTGGATCTTGCGGTCTCAACGGGAGACCGGGAAACCGCCCAGATGGGCAATGAAGTCATTAGTGCAATTTACGAGCGCTCCCCAGCCTGGGTTGAAACAGCCACGGCCCGCTCAGAAGCATTTAACGACGATCAGGCTGAGGCGCTGATTGTGATTGATGAAATGGCCGCGGAAGCCCAGAGCGCACTAGAAGCTGGTGACTATGAAAATGCCGTTGCCGCCGAGGAAGGTGCACTTCTGGTCGCACGGGATCTACTGGGTAACTCCCATGGCATCACCATTGGCGTGAACCGGGACCTGGGCTTCATTTACCGCCAGATTGGCATGGCCCAGGAAGCCGAAACCTACTATTCAGATGCACTGATTGCCGCGGAGGAAGTCCTGGGGGCGAATCATCCCACAACTCTAGAAATCCATGGTTTGATTGCAGAGCTTTATGCCGCGATGGGTTTAGCTGACGAATCCGCGATGATTGGCCAACTTGTTGTTAGTGGCTATAGCGAGGCGTTTGGTGCCAGTCACCCGCTGACGGTTGACGCCAGATTTGGTGTGATTAATCAGTTACAGGCTACCAATCAGTTTGAAACTGCGCTGATGGCTGCCGGGGAGCTGTGCGAGTCCATTGAAACTGCCTATGGCAGTTACCACCCCCAGGCCATTTATTGTCTGCAAACCACCGCGGGTATTCTGACGGTGATGGGACAACTTGCCGAGGCGGAAACCACCTACAGTCAGGTGATTGACCGTATGGGTGCGGTGAAATCAGATGTAGATGCCTACGTATTAAATGCGCTGCTCGAGATTGCAGAAATTTATCGAGTGCTTGGACGATATCAGGAAAGTAAAGATTTGTTGTCGGGGGTGATTCATACCGCGTTGTTAGTCGGTGACGTAGAACGAAGTTACACCGCAAAGTCTTATCTTGGCCGGGTCTTGAACAACGAAGGGAGCTACGACAAAGCGTTAGCCCTTACCGAAGAAGTCCTGGACTACGGCGTTGTTGCCTGGCAGTCCATCCCCGTGAATGTCTATAACACCTTGCTTGAGTTAGGTTCAATTTATCAAGCCCAGGGAAAGCTCGCTGACGCAGAGGCAACTTACAAGGAAGCTCTGCAGGGGTTGGTCGAATTGCTTGGGGATGCTCATCCTTCCAGTTTAGTCGCTCGAAACAATCTGGGCTTAATCTATGAGAAGAGTGGACTCTATGATCAAGCGGAGCCCATGCTCAAAGAAACCTTGAGCAAAATGGAACGTATTCTTGGCGAGGACAATGTCCAAACGCTAAATGTTCGAAATAATCTGGCATTGCTGTTCGAAAGCCAGGGTAATTTTCGAGAAGCCGAGCCCATGTATATTAAAAGCCTGGACATGATGATTGCGCTTTATGGCGAGGATCACACCAACACCAATGCTGTTAAAAACAACCTCGCCTACTTATATATGTTGATGGAGGACTACGACCAATCCTCAGAAATGTTTGAAGAGGTGCGGTCAAGTTGGACCACCATATTTGGTGAGAGTCACGCCAATACACTAAAAGCCACCAATAACCTCGGGCGGGTCTACAAACGTCAGGGCAAATTGGATCTGGCGGAAGAAAAAATTAGTCAGGCTCTGGCCCTACGGCAGGAGGTACTCGGCAAAGATCATATAGATGCAATTCGTTCGATGATTGACCTGGGTGGCGTTTATCTGGACCAGGAACGGTTTGATGAAGCGGCTGTGATCCTGACCGATGCTCTGGCGCTGGCAGAAAACCAACTGGGCAATCTACATCCCTATACTTTTGACGCCCTGAACTATCTTGCCAAAGTTAGGGAAGACATGGACCAGTTGCAGTCTGCAGTTGAGCTTAGAGAAGTGGGCTTTAACCGTCGTAGCGACTTCCTCGATACCATGTTGTGGACCACCGGTGAAAACGCCCGGGAAGGATATGTACGTTTACATCGTCCAGAATTTAACGACTACCTGAGCTTGCTGGCCAAGATCGGGGATGAAGAGTCGGCTCGGCGGATGATTGATGCGAGCCTGCAGAGGAAAGGCTTGTTGCTAAAAGTGACGTCTGAAATCCAACAGATTGCCACTATGACCACGGATCCCAAGCTTAAGGGGTTGGCAACGGAACTGGAGAGTGCGCGTAAGGAGTTGGCGGCTAAAACCCTGTCTGGCCCAACGGCGGAAACTAAAGATAATCACGTTCAAGTGCTGTATCAGCTAGAACAACGGGTGAACGAAATCCAGGGTGAACTCGGTCGAGCCAGCGTTCGTTTCCGTACGTCTATTGCCGGTAGCAGCGCCGAGCGTCTGACGGACGCCATGAAAAAGGATTCCGCGTTAGTGGACTTTATGGCCTATACCGACGACGGCGAAGCTAAATTGTTGGCGAGTGTTATTACCAAGCGGCGTAACAAGGTGGCGTTCCATCTGGTGCAATTTAGTGATCGAGAAGCCATCGAAAAGTCGGTGGCGCTTTATCGAGAATTTATTCAGGACGATCAGGTAGATGAAGACGAACTCGTCGAAGTTGGCATCGAAGCCTATGAATATGTCTGGAGTCCGCTTATGGACGTGCTGGGAGATTTAGCCCACGTTTATTTGATTCCTGACGGTTTACTTAATATTGCACCCTTCGGTGCATTAATGAGTCCCGACGAAGAATATTTGATCCAAACGACTGATCTGCAAATCCTCACCTCAGGGCGGGACCTGTTGCCGAGTGAGTATCGTCTGGCGCGGGGTCAGTATCTGGTCATGGCGGGCCCTGACTATGACTCGGAGGACGTTGTGAGTGACGAGGAGATACAAGTTGCCGCTGGCCGCCGGTCCGCAGCACTTAAACTTGGCATCCGTGGTGCTGGTACCGGATTGCGTGGTCTTAATTTTGCGCCACTTCCGGGTGCTGCAGAGGAGGGCAAGATTATTGTTGATCGGGTAGACGGTAGAGATACCGCGAATGATAATTTTTTCGGTAACAATGCCCAGGAGAAAGTTCTGGTCGACTTAACTGCTCCGCCAGAAGTGCTTCATGTTGCAACCCACGGTTTTTTCTTAAAACCCGATGACACACTCAGAAAACGTCTGCTTAAGGCCCAACGCGGTATGGAAGCACAGGTTCCACCACCTGGAGACAATCCACTGCTACGGGCTGGACTAGCCTTTGCTGGTATTAATACCAATGCCCAATTCCTTGGGGAAATCGAAACAACTAATGACGGGGTACTCACGGCCCTGGAAGTGTTGGATCTGAACCTGTCGGGTACCCGACTCGTGGTACTTTCTGCCTGCGAAACCGGGCTTGGCGAAATACATGAAGGTGAAGGTGTTTATGGTTTACGTCGTTCGTTTCAGGAGGCTGGAGTTGCCGAGGTAGTCAGTTCACTCTGGGAGGTTTCGGATGCGGGTACCCAGGCCTTAATGACAGATTTTTACGATCGTCTGCTTGCGGGTCAACCGGCTCGGGAAGCGTTGCGAGATACTCAGTTAGACATGATTGATTCGCCCCAGTGGGGCTATCCATATATTTGGTCGGCATTTATGATTGTGGGCAGCTATGAATCAGCCGGATTTAACGTCAACTAATGACCGATGAGACTCAGGAAAAACCAAAACCTCAATTCCAATTTGAAGCAACTAGAAATCTCGCTGGGTGGCTCGCCACTCAGCAGGTAAGTCTGGCTTTTACTACCTACCAAACCGGTAAGTTGTTTTTTGTCGGTTTACAGGACAATGGTCGACTTTCAATCTATGAGCGCACCTATAATCGGTGCATGGGGCTTTGTACCGACGAAGCGGCTGAAGTGCTTTATATGAGCAGCCTGTTTCAAATGTGGCGTTTTACCCCCGCGTTTAAAAAGGGCGCTGCCCACGAGGGTTACGATCGACTTTATATTCCCCAGGTAGGTCATACCACCGGCGACGTGGATATTCATGATATTGCCATTCGCCAGGATGGCTCTCCGGTTTTTGTCAGTACAATGTTCAGCTGCGTGGCAGAACTCAGCGACGACTTTAGTATTAACCCGATTTGGCAACCGCCCTGGATCAGTAAACTGGCAGCGGAGGACCGATGTCATCTGAACGGACTGGCGCTCGAAGATGGTGCGCCAAGATATGTCACCAGTGTCAGTCAAGCTGATGCGGTCGACGGCTGGCGAGAACACCGCGCTGGTGGTGGTGTGTTATTTGATATCAAGAATGATGATGTAGTGCTGGGTGGCCTGTCTATGCCGCATTCACCGAGAGTCTACCGCGGCAAGGTATGGTTGCTAGATTCCGGGACAGGCTATTTCGGTTACGCTGACGAGAGCGGTAGGTTTGAAAGGGTGGCCTTTTGCCCAGGGTTTCTCCGGGGTCTCGCATTTATTGGTAACTATGCGGTAGTGGGGATGTCCCAGGGTCGACACAACAAAACCTTCTCGGGTTTACCCCTGGATGACCATCTGGCGGAGCGAAAGACTGAAGGACGATGCGGAATCCAGATTATAGATTTGGATACGGGCGATATAGTCCACGGCATTCGCCTCGGCGGGATTGTTGAAGAACTCTACGATGTTGTAGTATTGCGAGGCGTTAAGCGACCAATGGCGCTCGGATTTATGTCCGATGAGATTCGTAGGGTGATCACGCTTCCTGAGAGCTGATATCCTGAACCGAAAGTATGTAAGAGTTTGTAAACCCAGGGGCAATTTGTTGTTGAAACTATTACAATTTCCCTTCTATCAACGTAGGAGGTTTGAGTGTCAGCACGCTTAACTATAGGAATGATGGCAATCTTGTTGGCGTCGGGTGCCCTTGCCCAGACCCTCGAAGAGGCCGTGCGTACCACGCTTCAAACTAATCCCGATATTTTGGCGAATCGCTACAACGTAGATGCAGCGGAAGATCTGGCTCGCCAGGCGAAGGCTGCGTACCTACCTTCGGTTGATCTGGTGCTGTCAGGTGGTAGAGAGAGTTCGAATAATACGACCACACGAGCTGTCGGTAGTGATGATTTACGCCTGACCCGCAAGGAACGAAGCCTAAAAATAACACAACTTCTTTATGACGGGTTTTCCACCAGAAGTTTAGTCGAGCAGCAAAGTGCATTAACTGAATCCGCAATCTCCCGGTTAGCAAGCGCCCAGGAAAGCATCGGCGTTCGAGCTGTTCAGGTTTATCTTGAGCTGATGCGTCGGAATGACGTGGTAAAGTTGACCAATGAAAATCTGGCTCACCATGATCGTACCCTAGGTAAGATCCGGGAACGGTTCGAGAACGGTGTCGGCACCCGAGTGGATGTTGTTCAGACCCAGGGTCGACGTGCTCAATCAAAAGGCAACGTGCTACTTGCTGAACGTGATGCGAGAAACGGCATTGCTGAATTTTTTAGAGTTGTGGGTGAGAACCCTTCAGAGTTGAGCTTACCTGGTCAGATCTCAGGGTTGCCTTCCAGTCTAGAGGAAGCCATTGCGACGGCAATGCTAAATAACCCTGGTTTACTTGCTGCAAAGTCTGATCTTGATGCCGCTGTGGCGGCACAAAAACAAGCCCGGTCCGCCTACCAACCTCGTTTTGATCTGGAGGTCGGAGCAACTCGAAATGATGATACCGATGGTACAATTGGCAACAACGACGATGAGACCGCCGTCATCCGTATGACCTATAACCTTTATCGGGGTGGTGCTGATAAGGCCAGAATTAATGAAACTCAGGCCCGGGAATTTGCTGCGAGGGAAACCGTCCGGAGCGTTCAGCGAGGCGTAGCAGAAGATGTGACATTAGTCTGGAATGAATTAGAAGACATTCTGGTACGGCTTGAGTATTTGGAAGCTCATGTGAAGTCTACCGAAGAAGTGCTCACGGTTTATAACGAACAACTCAGCCTGGGTAAGCGAACACTGCTTGACCTGTTGGACGTTCAAAATGAGTTGTTACGTGCAAATATCGCCTATATATCGGGTCAGTACACGGCCACCATCGCCCGCTATCGGGTACTCGCAAGTACCGGTCGACTGCTGGACGCAATGGGTATGTCTACCGAAAATTGATCTACTGTATTGCCAGCTGGCATGCAGTATCGGCCCTGTAAAATGATTTGGAAATTCCAGATTAGATAAGGTTTAATGGCCGACCCCTCTCTCATGCCTTTTTGGCAAAACCCTTATTATTCAGATAGATATGATTGGTGTAGGACTAGATTTCGGAACCTCAAACTCCGCCGCCGCCTGGTTTGATGGCGAGACACTGCATATGGTGCAGTTAGAACCGCCCTATGAAATTATGCCGACGGCAACCCATTTGAATCGGGAACTCAAAACCCGCACGGGTCGAGCCGCCGTCAACCAATACATCGAAGAAAATCGCGACCGCATGGTCGAATTGACACCCGAAATCGTCGCAAAAGCTCAGATGTTGACCGAGGAGAGAAACCCAAATGATGCCAGCTCCGAGCATGAGGTGACGACCAGTAATGTCTATGGCAAAGCCGTTATTGATAGAGGTATGCAGGGGCGGCTCTTCCAGGGCGTAAAAAGGTTACTGGGCAATCCTTCAATTAAGCGTCTTATGGTCTTTGATCATCCCTTCAGGTTGGTTGCCCTGATTACGCCAGTTCTGGTCCACATTCGCCAGGCACTGCTAAAGGCTGTACCCACGCAGAATTTTGATGTGCATTTTGGCCACCCGGTTCAATTTGAGGGACACGGGGATCATAAAAATGATCTGGGTCTGTCGCGGCTTACCGAAGCCAGCGAATATGCGGGCTATCAACAAATATCATTCTATCCAGAACCCGTTGCCGCCACCCTCAGCTATTTGCACGAGGACGGTGGAGCATCAGACGGTGTTGTTCTAACGGTAGACTACGGGGGTGGTACCCTTGATCTGAGTGTTGTGCGTTTTAATGGGCTGGAATTTGATGTGCTGTCCACTGCCGGGAGGCCCATCGGCGGAGATCACATTGATCAACTGATGTTCAAAGAGCTTCTCTTTCCGCTCCTGGGCAAAGGAGAAATCTGGTCACGGATGCGGGACGGAACACTGGTTGAAAATCAATTTCCTTTTGACGAGTTTGAGGACAAGTTGCTCAATTGGGCTGTGACCTACACGCTCAATCAGAATCACTATCGCAGTAAGATCGCAGACTGTGTAAAACAGGGTGGTGAAGCGGCAGAAAAATTTCGCCGTCTAGATGATTTAATTGCTCACAATCAAAGTTATCGAGTATTTCAGGCGATCAAACAAGCCAAAGCAGATCTCTCCCATATGGAGGAGACGGTGTTGGATATCCCGGAGTTGGATGTGTCCTTGCCATTCTCCCGGCCACAATTCGAAGCCATGCTCGCTCCCATGTTGGCGCAACTCTCCGCGGTCACCGATGAGGTCCTGGAATTGGCTGGGCTCAAAAACACTGACATTGATGTGGTGATTCGAACCGGCGGTTCTTCACTTATCGCTGCCGTTAGGGGGCAATTGGAAGATCGATTTCCCGGCAAGGTTACCGAACATGATCCCTTCACATCCGTTGCTGCGGGGTTGGCCATAGCAAGTTATCACAACCACCAGTTCGAGATACTGCGCCGGGAATGATGCGGCGACCGCTCCTCGTTAGTATTGTCGCTGGCTTGCTCACACTGGGAGTAAACGATGCGGCGGCGGGGTTTGAATCTTTTGTTATAGAAACCGGGTCGGGCTTAAGCCAAACATTACTGACGGCAAACGATCGCCTGTATGTTTTTACGGTTGATGCTGATGGCCAGCGTTCTTACCGAGTAGGTGAGCGGGAAGGTGGTTATGTCCCAGCGCCTAAGTCCATCCCGGTTGCTGAAAACGCTATTTTTGTTGATAAGCTGACAACACCTTCCGGTTCAGTGGTAGTGCTGCTATATCCTGGAGAGGTCAAAAGGTTAGATACCGATCAGTCTTTATTGAGCTTCGAGAGTATTTACAACGTTCCAGTTGTTGATGCTCTACCACGGTATGACGCATTTCGAGATGTGAACGATGATGGCCTTGATGATTTTTTGATTCCATCCTTTAGGGGCTACCATCTCGCGGTCCAGCGTAAAGATGGCACATTTGCACCTGCGGTCAGTTTAACGGCTGTCCCAGTCATGGAAATCTCCTACAACAATCACCCCTGGTATCAGGCGAAGAGTTTATTCCGGGCGGATATGAACCTTGACGGGCGCAAAGATCTGGTGCTCTGGGACCAGGATCACTTTGCGGTTTATCCCCAACTGCCTTCGGGAGAATTTTCGCCGACTCCCTTTATGATTGCTTCCACCGTAGCGGTGGATTTTGACAGTGTGGATGGGATGTCAGTGAGTCTTTCGAACCAGGATCAGTCAGATAAAATTGTCTTGGTGGTGCATGGAATTGATGACTATGACGGCGACGGTGTGCCAGATTTGATGACCATGCAGGTCAAGAGCGAAGGGGTGTTTCGAAAAACCACAACATTTTCGCTGCACCCAGGCGTAGCAACGGACAAGGGGCATGTTGTTTTTGCTACAGAACCCACTTCAACTATCGAGTCAAATGGCATTCAGTATGAAATGCAAGCCAGGGATCTGGATGGTGATATGGATCTTGATCTTGTTGTGTCTTCGGTGGAATTAGGTGTGGGAAAAATCATCGCGGCATTGCTGACCGGCTCAATCAAGATTGAACTGGGTTTCTACACCATGGACCTTGGCTTGTATTCCCCAAAGCCAGTTGCTACCCGTGAAATTACCGCCACCTTTAGCCTTTCCACCGGTGAGTTCTGGCTACCGGCGGTCATTATCAGGGACATTGATGGTGATGGCCGGGATGATCTGCTGTTGCAGGATGGCGATTCCCAGGTCAATATTTTTGCCGGTGAACCCAAGCGGCAGCTGTTTTCATCGAATGCCCAGAATATTGAGTTACCCATGCCGAGGGAGCCGGACCTCATCGAAGTTACGGAGATTAACGATGACGGTATTTCAGACCTACTAATCCGAATCCCACCTCCGCTAGGTCTCACCGATGGACAGCATCGAGTTGCCATGCTTTTATCTAAACGGTTGTTATCTAAAGAGCCTTTAGCTAAAAGGCCGTTATCTACAGAGGTGATATCGGAAAAATTGCCGCCCCTTTAAACCAAATCCCGTAAACTGCCATCTAACTAACAACTAATGTATTCAGGTACCCGGTGACTGAAGCGATATTGGCCCCGCCGATACTCGATGAGAAGGAACTTGAGCGAGCGCGAGAGCGGGCGCTGGTCGACCGTGCCCGACAAAACGATACGCTAGCCTATGAACGGCTCTATGAGATGCACATTGGCCGAGTGTTTGCCCTTTGTACCCGGCTCTGTAACGACCGGGATATGGCAGAAGATCTTGCCCAGGAGGCATTTGTCCTGGCCTGGCGGAAACTAGACAGTTTTAGAGGTGATTCCGCATTCGGCAGTTGGTTGTATCGAATCACGACCAATACGGTGCTCAGTTATCTCCGGAAACAAAAACCTTTCCGCAATATGTTGGATATTGATGACATCGAGGAGCAGGGTCAAAAGGAGGATATTGGCCTTCGAATGAGCCTCGATGAAGCTATCGCGGGCTTACCCGACGGTGCCAGAGCTGTTTTTGTGCTCTATAGCCTTGAGGGGTACACCCACGATGAAATTGCTGACTTGCTGGGCATTGCCCAGGGCAGTAGCAAAGCCCAATTACACCGTGCCAGACAGCTTTTACAGGCAAAATTGAAAACCGAAGAGACCGGTTAAACCTTTACCACTGATATTGCGTCCAAATCACTATGAACGATAAGACCGATCAAAATGTAGACAGTAGCCCAGGCGGCGACCAACACGCTGACCTAAGCCCTGCGTGGGAAATGCAGTTGGCCCGAGAGGTCAGGGCATTGGATAGGGAAATTCAACCTGAGCGTAACCTTTGGCCTGGTATAGAGCGAAAAATCGAGGCATACCCCCAGCCGAAAAACGCCGGGTTTTCGCTCAATTGGATGCAATTTGGTATGGCCGCTAGCGTTCTCATGGCATTTTCAGCACTGGTGCTCAATCTGACCGATTTTCGACCTGAAACGGGTGCGTTGGCGTTTGATCAATCCCGCCCAGGGACCCTCGAAACCATGCAGGTTGAATACCTCAAGACACGGGATCCCTTAGAAGAGCTGTTTGCTGAAACAAACCGTGATCTGGCTCCGGAGACACTCGAAGAGCTGTATCGAAATATTGAGATTGTGGCGCAGGCTCGAACAGAGATAGAAAGCCAGGTGCGAAAGGACCCAACCAATCGTCGCCTGGTTGAACAGCTAATGCGGATTCATGAACGGGAACTAGAACTTTTAAAACAGGATTTCTCGAAGCCCTCCAGATCAATGTGATCGGATAAAGACGAGACCAGGATCAGACTATGAAAAAACCGATTTTTTTGTCCATGGCACTTTTGCTCAGTCTGGGGACTAGCCTCGCTTTTGCGCAGGAGTCTGTGAACGAGACAAAAGACGCCAGATCCGACGGCTATGTACGGATTAATGTTGTGCGTGGTGAAATAGAAGTTGTCGGGTGGGATAAAAACGAAGTGAGCGTTGTTGGTAGCCTTGATGAGTCAATGGATGAATTTATTTTTGATGTGAAGGGTAAAGAAACTGTAGTTGCAGTGAAACTTCCCCAGCGCCTTAACAGTTGGTGTTGTGAACAGGAAACCAGCCTTGTGATCAAGGTACCAAAAAAAAGCAATGTGACGATCTCTTTGGTCTCCGCTGAAGCTGAAGTCAGCAATATTCATGGTGGCTTGGAACTCGGTGGCGTCAGTGGTGAACTGAAGGTTGAGAAGGTTTCGGATCGGGTTCGCGTGACCAACATTAGTGGCGAAGTCACGCTTAGGGAAGTGGATGGTCGCGCCAGGGTTAAGACGATTAGTGGCGATATTGTCGCCTCTGAGATTTCCGGACCTGGTGTCTTCAGTTCAGTCAGTGGTTCTATTGTGGTATCTAAATCCAACGATGAGTTGGACCTGGAGTCTGTCTCAGGGGATATTGAGGTGACCCGTAGTATGGTCAGTTCCATTCGTGCAAATTCGGTTTCTGGAGATGTTGAGCTCGATGCGGAAATGCTTGAGGGCGCGTCGGTTGAATGCGACACCATGAGCGGATCCGTACGCATCTCACTCGGTGGTAAAATTGATGCACGATTTGACGTTCAAACCGGTTCAGGTCGAATTCGCAACCGGATTACCGGCGACAAACCGAAGAAGTCCAAATATGTCCGGGATGAAACGCTCCGTTTTAGTGTCGGTAGCGGTAAGGGTGAAGTGATTGCTTCTTCAGGCTCCGGTGACATTACGCTTAACAAGTAATGTCACTAGGTTAGCGGGAGCCGAAGCTCCCGCCTGATCTAGCGAGTGGGTTAACAGCGCTGCCAGGCTCTAAAGCCGATTGCCTTCGCTATCAATTAAGATTGCTTTGCCATATCCCAGTCCATCTAATTTTTCCGCTACGGTCTTTTTATCTCCTACAACGACCCAGACAAGACTGCCAGGGTGAACCACCTTTGCTGCCGCGGCGGTGACATCCTCCTCGGTTACGCTGCGAATCGTATCGGCATAGGTGTCGTAATAGTTTTCAGCTAGATCGTACTGCACTATTTGGGACAGAGAGCCTAAAACAGCACCGCCGGTTTCCCATTGACCGGGTAGGGATAGGGTATTGTTTCGCTTGGCTTTAGCTAACTCTTCCGTGGTGATCGGCCGGTCGGTTTTATAAGCGGTGAGTTCTTTCATCATTTCAGACAACGACTCTGCGGTTTTATCCGACTGCACGTTGGCAATTCCGTAGAAGAATCGCTGCCCTCTGGCGTTGACGATGCCTGTTCCAGCACCGTAGGACCAACCCTTGTCTTCTCGAAGGTTCATATTGACCCGTGAAGTTGAAGCGCCACCTAGAACTTCATTCATCAAGATCGTGGGAATCTCAATTGGATTAGACTTTGGTGTTGTCACATGGCCGCCAATGATGACCGATTGCACAGACTCTGGTCTGTCTATCAGGTATATCGTGGGTTTTTCGGCTCGCTTGACGACGGAGATATTCTTGCTTGGCACCTCACCTTGTTTCCAAGCGGCAAAGCGTTTTTCTAACATGGGTTGAATCGAGTCCAACGAGGTATCACCCACGACAATTAGCGTCGAATTGTTGGGTTTAAACCAGGTGTCATGAAACCGTTGTAGATCTGTGACCTTAATATTTTCAACGGTCTCGATTGTACCCGAGCCGGAAAATGGATTGCTGTAGGCATGCCCTGCACCGTAAACCAGGCGGGGAAAGACTCTGAGTGCCATGCTTTGTGGTGAGACCTGCTCTCGTTTGATGGCGTTTATCTGCTGTGTTTTGAGTCGATCCATCTCCTTTTCCGGGAAGGCTGGATTCAAGATCACATCAGCGAAGATATCTAAAGAATCCTCCAGGGTAGTGGTCAACGACGTCAGGCTAACAATTGATGTGTCGAGGTTAGAGCCGGCACTGAGACCTGCACCTAACATGCTGAGCTGCTCGTTTATTTCAAGCGACGTCCTGTTTTCAGTACCTTCATCCAGCATGTTCATGGCCAGGCGTGCCAGTCCAGGTGATGTGAACTGATCCGAAGCATAGCCTGCGTCGATCGATAACATCATCTGCACAACAGGCACAGCGGAACGTTGTGCGACGATGACGTTCATGCCGTTACTCAGAGTGGCTCGCTGATAAGGTTCAAAACTGACATCGGGTGCTTTTCCAGGTTCTGGGATGGCGCTACGGTCGACGTTTGTTACCTGGGTCGATAATTTCGGGAAAGGTCTAATCTCTAACTGATACAGTCCGTCGGATAACCATTTTTTGGCTGTGTCTCGAAGTTGATTGCGGGTCGCATTCTTGATCCAGTCAAGTTCCATTTTATAGTGGGCAGGATCTCCGGTATAAATATAGTTGGAGGCAAGGATGTCTGACTTACCACCAAACCCACCGATGGATTCCATGCCACGAACAAACCCGCTAATGGTTTGTATTTTGACCCGCTCTAGCTCTTTTCGAGTGGGGCCTTTTTCGAGGAACCGGTTTAATTCCTCGGTGATAATCTGATCGACCTTTGCTTCAGCGACACCGGGATTAATTGTTGCTGTTATTTCAAAGGTCCCCGCAATTTCGCCAGCCGAGGTGTAGGCGCTGACCGATGATACAAGCTGCTCATCGTAAACGAGTCGCTTGTACAATCTGGAACTCTTGCCGCTGCTCATCACCGAGGCAACTAAATCGAGGTAGGTTGTGTCGAGGGTACTGTTACCTTCAATATTCCACGACTTCAGCAACATGGTCTCGGAAACACGATCGTAGCTGATTTCTTTCTGGGTGCCGGTCAGCTTGTTGACCCATTGCTGGTGCTTTGTCAGGGGTGGGCCCGATTCGATCGAGCCGAAATAGTGTTCTACTCTTGCTTTAACTTGCATGGTATCGATATCACCGGCAACAACCAGGACAGTATTATTGGCGCCGTAATACTGCTTAAACCATTCATGTACGTCTTCGACGGTTGCCGCCTCAAGGTCATCCATTGAACCGATAGTGGTCCAGGAGTAGGGATGTTCATAGGGATAGATGCTGCTGTATTGAATTTCTGCAGCATGACCATAGGGCGCATTTTCACCCTGACGCTTTTCGTTTTTGACCACGTCTCGCTGTTCATCAAGCTTATCCTGGGTAATGGCGCCGAGGAGGTTACCCATTCGATCTGACTCTAGCCAAAGGATGCTGTCCAGGGCATTTTTTGGGACGTTTTGAAAATAGTTGGTTCGATCTTTATTTGTGGTCCCATTAAGGGTAGTGGCGCCTAGGTGTTCGGTGGCTTGAAAGTAATCATCATCAAAATTTTCACTACCGTTAAACATCAGATGTTCAAAAAGATGCGCAAAACCGGTTTTGCCTCGTACCTCGTCTTTAGATCCGACGTGGTACCAGACGTTAACGGCCACGATGGGTGCTTTATGGTCCTCGTGGACAATGAGGGTGAGGCCGTTTTTGAGCTTAAAGACCTCATGGGGAATATCAACATTTAGGTCAAAGGGATCACTCGCTGCAAGGGCTGAATGTGAAACCAGGCAAAAACTAAGTAGCCAAAGCCTTTGCAAGATGGAGGTTTTCATGGACGTTGGCCTTCTTAGGTCAGTGAGAGTTTGTCGGTCGAAATAGGGCTAGTGTAGTGTATAAGATGGGTTCAGTTGAACCCATGGTGGGTTCAACCGAGGGTAAAACGTGCCAGTTGAGCTTTAGTTGAGCTTTTTGGCTTTCCAATATTTTGTGCCCTGCAGCGTTGCCTGGAGGGCGAGTCCGTTCTCGGTGAGTTGATAAAGTGAAACGCCGTTAACCACGGTCGCAGAAAGGCTGCGTTCGTCGCCCTTGTCTCCAGATTTTGCCGCGGCATCAGCCTGGCCAGAAAAATCCCAGCCATATTCTATAAAGGTTTTCATGGCATCTCGATTATGGAATACAAATACCCCGCGGAAGTCTTTGACGCCCAGGCCTATGCCTACCCCGGCGGAACCCATGTACATGTAGGTGTTTTCACCTGAGTGATTATCGTGGACAACACCCTGTCCGCCGCCGGCGGAAAAAAGGACAAGATTGATGCCGATATTGGTAAAAACGGCATAGCCTTCAGCGTTCTTTATTTCTGATTTTGTGGATGGCTTCTCGAGGTATAGTCGTTCCAGAACTTCTGTACGCATATCCAATATTTTTTGTCGTTTATTCTCGGCGCTGTCGGCACTGGCGTAGGTAGGCATCAGCGTGAGCGTTGCAATAAGCATGGATAGCACGACGGAATGTTTCATTTTGACCTCAATTCTAGCTGGCATAATGCCACGCGTGTCTGATTATAATAACGCAGTTGCCGTACGATATGTTGTGCAGTCCGTCGCGGTACTTCCATAGAGCATGCTTTCGACAAATTCTTATATTTGACACTTTTGAAAGCGCTTTAAAACGCTTTTTTGAGCGCTCTTTAATTGAAGAAACAGGAAATGAATTTGAATCGATTTAGTTTTTCTGGCGCAAATGCGTTGTTATCAGGTGTCGCACTCGGAGATCCCGCGTCGCCACCTCTTGTGATGGTCCATGGTATGCGTGACCACGCACTGGGTCTATTTGAGGTTATGGAGCGTTTGGCTGAGCAATACTATGTGATCGCGCCGGACCTTCGTGGTCATGGTCATAGTGAAAAAACCAGCACCTATACAATGGTGCAATTTGTTGCGGACCTAAAGGCGCTGTTTAATCACTTGAAAATTGAACGGGCAACGGTAGTCGGGCATAGCCTGGGTGGCCACATTGTGCTGCGATTTGCCGCCAGCTTCCCTGATCTTGTGAGTAAACTGGTGTTGCTAGATGGGCTAGGCCCCCCAGGACAACAAACTGACCCATTGCAACTTGTTGAGCGATTCCGAGAAGGGGTTGAACTGGTGATGGGCATCACGGGCGAACGGAGACAGATTTCTGATATCGCCGATGCCGTGACTCGATTGCGTAGAAACAACCCAAAGATGTCGGCTGCATTAGCGCAAATGGTTGTCGAGCAGGGTACGGAACCTCATCCTGACGGCGGTATCCGTTGGCGTTGGGAAAGTGCGGTCAACATGATCTGGCATACGTTTTCCCAATCGGAGTCCGAGGACTTGTTTGCCCTTATCAAGTGTCCGGTGCTAGTGGTAACCGGAGAGCATAGCTTGCGCTACTGGACGGACATGCGGCCACAGCTCAATGACCCTGTGTTCTATAGCGAGGAATTGGCTCGCCGGGTGAGTTTATTTGGCGATGCCCAGCAGGTCACGATTGCCGGTGCTGGGCATATGTTGCATTACGATCAACCTGGCCTGGTGCAAGATACCTTAGTCAATTTTATCAGCTAACCTCACCGGACTTGAGGACTGGAATTCCGGAATCTTCATCGTTCTGGGTGAGTAACGCCGGATCAATTGAGCTATCTAGTCCCCAAAAATGCAGCCAGTCTTCAAGCATCAAATATAAGCTCGGGACTAAAAACAGTGTAATAACGGTTGCAAACAAAACCCCAAATGCCAGGGAGATGGCCATTGGAATAAACATAAAGGTTTCTGGGTCCTGATTCGACATTAGCGGTACAAGACCCACAAAGGTCGTTACGGAGGTCAAAATGATCGGGCGGAATCGTGCGACCCCCGCTGTTGTGACGGATTCAAAGGTGGAAATGCCGAGCCGCCTCTGCCGGTTGATGTAGTCCACCATCACAAGGGAAGCATTTACCACAACTCCCGAGAGGGCAATGATGCCGAGTAAGGAGAAGAAAATAAGATTCCAGCCCATTAGGAAGTGTCCGACAATAGCGCCCACTGCGCCAAATGGGATCACACTCATAATCACTAGCGGTTGCATGTAGCTCTTTAGCGGGATTGCGAGTAGCGCAAAGATAATCAGCAGGGATAATGGGACGGTTCTTGCCATACTTGCAGTTGCCTCGGACCGTTGTTCTTGCTCGCCGCCGAGTGAGTAGGAAACCCCCGGGTGCTCTGCATTTTGGCAGGGGTTCTCTTTATTGTTGAAACTGGAACCGGTTCTACAAATAGACTTCTGGACCGCACTCATCACTTCTTCCGGCGTAACAATGCTGCGATTGATGTCACCGACAACCTCTACGACTCGTTGCCGGTCCTGTCGCTCGATGGAAGAGTAGCCATTGCCGTAGGTAATATCTGCAACGGACATAAACGGTACTTCGATACCGTCGTTTGTTCTGATTCGCATTTCTTCTAGATTGCCGAGGGAGTGGCGTTCTGCTTCAGGGTATCGAACCATGACCCGAACGTCGTCTGAGTCCCGTTGTATACGTTGAGCTTCTTCACCATAAAATGCCTGTCGAACCTGTCGAGCAAGGTCATTCAGTGAAATGCCAAGTGGCTTAGCACTCTCTCGAATATCTAGTTTTACTTCCTGTTTACCAGCGCGGAAGGAATCCGATAGATCAAGCACGCCTGGATAACGGGCCAATTCTTCACGAAGGCTTGCGGCTGCCAAACGTAGTTCCTCAACGTCTCGGCCTTTTAACTTGATCAACAGAGGCTGACCGGCACTAAAAGAACTGGCGTTAAATTGAAGTTCGACGGCGTCGGGGATAGCGCCAACTTTTTCTCTCCAGCGGTCGGAGATCTGGGTTGCCGTCATGCCATTTCGTTGCTCGATGGGAACCAGCTCCAACACTACCTCGGCTAGATGACTGCCCCCGGCGCCGCGGCTAGGGGGACCACTACTACGGGCTGCATTTGATCCGATTGATGCAAGAATATTTTTGAATGCACTATGCCCACCTTCGAATCCAAGCTCGCCATCTAGTTGGCGACCGAGTTCCCGCGCTGCATTTTCTATTTGTTTAGCTCCGGCCTGGGTGACTTCGACGTTAATGCCTTCGGGCATTGTCAATGTTGCATAGATTCGGTCACCGTCTACCGCAGGGAAAAACTGAAAAATGACCCTGCCGCTTGCGATGAGTGCTATGGCAAGAATCAGCACAGAAGTAGCCACGGCCCATGTCACCCAACGCCACTCAAGTGTTTTGATTAGCGTGGGCTGATAAACATTTTTTGCAAAATTAGTCAGACCATCAGCAAAGAAGCTTTGAAATCTGATCCACTTTTTAACAAATTGGCTGTTCGACAATAAGTAGTTTTCTGTTTTTCTGTGGGCCAGGTGAGCCGGTAAGATAAGTTGTGATTCAAGAATACTAAACGCCAGGCAGATTACGACAACCCAACCAATAACAGAGAAAAACTCACCCATTCTACTGCCCATAAGCAGGATCGGTAGGAACGCGGCTACCGTGGTCAGTACGCCGAATATGACGGGTACACTGACTTCAAAGGTGCCATTGATCGCTGCTTCGCGATGATTTCGATCAGTAGTTTCGTGGCTAAAGACTCGTTCTCCAACCACAATGGCATCATCTACGACAATTCCTAACACCAAAATAAAGGCGAGGACCGTAAGCGACGATATGTTAATTCCGAATAGGGGAAATGCCCAGAGCGCACCCAGTACCGCAATTGGAATACCTGCCGCTACCCACATGGCAACCTTAAAGCGAAGGAACAAAGTTAGAATCAGTAATACCAATGCCAGGCCAGCGTAGGCATTTTTTGTCAGGGCTTCGATGCGTCGGTTCAATGCCTGGGACTCATCAATCCAGACAGTCAGTTCCAGCCCTTCAGGTAGGGTGGGTCGAATTCTTTCAATATATTGTTTGACTGCTTCCGCTGAGGTAATCGTATCTTCGTCACCGACCCGATAAACCGTAATCATCATGGCAGGGTCTCGATTAAAGGTGGCGCTGCCGTACCCCTCTTCGAAACCGTCATTAATTGTCGCGACCTCGTCCAGGGTGATATTGCTACCGTCGGGGCGAGTTAAGACCACAATATCTCGAAACTCATCACCGCGATAAGCCTGCCCCTTGCTTCTAAGCAGAATCTCACCACCTTCGGTTTTGATTGAACCACCTGGGAGGTCAAGGCTCGCGGACCGAATGGAATTTGCAACGGACGATAAGGTCAGGTTGTACTGACGCAGGGTGTTTTCACTCACCTCAATAGAAATTTCATAGTCTCGAGCGTAGTTCACTCGCACCTGAGAAATGCCATCTAATGCGGAAATATCATCTCTGATCTTGTCGGCGTTTGTCTTTAGAGTGGTTTCATCGGTCTTACCTGAAAGTGCAACCAAAATAGTCTGGCCGTTAAAGGCCAAAGCGGAAATGATGGGTTTCTCGGTTTCGGTTGGGAAGGTTGAGATTCCATCCACCTTACTCTTAATCTCATTTAATACTTTGCCATCATCGGCACTGGATTTGAGTTCCATGATGACGGTACAGGCACCCTCATTTGCGAAGGATTGAATGCGGTCGATCCCTTGAACACCTTCAACGGACTCTTCTATACGGATACAAACTGCTTGCTCCACTTCCTCTGGAGCTGCACCGAGATAGGGTACGGTTACCTGTACCACACCAGGCTCAATACTGGGAAATTCTTCTCGGTGCATAGTGCCAAGACTGATAGCGCCGCCAACCAAGAAAATAAACATCATAAGGTTTGCGGCAACAGGGTTGTCGACAAACCAGGCAATAATCCGTTCCATACTGCGCTCCTAGCCCTGGCTTGGCATGGGCTTCACGCGCATGCCGTCTATCACGGTTTGTATGGGAGAAAGGTTGACTGTGTCACCTTGCTTTAGACCTCCGCTAATAATCACGCTGTCCTTTTCAAAGCGAAGTAGTTCGACATCGCGATATCTGAGACGGCTCTGATCATCAACAATAAGGACTTGATTTTGATTGCGCAGTGCGGCGCGGGGCAATACAACTACGTTATTGGCTAATCGCCCCTCTATTGATGCGTTAACGAAAAGACCAACCGGAAGGCTGGGCTTGCCGTTTTCTTTGTCTTCCTCGACTCTCACGACGGCGTTGACCATGCGTGTGCGTGTATCAATCTCAGCTTCCGTACGGACCAATTTGCCAATCCACTCGTAATATTGACCGCCGTAGTGGGTGGACAATGTAACGTTTGCCTGGTTCTCGATAGGTAGTTCTCCGCGCACGCCTAATGGCAGATCGAGAAATGCTAACTGGTTGTCCGCGAGGGGAACGCGAACTTCGACGGAATCCGCTGCATAAATGGAGCCGACGGCATTACCGCGGCTAATAAATTGACCAACATCGACGTTCTTAGTTCGGACGAGTCCCTCGTAGGGTGCCCGCAATTCTGTTCGTAATAAATCCCGTTCTGCCTGTTGTAGTGTTACCCGGGCTTCCGTTACGGCCGCTTCCGAGACGCGTTTTGCACGGATTGCACTTTCTAAAGAGGCCTGGCTAGTCAGGTTATCTTTGACGAGTTTTTGCTGACGTTCCATTTCAAATCGGCTGTGCTCTGCTTCTGCCTCGGTCCGCGCAAGTGCCGCACGACTTCGTTCTACACTCGCTTTGAGATCCCGTGAATCTAATCGAAGCAAAACGGCATTCGCTTCAAAAAAACCGCCGGGCACCAGGTTTGGTGATATCCATTCGACCCGTCCGGAGACCTCGGGTATCAATGCGCTTTCGGTCCTGGGGGTCACAGTGCCCTGGGATCTGACTTGAAGCCTGATGTCTTCAATATTAATGCTTTGTACTCTAATGGCGGTTGAAACCAGCTCGGGTTCAACCTGTTGAGCGGTAGGAGCAGTAGCCAACAGCGCATAAGCCATCAGCATGGCAACAAATAGAACTGCAACGGTGAGCAGACCTTTGGCGACGTTATTCATGAGTAAGACCCTCGGCGGAATTGGTCATCGGAGTAGGTGATAATGCGTTTTGGATACGATCGTTAATCGAATCGAAGTGTTCATTGATGGTGCTGGCGACACAGCGGCTGTCGCGTGTCGTGAGGCCCTGCGCCAATTTTTTTAAGGTTTCCAGTTCTTGGTCATAGTCGATATTAAGCTCAACCTTGGGTCGGGCTTCGAGTCGGTTAATTAACTGTGTTTTGAGGCCATTCAAAATCAATCGTAAAACCAGATTATTGTTTACCTGGGCAAACAGGGTGGCAAGGTCGCGCCAGCCTTGATGTTGTTGTTCAGGATCTTGAACGTTGTCAGCTAAGGTCTGAACAATGCTTTGCATTCGCTCAAGTTCATCGGTGCTGGCTCGCTGCACGGCGGTTCGGGCTGACATCGAGATCAGAGCGCCAAGCACTTCGAACAAATGGCCAACAAGGGCGGGGTCTGGATTTTCCTGGAGGTCAACCAATGGCCCGAGTACTGATAAGCTGGCATCTTCTATGGGGACAACTCTCACTCCGCCTGGAGTAATAGTGGCGATACCGAGCTGCTCGAGTTTTTTTAAGCCTTCTCGAATACCGCCACGGCTGGTTTCGAACCGAACGGCGAGGTCCCGCTCCGAGGGCAAGCGTTCCCCTGGGCGGTACTGGCCGCGAAGGATTTCATCCCGCAGAATGGCTGAGATATCTTCGACCTTTGATCGAATGGGTGGTTCAGGTGCGTTCATAGGTAAGATCTAATGTTTTGAATTGGTCATACCAAATCGGCCGTACCAATTTGGCGGGACCGAATTGGTAAGACCGGTTTGGTCAGACCAGAATTATAGTGGAGTATGATGACAACACAAGTTTTTTATGGAAAAGAAAGGTACTCAGGTGCCTGCTAATCGGATTGCATCGGTGATTGAAACCGGTTTTAGTGCCTATCGAGACGAATTTGCCGCTGTGACGCGGGCTGCCCGGGATCGTTTTCGACGGAGAGCCTGGTCCGAGGTGCAACTCGCATCCCTGCAACGTATCAAGCTGTATCGGACCTATTCTGATCAGATGGCAGCCCAGGTTGAACGGCTGCTGGCTCAACAAACTCTGGATCTAGAGGATTGGCATGATGCCCGGGATCGATATGTTGAGCTTGTAGCGCATCGAACGGATGCTGAACTGGCGGGGACCGTGTTCAATACCATCTTCAGGCGCACCCACCTCCACGAGGGCATTGATGAACGCTTTGCTTTTGTTAATCACGCCATACCTTCTCCCTCGGCAACGGAGCCCCTTCGCCGGTTCGAGTCGACCGAAGGTCTGGAGGTGCTATTGCAGCAGGTTTTTGCCGGTGTGGATCTCGGGGCGGACTTTGAGGATGCCAATCGTGATATTGAGCTGATTGCCGAGACCATGAAGAGTCTGATTCCGCTGCTGCGCAACTCTACGGAGCGGTTAATCCAAATAGAATTGCTCGAATCGGTGTTTTACCGAAATAAGGGCGCTTACTTAATTGGCCGTATGACCATCGAGGATCACGTGTTCCCCCTTGCTGTGCCGATTCTGAACAGTCGTGATGGGCTTTATGTAGACACCATTATCTGGAATGAGAATGATCTGAGTACCATATTCAGTTTTACTCGATCTTACTTTTTTGTTGATATTCAATCGCCCAAGGCAATGGTCAACTATCTCAGTGACCTCCTGCCGCGTAAGAAAACCTGGGAGCTCTACACCAGTCTGGGTTACTACAAACATGGTAAAACGGAATTTTATTCTGATTTTCTCGCCCACCTGGAAAAATCCAGTGACCAGTTTGTGATCGCTGAGGGTATCAAGGGGATGGTGATGACCGTGTTTACGTTGCCGTCCTACCAAACCGCTTTTAAGATTATTAAAGACAAGTTTTCTCCTACTAAAAGCGTGACACGGCAGGGCGTCAGGGATGCCTATTACCTGGTAAAAACCCATGATCGGGTTGGTCGAATGGCGGACACCCAGGAGTTTTCTGACCTTTTTTTACCTCGAGACCGATTTGATCCGGCCCTAATCGAGGAACTGCAGAAGGTGGCGGCATCGTCTATTCAGTTAACCGACGAGCATGTCATAGTGCGCCATGTTTATTCTGAACGGCTTATGACACCCCTTAATCTGTATATTCAAAACAAGACGGAATTCGAACTGAGGCTGGTGTTGGAGGACTATGGTAATGCAATCAAACAACTGGCGGCTGCTAATATTTTCCCAGGAGACATGTTGCTCAAAAATTTTGGTGTGACGCGCCACGGTAGAGTCGTTTTTTACGACTATGATGAAATCTGTTATCTGACGGAGGTGAACTTCAGGGATATTCCAAAATCTCAACACCCGGAGGATGGCATGTCCTCTGAGCCCTGGTATAGCGTGGATGATGCGGATGTGTTCCCCGAAGAATTTCAGTCTTTTCTGTTCACTTCACCGGAATTAAGCGATCTGTTCTGCGAATATCATGGGGAAATTTTTACAGCAGAGTACTGGCGGACATTGCAGGAAAACATTCGCCATGATCGAGTGATTGATGTCTTTCCCTATCGACAAAATCGTCGCTTTGGCCAACGGGGCGTTCTGCAGCAACAATCGACATTGGAGTAAATTATGTACGAATACAAAACCATCACAACGCGATTTGATGACGGTGTCCTAACAGCGTTAATCAGCAATCCTCCGATTAATATTATGACAAGTGAGCTGTATCAAGATCTGGTGGCTTTTACGCTTGAGGTGGAACAGGACAATTCGGTTAAGGTGCTTGTGCTGGAAAGTGCTGACCCCGATTTTTTTATCGCTCACTTTGATGTCAGCCTTATCCTGACGTTCCCGACGGACACACCGGCCAGGCGCGCCGAGGAATTGTCTGATTTTCACTTGATGTGCGAGCGACTTAAAAACATGCCGAAAGCGACCATTGCAAAAATCGCCGGGAGAGTCGGAGGCGGTGGCAATGAACTGTGTTCTGCCTGTGACATGCGCTTTGGTATGCAGGGTAAAACCCGAATCAATCAGATGGAGGTGCCGCTTGGTATCTTGCCTGGAGGTTCCGGTACACAAAATCTGCCCCGTCTAATGGGCCGAGGTCGGGCCCTTGAGGTCATCCTCGGAGCAGATGATTTAGACGCAGAGACAGCGGAAAAATGGGGCTATTTAAACAGGATATTTGAGGACCAAACTGGCCTGGACGACTTTGTTGCTGCATTAGCCGCACGAATTGCGTTATGGCCGCCGGAGGCAATCGCATTGGCTAAACAATCTGTTCTCAACAGCGAGTTGCCAATCGGCGAAGGATTAAGGGAGGAGGCTTACCTGTTCCAGCAAACCTTGAGAACCGAAGCAGCCCAGGTGCTGATGACCAAAGCGCTGGAAATGGGTGCGCAGACCCGGGAAGGTGAACTGCGCATCAATGATCTTGTGCTAGAGGTTGCAAAGGCGGCTAAAAAAGCTGACTAGGCTTCGGGCTTGTTGTCGTCGACGGCCCGCATAAAGTCCATCTTTTGTAGATCATCATCCGGTGCGGGAATCTCGACTAATCGCTCTGGTACCTCATCGTACTCGAGGTGCAGAGCGCGACACATGGTGGCATGCATTTCATAGGTGCAGGTGATGTAGGTCAGTTCCAATATTTCTTCATCACTCAGGTTTGCCTTCAACACAGCAAAGGTTCCGTCTGACACCCTGCCACCGGACAAGACCAGATCATCGGTGTAGGCAAGTACGGCCCGCTCAAGCGGCGTGAATAGATCCGTACTTTGCCAGTGAGGAATAGCCTCAATTTGCGCTTCGCTAAACCCAACCGCGCGCATACTTTTGCAGTGTTGTGAAAACACAAACTGACTACCGCGGCTGTACCCTGCGCGGGTTTGACCGAGTTCCCGAAGCTTTGCGTTAATCTTTCGGTTCTTGCCCCGGTAAAATTGAAACCCTTCAACCGCATGTTTAAAGCAATCGGGCACAAGCGCAAACACACTCCACCAATTGCCTGGAGTACCGGTGGCTGTACCGGGGTCGGTGACGGGATCACGATCACCAAACAATGCGTCGTAAACCGGTAATACACTGGGGTCGGCATCTTTTCTACTGACTTCACGAAGTCTTGGCATCTGTACTTCCTGCTTGAATTAAAAGACTAATGTACATTGGCCATTCTGTGAATGGTAGACTCGATAGCTGCTATTAGTTGGATTGATTAGATGAGAACGTTGCGCCAACAGCTGGAAAAGCAAGAGGTCATAGTTGTTCCCGGGGTGTTTGATGCATTGTCTGCTCGCATCGCAGCAAAGCATCATTATTCGGCGCTTTATATGTCCGGCTTTGCGGTTGCAGGAAGTCTATTAGGAGAACCCGACATAGGTCTTGTGACCGCTTCTGAAATGACCACCCGGGCATCCCAGGTGGTTCATGCATCGGGCGGAATACCCGTTATTGCTGATGGTGACAATGGCTATGGCGGCGTGTTCAATGTTGAACGATTGGTGCGCCACTATGAGCAGGTTGGCGTGGCGTGTATTCAGTTGGAGGACCAGGTTAACCCCAAACGCTGTGGACATATGGAGAACAAGGAAGTTGTGAGCCTGGCTGATGCCGCTGAGAAAATCAGAGCAGCAGTTGCTGCAAGATCAAGCAACGACTTTTTGATCATGGCCCGGACCGACGCCCGGGCAACGCACGATCTTGATGAGGCGCTCATGCGAGCAGAAGCATTTTTGGCCGCTGGTGCTGACATACTGTTTGTTGAAGCACCCCGTACTGTTGCGGAGATGCAAATTGTGAAGCAAGCATTTCCCGATACGCCGCTTGTTGCGAATATGGTCGAGGACGGTAAAACCCCTAGCCTCACACCAACACAACTGGGTGAGATGGGTTACCAGATACTGCTTCGACCTGTGTCTGCATTGTTGGCGGTGTCTGAGCAACTCAATCGAGCCTATTCACAATTATCGATTTCGGGAGATCTGGGAGAAATAGCACGGTTTAGTTTTTCCGGATTTAACGAACTTGTAGGATTACCTGGATATCTGGAGCGAGGCTCATGAGTTTGCTTGAGTTTGCAACCCGTTGTGTTGATGAATTACCGGCGAGATCTGCGGAGATCGAAGGCGCGAGGCGGCTTCCCTCGGACCTGGCCGACGAAATGCGTCGCGCGGGTGTTTTTCGCATGTTGGTGCCGCAGGTGTATGGTGGACTAGAAGTTCATCCCAGGCAGTTTATTGAGGTCCTGAAACTCATCTCGATTGGTGATGGTTCCGCGGGTTGGAATGCAATGATCGGCTCCACCACAGGCATCTTGTCAGCGTCTCTGCCCGAGGAATTTGCCAGGGCAATCTACGGAGAAAATCCTGATGTGCTAACTGTCGGTGTGACGGCCCCCCTGGGTAAGGCGCAGATTGAAGGTGAAAATCTGGTGGTATCAGGTCGATGGCCATTTGGTTCGGGATGTAACAATGCGGACTGGATTTGTGGTGGTTGTTTTGTCTATGAAGACGGTGAACAGGTGATGGGCACTTTTGGCCCTGTCATCCGATTGGTCATGTTTAAAGCAGATCAGGTTAATATAGAAGACACCTGGCAGGTGACAGGTCTAAGGGGCACCGGTAGCCATCACTATTCTGTTGATAACGTTGTGGTGCCTCGAGGCAGATCAGTGCTGTTAGGTAATCGAGCCGCTATCCGAACCCCCCTTTTTCAATTTCCAATGTTGGGTTTGTTGGCCCTTGGTGTTGCCAGTGTCAGTCTTGGCGTTGGTTATGCTGCTCTAGAATCTTTTAAAGAATTGGCGGGAGTCAAAAAGCCTACCGGTTCCAATCGAAAGCTTATCGATAGACAAATGGTCCAGAGTGATGTGGCTAAGTCTGTTGCTGATCTGGAATCATCCGAGGCTTATATGCAAAAGGTTGTTGATGATGCCTGGCGGGCTGCTGAGCAGGGCGAACGCCTGAGCCTGGATCAAAAATCGGCGTTACGTCTGGCGGCAGTGAATGCCACCCACAAATCTGTCGCTGCGGTGGATCGTCTGTACCAACTGGGTGGCGGGAGTTCTATCTATATGGATAATCCGTTGCAACGATGTTTTAGAGATATTCATGTCACCACTCAGCACATCATGGTTGCGCAACCTATTTATGAACTCACCGGTAAGGTGCTGTTGGGTCTTGATCCGAAACAACCTATTTAAGTGGAACTGACCAAATGTTAGACGTTTATGACGCGATGAGTACCCTGCGTGCGGTACGACGACTCAAGCCGGACGCAATTCCTGATGATGTGATGGGTCGAGTTTTACAAGCCGCGGCCTGGGCGCCATCCGGGGGTAACGTGCAACCTTTTCGAATTGTGCTGGTCCAGGATCCAACCAAAAAGGCTGGAATTGGTCACCTATATGAAGAAGAGTGGGTCAAGTATACGAAGGGAATGCGCGGTGCCGAGAAGGGTAGTGCTACTGATAAAATGCTCCGTGCAGGTGATTATCTGGCGAGCCATATGGCTGAGGTTCCGGCCATACTGATTTTCTGTTTTAACGCCGATAATATGGCCATTACCGATACAAATTTAGACCGGCCCTCTGTGGTTGGCGGAGGTTCTGTGTATCCGGCGGTGCAGAATGTCATGCTTGCCTGCCGAACAGAGGGGCTTGGGTGCGTTCTGACAACACTCTTATGCTATAGGGAAGACGAGATCAAAGCGCTATTAGGGATTCCTGATCCCTGGGGAACCTGTGCCCATATTCCAATTGGCTATCCTGTCCTCAAGGGGCATGGGCCTATCACCCGTCGCCCCCTTGAGAAGCTCGTGTTCTCGGATAGTTGGGGCGCAAAATTTAAGTAGGCAGGATCAATACTTCACACTTTTTGGAGACAAGCATTATGGCCAAACCATTTCCCAATCATCCTAATCTGATCGAGGGTTTTGCGCCGATTCAAATGGAGTGTGATGCGCCGGATCTCATCGTCGAAGGCGAGATCCCGAAAGATTTGCATGGCACCTTCTACCGTAATGGTCCTAACCCCCAGTTCGCTCCGAGAGGTGAACATCACTGGTTCGGTGGTGATGGAATGATCCATGCCTTTCATATTGAAAATGGTATCGCATCCTATCGCAATCGCTGGGTGAGAACGAAAAAGTGGCAGTTAGAACACGATGCGGGCAAGAGCCTGTTTAGTGCATTTAATCCTATGGATGTGGATCCATCGGTTGAAGGGGTACAAACCGACGGCGTTGCCAATACCAATATTGTTTGGCATGGCAACAAGTTGCTTGCCCTCGAAGAGGCCCATGCTCCATTTGAATTGGATCCAGTAACCCTGGAATCAAAAGGACCCTGGACTTTTGATGAAACATTAACGGGTCCGATGACCGCTCACCCTAAGCTTGACCCTGAAACAGGAGAAATGATCTTCTTTGGCTACAATGTTGATGGCATCCTGTCGAACAAGATGTCAGTTCACACCGTGGACAAGAGTGGCAAGTTAGTATCGTCGCAGTTTTTTGACGCGCCCTATGCTGCAATGGTCCATGATTTTATGGTCACTCAAGATTTTATTCTGTTCCCAATTATGCCGCTAACAGGTTCTCTTGAACGCGCCATGCAAGGTCTACCGGCTTTCGCCTGGGAACCCGAAAAAGGTAACCACATTGGTGTTATGCCGCGCCGGGGTAAGGTCGAGGACATTCGCTGGTTTAAGAATGATGCCAGTTTTGTTTTTCACCCGATGAACGCTTTTAATCATGGTGATGTGATTAGCTGCGATGTTGCTGAATATGCACAGGCGCCATTGTTCCCTAACCCTGATGGTTCCAAGGGTGATCCGGACAAGATGTGGGCAAAATTAAACCGCTGGACCTTTGACCTCAGCAACAATACGGACGACTACAAAATTGAACAGCTCGATGATGCGTCCTCGGAGTTTGGACGATTGGATGAGCGGCACTCGTGCCATGATTATCGCTACGGCTATATGCTGCGCCAGGAAGCTGGTGATGGCGGGACGAGCTTTAGTAATATTGCCCGGTTTGATCATAAAACCGGGACAACCGACAGCTATGTAATGGGTGATGAAATGGCATCGGGTGAGGCGGTTTTTGTGCCTAAATCTGACGCTGCAAAGGAAGGGGAGGGCTACCTGTTAGCCAATGTCTATGACCGCAGCAACGATAAATCTCATCTGGTGATTCTAGATGCTGAGAACCCATCCGCTGGTCCATTAGCCCGGGCGTTCCTCGACCACAGAGTCCCTTTTGGCTTTCATGGTAACTGGCGTCCGGGGAGTTAATGCCGTGTGACTGAATTGCACATAGCGATTTGGTGCCTGCTCTGGAATAATCCCCCGCAATCGAATCAGTAAGAATTCAATGAATCCGCTGTCCCCATTTTATCATCTCTACGAAAAAATCCTCTGGCGCCAAATCAACGGCGGCCCTACGCCCCATCACATAGGGCTTATCGTGGATGGAAATCGTCGCTTCGCTCGTTTTCGTGGGCTTGCCTCCAATGAAGGTCACACGGCGGGATCAGAAAACCTGGAATCTTTCCTCGAATGGTGCCGTGATCTGGACGTCAAAATTGTCACCCTGTACGCGTTTTCGGTTGAGAATCACAAGCGAACACCCGATGAAGTCGATTATCTAATGCGGCTTATACTGACCAAGCTGAAGGATTATCAGGTAGATCCGGTGATCAAGGAGCAGCGAGTAAAAATTAAGGTGTTAGGACGAAAAGAAGATTTGTCCGAAGAAATGAACGAGGAGATCGAAAAGATTGAATCAATGACCGAGGACCATGAACGATTTCAGTTGAATATCGCGATTAGTTACGGTGGTAGAGCAGAAATTATCGACGCGGTGAAAAAGGTTGCGTTGGAAATAAAAGACGGTGCCCTCAATGTTGATGATTTGACGGAGCAAATGTTTTCCAAATACCTCTACACGGCAGGTATTCCGGACCCGGACTTTATCATTCGGACCTCAGGTGAGGAGCGGTTGTCAGGCTTTTTGTCCTGGCAAAGCGCTTATTCAGAGTTGTATTTCACCGAAGTTTTTTGGCCAGCATTTCGGAAAATAGACTTCTGGCGCGCAATTCGTGTTTATCAACAGCGTGAGCGTCGGTTCGGTAAGTGAAATCACTTACAATATTCTAACAATTACAGGTAACTGCGAGCCATAAAAGGAATGCTATACTTTTTTTGTCAGTATGAGAGCACTATCAGCAAATGTCTGATAATACCGAGTACAAGTTAAAGGCCGGTGAGAACGGATCTGGCCTTGATACTTCACATATAAAACGTCCTTGCCTGGTGATGATCAGGGGGGATTTTATCGGTGAGGTTTATGAACTCACCGACGATGTCACAATGATGGGTCGTAGTGATGAAGTTGATCTTACCGTCTCCGATACCAGTATCAGTCGCCGACATGCCATGGTCGTCAATCGCGTTGACGGCTTTTTTGTTTCAGATCTTGGCAGCACTAATGGCACCTTCGTCAATAAGGAGTTGGTCAATTCCGCGCGCCGATTGAACGAAGGCGATAAGCTAACCGTCGGTACTGTCACGTTTAAGTTCACATTCCAGGATGCCGATGATACTGAGTACCATCAGTTACTCCGAAATATGGCGGTCAAAGACGGTCTTACCCGAATCTACAATAAACGATATTTTATGGAGTCTCTGGCGAAGGAGTATGAATACAATCGCCGTAATCAGACTGGCCTGAGTATTGTGATGTTCGATATTGATCACTTCAAACAGGTGAACGATACCTACGGACATCCTGCGGGAGATCTCATTTTGCGTGAACTCGCACAATTAGTAGAGACTGAAGCCAGAGGCTACGATTTATTTGCTCGTTATGGTGGAGAGGAGTTTGTTTTTGTCATGCGAGGTGCGCCCCTTGAAGCGGCGGTTGGTCTGGCTGAGCGAGTACGTCAATCCATCGAGGATCATGAATTTGACTATGAAGGTCAGCCACTTAAGGTGACGGCGAGTCTTGGTGTCAGCTATTGGGGTGGGGGTGAAGAAATTTCCTGCCCCGACCAAATTGTTGAACAGGTCGATCGGTATCTGTACAAGGCCAAAAACGGCGGGCGAAACAGGATTTGTTATGAGACCTCAGTGCCTATGTCATAAAGCTGGCTTAAAGCTGTTTTAAGTAGTCACTGGTTATCCTGGGCTAGCAAAAGATGGCTTAGTTAGCCGGTCCAACAATCAAAGAAGCATTGACCCCACCGAATCCAAGTCCATTGCACATTGCGTGTTGAATATTGGTTTGCCGGCATTGGTTTGGTACAAAGTCGAGACCAGCAAGTTCAGGGTCAACCTTGTCGTGATTGAGTGTAGGGGGCAGCACCCCTGTTTGGATAGCCTGTATCGTAAAGATTGATTCAATTCCTCCAGCGGCGCCTAACAGATGTCCTGTGGCTGATTTTGTTGAAGAAATAGGAATTGAATTCAAGCCGTCAGCAAAAACATGCCGAAAACCCGCCACTTCTACGATATCGCCAACGGGTGTGCTGGTGCCGTGGGCGTTGATGTAGCCGATCTCAGAGGGGTTAAGGCCTGCAGACTTCAGTGCTCTATTCATTGCGGCGGCGGCTCCAGCGCCATCAGGGGGACCCGAAGTAATGTGATGGGCGTCTGCGCTGGTTCCGTACCCCTCTAAAACCGCGAGGGGTTTTGCTCCGCGGGCCTGGGCATGGGCAAGGGTCTCGATCACCATTAATCCAGCACCTTCTCCCATGACAAAACCATCCCGGTCTTTATCGAAGGGCCGTGATGCCTGACCAGGGCTATCATTGCGAGTGGACATGGCTTTCATTGCATGGAAACCACCAATACTCAGTGGATCAATACAGGCTTCTGCGCCACCCACTAACGCAACATCGGCCTCACCACTTCTAATCAGTCGCATACCATCACCAACAGCCTGAATACCCGCCGCACAGGCAGTCACGGGGCAACCTAGAGGACCCTTGAAGCCAAATCGTATTGAGACATTTCCAGCGGCCAGATTGGCCAGAAATGCAGGTACAACAAAGGGTGACAGTCTTTTGTAGCCACGGTTTGCCAGGGTGTGTTGTGCGCTGGTAATGGTTGGAAAGCCACCAATACCCGTTGCAATTATTGTGGCAGTGGCCTGCTGGTCCGCGTCTGTTTTGGGCTGCCAGCCAGCTTGTTGTAATGCTTGTTCAGCGGCGGCGATGGCATATAGAGTAAACAGATCAACTTTACGCAGTTCTTTGCGATCAAGAAAATCGTCGGCATTTAAGCCATCTGGATCATCACTATGATTGGGCACTGTGCCAGCAAACTGGACTGGAAGTTCGATCTCGCCGAATCGATTTAGCACACGAATTCCCGACTCCCCGGCTGTTAGCCGTTTCCATACGGCGTCTACCCCGCATCCGAGGGGACTGACAATTCCCATTCCGGTCACTACAATAGGCGAATCCATGGTCGCTCCCGTCCGATAAGCAAGTTGATGGGGTCACCATAGAATGATTCTTTATATGATCAAGATAATATTCCACTTCGGAAATGACATGCCTTACCCGAAAGACAGAAAACAAAGCTCAAAGCAACGGATCCTAAGCTCCGCGACGGAGCTGTTTTGCCAATATGGGTTTGATAGAGTGTCGATCGGACAGATTATGTCTCTGGCACGCATGACCCATGGGGCGTTCTATGCCCACTTTGAGTCTAAAGAAGCTCTGTTTAAGGCTTCACTTTCAGAGACCTTTAAGCGAACCCGGGCCCATCGACTGGCCAAAGCACCGTTTTCCATTCGGCACTTGATTCAACTCGTCAATCATCATTTAAGTTTGCGTAACTTGAGTGAACAGCAACCGGGTCCGGAAATGATTTTGTTTAACGAGATTGGCGCTGAACGCAAAGAAATTCGTCAGCTCTACGAGCAGTCATATTTGAGTTTGTTGAAGTTACTTGAAACCCGTATTACCGCCCTGGTGAGGCTAAATAAGATCCGCCTTCAGGGAGATATTGCGGATCGTGCCCGTTCAATTCTGGCTTCTCTGGTTGGCGCCGTGGCCATTGCCCGGAGTATAGATAACGAGGCTGAACAGAAACGGATACTGCTGGTCGCCCAGGACCAAATTTTACAGCTAATTGGTGCCAGAGCTGAACTTGCTCCCATTGACGTGAGTATGTTCACCAATAGCAAGGTGCCCGGCGCTTCTTAAGCAGCCCTGTTTGAATCTTCTGTCCTGAAACTTCTGTCCTGAAATCCTAGTGAGCAATTGTGCTAGTGGATGATTTTGGTTTTTCGCCAAGGTATTTCGAAAGGACATGTTCGAGGGCATCCCAATCAATTGGCTTGGTCAAATAATCATCCATGCCGTGCTCAAATGCCAGTTTGCTATCTGTGCGCATCGCATTGGCAGATAGTCCACAGATCTTAAGGTTTTCAAACCCTAATCGCCTGATTTCCTCCGTGGCCTGGTAACCATCCATGATGGGCATCTGGACATCCATCAAGACCAGGTCGTAGCGAACATCCGCTTTAATTTTGTCCACGGCTTCCCGACCATTCTCGGCGATGTCGCAGGTTAAGCCATAGTCTTCCAACATGTCAGCGGCGACGGTCTGATTAATGACGTTGTCCTCCACCAGCAAGACATGGCCCTGGTATTGGGCGCTTTCAAAAACTACTACCTGATGCTGGCTAGCGCCAGCCTCTGAGAGCGCAGCCATAAAATTAACCATTTGTGATGGGGTAGCGGGTTGCTCCAACAAAGGAACATTGAAGGTTTGTAGAAGTTGTTGGCCAAGTGAGTTTGTATTCATATCAATCAAAAAGCCCGGGTAGTGGCCGTTTGAAACCAGGTCCTCAATTTTAGATTGAATGTCCAATGCCTGTTCGATCCTATCGAGACTAATAATGACACGTTGTTTTTTGCTAGCGGATGCATCCGTTGGGGGTAGTGCATCCCGCACTTCGAAGTGCATAGCTGCTGGGAGGAATGGGATCAGCGACCCAGCTGTTTTAGAGAGAGTGACAAAATGGTTGCTCAAGTCATCATCCATCGGTTGATATATCGGCTGCGGTGTTGCGCAGTTTGCAAGGGGTAAGCTGACCTGGAACGAGCTGCCTTCATTTAGGGTAGATGTGGCTTCAATCTTTCCGGACATTAATTCAACCAACTGGCTGACAATACTCAAGCCGAGCCCGGTGCCACCGAACTTACGGCTGGTGGATTCATCTGCCTGGGTAAAGGCTTTAAAGACTGAATCGAGTTGTGCTTGATTCATTCCAATACCGGTGTCCCGCACAACAAAACTGATGTGCGATGACATTGGCTCAGAAGAGATCAGTTTGACCTCGAGTGTGACGCTGCCTGCCGGCGTAAATTTTACAGCGTTGTTAAGAAGGTTGAGTAAAATTTGCGATATACGCAGGGAGTCACCCTGATAGCTCGCGCTGAGTCGAGGGTCAGTATATAGCTGTAAAACCGAACCATTCTCTGCTGCTTTTTGCTGTATTGCTGCAAGGACCCGCTGGAGCATCTCATCGAGATTGAAGTCCTCCAATTCTATTTCCAATTTCCCGGCCTCAATTTTTGAAAAGTCGAGGATGTCATTGATCACCCCCATCAAGACTTCGCTGGAATAGGCTGCTTTGGATAGATAATCTTGTTGGATCTGCGTTAGCCCGGTTTTTTGGCAAAGTCGAATAAGCCCGAGTATGCCGTTAACCGGCGTTCTGATTTCGTGGCTCATGTTTGCCAGAAAGAGACTTTTAGATCGTGTTGCATCTTCAGCTTTTTGTTTTGCGGTTTTTAATTCTTCATTCAGCCTTCGTTGACTGATGCTGTGGGTATAGAAGACCGCTGCAGCCTGGGACAGTTTGCCGATTTCGTCATTCCGCTCGATACCTGGAAAACGACGCACCTTTTCTCCCGAGATGATTTTGCCAAATATTTTTGTCAGGTTCTGGATGGGAATAATGATGGTGTTGATGATCATGCTGGCAAGCAACAGCGCTAGCATGACGGAAACAACTGTAACCATGTTAGTACGAATTGCGACAAGTTCTTCTACTCGATTGACCTCCTTTTGAATCCGGGCACTCTGGGTCTTGGCGATGTTGGTGATCTCGCCAGAGAGATACAAAAATTCATTTGCAGAGCCCGCCATCACGACGTTGGTAAGAAATGTGTAGCCACGGGTAATCTGATTTAGTCGTTGAAAGCTTCTGTTTAACGCAGCAATATTTGTATGGAAGGTCGGATCGTCTATCAGGCCGCCGGCGCGTTTTAAACTTGTTTTAAATACGTGAACATAATCTGAGCTTGGGTCTGCAATATATTGAAATACAGCACGCTCAGCGGAAACAACAAGAAAATAGACTTCGAAGGTTGTCGCATCCGAGTTGTCGAGATTGAGATAGATTGTGTCGAAGCGGACTTTTATTTCTGCTGAAAATATTCGATTTCGCTCGGTCTTATTCACGACCAATTGAGAAAAGTTTTTCCCATAATCATTGAGGTGAGATTGAAGCCGAATGATGTCATCCATGCTCTTTTCGCTATCGATGGAGGCGAGGGGTAGTGAGTTAAGCTTGCTGAGCTGAGCCTCGAGGTCAGCTTTTATTCGCGCAAATCGGTCGATGACAGATCCACTATTGGTTGCTTTGTAGATGAGCACGTTGCGCTGCAGATTTAGTATGTCTCGTTCGAGTTGATGCACCAGATCTAATACTTCAGCAGCCCGCTCTAGCTCCTGGCGGCTTTCACTAATTTGTTCCCGGGCATCCCAATTCAGATAGGTCTGGGCAAGAATGATGGTTACCAGAACCGAAAGTAAGAATAGAACCTGTTTGGTCAAAGACAATTTCATTCGTTCAGGCGCTTATAAACTCATACCATTTTTGCAGACTGTATTCGTAGGTCGGCATGATTGTGTTCCAGACCGCGACATTGCTGAAACGCTTGTCGTAGCTACCACCATTTCGAATTTCGCCCTGCTTGACCACAATCTGGTCATCTACACCCTTAAGATCGTGGGATGCGGGCTTTCCTTCGTACCAGTAATTCCACTCTGGGGTCGACAAATAAGCTTTGGAACGTTCTGGATTGGAAATGTAATAACCCTGGCGGGCAATGTGTGCTCCTGGCCATCCCGAGAGCCACCAATTCATATAATCGTATGCGGCGTCGGCCTGTCTGCCCTGGGTCGCTGAGGATAGACACATAACACCATGCCAACCGCGGTAACCTTCCTTGGGGGCGGCGTATATTACGGGTACCTTCAGACCATTTAGTTCCGAGACCGCGGGAGAGAACATGCTTTCGATGATCACTCGTTTGCTTTTTATAAAACTCACCGACTCCGGTACCGAGGTCCAGAATCCATTGAAGTGTCCAGACCGCTTAAATTCCATCAAAATGCTAAACAGTTGATCAAGTTCGAGGCGGCTCATATTGCCAATGTCATTGAATGTCATTAAGCCGCGGGTTTGTGCTGCCAGGGCAAGATCAAAGAGTCCAATTGAAGGCTCATTGATCACTCCCACCTTGCCTCGATATTGTTCGTCCAATAACCAGCCCCAACTCTCGGTCTCGTAGGGAGTGCCAGCTTTAATTTCACTACTGTTGTAGCCGTAGGAATCAACGTTATGGACGTAGGGCAAAAAGCTTAATTGATCGGAATGCTCCTGGCCCAATTCGCCATTGGGTTGTATGTGCAGAATGCGATAAGGAGCGTCTCCGGCGCCCAGGTTCGCGGCGGGGGTCAGCTTTCCGGTTTTTGTCAGGGCATTGATCTCAGACCAGTTGTGAATTCGCCGTTTATCAATCGCCTGTATAGAGCCAGATTGCCAAAGCACTCGAATACTATTCGACCACTGCTCATATAGATCGAAGGACTGGGGAGCCATGGAGGCTTTCTGCAGGACGGCGGCACTGCCGCCTGGCTCAAATTCGATGCTAATACCAAGATCTGCTTCTGCTTGCCGGCGCAGTGACTCCTGTAACGTGACGTGGGTGCCAAGGATTCTGATTTTGGTTTTGTTTCGAGCAAATACGTATGGAGCGAGTGAGGCTGAGGTAAGGCCAACTGCGATTTGCTTCAGGCTCCGACGTTTCCCCGGGTCCGTCAGGTCGGGTGCTGCTGAGTCGGTCAAGATATTCTCCCAGATGGTCGGATATCACCTGAGTATAGTTGGCCTTGGGAATTGTGCGCTCTGTGCCGTCTAGCGGGGCTTTAGCTCGAATATCCAGGTGTCATTTGTCTCAACGTGCTCAACGGTCCCGCCACCTGGGTATTTGGCATTTAGAGCTGCAACAACACCGGGGATGATAGGGTCGTTTGCTGCAACTCGGACAAGTTTTTGCTCATAGATCCTGTTGCCGACCCGAAGTAATGCCCGGCCATCCTTGGTGGCGTAGTGTGGCCAGTGTTTCCAAATTTTGCCGAAGGCAGTGTTCATGTATCCACTGGGGATAAAGAGTCGACCATCAACTACCGCAAGCCAGGTGGTTCTGGATCGGGCTGGAACCAGGGTTTGAACTTCAAAGGTGGTCAGATCAGCAATCTCGGTCCAATCAGGCTGGGCTTTGATGACTTCTCCGGACTGAAAAGGACCGCCGGAAAAGACTTCTATGGGCCCATCATGGAATCGCATATAAAAGAGAAATGAACCGATCGCGATGACAATCACCGCAATCAAAACTAGCAGCCACTTAATAAAGTTCATCGTACTATCCCCTTCCTGTGCAGTGAACATATCGGTCCTTGGGTGGCTTTGCAAATTTGCTGTATGTGCCGAATGACTCCATGTTAACGTGGGGTCAGGTGATGCAAAGGTAGGCGAGATGAGCGATTCCCCCGTGAGTGAAGATACCCCGAATGTTTGGCGCTCACGCGCCGCAAGACTCGCTACCTGGGTGCTGACCTTTGGCTGTTTTTATCTGGTCTATTCAAGGATGGAAGTAGCCGCCGCCCGTGAGGGATTAACGGCAATTGAGTATCTGGTCAACTTTTTTGCCGCGGCGGACTGGGTCGCCTGGTTGATGTTGATGATTCCCTATTCTCTGTTTTTCTACATGGTTGATAGTCATGCCACCTGGCGACTCATCCGTTGGTTTAACGCACCTTCCATCAAACTCACCAATATCATGCCTATTCGGGCAAGTGCTTATATTCTCTCTCTGGTTAATGAACAGGTCGGCAAGGGCGCCATGTCGCTTTATTTGTTGCGTCGTTACGATGTGCCGGTTTGGCAAGCCGTATCTTCGATGATCATGCTCGGCATGGTCGAGATCTACCAACTGCTTCTCTTCTCGGCGGTCGGCGTGCTGCTTTACTATGATCTGGTAGTCCAGGCATCCACGAGCTACCCACTTCCGACCATTATGCTGAGCGTCTATGCGCTGGCATTTATCTATTTCCCAATTCATGTGCTGTATTTTCGCGGTGCATTCTTAAAGGACTCAAAGCTTCGTCAGCGACAATTACTACATGCGTTTCGCCAGGCTGAACTTAAGCACTACGTGATGCTTTTGTTGTTTAAGATCCCCAACATGCTGGGCGCCATGGTGGTCTATACCATTGCCTTAAGTCTATTTAAGGTGGATGTTGAATTTGGCCAGATGGTGGCATTTCTGCCTGTTATATTCCTTGCCGCCGCATTGCCTTTACCGTTCCATGCCGGCGCACTGGTCCTGTGGTCTGCCCTGTTCCCCCAATTTCCAGAAGTTGGGGTGTTCTCGCTGGTGATGCATACATTCTTTGTTATTTTTAACGCCTTGATTGGATTGGCGTTTCTGCCCAGGGCGAATAAAGAACTTTTTGTTGAGCGATAGACCCGGAGCTTGTTCTATGGCTCTGTTTGTTTCGGTAGGCGATATAGCGCGACTCCTCGGTCGACCATCGAGATAGCGGTAGATACCACCATAATCCAGGAGAACCAGTTAACCTGGGATCGGTTCAATAGTTCGAGCTGAACCACAGGCTGGAGGATTGGAAAACCCGCCACAACAAAATACAAAATACCATTGTAACGACCCAGCTTACTGGCCCGTAGCGGCTGGCCCTGAAGGGCTTTAGAGTCCCAGCTGTACTGGCTGAAGGCGCATACGACCAGGATCGGTAGCAGGGGCGTAACATATCCAAGATAGGCCTCAGCAGCTAACATGCTAGCAACCAATAAAGCGTCACTGCCGTGGTCGAGAAATCCGCCAAAGGGTGAGGTTTGTTGCCAGCGTCGGGCAAGTTGACCATCCGCGAGATCAGTCACAATTGCGATCACAAGTATCCACGCTGTTGCTTGCCAATTTCCTGTGACAATTAGGTACGCAGCCACGGGGGCGAGGAAGGCCCGGCTAACACTGAGGAGATTTGGCAGGTTGAATTTGTTCATAGCTTTGTTTTTGCATCATAATGCCGAATCGAAATTGATTCCAAGGTCATCATTGCACGTTCTAGCAGAATCTGAGAAATGAGTAAGCGATATGCCATAACCGGTGCCAATGGCAATCTTGGAGTGCGGGCGATTGCCACCCTTGGTATCGATCAAGTCAGGGCGCTGGTTCGCTCCGAACGCGCAAAAGATTACCTGTTGGGAAAATTTCCTGATCTGGAAGTCATGGTTGTCGAATACACCAACTCCGCTAGCTTGCGTGGTGCATTGGACGGTTGTGAGGTGGTGGTACACCTTGTTGGTATTATCAAAGAATCTCGAACTTCTGCTTATGTTGATGCCCATGAACGAAGTTGTGAAGCCCTGATCCAGGGTTTGCCGGATAGTGTGCAAAATATTGTCTACCTCAGTATCGTCGGCAGCAGTAGCGACTCATCAAACAGCTGCCTTGCTTCGAAAGGTCGTGCTGAAAATATTTTGCTCAAGTCTCGAGCTGTGGTCTGCGTGCTCCAGGTGCCTATGGTCCTCGGGGAGGGTGACTATGCCGCGGCTGCTTTGAGCCGGAATTCTAGCAAATCCTTTGCCCTGACCTTCCGAGCGAGCAGCCTGGAACAGCCCATTTATGCGGGAGATGTGCTTACCGCAATCACTGCCGCGGCTTGCGTTGAAGAAAGTGTGCTCTACCAACTGGGTGGGGCCGAGTCCCTTAGTCGTCGTGAGCTGATTCAGCGGGCGGCGAGCCTGCAGGGCAATTCCGTTGTGATTTTGTCCTTGCCGATTAGCCTGGGTAAATTAATTGCCCGGTTATTGGAATTACTGCCCCATCCGCCGGTTACCGAGGCAATGCTCGACGTGCTCGACCATGACGACCAGATAGATAATGACGGGGTGCTAAGGGCCTTTGGTATGTCGTTGACACCTTTGAACGAAACACTTTTACAGATACTAAAATAGGGGGAACCATGGATACATCAGCAGACCGAGCAGGGTTTGATCAAGATCGGCTTGAGTGGATTACCAATCATATTGAGCGAAACTATATTGAAACCGAAAAGCTTTCGGGGTGTCAGGTAATGGTGAGTCGCCACGGTGTGCCGGCTTACTTTCGATCTTTTGGCCAGATGGATATCGCCCGGCAGCGGCCAATGCAGGATGACGCAATATTCCGCATCTACTCCATGAGCAAACCCATTACCTCCATTGCCCTGATGCAGCTTTACGAAAAAGGCTACTTTCAATTGAATGATCCGGTTCATCGAGCAGTGCCGTCCTGGAAAGACCAGCAGGTATGGGTAGAGGGTGAGGGCGCAGAAATGAAAACCAAAGCCCCGAACAAGCCCGTTACTTTTCGCCATATGCTCAATCACAGCAGCGGCTTAACCTACGGTGCGACGGACCATCCGGTTGATAAAGCCTATCGAGAAAAAAGTGTCAGGCGAGATCAGGGTGAAACTCTGTCTAGTTTTATGGATAAGCTTGCCGGCGTGCCATTACGTTACGAGCCAGGCGAAGCCTGGATGTATTCCTATTCAACGGATGTCTGCGGTGGGCTTATTGAAGCAATATCCGGCCAGCCCCTGGACGAGTATTTAGATGAGCATATATTTGGCCCACTGGGCATGAGCGATACGGGTTTTGCCGTGAAGGATCCAGCTCGCTTCACCGCCAATTACAGCCGCAACAAAGACAAGTCCCTGCGGCTTATCGACGATCCAGAAACCAGCGAATATTTAAAGGATCCTGATTTTAAATCCGGCGGCGGTGGATTGACTTCAACCACGGGCGACTACTACAAATTTTGTGAAATGTTACGTCGAGGCGGGGAGCTAAACGGGACAAGAATTATTGGTTCCAGAACATTGGAAATGATGCATATGAACCATCTCAAAGATGGGCAGGATTTAACGCAACTCGCCATTGGTACATTTTCTGAAACCGCTAACGAAGGCATTGGCTTTGGCCTTGGCTTTGCAACGTCCCTTGACCAGGTTGCAGCCGGCGGTCCTGGGCCAAAGGACTACTATTGGGGGGGCGCGGCTTCGACAATTTTCTGGGTCGACCCGGTGGAAGATATGACCGTGATATTCATGACCCAGTTTATGCCCTCGGGCACCTTTAACTTTCGGGGTCAGCTGAAAAATATTATTTACGGCGCCATTAACGACTAGATGCATTGTTAGATACCCCTGATCTTCGCATTCAACAATGGTCATTGAGGTTTAACTCATTTTCAATTGAAAAAGCGATGATTTAGCCAATGAAGGCAGAGAGGTCGATGCACCCTCGTGTGAGCGGTGGGCTAGCGTTAGCCCGGCGTGCAAGTGGTTACAGCGAAGCTTAATGAATATAGGTTTTGGCTAAGTCGTAATGAGGCCCTACCTAATTGATTCAGGCAGCGGGTAGTATACTGCCTTCAATAAAAGCGATTTATACCAGCACTAGATGGAAATTGGATGCGCCTAATTGATAGCTATTTTTCTGCTACAGCAAACAGAACACTCTATCACTATACGGGTGTTGGATCTCTTATGGGTATCGCCAATGCCAAGTCGATTTGGGCTAGCAACGTCTACTATATGAATGATTCGAAAGAGATTGTTCATGCATGCGATATTCTTAAAAAGGTACTACTACCTCGCATCGCATTTGGGGTGATAGATTCACCGGAAAATGTTTTTCTAAAGCAGCTTCAGGATTGGATTGATAGCTGTAGGACTACCATTTATAATATCTTCGTCTTTTCATTGTCTGAAGAGCCAAGCCTTCTGAGCCAGTGGCGTAGCTATACACCTCATGGTAAAGGAGTCAGTGTTGGTTTTTCCGACCACCTACTTTCCTCGATTGCACAGGACTCTGACCTTCGGATTGCTAAATGCATCTATAATTTAGAAGAGCAAAGAGAGCTGTTAGGTAGCCTGATTGAGGAGTTACTCGTAAAATTCAGGCAAAAACAGACAACAATTGACACATCAAACTCTCATCCAAGTCAATGCTACCACCCCTTTTTAGAAGAGTTTAGAGGTGATGTTCTGCAAGTGTTATCCGTTATTAAGCATCATGCCTTCGAAGAGGAGCGGGAATGGAGGCTTATTTCCAATTATTTTCCCAAGTACACAATACCGTCTATCAAGTTTAGAGAAGGTGCCTCTATGTTAATCCCATACATTGAGATTAATCTTGGTGAAAATAAACCATACTTTCAGCAAGTTGTTCTTGGTCCATCTCCGCATCAAAATCTATCAATGTCAGCGTTAAGTATGTTTTTAAGTAACCAGAACTTATGTGAAAAAACATCCAACTGTGCAATTCCATATCGAGAATGGTGACGCATATAGCTATTTTGTTTGCGACAAAAATCAGTGAGGAGAAATTGAAATGAGATTTTCCCCGAAATATTCGATTCAAGCTGGAGGGGAGATGCATTGTTGGAGTAACCCAGAACGCAGTTTTCACTTCAGCATGGTAAAAGTTAATTTCGACTGCGAACCCGATTCATACCCGGGCATTTTGATTCTCACTGATCCAAGCTACAAAGAAGCAAATTTGTATGAAATGAAGGATCCTAGGAAAGAGCTTCCCCGGATTCTTGAGTCGCTTCCTGATGATACAATTGCCTACTGGAAGATCGTCTCGGAAGACGATGAACGAATGGAGGTTATGGAAAAGCTCACTCGAAACCCGGTCTTCGATGACGTCTTGGGATAGTCAACGTAGCTCTACCTCCTACCGGCGCATCCCGCAGTAGGGTGGAGTTGCATGAACATGCGTGCACCCCGTTAAGCTCTACGATGATAACTGTTCGTACCAGCCGTTTCTTTGAACGCGATTGCCGCGAGGATCCTGCGCTCACCGGTGTAGGGTTGCCTCGCATGCAAGACCGTATGATTGTTGATGAGCAATACGTCCCCGGGCTGCCAGCGAAAATTTACAGCTAGCTCACTCATTTTAGCCGTGAGTGCATCTAACACCTCGGCATCCATGGGTTTTCCCGTGCCGGTTGTGACGGCCTTTTTACCCTCATTGCGGGCGTCGTCCCAGCCATTGTAAACAGCGCTGATTGAGTTGAAAAACACGCGCTGGTCAGTCTCCTCATCATAGCGAATACCCGGAAGTATCTGGGTGGTGGTTCGTAGGCTGTTGTCCTCAAGCCATTCCCAGGCCATCGCGGCGTCTTTCATTGCTAGCTCAGCATCGTTCCTTGAACTCGCATTAAAGGTCTCCTTCCAGGAACGCCCTATGGGAGAGCTTGTGTCGGTTTCTGACGGCATCACCCGGGTGTAGCAAACCCCCTCACTTTCTACTGTTTTTGCGAACTCAGGATTCAATTCAAAAAAGACCTCACACACTTCTCCAGAGTGGAGCAGGGATGTAGAACCTCCGGTTTCCGACGCGACATCACAGAAGAAAAAAATATATCCCGGTGGTGTCGGTACCTGGGCCATCTCATGGTGGAAGGGAATGGATTCGCTCGCCGGCGCCTCGTTTGCCGTCACGATTCGAGACTCGGTCACCTTGTTCCTTGGAGCAGCGCCACCAATATAAGGCATGTTTTGATATTGGGTTTGATCTAATAACTGTTCAAAGGCATCGGCTGTCGAAACTGGAAAACCTCGAAGTAACACAGCGCCGTGATCGATTAAGCGTTTATGAATTTCGACTCTGTGGTTGCGCATCCATTGGTGTAACTCCGAATCTGAAAACCCTGCCTCGGCGTCTGTGGCGGCAACCACCAGGGGAAAAAGTTTGTGTTTAATCAGTCGCTGTTCGGCGATGGTAACGGTGTTGAGACTCACTTGACGATCCTAAAATCCAGGCCCTGGTCGAGGATTTCTACCGCCTGCTTGTTTGAAGCTGAGAGTTGCGCCGCCATGCCAAGTACCACTGCTTTTAATCCATCTTCGATAGTGACCTCTACAGGTCCATCGGAAGTAATGGCATTGTTGAATCCCAGATGTTCGTAGTAGGTTGAACCATGGTGAGAACCAGCCTTTTGTAATGCCTCTTCAACAAGCACCGTTTCTGCTATGGGCCCACGAGGATGTCTCGGGCTGAAAACAACCTGGGGTTCTGGTTGCGGGCGATCATCGGGCCAGGTCACCGCAGGGCCCGGAATGAGACACTCCAATTTAGCAACGTTTCCTACAGCGCAGATTTCTTCCTGATAAGTGGACCCCTCAGCAAACATGTTGAGGTCGAGTAGTGCCCGTCTGTTACTAGCAAATTCCATTGTCACAAATGCATTGTCGATAATGTCCGGCACTTCGCCGTCATAACGTTCCTTTAGGTGGTTGTGGTTCTGCCCGGCAGACGCATAGAGGGAACTGACTTCTTCTTTAAGGATAAGTCGGTAGAGATCAAAGAAGTGGCAGCATTTTTCAACCAGGGTGCCGCCGGAGTTTCGATTGAAGCGATTCCAGTCACCAACTTTTTTAAGGAACGGGAACCGGTGCTCGCGGATACTTAAGGTCTGTAGCTCTCCAATCCTGTCCAGTTGATTCATAAAATGAACCAGGGGTGGCATGTAACGGTATTCCATTGCTACCCAGAGAGGCGCTTGATGTTTGGCTGCTGCCTCTCGAATCCTGCTGACATCGTCTTTTTCGGTGACGAGGGGTTTCTCAACCAGTATGGGCAGGGATGTCGTTCTGAGAAGGCTAAGCAGTTGTTCTGCATGTTGATAGTTAGGTGTGGCAATCACCAGTGCATCAAGATTGGGAATTTTGAGCAGTTCTTCCAGTGACGAAAGGATTTCTGCTTCCGGCAGTAAACGCCGACAGCGTTTCTGCATCGCCGCATTCGGCTCCGCCACGGCAACCACTTGCGCATTTGGAATGAGGGCCAGGTTGTTAATATGTTCCTGGCCCATCATGCCACCGCCTAGTAAGGCATAACGTAGCATCTTTATGGCAGCAACAGGCCACCATCGACGTCCAGTGTTGTGCCCGTCATGTAGTGGTTGGTTAAGGTCAGCAGGATCGCGCTAGCAACTTCTTCAGACTTGCCGACGCGCTGCAACAGGACACCTTTACCCATCTGGGCAAGGACGTCGGCTTTTTTGTCGCCGAAGTGATCTTGCATGCCAGATTCAATTAGGCCCGGCGCGACAACATTCACCCGCAGGGGCGCGAGCTCCAAGGCCAGGGCTCGACAAAGTCCCTCCACTGCGCTGCCGACGCATGAAACCGATGACATGCCGACATTGCACTTACGGGCCGGCGTGCCGCTGACCAGGGTGATAGAACCCGATTCGGTCAGATGAGTTGCCCCGGCTCTAACGACATTACAATAGCCCCAAAATTTGTCGAAGGCTTCTCGAAACTGGTCCTGGGTTTGTTCCAAAAAGGGTTTCATGGTGCGATTGGCACCGGTTGCTGCAGCCACAATATGATCAACCCTGCCGACCCCGGCGAATAGTTCGGCGAGTCCGCCGGTGTTATGGGTATCACAGCTAGAGAAGGTAATGTTTGGATATTGTTTTTGGCAATTCGCGACCTTGTCTGCGGAACGGCTTACAGCCCAGACATTTGCGCCCGCTGCGCTGGCCAATACCGCTGTTGCCAGGCCAATACCCGATGTGCCGCCGACCACGACGATGTTCTTATTTTCTAAATTACTCACGCCTGATCGCTCCACATAAGTTACTCCCTCTAAGTTGATTCAATATGATGCTCGGCAGTCTACTCTTCTGCCCGTTGCTGCGAAACATCAGGCCGGGCATCAATCACTTTTCGAACTCTGGCGTGTTCCGCTTCATTCAACGCAAACTTGATAAATAGGGTTGCACCGATGAAGTAACAGGTTGCCGGTAGAAGCGAGAATAGCGCACGCAAAGCAAATTGAGTCTCTTCCGATTGCACGACATTAGGCTCAAAGCCCGAGAGCTGTAGGGTAAAGCCCGTTACCAGCGCGGTGATTGAAGCTGCGCCTTTGCGGATCAAGTTCCACACGGCTAAATAACTACCTTCTTTGCGTTCTCCCGTCAGATACTCGTCATAGTCAATAATGTCCGCTTGAATGGATGGCGCAACCACGGCGCTAATGCCACCGGTTACGCCGAGTAAAAATGACAATAACCAGATCAACAAAGGCTCGTGTAGAGCAAAAAAGTAGCCAACAAAAATTGCCGAAGAGAGCCACATACTGAACGCCCAGAGTTGCTTCTTGCCCGTATACCTCGCAATGCGAATCCAAATAGGGGTGAACGCAAATTGTGGGATTGTATAGGTGGCCAAAATAGCGGTGAAGTAGGTAGCTTTGCTGAAAGGCATCGCCTCGGCGGGTATTACATAGTCCACTAGATAGGGGACTAGCAGTCCAATGGTTGCGGCGCCGAAGGTTTCAATGCCGAAGACGATCAGCAGTAGAAATGCATGGGGGTTTCTAAATACATCGGCAAAAGACTTAAATGGGCTGCTAGAACCCCGGTTCTGGAACTCGGTTCTCTCGGGCAATATGGCGGTAGAACCGAGGACAAGACCTGTCACGCTGATGCCGGCAATCATAGACAGCACAAATGCCATGACCCTTTGATCTTCGGCGCTTCCGAGCAGATAAACAAAAAGTAGCCCGAGTCCTGCTCCGACGGCGCCAATCATATGGGTATAACCGAATAACCGGGTTCGCTCGTGGTGGTTTGGCGTGAGTTCCATCCCAAGTGCGCCATGGGGAACATAAAAAGCGGTGCTGGCGGTTTCGTAAACCAGCAGCGCAACCCCCATCCAGACGATCAGCTGCACACCTTCAAGAAACGTCGGCGGTGACCACATCATGATCATGCCAAGCCCCATGGGAATGGCTGAAAAATAAAGCCAGATTCGTCGTCGACCGTAACGACTTTTGGTGTTGTCGGAGAGATAACCGACCATCGGATCCGAGAAGGCATCCCAGAGTCTTGATGCTGCAATCAAGGAACCCATGGCGGCAGGTGCAATGAGCAGAACATCGGTGGAAAACTTCATAAGGAAGGTAGCAAATAAAAAGCCCATCATCCGAAAACCAATTCCGGGCGCAGCGTAAGCCCAGATAACAGTGGTTTTTAATTGCTCGACTCCTGCGGCACCAGCCCGATTTTGATTCAGGTTTTGGTTCGGCTCTATTTTCTCAGTCACTCAATTGAACTCGTCTAGGTAAAGTCGAAGGTCTTGATTGCATTTAGCATCATTTGTACGGCCATCATGACCAACAACATGCCCATTAGTCGTTCAACGGCGGTTAAGCCGCGGTCGCCCAATATACGATGCATGGGTGTTGAGGCAAGCAATATGATTGCCGTGGCGATCCAGGCGGCGGTTATGGCGATAAGCAAATCAAAAAGTGGTGTTGTCGTCGACATCAACATCAGGACCGCCATGATTGATGGTCCAGCGACCGCTGGAATGGCCAACGGCACAATAAATGGTTCCCCCTCGGGGCCATCGCCAAATAAGCCCAGGGGAGATGGGAAAATCATTCGGATCGCAATAATAAATAGGATGATGCCCCCGGAGATACTGATGGCTTCCTGGGACAGATGGAGAAATTCAAGGATGTAACGGCCGCAGAACAGGTATAGCAGTAGGATGACGTAGGCAATTAACAGTTCGCGGATGGTAATTCGCAGATGGCGTTCGCGATCTACATGCTTCAGGACGCTCATAAACAGCGGGATGTTGCCCAGCGGATCCATGATTAAGAAGAAGACGACAGCAACGCTAAAGAGTTCGATCAAAAGTTAATCCCGCAAAATTGGTAAGCATAACATTGTCGAATGAACCACTTTCACTCCTGTGTCGTATCAGACCAATGAGTCCATTGAACACATTTCCAACATCTTGAATTTTAAAGATTTTGTAGTATGATGCAGCGCATCAAAGCACATATATTCGCTGTTCATTACAACCCTTATGCCAGACCCTGCATCTATAGTCTATCTAGAGTGTTAGTTGTCGTTGGAGTTACACCGTGAGTAACAAGAATTTAATTGCCCTGTTTATCGGCATTTCGATGGCCGTCTGGTTGCTATCCGGTAGCTTTTCCGGGGACAAGGTTATTGCCGCCGAACACGAAGCTACGGTGGCGTCCGAGGGACTATTTAAGGTCCGTGCACTTCGCAGCACCGCAACCGAGCAGGTGACGTCCCTGGATGTCAGTGGCCAAACCGAGGCAAATCGAGTGGTCACCGTGCGAGCGGAAGTGACAGGCCGTATCGAGCAGATGGCCGTTCAAAAGGGTGATCGAGTCGAAGTAGGTGAGGTTTTGTGCCAGCTCGCGATTGATACAAAACAAAGTGACTATGAAGAATCCAGGGCGGCGTTCAAGAGCGCAGAACTTGAGTTTCAGGGCGTCCAGGACCTTAAACGCCAGGGCTTGCAGTCGAATATTAATCTTGCCCGGGCCGAAGCAGCGCTGGCGTTGTCCCGGGCGAACATGATGCGGGCCGAATTGGCGTTAAAGAAAACCAGTATCGTCGCACCGTTTTCAGGGGTCATCGAAAAGCAGCCGGTTGAGCAGGGCGATTATTTAAACGTCGGGCAGAGCTGCGTGACAATCATGGAGATCGATCCCATTTTGGTGAAGGGGCAGGTCGCGGAGCGCAACGTGAACAAGATTGCGTTGGGCGGAGATGTTTCTGTCCAGCTAATTACCGGTGAAACCATGAACGGAAAAATCACCTATATTGCCCGTTCACCGGAGTCCAGCACACGAACGTTTCCTATTGAGGTGACGATTCAAGCGCCGGGGCCTAATATTCGTGCGGGAATATCTGCTCGATTGCAGGTGCCCCTGGGTAGTCAGATGGCACATCTTGTTACTCCTGCTGCAATGGTATTAAACGACGCGGGTCAAATGGGTGTTCGGATTGTTGATGACAAAGGCATTGTACAGTTCCAAAAGATCACTGTGGTAGGTGAGTCTAAGGCTGGTGTTTGGGTAACCGGTTTAGCCCCTCAAGTTGATCTGATCACCGTTGGCCAGGAAGATGTTTTTGAGGGCCAACAAGTTGAAATCGAACTCGCGCCCCTTGGTACAATAGTTAGTAAATAGTGCTGTCTTAAGCAAGTAACGCTTATACACATGACATTGACGAACCTAAAATAAATTGAGTTGTCTATGAACTACGTTGGTACGTTAGTGGGTCGGTCTCGAACGGTACTTTCCCTGTTGGTTGTGATTTTGCTAGCTGGGTTTGTGTCCTACAGCAACATTCCACTTGAATCTAACCCCGACGTCTCCGTGCCTGTCATTGTGGTGACAGTTCCCCATGAAGGTATTTCGCCAGAAGACGCTGAACGCTTGCTCGCGCGGCCAATGGAGCTAGAGCTAAAAGCAATTGAAGGTGTCGACGAGATAAACTCCTACTCGGGAGAAGGCAGTGCCACCATTGTGCTGCGTTTTGATTACAGTTTTGATTCAGATCAGGCATTACTCGACGTTCGAGAAGCCGTGGACAAGGCTAAGGCCAAAATTCCCTCCACGGCAGAAGAGCCTATCGTCTCTGAAGTTTCAGCGTCAGACTTCCCAATCATTACGGTAAGTCTGGGTGGCAACGGCGTGCCAGATCGAGTTCTGTCGAGGCTGGCCAAAGATCTCCAGGAAAAAATCGAAAGTATTCCAGAAGTACTTGAAGCTAATATCAATGGCGACCGAGAGGAACTGTTAGAAGCTATAGTTGATCCAGCACAACTTGAAGTGTATGGCATCACGAACGATGAATTGATAGCCGCGGTCTCCCGCAATAATCGCTTAATTGCGGCGGGTGCAGTAGATACCGGCAAAGGCAGCTTCTCCGTGAAGATCCCCGGTCTGATTGAAACAGCGGAGGACGTGCTTTCCATTCCTATTAAGGCGAATGGGGATAGTGTGGTCCAGCTACGAGATGTGACGACTTTGCGCCGTACTTTTAAGGACGCTCAGGGTTATACCCGGGCCAACGGATCACCGGCCGTGGTGCTGGAAATTTCAAAGCGCAAAGGCACCAGCCTGATCACCGCAGTTGATAAGGTAAAAGCCATAGTTGAGCGTGAACGACGCAACTTTCCACCTCTCGTTGAAGTGTCTTATCTTGCCGACCAGGCCCCGGATACCTTAGATCAAATTAATACCCTGCAGGGTAATATCTCAACCGCGATGTTTCTTGTGCTCACGGTTGTGGTTGCAGCGGTGGGTGTTCGTTCAGGGTTACTTGTTGCCCTCGGTATCCCCTTTTCATTCTTGTTTGCATTTATTGTGGTCAGCGCACTGGGATATACCTACAACTTTATGGTGATGTTCGGCATGTTGCTAGGTCTGGGGATGCTAATTGATGGTGCTATTGTGGTGGTTGAGTTAGCGGATCGGACCATGTCGGAAGGCAAGTCGCCAAAGGAGGCTTATGTCTATGCAACCAGGCGGATGTTCTGGCCGGTACTTGCCTCAACCGGTACAACATTGGCTGCCTTTTTACCTTTGATGTTTTGGCCCGGGGTGACCGGTGGATTTATGAAGTACCTGCCGGTGACTGTTTTTGCTGTGTTATTTGGCTCCCTGGCATACGCGTTAGTCTTTGCTCCGGTGTTGGGATCGCTAATTTCCAAGCCCAAACAGGATAAGGTTGATGCAAATGCAGTGGCGTTGGAGGCAGGCCGCTATTCGGATCTTAAGGGCTTTCTCGCCATCTATTACCGAATTCTCGACTTTACGACGCGACACGCGTTTATTGTTATCGGTATCACCCTGGTTTTACTGTTCAGTATTGTTGAGATGTACGGCAAAGCCGGGAATGGCACGCAGTTTTTTACCGAGGTTGATCCAACTTTTGCAGGCGTTAATGTTGCGGCAAAAGGTAATTTTAGCGCTTCTGAAATCCGCGATATTGTTGTTGATGTCGAAGATAGAATATTGATTGCGGAAAAACATAAAAGTATTTACACGCGATCTGGGGCCGGTGGCGTGAGTGCAGGTCCCGGTGGTGCGAGATCTGCGGACCAAATCGGCAGCATGTTTATAGAATTATCCGATCGCCGTAGCCGCGATATTAATGGCTGGGAAGTGGAAGCTGTTTATCGTGATGCCATTGAGGAGATCCCCGGTGTTCGAGCCGAGATGCAAAAAATAGAGCAGGGCCCGCCGGTTGGCAAAGACGTCCAAATTCAGGTTGCCGGAGATGATCTTGAGATATTGGCCCGGGAAACTAAGCGGATCAGCAAATATTTAAAGTCGCTGGAAGGGTTAAGGGACATTGACGATACTGCGCCAGTTCCTGGCATCGAGTGGGAGATCACCCTGGATCGAGGTAAGGCGGCAATGATGGGCGCAGATCTGACCAGTGTTGGCGCGGCAATTCAGCTTGTCACTAACGGTGTTTTGGTGGGTAAGTATCGTCCCGACGATGTGGATGACGAGGTTGATATTCGCGTCCGATATCCAGAAGAATACCGCTCGATCACCCGGCTTGATGACCTAAGAATCTCTACCCAGGATGGCCAGGTGCCCTTAAGCAGTTTTGTGCAGCGGGATGCTAAACCCAAACTGAGTTCAATCTTCCGCCAGGATGGCCAACGAATTATGTATGTTCGGGCAAATACGGAGCCCGGAGTACTCGCGGAGGAGAAAGTCAAAGAGATTAGTAGCTGGCTTGAATCGGCAGAATTGGATCGGTCCTTAGAGGTGGTATTTAAGGGTGCCAATGAAGAGCAGAATGACTCAATGGCATTTATCGGTACGGCTTTTTCACTAGCGCTGGCGTTGATGGGCATTTTATTGGTCACACAGTTCAACTCCTTTTATCAGGCAGCATTAATTCTCTCCGCGGTGATAATGTCGACAGTGGGGGTGTTGTTAGGGTTGTTGGTCCTGGATCAACCCTTTAGTGCCATCATGACCGGTGTGGGGATTGTCGCGCTGGCAGGCATCATCGTGAATAACAATATTGTGTTGATTGATACCTTTAACTATTTGCGCATCGATAATCCTGACTGGTCGATTGAGCGAGTGATTATCCAAACCGGTTGTTTGCGCCTGCGACCCGTATTCCTGACGACCTTTACCACGGGTTTTGGTCTCCTACCGATGGCAAGTGGCGTGTCGATTGATTTGCTGGCCCGGGAAATTGAAGTGGGTGGTCCGGTTGCCTCCTTTTGGGTCCTGTTGGCGTCATCGATTGTCTCGGGCTTAAGCTTTGCGACCTTGCTCACGCTGATTGTTACCCCAGCCATGCTTATGGCGCCAACGGCGTTTCGAAATATCGTGGCCAAGATTCGCGGCCGTCACGTTCCAACGCTCACGACCGATGCTTAACATCCTCGAAGCGGTATTCCGATAATCTTGGTAGTGTTACCCTTTAGGTTTGCTAGAGGGGACACCGATGGAATACCGAAGACTTGGCCGTCACGGCTTGGAAGTACCTACCCTGTGTCTTGGCACAATGACCTTTGGTCTACAGGTTGATGAAAAGACGTCCTTTGAGATCCTCGATAAAGCCGCAGCCAATCGCTTAACCTTTCTGGATACGGCTGATGCTTATCCCCTCGGTGGAACGGCACAAACACTCGGTGAGACAGAAGCCATCATTGGCCGTTGGATGAAGCAACGGGGTAATAGAGATAAGCTTGTACTCGCCACCAAATGTTTTGCCCAGACTGGACGCCGGCCGAATAATCGCGGTTTGTCCCGACATCATATTATTGCCTCTATAGAAGCCAGCCTAAAACGATTGCAAACAGACTATGTGGATATCTATCAATCCCACGGCTTTGACCCCGACGTACCGATCGAAGAGTCCCTGCGAGCTTTTGATGATCTTGTGACTGCCGGCAAGGTCAGATATGCCGCCTGTTCAAACTATCCAGCCTGGCGATTAGCCGAAGCCATTAGCACTGCAGAACGGCTAGGTATGACAGGCTATACATCGGTCCAACCAAGATACAACCTACTCTACCGGGAAATAGAAACGGAGCTCCTGCCGCTGGTTCGTCATCACGGTCTCGGTGTGTTGGTTTACAACCCTCTGGCGGGAGGATTCCTATCTGGTAAGTACAAGCCAGGCCAGTCGCCCGAGGAGGGCACCCGGTTTACCCTCGGGACTGCAGCGGATCGTTATCAGGCGAGATACTGGCACGATAGCCAGTTTGATGCGGTAGAAACACTTAAAGCGGCAGCTGCCGCTCGGGACTTAAACCTTGTATCGGTAGCCGTTGCCTGGGTGCTTCGTCAACCCGGTATTACCTCTGCGATCATCGGTGCTAGTCATCCGGATCAACTCGATGCCAACCTTGCGGCATTAAATGTTGAATTTGATGATGAGCTTAATAGTGCCTGCGAAGCCGCCTGGTGGACCTTACCCCGTCGGCCTGTTGCAGAAGGCTATCGGTAACCCAATCACCCATTCAGTCGCAACAACAGACATGACACTCAACTATTAAACTCAAGCTATCTTTGGAGAATCAGTTATGGACGAACTCGCCTTTTCAGATGCTGTTACGTTAGCCGGCAAAATAAAGCGCAAAGAGATTAGCAGCCTAGAAATGCTCAATCATTTTGTTGATCGGATCGATCGCTACAACCCTGATATTAATGCTGTTGTGTTGTTCCAGCTCGACAAGGCAAGAGACCGGGCCAAGGCTGCTGATGTCGCCCTGGCTTCGGGAGAGGATTGGGGGCCGTTGCACGGTCTGCCCATGACCGTAAAAGAATCCTATGACATTGGTGGGTTGCCCACAACCTGGGGTGACCCCGCGAATCGAAACAATATTGCCACGGAAGATGCGGTGGCCTGCGAGCGTTTACAGAATGCCGGGGCAGTCATTTTTGGTAAAACCAATATCCCAATCCATCTTGCGGATTTTCAAAGCTATAACGAGATCTACGGCACAACCGGTAATCCCCATAATCTCGATCGCACCCCAGGGGGATCATCCGGTGGTAGCGCGGCGGCATTAGCGGCTGGATTAACCGGTCTTGAGATGGGCAGTGACATTGGTGGTTCGATCCGAAACCCTGCACATTACTGTGGTGTGTTTGGCCACAAGCCCACCTGGGGTGTGTTGCCCATGCGAGGCCACGCAATGAAGGATGTCCTGACGCCTTCGGATATTTCTGTGATCGGCCCGCTTGCCCGTAGCGCCGAGGATCTGAAGTTGGTTATGGATATTGTGGCCGGCGCTGACGATCTGCATTTGCCCGGTTGGCAAATTGCCTTACCGGAACCCACCCAGAAAAGCCTGGCGGACTATCGGGTTTGTGTCTGGCTTGATGAGCCATCCATTGCGCCGGTTGATGAATCCCAGAAAGAGCGTGTGCTCAAGATTGCACAATTGGTAGAAGCGGCGGGTGGTCATGTTGACTATAACGACCGGCCTAATTTTGATGTTGCCACCTCCCATGATTGTTACACCAATCTTTTGCACTCGGCGATGTCGGCAAGATCTGCGGAAGATGTTTTTAATGCGGGCGTAAAGCGGCGGGCTGCACTGGATAAATCGGACCAAAGCCAACTGGCAAAGGTCACCCGGGCATCAACCCTTTATTATCGAGAGTGGCATGCGATCAATGAGCAGCGTACTCACCTGCGCTGGGCCTGGCACGAATTCTTTAAGCAATATGATGTGGTGTTGACCCCCATGTGCATGACCTCGGCTTTTCCCCATGATCACAACCCAAAAAATTCTGAACGAATGATCCAGGTGAACAACAGCCCAGTGAATTATTTTGATCAAGTATTCTGGGCAGGTCTGACGGGCGTGTCTTACCTTCCCTCAACGGTCGTGCCGACAGGGCTCGACAGCCAAGATTTGCCGATTGGGGTGCAAGTTGTCGCGCGGGAAATGGGCGACCTCACCAGCATCGATTTTGCCAGGCTGGTGGACCGCGAGTTAGGTGGGTTTACTCCTCCTGCAGCATACAAAGATTAAGATTCTTAAGGAGTACTTTTTGTTAAGGATGAAAAAGTTAGTCGGGGTTTTCCTGTGCTGGGGGATTTTCTTTAGCGTCGCCCACGCCGAAAACCCTGTAGTGGAAATGCATACGTCTTCGGGACTTATTGTGCTCGAACTCAATCAAATGCTGGCGCCGCTGACGGTCGCAAACTTCCTGAGTTATGTCGAAAAGGATGGCTATAAGGGTGCGATTTTTCACCGTGTGATTCCAGGCTTTATGATTCAATCTGGTGGTCATTTCAGTGATCTGACGGAACTTGAAGGGGGAGAGCCGGTTGTCAACGAGGCGGATAACGGCCTGAAGAATAAGCTCGGTACAATTGCAATGGCGCGCATGGATGAAATTGATAGCGCCCAGCGCCAGTTTTTTATCAATGCAGCTAACAATACCTCCCTGGATCACGGACCTTTGAGTTGTACCCGGGAGGATGAGCGTAAGGTTGCGGCGGCGAGAGAGCGCGGTCTGCATCGCCCCCAAAGCTGTAAGACCTTTGGTTATGCAGTGTTTGGCAGAGTCGTGGAGGGAATGTCAGTGGTAAATGCAATTGAAGCAGTCCCCACCAGACCAAGGGGCGGGCACCGGAACGTGCCTATTCAACCGGTGATTATTGAGAAGATTGTGTTGCGAGGAGTTGGTTCTAGATGAGGGGAGATTTTATGAGTTTTAAAGGCAGAGCGCTTAAGGGCATTGGTTTTACACTGGTATTGCTACTCCCTCTGTCGGTGATGGTGCCTGCCTATGGTGCTGACAAGCCTTCGTTGGTTGTGGTTGTATCCATTGATCAGATGCGTCGTGACCGACTGGATGCAAAATCCCCCGGTGGGATAGGAAAAATTCTACAGGGTCGAAACTATGTTGAGTCTGTCCTTGACCACGGTCTCAGCACAACTTGTCCCGGGCATGCGGTATTACTCACGGGAGCTAACCCTTCTACAGCCGGCGTGCCCGGTAATTCTTTTGTCGATAGGCAGACCTTCGAGCTCCGTTATTGTGTTGACGATGATGACGACGCCTTTCGAGTTTTGGATAGTGACAAAAACCGTTCGCCGAGAAATATTCGAGTCACGGCCCTCGGTGATTGGATGAGGCAGGCCGATTCAGCAAGCCGGGTTTTCTCGGTAGGGGGAAAAGACCGAAGTACTATCGCAATGGGTGGGCAAAAACCTGACGGTGCCTTTTGGTATAACAATGAGACCGGAAACTTCACCACCAGTGGTTACTACGCAAAACAACTACCTGATTATGTTTCGGCATTTAATGGAGACCAACCTGAGAAAAATGGGCGGGTCGCGAATTTGCCCCAGACCTGGGAGCACGGAGTGAGTCCATACCGAGTCGACGATTACGAGGGTGAAAAGGACACTTATTCACGGGTTTCTGGTCATCCGATTCTCACGGGTGATGATATCTATATGCAGATATATGCAAGTCCTTTTGTAGATCAGTTAACACTTGAGCTGGCTAAAGTTGTTGTTGATACAGAAAAGCTTGGTCAGGGAGACTCAGTGGATTTGTTGTCTATTGCACTGTCTGCAACGGACACAGTTGGCCACACCTATGGTCCTAGAAGCGCTGAAGCAGTAGATGCCCTCAATAGAACTGATTTGTGGCTGGGGGAGTTTCTGGATGACCTTGAAGCTAAGTTGGGTAAAGACAAAATACTCGTGGTGCTCAGTGCTGATCATGGTGTTGCAGAACTGCCGGAATATCAAACTGAGACTAAAAGCAATCAATGCCCAGAACAGGGCAGAGTTTCAGCCACCCGCTTTCTCATCTCGCTTTACTGGAATATTTATCAGGAATGGACCTTTCCCCTTACCCGGCCCGATAAGTTGGTCGTGTTTGGTGGCGCATCCTTCACAATCAATAAAGACACAGCCCGTGAGTTAGGCGTGGACCCCGCGGAAGTAACTCAGTGGTTAGATCAACATATGGCGAGTTTACCGATTGTTGAAACAGCCTGGACCCAGGCAGAAATTGAACATGGCAAAACAGAAGTTGCCCGCTTGCTACGGAACTCTTTAGTACCTGATCGAAGCGGTGATGTTCTGGTTCAGTTGAAACAGGACTGCATTATCATGCCTGACGGTGGTACGACCCATGGCTCTGTCTATGGATATGATCGTGAGGTACCGATGGTGTTTTATGGCTGGGGAGTTGAGTCTGGAGAGATTGCTGGCGAAGCTCACACCGTGGATATTGGGCCGAGCATAGCCAGACATATCGGAATTCCAGTTCCCGAAGGGCTCGATGGCCGGGCCTTACCGCTAACCAATCAGGTTGTCGATTCCAACCACTAGCAAACCTAGCCCCGCGGTCCAAATGGCGCAGGCCGTTAAATCGATGATGGAGTACTTCCAGCGGGGCATACCACTGACGCCAATCAGCAGTGGTACCAGGCTTCGTATTGCGGTCATGAGACGGCCGAAAATAATGGCGAAACTGCCAAAGCGACGAATGAGACTCTCGGTCTTATCAAGGAATTTGCGGCGTTTCTGAGCGAACGCCGTGTGATGAAATCGTGGACCGAGCCATAGCCCAAGATAATAGCCGCTATGGTCAGCAACGGTGGCGCCGAGAAATGCGAGGGGTAGCATCTGTGGCAGTGTTGCGATCTGCTCGGTGTACATGATGGTACACACGGTCAGCAGGAAAACTCCGGAAACAAAAATGCCAACGCCGACGCAGGCTTCGAGAAAGGCAATCACAGGTACGATGATCAGGGCATATTCCTGATGCTCTCGGAGCCAGTCCAGAATTATTTGATCGATGTTGAGCGCCTCCCGGTAGAGAGGCGCATGTTAGCAAATCGCTTTAGGAATTACGCGGCGACAAAAGCCTCAAATTCCTGTCGGTTAAGGGCGCCGCGGTGGGTATTGATGATGGCGTTTTTATCGTCCAACAGGACGAGGGTTGGAATTGCCCGTACACCGTGTTTCTGTACGAGGGCTCTATTTTCCGCTTCGTCGACATTCACAGTTTGTAGCTGCACGTCTTTTGCGTTGGATAGCACCGCATTCACCATCGGTTTAATTTGCTGACAAGGTCCGCACCAATCAGCTTCGAATTTCAGTAGAGTTTTCATTTTGTGCTCCTTACAAATTGTGATTAATGGCTCTAGTGAGTGAAGGCGTGAATTCTATTAATTCCTATATGTGTTGATATATACCCAGTTATAAATACCATTAATTCCAAAATAGAATGAAATGATGGGTTTGTGGTGCGGCAAGGCGGCGCAGTACAATCGGGCGATTGAAAAAAAGACTTAAGGAAGATTAATGACAGAAGCGTGGATTATTGATGGTGTTCGGTCCCCTAGAGGCCGAGGAAAGGCAGGCGTAGGTAGCCTGAGTGAGATTCATCCCCAACGAGTAATGGCCCAGGTGTTAAACGGCCTGCAGGAAAAAGCAGACTTCGATCCTGCAGATGTAGAGGATGTTATTGCGGGTTGTGGGTCCGGCAGTGGTGATCATGCCCACGATATTGCCCGGCTTTCTGTGCTGGACGCGGGTTGGCCCATCACTGCTCCTGGTGTCACATTGCATCGCTTCTGTGGTTCAGGCCAACAGGCGGTCACCTTTGCGGCTATGGGAATTATGTCCGGCCAGCAGGATCTGGTTGTAGGTGGTGGTGTGGAATCCATGTCCCGTTACTCTCCGACCCACACCGACGGCTTTACCGCCAATAACCCCCATCTGTTTGAACAGTATCCACTTATTCCCCAGGGTATTTCTGCAGATTTGATTGCAACCATTGAAGGCTTTAGTCGCGAGGATGTCGATCGATATGGCGTGATGAGTCAGGACAGAGCGGCTGTCTCGATTGCCGATGGGCGCTTTAATCGATCACTGGTACCGATTTACCACAATGATGGCAAGCTAGCGTTAGATCGCGATGAGCATCCACGCCCCGGAACCACCATGGAAACCATGGCCGGTTTGAACGCCTCCTTTGAGAAAATGGGTAAAACCTTGTTCGATGGTCAGGTCAAAACCCTCGATGATATTTGTACCGATGTGTATCCCGACGTTAAAGAGGTGATCCACGTTCACCACGCGGGTAACTCCTCCGGCGTGGTAGATGGTGCCAGCGCAATTTTGCTGTCTTCACCGGAATATGCCAAAGCCCACGGCCTTAAACCCCGCGCCCGTATTCGCCAAACCGCAACGGCTGGCACTGAGCCCGTGATTATGTTGACGGCACCTGGCCCGGCAGCTCAAATCTGTTTGAAGAAAGCCGGCATGACGGTTGACGATATTGATCTGTTTGAAATCAATGAAGCATTTGCCGCAGTTGTTCTGAAATTCCAGAAAGATATGGGCGTTCCAGACGATAAAATTAACGTTTGTGGCGGGGCAATCGCCCTCGGGCATCCAATCGGCGCAACAGGACCGATGCTTATCCAAACGGTACTCGATGAACTCGAACGTCAGGATAAGACAACGGCACTTATCGCAATGTGCACCGGCGGTGGTATGGGTACAGCCACCATCATTGAACGAATCTAACTAAAGTAATTCGTAAAGGGATCACCATGAGTGAAGCGGTAGAAGCAGCAACGGACTATATTGTCGACACGACCTTTGGCCCCATACAAGGTCGTATCAAAGATGATGTTGTCCTCTTTTCCGGTGTGCCTTACGCAGCGGCCCCTGTTGGGGATTTGCGCTTCAAGGCACCTCAACCTCACCGGGGTTGGGAAGAAGTGCGTCCGGCTACTCGCTTCTCTCCGGCGGCACCGCAGCTACCTGGAGAAGGTATGAGCGCTGCCATGGCCGCAAAATGGGATGAAGATTGTCTCTACCTAAACGTATGCACGCCCGCTGCAGATGGCCGGAAACGACCGGTGTTTTTCTGGATTCACGGTGGCGCATACCGAACTGGCCAGGGCGCAATGCCGTGGTACAACGGTGCTCAATTCGCCAAGCATGGTGACATTGTGGTCGTTAGTATTAACTATCGAATGGGGGCGCTGGGTTTTACTAATTTGCAGCGATTTGGTGATGAGTTTGAAACCTCCGGAGCGAACGGTACCCTCGACCAAATTACCGCCTTGAATTGGGTAATTGATAACATCGCAAACTTTGGCGGTGACCCGGAACAAATTACCGTGGCTGGCGAATCAGCCGGTGCGTTTAGCGTGGCAACCTTGCTTGCGTCTCCCCGTTCCGAAGGTCGGTTTAAGCGAGCCATACCTCAAAGTGGCGCGGGCCAACACACCATTCCTGCGGAGATTACCGAGAAGGTCGCGGACTGTGTCTTTGAAAAGGCGGGAATTTCGACACTTGAAGAGCTGATGGCGTTGCCTGTCGACGATATTCTAAAGGTGCAGGCGGAGGTTGAGATTGCGGCGGCCAGGGGCGAAATACCTACCCTGGGAATAAACCTGCCGTTCTATCCATCGGAAGGAAATTCAGTCAATCCAGGCTCTCCATTAGATGCAATTAAGGCGGGCGCTAGCGCAAATGTCGATATTCTGATTGGCACCAACAAAGATGAGTCGACGATGTTTGTCACCGGTAGCTTTGATGAGGATAAACTTCGACGGGCTATAACACGGTACGGCGCAGATGAATCCCTGATCGAAGTTTATAAGCAGCGCTTTCCAAATGTGACCGCAACGGAGTTGGCAATTCAAATACAGACCGACCACACCTTCCGAATTCCAGCCATTCGACTGGCGGAAGCGAGACTTGAACAACCCGGTAAAACCTTTATGTATTTGTTTGCCTGGGAATCACGGGTGCCAAATTTGAAATCTACCCATGCTTTAGAAATACCGTTTGTGTTTGATAACTTGAATGCCGCGGGGGTAAAAGCATTTATTGGCCGTGGTGATATCCCACAGGATCTTGCAGACAAGATGCACCAGACCTGGATAGATTTTATTTGTCGAGGCGAACCTGGCTGGGATGAATACGATGAGCAACGTCGTCTTAATATGCGCTTTGATACCGACTCCGTGCTGGTTGAAGATCCCGATGATCAGAAACGCCAGGCCTGGCAGGGTATTCGCTAGGCGTGTTGAAACTCAAAATAAATGACAATGTTGTTGAGTTGGATGTAGACCCAGCGACACCACTTCTGTGGACCCTGCGGGACAACCTCAATCTGACCGGCACCAAGTATGGCTGCGGTATTGGACAGTGTGGCGCCTGCACCGTGCATCTAAATGGCCATGCGGTGAAATCCTGTATGACCACAGTTGCTGAGGCGGAAGGGTTTGATGTTGTGACAATCGAAGGATTGTCTTCGAATGCTGACCATCCAGTGCAGAAAGCCTGGATTGAGGGTGATGTGCCCCAATGCGGTTACTGCCAGTCAGGACAAATTATGGCCGCAGCCGCGTTGCTGCAAAGAACCACTTCACCGAGCGACGAGCAAATTGATACCGCGATGACAAATATTTGTCGCTGTGGTACTTATCCCGGCATTCGAGCGGCGATCAAAAAAGCCGCCACCAGCCGGAATCGTTAGTCTATGACCGTATCCCGACGTTTTTTTATCCAGAGTATCGCAACGGCCACTGGCGGTATGCTGCTTGGCTTTCATTTACCGTTACTCGCTAGTGCGAGGCCTTTTCAAACGTCGGAGTTTGACGCTGCCGAACTCAACGCCTGGATCCTGATTGGAGCTGATAACGTCATCACCATTCGTGTTGCCAAATCAGAAATGGGCCAGGGTGTGATGACGGCGCTACCGATGATTGTAGCTGACGAACTGGAGGTCGATTGGAGTCTGGTGAAAGTTGAATACGCCGATGTTCAGGAGCATTTTCAGCGTGGCAAAATTTACCAGTCTATGAAATCCAGTGGTAGCAACGGCATCGTTCGTTCAAGGCCCTATTTACAGCAGGCGGGTGCTGAAGCTCGAGAAAAATTAATCAAGGCCGCTGCTGAAACCTGGCTGGTCAACAGCGACGAATGTTATGCAGACTTTGGCAAGGTATATCACAGACCTTCTAGACGCTCACTAGCCTATGGTGAACTTGCCGCTAAAGCAGCAAACATTTCGGTTGCCAGTGTGGAGATTAAAAAGCCTCGAGACTTCACAATGATTGGGCTGTCTACTCCGCGGGTGGACACCCCCGCCAAAGTTGATGGTTCTGCGATCTTTGGTATGGATGTTCGAGTTGATGGCATGGTCTATGCCGCCGTCAAACATTGTCCCGTGCTGGGTGGAAAGTTGCGTGGCTATCGATTTAACGCAGTGCGATCAATGCCCGGCGTCATCGCAGCGGTTCGACTTGATAATGGTGTTGCGATTGTGGCCGATACCTTCTGGCACGCCACCCAGGCCGTTGAGAAGTTACCGGTGCAATGGGATATCGGTGATGAAAACAAAACCTACTCTGAAAAGTTTCGCAACGAATACCTGGCTGCCCTGGCAACGCCGGGCAAGGTAGTTGAAGCGGGGAAGGGCACAGAAGCTGCACTGGAAACCGCTGAGGCTATACTGGAATCCGATTATCTGGTGCCCTACCTGGCCCATGCCTGTATGGAACCCATGAATTGCACAGCCCACGTGACCAAAGACAAGGTTGAAATCTGGGCGGGTGTTCAGGATCCAGAAGGGGTTGTGGAAGTTGCCGCTAACTTCACAGGCAAGCCCGCGGAATCCATCCAGATGCACAACTGCTATCTGGGGGGTGGTTTCGGCCGACGTAGCAGCACGGATTACATCAAAGAAGCGCTGACTATCGCAACGGATGTTGGTTTGCCCGTGCAAATGATTTGGAGTCGCGAGGACGATATGCGCAGCGGCCAATATCGACCCATGGCAGCGCTACGATTTAAATCCGGCGTGGATATGGACAAGAACGTCGTCGCTTTTACCAACCATGCTGTTAGCCATTCGATTATTCAAGACCGGGATGGTGACGTCCCAGGTGGTATTGATAACAGTTCCCTAATGGGGCTGATTGATATGCCCTATGACTTTTCGCCCAGAGAACTGACGGCGACCATCAAAAACACCCATGTACCCACCTGGTGGTGGCGCTCCGTAAGCCATTCACAAAACATCTTCGCCAGAGAATGTTTTATTGATGAACTCGCCACCGCAACAAAAATGGATCCATTTAGTTTTCGACGCAAGTATCTCGCCCATCGGCCAGATATGTTGGATGTGTTAGATAAGTTAGAACAGGTGTCAGGCTGGAAGCGCCGCAATGGCGGCCTGGCCAAGGGCCTTGCCATCCATGAAAGTGCAGGCACCATTATTGCGCAGGTGGCGGAAGTTTCGGTAACTGATAAAGGTACTGCAAAGGTTCACCGTATTGTGACCGTTGTAGACTGCGGTAACTTGATCAACCCCAATATTGCAAAATCACAGATCGAAAGCGGCGTGGTGTTTGGCCTATCCGCCGCCATGTACGGCAAGATCACAATCGAACAGGGCAAGGTGTTAGAAACCAACTTCGACACCTACCGCGTCATGGAAATGGCGGACACACCGGTGATGGAAACCCACTTCCATTTATCCAGTGACGAAAAGTGGGGCGGTCTCGGTGAACAAGGCGTGCCCGGCGTTGCTCCCGCAGTTGTGAACGCTCTGTTTAATATCACCCGCCGCCGAATCAGGTCGTTACCGATTTCGGATTACTATCTTTCCCGGGGTAGATAACAGAGCCAGCGGATTTTTACGGGAGTTGGGTGCGTAAAATTTATTTCTGCTTTCGGCCGTTAGCTGAAACAAACAAGCAGACTAATTTCTAACCAAAGGGTCTGCTTTCAGGCAAGCACTTATTGTTTAAAGCGAGTTCCTCCGCACTTGGTGCTTGAAAAATGGGGATCCATTTCTTCAGCATAGCGGGGGGTATAAAGGTCACGTCGTCCCCGGCGCTCTCATTTCTCACCTTCAACCTTGCGAGCAATTCATCGTTTGATACTTCGAGATAATGAATGACTGTCGTTGCTCCAAGTGCAGCGGCGCGGTCACGATAGTCATCTCGCTCTACCCGAGCCCACAGGCCATAATCAAGGATCACATCCGTGCCCAACCTAAGTGCTGCAGCAGCAACTTGCCACTGCAACTCTTCAATTTTAGTGTGACGACTATCATGTTCCGGGTGAGTCGCATCCTGACCAAACAGGTGCCGTTGCCACTCGTCCGGCGTTAATCGAAGCGCCTTGCCCTCGACCTCCAGTTGCTTCGCGAATGTCGTCTTGCCGGAGCATGGTAGGCCAACCATGAGATGTAGTGTCGCCATACTCTAGTAACCCTTGTGGGTAGTGAGTTTCATTTAAGCAAAAATGTTCTTAGCCCAAAGCGTCAGCCCATTGGCAACGCTGCCGAAGTGATCACCATCGACAACTTCAATATCACCAAGATGTTTTTTGATGGTCTGCCTGATCACGGGAGACCTTGACGAGCCGCCAGTGATATAGATGAGGTCGGGTTCTAACGCAGCTTGAGCAATGGTTTCGTCCAGGACGCTAATCATTTGGGTTAGAGGCTTGCGAACGGCGGCTTTCATCTCATCAAAGGTAATTGTGCTCGAGAGGGCAGGTTCTATGTAGTCTAGCGCTGCGTCGACTTGAGTAGCCTTGGAAAGCTGAATCTTGGCTTGCTCGGCGCTGGCAACGACATGTTGATTTTGTTTGTGGTTACGCATTTGGACAAAGCGTTTAAACAGTTCAGGTGCTTTGGTATCGATTAAAAGGCGGTCCACCAAAAGACTTGATTGCAGGCTGTTGAACTCGGTTTGAGCGCCAACATCGTTTGTAGAAATGGCGTTCCAGTAAATCTGAGTTGGCATAGGTAAACCGTTTCTGAGAAGTGAATTCATGCCCAGGAGAGGGAGTAGCGCTTTAGCGGCAAGCTGAATGTCAAAGTCGTTGCCTCCGATGCGTTCGCCACTGTGGCCAATAAAATCTTCTGTTCTATCCCCCTTAACAGCCTTTTTAAGATGGCTTGGGCCCATGCAGACCATGGCGCAGTCAGTGGTTCCGCCGCCGATATCTATGATCAGTACCTTTTTGTCATCGTTCAATTGACGCTCGAAATCAAGCCCCGCGGCAATTGGTTCATATAGAAACTCAACTGATTTGAAACCCGCTCTTTTTGCAGATACATCAAGAATTGCCAGGGCCTGGGTATTGCTCTGTTCTGAATTTAGACCTTGAAAGTTCACCGGTCGTCCAATGACCGTATTGGTCAACTCGGTTTGAGAGTGTGCCTCGGCACGCCGTTTGACGTGCACCATCATCGAAGTGACAAGGTCTTCAAAAAATCGAATATGTTCGGCGCTAACGCCATTCGCGCCTAAAAATGATTTAGGCGATTTGACGAAATAGCCTTCTCCCGGCAACGCAAAGTATTCCTTAAAGGCCGCATGACCAAAAAATAGGCATTGCTCATTTGCGCCGAGGTTTTCTTTTCGGCGGAATCGGCTGGCTGCCGATAGGTTGGCGCCACGGCTTTCAATATACTCACGCTTGAGTGCTTCGTTGGTAATGTTGTTTACAACCTGCTCGCAAATTAGCTCGCGCCCCAGCGCATACAAAGTTGAGGGTAAAAAATATTGCTCATTCTCGAGTGGCAATAGCTGTGCTTTTTGGGTCGCCGAGTTAATCACGCCAATCGCGCAATTAGAGGTACCGTAGTCAAATCCAGAAATCATGAAGGGCCTTAAAGGGGGTGACGAAAACTAACGTCGCAAAGAAGTGCTAATTAAATCTGAATTTTTCATCCGTTGCCAGATTTAAGACTACTACCAGAATTTTTTGCCAAAGTTTGTTTAACGAACGCGTCCGGTACACCGGAGCAGAGCCGGCCGGGTGTCATCATCGTGGGCAACGCTGGTGTTGGAAAATGTTTCCGCGGAAACATTTGTAGAATCTACTTTAAGTTTCCGCGTTTATTCCCGTGGCTTTTTACTAACAGGTGAGCAGGTAATTGGTAGCATCAAATATGACGTCACTTTTCTTTAACTGTATTTATGTGGGTCTTCACTCATTCGAGTGGGTTTCTAGTAATTTCCCCCCTGACAGCTTTAC